>CANMGU010000001.1 GCA_947497455.1 uncultured Sphingomonadaceae bacterium | reverse complement strand
GCCATAGCCTTGGGCAATTGGGCATTCTGCGTATGTTGTGCTGTCGCAAAGGATTGTACTGTTCGCCTCTGTCTTTTTGACATGAACTGTATCTCTATCTGCAGTTACGGATTTGTCGTACCCGTCGGAATTCATCACCGAGATAAGAAATAGGGCAAAATCGCTGACTGAAATCACCAAATCGTCTGCAGGGGTCGAGCTACCTTCCGAGCGGCAATAACCGTTGTCTGGGTAACAATAATGTCCGGGGAACGATCCATCCGGGGCCTTCGCTTGAGCGATGTTGTCGAAATAGGCCTTGTCGATGCTATACGATGCATTCTCAATGCCTATCGGATCAAAAACGTACTGTTGGACAAGCGCTTCAAACTTCTGATCTGTTAGCTTCTCCGAATAGTTTGCCAAATATTCATACCCTTCACCTGAGTAGGTGAATGCTGTCCCGGGATCGGCGTTAAAGGCAAGCTTTCCGTTCTCGGTGAAGTATCGCCAATTGGGAAAGCCCGTACTGTGTGTAAGCGCGATACGGGGGGTTAGCAGCTTGTGCCGACTGTCATCTTGGAGGTCCGGATCCACCCAAACAGGTGACATAGATGCGTCGAGAGAGAATGCACCATCCGATACTAGTCGAAGTATTGTTTCGGCTGCGACAGTTTTGGTGATTGACCCTACATTGTACAAAGTCTTTTCGGACGCCATGATCCCGGGGGCTTGCTCACCAAAGTTTCCAATCCAAGCTACCTGTCCGTCGGTAATTATTGCTGCCCCGGCCGTGACAATTTCATTTTCCGTCACAAGAACATCAAATTCTCGCTCCAACCCGGCATATGAATTGCTGATACTTGGTTGAGATGAAACAACAGTCGCGTCAGGCGAACATCCTTGCAGGAGGAGCAAACCGCCGAAAAATGCGAAAGTGGCACGCGCACCACGACTAGTCTTTTTCAATTCGTCGAACTCCCAAAAAGCCTGCGCTCTACACTAGGTCGATTACACCTGTAGTCAACATTCTTTTTGACCGTCGATGACAGAAATGCAGGCTGACTGCTCCGCACCAATTGTTGCTGTCGGGCGGCGCTTTGCAAAGCGAAATAGCGACCTTAGACTAAGACATTCAGTCAGCGGTCAACCCAATTCCCAGCCGAGTTTAATAGCCGAAACTGGGTCGTTAGCAGAACGACTGCTAATGTTTTTCAAACGTCCGCTTTTGCGCCCAAAGCGGACATTAGCGCAGTGGCGGCAATATCCCGAAAGCGGACTCCAGCTTTGGCTTCTTCGAACTACAATTTTCAGGGTGGTTAGAAGACCGTCGGTTTCAAGCATTAAAACTTGGAGAAACCGACGCAATCCTAAAGGTGGAACACTGACTTTTACGCTTGTGAAAAACGCTGAGGTGCGATCGTCGTATTCTTCGCAATATTCTATACAAATGTTTTGAAGGGCGTTCCAGTGAGCATTGCTGCAGCCTCGTCAATGAAGGGTCCGCCGGTCTCGCTATTGGCCATCGCCACAATACCTCGCTTCGTCACTGGATCAGCAAGTGAAAGAGCAGTGTAGTTCGCGCCGTTTCGCCCCCAGTGTTGATAGTAGAGTCGGCCCTGAAAGCGCTCTAGGCCCCAACCAATACCTGACGGCATATTCGGTTGGTCGGGCCGCTCGGATTGAGGCGTTAGCATAAATTTTCGCGCCTCATTGCTGATAAGGCCCGCTGGTTGATTTTGATCAGGTAACATGAGAGCAAGGAAGCGTGCATAATCGCTGGCCGTCGCACGAGCGCTCGAGGGAGCGTTAGCTAGTGCGTAGTCAGGCAGTTTCCAGAGCCATTTGGGTCTGTCCGCTAGGGTTGAACCCACGGGCCATTCAATCACTTCATTGATCGTGCGGATGTCAGCTTGACGAAGAGACGAAAGCTCACGCCCCCATCGGGTTGCAACTTTATGGACAAGAGATCCGTATTCCCGGCTGAATTGTAAACCGTCGGGGACATTTTGTCCGCTTGCGTCGAGAGAGTGGCCGAATACCTCGCGACGGTCACGATCCGGCAACCATAGAAAGGCCATATCTTCCAACCCAGCGGGAGCGAAGAGATAGTGTGATGCGACTTCGTGTAGACTAGCATTTTCTATCGCCTCAACCACCTCCTGCAACCAAGAATAGGCCTCGCCCGAATAGCTGTAGCCTGTTCCTGGTTCGACAGCCGGTTCAAGAGGTACACCCTCTGAACGCTCCCGCCAGTTTGGCAGTCCTGTTTGATGGGTTAACACATGACGGATAGTTATGGCCCGTGACCAAGGCGTACCCGAATAGCCGATTGGTCTAACATAATCGGAAAGCCGGTCATCGAGCTTGATACGGCCCTGCTCAATCATATTCATGACGACATAGGCAAAGATAGGCTTCGATAGCGATGCAACCTGAAACAGAGTATTGTTGGTAATCCGGTCTTGAGTGGTGGTATTACGAAAGCCGAAGGATTGGGCCCATGCCACTTCGCCTTCTTCGAGAATCGCAAAGGAGGCCCCAGCCACGTTTCGTTTCTTGAAGAGATCTTCAAGCCTCGAGATCATCGTATCATTGGGTATCCAGCTTCGTGCTGGGACGGCGGTCTCCGCCAGTACTGCAGGCGCCATTCCGGTCAAAGCTGCTAGCGCGCCTGCGTTCTTCAGTACACTTCGTCTTCTGATCATCGAACATCTTTCTTAAGTAGCCCCGATTGATTTGTGCTTGCTTTAGTCAACGTCACTAGTTTGGCGGCCATGGTTCTTGGGGGGGGGATACGGAGACAGGAGCTGTTGCTGCATGAAGCCGTTACAACGCCTTATCTTCGCCAGAAATAGAAAGCACATAACCATCGGACGCCCAGACGCCATCCGCCTCGGGAGTGCTGGTCAGGACCTTAATCGGTTGAGCATAGGGCATTTCCCCTCTGCTTGCGCCCAATGAAAGCGCGATTATGAACGCTGGAGCGATATATTTCGATGGCATTTGAAATCCTTTCAACGCCGTAAATATCATGTCGGTCGAGATTAATATTGGCTAATATTGCTGTCTCGAGTACTAAATTATTCACAAAATCAAACAAATTGACGAAAAACGCTATGCTGGATAAATTCGACCATGCCATCTTGAACGTGGTTCAACGTGACAATCAATTGACCCATGCTGAAATTGGCTCCGAAGTCGGACTATCGAATTCTGCTGTTCGGCGCAGGCTAAAGCTTTTGCGCGACCAAGGAATCATCGCTCGCGACGTGTCGCTTCTCGCGGGAGATAGTCTTGGCGTTACGGTGATTATCGATATCACCTTCGCGTTGGATACGCCCAAAGCCTATGCTGAGTTCGATCAAAAGATGTGCGATGATCCGGCGGTTAAGCAAGTGTACCATGTTTCAGGAACGACAGACTATGTCTTGGTCGTGCAAGGCCCATCACTGGAATGGTATGAAGCGTGGGCAATGGAAGCTTTGATGAGCGACGAGAATCTGCAGCGCCATGACACAAGAGTGGTCTATTCCTGCAAGAAATTCGAGACATCGCGCGAGTTGAAATAGACTTTGTTTTAACAGGCGGTATCCGGACCGTGCCGCAAAAGCCCCAGCTCTTGTTTCGTTTGCGATGGTGCAGTCAGGCTACAGAAGTAGCCGCGCTGCTAAACGACCGCATTTGCGCCCTTAATGGACGTCAGTTCAAAACTGACTCAATCCAATTCTGCTTGTGGTCCACGCTCTAACAAGGTCGTCAAAACAATATGGCTCCTCGTGTTGGTAACATCACCAAATTCACGCATCCGGATTAAAAGTTTGTCGAGGCCATTAGCGTCTTTGCATCGGGCCTTTATTAAAAGACAGGAATCTCCGGCCACACTATGAATTTCTTCCACATCAGCATCTGCATGTAATTTGGCAAAATTGTCTCGGGCTTTGGCGCCGGTATAGTTCACATGAATGAAGGCGAGAAATGGGCGTCCTATTTTCGTGCCGTTTAGATTGACGGTATTTTTTGTGATCACGCCCGCGGCCTTCATCTTTTTGACCCGTTCGTGCACCGCGGGCGCTGAAAGATGCACTTTGGCACCCAGATCGGAATAGGATTGCGATGAATCTTCGGTGAGCGCGGTTAACAGCTTTCGGTCAGTATCATCGATAATGAGTTCCGCAGAGCGTTTTTGCTGAATGTTATTCGTATCTTTATCCATAAGTCATAATTTCCTTGAAGCAGAACCTTGTTAGGCAATATCTATAAATCGCTAAACATTATTAGGCAATGGGAATTATATATGGAATTGGGAATCTACTTTATCTTCTTGCTTACCACCGCCATTGTGATTTTTGTTCCAGGCCCTGCTGCAATCGCCATTGCAGCCCAGGGAGCAGGCAATGGTCACAAACGTGCAACCTTTGGAGTATTTGGCGTAGCAGCCGCCAATGCAGTCTATTTTGTCTTGTCCGCCACAGGGATTGCCTCATTGCTGATCGCATCGGCAACTATTTTTGCCGTGATCAAATGGGTTGGAGTCGCATATCTGGTCTATCTGGGATTAACAGCCATCTTCAGTAAAACCGGCGGCATTCAGTTTCCGACGGGAAGGCTCCAATCCGCGATTTCTTTGTTTGGAAAGGGATTCATAGTCGAATTTGCCAATCCAAAAGCGCTTCTGTATTTCGCTGCAATTCTCCCGCAGTTTCTGGATGTTTCAAAACCGATATTACTGCAAATCCTTCTCATGGGTGGCACCACCATTGTGCTCGATCTGATCTCTTACAGTTTATATGCCTACGCTGGTGATCGGTTGACGAGTGGCCGCGTCAAAGATTGGATCGTGCGCTTGATCAATCGCGTCGCTGGCGGTGCCCTTTTGCTTGCAGGAGCACGAATGGCGACCGTTTAGGCAGGCAGCTTGGACTAGACTGTCTGTCATTGTTGCATTTTTATATGCACGCTCTTAGCCTCGTGTTTCTAAAGA
Source organism: uncultured Sphingomonadaceae bacterium (assembly GCA_947497455.1). GTDB lineage: Bacteria > Pseudomonadota > Alphaproteobacteria > Sphingomonadales > Sphingomonadaceae > Parasphingorhabdus. Next base: position 1,886,422 of record CANMGU010000001.1, on the reverse strand, counting down.
ATGCAGCAGGAGGCATATATGGTGAAATGGGGCGTCCGAATTGGGTTGGTTCTTCTGCTGGTGCTTGGTGCGTCTTATTTGTTTCGCGAGCAGATTATATTTGCAGTGATGAAATCACAGATGGAACCAGCGAACGCATTCGATGCAGCACAAGTTCCCGCTGCGTTAGATTATGCTGACGAAGACGCGTGGGCTGCATTGCCCAATAAACAGGATGGTGCAGATTTCATTCCTGATCAACTCAAAGGACAATCGCAGCCTTCTGATGTCGCGGTCTTTTTCCTGCATCCAACGACCTACCTGTCGGATGCGGGCTGGAATGCGCCGACAGACGATCCGGAATCGAGTGAATTCCGGGATGATCTCGTGATGCGCGCTCAGGCAAGCGCATTCAATGGTTGCTGCGAGGTTTATGCACCTAAATATCGCCAAGCAACGCTTTGGTCATTCATGGATGAAACTGGTTCCGGCGATAAAGCGCGGGCATTTGCCTTTGCGGATATTGAGCGAGCGTTTGATGAGTTTCTCAAACGCATTGATGATCGGCCTTTCATACTTGCTGGTCATAGCCAGGGCGCGGATCATGTGGTTCGGCTGCTGAAGGCAAAAATTACCGGAACATCGTTGAAGGATCGCATGGTCGCTGCTTATCCGATTGGGTTCGGCATCAATCCTTCTGATATGAAAGAGGTTGTGGCTGACATTCCTGTTTGTGATACACCTCAGCAGACGGCATGCTATGTCACCTGGAATTCGCTCGGACCAAATGCGGAGCCCTTTCCCGACTATATCGGTGCTGTTTGCGTCAATCCGCTCAGCTGGACAACCGATGGAAATTCGGTAGCTGCAGAACAGAATATCGGCTCCCTCTCAGTTGGAGATAAGGTTCGTTACGAGGCCGGTGTAACTGGCGCTCAATGCCAAAGTGATCGACTTCTTGTTGGTGATTTCCAATCCGATATGTTCGACAATTTGCCAGTAAACATGGGAGAGGATAATTATCACCTGATAGATTTTTCACTATTCTACGGCAGCATTAGGAAAAATGCGCAGGATAGAGTCAAAGCGTTTCTCGCGGCAGAGTGATCGGCGGCCGATCCACTAAATCCCGAAAGCGGACATTCGTTTTTCAGCTATTCCGGCAAATCCGACATGGCTTTTTGGAATGCTGGACGTGATGCGAGCCGTTTGAAGTAATCGGCAACCGAATTTGGAAATTTTGTGCCGGTGCAAGTCTGTGCAAAGAACAAGGTGTAACCTAGCGATACATCCGCTGCACTGAAGCCAGTTTGCAATAAATATTCTCGATCTTCGAGGTGAGATTCGAGCATTTCCATAGCCTTGGTAATTTGGAAGCGGCAATACGCATCAAATCCTTCCGAGACTTTGTAAGGATCTCGTCCGAACTTGTTACCGAAGCTCACCGCGATGTAGTTGGCCATTCCACTTTCTGCCATGTGTAACCATTGCAAGTAGACGGCAAATTCGGGGTTGTCTGGTCCAACACTTAATGGACTGGGACCATGGCGCAGCAATAGATATTCCATGATGGCAGTGGATTCTATGATCAGTTGGCCATCATCATAAAGCGCTGGGACCTTGCCCATTGGATTGATCGCACGAAATTCATCCGAGGCAAAATATGCTCCGTCATATTTCATGCTCTTCAACTCATAGGGCAAGCCCATTTCTTCGAGCAGCCATAACGCGCGGATTGATCGTGTACCCGGTGAATGGAAAAGCGTTAGCGACATACTAAACTCCAAAAATGAAACTGCGATTGCGTTCGAGTTTGCCTAAGCACATTCAGCTAGGTTGTCGATTCACGTTTTGGCTGAATAGTGTTTGGGAAATTTGCCTACGCAAAGTCTCTATTCCGCAATAATCCATTTCTAATTGCGAAAACGACTGGGCATCGATCCTGTCCAATGTTTGAATGCACGGCGAAAATTGGTGGTTTCCGTATAACCAAGCCGCGCGGCTATCTGATCTATATTCATCTCGGTATTCTTGAGATAGTCCAGAGCGAGGTTTTTCCTGACGTCGTCCTGGAGTTTCCGGAATGACGTGCTTAGAGAGCCAAGCTTCCTGCGGAGCGTACGTGAGCTCATCGCCATGGACGAAGCGACTTTCTCCATATCGGGCATGTTGCCAGGGCTTCTCAGCAACTCGCGGCGAACCTGCAGGAGGAAATCATCCTCTCCGCGATGACGGGAAACCAGCTGCTCGGCCAATTGCAGGCAAATTGCGGCGCTTGCTGAATCGGAGGTTCGCAATGGCCGATCCTTGGGCGGCCTTGTCCAGACAATATTATGAGGTCGATCATAGTGAATGGGACAATCGAAATATTGGCTATATTTGCGAGCATAAACCGGCTTGGAATAGCTAAGTTCAATTTCAAGCGGCTGCAATGGTTCCTGAAGATATTCTGATGATACTCGCATTATCCCAACGATATTTTCTTCGACACAAAATGGAACCAGCCGTTCGACCGGATAGATCGGATCCATCTGAATTCCTTGCCGGCCATTTTCCACTCTGGATGAATTGTGCATCAAACTGGGCGCGGCCTGATAATATTTGGGACCGATGGCTGCGGCCTCAATCTCATTGGCACTGCTCATGATCGCATAGCCCAAGGCCCCCCAGGTTCCGACGGTCTCGGAATCGCCGACTTTTAGTCCTAGCCAAGGAATAGGGGACAATTTTAACGCCGCATCGATCATCGCGAACATCTGATTGAAACTCAGAAATCCATCCTGCTGTGCCAGCTTGTGCTCATCGAAATCCAGATGCTCGAAAAGCTGGCTTGGTGATATGCCCAGATCGTTCAGCACAGCGACAATCAGCTTTGCCAATTGAAGAGACAAAACCGAGCGATCAAAATTTTCCAGGTCAAAGTGCAAAATCGTTGTCCGAAAATGATCCTTTATTGTCCTCTGCTAACCTGTCGACTCCCATTTTGCCAGCGTAAACCCTTGAACATCGAAACAAGGAGGTTTGCACAATGTCATTACCGGAAGTCATTAATCACCAGGATCATCTGCTCAGCATCAACATCAACGAGCAGGAAGGCGTTCAGCATCCCACGGACGGATATTTTCTGCAGCCACTGTTTCTGGATGCGGAAAACGGCACCTGGGTTCTTTATGCAAAATTTCCCCCAGGAACATTACTGCCACGCCATTTCCACACTGGCACAGTGCATTTCTTCACCACGAAGGGGACCTGGAATTATGTCGAATATCCCGAAGATAAGCAGACAGCCGGCAGCTATCTCTACGAACCGGGTGGATCCATTCACCAGTTTTCGGTTCCGGCAGATGCCCAAGAAAATGCCGAAGGCTTCATGGTGGTCAGCGGAGCCAATGTAAACTTTGATGACGACGACAATCTGATCGACATCACAGACGCTGGATCAATTGAGCAGGCGATATTGGCTGTTTGCCAGATGATGGGCCGCGATGCGCCTCGTTATATCCGTCCCGGCGCAGCGGCTGCATTTTCATATTAAGATTCGAAGATTGGGAGAGGGCCAATGAAAGTCGCAGTTATCGGTGCCGGAATCGCTGGATTGGCGGCAAGCCATGAACTTCAAAAGCTTGGCCATCAGGTCGAGATTTACGAAGCGACAGAGAGAGCTGGAGGACGCGGGCGCCTGTTGAACCGGCCCGGCACCGACGACTGGGCTGATGTGGGATCGCAATATTTCCATACCAATTACGAATTTGGTTTGAAATTGATTGACGAACTAGGGCTGACACCAAAGTTGAAAACCATCAAGGGCCAAACCAGAGTATTCACAGGCAAAGGCCAAGATCAATCCTATCTGCTGAACCCACGTTTGCCCTGGATCAATCCGGGCGGCATTTCAGGGAATTTGAAAGTTGCCTGGTACCTGGTGCGTATGTTGCTGAAACATCGCTCACACACATTTGCCGCGGATGCGTCAATGGCTTCGTATGACAATCAACTGGCAATGGAAACAACGTCGAATAGATTTGTCCAGGATCACATCATTCGCATGATGAGCTTGATCGGCGGGCTAAGCGAGCCAGACAGCACCAAAGTCAACCTGCTACAGATTTTTCGCCTCGTCAAAATCGTGATGCTGACGGGTTATGTCTCGCTCAAAGGCGGCACCGCAACGCTACATGCCGAACTCGCTAAACGCGCGACCATTCACTATAATAGCCCGGTCAAATCTCTGGTCGAAGAAAATGGCCGAACCACAGGCCTTGTTCTCGAAAGCGGAAAACGGGTTGATGCCGACCATGTTGTCTTGGCGGCCCCTGCAACCAAGGCGGCAGCGCTGGTTCCTGCTGAATGGACCACGGAGAAAGCCTACCTTTCCGGTATCGAAATGCCGCCTGCTATACTGGTTTCACTATTTCTGGATCGCCCGCTGGAGAACGATGTCTGGACCTACTTCCTGCCGTTCGAGAATGAAGGTTCGGTCAGCTTTTGCGTCGATACGCATCAGAAAAGCCCGGACAATACGCCGTCTGGCAAAGCGACATTGCAGGCCTGGATTCTCAATCCAAAATCAGTTGCCCTGGTCGACAAGACAGATGAAGAACTGGCTCGCATCGTTCGCAAAGATATTGCGTCCTATTTGCCCAAAGTTGACAATGCCATTGAGGGTTTTTCAGTCACGCGCCACCACAATGCTGTTCCACAAGCAACCGTTGGTCACAATGCGCGGACACTCGATTTTCTGAAATCAGCCCAGCGGCGAAAGGGCCTGTCGTTTTGCGGCGACTATATGTCGGGTGGCTATATGGAAAGCGCTCTTTGGAGCGTCAATCACGCACTCTCAGATTTTCCAAACCATGAAAAATTGAAACAAGCCGCCTAATTGGCGCCAGGACAGGAATACTCATAATGTCTTCTCTAAACTCTGAAATCCCAGGCCGAAAGCTTGCCGCTATCACGGCCATTCTCTCTCTGCCTTTTGCTTATCTGACGCAGTTTCTTTTTATGAGCGCATCAGGCGGTGACGTATCGATCTTCCATGATGGGCAGCAGATGATGAACCTCGATGGCGAGCAAGCGAGCCTGTTTTACACCGCAATGTGGACCGACATTCTTGGTTACTATCTGATCTTCCTGCCGCTGATCATATATGCATGGAAGGCGCTTCGGCATATCGACGAAAACCTGACGGACATCGCCTTCCTCTGCGGTTTGATCTATTGCCTGCTCGGTGCATTCGGCGCGGTCCATATGGCTGGCGCTTTTGAGGCTCTTCACAATGATATTGCTAGTCCTGGCCAAGCCGCCGCCTGGGAGGCAATCATCGGTGGCAGCTGGCGGGGCTTCTGGCTGCTGGAGGCAATCTTGGCCGCTATCTGGTTGGGTGGTCTAGCAAAACTTCTCTACGTCGCCGGGTTAAAGGGTCTGGCAATTGGCGCAGGCATCCTGGCCATAATCTGGACCGTCCAGTTCTTCGTTTCGCATTTAGGGCAGACTGAAATTTCCGATGCCGCGTTGGCAATGGTTGTCATACTGTCACCACTTTGGTCGGTCTGGCTGGGAGCCGCATTGCTGCGGGATCAGTCACAACCAGCTGCAACACGATAATCATCAGACTGGGAGAAGAAAAATGGATCGACCATGGTTTTATCCGAACAAGGTAAGCGCTGCCCCGGGAGAGACAGTGACCTTGTTCGCGAGCGCACCTGCCTCACCATGCACCCTGACGATTTCTCGCATCGGTGCCGAGGTGAGGCAGGTCGCCAAATTTGATGATATTGATATTGGCCATCACCCAATTCCCGAAGATGCCGACACCAATGGATGCCAATGGCCAGAAACCTTCACTTTTGAAATCGGCGAAGATTGGCAAACCGGATATTATGACCTGACCCTGTCCGGTCCGGACGGTTCGAAGAGTCAGCATTTCATCTGCGTCCGCAAAGCGGATTCAGCAGCCAAAGCCAAAGCCGTTTTGATCCTCGCAACAAATACCTATGCAGCCTATAATTATTGGGGCGGGAGCAACGCTTATGCCGATGTGATTGCGCTGATGGAGGGCAAAGTCACGCCAGATGAATCGCGTGACGGTGCGATTGGTAGATTGTCCCGCATGCGGCCCTATCCCCAGGGGCTTATTTCGCCGCCGGGCGAACCGCCGCGTCTGATCAATTATGAACCCCGCGATATTGGCCAGATGCCAATGCCCGGCAATATGGAATGGATGGTCGAGCATAAGCCGTCACCCTATGATGGTGCCGCGTGTTTTCTGAAGAAATGGGAACAAGTCTTCACCCAGTGGGCCGAAGAAAATGGCTATGATCTTGACTTCCTGACCGATCATGATTTCGAGACCAATCCCGATGCGCTTTTCGGCTACGACACTGCGATGGTTGTTGGACACAGCGAATATTGGTCGGTCAACCAACGCTTTGGAATAGAACATTTTGTTAATCAGGGTGGCAATCTCATCAGTTTTTCCGGAAACACCTGCTACTGGAAAATCCGTTGGGAAGATGATGGTCAGACTATGGTCGCGCACAAGTGGGCGGGTGAAGAAAAGGATCCGCTTTGGGCCAATCCATCAACCCGTAAGGATGCGACTCATCTGTGGTCTCATCCTGCCTTCGAAGCGCCGGAAGCACGGTTCCTTGGCCTTTCGTTCCTCTATGGCGGCTATCATCGCATTGCCATGTGTGCCGCTCGAGGGAGCGCGGCTTACACCATCTATAATGACACGCATTGGGCGCTGGAGGATACCGATCTTTATTATGGCGATGTGATTGGCGGCAATGTCCCCCTGATCGGTTATGAAAATGACGGTTGCCCTATCCAGTTTGGCGACGATGGCTTGCCTAAACCCGGTGGCGGATTGGGCGTTCCCGAGAATCTGGAAATCATCGCCATGACTCCCGCCACTCTCGCTGAATCGGATCGCAGCCCGTTCCCCAAAGTCATCCCGCTGGAAGATCGCGAAATCCTGACGCGGGTTACATTTGGCGAAGACAGCCCGACGGCCCGTGCAAAACTAATGCGCGGCCATGCCGTCATGGCCAGCTTCAAATGCGGCAAGGGTGAAGTGTTTAACGCGGGAACCACCGAATGGGTCCACGGTCTTGCGGCTCACGATCCATTTATCGAGAAAATCACGACCAATGTCATGACCCGGTTTGGGTTGAGCCCAAACGCCCCGAAAGGAAATTACAATGAATGACGAAAGAGCCAGTGTAGATATGATCAGTTCCATTCCGCCGCTCATCCCGGACCGGCTGGATGAGGCGGCGGATCATTTTGTCGATGATTTTGAATGGCATTATTTCAACAAGCATCTGCCACAAATCAACAAGACCTATGAAGGATTGAATGGTTTCAAACAGTTCTTCAAGGATCTTGCAGAAATTACAGGCGGAACATTCAACGTGAGACTTAAGGAAGCTAATGCTCTCGGCAATGAATTCGTCATCGTCCATGCACTCCCTAATATGACACTGGATGGGCAATCATTTGAAACCGATGCAGCAGTGGTTTGGCGTATTGTTGATGGAAAAATCGCAGAAGCCTGGGACATCCCGGGAGTGAATTCGGCGATCAGACAGAAGTAGCGCTCTCCGGCCATGGGCCGGGGACAATTTATCAATCCCAATATATCTAAACGAGGACATATCATGACCCAACTCAGACATTTTGACAGCAACGCCCCATCGGCAGAAATCATCGCCGCCATCAATGAAGATGGAGCGATCATCGTCGAGAATTTTATCGCGAGCGATCTTCTCGAAACTCTGGTAGCTGAACTCAAGCCGCATGCTGACGGATTCGAGCCCGGCATGTCAGGCGGAGCGATCAAGCAGATGTTCTGTGGTGAACAGACGAAGCGGTTTGCCGGTCTTGCGACCAAAGCCCCGTCTTTTGCCAAGCTGATCGATCATGATCTTCTGCATCAATGGGCAGAAGACGCCTTTGCCAACGACTATTGGCTTAATACCGGTCAGGCGATGATCATCGGACCAGGCTCAACCGAACAGATGCTTCATCGCGATGTGGGCAATTGGCCAGTGATCCACGATCTCGGTAAGGATGGACCGGAAGGCACGTTGAGTATAATGCTAGCCATTACAGACTTCACCGAAGAAAATGGCGCAACGCGTGTGGTCCCCGGCAGCCATCTTTGGGAAGACTTTTCGTCCGAAGCGGACGAGAAAGATGTCGTGCAGGCCGTTATGCCCGCCGGGTCTGCACTGCTCTACACCGGTAAGGCCATCCATGGCGCGGGCGCCAATATTTCGACGGATACATGGCGTTTCGGAATTCAAATGAGTTACATATTGGCACAGCTTACGCCCGAAGAAGCGCATCCGATCACCATACCGTGGGAAGTCGCGCAGGATTTCTCACCGCGCGTCCAGCATATGCTAGGATATTATTCACACAAGACGTTCCTACCCGATTGGCCCGTATTGTGGACCGCCGATTATCGCGATGTCAGGGAATCGCTCGAGCCAAAGCCTGATAGGGAATATGTGAGCGCAGGAGCCAAGAGCTTGATATCGTCGATCGCCGTCAAATAGTCCAATTCAGCCCAATGCCAAATCGCTAGAGTCCACTTTTGCGCCCTAAGAGGACTGTAACGATATGACTGCTGAATCCCGAAAGCGGACAGTAGACATCATGTTTAAATTCTCGAGCAGCTTTGCTTGGTACAGCTGTCAAAGCGCCCAGCGAAAAGCACGCTTCAGTTCGGCCACGCCATCTTTGACATACCAACGCCCATGCGCCAGAATTACCCGTTCGGGTCTCCATTCAATCATCCGTCGAACGTCTTTAGCGAACTCAATCTTACCTTTTTTAAACGTCAAGCGCATGTCGAAGGGCTGCTGGCCATCCGGGTCGAGGATACCGGCAAACCAAGCAAGCGGACGCATCCATAGCGGTATTTTTTCTGTTTCGAAATTTTCAATCAAGTCGGTCAAGATCAATGTTTGTGAGGGATGATGGAAGAACACCGTTTCGCGATGAATTTTGCTGCCCGAAACTATCATTTGCGAAATAGTGCTTGCCCATTCTAGCGGTGGATCTGTTTCCAGATCGTGATCGAAACACGCTTCCATGCCCATCTTTGTTGATCGTTCGCGTACGCCAGGCGCAGCCCAAGCTGTGGATTCTGGAAAAGCCGCTGCCCATTCCGCTATATAAGCATAATGTATCCAGTTTGGAGCGATCAAATGAGCTACGCGACCGAGCGCAGCGACCTCATCCCTCAACCCCGGCAGTAATTTCGTCGGCGAATGCAGCCACAAATCGCCGTTCGGTAAGCGGATTATGGTCATCCTAGTCGAAAACGGCAGACCATAAAAACGGATTGAAGGACCATCAACGATCCAGACGCCATCGGCAACATACTTCAACTTGTTGAGCGGCTCATAGCCTGACATAATAGTTCCATTCCAACCATTTATTACGCTTATTGGGAGAACTAGCATGGAAAGTAAACCTAAGCAGGCTCGCATATTCGTGATCGGTTCGGGAGGCGCCGTCGGCCAAAAAGTATGTGCCGAAGTCGCTAGACAATGCAGCTCGACTTCACTGGTTCTCGGTGATCATCGCATTGAGCGAGCGAGAGAACAGATGCAGGATTACCAGGCTGCAGCTATTCGAGAGATTGATCGAGGTGATCCTATTAGCATTGGTGACGCTATCGATCCAAGTCTCTCAGCTGTCATCGTCTGTGTTGCGCAAGAATATCCCATGATTCAAAAAGCTTGTTTGGAAAAGGGCGTTCCATGTATTGATGTTACGATAGAGCGAGAATTCATCAAAAGGGTTCTCGAGCTAAATGGTGATGCAATAAAGGCAGGCGTTCCATTGCTCACTATGGCGGGAATGTGGCCCGGCCTTTCAGGATTAATGGCCATACGCGCGGCCAGCTTGCTTGATCGGGTCGAGAGTATAGACCTTGCTCTTTGTCAGAGCACTCAATCGAGTGTTGGGCCAAGTGGTCTCGCCGATATGATGGGCACATTCTCCAGAAAGGTAGAGTTTCGAGAAGGACATCAGAGACGTCAGGTCCCCGGCTTTAGTGTGAAGCGACAATTTGATTACCCTGAGCCACTTGGTCGTCAAAGTCACCGTCTCGTGGATTTTGAAGAAGGTTTGACCATTGCGAACCAGCTACGCGTGCAGCAGGTTAACTTATGGACGGGATTTGATAGTTCGTCCTTCGATAAACTGATTTCCATGCTGCGCAAAATGGGGATACTAAGATTGTTTGTAGACAAAAGCATCGGCATGAAACTCGCGAAGGTCGTCAATGCGCTGAAAGAACTTGGGCGTTCGGGCAAGGAACCTATCGCCATGATTGCATTGGCTCACGGCGAGGCAGATGGGCGTTCTGTGGTTAAATGTATTTCTCTACAAGCCCCATCTGATTATGGAGCCACTGCAATGAGCGCAGTTGCCTTCGCGCGATTGGCAGTATCAAAAGGATCGACGACTGCGGGCGCAGGGCATCCACAGAGATTTTTTCAGTTAGATGAAGTCCTTCGAGTAGTTGACAGCCCCGAACTTAATCTATCGGAAACCGAAACAAGCCTCTGATGCCTGTTCACGGAGCTTGTAGAACATTTTTCACATATACTCTTGTCAACATTGCAAGAAATAGGAACGTCCGCTTTTGCGCCTAAAGTGGTCACCAGTAGGATATTAACCCCGCGTGGCCAGCCAGATCATATGATGTGCCCCGCGTTTGCCGCGCGCGCGGACGGGAGCTTCTTCAACTGCAAATCCGACATTTACCAGTCGCCGGGTAAATTTAGCATCCGGTGCGGATGACCAGACTGCCAGTATTCCGCCAGGGCGCAGCGCCCGTTGGGCGGCCTTTAAGCCGGCGGCTGTGTATAATCTGTCGTTCGACGCATGGGTGATGCCATCTGGGCCGTTGTCCACATCCAGAAGGATCGCGTCATAAGGTTCACTATTTTGAGAGATTAGATCAGCCACATCTGCGGTTGCGATGGTGACGCGCGGATCGTCCAGGCTACCATCAAATATCCCTGCCATTGGTCCTCGTGCCCATTGGACAACGGCCGGCACCAGTTCGGCCACAATAATTTCCGCGTCTGCAGCCAGCAACGGAAGGGCGGCTCTCAGGGTAAAACCCATGCCCAGACCGCCAATTAAAATGCGTGCGCCGGTCCGGTCGGTCAAACGTTGACAGGGCAGGGAGGCAAGCGCTTCTTCTGAACCGCTGAGCCGGCTGTTCATCAGCTCGTTGCTGCCCAGCATGATTGAAAACTCCTGACCGCGTTGGAAGAGCCGAAGCTCACCCCCGTCATTGGGGATATTTGCTGTGTCTAAAAGAACGCGCGGTGTCACCGGACAAAGCTCGCACCATTGGCATCAAGCACCGCGCCGGTCATGGACGGAGGTGCGTCGAGGGCGCAATATTTGGCCATGGAAGCAATTTCTTCTGGCTGAGCGACACGACCCAGTGGAATATCCTTGAGCAGTTTGTCGCCGCCGCGGCTTTCCAGATAATCTTCCGCCATTCCGGTCATCGTGAAACCGGGGCAGATGGCAAAGGCCAATATCTCTTCGCTGGCATAGGCGCGGGCGATGGTCTTGGTCATCGCAACCATCCCGCCTTTGGATGCTGCATAATGCCAATGTTCGGGACTGTCTCCGCGATAGGCAGCGCGGCTGGCGATATTCACGATCCGGCCTGTGGTCCCTCGGTCCTGAAAATGCTGCACCGCCAACCGGCAAAGCTGCGCCGAGGCGGTGAGGTTGACTTGCATTGTCCGGCTCCAGCTTTCTAGCCAGTCTGCGTCACTATCGGTAATCGGATTCGGATCAAAAATACCGGCATTATTGATCAAGACATCAATCCGGCCATCCAACCTTGCCAATGCATCCTGCCAGAGTTGCGGGACCTCTTCTGGAACTGCAAAATCCGCTTTTAGAAGACCGGTCTCGCCGGAGGTGCTGTGCCCCAATGCTTTGGTTTTGCCTGGATCAAAACCGTCCAATATTGCCCTACCGATGCCGCGGCTGGCACCGGTTACCAAAATATGTGTTTTTGCATCTGTCATATTGCGCACGAATAGGGTGAGGATCACCAAAGGTCCAACAAGAGATGTCAAAAGCCTGATAAATTTGACAGCACTTTTGTGATTTACAGCTATCGGGCAGCAATTTGCATCTAAAAACCCGACGGATAAGCTATAAAAACCCTGCTATCCTGTTTGCATGATGCCGTGTTTTCGCTAAAGCACTGGTTCGTTTACAAAGACTCCGAACAAGATCCGGGGTCCGTGATCAGGGGACAAAAATTGGTTAAGCCAACGAACCGGCCATTATCGCCGCATTTGGGAATATATAAATGGGGCCCGCACATGCTGGTCTCCATCCTGCACCGAGCCACCGGTGATGCACTTGCGCTTCTGGGTGCGCCAATATTGGTATGGTGGCTATACAGCATTTCTGCTGGACCAGAGGCCTATGCGTTTTTCGTTGATATCATGACAACCATCCCCGGTTTCATAGTCATGATCGGCATGACCTTTGCCCTGTTCGAACATACATATTCTGGCCTTCGCCATTTCGTGCTTGATGCAGGCGCAGGTTATGAACTTCAGACCAACAAGCTTTGGTCGGCAGTGGTGCCCGTGCTGGCATTGCTTTCGACTGCGGGGCTCTGGGCATTCATCTCTTCAAAGTTGATTGGATAAGACGATGGGATCAGGATCAAATATTGGTAAGGTTCGCGGTCTTGGCTCCGCTCAGGAAGGCGCTCATCACTGGATCATTCAGCGGGTTACCGCCGTCGGCAATCTGGCGCTGATCGGGTGGCTGCTGATCTCGTTGTTGAGATTGCCCAATTACGAGCATGAGCTGCTGATCGGCTGGCTGTCCTCACCACTGGTTGCAGTTCCAATGATGTTGATGCTGGTCAGCATCTTCTGGCACTTGCGCCTTGGCCTGCAGGTATTGATCGAGGATTATGTTCCTGATCATGGCATGAAATTCGGCCTCATCATCTTGCTTAACTTTTTCGCCATTGGCGGTGCAGCGCTAGGAATTTTCGCTGTCGCCAAGGTCGCCTTTACCGGAGTGGTCGCTTAATGACTGACACAGATTCAAAACCCGCTTACAAGATTATCGATCACACGTTCGACACGGTCGTCGTGGGAGCCGGCGGATCCGGTTTGCGGGCCACCATGGGTTCTGCCGAAGCTGGCTTGAAAACCGCTTGTATCACCAAAGTTTTCCCAACCCGTTCGCACACTGTTGCTGCCCAAGGCGGTATTGCCGCTTCCCTGGGCAACAATACGCCGGATCATTGGTCCTGGCATATGTATGACACGGTCAAAGGTTCTGATTGGCTGGGTGACCAGGACGCGATCGAATATCTTGTCCGCGAAGCGCCGCAAGCCGTTTATGAGCTGGAACATGCGGGTGTGCCGTTCTCACGCAACGAAGATGGCACCATCTACCAACGTCCCTTTGGCGGTCATATGCAGAATATGGGCGATGGCCCACCGGTACAGCGTACCTGTGCAGCGGCAGACAGAACCGGTCATGCGATGCTTCACGCGCTCTATCAGCAGAGCCTGAAATATGATGCGGACTTCTTTATCGAATATTTTGCCATCGATCTGATCATGGAAGACGGTGAGTGCCGCGGCGTAATTGCCATTTGCCTGGAAGACGGTTCTATCCATCGCTTCCGCGCACATGCGGTTGTCCTCGCAACCGGCGGCTCTGGCCGCTGCTACTATAGTGCAACCTCTGCCCATGCTTGTACTGGTGACGGCGGCGGCATGGTATTGCGCGCTGGCCTGCCTTTGCAGGATATGGAATTTGTTCAGTTCCACCCCACCGGCATTTACGGTGCGGGCGTGCTGATTACCGAAGGCGCACGCGGGGAGGGCGGTTATCTGACCAACTCCGAAGGCGAACGTTTCATGGAACGCTATGCGCCAAGCGCAAAAGATCTCGCGTCTCGCGACGTGGTATCGCGCTGTATGGCAACCGAAATTCGCGAAGGCCGTGGTGTTGGGCCAGAGAAGGATCATATTTATCTCCACCTCGACCATATCGACCCCAATGTATTGGCTGAGCGACTGCCCGGAATCACCGAAACCGGCAAGATTTTTGCGGGCGTTGATCTGACCCGTCAGGCGCTACCGGTGGTGCCGACGGTCCATTATAATATGGGCGGTATACCCTGTAACTATCATGGCGAAGTGGTGAATCCAACCAAGGATGATCCCGATGCTGTGGTCCCGGGGCTTTATTCTGTCGGTGAAGCCGCCTGTGTGTCCGTGCATGGTGCAAACCGCTTGGGCTCCAACTCATTAATCGATCTCGTGGTCTTTGGCCGCGCAACCGGCCTGCGTCTCAAAGAGAAGCTGAAGCCGGGTGAATCGCACAAACCTTTGCCTAAAGATTCAACTGATCTGTCCCTGTCCCGTCTAGACCATTTCCGTTATGCGAAAGGCGGCACAACAACCGCTGCTCTGCGCACGGAAATGCAGAAAACAATGCAGAAAAACTGTGCTGTGTTCCGCGATGACGAATTGCTGGCCGAAGGCGTGACGGCCATGCGGGCGGTGAACAACAAACTGAGCGATGTCAGCGTCACTGACCGCTCGCTGATCTGGAATACCGATCTCATCGAAACGCTGGAGCTCGATAACCTGATGGCTCAGGCGGTTGTGACAATGGAAAGTGCTGCTAACCGCAAGGAAAGCCGCGGTGCCCATATGCAGGAAGATTACGAAGATCGGAATGACAAGGAATGGATGAAGCACACGGTTGCGACATTTGACGGCTGGGGCGGCCCTGACAAGGCGCGCGGCACCGGCAAAGTCGATATCGGCTATCGCCCCGTCCATGACTTTACACTGACCGACGAAGCGGAATATGTGAAGCCGAAGAAGCGGGTCTATTGATTGGCTGCCTTCGCTACATCCTGATGCACTAGTCGCCGCCTTCATCTGCCTCAACGGAGTTTTGCGCCTGCCATGTCCAATGAAGAACAGATCGAATATTGGAATGACAATGCCGGCGTGAAATGGACCGAACAGCAGGACGTCATGGACGCCTTGTTGGCGCCGGTCACATCCCTATTGATCGATGCTGCTGCAATAGCGCCGGGCGAGCGTGTTTTGGACATTGGTTGTGGTACTGGTGAGACGTCGTTAATTGCGATGGACGCTGGCGCTGATGTCACGGGTGTAGATGTGTCTGAACCGATGCTGGAACTGGCACGGACACGGGCAAATGGGCGTGGAACGCTTTTGCTGACTGATGCCGCCGAATATAGGTCTGATGAAGGTTTTGACCTGATCATGTCACGCTTTGGTGTGATGTTTTTCGAAGACCCGGTTGCGGCCTTCACCAATATCAAAGCCAATCTGAAACCTAGCGGCAGGATGGTCTTTGCGTGCTGGCAGAGCCCGAAGGTGAATTTGTGGGTGATGGTTCCGATGGCGGCGATCAAACCACTATTGCCCGAAGCGCCGGACACGGATCCGCATGCGCCTGGTCCTTTCGCCTTTGCGGATGACGCGCGGCTGAAAGGCATATTGACCGAAGCGGGTTTTGATGATGTCTCAATGACATCGCACGCGGTCGAAATATGCCTGTCGCAAACAGGCGGTGTTGACGACGCGGTTTACTTTTCATCCCAAATCGGCCCGGCCTCAAGGGCCTTGGGAGAAGTTGACGATCAACTGCGGTCCCGGCTTTTGGATGCCTTGAAGGATGCGCTTGCCCCTCATGACGACGGCGGTCGGGTCGCGTTACCCGGAGGTATCTGGATTGTGCGCGCGCGCTAAGCGACCGGCCCAAGAGTTGCCATTCTCCAAACCGGCTATTTGCTCTGGTTAGGTTAGCTTATGGACGGGCAGGGGCTTTGCAGCCGCGCTCCCGGCCAACGCCTTTCAGGAATCCGCGCCGGACGACACCCGCATAAACCGCTGCATTATACTTGCGTTCATCGCCTGCCGCGCCAGATATCTCGCGTACGACACCGCGAAACGGAATTAGCCCACCCAGAAGCCCGCCGCCGACCCGGCCGGCAGTTTCCTCGCGTTTTTCAGCTCTGGACTTGTCGACTTCTTCATTTACATCGGCGGCCAGTACGGCATTTAGTTCCTTGACCTCCTTGATGATCGCTGCACAACGACGCAGACCGTCAAGCGAATAGGGGGCATCTTGAATGGCGATAAGCTTTGCGGGAATTTTGGTCTTTTTCAGACCAACATCTTTGGCTGGTGTGGTGGCTGCATCCTCTGCATGTTCTTTCGCTGACTGATCAGGATCGGCCTTTTGCGCCTGAGCTGGCGCAGTAAGGAGGAGCGCTGCTGCCGACGAACCAATTGCCAATTTTATGAAGTTTCGCATCATCAATTCCCTGTTCCTGTTCAAGTCCGGTACCGCAAATTGTCACGGTTCAACTGGTCAACGGATGTCACACCCATCAGTTTCATGTCCCGTGCGATCTCAGCTTGCAACAAGCTGAGGCTTCGTTCAACCCCTGCCTGTCCAGCGGCAGCCAGAGCATAGAGATACAGCCGACCTCCGGAGCAGGCTTTGGCACCGACGCTAAGGGCCTTTAGGACATGACTGCCTCGGGTGATGCCGCCATCGCAAATGACATCAATCTTATCACCTACCGCGTCGCAAATTTCGGCGAGCTGATCAAACGGAGCGCGCGAACCATCCAGTTGCCGGCCGCCATGATTGGAGACCATGATGGCGGTTGCACCGATATCGACAGCACGCTTGGCATCCTCGACCGACATGATTCCCTTCAGACAAAATTCGCCGCCCCAATCCTTGCGGATATCTTCGGCCATCGCCCAGTCCAGCGACTGATCAAGCATGGTTGAGAAATATTCCGCCACTGACAGGGCGACATTGGTACCCTCAGCCACATGATCCTTGAGGTTGGACAATTCGAAAGTCTCGCGCAGCATATAGTTGAGCGCCCAGGCTGGTTTGGTCGCATAGCTTAGGAAACTGGCGGGCGTGATCTTGGGTGGGCTGGTAAATCCAGAACGCAGGCAGCGTTCACGATTGCCACCGACAATTGTGTCGACGGTCAGCGTAATCGCATCAAACTTTGCTGCCTTGCAGCGCTCGATCATAGACTTGTTAAGCCCTTTGTCCTTGTGGACGTAAAGCTGGAACATTTTTGGCGTGCCGATGCTTTCGCCGATCTCTTCGATGCTAACCGTGGCCAGAGAGGATATCCCGAAAAAAGTTCCGAACTTTTCGGCCGCTCTCGCTACACCGCGTTCGCCCTGCCAATGAAAAAGTCGCTGCAGGGCAGTGGGAGACAGGAACAGCGGCATTGCGAGTTTTTGACCCATGACCGAAATAGTCATGTCGATATCCTCGACCCCGGCAAGGACATTGGGTACAAGGTCGCACGCTTCATAGGCTTCGGTATTGCGCCGCCGGGTGACCTCATCGTCAGCCGCGCCGTCAATATAATCGAATATTGGAAAAGGTAGATGCTTTTTGGCCAAAGAACGGAAGTCGTTCACGTTATGGCAATCCGCAATTGTGGTAATTCGTCGCACGTAAGCCTCGATTCGTCGCTCTGATGGAAGAGCTTGGGGTTTATGATTAGAGCAATGGCCACGGCTTGCAAGAGCCACGGTCCAGCAAATACAGGGATTTAGAGGGAAAATTGAATATGACTGAAACCGAGGAAGACATTCAACAGCCGCAACGACTGGAGCGATCGCCAGGTGCCAAGTTTCTGTTGGTGTTGCTGACGGGTTTTTTGCTGGCAATCCCGCTGTTCGCGAGTTGGTTGCTGATATATGATCGGCAAAATCAGAGTGATCAGGCTGAACAGTCCATCGTCACCGGTTGGGGTGGCAAGCAGGTTTTTGCCGGGCCCAAAATCGTACTGCCTTACAAAGCGAAAGTGCAGGAATCGGTGGAGCAGGACGGCAAAACGGTGACGCGCACCAATGTTGTGACAAGAGAGCTTTATGTCTCGCCGGAAGTCATGTCCTTCGACAGTGATATCCGGACAGAAGTCAAAAGTCGCTCCATCTATGAGGTGGTGATTTACAATACCAATGTGACGGGTTCAGCGTCTTTCAAACTGCCAGAAGATTTTGATCGGTCCGGAATTGATAAAGCGGATATTGACTTTGCCCGGGCAGAGATCCGTTTTGGATTGTCGGATGCGAGAGGGCTATCGGCAGATAACAAGCTAACCGTGGATGACCAGTCTCTGGTTCTGCAGCCGGGTAAAGGATTGGGTGAAACCGGCAATACCGGCTTTTTCTCATGGCTGGATGCAACCGCACTGGAAGACGGCGAAATCGCCGTCAAATTTGACGTTAAGTTCCGCGGAACAGAAAGTCTGACCATGGTGCCTGATGCGGGTCAAACCAATTGGTCCGTCACCTCAAAATGGCCACATCCCAGTTTCACTGGCGGCTTTCTCCCTGATAATGAAGTCACGGAAACCGGCTTTACAGCGAAATATGGTATTTCCAATCTGGCACTGGGAAGTTCGTTGACCTCGACGCAGCCCGGGCAACAAATCTATCCGCAAAGTAGCGATAGGCCCTTTAGTTCCTATGATGGTGGTGGGGTTGGTGACTCCTCCAGTGTAACGGTGAATTTGATTCAGCCGGTCGATCTTTACGACCAGGTCAGTCGGGCTACAAAATATGGTTTTCTGTTTATCGGATTTACCTTTGTCGCCTTTTTGCTGTTCGATCTGATCGGCGGCGTGCGTATCTCTTCCGTGCAGTATATTCTGGTCGGTGTCGCACTGGTGTTGTTCTTCATCCTGCTGCTCGCCTTTGCCGAAATTATCGGCTTTGCACTGGCCTATGTCGTAGCATCGCTTGCGACTATTGGATTGATCACCGCTTATGCGGCATCGGTTCTGTCCAGTTGGCGAAGAGCTTCGATCATCGGCGGCTTGCTCGCCACGCTATACGGAGTGATCTATATCCTGCTGAGCCTTGAGGCATACTCGCTGCTCATCGGATCATTGTTGATCTTCGCTGCTCTGGCTGGGGTGATGTTCGTCACCCGGCGGCTGGACTGGTCGCGGTCGTTGCAGAAAGAATCTGCAGCTTAAGCGAACCGGCTAACGAACCGCGCCGCGTGCAAAAGTATCGCACGCGGCCGGATCGCCGGTTTGCATACCTTTTTTCAGCCAAGCCATCCGCTGTTCGGAGCTACCATGGGTAAACATGCTTTCCACCGGTCGCCGTCCGGCGCCGCGCATCAAAGTATCATCACCAATAGCATGAGCGGCCGTCAGACCTTCCTCGACATCACCGGGTTCCATGCGATTTGCGTTTTGTGCAGCCCATACACCGGCATAGCAATCCGCCTGTAGTTCCATCCGTACTTGCAGAGCATTGCCTTCTGCCTTGCTAGCGCGGCTCTGTGCTTGACGAACCTGACTGGAAACGCCGCTTAAGGTCTGGATGTGGTGACCGACCTCATGCGCAATGACATAGGCCTTGGCAAAATCTCCACGCGCACCCATTTTGGTTTCCAGTTCATTGAAAAAGGATGTGTCGAGATAAATGCCCTGATCGGCCGGACAATAAAATGGCCCTGCGGCAGAACTGGCCGAACCACAGCCATTGGAGCTGACCCCGCCTTGGTAGAAATTGATTGTTGTCGGTTGATAGCGCGATCCGTTGGCCTGGAACAGTTTTGACCATGTCTGTTCGGTGGAAGCAAGAACCTGACCGGCAAAACGTTCTTCCTGAGTATCATAAGCAACCGCGTTACCGGAATCGCCAGCCTGTGTCCCAGCGCCCGTCAACATTCCCGCACCGCCACCAAAATACATGAAGGCCAGAGCCGCGCCGCCAATGAGCAGGATTGTACCGCAACCCATTTTGCGGCCGAGCAACATGGGCAGAAAACTGAGGAGCAGGCCAAGCCCGCCTCCTCCGCCACCACCGCCGCCAAATCCTCTGCGGCCACCTCCACGTCCGTGGTCGCGGGCATTTTTGCTGGGATCCAGATCATCTAAACGCATGGCTTCATCTCCTATTGGAACCCAATTCGCCTGAAATGAAGAAAAGCGCAAGCATCCAGCATTTCTTTTACACAAAACCGTTGCAGTCATTCCGGACTGTTTTAAGGTTACCGAAAGGAGAAAATGCATGTTTCTGAAGGGTAAAACCGCTCTTGTGACCGGGTCGACCTCTGGCATTGGCGGTGGCTATGCAAAAGCACTGGCCGCTGAGGGCGCGGCCGTTATGATCAATGGCTTTGGCGATGAGGGTGAAATTGAATCGCTGAGGCAGGAGCTGGAAAAGCTGAGCGGAGCGAAGGCCGCCTATAGCAAAGCTGACATGACCAAACCCGATGAAATTCGACAAATGGCCACAGACTGTGCTGAGCAGTTGGCAGAAGTTGATATTCTCGTTAACAATGCGGGAATTCAACATGTTGCCCCAGTCGACGAGTTTCCCGAGGACAAGTGGAACGCGATCATGGACATTATCTGCAACAGCGCTTTCCACACCACCAAAGCCGTTCTGCCCGGTATGAAGCAGCGGGGTTGGGGGCGGATCATCAACACCGGATCCATGCACAGTAAGGTCGCTAGCCCCTACAAGTCTGCCTATAATGCCGCCAAACATGCGATTGCCGGATTTTCGAAGACAGTTGCGCTTGAAGTCGCGCAACAGGGGATTACGGTGAACACAATATCGCCTGGCTATGCATGGACACCGCTGGTGGAAAACCAAATCCCCGATACCATGAAAGCGCGGAATATGACCCGCGAACAGGTTATGAATGATGTGCTTCTGGCCGGACAACCGACAAAGAAATTTGTCCAGATCGATCAGATTGCCGCGCTCGCGGTTTTCTTGTGCAAGGATGAAGCCAGCGCGATTACTGGCGCGAACCTCTCCATTGATGGCGGGTGGACGGCGCAGTGAGAATGTCATGCGCCAAAGCAGCAATCGGCCTGACATTATCCGGCTTGGTATCCACCGCATTGGCGACAGACCTATCCCACCCGGGATCGCAGTGGCGTGAATCCGCCACAGCGGCAGACCAAAAACGAATCGATAACTGGCAAAAAGCTCTACAGGACGGCGTTGTCGGCGCCGTTCAAGGAGGTCAGGGAGACGAGTTGGCCAAAAGAAAACCGGTATTCGATAAGGACGCTGCGTTGGCGGACAGCAAGATTCCAGCGGGTCTTTACGCTTGCTCGGTGACCAAACTTGATGGCGATGCTAGCGGTGGTTTGCCCTATATAGCCTATCCGGCTTTTCGATGCCGGATCACAGTCGATGGGGATCGGCGCCATTTCACCAAATTGACGGGTTCCCAGCGCACGGCCGGTTGGCTGTACGAGGCGGGTACGCGCCATTCCATTTATCTCGGTACATCATTCTACGGCTATGAAGATAAAGTCATGTCCTATGGAAAAACCAAAGAGCGAGATCAGGCGGCGGTTGTTGAGCGCATTGGGGCCAAGCGTTGGCGAATGGTTTTTCCCTATCCCTATTATGAGTCGGTCGTGAATGTCATGGAACTGACACCGGTTGGTGAGTAAATTGTGCCTGACAAGCGGTGATTGAGCAGTTAGGTTCACAACAATGTGAAATAACTCGGGGATAGTGATGCGTATGATTTCGAAAGCCGCTTTGATCGCGGCCAGTACGGTTTTGTTTTGGACACCAGCGCAGGCTGATCCTCTGAAAGATGCAATCAAGGCCGACCTTCCATCTCTGATGGAAATCTATCGTGATCTGCACGCCAATCCCGAACTGAGCGGTGAAGAAGTGCGAACGGCGGCAAAGCTGGCTACTGAAGCCAGACGGCTTGGGTTTGATGTAACCGAAAAAGTGGGTGGTACCGGCGTGGTTGCCGTGATGAAAAATGGCGCTGGCCCGACCGTGATGATCCGTGCCGATATGGATGGCCTGCCGCTGGTCGAGAAAACCGGTTTGCCCTTTGCGTCAAAAGTGCGTGCCAAAACCCGGGAAGGCAATGACACAGGCGTCATGCATGCCTGTGGTCATGATACCCATATGACCGGTTGGGTTGGAACAGCCCGTCAGCTGGTTGCGCGCAAGGGTGATTGGTCAGGCACGTTGGTGATGATCCTGCAACCGGCAGAAGAGACTGGCGAGGGGGCCAAGGCGATGTTGGAAGACGGGCTGTACACCCGTTTTCCGAAACCGGACTATGTGATGGCCTTTCATGATGCAGCGGGCGCGCCTGCTGGCTTTATCGGATATGCGCCAGGCTATGCGCTGGCCAACGTCGACAGCGTGGACATTGAAGTTAAAGGTGTGGGCGGTCATGGCGCCTATCCCCATACAACTAAAGATCCCATTGTGGTCGCATCGCGTATTGTTGGCGCCTTGCAGACACTGGTCAGCCGCGAGATTGACCCGCAGGATCCCGCGGTAGTAACGGTTGGGAGTTTTCAGGCCGGTTACAAACATAATATCATACCCGACAAGGCGAATCTATTGCTGACGGTGCGCAGCTATTCGGATGAAACCCGCGCCAAGCTTCTCGACGGGATCAAACGAATTGCCGAAGGGGAGGCGGTAACCGCTGGTCTTCCGGAAGACAGGATGCCGGTCATTCGGGTGCGCGACGACGAGTTTACTCCATCCACCTACAATAGTCCGGAATTCAGCATGGAAATGGCGAAGCTGTTTGAGGCGCGATTTGGCAAGGAACGGGTTGTCCAATCCAAACCGGTCATGGGTGGTGAGGACTTCAGCCGCTATCGCCGGGCTGATGAATCCATCAAAAGCATGATCTTCTGGGTTGGAGGTGTCCCGATGGAAGAGTATCAGGAAGCGAAGAAAGAGGGAAAGAAATTGCCATCACTCCATAGTCCGCTTTGGGCACCGGATGCGGAAAAGGTTGTGGCAACCGGTGCAGAAGCCCTGACCGCGGCTGCGTTAGACTTGATGAAGAAAGGCGGCTGAACCGATGGCGCTCGCTAAAACCATGAGTCTGGTTGTTATTGCGGGTGCTTTGTTAGTTGGCAATGGCCAGCGATCTGAACCGTTGGAAAAGGTCGGTTCTTCCTATTTTGAAGGGCGCTGGGCCTTTGCAGAAGAAACATGCGATCAACCGACCAATTGGACGTTGCTTGCTGGTGGGAACTTCATTTCAGAGGATCTTACCGGAACCTGGCGATGGGAAGAAGGGAAGCTTACCCTCAACTTGACCGATTTTGCGACTGATGAAGAAACCGGCGAAACCGGCGGGCGCTTTCAGATGGAGGGGCCGGTCACGACAGCCGGCTCAAGCCAGTTCACTTTGATGATTGAGCCCGATAGCTATGTGATGAAACGCTGCGACTAGAAATGACGGCGTCTGCGAATGTTGGTCTAATCCAAATATCTGGCCCAACGCTTCTGGGAGGATCAACGCGCGATTGGGTTGATCTTAATTTTCAATCGGAGTGACGGCTCTAATATCGGGACCAGGGGTGGAATCGAAGATTCGACTGGTGTCCTTGCTCGTTGCAGGCCGCGAAGGCGTTGGCGCCTTACTCACAGCTGTTGAAACCCCTTCATCTGAGCCTTCATAAGCGAAATCATCACCATCTGAATCTGATTTTGGCTCGGTGCTCGATGTCGGCTCGCCAAAGACAAACTCAGTTTCGGCATCATCATCGTCGCTATCATAGTCCCATGCGTCAGCATCATCTGCCGCTGGAGCGACAACCGGTTTAGGAGCTTCAACCTTCGCAGGTTCTGGACGTGCTTCCTCTTTGGTTGGGAAGAAGACAAACACCAGAAAAATAACCGAAACGGCGAACAGTGCTGCTGCTTTCATCATGATCTATACCAATGGCTAAAGTTGCTATTTGCGGTACAGATAGATCAGCAGCGTTAAGATACTCTTATCAGGGCGGGTTCGGGTGCCGATGCGGGCACAAAAAATCCGCCGGAGCGGCAAGGCTCCGACGGATAGCTTTTCCTCCCCAGGAAACTTACTATTAATCTCTGATGTCCCTTCGGCTAGCGCAATTGAGCAGTTTCACGCTACAAAAATTTACAGAAAAAGTTGTAAATTAGCTGAGCAATGCACTATTTTGTTGTAATTTTGTAAAATAATTTACAAAAAGTCCAATATGACCGACAGAAAACTCTTTGTAGGCGCGGCTATACGACGACTACGACGCGGGGCAAATATGACTCAAGTGGCCCTGGCTGATGCGCTTGATATTTCACCATCATATCTGAACCTAATCGAACGCAATCAACGACCGCTAAGTGCACGGTTGATGCTATTGCTCGCGGATCGATTTGATTTCGATCCGCGTCAATTGGTTGCAGATGAACCCGGAGGCGGGCTAGCTGGAATAAGACGACGGCTTGCCGATCCGATGTTTGATGATCTGACAATTGATAAATCAGAATTAGAGGAATGGCTCACGGCTTCGCCCAATACAGCCGCAGCGTTCGTGAGGCTTTTTGATAATCGGCCGGCAGACCAGTTCCGAGGTGAGCCAGAAATGGTGGATCCGATTAAGCTCGTTCGAAGAGAGATTGATCGCTGGCAAAACCATTTTGCCGATCTGGACTCTATGGCCGAAACGCTAGCTGACGAATTGCGTTTAATATCTGCGGATCTCTATGGTGCCATTGGCGAGAGACTGAGAAGTAAGCATCAGCTGATGATACGAGTCTTGCCGGAAACTGTACTGCCAGGAACGCTTCGGCGTTTGGATTTACATGCGCGCCAGCTGCAATTGTCGGAAATGCTGGATCCGGCCTCTCGCACTTTCCAGGCGGCATTGTTGCTTGCCGAAATAGAGGCGAGAGCTGAGATTGATGGGCTGGTCTCGGGTGCGCACTTCAAGGATGACGCCGCACGCTCCTTTTACCGCCGATATCTCTCGAGCTATTTTGCCGCTGCTTTGATGATGCCATACGCCCGATTTTTGAGATCATGTGAGCAATCAGGCTACCAGTTCAAGGTTATTGAACGCCGGTTCGGTGCGAACTTTGAGCAGGTTGCCCATCGTTTGACTACATTACAGCGGGTTGGAGCGCGTGGTTTGCCGTTTTTCATGATCCGCATTGATCGTTCCGGTTTGGTGTCGAAGCGTTTCTCGGGTGCCAGTCACTCACCGATGGTCGAAAGCACAGATCGCTGCTCTTTCTGGAATGTTCATCGGGTTTTTGATCGTCCGTTCGAGTTGGACACACAATTGGTTGAATTGGAAGACAATTCAATGTGGTTTACTTTCTCGCGCGCAATTCAAGGCATAGGCACCGGACTTGCCGGAGAAACTTCCGAATTTGCTGTCGGTCTTGGACTGTCTGCAGATCACGGAGCCTCCCTCTTTCATGCGGGAGGGCAGGATATCTCTTCCGACAATGCGGTTTCTATTGGCCTGGGTTGTCCGGTATGCACCAGAGATCAATGTCCGCAAAGATCAATGCCTCCCAAAAACAGGGCGCTAGAATTTGATGAACGGGAAACCGGCTTGACCGCCTACAAATTTGTCAGGGATTGATCGCCAAACTGTCGGAAAACTGAACATTGATGATGAAATCGTGGGATTTTTTCAATTTCAAGGTGTAAAATTAACCGACAGCTTACGAATTATGTCTATCGCGTAGGTGCACTACCGAAAGATTGCGCGCTTAATGATCAGACTGTTTAAACATTATATCCCTTATCCACTCCTTTTCCTGGGGGTTTTGGACATGTTTCTGCTGGTTGTTGCCGCAGAGATTAGTTGGGTGTTCCGTGCTAGCCAGATTGGAATGAGCGCTGGTTCGATCTTTGATCGTCCGGCACCGATTATCAGTTTCGCCATTGCGCTTGAAGTGGCTCTGATTGCAGTAGGTGTTTACGGAACAGAAGCCCTTCAATCGCTTCGCTTTGCGGCTGCTCGGATACTGGTTGCCATTTCGTTAGGCGTTATTTTTCTGTCCATCACAGCTTTCATTCTGCCTGGAATAACCCTTTGGCGGTCCAATTCCCTGTATGCGATGCTTCTCTCCATCTGCTTGCTTATGATCCTTCGGGTCATGCTTGGTACGTTGTTGGACAGCGACGTCTTCAAGCGGCGTCTGTTGATACTTGGTGCGGGCGCAAGGGCCAACCGTATCGCGGAGCTTGCTGCAAAACCGGAAAGCGGCTTTGTTGTGCGGGGCTACGTCAATATGAATGAAGGCCCGGCCGCGGTGAAAGCAGCGGTCAAGCGGTCTGATATCGACGATCTGCCGCAGCATGTTATCAATCTTGAGGTTAGCGAAGTTGTTCTCGCACTGGAAGAGCGGAGGAATTCGTTACCCGTTACGGACCTGCTGACGATCAAAACAACTGGCGTTCACGTGAATGATATGTCCAGTTTTTTGGAGCGTGAAACCGGGCGAGTTGATCTGGATAGCGTTAATCCAAGCTGGTTCATCTTCTCGGACGGATTTTCAGCCGGGCGACGGATATCAACGGTTTTCAAACGCAGTTTCGATATTGTCTTAAGTTTGCTCATGCTGATTTTTACCGGGCCTATCATCCTGATCTTTGCGGCTTTGATCAAATTGGAAAGCCGCGGCGGCGCCTTTTTCCGGCAGGAACGCGTTGGTCTCTATGGCCAGAAATTCAATATTCTGAAGCTGCGATCAATGCGTGCTGACGCAGAGATTGGCGGCAAAGCGGTTTGGGCCAGCGAAAACGATCCGCGGATCACCAAAGTTGGCAACTTCATTAGAAAAGTCCGCATTGATGAGCTTCCGCAAGCATGGAGTGTGTTGAAAGGCGAGATGAGTTTCGTCGGCCCTCGCCCAGAGCGACCGCAATTTGTCGATGACCTCCAGACCAAAATGCCATTCTATGCAGAGCGGCATATGGTAAAACCTGGCATTACCGGTTGGGCGCAGATCAACTATCCCTATGGCGCGTCGATTGAAGACAGCCGTCATAAGCTGGAATATGATCTCTACTACGCCAAAAACTATACACCGTTTCTCGATATCTTGATTTTGCTTCAGACTATTCGCGTCGTTCTTTGGCCGGAAGGTGCGCGGTAAAATGTTGGCACTATTGGCTCAGATTAGTACCTTTGGACATGGCCTGGCGGCCGCCCTTTTTGCGATGATTGCGATTTGGCAGTTCCAGAGAAAGGGAGAGCGAAACGGCGTTCAGATTTCGCTCGTGATTGCTTTGGCGATGACCAGTTTTTGGGCACTCACCGTTTCCGTGGAAGGCGCGTTCTCTGCAATTTCGAATTTCAGTGAATCCCTGCGAAATCTGGGATGGCTGACGTTCATGTTTGTGTTGCTCAGAACCGGTGAAGGGCGCGACGAACCCAAATCGATCAATGTGATCTACATGGCCCTCGCGCTGGTGTTGATCAGTCAGATCGGCGTGGACTCCCTGATCCCCATTTTTGAAGGCAGCCCACGCCTGGGCGGTATGGCAGCCTATACGTCACTGGTTCTTCGCATGTTATTTGCTGTCGGTGCCTTGGTCTTGGTGCACAATCTATACTCCATTTCAGCGCCCGAGACCCGTTGGGGAATCCGTTTACCGATGGCGTCACTGGCGGCCATTTGGACCTATGATCTGAACCTTTTCACTATCACCTATCTGACCCAGCAATTCTCCGTGGAGCTGACGGCCATGCGCGGCCCTGCCATGGCGTGCATTGCGCCTATTCTTGCTCTGGCGTCCGTTCGCAACACCGAGTGGAAATTGAAACTGTCGCGCAGCGTCGCGTTTCGCTCTTTATCACTGGTCGCAATTGGCGGCTATTTGTTGATGATGATCGTCATAGCGACAGCGCTGGAAATTATTGGCGGCGATTACGCAAGACTGGCGCAAATCAGTTTTCTTTTCGGGACTTCGATAGCCGCTCTGTTGCTATTGCCGTCGGGGAAGTTCCGCGCATGGTTTAAGGTAAAGCTTGCGAAAAACTTCTTTCAGCATCGCTACGATTACCGGGCAGAGTGGGTAAGGTTTACCGATACCATTGGTCGCCCCGGCAATGATAGCGCTCCATTTCATGAGCGGGTTGTCAAGGCGATTGCTGATATCACCGACTCTCCAGCTGGCATCTTGTTGATGCCCGATGATTCCGGCCGACTGGCATTGCAATCGCGATGGAACTGGCCAACAATTCAGGTCCCTGCTCGCGCTTGCACATCCCGAACCGTGCCGTTCTTTGAAGAAACTGGTCATATCATCGAGTTTGATGCCTTGCGTGCGGACCAGTCAGATCAGGCAGAGCAGATCGATCTGGGCGCGATTCCGGAATGGATGACCAACGACCCGCAAACCTGGGCAGCAGTACCGCTGGTTCATTTTGATCGACTTGCGGGAATTGTGCTGCTGGCGAGGCCGCGGGTCAACCGAACCCTGGATTGGGAAGATCTCGATATGCTTCGCGTAGTGGGTCGCCAGGTGGCAAGCTATCTGGCGGAGGCACGCAGTCAGGAATCCCTATCCGAAGCTCAGCGGTTTGATGAGTTTAATCGCCGCATGGCATTCATCATGCACGATATTAAAAACCTGGTCAGTCAGCTGAGTCTGCTTGCCCGCAATGCAAAAAAGCATGCGGATAATCCAGAATTTCAAACGGACATGATCGCCACATTGCAGGATTCTGCGGACAAGATGAACGGCCTGCTTGAGCGCCTGTCCCAGCATAATAAGGCCAAGCAGGAAGAGCCCAAACCCGTGAAAGTCGCGGCCTTGCTCCAATCGATTATCGAGAAAAAGCGGCTGCTCCACGCCATCGAGAGTACGCAGATTGATGATCTGACCGCGATGGCAGATCCCGCACGTGTTGATCAGATATTGGGACATCTGATCCAGAACGCAATTGATGCCAGTCCGGAAGGTCAGCCGATTTTGTTAAACGCCCGTCGTCGTGACCTCAGCGTCGCCATCGAAGTTCTGGATCGCGGTGAAGGCATGTCGAGTGAATTTATTCGTAGCCAGCTGTTCAAACCCTTTGCGTCGAGCAAAGACGGGGGGTTCGGCATTGGGGCTTATGAAGCGCGATCATTGGCAATGGCGATGAACGGGCGATTAGAGGTTGAGAGCAAAGAGGGTTCGGGCAGTCGCTTCACCCTCATACTGCCCCTAGCCAGCCATTTGTCAGATGATGAAACCGAAGAAGAAAGGGCCGCACAAAATGCCTGATAAAGGTAAAGAACCTCTGGAAAAGCTTCTGATCGTTGAAGATGATCCGGGGCTGCAGAAACAGCTTAAATGGGCCTATGAGGATTTTGAAGTCATCGTCGCCGGTGATCGCGAGACCGCAATCAACATGTTGCGAGCCGAGGAACCAGATGTGGTTACACTTGACCTTGGATTGCCGCCTGATCCCGATGGTACGACTGAGGGTTTTGCAACAATGGACGCCATACTCAGCCTGAAACCAGATACGAAGGTCATCGTCGCATCCGGGCATGGTGAGAAAGACAGTGCGCTGCGTGCCATTGCAAGCGGCGCCTGGGATTTTTACCAGAAGCCGGTTGATATTGACGAACTTGGGCTGATTGTCCGCCGTGCATTTCACGTGCGGAAGCTGGAGATCGAAAACTCGGTTCTTTCAGCCAAGCATGATGATAACCATCAGGTGCTCGGCCAGATCATCACTGGTGCTCCTGAAATGCTCAAGGTTGCACAAATGATTGAACGGGTTGCCGATACAAATGCGTCGGTGATGTTGCTGGGGGCGAGCGGCACGGGCAAAGAACTGCTTGCGCGCGGATTGCATGATGCCAGCAATCGTCGAGATCATGCATTTGTCGCAATCAACTGCGCCGCGATCCCCGAAAACCTTTTGGAATCGGAACTGTTCGGTCATGAGAAGGGCGCTTTTACCGGAGCTGTGAAAACGACGGAAGGCAAGATCGAGCAAGCCAATGGCGGTACTTTGTTTCTTGATGAAGTGGGCGATATACCCCTTCCACTTCAGGTCAAATTGCTGCGCTTCATTCAGGAGCGGGTGATCGAACGGATTGGCGGGCGTAAAGCCATTCCGGTAGATACGCGGATCGTTTGTGCCACGCACCAAAATCTGGACGAAATGATTGCCGACAACAGTTTTCGCGAAGACCTATATTACCGCCTTGCTGAGATCGTGATCAAAATACCGGCCTTGGCCGAGCGATCCGGCGATGCCAGTTTGCTCGCGCGCCATTTCCAGAAGAAATTCGCTGAGGAGATTAACCCGGTTGTGAAAGGTATTGCACCTGATGCGCTGGCTGCTCTGGAGGCATGGAACTGGCCAGGAAATGTAAGAGAGCTGGAGAACCGCATAAAGCGTGCCGTCATCATGGCAGACGGGAAGATGATCGCTGCCAAGGACCTGGATATGGGCGAAAGCGATGAAGAGACGGCCGACCTTCTGAATCTGAAAGCGGCGAGAGAAGCGGCGGACCGGGCTGCTATTATCCGCGCGATCTCTCAGACAGACGGCAATATTTCGAATGCCGCAAAGCTATTGGGCATTAGCAGGCCAACACTTTATGACTTGCTGAAACAATATCAGTTGCAACAAGCCAGCTAGGTGGATGCGGTCGCTGATGCGGATATTGCGAATATATAGACCCGGAATAGTCGGACTAGCGGTCTTGCTTGGTGTGCTGCTCGCCGGGTTGTCCTCGGCAACCTATGCAACCAGCGGCGGCAACGAAGATGCGCAAAATGCGCTGGCAAAAGCCGTGGAACATCGTTCGCGCGGTGATGCCAGATCTGCCCGGATAGAGTTGATGAATGCGATCAAAGCCGACCCGCAGTGGGTCCAGGCGAGGGTCATGCAAGCCGAGACTCTGCTGGCATTGCGGGACGGGATCGGTGCTGAGGCGGAGCTGCAACGCGCCTTCCAACTCGGTCTGGAACGCGCCGAGGCGCGGCATCTATATGGTCATGCTCTGCAACTTCAGGGCAAATGGGATGCCGCAAAACAGGAACTTTTTGCTTCTGATATAGCAGCGGCTCATCAGGCTTATGCGGCCCGGATACTGGGCCGGGTGGCTTTGCAAACCGGTGATGATCCTTTGGCAACCCGGGCATTTGATCGTGCCATTCAACTGGATTCCAGCGATGCTGATCTTTGGGTAGACATCGCCCGTTTCCGTTCGGGCACTGGTGATCAGGCAGGCGCGATCGCCGCCGTTGACGAAGCCGTAAAGCTGAACCCCAATAATATTCGGGCTTTACAATATCGCGGAGAGTTGCTGCGTTTTCAATTTGGTCTGGGAGCCGCTTTGCCCTGGTTTGAAAGAGCCTTGCAGATCGATCCTAATGATGTTGCAGTCCTCACGGAATATGCGGCGACGCTGGGCGATATGGGCCGAATGACGGATATGCTGACAATCGCTCGCAAGATCATTTCGCTTGATGGGCGAAACCCTCGGGCTTTCTTCATGCAGTCGGTATTGGCTGCTCGCGCCGGTAAATATGATCTTGCTCGTGTGCTGATGCAAAAGACTGAAGGGCAATTGGACAACGTGCCAGCGGTACTATTGGTACAAGCTATCATCGAGCATGGCGATGCGAACTATAATGCTGCGATTGACAAATTTCAGCGCCTGGTGTCGCTGCAACCCAATAACCGGCAAGCGCAGAACCTTCTCGCAAGATCCCTATATCTAGCCGGCGATGCTCAGGATGCGGTTGATTTACTACAGCCTCAGGTCAACAGCAGCGGGGCTGATCCTTATGCGCTCTGGTTGGCTGGCCGCGGACTGGAAGCCACTGGTGAGCGCCGACAGGCGGTTCGCATGCTTAATCGTGCGGCCCGTCATGATATAGGTAAGAAAGCTGCTTTTGCTCCTCCCATACCATTGGGCGTGTTGCGCGCTGAAGCAGAACGGACGCCAAACAGCGCGCGGGTTGTGATACCCTATATAAGGGCGCTCTATAACAGTGGCGATATTGCGAATGCCTTTGTAAAAGCCAAACGTCTGCAAGCCGGAAATCCCGGCGCGAGCGATGCCCATATTCTGGTTGCTGATACGGCATTGGCCCGGGGTGATTATGATGAAGCGTTGGCAGCGCTTCGCCTGGCTAAGCAAATTCACTTTTCGGAATCGGTAATGCTTCGTCTTGTTGAAGCCTTTCGAGCCAAAGGAGCATTGCAGCAATCAGGTGAGGTGCTCGCTGAATATCTGAGCCATAATCCCAACAACGTGGCAGGATTGCGATGGATGGCTTATGAACATCTTGAGACTGAGAATTGGGATATTGCAAGGCGGATATTGGAAAGTCTGCGC
Organism: uncultured Sphingomonadaceae bacterium; assembly: GCA_947497455.1. Taxonomy (GTDB): domain Bacteria; phylum Pseudomonadota; class Alphaproteobacteria; order Sphingomonadales; family Sphingomonadaceae; genus Parasphingorhabdus. The sequence continues at coordinate 1,854,200 of CANMGU010000001.1, read as the reverse complement.
AAGCGGATCGGTGAAAATGACGCTCTGATCATGGCCGGCCTCGCGCAGGCCTATACGGGGCTGGGGCAATCTGAAAAAGCTGTCAGGGCAGGGCGTATTGCCTATCGGGTGCAACCGTCTAGTCCGGTCGTATCACACCTTTATGGGCTCGCTTTGCTGGCCGATGGCTCACGCAACAAAGACGCTTATGACCTAATCAAAAAAGCTGTAACCATCACACCGAACAGTGATCTCTATCGCAGAAGTTTGGCAACGGCACGGCAGGCCCTTAATCAAGAAAAGGGAACCGAAGAGTCCTAGCTTGAAATTCAGCTATTATTTTCGAGCAATTCATCCAGTTTGATGTTGAGCCGCTTCATTTGGCGCTCCACTGGAGGCCAGACATTTTTGATGAAATCGGCGCGCTGTGCATCACGCAACTTGGCTTTTGCTCCGCTAGCCACGAACATCCCGACACCACGCTTTACGGTGACCAGGCCATCTTCCTGAAAGCCTTGATATGCTTTGGCAACCGTCAACGGGTTAGCGCCCTGTTCAACCGCAAAAGCGCGAACGGATGGCAGCATGTCGCCTTCGGCATATTCACCATCAAGGATTGATTCGGAGATAATATCCCGTAATTTCAAATAGACAGGTTTGCTTGCGTTGTTCATACTGCATCACTGCCATAATACAGCGATGCAGGCAAGGGAAAGTCTGTTTTTTCTTATATTTACCTATTCAGACGCCGCTATTCGGCCGATTGAAATTTCCATTTGGTCAAAATTTGAGCCAACTCGGGTCGTGGTCGTTCGGTGAGTTCACCATCTGCGGTGCCCGCAAAAATAAAACCAGCGATCCGCTCGGGTGCCTCCCCAAACAGATTGCGGACATCATCATTATAGGATGGCCAGCCCGTGATCCATCCGCCGACATAATTCTGTGCGTGAATGGCGTGCAGGATATTCATGCAAAAGGCACCGCAGCTAAGTTCTTGTTCCCAGACAGGTATTTTCGTTGAGCTGACCGGTGAGAATAACACCACCAGCAATGTTGGTGCCTGATGTGCCATGAGTTCCAATGCTTCCAGCTCGAGCCGACCAGCATCCGGTTTCTCTTTCAGATAGGCCTGCACCAATTGCGCCGCCAAGGTGCCTCGCTGTGATGTGTCTATCGAGACAACACGCCAGGGCGTCAACTTGCCATGATCTGGTGTCCGCAGGGCCGTGGCCATGATATTTTCTATTTGCTCGTCGGTTGGGCCGGGTGCGGTCATATTGCGCGGCCGTCCGGAGCGGCGAGAGGGCAGGTAGCTATTCAGGCTGGAAAGGTCATTGAACATCGACATTATCTTGTGTGGCCTATCGGTCATTGCAAGCGGCATTTGCCCATAAACCGGTCACAAACGCAACAATATGCTTCACACGCGACATTTTTTGATTAGGGTGCGGTTCAATAGGGCCGCATTGGACGGCCTACATCTATATCGGGGAGGCCGTTGTAATGGCTAGTGCGTATCAAGAATCCGGAGATGCCAAAGGGACATTCCTTGGCCATCCCAAAGGTTTGTTTGTCCTGTTTTTTGCGGAAATGTGGGAGCGTTTCTCCTACTATGGCATGCGGGCTCTGCTCATATTTTATCTTACCAAGCACTGGCTGTTTTCAGACAGCGAATCCGGGATAATCTATGGTGCCTATACAGCACTAGTTTATATCACCCCGGTCGTTGGCGGCTATCTGGCCGACAAATATCTGGGACAACGAAAGGCTGTGCTCTTCGGGGCGGTGTTGCTCACTTTAGGCCACTTTTTCATGGCTTTCGAAGGTGATGCCGGCATAGGTCATGTTGATAATCCGGTCATCAGCATCTTTTGGCTGGCCCTTGCCTTAATCATTGTCGGATCTGGCTTCCTGAAAGCAAATATCTCGGTGATTGTTGGTCAGCTTTATCCGAGAACCGATGTCCGCCGTGATGGTGCTTACACCATCTTCTATATGGGAATTAACCTCGGCGCGGCGCTGGGTTCTTTGCTTTGCGGTTATATTGGTGAAACATATGGCTGGGCCTACGGCTTTGGTCTCGCCGGTATCGGTATGCTGCTTGGTTTGATCGTTTTTATCTGGGGCAAGCCTCTTTTGCTCGGTCGCGGCGAACCTTCAGATCCCGAGAAGCTGAAACAGCCTGTTGCGGGTATCAAGCTGGAATGGTGGATGTACATTGCCGGCCTTGCAATGGTTGGTATCTGCTGGCTGGCAATTCAGTTCCAGGATCTCGTCGGCTATGTTTTAGGGATCTTCGGTGGCGGGCTGGTCATCTACGTTCTTTATACCGCAGTTTCTAAACTGTCATCTGAAGAGCGGGATCGCATTTTTGCTGCGATGTTCCTGATTGTCACATCGATTATTTTCTGGGCGCTGTTTGAGCAGGCGGGTTCATCTCTGAACCTGTTCACCGACCGGCATGTTGATCGGGCGGGTGTGCCTGCTTCGACCTTCCAGTCGATCAATGCAATTTACATCATCTTGCTTGCTCCAATCTTTGCAACTGTGTGGACTACACTCGGGCGGAAGGGCATGGAGCCGTCGGCTCCGTTCAAATTCGGTCTTGGTGTTGTGCAAGTCGGACTGGGCTTTCTTGTCCTTGTTTGGGGTGCGCAGGCGGCTGGACTTGAAAATGCTACGCCAGTCATCTTCATCTTCCTGATCTATCTGCTGCACACCACCGGCGAGCTCTGCCTGTCGCCAGTGGGGCTATCGGCGATGAACCGGTTAGCGCCAGCGCATATGGCCAGCCTGATCATGGGTACGTGGTTCTTTGCTTCGGCAACCGGTAACTTCGCTGCCGGTCTGATCGCTTCGGCGACGGGCGCTGAAGGCGTGGGAGAAGAGGCTGGAAAACAGGTTGTTCTCGACGTCTATTCCACTGTTGGTTGGGTGGCCGTTGTAGTCGGGATCGGTGTTCTGGTTATTTCACCCCTAATCAAGAAGCTCATGCATCTCGATACGCTTCAGGACGACAATGTGGGTGACGATCTTGAAGGGCAGTCAGAATTTGGTGAGCCTGCGGCAGCCGGTATTCACCCGACGACAAAATCTTGAACGGATAAATCATAGCTTAGAGGACAATTATGGAATTGAAGGATCTGCTGGCAGTTGTCGCTGCCGGAGCGCTTGTGACGGGCTGTGCGGCGACTGCAGCTGAAACCGAAACGGTCAGTGCATCGGCAAGCAGCGCGAGCAAAAGCCCGACAAAGACAGCTTTTCCTTCAACCTATAAAGCCTATCCTGCGGATAATGTCGTGATCACCGGCGCCACGATATTTGATGGTGAAGGACAGCGTTTTGATAATGGCGTTGTTTTCATGTCTGCGGGCAAGATCGTGTCGGTTGGTGGCCCGGAAACCGTGGTGCCTACCGACAGCCTGATCATTGACGGTACCGGTAAATATGTAACGCCCGGGATTATCGACGTGCACAGTCATCTGGGTGACTATCCAACCCCTAGTGTGGCCGCGCATAACGATGGTAACGAGGCAACCTCTCCAGTGACGCCAGAAGTCTGGGCGGAGCATAGTGTCTGGCCGCAGGATCCAGGTTTCTCACGGGCCTTGGCCAATGGCGGCGTGACTGCGCTACAAATCCTTCCGGGGTCGGCCAATCTGTTCGGCGGACGGGCGGTGACCCTAAAAAATGTGCCGGCTCGTACGGTCCAGGCGATGAAATTTCCCGGTGCGCCTTATGGTATGAAAATGGCCTGCGGTGAAAACCCCAAGCGGGTCTATGGCGGACGCAACAGAAAGCCTTCCACACGGATGGGCAGCCTGTCTTTGACCCGCCAGACATGGATTAATGCGCAAGATTACCAGAAAAAGAGGAAAGGTGCGAAGCCACCGAAACGCGATCTTGGCAAGGACACGCTGGTCGGCGTTCTGGAAGGTGATATCCTGGTGCACAATCATTGTTACCGCGCGGACGAACTCAACCAGATTATCGATATGTCCAAGGAATTTGGCTATAAGGTAACTGCGTTCCACCATGCCGTTGAAAGCTACAAGATCGCCGATATATTGGCCAAGGAAGGCATTTGCTCGGCAATCTGGGCGGACTGGTGGGGTTTCAAGATGGAAGCCTATGACGCGATCCCCGAAAATGCCGCCTTGTTGCAACAGGCCGGGGCCTGCGTGATCATCCATTCCGATGACGAGAACCAGATACAGCGTCTCAATCAAGAAGCGTCCAAGGCGCTTGCGGATGGCCGGGCGATGGGGATCGATATCAGCGACGCACAGGCGATCCAGTGGATCACCTATAATCCCGCCAAAGCAATGGGCATTGCCGATCAGACTGGTAGCCTGAAGCCAGGAAAGATGGCTGACGTGGTTCTCTGGAACGATCATCCGCTGAGCGTCTATTCCCGTCCCGAGAAGGTCTGGATCGACGGAGCGATGATGTACGATAGCAATGATCCAAGCCGCAGGCCGGTGAGTGATTTCGAGCTCGGCCAACCCGGTGAAGGAGACGTGAAATGAAGCATTTTGCAACAGCTCTCGTTTCATCGCTCGCCCTTATGGCCGCTCCCGCAGTTGCGGAAACCGTCGCCATTACTGGCGGTAAAGTTGTCGTCGGCGACGGCAGTGCGCCCATGGATGGAGCAACCGTGGTCCTTCGCAATGGCCGTGTGGTCGCCGCCGGCACCAACGTCACCGTGCCTGCCAATGCGCGTCGGATTGACGCGTCGGGCAAATGGGTTACGCCGGGTGTTTTCGCCGGTTTCAGCCGGATCGGCCTGATTGAGGTCAATGCCGTCCGGGCGACCAACGATACTAATGCTGCCGACTCTGTTTTCTCAGCAGCACTGGACGTCCAATATGCGGTGAACCCGTTCGCAGCGCCCGTCGCGGTGAACCGGGCGGCCGGTGTCACCCGTGCGGTGGTATCGCCAAGCACCGCCAAGTCTATCTTTGGCGGCTATGGCGCGATTGTTGATCTCGGCCAGGACAGCAACCCGATCACCAAGGCGCGCGCTTTTCAGTTTGTCGAACTGGGCGAAACCGGCCATCGCAGGGCAGGGGGCAGCCGTGCGGCAGCCCATATAATGTTCCGGGCGATGCTGAACGAAGCACGGACCTATTCCCGCAATCCTTCATTGTTCGACAGCGATCTGATGAAGGCATCGGATGCGAAAGCGCTATTACCGGTAATCAATGGTTCCACCCGGCTGCTGGTGCATGTCGAAAGTGCCAATGATATTTTGAAGGTGCTCGAATTCCGCAAGGACTTTCCGTCCCTGAAACTGGTACTGGTCGGGGTTAATGAAGGCTGGCGTGTTGCCAATGCCATTGCCGCAGCGAAAGTTCCGGTATTGGCTTCTGCTTTGAGTGATTTGCCGTACAGCTTTGAAGATCTGGCCGCGACGCAATCCAATATCGGCCGGATGAAGCAGGCCGGGGTCGAAGTTGCAATTGGCATGATCAACGACCGTGATGCCCACCAATTGCGCTATTCCATGCAATATGCGGGCAATCTCGTGGCGCTGAACAAGGTCCCACGCGCAACCGGTCTGAGCTGGGACGAGGCGTTTGCCGCGATCAGCTCGAAGCCGGCTGAGATCATGGGCATGGGCGCGCAGCTCGGCTCGCTAAAGGCAGGCCGGAGAGGCGATGTGGTCATCTGGACGGGCGATCCGTTGGAGCTTTCCACGCAGGTCGAGAACGTGTTTATCGATGGTGTGGAGCAGTCGCTTACCAACCGTCAGCAACGGCTGCGCGAACGCTATCGCAATCCCGCACCCGGCGCATTGCCGAAAGCCTATGATCGGTAGAGCAGCCGGTTCGTCGGGATATGTGTCTTGATGGCCGAGCCAAAGTTCACACAATTCACACCCCATTTTAGAGGGACATGAAACGCGCGCAACGAAACCTAAAAACCGATATTCAACACCGAGAAAGAACCGCAATAACCATGGATTATCACGGGTTTTGTAGAAAAGCGGTTTTGCGTCTGAACTGGTGCGCGCTTAGAGCCGGACCATCGCCATCATGGCTTCACCATAGCGGGGGCCTGATGTCCCGCCCACCGGTGCCGCTTTTTCGAGTTCGTCGAGATCCGTATCGGTCAAGCTGACATCCACAGCTGCCATGCTGTCTTCCAGTGTTGCACGGCGTTTGGATCCGGGTATCGGAACGATAAAATCACCCTGCGCCAATAGCCATGCCAGTGCAATTTGAGCCGGCGAAACGCCATGGCGACCGGCAACCTGTTTGACAACATCGACCATTTTCAGATTCTGGTCGAAATTTTCTTCGGAATAGCGCGGGTCACGGAGGCGGTAATCATCGGCATCCAGATCATCACGGCTGGTAATCTGACCGGTGAGGAAGCCGCGACCTAGGGGGCTGTAGGGGACAAAGCCAATCTCGAGATCCTGACAGAGCGGCAGGATTTCGTCTTCGATACTGCGTTCCCAAAGCGAATATTCCGATTGCAACGCGGCAATCGGGTGAACCTTATGCGCTCGCTTGATGGTGTCGGCACCGGCCTCTGACAGGCCGAGATACCGGACTTTTCCGGCTTGCACGAGCTCTGCCATTGCGCCGACAGTGTCTTCGATAGGCACATCGGGATCAACGCGATGCTGGTAGAACAGGTCGATCACATCAATGCCCAAACGCTGTAGCGAAGCATCGCAAGCACGATGGACATTGGCTGGTGAAGAGTCCGTTCCGATTTTTCCGGGATTGGTCAGATCAAACCCGAATTTTGTAGCGATGATCAGGCGCTCGCGCCGCCCTCTGATCGCCTGACCAAGCAGCTCTTCATTCTTGTAGGGACCATAGACTTCAGCAGTATCAAAAAAGGTCACGCCCAATTCTATCGCACGGTCGAGCGTAGCCAAACTCTCGGTCATATCGGCCTGACCGTACATGCCACTGCCAATACCGAACATCGGCATACAGCCGAGGCCCAGTGCCGATACTTCCAGCTCTTTACCGAGTTTGCGATATTTCATGAAGTGGCTCCTCTGATGCCTGCTTTTCCTTGTCCAGATAACCGAAAATCTCTTTCTTGATCTCCGGCGCGAAAATATAAAGCGCGATGATATTGGGAATGGCCATCAGGAAAAATGCGCTATCGACTAGCTTAATAACCTGCCCCAGTTCCAGCAGCGCGCCAATGGGCAGACATATAACATAGACCAACTTGTAAGACCAAACCGCTACCCTGCTATGCCCAAACAAATAGCACCAGGCCTGTTGGCCATAAAAGCCCCAGGCGCAGAGAGTTGAAAATCCAAACAGGAACACCGCAACTGCAAGCAGATAGGGGAACCAATCTGCAACGGTGGCAAAAGCCGCCGATGTTATCTCGATACCTTCGACATCGCCGACATAGGTGCCCGCCACAACCATTGCAATCGCTCCCAGAGAACAGATGACCACGGTATCGATAAACGGTTCGAGCAGTGCGACAAGGCCTTCAGATGCCGGATCCTCTGTCCGGGCCTGCGTATGGGCGATGACCGCAGAACCAATGCCCGCTTCGGAGGAATATACAGCGCGGCGCATGCCGACAACAAAAGCACCAATCGCTCCGCCAGCAGCCGCTTCTCCGGTAAAGGCATCGGAGATAATAAGCGCAATTGCTGCCGGAACCTGGTCAAAATTGATCGCGAGTATCGCGAACACACCGCCGAGATAGACCAGACCCATGGCGGGTACGACCGAAGCTGTTACACGCGCCAGCCAGCCAACGCCATTGATGACTACCAGCCCAACAAGTGCGGCCATGATGATCCCGTAGGCTAAGGGATAAGTGAAACCAGTGACATCGGCCACCTGTGCATAGCTTTGATTGACCTGGATTAACGGTATGGCACCAAAGAGCGCTAGAAACGCATAGATACCGCCGATGACGAGCCCGATCTTGGCAAAACCTCTGGCTGCTAGACCGTTTTTCAATGTATACATCGGCCCGCCGCGCACGCCGCCATCGGGTTGCACTTCGCGATATTTGAGACCCAGCGTCACTTCGGCACATTTTAGGGTCATGGCTACCCAACCGATAATGAACATCCAGAACGCCGCTCCCGGTCCGCCCGTGGAAAGTGCAATCGCGACACCCGCAATATTACCTAGCCCCACGGTGCCTGACAGAGCGGTTGTCAGCGCAGCAAAGGGCGACATGTTGCCGGGTAGGTTATCCCGACTAAATTTGCCCCTGAGCGCCCGATATCCTGCGCCCATGCCGCGGAAATTGATAAAGCCAAGATAAGCTGTGAAAAACAGCATCGGGAAAGCCAACCACAGGACGACCAGTTCGATATCAATGCCAAACAGGTTCGTTTTATAGAAGACCATGTCGGACAGGTGGTCGATAAGGCCGTTTAGAATATCTATCATTTTACCAGTTGGTTCCCTGTTTCGGCTTTATCCCATTGAGGGCAGACGCTAAGGCTTATTAAAACGCAATGCCAACCCTAATTTGGTATGTGTATCAATCGGAGAATGCGGCTTCTTATGACGAAGAAATTTTTTGGGACAGACGGAATACGCGGACTCACCAACCAGCGTCCGATGACCGCTGAAATTGCAATGAAGGTCGGGCAGGCGGCGGGACGCCATTTCGTGCGCGGGGATCATCGCCACCGGGTTGTTATTGGCAAGGATACGAGACTTTCCGGCTATATGATGGAAAATGCCTTGGTCGCTGGTTTTACCAGCGTCGGAATGGATGTCGTTCAGGTTGGCCCGATGCCGACACCCGCAGTTGCATTGCTCACGCGCTCGATGCGCGCTGATCTCGGGGTGATGATCTCTGCCAGCCATAATCCCTATTATGACAATGGGATCAAGCTGTTCGGTCCTGATGGATTCAAACTGTCGGACGAGGATGAACTGAAGATCGAGGGGTATCTTTCAGAAGATGCCAAGCTGGCACCTGCCGAGGATATCGGACGCGCAAAGCGGTTCGAAGACGCCCGTGGCCGCTATATTCATGCAATTAAGATGTCGCTTCCTGATCATATCCGTCTCGACGGTCTGAAGATGGTGGTCGATTGCGCCAATGGCGCTGCTTATCAAGTGGCGCCTTCGGCTTTCTGGGAATTGGGCGCAGACGTGATCACCATTGGTGTCGATCCTAACGGCAAAAATATCAATCACAAATGCGGATCTACCGATGTCGCAGCGTTGCAAGAAAGCGTCGTGGCGAGCGGTGCACATATCGGGATTGCATTGGATGGCGACGCGGATCGGCTGATTGTGGTCGATGAAAAGGGCAAGATTGTTGACGGTGATCAGCTGATGGCGCTGATCGGTTCAAGCTGGAGCCGCAATGGTCTGCTCCGCGGTGACGGGATTGTTGCGACGGTGATGTCTAATTTGGGGCTGGAACGTTTCCTGACGTCACAGAAGCTTGATCTTGTCAGGTCCAAAGTGGGCGATCGCTATGTACTGGAAGAGATGAAGAAGGGCGGCTTTAACGTCGGCGGCGAGCAATCGGGTCATATGATCATGCTGGATCATGGCACAACTGGTGATGGTACTATCGCTGCGCTACAGGTCCTGCGCGAATTGGTTGAGAGCGGGAAACCAGCCAGCGAGCTTTTGCATCTCTTTGATCCGGTCCCACAATTGCTGAAAAATGTCCGGTATTCCAGCGGAGCCCCGCTGGATGACGAAAGCGTCAAATCGGTCATTGCCGAAGCGGAGAAAGAGCTTAATGGCTCCGGACGCCTGGTTATTCGGGCATCGGGCACTGAGCCGTTGATCCGGGTCATGGCAGAAGGTGATAACAGCGATCAGGTCCATCAAGTTGTCGACCGCATCTGCAATGTGGTTGAAGAGGTCGCCACTTGATGCTCGACATGCGCCCCGATTGTGAAAGCTGCGGCAAGGATTTGCCTGCTGATCTGAGCGGAGCGCATATCTGTTCATTCGAATGCACTTTTTGTGACGAATGCAATGCGACTAGCCACAAGGGCACTTGCCCCAATTGCGGCGGTATCTTGCTTCCTAGGCCGACACGCTCAACCGAATTGCTTCAGAAATTTCCGGCCTCTACTGAGCGCAAATATAAAGGATGATCATGGGGGTGATATTTCTAGCCATCGTCGTAATGATATTATTTATTCCGATTGCGGTCGGATTGATGATATTTTTTATTGCGCCGGATTGGTTTCAGGCCAATCGCAATGCTGTGATTATTGGTGTGGGCATTGCTGACTTTCTGTTGTTCGCGGCGATAGCCGTTCTTTTCCTGGCTATATGACCGCCAATTGCCCGCGAGTTCTGTCCATCGCCGGCTCCGACAGCGGCGGCGGGGCAGGGATTCAGGCGGATATCCGTACGATCACCAATTTGGGTGGTCATGCGATGACCGCGATAACCGCTGTAACAGCCCAGAATAGTGCGGGTGTCGCGGCGGTGGAGCTGATGACCCCTGATATGGTGCTGGCCCAGATATGGGCGGTGATGGACGATTTCGGCGCGGATGCGATCAAGATCGGCATGTTGGGGTCGCCGGAAATTGCGCTGGCAGTTGCCGGTTTCCTGAAATCCCAGCGCAATATGCCGGTTATTTTCGATCCGGTGATGGTCGCCACCAGCGGCGCAACACTGGCCGATGATCGCACGATTGCAGCCTTTCAGAAAATTATTCCGCTGAGCTGTTTGGTTACGCCCAATCTCGATGAATGGGAGCGGTTGGGTGGTGACAACAATATGTCCGGCTTTAACGTACCGTTTCTCGTCAAAGGCGGTCATGGCCAGGATGATTTATTGATCGACCGGCTTTTGGGTCCGGATGGCGAGCGCGAGCGCTGGGAAGGGGGCCGGATTGATACACGGCACAGTCATGGCACTGGCTGCACGCTTTCGGCTGCGATAGCGACATATCTTGCCGGTGGAGACAGTTTAAGCGATGCGATCGGAAAGGCACGCACTTATGTTCGGGCCAGTCTGGAAGCTGCACCAGGCTATGGTGCGGGGCATGGTCCCATGGGTGTACCGAAGTTATGATGATGCAAATCATTGCCGGTGTCGATGAAGCGGGCAGGGGGCCACTTGCCGGTCCGGTGGTTGCGGCCGCGGTGATCTTGCCCGATGGCCACAACATCCAAGAGCTGGATGACAGCAAGAAACTCACCGCTAGAAAACGGGCGGTGCTTGAAACTGAGATACTAGAAAAAACTATATATAATATAGCATTATGTGATGAATCTGAGATTGATTCTATAAATATATTGCAAGCGACCATGACCGCGATGACACGCGCTGCGGAAGGATTGTCGCAAGAGCCGGATCATATATTGGTTGATGGCAACCGCTTGCCGAAATGGGGTTTCCAGGCAGAAGCCGTGATCGGTGGGGACGCTATCCATCCCTGTATCTCGGCGGCCTCGATTCTGGCCAAGGAATATCGCGATCGCATGATGATAGCTGCGGCAGAGAAATATCCCGAATATGGTTGGGAACGGAACAAGGGCTATGGCACAGCGGAGCATATGGCGGCGCTCAGAAAATACGGACCGACGCCGTTGCACCGCAAAAGCTTTGCCCCAGTAGCGCAGTTTTCCTTACTTTAGACGGCCTGTTTTGCGGTGGCTTTGGGTTTTTCCGGTACCCACTCGCCATTATCATTCTTGGTATAGCGCGGTGCCCATTTGACGTTCCAGACCAGCCCCATTTTTTCCCACAGGCGGATGATACCCGCACAAAGATCAAATTCCCACCAGACCACACCAGAGGTCGCCGAACGCGGATGCTGATGATGGTTGTTATGCCAGCCATCACCCATGGTCAGAATGTTGATCAGCAGGTTATTCTTCGCTGTGCCATGGTCATGAAAGCGCTGCGAACCGAATAGGTGGCAGATGCTGTTGACGCTTTGCAGCACCGTGAGCACTGCAAAAATTCGCAACAATCCAGCGATCAAGATCGTTCCGACAATGGCTTCGGGGCCGGCAAAGGCCAGCGCCCAGAGGGTTGGGAAAACAATCGCGGAAACAAAATACCAGAACCAGCGCGTGCGATGGGCGAACATTACAATCTCGTCGTCAACCAGACCCTTGCCATAGATGCTGAGGTCGGTCGTCGTGCGGTCAAACAGCCAGCCGACGTGGCTGTGATGGAATTTTGCAAAGCCTTTCAAGGGTTTGCCATAGCCATCAAAATGCGGGCTGTGGGCGTCTCCGACTTTGTCTGTCATCGCGTGATGGCGGCGGTGATTGGCCGCCCAGTGGAGCGCAGAGCCTTGCGCCGCCGACTGGGTTAATATCGCAATGAATATGCCCATCGGCTTGGATGTTTCAAAAGCGCGGTGTGAGAAATAGCGGTGATAGCCAACAATGCAGCCCACCATCGAGAGGAAATAACCAACCAGAAAAGCCGACCATTCCACCCAACCGGAACCATAAGCGAACATCCAATATATCGCTGCGATCGAGCCGCCGATTTTGGTGGTCGACAATATCGCATGTTCGCGGAGCTTGGCCTTGGCGGCCTCACCTCCATATTTCGCCCCAAAAGGTACGGTTATGGAAGTATTTTCAGGCTTTAGAAGTTCGGTTTCGCCAGCGCTGGCTGTTGCCTCGAAGAGATTTTTTTCAGCCTTTATTTGGCCGGTCTCGGTTAAATTCTCAACCTTGGTGTCGATTGTCATTGCGCGCCCCGTACGATCAAATGCCAGCATCCACTGAAATACTGGACGGACATAACCATATTCTGCGAAATCCGGCAATCAAGTTAACCAATGTGCAGTTGAAATCGCCGGTTAGTCGTTGTGAAATACGAAAATTTTATTTTGTCCAATTTGGGCCGACAAGCGAGTCCTTTGGGACACACCACTAGGGATTGAGTCCACCGACCGAGAGAAGACTCCATATCTGGTGGGGGACTCGTTTCGTTCTCCTTTTCAATTTTCTGTTAACCATAAAGACACGGCTTTAACCTAAGTTAACGACCTTGACCGCAGGCCGCTGAGGACTCACCCTAAGCACCACTTCAGTCAAAAAGGCGAAAAATTCATGGGTATCATTGAGCGTATCGACGCGCCCAAAGCAAAAACGAAGGCAAAGACCAAAGGTGCGAAAAAGCCCCCGGTCGATCTGCCATTGAACCAGATCTTGAAGATGGATTGTGTTGAGGCGATGAAATCCTTGCCGGATGAATCCGTCGATATGGTCTTTGCTGATCCTCCCTATAATCTGCAACTTGGCGGCGATCTCTACCGGCCCGAAGGCGGGCAGGTCGATGCTGTTGATGACGCCTGGGATCAGTTTGACAGTTTTGCGGTGTACGACGCTTTTACAAAGGCCTGGCTGAAAGAAGCGCGGCGTATCTTGAAGCCCAATGGCTCACTTTGGGTGATTGGCAGCTATCATAACATCTTCCGGGTTGGTGCGTCACTGCAGGATCTCGGCTACTGGATATTGAACGACATCATCTGGCGCAAAGCTAACCCAATGCCGAATTTCAAGGGCACACGCTTTACCAACGCCCATGAAACGCTGATCTGGGCATCGAAATCAGAAAAAGCCAAATATACGTTCAACTATCGCGCAATGAAAAATCTGAATGACGAGCTGCAGATGCGCAGCGATTGGGTCATGCCAATCTGCGGCGGGCAGGAGCGGCTGAAGCGCAATGGCGTCAAGGCACATCCAACGCAGAAACCCGAAGCGTTGTTGTACCGGGTAATGCTGGCGACCACCAACAAGGGTGATGTTGTGCTTGATCCATTTTTCGGAACCGGGACCACTGGTGCTGTGGCGAAGCGCTTAGGTCGTCACTGGATTGGCTGCGAAAGGGAAGATACCTACTGTGAGGTAGCTGAAGAGCGCATAGAAGCGGCGCTGCCATTGGACGAAAGCGAGCTAAAAACCATGCAATCACCCAAGGCGAAACCGCGGGTAGCTTTTGGGACGTTGGTGGAAACCGGCTATCTGAAACCGGGCACGGAATTGTGCAGCAAGAACCGCAAGTTCAAAGCCAAGGTCCGTGCAGATGGCTCGCTGGCCTGGAATGGTCATGAGGGATCCATCCACAAAATCGGAGCAACGGTGCAGGATGCGCCAAGCTGCAATGGCTGGACCTATTGGTATTATGATGACGGCAAAGAATTGAGGCCGGTCGATGCCTTACGACAAACCTATTTGTTAGCGACAGAACCATAGGAAAACGGATATGGTGGATGCTGTCGGCCCCGATGCGAAACTCTATCTGAAGCCTGTCGGGTTTCTCGACAGCCCACAATATTTCGATGACCATAATAAACGTTTAAACAATAGTTTATTGTGGTTTTCTCAGGTCGAATATACGATAATTGAGAGCGAGAATCCTGCGAAAAGAAAGCTGGTTCCGGTGGAGCATTGGGACGAGATAGCGTCGCAACTGCCGGAAACCTTGCAAGAACGCGCTGCGGTATTATTTACCAATCTCGGCAAAGACCACGCACCGCTGCAATGTGGCGAGCGGGTGCTCCGTTTTGATCAGCCCCATGTGATGGGCATCCTCAACATGACACCGGACAGTTTTTCCGATGGCGGTAAACATGACGGTGACCCGCAAATCGCGGCGGATGCCGGTTTTGATATGGCGACCGCGGGGGCATCGATCATCGACATAGGTGGCGAGTCAACGCGCCCGGGTGCGGAGACCGTATGGGAAGGCGACGAGATCAAACGGGTTGTGCCGGTGATTGAGAAACTCACGCAATGCGGCGCGGCGCTGTCGATCGACACACGCAAGGCCGCCGTGATGGAGGTTGCGCTTGCAGCGGGCGCGCATATTATCAATGACGTGTCGGCGCTGCTGCATGACAAACGCGCGTTGGAAGTGGCGGGCGTGTCGGGCAGGCCAGTGGTGCTCATGCATGCACCGTCAAGCGGCAAGGATCCGCATAAGGGTGACGGTTATGGAAATGTTGTCACCGATACATTTGATTGGCTGGAGCAACGGATTGCCGATGTTGTTGAGGCAGGCTTTGAGCGCGAAAAGATCATCGTCGATCCCGGCCTTGGTTTCGGCAAGTCACTGTCTGATAATCTCGCATTGATGAACAATATCGCTGTATTCCATGCTCTGGGACAACCTTTGCTTATCGGTGCCAGCCGTAAGAGAATGATCGGGGCGCTGTCCAAGGAAGCGCCGGTGGATGAGCGGCTAGGTGGTTCGATTGCCTTTGCGCATCACGCAATTCAACAGGGCGCGCAGATTGTCCGGGTGCATGATGTTCCGGAAACTGTTCAGGCAGCACAGGTCTGGCGCGGCATGCGCGATGCCGGAGTAACCGCGCGGGTTTAAATCAACTGGTTGATGCTGTCTTACAAGCAGGCTGGAGAAAAGTTCGGCCTACAAATCTCCGGCCGCTTCCTTAATGGCGCGGCGTATGCTCATATAAGTCGCACAGCGACAGATATTTCCGCTCATCGCCGCATCGATATCCTCATCGCTCGGATTGGAATTTTCGTCCAGCAAAGCGGTCGCCGCCATGATCTGGCCCGACTGGCAATAGCCACATTGCGGTACGTCATTTTTGATCCAGGCCGAACGGATGGCGTCTGCTGCGCCGCCCGTCACCCCTTCAATGGTTGTGATTTTTGAACCTTCCAGTGTGTCGTGCGGGGTAATACAGGCTCGGGTGGGAGAATCATCAACATGAACCGTACAGGCGCCGCATTGTGCAATACCGCAGCCAAATTTGGTTCCGGTCATTTTTAGATGGTCACGCAAAACCCATAGCAGCGGTGTACCGGCAGCTGCATCTACGGTTTCGTCTTTTCCATTGATATTAAGCGTTATGGTCATGACCTGTTCCTGACTTATGCGGTTTCTTCAGTGGGCAAAGACAACCGGCTTCCCGATGCCCCGATTATCGGTAGCTTTCGGATCCGGTGACCGGTTGCATTGAATATCGCGTTGGTGAGCGCTGGCGCTGCAGGGGGCGTGGCGGGTTCGCCAACGCCGGCAGGGGCAGTGTTCGACGGTACAATCTGTACCTCAAACGCGCGCGGTGCCTCGCCCATGCGCAATACCCGCCATGACGGAAAATTGTCTTGCACAACAGCGCCATTTTTCGCGGTGATCTCGCCAAACAGAGCGTTGGACAGACCGTAGATTGTTCCGCCCTCCATCTGCGCTCGTGTGTGGCGCGGGTTGATTACGGTCCCGGCATCGACGGCGAGCCAGACGCCGGGAATGGTCAGCGCTCCCTCTGGGCTGACCGCCACTTCCACCACTGTTGCTATATAGGATAGAAATGAGCGATGAACGGCGATGCCCAGTCC
The DNA here is from genome assembly GCA_947497455.1 of uncultured Sphingomonadaceae bacterium. Taxonomy (GTDB): domain Bacteria; phylum Pseudomonadota; class Alphaproteobacteria; order Sphingomonadales; family Sphingomonadaceae; genus Parasphingorhabdus. The sequence goes on along the minus strand of CANMGU010000001.1, from coordinate 1,837,936 downwards.
ATGACCTGAAGGCATGGATCGGCCCCATTTGGCCATTTCTGACGCGACATTGACGACATTGGAAAGCCGGGCTGTCTCAATCGGATATTCCTCGATTGATGCATCATAATTGGGATATGTCGCTCCCTCATCCGCTGGGTCTATGTTGCGGGCGTTGCCGATCAATTCCAGCAAATAGTCTTTCTGATCCCGGCCAGCGGCATGCGCCATTTCTGCGGCAAAACTCTGCACCGCAAAGGCATGATAGATATTGGAAACCGAGCGCAGCCAACCGATCCGCAAATGGCCTTTGGCATTGCCGGACTCAACCTGCAGGTTCGGCATGCTGAACGGCACATCGGTCGCGCCCAGTCCCATTTCGCCATCGGTAGGAACATCCATTCCCGGAGCGAATGTCGACGCTATTGGCGGAAAGACCGTGCGATGAAGATAGGATGTGCATTTGCCATTGGCATCCAGTCCGGCTTCCATGCGTTGTGCGCTTACCGAGTGATAATAGCCATGACGGACTTCATCTTCGCGTGTCCATGTTACCTTGACCGGACGGCCCACTTCTTTTGCGATGATTGCGGCTTCCACCACGAAATCCGGTTTCGATTTGCGGCCAAAAGCGCCGCCCAGCCAGGTTGCGTTGACGGTGATATTTTCCTTATCGATCTCCAGCAAGTCCGACAGCGTTTGCCGGGTTGCCTGAGGATCCTGCACGCAGGCCCAGCATTCAAGCTTGTCGCCGTCCCAGCGAGCGGTGGCGGCTGGCGGCTCCATCGGAGATTGCGACAGGTGCGGCGCATAATATTCCGCTTCCACGCGGCTATCGGCACTGGATAGTCCGGCAGCAACGTCTCCACGCTTCCTTCTGACCGTTCCAGACCTTTTGGCCGTTTGGACCATTTGGTCGGCAAAAGTTTCAGAATCATAGCTGGCATTGGGGCCGTCGACCCAATCAATTTCCAGAGCATTGCGCCCCTGAATGGCGGCCCAGGTGTCAGACCCAATGACCGCTACGCCGCCTAAGGCCTTGAACAGGGCAGGCGGGGTTGCATCCGGCAGTTTCACGGTTTGCAGTACACCTGGAACGGCGAGCGCCTTTTCGTCACGCACGGCTCCTGTTTTACCGAATAGCTGCGGTGGTCTGGCAATGACCGCGTAGACCATTTCTGGAATATCGACATCAATGCCGAACGTGCCTTCGCCGCGGGTGATTTTTGGGATGGTGAGAGAAGCGATTTCCTTGTTGATATAGCGCCAGTCTTTGGGATCTTTTACCGCAATATCTTTCTCTTCGGGAACTTGCAGTTTTGCTGCTACCTTTGCCAGATTGCCATAAGACAAAGTGTCACTATTCTGGCTGTTACCAACCTTACCCAGTTCGGCTTCGCATTCGGAGGGATCCATCTTCCAATAGATGGCGGCTGCTTCCTCCAGCATCTGCTTCATCGCGGCGCCAGCCAGACGCAAGCGGTGAAAATTATACCGCACGGATCGCGAGCCATCGGTATTCTGGTCGCCATAGCGTTCATGGCCAACAGCCTGCACAATCTCTACATTTTCCCAGTCGGCATCCAGTTCATCGGCTACGATCTGAGCCATGGAGGTCCAAACCTGCTGGCCCATTTCGGAGCGATGGCAGGTAATTTTCACCGTGCCATCTTCTTCAATAGCTATCCACAAGGCGGGAGTTGCATCACCGCCCTTCACCTCGGTCAGTGGGCTGGGTCCAGCAGCGGGCAAGTCGAGACTATCAGGATCGATCTTGGGTTCTTCATATCGGGAACAACCGGCAAGTGTGACGCCAACCACAAATAGGCTTGATCCAACGACAAAGCCGCGCCGTGTCAGATTGGTGATTTTGGAAGCGTCTGGATTGGGTTCCGATTTTTTATCTCCACGAGGAATGATCCCAATATCATGCAGAAACATCAATAATCTCCCAATCGCTTGCTTGGCATGATTGCCTCAGTTTTAATCGAGAAGCAATCGATGGTGACTTGATCCGATAACATATCACCATGATTCACAACACAGGCTAAATGGTAGCCATGTCCAACGGAAGGTCCGAAACAATAACATCGCGGAGCAATTGTCAAAGCAGCAAACTTCTGCAATCACAGCTACATGTCGCAAGCCTCCGCAAATTCCTTCACACATTCCCATATCGTATTGAGGGATGGGACGGTCGCTTTCAAATGCTCGGCAGATAAAGAACTGTGGCCGTGGCTCGCCTTGCCTCCATTTGATCCTATTGTGGTGCAGACCGTGAATTTCTGGACATCTGTGGAGACCGGCGCGGCGCGCGGGACATTTGATAAAACGAAATGGTCCGCTCTGACCCAGACCGAATGGACCTGCGGAGAGCCGGGAGCTGGCCATGCAACACATGGCGTCGCCAATGTGATGGGCGAGGAGGGTGCTCCTCGTTTCGGACTGACCTTTTTCGACAGCGATGGCGCGTTGGTCTATAGCATGAGCGGTGTTGGCGTGGTGTTTCTGACCAGAGATTTTGAAGCCTGGCGGGAGAAAGCAAAAAGGGAGATGGCGGAACTGCCTGACACCAGTAATTTCCAGTTTGCACCCGCAAATGCAGTCGGTGTGGCGACGCAGGGACAGAGCTTTCTCTCTCCGCTGATCGGCCATGATAATCCCAGCGCGCTGGCTTTGATCACAAAAGAAAGCGGTTTCCCGCCTGTGCACCCCTTTCTCAGCGGCTCTGGTGATCACGTGAATTCCACCCATCTTGCCGACGTTGCACGACAATTTGTCCAACTTTTGACTGGCGCAAAATCGCTAATGGTCAGCGGCGGTGATATGCAATTCAAGCGCTATGTCGAACTGGGGCACCCGTTTCTTATCGAGCTGGAGCAGCAGGATCGGTCGGAAAATACGGTCTCGATGGCGATACGACAGGCAGATCGTCTGTGCGCGAATGTGACGCTAAAATATCAAGTCGAGTCATGATCCGTTAGCGGTTTGGAACGCAGTTGCGACAGTCCCCGTCGCTAGTCCGCCAATTCCACCTGCCGGACATCATAGCCTTCTTCATTGAGGTCAGCGATCAGGCCATCCAATTGTGCCTTGTCCTTCGCTTCACACTCAATATCAGTGATCAAACCTTTTGCCGGTAAGTTGGTGAACACACGCTGGTGATAGACTTCGATAATATTGACTTCGTGCTCGGCAAATTGCTTCACCACATTATAAAGCGCGCCTGGCTGATCACGCAGATGCAATCTGAGACGGGCGAGGCGGCCAGACCGCGCCAAATCACGCAGGAGTACATTGGCCAATAGCCGCGTATCGATATTGCCGCCGCACAGGACTAGCCCGACTTTCTCTCCGGCAAATTTATCCTTGTTTCCCAGCAGAGCCGCAAGACCCGCAGCACCGGCGCCCTCAACGACAGTTTTCTCTATTTGCAGCAACAGGCTGACCGCGCCTTCAAGCTGGGCTTCGCCAACCAGCAGAATCTCGTCGACATATTGTTGAATGATCGCTGCGGTAAATTCGGACGGGTTACGCACTGCAATACCTTCAGCCAAAGTGTCACCTCCAGGCGTGACATCCTTGCCGTTGAGCTTGCCATACATGCTCGGATAAAGTGCGGCTTGCACGCCGGTCATCTTGATATCCGGTTTCATCGCATGCGCCGCCGTGGCCATACCGGAAAAGAGTCCACCACCGCCGATGGGAATGATCAGGCGATTGAGATCAGGGACCGCTTCGAGCATCTCGATCGCGACCGTACCTTGCCCGGCCGCCACATAAGGATCGTCAAACGCATGGATATAGGTGAGGCCCCGTTGGCTGGCGAGTTCCATGGCGTGGGAATAGGCTTCATCATAATTGCCGCCTGCCATGACGATCTCGGCGCCATGGCCGCGTGTTTGTTCGACTTTTACCATCGGCGTTGTGGTCGGCATGACGATTGTCGCGGGGATGTTCAGATTTCTCGCATTATAGGCAAGGCCCTGCGCATGGTTGCCAGCGGATGCAGCGATCACGCCAGCAGACCGTTTGTCCTCGTCCATCAACAGCAACGCATTGAGCGCACCGCGCTCCTTATAGGCCGCAGTAAACTGAAGGTTTTCGAATTTCAGGAAGACTTCCGCACCCGCCATCTCCGACAGGGTAATACTCTTCAATGTCGGCGTTTGGACAATGCGGTCGCGAATACGGGCATGCGCAGCACGGACGTCGGCATAGGTGAAGGATGGAAGCGAACTGATATCTTGGTCTGTCATAGTGCCAGAGGCCCTAACCCATCTGGTCTTTCAGGGAAACAATGATTATGCGAGTAAGCTATGGCAAAAATTGCATTTATCGGAATTGGCGTAATGGGTGGGCCTATCGCGGCGCATCTCGCTCGGGCTGGACATGATCTGACCGTCTATAACCGGACCAGATCAAAGGCTGAGAATTGGGTGTCTGACCATGGCGGAACCTTTGCACCTAGTCCTGCCGAGGCGGCCAAAGACGCACAAATTGTTATCACCTGTGTCGGCAATGACGATGACTTGAGCGCGGTGACAATGGGCCGCGATGGCGCTTTTGGGTCGATGCAAAGTGGCAGTCTTTTTATCGACCATACGACCGTGTCGGCTCAAATCGCACGGCAATTGTCGGTCGAGGCGCAGGGGCGTGGTATCCATGTTGTGGATGCGCCGGTATCGGGCGGGCAAGCCGGCGCCGAAAATGGCAAGCTTTCGATCATGTGCGGCGGTAGCAAGGAGGCCTTTGCTGCGGCGCAAATCATCATGGATGTTTATGCTGCACGTATTGTGCATGTTGGCGGACCCGGGGCAGGGCAAACGACAAAGATGTGCAATCAAATTGCAATTGCAGGAATATTGGAAGGATTGTCCGAAGCGCTTCGCTTTGCACAGGCCAGTCGATTGGATCTTGATAGAGTGTACGAATCAATTTCCGGAGGGGCAGCGCAAAGCTGGCAAATGGATAATCGCTGGGCCACCATGGCAAAGGATGAGTTTGATTTCGGATTTGCGGTGGATTGGATGCGCAAGGATCTAGGGTTGGCACTCGCAGAAGCACGGACAAATGGATCAACATTGCCGGTAGCCGCCCTGGTCGATCAGTTCTACGCAGAAGTGCAAGCAATCGGCGGCGGTCGCAATGATACCAGCTCGCTGGTGTCGCGATTGCCCAAGAGCAAGACATAGGGCTCGTTTCGAAAGTCTGAAATATTGAGAATTTAGGGGATAGTAATGCGTATTTTTTCAACAATGAAAGCCGCAATGGTTCTCGGGGCAGCATTGATGTTTGCCGAGATGCCTGCCGCCGCTGACAGTCTGATTGAGAATGTCAATGGCATGACCCTTAACGATGAGGGTAAGGTTGTCCGCTTTACCGCAATGGTTATCGATGATGACGGTCGGGTAAAGAAACTTCTGGATCGCAAGGACAAGCGACCCGAAAGTGTCGATTTCCAATTTGATGGAAAGGGCAAGACCCTGATACCCGGGTTCGTTGATGCACATGGTCACGTTATGGGATTGGGGTTCTCTGCACTGACTCTGGATCTATCTGGGACAAAGTCGCTTGCCGAAGCGCAAGAGGCGCTGCGTATTTATGCCGCAAAATACCCCAATCGCCCATGGATTATCGGTGGCGGATGGAATCAGGAAGTCTGGGGGCTTGGTCGTTTTCCAACCGCGGCAGAACTGGATGCGATTATCCCTGATCGTCCGGTGTATCTGGAACGGGTGGATGGTCACGCAGCGTGGGTTAATAGCGTTGCAATGAAAACAGCAGGTATCAGTGCTGCAACAAAGGCACCTTCGGGCGGAGCAATTGAGAAGAGCGGCGGCAAACCGAGCGGCATCTTTGTCGACAAGGCGCAAGGCCTGTTTGCCAAAGCATTTCCGGCGCCACGCCCGGTAGAGAATGATCTTGCACTGATGAAGGCCCAGGAAATATTGTTGTCGCAAGGCGTGACCACCATAGCCGATATGGGAACGTCCATGCAGCAATGGCAGAGCTTTCGTCGGGCTGGCGACAAGGGACAGTTGAAAGTCCGGATCATTTCCTATGCGGGTGAAATAGACAATATGATTGCGATTGGCGGTCCCGGGCCTTCACCATGGCTCTATGAGGATCGCCTCAAGCTAGCCGGTGTGAAGCTATACATTGATGGGGCATTGGGATCACGCGGCGCGCTTTTGAAAGAGCCTTATGCCGATCGGCCAGGCGAGAAGGGGCTGGCCCTGCTCACGTCTGCGCAATTGAAGAACAAGATGAGCCGGGCGGCGATGGATGGGTTTCAGACCGCGGTCCATGCGATTGGTGACAAGGCCAATGACGAGATTTTGTCTGCCGTGGAGGAACTACAATATACGTTCAAGGGTGACCGACGCTGGCGGATAGAACATGCGCAAATTGTTGATCCAGCTGACCTGCCGAGAATCGCGAAGACGGGAACCATTGCGTCAATGCAACCGGTTCATCAAACGTCCGACCGCTTGATGGCGGAAGCAAGGCTGGGTCCTGATCGTCTGGATGGTGCATATGCGTGGAAGTCGATACTCGAATCGGGTGCCAAATTGGCATTTGGAACGGATGTTCCGGTCGAATCGTCCAATCCTTTCGCGGGATTGGCTGCTGCCGTAACGCGAGAAGATGCGAATGGACAGCCATTTGGTGGATGGCTGCCCGGCGAGCGATTGACCCGCGAACAGGCGTGGCAGGCTTATACGATAGGCGCCGCTTATGCCTCTTTTGCCGAAGATAGAATTGGCAGTCTGACCAAAGGAAAACGGGCGGATTTCCTTATTATTGACGCTGATATCTTGCTCGCGTCGCCACAAGCACTTCGCGCACTCGTTGTGGAACAGACCTGGATCGCCGGACGACCGGTCTATGTAAAGAAGGGTCGATAACGGTCTGAATAACCTGGGACCAAAACAGTTAGTCGAGATTTACCGTTTAATACTTGCGTTTAGCGCCCGCCAAACGTATTAAAAAAAGAATAGCGGATGCACCATAAAGAGTCGCGCGGCGTTATTGCCCTGTCAGGGGGGTAGAGCTAATATTGGCTTGTTCCTTGATAACGATTAATATTCTGATTGGAGTATATAATGAAGTTCAACAAGTTGGCCGCCTCTGTAGCAGCCGTTTCCCTCATGACTGCCCCTGCAATGGCGCAAGCCGTTCAGAGCACAGCTCCAGTTGCAGAACGCATTGGTGCCTCTGTGGATTCCGAAGCTGAGAAGCTCGAAGGCAGCACCGGTATCATCATCGGTGTATTGGCTGCAGCAGCAGTTATCGCTGGTATCATTATCATTGCTGATGATGACGATGACGAGCCTACAAGCCCTTGAGGCCAGACAAGATATAAAAAAAGCGGGGCGTTTATCGTCCCGTTTTTTTTGCCTGATCTACCTGATTTGTGATGAAAATGGTGGCACTTTTACATCGTGGTAAATTGGCTTTTCATTGCTGCTGACAAGAGGCATATTGCGTTTACTGATTCTTAGTTATCAAATATAAGGCGTTCATCTGTGACTGCACCGGTCCGTTTTCCAAGATTTTTTGTGACAAATCCAAGCCCGTGCCCTTATTTGCCAGGCAAGAGCGAGCGAAAGGTTTTCACAGAGCTTAGCGGGCCTCATACAGATGAACTGAATGACGCACTGGGGCGTATAGGGTTTCGCCGCAGTCAGAATGTGGCTTATCGGCCGAGTTGCCTCGATTGCAAAGCCTGTGTGTCGGTCCGCGTTATGGTCGACGAATTCAAGCCCAATGCCACTCAGCGCAAGTTGTTGCGGCGTAATCAGGACCTCGTCGTCGAAGCTTGCGAGCCTTGGGCGACAGAGGAGCAGTTTTCATTGCTGCAGAAATATCTCTCCAAACGGCATCCCGGAGGCGGTATGACCGAGATGGATGAGATGGACTATTCCGACATGATCGAGCAATCGCCAGTCAAGAGCTATGTGGTTGAATATCGTGAACCGTCTGTCAACGGAGTTAAGGGCCGCTTGGTTGGTGCATGTTTAACCGATCAGCAAGGCGACGGTCTGTCAATGATTTACAGTTTCTTTGATGCTGATCACCCCGATCGGGCTGGCCTTGGCAATTTCATCATCATGGATCACATCCTGCGCGCGCGCAAAGCCGGATTGCCTTATGTTTATCTCGGTTATTGGGTCAATGGGTCGAGCAGGATGGAATATAAGATCCGTTTTCAGCCGCTTGAGCAGCTGGGGCCAGAAGGATGGCGGCGATTTGATCCGAAGGTTGATCTAGAAAAGCCTGAATAGTTTCCCTTACGCTTCTTGTTCGGCCAAGCGATGGCCAGACCAAACCAGACCAGACCAAACCACAATAAACCCGCCGATCATCTCTGTTCAGCGGGCTCTATTAAGTGTCGCTGCTGCTCAATCGCAATAGAGGCAGCATTCCTGTTGGCAGCCCTTAACCGGCGCCGGAGCATGCCGTTTCGGTTTTGGCTTCCAGACTTTCTTCGGAGCTGGTTTCCAACGTTTCTTAGCCGGTTTTGCCTTGGTGTAGATGACCTCCTCATCAATATATGTCGTTGTGGTGGTCGTCGTTACTGGCGCTGACTGTATGACAATTGTTGTCACGGCCGGCTGGTAATAGGCTGGATAGTAATATCCGCCTTGCCATCCGCTTGGATAGCTTTGCTGTGTTCGATAGTGGCGGCGCGGAGCTGGTGCTGCGCGATAGTCTACGCCCGGTGCTCGGCTATAATCGCCATGTGCGCGCTCATTCTGGCCATATTTTTTGAGCAATTTGCGACACCGATCAGTGCCTTGGTCAATGGCCGCTCCGGCCAGAGCGCCAACGCCGCCGCCGATCAGAGAGCCGCCCAACCGGTTTCCGCGTCCAGCAATCCGATTGCCGGCCAACGCGCCGATAGCGCCACCGACAACGGCACCACCAATGCCACTGCTTTTCTTGCAGCGTTGCAGATAGGCAAGTTCTTCGTCGCGCTCACTATAGCGTCGATCTTGATAGCGTGGGGCCTCACGCACCGGGGCTTCATTGCTCCAATGGGGAGCGCTGTCGGCATAGCTGGCACCGACCTGAGACGCATTGCCGTCACCGATGAATGTGCCGGAATATTGACCTTCGTAGACTTTGCCTTCGGCATCACGATAGGTGCCCTGCCAGTCGCCTTTATAGCTGCCATCTTCACGATAGGCGCCGTTCCAGTCGCCTTGATAGGTTGATGAACCTCCATGGGCGCCCGAAGGGGTAGCGATAACCTGGTCATCCTCCATGAACACGCTGTCATCATATGTCGCCTGACCAGCACGATAACCGTCATTATAGCCTTGATTATAGCGATCCCAATCGAGATTATTGACACTGTCGTGAACCACGCCGCGGCGATCGGTCAGCACAGCATCATTATAATAGCGGGACCAACCATAGCCGGCGGAGGGCCGGCTTAGGCCGTAATTGCCATAGTTCGCGATAAAGAAGCTGGGCTGGATGAAGGTGCGGGGCAGACGGAAACCCCGATGGGGCCGCTTGTAACCGCGCCGATTGTGAATACGCCCCATGCGAACTCTGGCTCCATCACGGAAGTGCCGTCCTCCGCGCATTGCATGGCGCATATGTTTTCCGCCCATACGGTGCATCTTGTGGCCACCCATGCGCGCCACCTTTTTTGCACCATCCACTCCAGACACGAGCGCTGCTGCAGACACAAAAGACATATCTACGGGTGTCTGGTCTGCAGTGCTGCCCGGCACCGATTCGATAGCCGCAGATGCCGCTGCTGGCATTATTGCCAAAGCGCCAGTCAAGCCAGCAAGTAAAAGGGTCTTCATGGTTAACAACTCCCTGTTATGACTCGCGCGCCGGGCACGGTCACCGTGTAATGGTTAACCAATAGTTACCATTTTGAGGGGTGATTGGCCATTAGTAGCTTGTAAAATAGGGGAGTTTCCTAGGACTGTCTCGAAATGGGGCAATCTGGTTTACGGCCTGTTAACCAAGCGTGTTAGCAATGGCTGCGACGAGTTTCGTCATGCCGGCCTCGTCTTCGGCCGAGAAACGATCGGGCAGGGGGCTGTCGAGATCAAGTACCGCTATGACCCGTCCGTCCTTGCATACCGGGACCACCAGTTCGCTGCGACTGTCTGCATCACAGGCGATATGCCCAGGGAAAGCATGAACATCGGCCACGCGTTGTACTTGATTGGTTGCCGCAGCGGCTCCGCAAACCCCTTTGCCCATTGCGATCCGGATGCAGGCACTTTTGCCCTGAAACGGGCCGAGCACCAGTTCATCATCCATCACTCGGTAAAATCCCGCCCAGTTAAGATCAGGGATATATTGCCAGATGAGGGCCGAAATATTGGCCATATTGGCAATGGCATCAGGCTCGCCATCGGTCAGCGCGCGTGCGGCTGCAGTAAGGTCACCATATAAGATGTCGGGCGACTGATCGTTTGCAATAGAGAAATTATACATGGCAACTCCGCTACCAGCTGGAGGGGGAGGCGTTCAAGTCGGTTTCTTTCAGACTGAGTAGGATCTGACTGATTGTCGGCGCACTTGTGGTGTTGGTGAAGAAGCTATTGTCCGATCTGGATCTAACGGGAAGGCTATGAAGCCTAGCTGGCTAGAGGTATATCAAGCTATGTCGCGTGAATGGAATTCTTAGAAGTTCCAGGCGCGGACACGGAGATAAGTGATTGACCGCCCATCCAAGTTTGAAGACTGAGCACTCTTAACGGATGAAATACCCAACAGCTTTCCAAGTCTCCCCCTCTTTCTGGAGAACGAGTGTTTCTATGGCCATGCGCTTGTTTTCAAAATTGGACTGAAACTCTATCAGTTCATACTCACCATCAGGTGCTCCCGGCAGCGATGTTGCTTTTGTGACGTTCAGAACCGCCCGAGATTTGAGCGCTCCTAAGGGATCACGCGCCGATGATGCTGATGAGGACCAAGTCTTTTCTGAGACGCTTGAGCGGAAAAAGGAGCCTGCGCGGCGCCAACTTTCACTCCAATTTTGATCATCAACGAGCGTCAACCACTCCATCGCAGCGCCATTACTAGCGACCTCAGATGCATCAGATGTGGCTGTAATTTCCGGATTTCCAGAATTTGAAGATGTTTTGTCATTGGACATAAAAACCACCGCTGCAAGAACTAGTGACAACATGAGTATACCTCCACCAAGCCAGATTAAGTTGAACCCCGGCCTCTTGCCTTGCTGGGATTCCTCAATCTGATGAACTTCAGTTTTGGTATTGGAAACGCCAATTTTATTGTCCCCAAAAAAATTGGGGTCGGTATTTTCAGCGCTAGCCAGGATGCGCGCTGCCTCGCGGCTGCTTGTTACGCCTAGTTTTCGCCGAGCATCGCGTAAACGATCGTTGATGGTATGAACTGAAAGATCAAACTCGATGGCAATAGATTTTGCATCATGACCTGCCACCAACAGCCGCAAAGTCTCTTTCTCTTTTGTTGTTAGGGTGTCTAAGCCTTCTGGCATTCAATATACTCCAACTCACAAATCATCCTTTTTTCGACGTGTTTTCTATGCCTTTAACGCTCTTTGCGATCAATCCAAGGCAGGCTTGCCGCGCATTTTTTTGACATTTGATTTCTTCTTCTTTGAATCCACTCGCCGCGCTTTGGCAGCCCGGCTTGGTTTGGTTTTGATCCGACGGGCATCGCGTTGGTGCGCCTCGACCAGTATATCCTCGACCCGTTTGCGCGCCTCTGCACGATTGGCTTCGCGGGTCCGGTGTTCTCGGACCGTTATGATCAGTTCGCCGCTGCTGGTCATTTTCCGACCAACCAGCGCGCGGAGTTTCCGAAATGCGAAGGGGGGCAAACCCAGTGCATAAATGTTAACGCGCATCTGAACGGCGGTCTCGACTTTGTTAACATTCTGACCGCCCGGACCAGAGGCCGCCAGAAATGTCTCGCTGATCGCGCTATCGGGAATGTTGAAGGTCATATAATGGCTTTAGTCGATGAAAAAGGAACGGCATAGAGGCTGTTCGCTCAATCTCAAATCGTTTGCCATGATGAGTGCAGTTCTGAAATTTTGACGCAAAAAATGGTTCGAAAATACATGTGAGCATCATTTTCGGACCATTTGCATGACAAAAAGTTAAATTTTTTTCGCCGGTTATCAGAGTCTTGAAATGACTCATTTCTGCGGCTTACAGAGTCAGAGCCCTGCCGCGACTCGTGCTGAATCCTAGATTAATCTAAAATTAACCTTTTACGTTCATCTGTCTTATGGTTAATAAATGATCGAGGGGCTTCGGGAGTGTACTCGATGCTAATGCGTAAACTAAGAAAAGGGGCTGCCCAATGCGTGTGCTGCTGATTGAAGATGAGCCAACAACTGCAAAGGCGATTGAGCTGATGCTGACGACCGAAGGCTTTAATGTATACACAACGGATCTGGGTGAAGAAGGCCTCGATCTGGGTAAGCTTTATGATTATGACATTATATGTCTCGATCTGAACCTGCCCGACATGCATGGTTATGATGTCCTGAAAAAACTGCGTGTCGCTAAGGTGCAGACACCGGTTCTCATTCTTTCCGGTATCAGCGAAATGGACAGCAAAGTGCGTTCATTTGGTTTCGGTGCCGATGATTATGTGACCAAGCCTTTCCACCGGGAAGAGCTGGTTGCTCGTATTCACGCTGTTGTGCGCCGTTCAAAAGGCCACTCGCAATCGGTTATTCGTACCGGAAAACTTGCCGTGAACCTGGATGCCAAGACTGTTGAAGTCGATGGTAACCGTGTGCATCTGACTGGCAAGGAATATGCGATGCTTGAGCTGCTCTCACTGCGCAAAGGCACAACGCTCACCAAGGAAATGTTCCTCAACCATCTTTATGGTGGCATGGATGAGCCTGAACTCAAGATTATCGACGTGTTTATTTGTAAGTTGCGTAAGAAACTGGCTCTTGCTTGCGGTGGCGAGAACTACATCGAAACCGTATGGGGCCGTGGCTATGTTCTTCGTGATATGGAAGAAGAAGCCGGACATGAGGTACAGGTCGCTTAAGACTTTTAGTTCACTACCCAGAAAAATATCGGCGGGACCTGCGGGTTCCGCCGTTTTTTATGGTGTGGCGGTGTCGAGATACCAGCGCTGTTCCCCTTCTAGCGCAAGGGCCGTCAGCTTTTCGGTATAATAGGCACCGGTATCAATCCCGATACGGTTTCCTTTTTCTACCACGTCATCATTGATCGTGTGACCATAGACGATTACTTTTTCATGCGGTTCATCAATCGACAGAAATTCGTCCCGTATCCATCGCAAATCCTTTGGCTTTTGCTCATCAAGAGACACGCCTGGACGAATGCCAGCATGCACAAAAGCATAGTCACCGATGACAATCTGGTTTTCAAAGGCGTTGACAAAATCGATATGATGCGACGGTATGAGATCTGGTAACCGGTCCGCTAGTCCGGCGTTGTCGAGATCCATATATTCCCGCATGCTGATGTCATAGCTGAGAATGGTTTCCTTACCCCCGATGCGATTGAAAAAGCGCGTGGCCTTTTCGCTGCCAGTGGCGGCGGCCAGATAGACTTCCTCGTGATTGCCCATCAGGAAACGGACATCGCCCAACTCATTCTTGAGCTGAATCGCGGTTTCGAGGACGCCAGCGCTGTCCGGTCCGCGATCGATCAGGTCGCCGAGAAAGATAATCTCACTGTTGATATCACCGCGTTTGGCATCATCATCGATGATTTTCTCGACCAGCTGTTGCAGCAAATCATTGCGGCCGTGGATGTCGCCGATGGCATAGATGCGACGGCCTTCTGGCACAGCTGCGCTGTCCAGGGGGCGAGGGGGAGTTTTTTTGCTAAATAGGCGCTTCAACATCGTGCCGACGTATTTCGTTTCATTTGCTAAAAATTCAAGAGGCAGGCGCCATAATCGGTGCCTGCCTCTTTCCTATATAGTCTTTTTGATGAATGGGTAGTTTAGAATATTAGCTTTCAACCGTGAAGCTGAGGCCTGCACTGGCTTCGAGCCTTTTGGTGAGCTTTTTCCCCATCAAGGCGCCGGGCGTCCATACGCCACCGCCATGTTTGTTGCCGTCCAAGGCAATACACAAGGCGGACTCAGCAATCATTTTACACGTTGAGCCATAGCCAGGATCCTTGTCGCCCTTCACACAAAGGCTGGCGGTTTCACCATCCGCTGTTTCGCCCAGAAACAGTACGTCATAAAAGCCGTTTTCGCGCTCTTCCTTGGTCGGACCTTCGCCGGGCTTGGGTGCATCATCACCCCCCATTGGATTAGCTTTCGCTAGCATTTCTGCGGCCTGCTTGCCCATTTCGCCGGGGCTGGTGACGACCATTTCGTCATATCTGAAGTCTTCACCATAAGGAAAATCGAGTAGGAAATTGGTGCGGTGGACATTTTTGGTGTTGATCGGTGCCATGATGAAAGGCGCGACCCAGCTATCCAATGTCTTGTCCTTTTTAGGGATCATCATATTGGGTTGATCTGGTCCTTCAAATCCAGGTGTGAGACCAAAACTGCTCGCCAAAATCTTTACAAGACCCGGGTTTTTGGCGATGGCTTTCATGGTTTCCTTAAGGCTCGCCGCAGTGCCGCCTGAGAAAGTACCTTCCATTGCACGTACCCGGCCTTTGACGCGGGTTGCTGGCTTGCCAAAGCGTTTCTTCATCTCTTTCTGCAGTGCCAGTACGCCGAGATCGAAAGGTATGGAGTCAAAACCGCAGGAAAAACAAATCTGCGCGCCAGATTTCTCGGCCGCTTCCTGATGCTCCTCAATCTTTTCGCGCATCCAGCCAGGTTCACCGCAGAGATCGACATAATGGGTGCCATGCTGAACACAGGCAGCGACCAGTCCATCACCATAGAGCTGGTACGGGCCCACGGTGGTCAGAATAACGCTGGCGCGGCTTGCCAGCATATCAATGGATGCCGCATCTTCAGAATCCGCAACAATTAACGGTGTTTCCTTTGGGGCGCCGATGAGGTCCCGAACTTCTTCAAGCTTTTCCTGGGATCGACCGGCCATTGCCCATTTCGGAGCATCTCCGCCGACGCCATATTGCTGTGCCATATATTCGGCGACCAGACGGCCTGTATAGCCTGTTGATCCGTAGATTATGACATCAAATTCCCGTGCGTCGGACATAGCGCCCCTCCTGATTTTCAGTTTTGTTTCGAAACGGTCTTATGACTTAGAGTTTTGGCAGAGTCACGCCTCTTTGCCCCATATATTTGCCCGAGCGCTCAGCATAGCTGGTCTCACAGGGTTCGTTGCCCTTTAAAAACAGGAATTGGCAAGCGCCCTCATTGGCATAGATTTTTGCGGGCAGGGGTGTGGTGTTGGAAAATTCGAGCGTGACATGACCTTCCCAGCCGGGCTCGAGAGGTGTTACATTCACAATGATACCGCAGCGGGCATAGGTTGATTTGCCAAGGCAGATCACCAGAACATCACGCGGGATTCGGAAATATTCAACCGTACGGGCAAGGGCAAAACTGTTTGGTGGGATGATGCAGCAATCGGTTTTCCGGTCGACCAGGCTGTTGGCATCAAATTGTTTGGGATCAACCACCGCGCTGTTCACGTTGGTGAAAATCTTGAACTCGTCGGCAACCCGGGCGTCATAGCCATAGGAGGAGAGGCCATAGCTGATGCAGCCATCGCGCTTTTGGCCTTCCACAAACGGTTCGATCATTCTGCTTTGATTGGCTTCCTGGCGGATCCATTTGTCGGAAAGTATGCTCATGTCTGTCTTTCTTTTGGAATTATGTCCGCTTCATGCCAGCAAGATTAGGGCCGCACAACATTCCAGTTAACCGGCCCGTCAATGCCGCTGATCCGGCGCATGTCTGATGCTCGCCACATAACCCATGGCTTGGTTGCATAGTCGGGGGGGAAGAAATTGCTTTCGAGCCAGAATGTGCGTCTGATCCCGCTGCTGATATTATAGTCTTCCTCAAACTCCTGAGAGATGATGATGACTGCCGGCTTGCCACTATGGCCCTCAATCTGGTTCAGGAATGTGTTCAATTCGCTGAGAACCAAGGCTCGTCCTGGTCTGTCTTTGCAGCCATTGTCAAAGGCAAGCCGGACGGCAGGAGGCAGGATATTTTCTTCCCGGGGCACCGTCGTGACAAAGATTGTAGCCTGATCCGTGGCCAGACGACACAAGCTATATTCATGGACCGCGCCATAGCGAATACCTGCGTCGCGCGCGCCTTTGATATTGGTAGCGAATGCCGGGTCGCGATCTTCAGCGCCACTGGTCGCCCGAATATAGGCGAAATCAACACCAGTTGCGCCAGCCACATGCCAGGTAATGTTGCCATGGCTCGCATCCACTGAAATGCCCTGAACCGGATATTGATCGCGTGGCGGTGCCCAGCCGATCGCGAGATTGCGAAGGACAAAGGCGATGATCATCAAGGCGATGATGATCAGGCCGACCCGCAGCACTGTTTTTTTTCTGTTTTGACCGGCCACCCTATTTCCCTGACGCACTCATCAACTACTGAATTAGCAAACTGCTCTTTCTGGCAGAGAATCGACTAATTCTTGATATGCAATACACAGATCAATGTGAAGAGGCGACGGGCGGTTTTGAAATCGACTTCGATTTTTCCTTCCAGCCGGTCGGTGAGCAACTCTGCACCATGATCATGCACGCCGCGACGCGCCATATCGATCGTCTCAATCTCCTGCGCTGTGGCCTTGCGAATGGCTTGGTAATAACTGTCGCAAATCGCGAAATAATCGCGGATCGGCCGGCGAAACCGGCCCAATGCCAGGATCAGAGTTTCAAGTGGCTCACCATTTTCACGGGAAATGGAAATGACCAGCCGGCCTTCTTGCACACTTAAGTGGAGATTATAGGGCCCGACATAGCCATCTTCGTGTTCCCTTAGGGGTTGAAAGTGGTTTTCTTCGATTAGATCGAAGATCGCAATACGCCGTTCCTGCTCAATATCGGCATTGCGCCACAAGATGGTGGCCTCGTCTAGTTCAACATTTATGATGCGCGGATCCGACATTCAGGCTCTGTTGCCGCAGCACCGGGGTTAGGACAAGTTTTTTTGCAGTGCGGTAGAAAAACAAAAGGCATTTATCCACAAGTCTGTCCCCGCCTGTTTGGGAAAATTACCGGAACGCCCCTTGCTCAGAATCGTTTGAGCGTGAATGATGTACCCATGGCCGAGTTAGTTCGATTTGATGCAGTGGAAGAAGAATCCCAGCGTCTGCCCCGCAATGTCGAGGCAGAGGCAACCTTTTTGGGCGCGTTGTTGATTGATAACCGCGTTGCCGAGGATGTGCAGATTAAATTGCGGCCAGAACATTTCTATGAGCCGTTGCATGGCCGGATCTATGAACAGGCGCTAAAGTTACTCGACCGGAATATGGTCGTCACACCGGTCACGTTAAAGCCGTATTTTGAAGCCGACGAGGCGATGAAGGTACTTGGTGGTCCATCTTATCTTGCCAAATTGACTGGTGATGGAGCCGGATTGATTGGTGCGCGAGATTTTGCAGATCAGATTTATGATCTGGCGCTGCTACGGGAACTGGTCAATGTTGGTCGAACCTTGGTGGATAATGCGCTGGATACCAGCGAAACAGTCGATCCAAAAACCCAGATTGAAGAAGCAGAATCGTCGCTCTACCGCGTCTCTGAAGGTGAAGCGCAAGAGGGCGGTGTCAAATCCTTCCTGGCCGCCTCCACCGAAGCGCTGAACAATGTTGAACGCGCTTTTAACAGCGGAGGCAAAGTATCTGGGATTACCACTGGCCTGACTGATCTCAATGCCAAAATGGGTGGTTTGCACCGGTCTGACTTGCTGATCTTGGCGGGCCGTCCAGGCATGGGTAAAACCTCACTCGCCACCAATATCGCCTTTAATGCCGCGAATCGCTATCGCCGCGATGTTCAAGACGGGATCGCGCCCGAAGATACGCTGGGTGCCAAAACCGCTTTTTTCAGCCTGGAGATGTCGGCTGACCAGCTGGCAACGAGGATCCTGTCCGAGCAGGCGGAGATCAGCTCGGAAAAACTGCGCATGGGTGCGATCAGTCGAGACGAAATGCACCGCTTGGCGCTAGCGTCCCGGGAATTGCAGGATTTGCCGCTATATATCGATGATACTCCTGGCTTGACCATTGCGGCCTTGCGCACGCGGGCGCGGCGCTTGCAAAGGCGCAGCGGTATCAACTTGATTGTAGTCGATTATCTCCAGCTACTGCAGGGCTCAGGCCGGGCTAATGACAACCGCGTTAACGAGATTTCAGAGATTAGCCGAGGTCTCAAGACGCTCGCCAAGGAACTCAATTGTCCGGTGGTTGCTCTCTCTCAGCTTTCTCGCCAAGTGGAGAGCCGCGAAGACAAACGCCCGCAGCTGTCGGATTTGCGTGAGTCCGGTTCGATTGAGCAGGATGCCGATATTGTGATGTTCATCTATCGTGATGAATATTACCATCTCGCTGTAAAACCTGATGATCCTGACGAAAATTCGACCGAGGAACAAAAAGCCAAATATCTTGCCTGGGAAACCGATCATCAAAGCAAGGTTGGAAAAGCGACTGTGATCGTCGCGAAAAACCGCCAGGGTTCAACCGGCAACATCCAGCTCAGTTTCCTGAGCGAGTTTACCAAATTTGGTGATCTGGCTTATGGCGATGGACCCGAGGAATATTAGCGGACTTTCTTCAAACGGCGACGCGTTGGGTTTTCAACACGGAATATTCTGACATCAGGCCCTTGAACAGACTGTAGCAACATACCAGCAAAACCAGCGTAAAGGGCAAGCCACTGGCAATCGTGCCCGCCTGCATTGCCCCTAGCGCACCAGCACCTCCGCCCACCAAGAGCGCGGCCGCGGCCAATCCTTGCAATATGGCCCAGAAAATCCGTTGCGTGACCGGTGCATCTGTTCTTCCGCCGGCGGTTATCGCATCGACTACCAAAGAGCCGGAATCAGATGACGTGACAAAAAACACGATCAACAAAATGATGGCGAGCGACGAGGCAATATAAGGAAATGGCATGTTCTCCAGCATCTGGAATAATACCAGAGGGGCCTCGCTGATGCCCGCAGGCAACTGGCCTATACCGTCCTTTATCTGCTCTATTGCAGTCACACCAAATGTGGTGAACCATATGATTGCGACAATCACAGGGACCACAAGCACCACCGTCAAAAATTCACGGATGGTGCGGCCTTTGGAAATGCGGGCGATAAACATGCCGACAAAAGGTGACCAGCTCACCCACCATGCCCAATAGAAGATCGTCCAGCCGTGATACCAGGCTTTGTCCTCGCGACCCGTCCAATCGCTTAATGGAACCGCATATTCAGCGTAGCTCACGATAGTCGTACCAAAGCCACTGATTATCTGTAACGTTGGCCCCGCTATAAAAACAAAGGCAAGCAGTGATGCCGCCAAAACCATATTAATGTTGCTCAGCAGTTTAATCCCACCATCCATTCCGCGCACGACCGAAACTGTCGCAAGTCCTGTAATGACTGCTATGAGCAAGAGTTGAGAGGTCAAATTGGCCTCAATTCCAAAGAGGAAAGACAGACCGGTTGCAGCTTGTTGGGCACCAAGTCCTAAGGAAGTTGCCAATCCAAAAATGGTTGCAATGACCGCAAGAATATCAATGAGATGACCGGGCCATCCCCAAATGCGTTCGCCCAATAATGGATAAAATGCAGACCGGATGGTGAGCGGTAACCCTTTGTTAAATGCGAAAAAGGCAAGGGCCAGGCCGATTACAGCATATATCGCCCAAGGCGTAAGGCCCCAATGAAAGACTGTTGCACCAAGCGCCAGGCTCATCGCTTCCGGCGTGCGTGGTTCAACATTGAGCGGGGTGCCACCCCAGCTTGTATAATAAGCCACCGGCTCTGCCGAACCATAAAAGACCATGCCGATCCCAATGCCCGCGGAAAACAGCATAGCGATCCAGGAAGCCGTCCCGAATTCGGTTTTGGCGTCTGCTCCGCCCAGGCGGATTTTGCCCAATGGCGAGATCGCAACTGCGACGCAGAAAAGCAGCACGAAATTGGATGCAATGACAAAGAACCAGTCAAAATGCTCAAGTGTCCACGCTTTGGTTGCTTCCAGTCCGGTATTGGCAGTTTCCGGAAAGGCCAGAGTCAAGATCACAAATGTCATTGTCAAAACGGCACTGATGAAAAATACCGGATTGTGCATTTCCAGGCCGAATGGGTTTACATTGTCCTGACCCGCTTCATAGTCGGTTTGATAATCACCATCGATCATTTTTTCAGAGACGTCTGCCGTTACACTGGCTGCTGTTTTCGTTCCGCTCACTTTTGAGGCTCCAATATACTTTGTCCCAGCGCATCTTTCAGCGGTTGTAGATGTGATTCATAATGGCGCCATAGGTTGACGCTTGCTTTGGTGATGGGTTTGCGGACCTGTTCTGAACTGGCGGTGCGGACCGCGCGCTCTGTCTGATAAAAATCAATACAGGCCTGCTCGAAAGGCAAGCCGAGATAATCGAGCATCCGGTGAACTTGGCCCTCAAGATCATCCAGCACATCTTCATGTTGAACACGCAACACCGCTCCCGGTAGCACGGCATCCCAATGCGCCATCAATTGCACATAGTCGCGGTAATAGCGGCCGACTTCGGTTAGCCCGTAGGTGAATTCCTGGCCCTCGGCGAAGAGCTGCTTGAACCCGGAAAAACAGCACGCCATCGGCTCGCGCCGCGCGTCAATGATTTTTGCATTGGGCAGAATGAGTTTGATCAAGCCGATATGCCGAAAATTATTAGGCATCTTGTCAATGAAAAACGGCGCCCCTTGACGATGGATACGAGTGCTGTCGATGAAGTCCTGTCCCATGTCGCGTAACTGCTGGACATCGAGATCGTGAAGGTTTTCCGGATATAGCGAGTCATTGCTTGCGTGTTTCTGTCGCCGCAGCCGGTGTGCGAGCGACAATATATTTGGCAGTTCCAGCGTCCCGTCAATCTGGCTGTGGGACGCGAGTATCTGTTCGAGCAAGGTCGAGCCCGCACGGGGAAGACCCAATATGAATATGGGGTCGGGCGCATCACATCCCTTGCCGGATTGCTTTGCAAACAGGGCAGGGGTGCAAGCGGTGATCTGGTTATGCAGTTCCGCCGTCATCTGATCGGCGTCATAGCGAGACTGGACCCGTTTCAGTTCGTTGCCGCGCTGATAGAAACCAAAGGAAGTCTCATAATCCTTACGGTCTTCATGAGCCTTGCCCAGCGCGAAGCAGATATGAATGCGGTTCTGGTAGCTGAGCGCATTGCCTTGCTCTTGCGCTTCCATGAGGTGAAGCTCTTCATCGCTGAAACGATAGGTTTTGAGGTTCGCCAGACCATAATAGGCATCACCGTAGCCAGGGTCGGATTGAAACGCTTTCTGATAGGACTGGACAGCTTCGTCATGACGTCCAAATGTCTTTAGCGCATGACCTTTGGAAGTTAAGGTAACCGGGTCATCCGGAAGTTTCTGCAGGACGTGCTCAAACAGATCCAATGCGCGCTCATAGTCGCCGGTTTGCATGCATTCGATCGCGTATAGTGACTGAAAGACCGGGTTTGCGGTATCGCGCTGATATAATATTTCACTTTGCTTCAAGGCATCAGCGAATTTCTGACGCTTGCGCAGGATTTGAATATAGTCGATCCGGACCTGAATATTGTCGGGTTCAAATTCAATTGCGCTTTCGAGCAGAAAATCGGCATCCTCCAAGATACCCAGCCGCGCGCCAATATCAGCAAGCAGACGCATCGCTTCGACATTATGGGGATGGGTCTGCAGGAAATGGCGGCAGGCCGTTTCGGCTTTGATCAGTTTGCCCTCATGCAGCAGATGTGACACGGCAACTAACGGCTTGGGCATGGCAGCAACCCGCTGTTCCTGCCCACGCATCTCTGCCGCAGCATCGCGTTGACCCCAGCTTTCAAGAATTTCCGCTTGTGCTTTCCAGCTGGCTTGCAGCACGGGATTGCATTGGCACGCACGGCGAAAAGCGGCCATGGCCCGTTCATCGTCGCCAATTGCTCTAAATATATGGCCTTCTTCCTGATAGGCGCGGCCAAAATCCGGAGAGAGGCTCTTTAGCTGCTCGACACTCGTAAGGGCTGTCTCGTTCTGCCCCAGATAGCGCTCGCAAACCGCTTTCATGTAAAGCCCATCGATATTTTCAGCATCATGCTGCAAGACCGTCTCTGCTGTACTTAGCGCAGCCTTGAAGCGCCCCTCATACATTTGAGTGCGCGCCTGTTTTTGCAGTTCGGCAATATCGAGACCCGTTTCAGACATTTCGTCGCGGTTTTCTGTCCTTTGAAAAAGGGGAGGTTAACCCGTTGGTTAGCCTCCCCCTGTTGTATTGTTCCTTAATAGGTGAAGGAAACCCGTGCGCCGACTGTAAGCGGACGGTTGACCGTGATCCGCGCCCGGTCATTGACGAAGTTGCCACTAACCTGTGCCCGTTCGTCAGTCAGATTGTCGCCGAATATCTCGAAAGACCATTTGTCATCGGTAACGCCAGCGGATAGACCAAATGTGGTCCAGCTGTCCAAGGTAATCCGGTTGATCTCGATTATGTCGGTTGCTGCCGAAGCGGAATGGGTGACTTGCGGTTGGACATGAGCTGTCCAGTCCCCAAAGGCATTCCATTCATAGCGCGCGCGCAAGTTGCCTTGGAAGCTTGGCGCAAAGGCCAGGCTTCGGCCTTCGATCACATCGTTCGTTGGCGTGAGAACGTCAGTAATCTCGGTATCCAGAATCGAGAAAGCCGAACTAATCGTCAAGCCTTCCAATGCGTAAGGCGCAATTGTGATGTCGGCCTCGATACCTTTGATTTCAGCATCCGCTGCGTTGTCCGAGAAGAACAGGTTGGTAATTGCCGGATCCAGAATAGTGGTCTGAAGGTTCTGAATATCGACAAAGAAGGCGTTACCATTGAATCGCACCTGATTGTCGAACAGCGAGGTTTTCCAGCCAATTTCATAGTTCGTGACATCATCAGTATCGAGGACGAAAGGAACATTGAAACCATTGGGTCCTTGCGCACCGCCGGGACGGTTCAGCAATCCGGGCCGGAACCCTTCGGAATAGGTTGCGTAAAATAGCAAGTCGTCCGTGGGTGTCCATGTCAGGTTGGCTTTGAAGATAAAGCCATCGGTGGTCGCCTTGTCAGGGGCGTTCAGTGCATTGAATACCTGCTGCGCTTGCGCTGCGCTTAGTCCAGCGGCCTGAATGTCGGCTACCGATTGACCCAGGGTAAATGTCTGGCGCAGGGCATCGTTACAACTCCCGATAAAGGTGAAGCTGCCGTCACCATCGTAAAGATCGCTGATATTTGTTCCGAACGCGTTCTCGTCGACACCACTCGAGTTACAGAAAGACGAGTTTGCACTGCCTTCCAGATCGACTTCGACATCATAGTAACGGGCACCCAAGGTGATCGCGAATTGATCTGAGATATCATATGTCGCTTCACCAAAGATCCCAAACTGCTTGTCAGTCCGGCGGACATCGTTTCGGAAGATTACGCCTGCTGGATAAGCATTCGTGTCCGAAATAAATGCGTTGGGCTGCGAAAAATTGGGCGGAAAGGAACCGCCGAACAGATCGATCGCGGTGCTGCCTGGGTAAGTGAAATCGTTAAGTTCCAGCAGCTCCAGGTCGCTGTAAAAACCACCCGCGGTCAATCGTATCGGATAGTCCTGCGGTGTGTTGAACCTCAGCTCATGAGTCATCGCTTCGGTTTCAGTGCGCGAGTTAACGAACAGATTAGGTGCCTGACACGTACCTGTCGGTGCTCCCCCCGGATAGGATACTGATCCATCACAAATATAATAGGGCAGATACTGACCAACAAACAGATAGTCGGAATAATCGACCCGCTGTGATGTCTCTCGTTCAGTATAGGCGCCGGTGTAAACAAGTTCCAATGCGCCAATCCGACCTTCCAATGTCCAGCTTGTATTGCTGAAATCATCTTCAATTTCATCGCGTTCAAAGCGCTGGATTTCAAGATCGCCCAGGGTTGGATCTTCAAAGAAAACACCGTCTGAATCCAGACCCTGACGGGCATGGCTGACGGTCAAATTCCAATCATCGGAAAATTCATATTTGCCGCTGACTCTAAAGCCAAGATATTGGGTGTCGTTGAAGTTCTTCTCAACCAGCGCACTGTTGTCGGCCAAAATGAAATTCACACCGGTCAGATCCGCACCAGCCTGCAGACCACCGCGGTTGGCGTTGACCGGAACCCCATTGTCGCGGACTGTGCCGGCGGGCCGGAAACGTGCGCTTTCAATGGTGCTGCGTGTACCGGCGACATTGTCGATATAGCCACCTTTATTGTCATAATAACCAACAGCACGAATGGCGAAGCTATCCGTGACCGGAATGTTCACCATCGCTTCGATATTGTTGCTTGGGTCACCACTTTTTGTGAATGATACGCCCGCTTTGGCTTTGAACTGAAACTGGCCAATGACGGGTTTGTTGGTGATCAATCGCACCGTACCTGCCTGCGAGCTTGCGCCGAACAATGTGCCCTGTGGTCCTGAAAGGACTTCAACACGTTCAAGATCGGCAGCATAAACGTCAAGGTTGCGGCCGGGTTGCGATACCGGCTGCTCGTCGAGATATAGCGCCACGTTAGGGGCAAGGCCGGCGACGCCAGCAGTTGTCAGATTCGGCGTTGTGGAAGCAAGGCCGCGAATATAGATCGTGCTTTGGCCTGGTCCACCGCCGCCGGCGGTGACGCCGGGCAGTTGCTGCAGATAATCGTCAAATACTGTGACGCCGAGCTGATCGAGGGTTTCTTCCCCCAATGCTTGCACTGCAACAGCAACATCCTGTAAATCTGCGCTACGTTTTGTCGCTGTAACGACAATTTCCTGTACACCTCTATCCTGTTGGTTGTTCTCTGTTTCCTGAGCTTGTGCCGAAACACAGCCCATAGCTGCGATGACCGCAAGCGATGCGCCCGTTTTTAGATAAATCAAATAACCCTCATGTGGTTTTCGTTACAATTTTAGGGAAAAATACATCCGACCAGTGAAAACCTATCGAACCCATTGCAAAGCCGAAAAAAGATGTCCCCCTGCGATATCGGCTTTCAAATGCACTGTCCGTATAGCGATGATTACGGATTTGTGAACCGTCGTGTCGATATTATCGGTTAGAATGCGTCAGAATTCCTATGGTTGATGTTTTCAGGCATCAGGTTTTTGGCTGATATCTTGACTACTCAACTATGTGAAAAGCCAAATGGCGTATTGGCCTGACGAAAGTCGTCAGACAATATTTGCCGGCCAATGGGTGGCGCTGATCGTGCACGACATTTGGTTCGGTGGCACAGGCGGCAGGTGACACCAATGGGTGTGGCGTTGTCCGGATTGATATCCGGACGGTCGCGAGTGTAGATCAAGCGATCAGCATGTTCTGCGGCGCAGCCCAGTGCAATGGCCCGTTCAACCCGCTGTGTCCCAAAGGCGCCGCCGCCCGCAGTGACGGTTCTGGCAATCGAGAAAAAACGTTCGCCATCGGGTAATTCCAGCCACTGGGTGATTACCTGACGCGGACTGCGGAAGGCCTGATGCACAGACCATAGTGGGCAGGCACCACCATGGCGGGCAAAGGGAAAACCGGCCCCATCGAGCCGTTTTGACACGTTTCCGGCGGGATCGACGCGGATGAAGAAGAATGGCACGCGTTCCTGACCGGGTTTCTGGAGTGTGGTTAATCGGTGCGCGGTTTGTTCGAAACTGGTCCCGAACTGGCGGGCGAGCGCCTCGACGTCATAATGGCGTGTTTCCACTGCTTTGGCGAATGCGGAATAAGGCATGAGCAAAGCGGCTGCCGCATAGCCGGTAAGGGCGCGCTTGGTCAGGCGCTCGCCGCTTTCGGTTGTAAAACTGCCTTCCTTTAACACAGCATCGATTTCGTTGTTTAACTCAAGATAAGACAGTTGCAGGGCTAGCTGGAACATCTGGCTCGCATTATCCAATTGATCATCGATCAATATCTGGCGCCGGTGGCGATCGAGGCGCCGGGTCGCGCCCATCATAACATCAGAGGGCAGGCGGCGGACTTGCAGACCGTGCTTGTCCTTGAGATGGGCGATCATGCTTTCCAGTCCATTGACAGATTCAGCGAGCCGTTCGGCAGCATCATCAATATTGGAGAAGCTGTTGCGGCGTGCGGCGAGATATCGGCGCGCCTGTGCTACCGGATCGGCGGCGTCCGGATCAACGCTGCTGCCATCACTGCGAGCGCTGGTATCTTTGTCAGCCAGCGCCAATTGCTCTTCCCGATAAGCGGTGTAAAGGCGCAGCATGGCCTCGGTAAAACCGGGATAGCTGGTTGCAACATCGGCTGTGTCAAGTTGCGGAAAATCAATATCCGCGAACATGGGGTCTTTCAAAACCGCCTCCAGACGCGCGGTATATTCCTCGCCACCATCGCCAGCCAGTTCCGCCATGTCGATCTTGTAGGTTCGGGCGAGACGCAGCAGCATGTCTGCTGTAAAGGGGCGTTGATTGCGCTCCAGCAAGGCGACATAGGAAGCTGATATTTCGAGATCAGCGGCCATATCAGCCTGCGTCAGACCAAGATCACGGCGGAGCCTTTTAAGGCGGGGACCCATATAGACGGGGCGTTCACTGGACATGGTTGGCTTCACACATTTTTTTTCGACTCGTGCTGTTTGTAATATCCTTACAACTATACAACAATATTTTGTAAAGCGTTACAGTTAAACTTCACAGCGCTTCGGAACCGGCTCTGTGCGGCGTAAAAGAGGGCATAGCTTACGTGAACAACGATTCGCGGACACCGCTTTAACTGCCGAATTTTTAAAGGAGCATGACCATGTCATATCAAGAACATATCAATCAGACGAACGCGCTGATCCAACAACAGAACGGAACATGGGACGGTATCGATTCTGAAGCCGTTGCCCGTATGCGTTTGCAAAATCGTTTCCACACTGGCCTCGACATCGCCAAATATACCGCAAAAATCATGCGCGAAGATATGGCTGCCTATGATGCTGATCCTGCAAACTACACCCAGTCGCTGGGCTGCTGGCACGGTTTTATCGGTCAACAGAAAATGATTTCGATCAAGAAGCATTTCGGCAATACCAAGCGTCGCTATCTCTATCTTTCCGGTTGGATGGTTGCTGCTTTGCGTAGCGAATTTGGCCCGCTGCCTGATCAGTCCATGCATGAGAAAACCTCCGTTCCTGCGCTGATCGAAGAGCTTTATACCTTCCTGCGTCAGGCGGATGCCCGCGAACTGGGTGGCCTGTTCCGTGATATTGATGCTGCGCGCGATGCGGGTGATGTCGTGACCGAAAAACGCCTGATGAACGAAGTTGAGAATCATCAGACCCATGTTGTTCCGATCATTGCTGACATTGATGCCGGCTTTGGTAATGCCGAAGCGACCTACTTGCTCGCGAAGAAGATGATCGAAGCCGGTGCCTGTGCCCTGCAGATCGAAAACCAAGTGTCTGACGAGAAGCAATGTGGTCACCAAGATGGTAAAGTCACAGTTCCGCATGAAGACTTCCTCGCGAAGGTTCGCGCTTGTCGTTATGCGTTCTTGGAACTGGGCGTTGACGATGGCATCATCGTCACTCGCACCGACTCTCTGGGCGCTGGACTGACCAAGCAGATTGCGGTCAGCAATGAGCCTGGCGATCTTGGCGATCAGTATAATAGCTTCCTCGATTGTGAAGAAATTGATCCGGCAACGGCGCAAAATGGCGATGTTATCCTGAACCGTGATGGCAAGATGATGCGTCCGAAGCGCCTGCCAAGCAATCTCTTCCAGTTCCGTGAAGGAACCGGTGAGGATCGCTGTGTACTGGATTGTATCACGTCCTTGCAGCATGGCGCAGACCTGCTGTGGATCGAAACCGAGAAACCACATGTTGAGCAGATTGCTGGCATGGTTGACCGGATCCGTGAAGTTATGCCGAATGCGAAGCTGGTCTATAACAACTCGCCATCATTCAACTGGACGCTGAATTTCCGTCAGCAAGTTTATGATGCATGGGCTGCGGAAGGCAAAGACGTCACCGCTTATGATCGTGCAAATTTGATGAGCGTGGAATATGATGGAACCGAATTGGCGGCTGATGCGGATGAACGCATCCGGACCTTCCAGGCTGATGGTGCGAAACGGGCTGGAATTTTCCATCACCTGATCACCTTGCCAACCTATCACACCGCTGCTCTGTCGACCGATAATCTTGCGAAAGAATATTTCGGTGAGCAAGGTATGCTGGGTTATGTCCTCAACGTTCAGCGTGAAGAAATTCGCCAGGGCATTGCGTGCGTGAAGCACCAGAACATGGCTGGGTCCGACATTGGTGATGATCACAAAGAGTATTTTGCTGGCGATGCAGCCTTGAAAGCAGGCGGCGCCGACAACACGATGAACCAGTTCGGCTAAGTATCAGACTACCGACGGAATAAAAGCGGCCCGGGGATCAATTCTCCGGGCCGCTTTTCTTTGCAATATAGCGGGTCAGTTTGCCGATTGTGCCAGCGCTGCCATCAGCAGCTTTGGATCATAAAGCGACAGATGTTGCTTATCACTAACCAGTTTTCGAGTTTTTCGATAACTGGTCTCCCAATGTGCCAACGCTTTGCTGAAATCAGCCTCATCCTTGATCTCTTGGAGTCTGCCAAGCTGCTTGCTGGCCGAAACAAGCGCTCTGCGTTGTTTGGTAAGACGGTTTCCAGCATAGCGCTCGTGGATCAAACCTAGCCGATGTCGGGCGGAAGCGAGTAGCAAATGGGAAAGCTTCAAATCACCGGCTTGCTGTGCTTCCCTTGCAGCAAGCACGGCCTGGTCCACTGCGATCAATTGGCTATCAACCGTTAACGCGATCCGCGTTTTGACAGGCGCTGACGATAGGGATCGCACATAATAAGCAAGGGCAGCGAGAACCGTTGATGATGGTTCCTGCCCATTAAACTCCTCCACAATCAAATCGCGGATGAACTTCTCGAGCTCTTGACTATTAGTGGCGCGAGAAACTTTTCCGGGCACCGTAAGGTCCGGGATCTTTACCGGGTCAAATATCGCATTGCCACGATGAGAACTGAAAAAGCTGCTGGTGACATCGGCCGTGCCAGGTTTCCCGGAAACGTTGGGAAACAGGAATGCGGGATTGTCGCGACCATTTTCATGGCAGCTGGCGCAGGACAAGCCTGCCTTGGCGGCCTGTCCACCCAGCAATGTCGGCGTATGAAACAAGGCTTCACCCGCCAACATCTGCTGATCTTGAGCCACAACTTCTCGCTGTGGTTCAGTTGTCAATGCAGCACGATGTTGTGCAGGATCCAGCCATGCCATAGCCTGAATAAGCGGGCGATCAGCGGCGTGCGCAACCGCTGCACAAGTTAGACTGATCGCTGCGCCATATTTTAGGAGGCGGACGTTTCGCCAATCCACCGGCGCAATTCCTCTGCTTCATAGCATCCAAAGCTGCACAGGCTTTCCAGTCTGGCCAGTTTCTTCTTGGCGCCAACCATATCACCACGTTCCACCATCAGCTCGCCATAATATTCTGTCGCCCCACGATGGTCAGGCGCAACAGCCAATGCAGTCTGATAATAATGTTCCGCGCTGTCGAAATTCTTGAGCTTGCGATTGGCGAAGCCGAGATAAGTCAAAATGTCGGGATGCGGGCCAAAAGTCATCGACGCCAGTTGCAGTTCCGCAATCGCCGCTTCGTATTTCTTTTCATTGATCAACGCGACGGCGCCCATATAGGCCAGATCGCCGTTACCGTTGCTCGCAAATTCAATGCTATCGGCCGGTTGATAGTTGGCAGAGCCGCTGCCGTTCATAGCCGCTTTGACTTTGGCAATCGCTTTGGTCAGCTCATCCTTTTCCGCACAACCGCTGCCGCAGGCGCTGTCTTTGGCTGTCAGCTTGTTGAGAGAAGCCTTTGCCTTTTCTGCCATGTCGAGCTTGTGATAAGTAATGGCAAGATCACGATGAGCACCGATCAAGTTACCGTTATATTTGACCGCCTTCTCTAGCGGTTTGCGTGCTTTTTTATAATTATCCATGCCAATATAGCTGACGCCGAGCAGATATTGCGCGTTGGCATTCCGCGGTGCGACGCTGAGCGAACGTTTGAAGGATTTCACAGCCTTTTTGTGATCTTTGGCTTTGAGGGCAGCAATACCTTTCTGATACTCGGCCGATGCATCATATCTCGGAGCGCTGCTGCTGGGGGCAGAGCCGCCCCCGCCGCCCCCGCCGGCGGCGATCGCCGAGCCTGGGTTGAAGGCGAGTGTAGTTGCTGCGCCGAGAATCGCGACTGATTTGAAAATATGCATTCTGTTTCCTTTGCTTATGATTAGCCCAATAGCATAAACATGCCCCAGAGGCGAAATTTGCCCGATATTCGGGTGTTCGGCGAATCAAGCCAAAAGGTTACAAAATTAAGGCGAGGGGGTGGTCGTCAGCGCTCTCGACCAGATAATCACGCGCAATCGACCGCGTCAGATGTGCCCGGCGGACCATAAAGTGACTGACATCCAGCGATATCATCGGGTGCCAAAAACCTCTGTGTTCCCGAGTAGCTAGGGAACATCAGCGCACCACGCTGACGGCTATGGCCGAGACCAATGGCGTGACCAAATTCATGTGCTGCGACTGTAAGGAAATCGATACCCTGGGTATCACTTACATTGCAGGTCCAGTTTTCATCATCGTCAAAATGGGTGTCGCCCGCAAGCGGACCTCCATTTGGCGGTGGAAAATAGGCGTGTGCGAGAACACCAGACGGGCCATCAAAAGGGCTTTCATCGCCATGATCGCCGATGGCGAACTCAATCTCAATGTCGACGGCTCCATCGGTGCTAATAGCGAATCTAAGATTGCATTGCTCGGACCAAAGGCCGAACGCATTGATCACATCGCGTTCGATGTCCGCTTGTGCCATTTTCGTTGAGAAGCTGTTGAACTTGTATGTAAGCTCTGATTTCTCCCAGCGGCTGACAGTGGTGAATGCCCCGCCCATGGGTGGAATGTCGACAAAGCCGCACCGCGGCTTTGTCATTTCGCATAGGGTCGCCTGATCGATCACTCCAGTTTCGGGAACACCGAAGCAGTTTTGGTAAAGTCTGACGGCCTTTTGGGTGGCATCGTCATATTCACCGCTATGCAGCGTACCAAACCGATCCTGCAAATATCCATAGTAACGCAGATAGCTCTGAATAGCTTGTATCTCATCTCCCGACATATCGCGCTCGTAGAGCATGTCATTGAGTGGCAGTTGAGAGATATTTGGAATTGCGGTCATAGGATCTTCTCCCAGTTGAGTGGTTAAACCCCGTTTCCGCCCAAATATTCTATAGCTATTCTTGATCTAAAATACGATCGAAACCTGCGTTTTCAGATCATTCCGTGGTTGCGGTCTCATCCTCAGTCGCGGCCGGTTCTTCCGCATTTTCTTCTGTCATGCTGTCCTCACCTGCGGATGGTACGGCTTCTTCAATTTCAGGAATGATTTCGTCAGCTGGAGCTGCTCCACCTTCCAGGCCACCATCTGCGGGGGCAACGTCATCGAGAGGTCCGGTATCAACCGGCTCTTCCATTCCACCGTTTTCAATTTCCATACCGTCAGCGGCAGGATCTTCTGCTGGCGGTGCATCGCACGCCGCAAGCGCAAAAATTGCGGGGGTGAGTATCAGGGCTGGTTTCATTAGTTTTTTCATGATCTCTCTTCCTTTGTCAGAGATATGTGGCGGCCAACCGAGCAGGGAGGGAGAATTGCTCGTATTGGCCGCACACGTTAGGCACAGCTTGGGCCGAATGGACCCTTCATGCTTTGACTATTTTGGGTCGGGTGCGCCGTCACCGTCTTGGTCAAAGGCATCCGGAGCGCCATCGCCATCGGTATCCCAACTGTCGGGTTTGCCATCGCCACGTTGGTCCCAGGCATCCATTGTGCCATCACCATCAGTATCGATGGTGGCTGGTGCTGCCTCAGGGGCAGGAGCCGCTTCCGCTGCGCCTTCTTCTGGTGCTTCCGCACCAGCATCTTGCGCAAAACTAGGGGCGGCGATTAGTGTAGCAGCGCCAAAAGCGGCTGCGATCATTGGCAGTTTTTTCATTATACTCAACTCCATTGTTAACCCCCTGCCTACTTAAAAAATGGTGGTTATCGGGCGACATTCCACAAGTAAGCGGCAAGAGGAACAGCCTGCGCGTTCAAGTGAAGAGTACTGAAAATTCGTCTATAATAGGGTGCAATCCATCCCGCTTTCGAAAAAAATGAGCAGATGCGACTCTGAAATTTTTACGGCTGTGGACAATCAATTTAGGAAAATCATTGAACTGCGTTGCCATGTGGATGCAAAAAATATGACCATAATTGACCTCTGTTTTCGTACATTTGCTTTTGATCCACATCACTTGTTCTTCGATAACCACCGGACTATACCAAGATTGTATCGGAACAAGGGGCGGATATGGCGGACATTTTCATCAGCTACTCGAGAAATGATCGGGAGCGTTGCGCTGCGATCCGGGATCATCTTGAGGCGTTGAAAGTCAGCGTCTGGTTTGACGCGGGTATCGGGGCCGGTTCGTCATTTGACCGCGAAATTGAACGTGAGATCGAGGCTGCCAAGGCACTGCTGGTGCTGTGGACCGAAGAGTCGGTCGAGTCCGATTGGGTGCGCAATGAAGCGCGAACCGGCAAGGAGCGCAGCGGACTAATCGCTGTACAACTCCGAGAATGCCAACTCCCTCTCGAATTCAGGTCGGTGCAGGCAGAAGTTCTGCCGGAGGGTGCCGAGGGCACTGATAATCTGGTCTGGCTTAATATACTGACGCGCATTGGTGAGCTTTTGGATCGTCCTGGCCTTGCCGAATATGCACGGCTTCTCGAAAAGGGCAGCAGCGATGATTGGAAGGCCTGGCTGGGCCGTTTCGCCGCTGACCCGTTAGCACCGGGGGTTATTGACCGCATCATTGAGAGCGCCACGCCCGATACAAATCAACAATTGGCCGCCGAACGCGCAAAACGCGCAGCAATGGAAGCCGAGCTCGGTGAACTTACAGCTGCGTCAAAAGCGCAAGCTGGAGAATTTGCCAGTAATGCGCGTGAATTGGTGCGTCTACGCCGCGAATTGGATGAGGCGCAATCTGGTCAAAAAGAAGCAGAAGCCGAACTGGAGCGTTTTCGTGAAGCCTCCGGCGGTAAATCTGGCACAGATGATGGTGGGCTAGCCGGATTGGGAATCGTTCTGGAGGACAAGGTTGCTTTATATGTGACGTTACTCTTGTGGGTGGTTGCGGTTCAGTTTGTCTGGGAGCCACTGAGCCAACTTATCAAGGGTTATGGGGGCCTGGGAGATGTATTCTGGATTGCCTTCGGTGTCATCGCATTAGCGTTGCCGGCGGGACTTATGACCATGAAGATTTTGCGCAAGCGCAAAGCAATGGCCAGCGAAGATGACCTCCCAACTTAGAACGGATTGAGCGTGTAGCCTTCTTGCTGCAGCAACGCATGAGCGGTCATCGCTGAGAGATCCATTTTTACGCCGGGCAAAAGATCGGCATTGCTGATTTTATAGGCTGCCGCACTTTGACCGCACAGGCGGAATTCGACGCCATGCTTTTGTAAGGCCGCGATCGCATCTGCGCTGCCATTGACGGCACCATCGTTGCGTGCACCATAAATATCCTGCTTGATCAGATCCCCGGACGCGCCGCCGTGAACCACGATGGCGAGCTTTATATTTTCTCTCGCGACACCGGCTGCAACATGCATATTGATGAA
The DNA here is from genome assembly GCA_947497455.1 of uncultured Sphingomonadaceae bacterium. GTDB lineage: Bacteria > Pseudomonadota > Alphaproteobacteria > Sphingomonadales > Sphingomonadaceae > Parasphingorhabdus. The sequence goes on along the minus strand of CANMGU010000001.1, from coordinate 1,804,092 downwards.
CCGGGCTGCACTTTCAATGGTGCGATTGAGGCTGCCTGGATCCGCTTTTTTTGCGACATCAAAGGCGATTTTAAACTGGCCATCTGCAGCTAGGGGAGTGTCTGTTTGGACCGGGGCAGTGGGGCCAAATTTTTCAAATACAGGTCCGGTCTTGAACCCTTCCAACTGCGCCAATGCAGGATTAGTGAACGTTAATGTACCCAAGATTAGTGCGGCTTTAAGAATATTCATAATCTATCCCGATCTAGATTTGGTTGCGTCTCATGCAACTGCAGCTTGCTTCTTATCAAGCGTTCAAAGATTGTGAAAGGGCGCGTTGCCGGTTATCTGTGCCCTCAACAGAATCAAATACGATCCACCCATAAAGGGGCAAATCGACGATGTTTGACCAGTTTGATGCTATATTACTAGCACGCATACAATTTGCGTTTACGATCAGCTTTCACTTCATATTTCCGGCATTCTCTATTGGATTGGCCAGCTACCTGGCAGTTCTGGAGGGGCTTTGGCTGAAAACCGGAAAGCAGGTTTACATGGACCTGTTCAAATATTGGATAAAGATATTTGCTGTAACGTTCGCCATGGGCGTGGTTTCCGGAATCGTCATGTCATATCAGTTCGGAACAAACTGGTCGGTCTTCTCTGACAAAGCCGGGCCGGTTATCGGACCGCTCATGGCCTATGAAGTTTTGACCGCTTTCTTTCTGGAGGCCGGTTTTCTGGGCGTCATGCTTTTTGGCATGAACAAGGTCGGTAAGAAGCTTCACTTTACCGCAACATTGATGGTGGCGATTGGTACATTCATTTCCGCATTCTGGATTTTGAGCGTGAACAGTTGGATGCAGACACCAACCGGCCATGAGATTGCCGCAAACGGCCAGTTTGTGCCAGGCGACAGCTGGTGGGATATCGTGTTTAATCCCAGCTTCCCATACCGGCTATTTCACACGCTAATGGCGACCTATCTGACGACCGCGTTCGTTGTTGGCGGTGTTGGCGCTTGGCATTTGCTGAAAGACAAGACCAATGCTCATGCGCGGAAAATGTTCTCCATGGCGATGTGGATGGCTGCCCTGGTGGCACCGGTACAGATTTTCGCAGGCGATCTTCACGGGCTTAATACTCTGGAGCATCAGCCGGCCAAGGTGATGGCGATGGAAGGCCATTATGACAGTCATCCGGACGGCGCGCCGTTGATTCTCTTTGGCATTCCCAACAGTGAGGAGAAGCGCGTCGACTATAAGATCGAGATACCCAAATTATCGTCGCTGATCCTGAAACATGATCTCAATGCGCCGCTTGATGGCCTCGATACTATTCCGGATGCAGATGAGCCTCCTGTCGGGATGGTTTTCTGGTCGTTCCGTATCATGGTTGGTATCGGATTTATGATGTTGGGCATGGGGCTTTGGAGCCTTTTGGCCCGAGCGCGCAAGAAACTCTACGATTGGCCCTTATTGCACCGCGCCGCGATTTTGACCGGGCCTTCCGGCTTCGTTGCAGTTATAGCGGGCTGGATCACCACGGAAGTAGGGCGGCAACCCTATACAGTCTATGGATTGCTGCGGACAGCGGACAGTGTTTCGCCACTCGATGCCCCGGCAGTGGCAGCATCGTTGATCGCTTTCATCATTGTTTACTTTGCCGTGTTCGGCATCGGAACATGGTATATAATGCGCTTGATGAGCAAAGTGCCTCAGGTTGGAGAGAAGGGTGTCAAATCGACCGAATCTGGGCCTGTTCGTACCGCAGGTATTGCGCCGGGACCGGCGCAGCAAGACACGCCGGCTTTTGAACCGAAACGAGCGGAGTAAGGCGCATGGATTTAACCGTTATCTGGGCTTTCATTATAGCGTTCGCGGTTTTCGCATATGTCGTTATGGACGGTTTTGATCTTGGTATTGGCATATTGTTTCCGGCTTTTACGGTTGGTGACGAACGAGATCAGGCGATGAACAGCATCGCGCCCGTCTGGGATGGCAATGAAACATGGTTGGTGCTTGGAGGCGGTGGATTGCTTGCCGCTTTCCCATTGGCTTATGCGATCATATTACCTGCCACCTATCCGCTGATCATCATCATGCTCCTTGGCCTGGTATTTCGCGGTGTTGCTTTCGAATTTCGCTGGCGTGATCCCGATCATCGTGCCTTTTGGGATTTCGCTTTTACCGGAGGGTCTTTGGCTGCTGCTTTTTCCCAGGGAATGATCTTGGGTGCTTTGTTGCAAGGGGTGGAAGTTGCGGATCGGGCCTATGCCGGCAGCTGGTTTGACTGGTTCACGCCGTATACTTTGCTGACGGGTGTTGGAACGGTTGCTGGCTACGCGTTGCTCGGTGCCACTTGGCTAATCTGGAAAACCGAAGACGGTGCACAACAGACTGCCTATCGTCTCGCCAAACCGGCCGCAATTGCAACTTTGGGACTGATGGCTGCTGTTAGTTTGTACACGCCGTTTCTGGATGGACAATATTGGGCGCGCTGGTTTGAGATGCCAAATATTCTGTTCGCCGCGCAAGTTCCGTTACTTGTTGTAATCCTGACCTATTTTCTGTTTCGAGGCTTGCAAAAGAGGCAGGAAGGTGCGCCGTTTCTTATCTCACTAGGGCTGTTTTTCCTTGGCATGGCTGGACTGGGTATTTCGATGTTTCCCTATATCGTACCTAATCAGATTACCATCTGGGATGCTGCAGTGCCTGAGAGCAGTCAGATTTTCATGCTTGTCGGTGTTGCGATCACAGTACCGCTAATCCTGATTTACACAGGATGGGCCTATTGGGTGTTCCGCGGCAAGGTGGGCTCGGACGGTTATCATTGATGCGGCAGACGGACGGACAATCAGCCGACGACGCGCCATTGTGGAAACGATTGGCCTGGATGGTTGCTATCTGGGCAATGAGCATCTCGGTCCTCGGCGTCGTTGCCTATATATTACGCCTGTGGATCACATGACGAGACGCTAGCCTTGCAATTTTTCAACCTGCTCAGCCAACTCTAGCCAACGCATTTCGGCCTCGTCCTTCTCATCGATCAAGGCCGTATTTTCCAAGGTGAGCTTTTCGAAGCGCGCATAATCTGAGTTGTACAAATCCGCATCGGATAGGGCTTCGGCAATCTCCGCTATGCGAGCATCGATCGCCTCTATTCGACCGGGCAGCATGTCATAATCGCGCTGATCCTTGTAGCTCAGTTTTTTCGCGGCGCTGCTGGACTTGACCGCGGGTTTTGTTGGCGTTGGCTTGCTACTGCTTTTGATTTTTGAGGTAGCACCATCCGCTTTTCGCTTGGCTTCCCATTCAGCATAGCCGCCTGCGATAATGTCCACTTTGCCGCTACCATCGAGACCCAGCGTGATCGTTACCGTACGATCGAGAAAGTCGCGATCATGGCTAACGAGCAGCACGGTGCCGTCATAATCTGCAATCACTTCCTGAAGCAGATCAAGCGTTTCGAGATCGAGATCGTTAGTCGGCTCATCCAATACGAGCAAATTGGACATGCGCGCAAATTCACGGGCCAGGAGTAACCGGGATTGTTCGCCCCCCGACAATGTACCGACTTTGGAATCAATCAGACTGGGCGCGAACAAAAAATCCTTGAGATAGCCCTGAACATGCTTTTTGTTGCCGCGCACGTCGACCCAATCGCTGCCGTCGGCCAGAACCTCACGGACGGTTTTGTTGCCTTCCAGCAGGCTGCGCTGCTGGTCGATAAATACACCGTTGAGTGTTTTGGCCAGCGTTACCGAGCCGCTATCGGGTGCCAATTCACCTGTGAGCATCTTCAGCAACGTGGTTTTTCCGGCGCCATTGGCACCTACAATACCGATGCGATCGCCTCGCTGGACACGCAGTGAAAAGTCACGAATAATCGTGCGCTTGGTCTCGCCTTCTGCAAACGCTTTTGCGATATGTTCTGCGGTGATCACGGACTTGGTACGGACATCATCGCTCTGGGCTTTGAGATTGGCTGTGCCGGCCGGCCCGATCATGGCCGCGCGTTGGGCCCGCATTTGATAAAGCTTCTCCAGCCTTCCCTGGTTGCGCTTGCGCCTCGCGGTTACGCCGCGCTCTAACCAGCGTGCTTCCAGTTTGAGTTTAGCATCGATTTTTTGTGTGGCCTGTGCTTCGTCGGCATGAACCTTTTCCATCCACGCATCGTAACCGCCAAATCCGATTTCCTGACGACGAATTGCTCCGCGATCAAGCCAGATGGTCTGTTTGGTCAAGCGGGTGAGAAAGGTTCGGTCATGTGAAATGGTTATGAATGCTCCTTTGTAACGGCGCAGCCAATCTTCCAGCCAATCAATGGCGCTGAGATCAAGATGATTGGTGGGTTCGTCGAGCAACAGCAAATCGGGTTCCAGGGCTAGAGCACGACAGATAGCTGCCCGCCGCTTTTCGCCGCCGCTAGCCTTGTCTGCGCGGACGGAGAGATCTGTCGACAGTTGATCGGCAATCGCTTGAACTTCATGTTCTGCCGGCCCGTCGTTACCAGAGATAGCGAAATCCAGGAGCGTTTCGAAGGGCGTAAAATCCGGCTCCTGTTCCAGCATCGCTATATTGGTGCCAGGCTGAACCATCCGCTTGCCCTTGTCCGCCTCAATCTGATCGGCGATCAATCGCAACAAAGTTGTCTTACCGGCACCATTGCGACCAATTAGGGCAAGCCGGTCTCGCGGACCGACATGCAGGTTCAGATCTTTGAAGAGCCAGCCTTCACCCTGATGCAGGGCCAGTTGCTCGTAAGAAAAAATGGGTGGTTGTGACATTGTTTATGCGCGTTAGGGGCAAGTGGCGCATTGCTCAAGTTTCCTTTTCAAAAACGATGAAGAGCGGCGCGACCAGTTATCACAGAATAACAATCAGGCAGTAAACGGAAACAATTGGTTTTTGAGCATCAAACGCAGTCAGATCGACCGATTGACGCAATATTAACTATAAAACCATTTGTTAATCACTATAGTTCCTAGGTGAACTGCCCGTTCACGTGATGTTAAAAGCACTGGAGCTAAAGATTTGCCATGTTGAACAAAATCGCTCTTTCAGCCCTTGGTGCTTTTTCGGCCTTTGCGTTGACTGTTGTCCCTGTGCAGGCTGTGCAGCGTGACGATGAACAAAAAGCGGCCCGGGCTCAAATGATGGCTGGTAAGGGAAAGTCTCTGCGTTCGATTGAAAACAGGGTTCTCCCCAAAATGGCAGGCAGCCAGTATCTCGGTCCTGAATATGATCCCAGAGCGCAAGTCTATCGGTTGAAGTTCATTCAGGAAGGCCGTGTGATTTTTGTTGATGTGGATGGACGAACCGGAGCGATCCTCCGTGAGCGTCGCTAGCCACCATAATCCCTCTTGTTTGCGGTACTAAACCGTTTTGTCTTTATCATTGTGAGAATGAACGATGGTGATATAGCTATGTCATCATGAAAAACGGTTTTCTGGAGTAACTCTATGCGCGTGCTTATAGTCGAAGATGAACCCACATTGGGGCAACAACTAAAATCGACGCTGGAAAGCAATGGCTATGCGATTGATCTGTCGACTGACGGTGAAGATGGCCACTTTATGGGCTCTACCGAAGAATATGATGCGGTGATACTGGACCTTGGCTTGCCGGAAATTGATGGTCTGACGGTTCTTGATCGTTGGCGTAAGGAAGAGCGAAATTTCCCGGTGCTGGTTTTGACTGCGCGGGATAGCTGGTCAGATAAGGTGGCAGGGCTGGATGCCGGGGCTGATGATTATCTTGCCAAACCTTTCCAGACCGAAGAGCTTATTGCGCGTTTGCGGGCGCTGATCCGCCGTGCCTCGGGCAATGCATCATCTGAGCTTACGGCAGGTGATGTTCGGCTGGATACCCGCTCGGGCAAGGTAACGCTTGATGGCAGTCCGGTGAAACTTACCGCTCAAGAATATAAGCTTTTGTCCTATCTTATGCATCATAAGGGCAAAGTCGTTTCCCGCACCGAGCTTATCGAACATATTTATGATCAGGATTTTGATCGCGATTCAAACACCATCGAAGTATTTGTTACACGTATCCGCAAGAAATTGGGCGCGGATGTCATTTCGACCATCAGGGGGCTGGGGTATAGTCTAGAGGATCCTGACAGCTGAATGAGAGTAGCAAAATAGATTTACCGCAAGATTCTGCGGTTGCCGAACCGTCGGCATCATTGGGCACGCAAACCACCGGTTCACTGAGCCGCCGGATGATCGGTATTGCCGCGGCCTGGATCATCGTTCTTTTGCTGGGCGGTGGAGTGGCGCTGGATCGAGTGCTCGTCAATGCGGTCACTCGAAATTTTGACAATCAGCTGGAATATACACTGACCGCGATGATTGCTTCTGCGGAGATTGATCCCACTGGTGAGGTCTTCTTCAATAGACCATTGGGTGACCAGCGTTTTCTTGAACCGAATAGTGGTCTTTATTGGCAGATTAGCGGTGCAGGTCATGAGGATTTTACCTCTCGTTCCCTGTGGGATCGGGCCTTGGAGCAAAGCGAGCCGCATGACGACCTGGAAACCCACCTTTACGACAGCAATCAATTTGCTGACGAGCCCTTGCGGATGGTTGAGCGTAGCGTAACGCTTCCGGATTCCGACGTGAAATGGACTTTTCAGGTTGGCCAGAGCCGTGAGGGGCTGGATGCGCAAGTCAGTGAGATCCGATCGATATTGATCAACAGCTTTCTGCTGTTGGCCCTTGGCCTGATTGGCATGGCTGCTCTTCAAACATTATATGGCCTTTGGCCTCTGCGCAAAATTCGTAAGGCCATCGGTGAGATGCGGACCGGTCAGCAAAAACGGGTCAGTGAACCCATGCCCAACGAAGTGACGCCGATGGTTGATGAGCTAAACGAGTTACTCGACCATAATGAGAAGCAGGCAGAAGAAGCGCGTCGGCACGCAGGTAACCTTGCCCATGCTCTCAAGACACCGCTGACCGTGATTATGAATAGTGCAACGGCGAAAGCGGATGATCTTGCGGATACAGTGATAAGAGAATCTGGTGTTATGCGTCGTCAGGTGGACCATCATCTCGCCCGTGCGCGAGCGGTTGGCCGACGCGGCCATGCGCATAGCCGATCCCGTGTGTGGCCAAGCCTGCAAGCGGTCGAGCGCGCAGTTGGACGACTATATAAGCACGTGCGAATCGACATTGATGGGGACAAAGATGCAGCCGTGTCGGTAGAGCGTCAGGATCTCGACGAGATGATCGGCAATTTGGTTGAAAATGCTGCAAAATATGGCGGTGGAAGTGTGTTTGTAACGGTCGAGCCGGGCGATGAATTTGTCGAATTGTTGATTGAGGATGACGGCTTGGGTATTCCGGCCGAAGAACGTCAGCGGATATTTGATCGTGGTGCACGGCTGGATACCGGAAAACCTGGTACTGGGTTGGGGCTTGCGATTGTCCGGGATGTAGCCGAAATCTATCATGGCACGGTATCGTTGGAAGAAAGCGAAGATTTGGGCGGCCTGATGGTTCGGCTGTGCTTGCCGAGATCAGCAGTAACCTCCTGAATTATTTGTGTAACCCGTTGTGGGTGTCCGTGTATTGCGGCTGAAAGTCCTTAGGCAAGGCAGAAGCTAGCCAGCTTCGTCACGAATTTGTTCGTGATGGCGAATGACTTCATCAATGATGAATCGCAGGAATTTTTCCGAAAATTCGGGGTCGAGATTGGCATCACTGGCGAGCTGTCGTAACCGTGCAATCTGTTCTTGTTCTCTGCTAGGATCAGCGGGTGGGAGGTTGTTTTCGGCCTTATACTCGCCAACGGCCTGAGTTACCTTGAACCGTTCCGCCAGCATAAACACCAAAGCGGCGTCTATGTTGTTGATGCTTTGGCGGTATTGCTGAAGCTTTTCGTCCATGAAGCGCTGCCTGATTTTTCTGAATGATTAACGGTCTGATAGACGTGCCAACAAGATTTGCAAAGGTGACTCAAAAAACTGAACTGATATTGCTTTGATTTCACTTGCCTTCTGACAGTTCCCTTGCCACATCGCCTCTAACATGTCTGCAACTGTCCACCATTTGGGTCGTGAAACTACCCCGTCGCTAGAACCGCTAATGGCGCTTGTCGCCAGTGATATGAATCAAGTGAACAGCGTGATTCTCGATCGTATGCAATCGGAAATCCCATTGATTCCCGAATTGGCTGGTCATCTGATCGCCGGCGGAGGGAAACGGATGCGGCCGATGTTGACCTTGGCTGCTGCCAAATTGATCGGCTATGAAGGTGATCGTCATTTCAAACTCGCCGCTGCGGTTGAATTTATCCATACGGCGACGTTGTTGCACGACGATGTGGTCGACGGTTCCGACCTTAGGCGTGGTAAGACCACTGCCAATCTGGTTTTCGGAAATCCTGCGACGGTGTTGGTAGGTGATTTTTTGTTCAGTCGTTCATTTGAATTGATGGTGGAAGATGGATCGCTCAAGGTTCTGAAAATTCTTTCCAGCGCATCTGCGATTATCGCAGAAGGTGAGGTCAACCAGCTTACGGCCCAACGCAAGATTGACACCAGTGAAGATCGTTATCTCGATATCATCGGATCTAAAACAGCGGCGCTTTTCGCGGCGGCAAGTCGCATTTCCGCTGTTGTAGCAGAACGGGATGAAGAAACTGAATTGGCGCTGGACAGCTATGGCCGTAATCTCGGAGTTGCTTTTCAGCTGGTCGATGATGCCATTGATTATTCATCGGATAGCAAAACCATGGGTAAAGATGCCGGTGATGATTTTCGTGAAGGAAAAGTCACATTGCCGGTAATATTGGCTTATGCGCGCGGCAATGACGAAGATCGCAAATTCTGGAAAGATGCGATTATCGGACATAGAACATCCGATGATGATCTCAATTTTGCAACGGAACTGCTCAAGAAAACCGGTGCCATTGATGACACGATTTCACGCGCCCGCCACTATGGACAACGGGCGATAGATGCGTTGGGCGCTTTCCCTTCTGGCAAAGCGAAGTCAGCAATGACTGAAGCGGTTGAATTTGCGATTTCACGCGCTTATTGAGGCGATCATCAACGAAGGAAAATGCGATGGCCGCACGGATTTATCAAATACCTATGAACGCTATGCAGTCCGGCAGAGCCCTGACCGATAAATGGGTGCTGGAATTTGAACCTTCCGAAGCCCGTAAAGCGGACGCGCTTACCGGTTGGGCCGGGTCTGGCGACACGCAGCGGCAGGTCACCATGAAATTCCCCACTGTAGATGCTGCCAAAGCCTATGCAGATAAATATGGGATCGTCTATTCCGTGGTGCCAACGCCTCACAAAACTCTGAAAATACAGGCTTACGCGGACAATTTTCGCTAGATTTCCGGTCTAGCGGGGCTGAAGCAGTAACAATAGTCTGACGTCGATTGCAGCACCTTCCTCACGCTTGCGCTCGATGAAGTTTCCCAAATCATGCAGTGCGACGCGATGCACTGTGATATTCTCTCCGTCAACTCCGCCGCCTTCGCCAGTTTTGGTCAGGTCGCTGGCTTTGAACAGAGAGAAGCTCTCTGAGACCATTCCCGGTGAGGAATAAAACTCGCCACAATCTTCCATTGTTTCGGCGCGATATCCGGTTTCCTCTTCCAGCTCCCGGATTGCCGCGATCGAAGCATCTTCGTCGCTATTGTCATCTCCATCCCCGACGAGGCCGGCTGGCAATTCAATGCAGTTTTTAGCAAGTGGCACTCGATATTGTTCGACCAATAGAACATGATCGTTTTCAATCGCGAGAATGACCGCGGCGCGTATCCCACGGCTGCGGGATACATATTCCCAGCGGCCCTGCCGTTTGGCCGTGATGAAACGACCTTCCCACATCGTCTCGATGGGCGCGTCAGCATCAATATTGCTCAAAGCTCGATCAACCGATCCGGTAGTTCGTTGGGATTTTTATCAGTTTTGGGGAAATGTTCCTGAAGGACGACACCGACATGCTGGACAGCGGCAGCCATCCCTTTGCCAGGCTGACCGGCCCGTATTTCATCGATCAACGCAACCATTGCATCGCCCCACACCTCGGGCGATACTTTCTCGGAAATTGCTGCGTCGGCGACAATTTCAGCGCGATGCTCTTTCAAGGAAACATAGATCAAAATACCCGTTAGCCCGACAGTGCGTCGTTCTGCGCCTACTTTGAAAAAATCAATTGCGCGCCTTCGCACGCGGCGCTGCTTGGTTGCCTTTGGCGTTACCAGAAGGCGCAATGGCATCCATGCAAACAGATAGCGCATGATCAGAAACAAAGTAACGCTGGCAATAAAGAGTATCGCCATCATCTCGCCGGCCGTCGTGAAATCCTGTTCCCATCCGCCGAACAGACCCGTGATGATCGACTGATAAAAAGCCGGAAAAATAGCCAGTGTTGACAGAAACAAAAACGTCATTCCAATTGCCCAATGCAATCCCGCGTCGTGATATTTGTCCGAAAGGTCGGTTACGATCGTGACAATTTCTCCATCGGTAGATTTCTCGGCCTCGCCAACGGCTTCGGTGACCAGCTTATGGTCCGCCTCGGAAAGCTGATTTACTTTTTTCATTACCATCCTCCCGATGCGCCGCCGCCGCCGAAGCTGCCTCCGCCACCGCTAAATCCGCCGCCGCCAAAGCCGCCGCTACTAAATCCTCCGCCGGAACTTCCCCATCCACTGGAGCCGCTGCCACCGCCCCAGATTACGACCGGACCTGCGCCACCACGATATCGTCTGCCGCCGCGAGAACTGGAGATGGACATAACGATAATTACGATCCCGACGATGATCCAGAATAGTATAAGTCCGCCTTCGCCGTCACTGGCCCGCTCACGCTGTTGGACGAATGCTTGGGAGGCAATAGCTCGTGCCTCTTCCTCCGGCAGAGCAAGGTGCGTGACGATCCGGTCCACGCCGGCCTCGATTCCTCCTGCCATGTTTCCATCGCGAAAACGCGGGAGGATTTCGTTCTGAATAATGATCCCGGATAGGGCATCAGTCATAACCCCTTCCAGGCCATAACCGACTTCTATCCGGACTTTCCGTTCATTCGGAGCCACCAGCAATATGATGCCATTATCTTTTTCCGCTTCACCATCGCCATCTTGTCCGATGCCCCAGGTTCGACCAAGTTGATAGCCATAGTCGGCAATGTCATAGCCTTGGAGGTCGGGCGTGGTAGCCACCACCATCTGCCGGTTTGAATTGACTTCCAGAGATTCCAGCTTGGCGGCTATTGCAGCCTCCTGTGCAGGATCAAGCAGATTGGCCTGATCGACAACACGGCCAGTCAGCTCAGGGAAGTTTTGCGCCGCGGCAGGTACAGAAAGTGCACATAATGCTAAAATGAATAGAGAGCGTATCAGTTTCATGAAGCCATTTTCTCCTCGGAAGCCGTTGATGGCTCGTTATCATTCAGTTCGATGGTGGGGCTCATTCGCATTTTGGTAATTAACTTGTTTGCTCCTGCCATTATGCCCTCTTGAAGCTTACCATCACGGAATTCAGGTAGCATATTGTCTCTGATCACTTTGGCACAAAAAGGATCGTTTAGTGATCCCTCCAGCCCATAGCCGACCTCAATTCTTACCTTCATTTCATTCGGAGCCACCAACAGGACAACTCCGTCATCACGCTTCGAATGGCCTAAACCCCAACCTCTGGCCAAGCGCAAAGAATAGTCCGCAATCGACATGCCATCGAGGCTATCTGTTGTCGCGACAACAAATTGTGGCCCCGTCTCACTTTCGAGCCGAGCAAGCTTCCCGGCCAACAGCTTTTCTGCCTCGTCATCAAGCAGTCCGGCTTGGTCAACCACTCTCCCGGTCAGCTGCAAGGACGGTTCTGTATCATCCTTTTCACTTTCATCCGGTGACACGGATGTGGGACTACATCCACTCATGACAAATGCGCTTAGCGTGATTGCAGAAAACCATGCTAAGCCGTTTTCGATCACGGTTTAAAAGGCAACCGTTGGAGCTTCATCTGCGCCTTCAGAGGTAGCGGCAAATGGTTCCATAGGCTCTGCGCCATGTATGATTTTTGCGCCGATAATATCGGGGAAGGTCCGGATCGTTGTGTTATATTGTCGGACCGCCTCGTTATAGTCGCGGCGCGCCACATTGATGCGGTTCTCTGTGCCTTCAATCTGGCTTTGTAGAGCAAGGAAATTCTGGTTGGATTGTATGTTCGGATAAGCCTCAACGGTCGCAAGAAGGCGACCAAGATTTTGGGTCAGAGCGCCCTGAGCTGCTGCATATTCCTGAATTTTTGATGCATCACCCAGATCGCTAGCATTGACCTGAATAGATGTCGCTTTTGCACGGGCTTCGACTACGCCCGTTAGAATTTCCTGTTCGCTAGCAGCGGCTCCCTTAACTGTGTTGACAAGGTTTTCGATCAAATCAGCGCGGCGTTGATAGGTGCTTTCAACATCGGCCCATTTTGCCTTGGCCTGTTCTTCCGCCGTTGGGACGCTGTTTATGCCGCAAGCACTAAGCGCCAGAGCCAAAACCGGTACCATCAAAAATTTAGTTATCTTGCCACGCATGTTGATTTTCTCCCACGTTCAGTTGATCGCCTCATCAAATGTAAAAATAGGTACGAAAACAGGGAATTGCAATGACTTCCCTCGACAAATCAGAGCTTTTCAGGCATTTAACCATCTTCTTACGGGGAAGAGGAGTATTGCTATGTTTGCAGAATTTAAAGAGTTTATCCTGAAAGGCAATGTGCTGGATTTGGCAGTTGCGGTCATCATCGGCGCGGCGTTTGCTACTATTACAACATCATTGACCGAAGACGTGATCATGCCGATCGTAAGCGCGATTTTCGGCACACCAGATTTCTCCAAAATGTTCATTTTACTTGCCACGCCGCCAGCGGAATTGGCGGGGTCAACCGACTATGCTGCGCTGAAAGAAGCAGGTGTGCCTATGTTGGGCTGGGGTCAATTCCTAACCGTCGTGATCAACTTTGTGATTCTGGCATTCATTATCTTCATGATCGTGCGCTACGCTAACAAGGTGATGAAAAAGGCTGAAGAAGAGGCTCCCTCCGGTCCAAGCGAAATTGATTTGCTGACCGAAATTCGTGATAATTTGAAAAAATAATCGCTAATTCAGTCGTTTAGAAGCGATATTTATGGGCGTGGATAGCAATATCCGCGCCCATATTTTTGCGGCATTCTCTTTTCATTCAGGATTAAGCGCTTATATAGGGCCTGTCGGCTTCGGCGGACTATGGTGATAAATTGTGATGTGCAATAGGCACAACGGACCCGGGGGCAGTACCCGGCGGCTCCACCATTTGAGATGTTTTTGGGCATCTTCGTTGATGGGGCCGAACCAGGATCGACGTGTGTTGAAAAGCATTATTTTTACCCGGCCTGAGTATGCCGTGATTGCTCAAAAACTATAAGTGCAAACGATAACGAAGCACTCGCAGTAGCGGCTTAAGCCAACGACCTCACGGTTGTAACTTAAGAAGTTAAAGCGCGGTTGGACCCACCGGGCAACAGAAGGGATTCCGGCGGCCTGGGGGTGCCGAGCAACAGAAACCCCCAACCTTCAAATTGATCGAAAACCGAGCAACAGAAGCTCTGGCGTTCGTGCGACTTTTGGACATGTGACGGCTTGGACTAGTAATCTTCACCAAAGTTTTTGTGATACTCAATCGCTTCGAGCATTTTTGCGCCGGCCATGAATACGGAGCCGGTACAGGCGAGGAAAAGCAGGATACCGCCAAAGCCAGGATATTGGACAAGATAATCCTCGCCCCGTGCGATTGCGCCTGTCGCTAGCGCATAAGTAATCAGAAACGCTTCAAATTTGGTCTTGATAATGAACAGGCGTTTGAATTTTTTCCACATGTAAAAATAAGTAGCAAGGCCTGTGCCAAGCCCAGAAATGTGGGAGTTTTTCCATATGCAACATGGTTAACTGTAAGTTAATTCGACACTCAGGAAAGGGAACTAGCTTTCTAGCTCTATGAGGGCACAGGCTTGCAGGAGGGCCTTGCGCGCATTTTTCACGGTGTCTTGCAGGCCGGTATCCAGTAACTGATCGGGAGTAATGGTTTCCGGCCAGTAATTTTCGACAACTTTAGAGATTATTTCAAGTTTTTCAGGTGTCGCCAGGAACCGTGGATCGACAGCATCTGGGTCAGCCACAACCCGCAAGCGCAAGCATGCCGGACCACCGCCGTTGGCCATCGACTGGCGCACATTGACCGGGCACAGGGTTTGTATGGCACTATTTCCGCCAATCAACGTCTGAAGATAGCTCCAAACCGCTGGTGTTGCTTCCGCTTCGGTTGGCAGGATCAGAGCCATTCCTCCATCATTTGGCAGAGTGACAAGTTGTGCGTTGAACAAATAGGATTTGATCGCGTCATCGAGGCTCACTTTGTCCGCTGGAACCGTGATGATCTCCACTTCGGGAAATTTGCGCTGTATCTCTGCGTAAAGTTCTTCGCGATGGGCAAAGGCGTCTTCATGCGCAAACAAAACGCGTTCGTTAGCGACTGCCACGACATCATTGTGAAAGGCACCTGCGGCAATGGCCTTTTCTGACTGCTCTGCAAATATGATGCGATCATCAGATAACCCATGTTTTCTGGCGACGGCCTTACTGGCTTCGTGATGTTGGCGGGCCGGGAAGGGGCCTCCGCTTTTGCCATAAACAAATATTTCTATCCCGGTATCACCGTGACTTGCGCATAAACGCATATGGTTGGCGGCACCTTCGTCGCCGAACGGAGGGGGCACAGGGTTATGAACAGTAAAATTCTGCTGATCTGCAAAGGCCAGTTGCAGCTGTGCCAATATACCCGGCCATTCATGACTACGATGGGGCATGGTTTGCAGATTTGCGGCGGTTAAATGGCATTTGCCGTCTTCGCTGTCAGGACCTGGAGAGACCGTTGCAGCATTAGCTGCCCACATCGACGATGCCGAATAGGCGGCAGCGCGGATATGCGGTTCTGCATTGGCGACCGTAGTTCCCAGTGCTTTGAGCCAACCGATATTCGGTCGATCAAGAGGCATGAAAAAACCCTGTGCCAACCCTAGATCAATATTGTGGCGCATTTTGGCAATGCCTTGCAACGCCGCCACGCGCGGATGAGAACTTTCACCCGCGTTGGTGGACGAGGCGATATTGCCGAGGCTGAGGCCGGCATAGTTGTGACTGGGGCCAATTATGCCGTCAAAGTTGATTTCCCGAAGCTTAGTCATGCTGTTTTTTACCTTGGAATATGCCAGATCGTATCGCCTGTAGAGAGGCCGAGATTGGCGGCTGCATCCTCGTCAATTGTCACGCCTCCTTCAACTTCACCGATAAACGCATATGTCGCTTGAAAATCATGTAAGCGACCGTGTGAAATGATCGATTTCAGGCCGGCTCCTGATGCCGTGATGCCGATGATTTTATCTGATTTTGTGTTTTTCACGCTAGTGACATTGTCGGTTTTGGCAATCATGGTTGGGCCACCGTCAAAAATATCGACATATCCATCATAGGAGAAATTTTCGTTCTCCAGCATTCGCATCGCGGCGCGCCCATTGGGATGAGGAATCCCGATGGCGGCACGAGCAGTTTCACTGAGCATCGCAGTATATATGGGATGTTTGGGCATTAAATCGGCGATGAACTGGTTCCCGTGAATGGCGTTGAAATAGTCGGCTTCCTGAAAGCCCATCCCGAAGAAGCGGCCAGCCAGGCCATCCCAGAACGGCGAGCCACCGGCTTCATCAATCACTCCGCGCAATTCCGCAAACAGGCGATCGCCAAAGCGCGATCGATGTTCTTTGATGAACAAATAGCGGCTGCGTGCGAGCAACATACCTAGCCCGCCCGCCCGTTCTCCGGGGTGCAGAAATAGACCGCCAACTTCGCTTGCCCCTTCCAGATCAGTAACCAAAGTCAGCATTTGGGCGCTGAACGTCCGATCCAGCTCCTTGCTTGTCTGTGACAATGTGCTGAGGCGATAGGAATAGAAAGGCCAGCTTTGTCCGACCATAGTGAACAATTGTGACGTCCCGCGCACCGCTCCGGTTTCTACATTTTCGAGTACCATGACGAACAGGTCGTTGCCATGCTCGTCTGTGCTCCGGTCGAAAGCCCGTGTGGAACGCCCAAGCTTGGCGGTTAAGCTATCCTTGTCGGCAGGTAGATTGGTAAAGCCGCCGCCGGTCAGTTTGGCCATCTCATATAGATGCTGCAGATCATCAATCCGCGCGGCGCGTATCTTAAAACTCATAATCCCCCCTTTTCGGCGATCCGCATAATGGTGAGCGCGGATAGCTGCGTGCGTTCGACAAGGCTCTCGCTGATCAGATATTCGTCTGCGCTGTGAATGGCACCGCCGCGGACCCCCATTGTGTCGACAACTGGTACACCGCAAGCGGCGATGTTGTTGCCATCACAAACACCGCCGGTCCCGCGCCAGTTGATATCCAAGCCCAGATCCGCACCGCAGCTTTTGACTAGCTGAAAGAGTTTTGCCGCCTGGCCATCAATCGGCTTGGGCGGACGACCAAAGCCACCATGGCAATGGACATCGAGATCATGTCCGCGAGCGATGATCCCTACAAGATTATCAAGAGTGTTTTGCGCCTCTTGTTGATCTTCCAGTGATTTGGGGCGGAAATTGACTCGTAAGATTGCATGATCCGGGACTGCATTATTCGGTCCCCCGCCTTCGATCTTGGCTGGATTAACGCTCAGGCCTTCACGGTGCAGTGCCTTGAGCTGAAGAGCCATATCCGCCGCAGCGACCAGCGCATTGCGGCCTTCGTCCGGATTACGGCCAGCATGGGCGCTTTTTCCGGTGAAGATGATTGAAAAATTACCACTGCCGCCGCGTTCTCCCGCCAGAGTACCGTCAGGCAGGGCAGGCTCGTAGGTCAGGGCAGCCACTTTGCGTTTGGCGCAACGTTCGATGAACGCCGCTGAAGAAGCAGAGCCCACCTCTTCATCACTGTTAATCATGATGTCGTAGCCAATGCGATTGGCCTGTTCGCTTTGTTCGAGCAATTGCAACGCACCGAGCATGACTGATAGGCCGCCCTTCATATCGGCGACTCCCGGACCATTGAGCACGCCATCTTCGATCCATTCGAGATTCTGGAAAGGATGATCGGCTGCAAAAACCGTGTCCATGTGGCCTGTAAGCAAAATGCGTACAGGCGCGTCAGGGCGGATCGAACCGCTAAGATGCTGACCGCGCTCGACCTTATCAACGGAACCATCGGGACGGACCGCTTCGACAGGATCTGGATCAACCAATGTTATATTACCAGGCAATACTGAAAAGGCGTCTGCCAATTGTCCGGCTACGGTCTTCAGACCGTCAAGATTGGTGGTGCCGCTATTGATTCTGGACCAAGTTTCCGTGCGGTCGAGGAGGGGCAGGGTTTCCGCAATTTCCAAAATAGCGTTTTCGGGGAGAGGATTTGCTTTCATTTGAAACCGATAGCATTTGTAATCAATCTCTGTCACCTGTTTCCAGCAGCGATTGCAGGCTTAAAACCGAGCATCTGCGATCAGGTTGTTGATGCCCTGATGTATTTCTTCCAGCAGGTTGCGTTCGTCCTGCCGCGCAATCGGGATGGTTTGGGCAATAACGTGCACGGCCGCATCTACCAGCCCCCTGAACCAGTCAGTTTTCACATGCAGCGTTTCTTCATGATGCGGAACGGTGCTGCCAAACATGATGCGGATTTCTTGCGGTCGATCGAGCCAGTTCATCAAGCAGTAGACAACGCTTTCCACCATTTCAGCCTCAAGCTTGACCGTATTCCCCAGGCCGTGCTCACGGAAAGAAGCCCGCGCACCGGGATGTATTTCATAATAGCGTTTCATGACCGGAGCGGTAATGTCACCCAACTGCTCAGCTGTCCGTTCGAGACTTGTTTCCAACAGCGTTATTTTTTCATCCAGGATCATGAGCGAGGATTTTTGGACCATCTTTTATCCATCGGCAAGGATTTGATTTCCAGCATTTACAAAAAACGAGTCACACGCCATAGGAAGCGACCGATTCCTCCCCGGATTATCTGCTTTTGCGCTCAGGCAATGATGTCGGGGGCGTGCTATGCTTTTTGTGAACAAGAGGAACCCTTCATGTCCGAATATGTCCGTCAAAACGGTGTCCAGATTTCATCCTTATTGTTTGATTTTATCAACGAACGTGCGCTCGTTGGCACGGGTGTGGACCAGGAGCGGTTCTGGTCCGGTTTTGCAGATCTTCTGGCCCGCTTTGCGCCGCGCAACGCCGAGCTGCTCGGCAAGCGAGAAAAACTGCAATCACAGATTGATGACTGGCATATCGCCAATAAGGGCAAACCAGTTGATCAGGCGGCCTATCAGGCGTTCCTGAAAGAGATTGGTTATCTTGTGGATGAGCCGGCACCTTTTACGATCACGACTGAAAATGTCGATCCGGAAATAGCAACAATGGCGGGACCGCAATTGGTGGTTCCTTCACTGAACGACCGTTTCGTACTCAACGCCGCCAATGCGCGCTGGGGCAGCCTTTATGATGCCTTCTACGGCACGGATGCGCTGGACGCAGCACCAGCCCAGCCGGGCGGCTATGATCCAGTACGCGGTGCAGCGGTGATCAAGGCAGCTAAGGCGTTTCTAGACGAGACATTACCGCTGTCGAACGGCAGCTGGAGTGACCTGACAAATGTCAAAGAAAACGGCATCCCGTTGAAAGACCCTGCGCAATGCGTTGGCTGGAATGACAAGGGATGTCTGTTCAAGCATAACGGCCTGCATATTGACGTGATTTTTGATGCAGATCACCCGATCGGCAAGGATGATCCAGCGAACATTGCGGACGTATTTCTCGAAGCGGCGCTTACGACTATCATCGATATGGAAGATTCTGTTGCTGCTGTTGACGCAGAAGACAAGCTACTCGCCTACACCAACTGGCTCGGTTTGATGCGGGGCGATTTGGCCGCCAAGTTTATGAAAGGTGGCAAGGAGGCAGAGCGCCGTGCCAATCCGGACCGCGAATATGTTGATCAGGACGGCAACGCGTTCACCCTGCCAGGCCGGAGCCTCATGTTTGTTCGTAATGTCGGACATCTGATGACCAATCCAGCGGTTTTGCTGAACGACGGGTCAGAAGCGCCGGAAGGTTTGCTCGATGGGGTATTTACCAGCCTGATTGCGATGCATGACTTAAAAGGCTTGGGAGAGCTGGGCAATAGCAACGCCGGCTCCATCTATATCGTAAAGCCAAAAATGCATGGCCCCGAGGAATGTGCGTTCACCAATGATCTGTTCGATGCAGTCGAAGACCTGTTGGGACTGGACCGCAACACAATCAAGGTTGGCGTAATGGATGAGGAGCGTCGGACATCTGCGAACCTTGCGGCCTGTATCCATGCAGTGAAAGACCGGATCGTATTCATCAATACTGGTTTCCTCGACCGCACGGGTGATGAAATTCATACCAGCATGCAAGGCGGCGCAATGGTCGCCAAGGCGGACATGAAATCCAGCGACTGGATTCAATCCTATGAAGCACGCAACGTCGCTATTGGTTTGGCATGCGGCATGTCGGGCAAGGCGCAGATCGGGAAAGGTATGTGGGCAGCGCCTGATATGATGGCGGATATGATGGAGCAAAAAATTGGCCATCCGATGACCGGCGCGAATACCGCATGGGTGCCCAGCCCGACCGCAGCAACCTTACACGCAATCCACTATCATCGGCTCGATGTGTTCGCGCGGCAGAAAGACGTGGCGGGTGACGGAATACCTTCGCTGGACAGATTGCTTACAATTCCACTGGCGCAAGGCCATAACTGGTCGGACGAAGAGATCGAGCGTGAGTTAGACAATAATGCGCAAGGCATATTGGGTTATGTGGTGCGTTGGGTCGATCAGGGCATTGGCTGTTCCAAAGTTCCAGACATTCATGATGTCGGCTTGATGGAAGACCGTGCGACCCTCAGAATCTCATCCCAACACATGACCAACTGGATGCTGCATGGTGTCTGCTCGGCGGAGCAAGTCGATGCAGCTCTGCTGCGCATGGCGGCTAAGGTCGACGGTCAGAATGCGGGCGATTCCCTGTATCAGCCAATGGCGAGTGATCCGGCTGGCAGTTTGGCATTCCAGGCCGCTCGGGATCTGGTGTTCAAGGGTGTGGAGCAGCCCAGTGGTTACACAGAGCCACTTTTGCATGCTTATCGCCTGAAATTGAAAGCCGGAAGTTAGTCAGACAGATAACGTGCGAGCTTAACAAATTCGTCCACACTGACGGTTTCCGGGCGACGGGCACTGTCGATGTCGGCGGTTTTCAGAGCGTCCAAACCGCCCGGCAGGCTTTTTAGGCTCTGCCTCAGCATTTTGCGGCGTTGGCTGAAAGCAGTCTGAGTCAGTTTCGCCAATATTTCCGGGTTCACGCCCTCGGGCTGTTCTTTCGGTGTGAGATGGACAATGGCCGACATGACCTTCGGCGGCGGTGTAAAGGCTGACCGATGTACTGACATAGCGAGTTTGGCATCACAGCGCCACTGCGCCAAAATTGAAAGCCGCCCATAAGCGCTGGCGCCTGCCTTGGCGACAATCCGATCTGCGACTTCTCGCTGGAACATTAGCGTCAGCGATTGCCAGGCCGGGGGCCAATCTGCACTTGAAAGCCACTTGATCAATAGCGCCGAGCCGACATTATATGGCAGGTTAGAGACAATATGAAATGGCGTGTCGAACAACTGAGACAAGTCGATCTTTAAGGCATCATCGTTGATGATATTCAGTTGATCCGGAAAATGGTTTGATAGCTCTTGCAGCGCAGGCAGGCATCGTTCGTCTCGTTCGACTGCCTTAACCTTGGCGCCGGCTTGCAATAATGCCTGTGTTAACCCGCCAGGGCCGGGGCCGACTTCAAATACCAAGCTGTCCTGCAAATCACCAGGGACCGAAGCGATGCGCGAAAGCAGCTGCGTATCGAGCAAGAAATTCTGCCCGAGCGCTTTATTTGCAGTCAGACCATGCTTTTTGATCACCTCCCGCAGCGGGGGCAAGGATGGTGCGTTGTTCAAAGGTCGTATTTTTCGCGATTAGACACAGCGGTGTCTGCCATCTGGATCGCTGCAATCATTGACCTTGGGTCGGCAATGCCTTTGCCAGCAATCCCGAACGCAGTGCCATGGTCCGGAGAGGTGCGAACAATAGGAAGGCCAAGAGTCATGTTTACGCCGTCGAAAAAATGCAATGTTTTCAGGGGTATCAATGCCTGATCATGATAGGGGCACAAGGCTACATCATATTGCGATCGCGCCTCTTCATGGAACATTGTGTCTGCGGGCAGGGGGCCAGTTACATCAAGGCCCAATGCCAAAAGGGCATCGATGGCGGGTCGCATAATTAGATTCTCTTCGTCACCAAGATTGCCATTCTCTCCTGCGTGCGGATTGAGTCCTGCAATGGCTATCCGAGGTTTCTCTACTCCAAAATTGCGGATCATGGCCTTCTGCGCAGCTTGTGCACGTGCGATTATAAGTTTCTGTGAGAGAAGCTGTGGTACCTTGGACAGCGCAATATGGGTGGTCATCGGTATGACGCGTAGAGATGGCCCCGCCAACATCATGACGGCATTTTCTCTCGCGATTCCGCATCGTTCAGAAACAAACTCTGTCTGTCCCGGGTAGCGGAATCCAACCTTGTACAGCTGCGATTTTGACACTGGCGCTGTAATCACCGCACCGGCATCGCCTGATCGGGCCAGACCGCAGGTGATCTCCAATGCATGGAGCGCACATTGAGCGCCGTCGAGACTGGGTTCTCCAGGCACCGTCTGCTCGCCATTGTGGATATGAAACACCGGTAACGCCGTATCAAACAGGCTGTCTGCTTCGGCCGGTTCCGATATCTTGACCACCGGAATGCCGCCGAGACCGTCGCCGTCGGGAGTTACGAAGTCATCATAGTTACCAGCAACAAAAAAAGGCTTTAAGCCGTGGCTTTTTCTCTCTTGCCAGCTCTTGCAGATTATTTCGGGCCCAATGCCAGCGGGATCACCGCACGAGACGGCGAAGGGTCTTAAAGCCCCGGCCATCGATCAATTATATTCGATAATGGCGTCACGTCGCAAATCGCGCAGATAGATTTGAGCACGTTTGTTGACGCGCTCATTTTCCAACTGAGACATGATCTGGTCGAAGGACGGTGCTGCCGCGGTTTGCGGGTCATCACGACCACATAGGATCAGGACCCGTACACCGTCAGCTACAGAACCAAAGGGTTGACTGGCCTGACCAATATTCAGATTGGCAATTGTATTCTGCAACGGACCTGGAAGATCTTTCAATCGAACCTGGTCATTGTCGACAATCGTAGCACCGATATTGTTTGCGACTTCATTGGCGGCACCGCAGCCTTTTATGCCCTGTGTCGCCGTTGCAAACTGCGCCGCGCGCGCGGTTGCTTGTTCCTCCGTCGTGCCTTGCGGAAAGCTAATAGCAAGTTGCTTGAGGCTTAAAATGGCGTTCCTTGGATCAGCCGTCAAAATCTGACGCTGGTCGATCAGATAAAGGATAGAAAATCCACCCGGGACTTCGACCGGGCCAATGACTTGTCCAACCTGCATCTGAACGGCTGCTTCGGCAAGCGATCGCGGCAACTGTGCTGGTCGAACCCAGCCAAGGTCACCGCCGGTGGCTGCTGTTGAAGCTTCTGAAAATTGCCGCGCATAGGCAACAAAGGAACCACCTTGGCGAATCTGATCCAGTATATTGCGCATATTTGCCGCAACCTGTTCCACCGCATCTGGTGCAGCCGACATATAGATCTCGCCAATGCGGTACTCCGTGGTGCCCTTGGATGCGTTGAGGCGCTCGATGATGGAGTTTACTTCCTCGTCACCGACATTGATGAAAGGCTGAATGTTTCGGCGAAGCAGGCGACTCCAAGCCAATTCACCTTTTATCTGGCGTTTTAAAGTATCGGTGGAGGAACCCTTGGTCCGCAAAAAACTATCAAATGCTCGTATGTCTTGCTTGAAGTTTTGTTGAGCTACCTGGTTGAATGTCTGGTCAATTTCAGCAGGAGAAATGACAATTTCATTGGCTTCTGCTTCCTGAATTTGGAGGGTTTCATCGATCAAGTTGCGGAGCACCTGAAGGCGCAGACGTTTTTCTTCTTCCGGAGATACCGTACCGCCATTGGCCGCAACGATCAAAGCAAGACGATGTCCGACATCGGTGCCGGTAATAATATCGCCATTGACCAATGCCGTCGCCCGCCGGACATTTGGATCATTTTCTCCAAAGATTGTCAGTTGCTCAGGAATATCAAGACCGGCCTGTGGAACGCTATTGTCCGAAACTGTCTGACTGGTCGATGGAGTTACGGCCAAAACCGAAGCGGCAGCAGCAAAGGCGATTTTCGCTTTTTTGCTAGATATTATGGTACGCATAAAATTCATTTTTCGTTTCTTTTCAAACTCTAAGAACATTCTGAATGCAGCTTTTATCATATTTGGGCTGAACCTAATATGAGCGCTCCCGCATGATGAACAATCCCTTTACACACCCAAATTGCGTAACGCCAGTCGGAAGAGAAAAGTGCTGCCGCGTTGGTCATCGCCGGTGTCGTCATAATCATAGCGCCAGGTCACACCGAGAGAGAGACAGCCGTCATCATAGGCGACACCGATCCGATGTCTAACCGGCTCGAAGCCATCTGCTGATGACAGGGGATCTTCGCGAGCGTCGGTGAGATCAATGATCGCGGATCCAAAAACGGACCAATATTGATCGATCTGATAGCGCCCGCCAATCCGAACTTCCTCACGGTCGCTGAGGTCTTCCAGCCCCGCTCCAATATCTCGGTTAAGCCGCAAATAGCCAATTTGTGCATACGTGTTTTTTGAACCGACGGTTGCATCGATTTCGTTGCGTCTCACTGCAGCGCTATCTTTGTCGAGCCGATATCTGTGGGTAAATTTGACGATGTCCTTGAAACGCACCTCTGTGCGCCCGACAATATCAGAAAAGCGCTCTGACAGGCCGGTTCCGTCGGGAACAATATTGCTTTTGTTGGCGAGCCGATAGCTTTGACCGACAATGGCATTGACGGTCAGATTAGGGCGACTCAGATTCCATTCGATACCATAGGTGGCACGGACGTTATCTTCGTAGCGATCATATCCAGGAAAGCGGTTCAGCGCGAAAAGATTTGTGTCTTCCAGGTCGACCGAGCGTGAATCCTCGTTCGGCACATCAAGGTTCGAGATGGCCGGTGTTGCGACGACCTGAAAGCGCGGGGTTAAGGTTTGAGTGCCGCCAAAGGCTCGACCAACAAACGGCCATTTCACATCAACGGCGGCGGTCACGATACCGCGGGTTTGCCACCCTGAATCCCCTCGATAAATCAATGTTTCGTTGAGGGCATTGTCTTCGCTGTTATAGACATCTCCGCGTGCAAATCCGGTAAGTGTGATTTCCTGCCCCAAAGTTGTCAGTCTGCGCAAATCCCAGCGAGCGGACGCAAAAGCGCGCTGCGTATCTTGTCCTTCGGATCGCCCAATGGCCAGGCTGTTTAGCTGGATCTGTGTGTTTCCACCCAGTATCGGCTGTGCGAAGCGTTTGCGATAGTCAATCACGGGAAGGGCTACCGGTACCTGGTTCTGTGGGTCGCCTGCTCGTAATGTTTGAAATGCCCAGCCGGCGAGTGAGAAATAACTGCTGTCGTCAATCCGTTCGACATTGATCGTTGAACGCAGGCTATCATCGTCACTTATGTCATAGCGGCGCAGGAAAGTCCGGTCTGAGGCAATTCGGGCAGACTGTGAAATCGACCAGTTCTCGTCGAGAATGAACCGACCACTGGTGGCAAAATAGCCTCTAAAATCCCTTTCTGAATCGGGCAATGGTCCTGAGGCTCCAGTTGGAATCCGTGAACCATAAGTGGCATAGCCGGTCATTTGAAACGCACCCTTGTCATCCAGACTGCGGAACGTGCCGCTGATCAGTGGTGCAACTTCAGTAAAGACCTGAGCCGTCACGGTTGCATCTTGATTGGGGGCAAGATTAAAATAATAGGGTAGAGAAACCGCGACCCCGTTCGTCGAATCGAACCGCAGATTGGGGACCAGAATACCGCTACGATTTTCGTTGCTGATCGGATGAGAAAGGCCGGGCAAAGGAATGACGGGCAGTCCGAATATCTCAATTCGGGCGCCATCATAGCTGACACGCTTTTTGATCGGATCATAGCGGACTTTTACGGCTTTGATCTCCCAGCTTGGGTTTTTGGGACAACCATCGTCGGTTGTAACCGCGCAAGCCGTATAGGCAGCATTGTCCAGTGCCAGCGAACCATCGGCGAAGCGCTCGCCCTTTCGAGCGGCCAAACGGCTGCCGTCTTCCAGAACAAGTAGCAAGTTATCGACAATGCCATCACGCAAGCTATCGGTGAGTATTATACTGTCGCCATAGGCGGTGTCGCCGTCAGGGCTTATTGATCGAATATTGCCTTGTGCCTCAACGACACCGGTTTTGCGATTCCAAGTTACAGTATCAGAGCGGAGTTTATATCCATCGCGGTTAAGCAATACGTCGCCTTTTGCCGTAACGATGTCATTCTCAAAATCATAGTCGATCGTATCCGCGCTGAATTCTATGTCGTCGGATGGCGCCTGCGCCTTTTCGGCAATGGGCGCAGGTTCACCCAGGTCGGATTGGGCCATTGCGCCTTGTGGGTTTGCCAAAGGAATAGCCAGAGCAATCAATGCGATAGACGATTTCATCGACGAGATTAACCTACCTTTGGCCCCATGAAATATCGGCGCTTTTATTTGTGCCGCCAACTCAACCATCGCCCTATTGCATCAGATTGCGTTTGCTGCAAATTTTCCGTGTCAGAATTTTCACAATCCCATAAATGGAATGAAATGATGATTGCAAAGACAGAGCCAATCTTTCATTGATCCATGCTGAACAGAAGATCAAATATCAGCCGCGACAGCCTGATTGATCGTTTAACAAGGACGTCCAACCCATGAAATTCACATTTGCAGCTAGCCCTTCTTCCACACCAGATGCGATGGCCTTTGCCATAGCTAAGGACGGGTTGGACGATGCAGAGATTGCAGTAGAACAAGCAGATACGGTGCGCGCTGCCGCCAAAGCGGCACGATTCAAAGGTAAAACTGGTCAGACTTTCCAGACATTTGTTGCCGAAGGCGATGCCGTGATCCAAGTCATTCTTACCGGAGTTGGCAAAGGGGAGCGCAGTGATTGCGAGACCGCTGGTGGCGCTATCGTTGCCAAACTGATGACATCCGGTGTGAAACATCTTGCGATTAATGGTGTTGGTCTTGGGCAAGAACAACTGGCACGCCTGTTATTCGGCGCAAAGCTGCGCAGCTGGAGGATCGACAAATACCGCACGACGATGCCGGAAAATGCCAAGCCGACGCTAGAAGCCATCACAGTGCTCGATACCGATATGGAATCCGCACAGGTCTGGCAGGATTTATCGGCCGTGGCCGATGGCGTATCCTTGACCCGTGAACTGGTATCGGAGCCCGCCAATGTGATCTACCCGGAAAGCTTTGTGGCGCGCTGTGAAGAGCTACAAAGCATGGGCGTAGAGTTCACCATATTGGGCCAGGAGGAAATGGAAAAGCTCGGCATGGGCGCGCTGTTGGGCGTGTCTCAAGGTTCGGTTCGGCCACCGCGCATGTTGGCGATGCGTTGGGATGGCACCGATGGCGCGCAAAAAAGGCCGCTCGCTCTTGTTGGCAAGGGTGTGACCTTTGACACCGGCGGTATATCGTTGAAGCCACCAGGCGGCATGGAAGACATGAAATGGGACATGGGCGGTGCCGGTGCGGTGGCAGGAACCATGAAGGCCTTGGCGGGTCGTAAGGCAAATGCCCATGTTGTCGGGATATGCGGCCTGGTTGAGAATATGCCGGATGGCAATGCGCAACGTCCCGGAGATGTCGTCACCAGCATGAGCGGGCAGACAATTGAAGTGATCAATACGGACGCGGAAGGACGCTTGGTCTTGTGCGACGCCCTCCATTGGGCGCAGGAGACGTTTGAACCCGAAGTTGTTGTCAATCTGGCAACCCTTACCGGCGCAATCATTGTGTCTCTTGGCAATGAACATGCCGGCTGTTTCAGCAATGACGACGGTTTGTCGGATAAGCTTCTGGCTGCCGGCAAGACAGCAGGAGACCCCTTGTGGCGCTTCCCGTTAACCGCTGCATATGACAAGCAGATCAACTCGCCAATTGCGGATATGAAAAATGTCGGCGGCAAGGGTGCGGGATCGATTACCGCTGCGCAATTTCTCAAACGCTTTATCAAGGACGGTGTCAAATGGGCGCATCTTGATATTGCCGGCATGGTCTGGGCTGACAAGCCGGGGCCGGTTTGGGACAAGGGTGCAACAGGCTATGGTGTGCGCTTGCTTGACCAATATGTCGCCGATAATTTCGAAAAATAGGCTAAGCTGAAGGGCATGTGACCGGTGCAGGTCGATTTCTATCATTTGACCCGCGATCCGGCAGAAAAGCTAGTACCTGTGCTGGCCCAGAAAACTCTGGATGGCGGGCAAAGGATGCTGCTGGTATCGAGTTTTGTCGGACAGTTAGAGAAGCTCAGTAAGGCATTGTGGCAAGCCGGACCGGCCAGTTTCCTGGCCCATGGTCTGGCCGGAAGCGAACAGGATGATGCGCAACCAATCCTGATTTCGGGTGAATGTATCGCGGCAAATGGCGCGCAATATGTTGCGCTGACGGATGGTGAATGGCGTGATGAAGCGCTTGGCTTTGATCGCGCATTTTATCTCTTCACTGCGGAACAAATTGACAATGCCCGGTCCGCCTGGCGCGCGCTTTCAGCAAGAGATGATGTGACGCCACGATATTGGAAACAGGACGGCGGTCGTTGGGTTGAAGGGCCCTGACACAATTCGCGTTTGCGCTTTTTCGCTGTTGCTCTTAAAATCCTCAGCCGGGTCGCGCCATATTTTGATGGAGCCTTATCCATGAACAAATTTCTTATCCTGCCCGTGATGGTGATGGCCATGTCCTGCGGCAGCAATGATGAGGTCGCGTCCGGCACATTTGACGATGGAGAGGGCGGCAAAGGTAGCTATTCAATTAGCGGTGATGGTGATGATAGCGAAACGGTCATCAAATCGGGCGATGGAGAAGTACGGATTGCAACCGGGTCGAAAGCGGTATCTGAACTGCCCATGGGCATAGAATTATACCCTGGTGCAGATATTCAAAGCAGCATGACCGGAATGGGCGACGGTAAATCTGGCGCCATGATTGTGTTCAAAAGCTCTGACGACCAAGACGATGTGATCGCTTTCTACAAGGATCAGATGAAAGATAAGGGTATTGAAGTCCAGACTGAGGTCAAAGCAGGTGATATGCAGATGATTGGGGGCGAGCGCGCCGATGGTGAGGGGCTCAATATCTCTGTTATCAAGGATGACGAAGGTGGCGTAACCACAACATTGCTTGCCGGAGGCAATAACTAGACAGTAAAATCGGTCGGTGAGCCTGACAAAACTTGCTATGCTGTAAAAGTCCGGCTAGGGGCGGCGCAAACTTATTTCATACCCCTATTACGGAGCAAAATCATGGCCGGTACACGGACATTTTCGATCATTAAGCCAGACGCTACCAAGCGCAATTTGACCGGCGCGGTCACCAAAATGTTGGAAGAAGCCGGTCTGCGGGTTGTTGCTTCCAAGCGCATTCACATGACTCGCGATCAGGCCGAGGGCTTTTACGCCGTTCATAAAGAACGTCCTTTCTTTGGCGAACTGGTAGATTTCATGATCAGCGGTCCGGTTGTTGTACAGGTGCTCGAAGGCGAAAATGCCATGCAGCGCAACCGCGACATCATGGGCGCAACCAATCCTGCGGATGCTGCTCCCGGCACCATTCGCAAAGAACTGGCCGAAAGCATTGAAGCTAACACGGTTCACGGTTCTGACAGCGATGAAAATGCAGCAATCGAAATTGCCTACTTCTTCAACGAAGATGAAATTGTAGGGTAATCTTTATGTCGGGAAGCTAGCTTTTGCTGGCTTTCTGCTTTTCTGATTGCAGTCGGAACTAGGCAGGCTGTGGTGCGGGATTGGCTTCGTCATAGCGTTCCCAATCGTGGAATGCTTCGCGTCGAACAATGATCCACCTGCCATCGCGCTTTTCAAACTGATCGCAGTATCGACCGGCAACAATCCAGTCGGTCGCCTTGCCCCCTGTCGGAACGGGCTCGAAATCAGGAGTGCCTTCCTGAACATAGTGATAGGCAACGAAGTTCGCTTCGGTTGATACGCTGGTACCGCTCTCATCAAATGTGAAATGCACATTTGCAATAGAATGGTGGGTGTCGGGTACTTTTTTGAGTATTTCGCTTGCGAAACTTACGAACTCGTCAGGTGGTCCTGAATAATCGCCATGCTTGTGAATATGGTCATCAGCAAAACAGGATCGAACCAGTTTCCAATCGCGGCGGTCGATGCCCTTGCAATAACGATGCAGAATGTCGCGAATTTCCTCTCGCGCTAACAGTTCTTCCACCTTATCCATTCTGCTCTCCCTCATATTGTTAGGGCCAGTGCGTAGCATGTGCTGCTAATCAAAGGATAGTTGGCAAAAAAGAGAGGGTCAAAAATGGGCAGGCTGGACGGCAAAGTAGCAATCATCACTGGAGCAGCAAAGGGATTGGGCGAGGCCGATGCCCGCATGTTCGCGCGCGAGGGTGCAAAGGTCATCCTAACGGATATGGATCAAGACAATGGTAACAGAGTCGCAGCAGAAATCGGCGATGCGGCCGAATTCCAGATGCAGGACGTTCGCGATGAGGCCGGATGGGAGGATTTGATCGCCGATGTCGTGTCACGCTATGGAAAGCTTGATATTCTGGTCAATAATGCCGGCGTTGTGGAGCCGGGCACTATCGAGACACAGACCGCCGACGAATGGAAATTTGTGATGGCTGTTAGCGCCGATGGGACGTTTTTTGGATGTAAATATGCGGTGCCAGCCATGAAAGCCTCGGGCGGCGGTTCGATTGTGAATATGGCGTCCATCGCTTCAGTGCAGGGAGAGCCGGTGGTCGCGGCCTATGCCGCCGCAAAGGGGGCAGTGGAAAGCCTGACCCGCAGCGTCGCGGTTCATTGCGCCAACAACCAGTATAACATCCGCTGTAACAGCGTTCATCCGGCAGGAATTCTAACACCTATGGTGGAAGAGATTGGCCCCAAGATGATGGATCGTACCGACCTGCGTCCGGCCAGCGAAGGGCCGGCGGCCAGCGCACTAGGAGAACCGGACGATATTGCCAACACCGTTTTGTTTCTGGCTTCCGACGAATCGAAATTCATTAATGGAGCGGCAATCCGTGTCGACAATGCCAAATCCGTGGTCGAGGGTGTCGTCCCATAATATCGGAATCAAATGCCTGCAAAGAAACAAACCAAGAAGCGGCACCTGCCCAATTATAAGGCATTCCACTTGCTATAACCGGCTGGAATAGACTAAGTTTAAGGCATGAATGTAGAGGATGGGAATAAGAACGTAGAACAGCAGGCTGTTCCCAAGGTTGATTTGCCCAACAGCTCAATGAAAGCGCTCATTGAGAACAGTCCGATTGCATCGGTGATCAGTAACCCGCGATTACCGGATAATCCTATCGTGGCATCCAATCAGGCTTTCTCTGATCTTACCGGTTATGATCCTGACTTTATTATCGGGCGCAACTGCCGGTTTTTGGCTGGGCCTGCAACCGAACCCTGGTTAACTGAAGAGATCCGCCGCGGTGTGCGCGAACGTAAGCCCGTATTAGTGGAAATACTGAACTACAAGAAAGACGGTACGCCATTTCAAAATGCTGTTTTGGTTGCCCCATTTTTTGATGATGATGGCGAACTGGAATATTTTCTGGGGTCGCAGGTGGAGATTGATAGTGACGGCCCGAGTCTGGCGAAGGCCAGGCGTATGCGTGCAACGGAAATCGTCAAGGATCTGTCCAAAAGGCAACGTGAAGTCTTAAAGTACATTGCCAAGGGATTGCTAAATAAGCAAATTGCGCATGAGTTAAACCTCAGTGAACGTACCATCAAAATGCATCGGGCAATATTGATGAAGCGATTGGAAGCCCCCAGCGCGGCCGATATGGTGCGACTTGCTGTTGAAGCTGGCATGTAAATGTAAACTACGGCCCAAATACCGTATCTGTATACTTGCGATACTAGACTAATAGATATGCAAGCATCGCGGACGGAACTGTCATCCCAGATTCAAAATACGATCGACAAATCCTCCCTCCTCCTTGTCGCTCGAATTTGTTGTTCTGCACCGCGATGCGAATATCCTTAAAATTCTTCCGCGATATCCATCATTTTGGTGAGCTTTTTCGGTGCAACCATATGCCAGCTTTTCTTGAGCCAGTCGGCAATATGGTCCCAATCGGTGCGACCTGTATCCAATCGAATGGCAATCCAACCGGACTTACCGTAAAATTTCGGCGCGAAATAGAGATCGGGATCGGCATCTAGAAGTGCACTTTGTTCGTCCAACCCGCTGGTTTTGACAAATACAGAGGTTCCACTTTCACCAAAATGGCGCAGCGAAAAATACGCAAAATATTTCCCGGTTTTTTCGCTGCCAACACGCCAACCCGGGGTACCAAAACTAGGGCGCTCGTATGTTTCTTCCAGCGCTAGAGCATGTTTGCGAACCTGGTTCAATATCCAGTCCGGGTCGGTTTCCCGAGTAATATATTGTGCGAGGGTAGAAGCATAAAGCTGATGCTCGGCGATCAGTACACGATCAGCCAATGTCTCGGCGTCATCGTCCGGTAAGATCGCTACTTTTGTCTGGGCCAGAACGGGGCCATCATCCAGTGTGGGTGTGACAAGATGTACACTGCACCCGGCCTGTTCATCGCCTGCATCCAAGGCGCGTTGGTACGTATCTAGTCCCTTATATTTGGGCAGAAGGCTAGGGTGAATGTTGAGCATATGATCCTGCCACTTGGCGACAAATTCATCGCTTAGTATCCGCATATACCCTGCCAAGACGATATAATCGGCACCGGCTTCAACAATGGCATCGTGCATGATCTGGTCATGCTCTTCGCGGCTCAATCCATGATGCGTATGTGTAAATATATCAATGCCTTCCGCTTTGGCGAGCAGAAGGCCAGGAGCATCGGGTACATTCGAAGCCACAAGGGCCACTTCGAACGGGCAGTCATCTGCTTTGGCAGCATAGACAAGCGCAGCCATATTCGACCCGCGGCCGGATATCAGTACAGCGACTTTTACCCGGTCCTTCATCAGGTGTCAGCCTGCATGACTGGCGGTCCAATCGCTACGCGCAGACCATGTCCCGGCGTTGCCTGAAACGGTACAGCCTTTGGTTCCTGTTCTAATCACGCCCACCTGATGTACGGTTTCTCCGGCTGCCTCGAGGTCGCGGGAAACAGACACCAGTTCATCCGGAGACACGGCGATTATCATTCCGATACCGCAATTGAATGTGCGTGCCATTTCTTCCGGTTCAATATTCCCCTGTGCCTGAAGGAATGCCATAAGGCGTGGCTGCTGCCAGCTTGTAGCATCCACATGAGCATGAAGGTCTTCTGGCAGCACGCGGGGAACATTTTCCAGCAGGCCACCACCGGTTATATGCGCCAGTGCTTTGATTCTGCCGGATTGCATCAGCGGCAGTAAAGACTTCACATATATCCGTGTGGGCGCGATCAAGGCCTCGATCAACAGTATGTCAGGATCAAAAAGAGCCGGGCGATCCAGCTTCCATTCTTTATCTTCGGCAAGACGGCGGACAAGGGAATAACCATTCGAATGGATGCCCGATGATGATAGACCTATAAGGATATCACCATCTTCAAGCTGCGCCCCGGTAACCGCCTTGTCGCGCTCAACAGCACCGACACAAAAACCGGCCAAATCATAGTCACCATCGGCATACATGCCAGGCATCTCGGCGGTCTCGCCGCCTATCAACGCGCAACCTGCCATTTTGCAGCCTTCTGCAATGCCAGCAACAACCCTCTCGGCAACACCGTTTTCAAGTTTTCCGGTCGCGAAATAGTCGAGGAAAAATAATGGTTCGGCGCCCTGAACAATGAGGTCGTTCACACACATCGCGACCAAATCAATGCCGACATTGTCGTGGCGGTCATGATCGATTGCCAGTTTTAGTTTGGTGCCAACGCCATCATTGGCCGCAACCAGTAAGGGGTCATTGTAACCAGCGGATTTCAGGTCAAAAAAACCACCAAACCCACCGAGCTCAGCATTGGCCCCTGGCCGTGCCGTTGCTTTTGCAAGTGGGGCAATCGCCTTGACCAGAGCGTTTCCTGCCTCAATCGACACACCGGCTTTCGCATAGGTGTATGATTCCGGTTCATTTCGGCCGTGATTCTGTTTATCATTCATAAAATAGGCGATTAGACAAGTCGTGGGTGGATTTCCACGTCATAATCGTCAAAAGAGCGGAAATGAGATTTTTTACCAGTTTTAAAACATATTTGATCGCAATTGTTACGGCGCTTGGTCTGACCTTGGCCGGCGTTGTCTATGCGCAATTGGAAGGCAGTGATCGCGGTGTGGCGCCGTTGGCAAGCACCGGGGATTTTGAGGTCTTCGGTGTTGAGGTTGATACCAAAGGCAGCAATGCTTTTGAGGCGCGGAAAAATGGTTGGGAAGAAGCCCAGCGCAAGGCTTGGAAAATGTTATATGCGCGGACCCAGGGCGGCAAGACAGGGGGCTTATCCGATGGCGCTCTCAACAATATCGTTTCCGCGATCATCGTCGAAGAAGAGCAAATAGGGCCCAAACGGTATATCGCAACGCTTGGTGTGATGTTTGATCGCGCCCGCGCTGGTCAGATTCTGGGGGTAAGCGGACGGCGTTTGCGGTCTCCTCCATTGCTCGTTTTGCCGATTATGTGGAGCGGTGGATCTCCTCAGGTCTTTGAGAATAAAACTGAATGGCAAAAAGCATGGGCGCGCTTTAGATCAGGTGACAGTGCTATTGATTATGTCCGTCCTTATGGCACTGACAGCGAGTCCTTGGTGCTGACCGCAGGGCAGGCAGAGCGTCGCGATCGCAGATGGTGGCGGACGATTTTGGATCAATTCAGCGCTGCCGATGTCATCATCCCGATTGTTCGTGTGGAGCGAGAATATCCAGGAGGACCGGTGACAGCACATTTTTCGGCGCGCTATGGTCCGGATAGTAAGTTCATCGACAGTTTTTCACTGAAAACGAAATCGACCGATGCGATCCCTGCAATGATGGATCAGGCGATTGCCCGGTTGGACACGATTTATACCCGTGCATTGTCGCGAGGTATTTTAAAGACGGACAAATCTTTGGTGATCGAAGATGATTTTGATTTGGCCGCGCTGGAACTCGAAATAGAGGCAGAATTGGCCGCTGAAGGCAGCGCGGAAAGCAGCGAATCATCCAACGCAGGTGCAGCGGATGCCGTGAGTGAGGCAAGCACCGCTGTCGCTCCTACTGGGCCGACGATAACGGTTTCGGTGCAATTTGATACGCCGGATGTCGGTGCAGTTAGTCGTGGAGAGTCTTCAGTACGGTCTGTGGCTGGCGTATCTTCTGCTTCCACGGCGAGTTTGGCTCTTGGGGGTGTTTCAGTCATGCAGGTCTCCTATGCAGGCAATCTGACTACTCTGGCGTCGGCGCTGCGTGCGAAAGGCTGGCAGGTTCAGCAAGGGGCCGGTGCGCTCCGGATCAGTCGAGGTGGAGGAGCGCCAGCAAATCCACCACCTGCTGACGGATCCGATTCCGGGAGTGATGAGCAAAATCAGTGAGCCAGTTCGCCCTTCCTTTAGATATTGATTCCGTTCATGAGGATACAGGCTATCTGGTGACCGACTGCAACTTGCAGACGCATCAACAGTTGGAGCAATGGGGCCGCTGGCCCAATGGAACGGCGATATTGATCGGTTCGCATGGTGCTGGCAAACAGGCCATGGCTCGAAAATTCGCTAGCCAAAGCGGAGGTCGATATGTCGCCGATGCGCACTCCGTTGCTGACGATGAACTTTTTCATCTTTGGAATCAGTCTCAGTCGGACAAGCAACCGCTATTGTTGATGTCTGACCGCCACGTCCCGCTTTGGGAAGTGCGCTTGCCTGATCTCAAATCCCGTTTGGCGGCCTCGATTTTGATTGAGATCGGTTCACCGGATGAAGAGATGATCATTGGTCTATTTCAGAAATATTTTACTTTGCGAGGGTTATCGATATCCGAAGATGCCTTGTCCTATCTCGGAAAACGTATGGAACGCAGTTATCAGAATGTTCAGCTTTTGGCACAAAAAATGAATGTTCTTGCTATAGAGAGGAAAAGGTCAATCACACGTGGCATCGCCAAGGCAGCACTGGCGCAGCATGAAGCTGAATCTGAAAAACCGGATATTGAGGAAGGTTGAATGGATAGTCTAATCCCCAAGGCACCAGATACCGATGAAGAGGACACTGAGAAACTCGCCCATTTTGAAGAAGGCGGATCAGAACGCTATTTCAACCGCGAGTTGAGCTGGCTTGGCTTCAATGATCGCGTTATCGAGGAAGCGCAAAATAGTTCACACCCATTGCTCGAGCGGCTTCGGTTTTTGTCGATTTCGGGGAATAATCTGGATGAATTTTTCATGGTCCGCTTCGCCGGACTAGTGGGTCAATTCCGTCAGAATATCGAAGAGCGCTCTGCCGACGGTTTAACTGTGAAACAGCAGTTGCAAGCTATTGCCGCCCATAGTGACAAGCTGATGGGCAATCAGCAGAAGGTCTGGAACGGGCTTACTGACGCGCTAGCGGGTGATGATATTTTTGTACTCACCGCAGATAAAGTGGATCAGGAAGCGGGCATTTGGCTTAAGCAGCATTTCCTCGATCAGATATTTCCGGTGTTGACGCCCCAGGCTCTCGACCCAGCACATCCTTTCCCCTTTATTCCGAACAAGGGGCTGAGTCTGGTATTCGATCTCGTCCGGCAATCGGACAGCCAGCGTATCCGCGAACTGGTGATGATCCCGTCGGGCCTGCCTCGGTTCATTAGAGTGCCTGGGGAAACAGCAACCTATGTTTCGGTTGAATCGGTTATTCAGTGTTACTCTGACCAACTTTTCCCCGGTTATGATGTCTCCAGCAGCGGCCTTTTCCGGATCATTCGCGACAGTGATATTGAGGTTGAGGAAGAAGCCGAGGATCTGGTGCGCTATTTCCGCAGTGCGATTAAGCGGCGTCGGAGAGGTGATGTTATCCGGCTGGAAATGGGGCCGGGCTTGTCCGATATCGTTGTCGCGATGTTGCGAGATAATCTTTTGACCGAAGGAGCGACCGAAAGTCGGGTTGAGGGTCTGGTTGGAATCGGTGATCTCGATTTGTTGGTTAGTGAAGATCGACCGGACTTGAAGTTCACACCCTATAGTCCGCGGTTTCCAGAGCGGATTCGCGAACATGGCGGGGATTGTTTCGCCGCTATCCGTGACAAGGACATCTTGGTTCATCATCCCTATGAATCCTTTGAAGTTGTTATTGAATTTCTGAGACAAGCGGCAGCCGATCCGGAAGTTGTTGCGATCAAGCAGACGCTTTACCGAGCTGGCAAACAATCCGCTGTGATCCGCGCATTGATCGATGCCGCAGAGGCTGGAAAGTCGGTCACGGCCATTGTCGAGTTGAAGGCGCGTTTTGACGAGGAGCAAAATCTGCTTTGGGCCAGTGCGCTTGAGCGAGCAGGGGTGCAGGTCGTCTATGGTTTTATTGAATGGAAGACCCATGCGAAAATTTCGATGGTTATCCGTAAGGAGCAGGAAGGCTATAGAACATATTGCCACTTCGGAACGGGCAATTATCACCCGATAACTGCGAAGATATATACAGATCTCAGCTTCTTTACCGCCGATCCAAAAGCAGCGCGAGATGCGGCACAGCTGTTCAATTACATCACCGGCTATGTCGAACCGGAAAAACTGGAAATGATATCCATGTCGCCGCGCTATATGCGGCAAGACCTGATGGATCTGATCGATCGGGAAATCGCGAACGAACGGGCTGGAAAGGCTGGTATGATCTGGGCGAAGATGAATTCCCTGGTCGATCCTGCGCTCATCGAGAAGCTCTATGCTGCAAGCAATGCCGGAGTGGAGGTGGATCTTGTTATCCGCGGAATCTGTTGTTTGCGTCCCGGAGTGCCTGGCATGTCCGATCATATCCGCGTAAAATCGGTCGTTGGCCGTTTCCTCGAGCATAGCCGGATATGGGCTTTTGGTAATGGTGCTGACCTGCCCAATGATGCTGCGGCACTGTATATCAGTTCTGCAGACTGGATGCCGCGTAACCTGGATCGGCGGGTGGAATATATGATGCCGATTACAAACGCGACCGTGCATGATCAGATATTGGATCAGGTAATGGTGGCGAACTTGATCGATAACGAACAAAGTTGGGAACTCAATCCTGATGGCAGCTATACGCGGATCAAATCATTGGACAAACCGTTCAATCTGCATCGCTATTTTATGACCAATCCATCCTTATCTGGCCGCGGTAAGGCGTTGAACAAAAGTACTGCTGTGCCTCGCCTTTCCTTGCGTCGCCGCCAGAAAAAAGTCTGATCGCGATAATAAGATGCAGGTCGGGGGATTGCAGATAACCAGAAAGAGAAAATCACCGCGGATCAACCGCCGTACAGCGATTGTCGACATTGGATCGAATTCGATACGTCTGGTCGTATATCAGGGACCCGCTCGCGTCCCCGCCATATTGTTCAACGAAAAAGTGATGGCCGGTCTGGGTAAGGAACTTGCGACGACCGGAGCGATTGCCGACGATTCAATGGCCTTGGCCGTGCAAGCGTTGAAGCGCTTTTATCGGCTTTGTGCGCAGATGGATGTGGATTCGATCAAAAGCTTCGCAACCGCGGCGGTGCGGGATGCCAGCAATGGTGGGGAATTGTTGAAAATTGCGGCGCAGATTGGCTTTGATACGCAGGTCCTGCAGGGTGAAGAAGAAGCTGAACTGGCCGGTTTAGGCGTGCTTTCTGCAATTCCGGATGCGCGCGGCATTGTCGGGGATCTTGGCGGAGGCAGCCTGGAACTTGCCATGATCGATAAGGGTAAGGTGCTTGAGCGGTATAGTTTCCCTCTCGGCGTGTTGCGGGTCGCCGATTTGCGGGCCAAGGGAAAAGACAAGCTGAAACGCCAGGTGCGCAAGATGCTGAAGAAAACTGGCTGGGATCAGAAGGCGCAAGATCTGCCCTTCTATCTGGTCGGCGGTTCATGGCGTTCGCTCGCCCGCCTCGACATGTTTGACAGCGGCTATCCGTTGCCGGTCATCCATCATTATGAAATGCAGCCGCAACGAGCACGCCGTCTTGTCCGGCAATTGGCGCGGATGAACAAAGCGAAGCTAAAAGCCGTACCGGGTCTGTCGACATCCCGGATTCCCACATTGGACGATGCCGCATGGCTATTGTCCTTCGTGGTCCGCTATCTCGGCAGCAGCACGATGATTGTCTCTGCTTATGGCGCGCGCGAGGGTTTGCTGTTCCAGAATGTCAGTAAGTCGGAAAGCAAGCGTGATCCGCTATTGCTGGCGACTGAAGATTCCGGTTCAGCGCAGGCGCGTTTCCCGGCCAACAGCAAATTGCTCGGCAAATGGATCGCACCCATTTTTGCAGAGGACCCGCCCGAGTGGCAACGTATCCGGCAAGCGGCCTGCAATCTGGGCGATGTTGCCTGGCGCGCCAATCCAAACTTCAGAGCCGAGCGTGGTCTGGTAATGGGCCTGCATGGGAATTGGATTGGTATAACTGGTGCAGAGCGCGAACAACTGGGACAAGCGCTGTTCACCAGTTTTGGCGGGGGCAATAATATCTTCCCCGGCGGCGGTAAGCTTGCAAGCGCGAAGGCGACAGAACGGGCTATTTGTTGGGGCCTCGCCATGCGACTGGGTCAGCGTCTGAGTGGTGGTACCCGCAATCCGCTGGAACAGACGCAATTGCGCAAAATTGATGGACGACTGGAAATCATCATGGCTGCTGACTTGAAGCCGCTCTACGGCGATGCCGTCGCAAAACGACACGTACAATTGGCTAATTTGCTGGAACTGGAACCGGTATTGGTGACCGAATAGGCGCGGACTAACCGCAATTGACGCGGGAAATCACCATCTTCTCATCATATTCGATGTTCAGCCGATCCTGACGAAAATCCATCGTCACAGCGCTATTGGGCGGAATCCAACGCAGGCTTTTCGCACCGGACTGAGCGAGGGCGCTGGCGCCTGTGGCACTATCAGCTTTTTGTCCGACAAACTTGCTCAGGCCATCACTGTTGCAGGCAAAGCCTGGTGTTACGCCTCGCTCCGGAATCTCAGGTTCTTGGCCAGTCGTCGAGCAGGCTAGCAGGGCAGAGCAGCACAACAACGCGAAAGACACTCGCATTCTCATTCTGCCGCTTCATCCTCTGTTTCAGGTTGGTGAGTCATCTGGAGCTTGCCGTCCTTGACGGTAAAGCTCATGCGGCCTTCGATCAAGTCGATGGCATCGCGGCCAAATTCTTCGTACCGCCAACCTTGCAGCAAGGCGACCCCATCCCGCTCGCCGCCGACAATGCGTTCCAGATCGTCGGCGCGGGCAAGTAACTTGGATGCCACATTCATTTCTGCAGACCGAATTTTGAGCAGCAACTTCAAGAGATCTGCGACCAGCGCATTTTCCTTGCTGAATTTGGGACGACGGCCGCTGCGTTCGGGCAATTCCTCCTTGGCGAGCGGCTCGGCCGTTACAAGGGCATCCATTAGCCGTTCGCCAATATCGTTATTCTTCCAGCCTGATGACAGGCCGCGGACCTGGGATAATTTGTGCTGATCTTTCGGGGGATGGGCGGCAATATCGGCCAGTGTCTCGTCACGCATGATCCGTCCGCGGGGCATGTCTTTCGACTGGGCTTCTTTTTCCCGCCAGGCTGCGAGAGCCTTCAGACGGCCAAGCGCTTCCAGATTGCGGCCCTGAAACTTGACGCGGCGCCAGGAATTTGCCGGATCGTTGATATAATTTTCCGGGTCCGCGAGTTTTTCCATCTCCGCATTGATCCACATTCCGCGTCCGGTTTCGATTAGCTTTTCCAACATCATCGGAAAAATTTCCGACAAATGGGTCACGTCACCTATGGCATATGCAATTTGCCGATCGTTCAGCGGACGCCGCGACCAGTCCGTGAAGCGCGCACCTTTGTCGAGTGTGATACCGAGCCAGCTGTCCACGAGATTGGCATAGCCGATTTGCTCGCTGGGGCCCAAGGCCATGGCGGCGACTTGTGTGTCGAATATCGGATGCGGCGTTTTTCCGGTCATATTATGGATGATTTCGACATCCTGACCGCCGGCATGGAAAATTTTCAAAACCTCTTCATTGTCGACCAACAGATCCATCAATGGTTTCAGATCGACGTCCTTGGCAAGCGGATCAATGGCGGCGGCTTCTTTGCCGTCGGAAATCTGGATCAGGCAAAGGATCGGCCAATATGTATTTTCGCGCATGAACTCGGTATCCACCGCGACAAAGTCGGCGGTCGAAAAGCGTTCACAAATGTCGGCAATATCCTGATTGTCGGTCAGCAATGGAAGAATTTTCATGGAGGTTCTATACAAGCTGTTCCAAGGCTCGCAAACATTTCTCATAGACAATTTCTATAGTCTTGCGCATTTGTCCCGTCTTGGGGCGGCAATAAGAATGAAGGAATAAAACCTTCATCCTTGACAAATGTTCTTTCGGGCTGTGTTACGCCCTCATAAGTTTCGCGATCAGAAACATTCCAATATCAAAGGTTCATCATGCACGCATATCGCTCCCATAACTGTTCACAGCTTCGCACCGCCAACGTTGGCGAAGACGTCCGTCTGTCGGGTTGGATCCACAATATACGTGACCATGGCAACTTGATGTTCGTAGATTTGCGCGACCATTTTGGTTTGACCCAGATTGTCAGTGAAGAAGGCAGCGAAGCCTTCAAGCTACTAGATGCCGCACGCAAGGAATCGGTCATCACCGTCACGGGTAAAGTCGCAGCACGCTCTTCGGAGACGGTCAACGCGAACCTGCCCACCGGGGAAGTGGAGCTGGTTGCCGAGACAGTTGAGATGCAGGGGCCGGCTGAAGAACTGCCGATGCCGGTTTTTGGAGAGCAGGAATATCCTGAAGATATCCGCCTGCGTTATCGTTTTCTCGATTTGCGGCGTGAGAAAGTGCACGCAAATATGATGCTGCGTTCGAAAGTCATTGCTTCTTTACGCAACCGTATGGTCGAACAAGGCTTTACCGAATTCCAGACTCCGATATTGACCGCATCTTCGCCAGAAGGTGCGCGTGACTATCTGGTGCCAAGCCGTGTACATCCTGGCAAATTCTATGCGTTGCCGCAGGCTCCGCAGATGTTCAAACAGATGCTGATGGTTGCAGGCTTTGACCGTTATTTTCAGATTGCACCTTGTTTCCGTGATGAAGATGCACGGGCGGATCGTTCACCGGGTGAGTTTTATCAGCTCGATCTGGAAATGAGTTTTGTAACGCAGGAAGATGTGTTTCAAGCGCTTGAGCCGGTTCTTGCCGGCGTGTTTGAAGAATTTGCCAACGGCAAGAGCGTCACGCCAGCTGGTGAGTTTCCGCGCATCCCTTACAAGGAATCAATGCTGAAATACGGATCGGACAAGCCCGATCTTCGCAACCCGATTATCATTCAGGACGTATCGGAACATTTTAAAGGCTCCGGCTTTGGACTGTTTGACAAGATTACGTCATCGGGCGGCACCGTGCGCGCCTTCGTTGCACCGGAAGCAGGCAAGAATAGCCGCAAGTTTTTTGATGACATGAACAATTGGGCACGCGGCGAAGGTTTTGCGGGACTCGGCTACATCAACATGAAAGAGGGTGCCGCTGGCGGCCCAATTGCCAAGAACCATGGCGAAGAAGGTACGGCGAAATTACTAGCTGACCTCGGCTGCGGTCCGGATGACGGAGTTTTCTTTGCCGCTGGCAAGGAAGCCGAAGCCGCCAAATTGGCTGGCGTCGCACGTACGCGCGCTGCCGAACAGCTAGGACTGATAAACGAAAATGAGTTCAAATTCTGCTGGGTGGTTGATTATCCCATGTATGAATATGACGAGGAATTGAAGAAACTCGACTTCTCGCATAATCCCTTCTCGATGCCGCAAGGTGAGATGGATGCACTGGAAAACAAAGATCCCTTGGATATCCTTGCTTGGCAATATGATATTGTCTGTAATGGCATTGAGCTGTCTTCTGGTGCCATCCGGAACCACCGCCCGGATATCATGTACAAGGCCTTTGAAATTGCCGGCTATGACAAAGCGGCTGTCGACAGCGAGTTTTCCGGTATGATCAACGCGCTGAAATACGGCGCTCCGCCGCATGGCGGGTCTGCTCCCGGTGTTGACCGGATCGTGATGTTGCTGGCCGATGAGCCCAATATCCGTGAAGTCGTACTCTTCCCGATGAACCAGAAAGCGGAAGATTTGATGATGAGCGCACCAAGCGGTGTTTCGCCCAAGCAATTGCGTGAACTGCATATCCGTGTCGTG
The DNA here is from genome assembly GCA_947497455.1 of uncultured Sphingomonadaceae bacterium. Classification (GTDB taxonomy): domain Bacteria; phylum Pseudomonadota; class Alphaproteobacteria; order Sphingomonadales; family Sphingomonadaceae; genus Parasphingorhabdus. Next base: position 1,761,444 of record CANMGU010000001.1, on the reverse strand, counting down.
GAGCCGCCGAAAGAAGGATGAACGAGCCGGGGGAGCCAACAGAAAAGCAATTTCAGCAGGGAGATACCAATCTCTGCTATTTCGAGTGGGGTAGTCCGGACGACCAGACCATATTGATGGTCCATGCTACCGGTTTCCATGCGCGTTGCTGGGACAAGACAATCGCGGCCCTGCCGTCTGACTATCATATCATTGCGGTAGACCAGATTGGTCATGGCCGCAGTGGAAAGCCCGATAGCCTGAGCGATTGGAGTCTGATGGGTAATGCGGTTGGTGCGCTGGTCGCAGGACTGGATTGCAAAGACCTGATCGGGGTTGGTCACAGCATGGGCGCACACGCATTGGTTCAGGCTGCTGATGTGATGCCAGAGCGATTTGAGCGGCTCGTTCTCGTTGATCCCACCATAACAGAGCCGGAAATCTATCGAAATCCACCCGATCCGAAGGATATTGATCCCAATCAGAATCCGGTATCACGGCGTCGCAACAGCTGGGAGTCGCCCGAAGCGATGTTTGCGGCGTTTAAGGATCGCCATCCGTTCAGTCTCTGGCGGCCCGATGTGTTGATGGACTATTGTCAATATGGATTGCTGCGTGCCGATGATGAGAATGGTTTCATGCTGGCTTGCCCACCTTATCTTGAAGCGTCTGTTTATGAAGGCTTCCGGTCGCTGGATCCCTATCCGCTGGTAAAAAATATCAGGTTGCCTGTGGCCATCCTCCGCGCTCAAATGGCAGGCGATGACGTCACTGCTGTGCGTGACTTTGCCAATAGTCCAACCTGGCCAGGACTGGCGGACATATTCTCCAACGCGCGAGAGCTCCATATCCCGGAACTTTCGCACTTCATGCCGATGCAAGACCCCAAACAGATTGCGCGACATATTATCACTGGACTGATTCATTAATAAAACAAGGTTAAAAGATGAACGAACTCGTAATTGCGAGTTCAGCTAAACTGGGATAACCCCTTCAAGTGAACGAGTTAGAGGGGTAATATGAAGCAAGTTCTATCTATCAGTAAAGTGGCTTCAGTGGGACTGGTGGCACTTTCTCTCGCGACCACCGCGCAAGCAGAAACATTGCAGATCGAGGGACTCTATCCTGCCCGCGCGCCTAATATCGCGCCGATCAAGTCTATCTCTATAGATCGATTTGGCGGCAGTGATGGAACCGCATTGGCTTTTGAAATCGAAGACAAGCTGAGCGATATCGAGATTGACGGAGCGCCCTATTTCAAAGTGATTGCAGGGCGTTCAGCGGTGGAACCAGAAGGGACATTGTCTGGAACAGCGACGGCTGGCATCGAAGAATATCCGACCACGGCCTATCGTGATCGCTGTGTCGAACGGAACGAAAAGGGCAAGTGCGAGAAGCGCAAAAGCATAGAAGTGTCTTGCCTCAAACGGGTTATCGAATTTCAGGCCCAGATCCGACTGTCCCGCTTTAGCGACGGTCAGACGATTTATTCGGACCGCAAGTCCAATGGTAATGAACAGACTGTTTGTGGCCGCAAAGAGAGCTTTTTCAGCAGTGAAGGCGTTATTCTCGGGATGATCAAAAGCGCGGCCCATGCCGTGCGACGCGATCTCGCGCCGATTGAAAGACGCCAGAATATACGAGTGCTGGAAGGTCGCAAAGGCATGGACAAGGCGACTGCCAAATTTTTCAGGGCGGCGGTGAAGATGACCAAGACCGACGAGCAGGAGGCTTGCCGGATGTGGGACGAAGTTGCCACCAATGGCGCAGCGCATGTCTCGATAGCTTTTAATCGCGGCCTTTGCGCAGAGCAAGCTGGCGCGCTGGACATGGCATTGGCTTTTTATACCGAGGCCGGTCAAATGTCTGGCAAGAAGGGTGAAATTCGCCAGGCGGTCCGGCGGGTTGAAGATCGTCAACAGGCGCTGAATGACATGGATATCCGCTATGCGGCATCAGAGCCTGTTGAAGCGCCAGCCATTGCCGAAGCTAACTGACCTAAAGAGGGTTAATCGATTCGGTCTTTATTCCATCCTATAGTAAGCCAGCATGCCCGTTAGTGCGGGTTGGCTGACATTTCGGGACGAAGCATGAGCAAGAAGATCAAATTATCGGACTATGAATCTGACCAAGGTTTTGACGGCGACTATGACAAGAAATTGAAACAGTTGCAGGAGCGGCTGGCGCAGGTGCATTTCAAACATATCATTCATGGCAGCCGCTCGATGATCGTGTTTGAAGGCTGGGATGCAGCAGGCAAGGGCGGTTCTATTCGCCGCATGACCACCGAATGGGATCCGCGCTATTTTGAAGTCTGTCCGATTAGCGCCCCGACACAGGTTGAAAAGGATCATCACTTTCTTTGGCGTTTCTGGCTGAAACTGCCGGCCAAGCGCAATATCACGATTCTCGACCGCAGCTGGTACGGCCGCGTCCTGGTGGAGCGTGTCGAGGGCTTTTGCAGCAAAACCGAATGGAAACGCGCTTATGATGAGATCAACGAATTTGAAGCGCAGCGGATTGATAGCGGGATAAACCTCATCAAGATTTTCTTCCACGTGACACAGGAGAAGCAGGACAAGCGTTTCGCTCGGCGCCTGAACATTCCCTACAAACGCTGGAAAATTACCGCAGAAGACTTTCGCAACCGTTCCAAACGGGAGGATTATATCGATGCCATAGAGGATATGTTCAAACAGACCGACACGCGTTGGGCACCGTGGAAGGTGATTGACGGTAACGATAAGAAATCCGCGCGGATTGCCGCGATGACCCATGTTGCAGAAGCATTGGAAGCCGCGCTACCGGATGAATTGCCCGAAGCAGACCCTGAGCTCGTCAAGATGGCGGAAGAATCCTTTGGCTATAAGCCAGAGTGAATAGAGCTGTTTTCCGTTGGCCGTGGGCAAGCTATGCCGCGATCAAAAATCCATGCCGACCCGAACATTTACATGGGGAGACTTATCGTCGCTATTCTCGCGATCGCGATTGATCGGGAGCGCGGATTCTAGCTCAAAATCAAGTGGCCCAACGCGTCCACGAACGCCCGGACCGGCGGAGATTAATGTACCTTCACTGCTATCACTGGCGATATCGCTGACATAGCCCATGTCGGCAAATCCGTATATTTGTAGCCGTTTGAGCCAAGATGGTCGCGATTTTATAGTATATCGCAGCTCAGCTAGACCATAAAAGCCTTCGTCACCGGACAATTCGCTGAAGTCATAGCCGCGCACGCGATACGCTCCGCCAATGCTGAGTTCCTGCGCCGCAAGTAGAGGGCGGTTGGCGATCTGACCTCGAGCCGCAAGATAGATACTAAGGTCTTTGGTTAATCCGGTTCTGAAATCGGCCCAATATTCCCCTTTTGTAAATACGCCATCACCATCCCGCCGAGACGCCAAAGGATTACCCAAACGGGTCGCGCCGAAAATGTCGAAACCCTGTACTATGGCGGCACCGGCACGCACCCTGCCACCGGCAAACGGGAACTCCCCTCGAAGCCCTAATGAAACGGTGACTTCTGTATCTTCTCGGATCAGCGCGTTCATATCGTCGCGATTGATCGACAGATAGGCGGCTTCGGTCTCGATCCACAGGCTGCCGGACGTCGCCCGAACCACGGGATAGCTAGCATATAGAGCGAGATATCGGCTTTCCCCCGAAATATCGGAACCGCCCGCGTTGCCACCCGGTGCCGTATCTCCCACCGAGCCAGCAATACCGGCCTTTAGACCATCAGTGCCGATCGCACTTTCATAATAGCCGCTAACCGAGAGTATCTCCTTAGGGTCAATCGGATTGGTTCTTATGGCGACACCCAGTGCATCTGAGTCATTGATCGCTGCCTTCAAGTCGGCGGAAAGTCGCGCTCTAATCGGCCCAAAGCTCTCGCTCCCGTAATTGTCAGCCTGTATGCGCGCACGGTCGCCGCGCTCACGAACTGTGACTTGCAGGATATTCCGGCCATCTTCCTGCAGAAACTTGGTCGATCGCACGCGGATGTCGGGAATATCGCCAGCAAGCAGCAAGCGACGTTCAATCTCGGGCCGATGGGCAACCTTACCCTCCAGAGAGGATAATAGTTTTAGCAAATGTTGATTGTCTGAACCAATGATTCGCACCGCATCAACCATGCCTTCAATCAGCTTGATTTCTAACACACCCATTTGCACCGATTGTTCCGGAATATAGGCCGAAGCGAATATATAACCCTCTTCCCGCGCAATATCGGCTATTTGCTGGGTCAGCGAGGCGAGATCCTCTTCGGTCGCTTCCTGACCGATGAAGGTTTCGACCACTGGAGAGAAGACCTCAACATCCAGCGCATCTGCCCCAACCACGCCGATGGCACCGATCCGGAAATTGGTCGGTGCTTCTTCAGACAGCGGTGCTGAATCGGGCGTCTGTGGTTCTGCAATGGTCAAATCCACGGGCTTTGCGAATCGTTCTTCCGGGCGAGCCGAGGATCGCATTGAAATATCGGGTTCCGGGAATCCCGCCGTCCACACCCCAGCATCCAATGCAGCAATCTGGCGGTCCTGCGCCATTGCAACAGGCTGTGCCTGTGCCGGAACGGAAAATGCCAACAGGCTGGAAGTGGATAGGATACGCAACACAGTAATATCGATACTCTTGAAAATCTGGTCAGATCACGAGTGTAGACTAGCGGTGTTAAATGTTGGTTATCAGAGGCAAAAAATTAAGATGCTTTTAACTAGCTATGTTTTTCTTATCTTCAATTCCGGTTCTTAGACAGGCAAGTTCAATTTAATGAAGAGTAGCTGTTATGAATCATCCCATTACCAAGTCGCTTGTTGTCGCGGCCTTATTGTCAAGCGGTGCTGCCTATGCGGGCACGCCAGGCTGGCAAGTGTCGGAAATTAGCGGGAATGTAACAGTAGCGCGCAAGGGGGTTGTGAAGATTGCGCAGCGCCAGACCAAATTGGCACCAGGCGATGTCATCAAAACCGGCCCAAAGGGGCGGGCAGTCTTGCTGCGTGGCGGTGAATATCTGGTTGTATCGCCAGCCAGCCATATCGAGATTGCAGCGCCGGAAAAGAGCGGTAAGGTCACTCAGATTATCGAATATCTCGGCAATGTCCTGTTCCGTATCGACAAAAAAGAAACGCCGCATTTCGGTGTTAAAACACCCTATATGGCGGCTGTTGTCAAAGGAACGACCTTTAGTGTTTCAGTAAGCGCTGAAGGGTCTGCCGTTCAGGTCACCGAAGGAGCCGTAGAAGTCTCAACGCTGGATGAAGGCGCTTCCGAACTGGTGACGCCTGGTGTTATCGGTATGATCAATGCCAATGATCCGTTCAGCCTGGTGGTTATTGACGGCGAACGACGGGTGATTAAGTCACCTAACAAACCAGTAGATACCGATAGGGTTAGCGTGACAGCAGCACCGACTGTTTCCGCATCAGGATCTCCTGCGACTGGCTTGTCAGGAACAATCTCAGTCCCAATTAGCGAGGAGGGTGTTGAACTTGCTGAACTGACCAATGGTCTGATCCGTGGTGATGTTAGTTACAACAGATTCGTCTTTGTCGAAAATGCAGAAGAATCCGTTGGCGCTGGCGAAGACGCCATCGATGCCATTGGCGGTGGAGAGGAAATCGTAAGCGAAATCATTGCCGATGACGAGGAAGGCGACCTTGATCAGGGCGATGACGACGATCAAGGCGACGACGACCAGGGCGACGACGACCAGGGCGATGACGACCAGGGCGATGACGACCAGGGTGATGAAGACCAGGGTGATGAAGACCAGGGTGATGAAGATCAGGGTGACGACGATCAAGGCGACGATGATCAGGGCGATAATGACAATCAACCCGGTAGCGGCGACGCCGATAGCGATGACGACGACGGCAATAATGGCCATGGCAATGATGATGGCGGCTTAGACGACAGCAATCCCGGCAAAGGCAATGGCAAGGGTGATGATGACGACGATGACGATGGCAATAATGGCCACGGCAATGATGATGACGACTCTGACGATGATAATCCTGGCAAAGGGCACGGAAAAGGGCACGGCAAAGGCAAGGGCGGTGATGACGACGACGATGGCAATAATGGCCATGGCAATGACGATGACGGCTTTGACGACAGCAACCCTGGCAAAGGCGGCGGCAAAGGCGGTGGCAAGGGCAAGGGCAAAAATAAGTAGAGCTGGTTTCTGCTGATCAGAATAGATCAGAATGACACCGGGACGAGGCGCTGATCAGCCCTTCTCAACGCCGGTTTAGAGGTTAACGTAAAATAGACGCATATCTACTATGATCAGCCCAGGGCTGTTTCATGGAGATATTTTGAAAGCCATTATTGCTTCTTTTGTTGCCAATGCTTCTTGGCGTGTTTTTCTGGCATGGGTCGCTGCGCTGTTCGTGGCGCTCGCCCTGCCGACTGTTAATGTCGGTGGTGAGGTTGAGCGGCAATTCCAGAACCTGCGCGCTGACCTGCTCGAAAAGCCGGCATCTGGTGAAATCGCCATCGTCGAAATTGATGCCAAATCCATTCATGCTCTTGATCGCTGGCCCTGGCCGCGCGAATATTATGCTAAACTGGTCGACAGGTTAACTGCAGCCGATGTGGCGCAAATAGCCTTCGATGTTGATTTTTCATCACATTCGACGATCGAGCAGGATCAAATGTTTGGCGCGGCGCTGCAGAATTCTGATGCGATGATCATCTTGCCAACCTTCAAGCAGGAACAAGGTGGCACAAATGGCAATTATGTTGAGAGCCTACCGATAGAGCTATTCAGCCAGCACGCATTTCTTGCTTCGGTCAATGTCCATCCCGATAAAAGCGGACAACTAAACGACTATAGCTTTGGTACAATAACGGATAATATGGCTCGTCCCTCATTGGCGAGCATGGTGGCCGAGACATCTGGACATATCGATAAGAAATTTGCAATCGATCAGTCGATCGATCCGGCAACTATCCCGCGTTACAGCTTTGTCGACATATTGCAGTCGGAGCGGATTGATCCTGATTTGCGCGGCAAAAAGATAATGATCGGCGCTACAGCTATCGAGCTGGGTGATCGCTATCCGATTAGCCGCTACGGGATGATGCCTGGCGTTGTGATACAGGCAATGGCAGCCGAGACTCTTTTGCAGGGTACGAACGTAGTAGATATTGGCTATCTGCCTTCCTTGCTCTTTGCTGCCTTCTTGTTGCTGGCTTGGTTCTGGCGCCGTCCGGCGATCGGGAACAGCATCATGCCGGTTGCGGTTTCCATCGGCCTCTCATTGTTTGGCTTAATTCTGATAACTGAATATTTCGGACTTTTTACTTTTTCCAATGTCCCCGCTTTATTCTTCCTTGGTGTTTTTATGCTGATCGAGAAATTTCTGAGAACCAATTTTGCTCTAAATCGCAGTCAGTATTCCAATTCTGAAAGCGGTCTTCCGAATGAAGCGGCGTTGTTAAAGTTTCTTGATGGCCGCCGGGGTCGCAACATAGCCGTCGCCCGCCTTTCTGATTTTCGTGAATTGCTGGTCGTAACCGACAAAGACAAGCGTGTTGATCTTTTCGAAAATCTCGCCGATCGATTGAAATTTCTGGCGGAAGACCAGCTTATTTTCCATTTCGATACCGATATGATCGGTTGGGTGGTCAAAGAAGACTATGCCAGTGATCTGTCCGGCCATTTCAACACTGCTGTTGCCTTGTTCCAATCTCCGGTCATGGCGGGCGATACAAAAATCAAACTGAACGCATCCTTTGGTGTCAGCCGTGAATCTATTGATAAGGCGAAAATCGCCGCTGAACAGGCGATGGCCAAGGGTCGACGCTGGGCATTGCATGATGAAGAGGCAGCACGTGCCGTCGGCCAGAAACAGAACCTGCTTGTCGAGCTGGAGCAGGCTATCGAAAGCGGCGATATTTGGACGGTCTATCAGCCAAAATGGAATTTGCAGCTCAATAAACTAGATGGTGCCGAAGCCCTGGTGCGTTGGCGGCATCCCGAAAGAGGGATGATCAGTCCAGAAATATTCATCCCCATATTGGAGAAAGCTGACCGGATAGATGAGCTTACGCTTCATGTTCTGCAAAATGCGCTTAACGACTTGTCGAGCTGGGGCACACGGCGATCAGATTTGAGCTGTTCCGTCAATATCTCAGCACAGCTGCTGGACAATGAGTCGTTTATCGACAAGGCGATAGCACTGGTTGGTGCTGCCAATATTCCAAGCGGCTATGTCACATTTGAAGTGACCGAAACCGCAGCCTTGGCTGATTTGCAAAGATCCATTCTGGCGCTTGAACGCATTCGTGCGGCTGGCATCAGCGTGTCGATTGACGACTATGGCACGGGCCAATCAACGATGAGCTATCTGCAACATCTGCCAATAGATGAAATCAAAATTGATCAAAGCTTTGTCAAGACCATGATGCGCGACGATTCAAACCGATTGATGGTCAAATCAACTATTGAACTGGCCAAGGGACTGAATCTGAAAGTCGTCGCTGAGGGTATTGAAGATCAGCTGTGTATGGATATGCTGAGCAGCTTCGCATGTGATGCCGGGCAGGGTTGGCACATTTCGAGACCGATCTCTTCAGATACCTTTATTACTGATTGGCTGGGTGCAGTTCCAACCAGAAAAATGGCTTAGACCCCACAAGCGGGACGAGATTCTACTATCGCGAATAGCAGCGGCCGATTAATGTTCGGTCATGAACGAAAATCCGGAACAGATCGCGTTGGCGAAGCGGTCGACCAAAGACATATATGAACGTCAGGCCCGCCATTGGGATGATGTGAGGCCCACCTCACTATATGAAAAGCCATGGCTGGATCGTTTTGCGTCTGCTCTCCCACCCAAGGGCAGGCTTCTCGACCTGGGCTGCGGTTCAGGAATACCAGTAGCCGGATATTTCCTAGGCAAGGGATATGCTCTTGTCGGAGTGGATTATTCCGAGACCATGATTGAACTTGCCCGTCAGCATTATCCGGATACCGATTGGCCGGAGGTTGAGTGGAAAGTTCAGGATATCAAGCGGCTCTCGCTGAGCGGACAATTTGAAGGCATCTATAGCTGGGACGGTTTTTTCCATTTGTCGATTGATCAGCAAAGAGATGTCCTTCCCAAACTGTCAGACCTGGTCAAAGCGCAAGGAGCGATCATGTTGACGGTTGGTACCGGCGAAGGGGAAGTCACAGGAACCGTAGGCGGCGAAACTGTCTACCACGCCAGCCTCGCTCCGGATGAATATAAAGATCTGCTCAGCCAAGGTGGTTTTGAGACCATTAGCTATGTGGCAGAAGACCAGAATTGTATGGGGCGCTCAGTCCTGCTCGCTTCAGGCAAGCGAGCGTAGATATTTCACTCCAACCGCGGCCTCAAACTCATCCTTTGTAATTTTTACCGATATAACGCGTGAGCGGCGTAGCGCTTTTGATTTTCGGTCCGCGTGGGTTCATGGTGTCGTAAACGACCGCGTTTTCGAGCACGCGTTTGACATAATTGCGGGTTTCGGAAATCGGAATGTCTTCAATCCATTTGAGCCAGTCAATGCCGCCCTGACGCGGGTCGCCATTGCGCCGCAGCCATTTGTTCACATTGCCCGGGCCGGCGTTATAGGCCGCCGCGGCCAGCGGGAAGCTGCCACCATAATAGCGCAACATACGTTCAAAATAGCCGCTGCCGAGCCGGATATTATATTGCGGGTCGCTGGTCAGCGAGGACAGGTTGTAGCGCAAGCCCGCTTTGCCCGATTGTTCGCGAGCGGTTCCAGGCATGAGCTGCATCAGGCCGCGCGCACCGGCATGGCTGATCGCGCCTTGAGCAAACTGGCTTTCCTGCCGGGTGATCGCATGGATGCTGGTCCAGTTAGGTTCGTATCCATTGGGTACTTTCAGGGTTGGGAAGAGTGTCGAATCCGTGGCATTCAGCTTTTGTCCCTGTGCGCTGATACCAGCAATAACACCCAGATCCCGTTGCCCGATACGCCCGGAAAGGTCACTGATCAACGCATAGTCTTTTTCGGTCTTGGCATTGAAAGCAAGCGCACGATAAAAACGAATTTGCTCCCGCCAAGGACCGGTTCGTGCCGAAGCTTTTGCAGCAATGACGGTCGGTTCGCGATCAAAGTTGGCCCGATCCTGACCGGTGATTTCAGCCGTTGGTTTGCGGTTGAATGCCGGCAGCGAGCGACCCAGACGTTCATGTGACAGCTGACCATAAAAATAGGCGGGGAAAGCCGCGGCCTTTTCAAAATAAGCTGTTGCTTCAGCCGTTTGCCCAGCTTCCGCGGCGGCACGGCCTGCCCAGTAATAGCCCTTTGAACGGATATTGGGACTGTTGTAGGACTGCGCGTAGCGGTCAAACATTGCAACTGCCTTGGCTGGATTGCGCTGACCCCATAGGGCGGCATTACCAGCCAGCCAGGTCAGGTCCGAATATTTATCGCGAATGCGGCTGCTCTGTGCCGCAATGTCGGTTGGCGCGGCATAGGCATCGTCAACCTTTGACGCGATGTTAAAGGCGGTTGTCCATTGCCGGTCATTATAGGCAGCCTTGGCGTTTATCAGATTGGCATCATACCAGGTTGCAATCTGCGATGAACTGGTCGGTCTGATCCGCAAGACCGGGCGGTTGGCCATGAGCTGGCGGGCGTTATAGCTTTGCCCCTTATTGCGTAAATAGCGCGCGCGGTCCGCAATATAACCGGCATCATATTGAGCGAGACTGTTCACAGCAGTGGCTTTCGCATTGGCGTCGGGTGCATCGGTTAGCTGCGCGAGCCTGGCTCCGAATACCGCGCGACGCCCTGAGGACGCATAACCGAGTTGGCGCGCGGCAGCCCGCGTCGCCCGTGCCCATAATAACGCGTCCATCCGCGCATCATGATCATCAACGGTCAGCGCAGAACTGAAGCGGCTGAGCAATGCCGTCTCATCGTCTTCGGTTAATGTCCCGCCACGCCACGCTTGTTTGGCCATTGCATTGGCTTTCAGCGTTTCTCCTCTGGATTGCAGCGCCACGGCATATTTTGCGGCTCCGGCATTTGTCAGCGGTGCGAAGCGGTCAAAAAAGGCAATCACCCGGCCGGCAGAGAAATTGTTGATGTCAATGGCCTGCTCAGCGTTGCGCCGCATGCGCGTATCCTCGGGCCAGCCTGGATAAGTGACCAGAAAGCCGGCATAATCCTCAAAGGAATAATTGTCGGACTGGGTCAGGACACGCCAGCGTTGCAAGCCGAGAACGGCATTTCCGCGCGTGGGATCGGAGAGGGTTGCACTGCCGCTCTGCTCTGCCGCCATGCATGTTACCGGCGTTAAAAGCAGGCTTGTGAGAATAATTCTTGATACCATACTGGACATTTTGGGGGTAGGCTCCTTATCAGGCGCTGAACGAAGAACTATATCATTGTTAAGCTTGAGTAAGCCTTGGCAATTTCTTAGCCAAATTTAAAGGAGTATTTCCATGTTTTCCGGCTCAATTCCGGCCCTGGTGACTCCCTTTCGCGACGGATCGTTCGCGGAGGGCGAATTTCGGGCCCTGGTAGACTGGCAGATTGAACAAGGCAGCAGCGGTTTGGTCCCATGCGGAACCACCGGAGAATCTTCAACTCTGTCCAATGCCGAACATCATCGTGTCATTGAAGTTTGTATCGAGCAGGCCGCAGGACGCGTCCCTGTCATTGCGGGTTGCGGCTCAAACGACACCACCAATGCATTGCTCCATTTGAATTTTTCCAAGAAATGCGGTGCTACGGCCGGACTGGTCGTTGCGCCTTATTATAATCGACCCAATCAGGAAGGCATCTATGCCCATTTTGAGACGCTGACGACGAAAAATGACTTGCCGCTAGTGCTTTATAATGTGCCTGCGCGGACGGTGACCGATATATTGCCGGAAACAGTGGCGGCGCTGGCCAAATTACCCAGTGTAATCGCGATCAAGGATGCCAGCGGCGAAATCGACCGGGTCACCGATCACCGCCTTGCCTGCGATGATGATTTCTGCCTGTTGTCCGGAGTGGATGAACTTTCGCTCGCCTTTAACGCATCTGGCGGCGCCGGATGCATTTCCGTGACTGCCAATGTTGCACCAAAGCTATGTGCTGAATTTCAGGCGGCTTGTGCTGCGGGAGACTATGAAAAAGCGCGAGAACTGAATGACAAACTTTACCCATTGCACAAGGCAATGTTCTCTGACGCATCTCCAGGTCCGGTAAAATACGCCCTGTCACGGGTTGTCGAGGGTTTTCCAATGGATTTGCGCTTGCCGATGACGCCGCCTTCGGAGGCCGCACGCAAGGCCGTCGATATAGCGCTGGAGGGAGCCGGACTGATCTGATGGCGAAACCCCGTCCTCTTGAGTTTGACAAACAAAAGGTCGTCGCCGAAAACCGGCGCGCACGCTATGACTATCATCTTGACGAGAAGTTTGAGGCCGGCATCATGCTGACTGGTACAGAGGTCAAATCATTGCGTTTCGGTTCAGGAACGATTGCCGAAAGCTATGCCGAGGTTAAGGATGACGAGGTTTGGCTGATCAATGCGAATATCCCCGAATGGAGTCATGGCAACCGCCACAACCACGAACCCAAGCGGCCACGCAAATTGCTGCTGAACCGGCGGCAGATTAACAAATTTTATGGAGCCGTTATGCGCAAGGGCATGACTATTGTTCCGCTGTCCATCTATTTTAACAGCAAGGGCCGCGCGAAGATCGAACTGGCTTTGGCTAAAGGTAAAAAGGCTCCAGATAAACGCGCGACCGAAAAGGACCGTGACTGGAAACGTCAGCAAGGGCGGTTGTTGCGCGAACATGGCTGATCCTAACTCACCAAATAAAGACTGGGCGGCACGGACAATCATGCGGTTTTACCGCTGGTTCGAGGAGAAGATGCCGACTCGCGCCGGAATGGCCAATAACCGCTATCTCAAGCCGATTGCGCACCGCTTTCTGCGCTCTGATCTGTGGCGGTTCACGCGGCGGTCGGTGCCCCGCGGGGTGGCGTTGGGCCTGATTACCGGCTTCATAGTGCCGCTCGGTGGTCAGACATTTGTTGCGCTGTTTCTGGCCTTGCCGATCCGAGCAAATGTTCCGATTGCAGCAGTCACGACTTTCATAACGAACCCTTTCACTTATCCATTCTGGCTGGCGATTGCGAACCAGCTGGGCCGATTTGTTTTGCGCATGGATGGAATAACCAGCAGTGCAACTGGTGACGGACAGCTGAATGGCTTGGGAGAATGGGTGACTTGGGCTATTCGGGAAGTCGGAGTGACTTTCTTTGGCTTTGTATTACTTGGTATTATATTTGGCGGCATCGGCTACGTCATCAGCACCTTTGGCTGGCGCTGGTGGACTGCCCGCAAATGGAAAAAACGGATAGAGAAACTCGGCTTAGACAGAAATATTGATGGCAAGTGAAGCACGAGACAATATCGGTTTGTTAAACCAGAGCACGCAAAAGACGGCCAGTGATGCTCGTTTGCGCGGCCTGATTCTGGTTGCTGGAATATTGGCATCACTTGGTCTGCTATATTGGCAAGTCCAGAGTACGGCTTTGCTGATTGCCTTTACGGCGCTAGCACTGACGACGGGGGCCGTGGTCTATTTTCTGCGACCGCAAGCCAATGTTGTTGATGAAGAATCAGCCTTGGTTGCCGATTGGGCGGTTACCCGACTGGTTGCGGATCAATCCGAAATTGGTCTGGCGATAACCGACCGCGCCGGGCGGCTCGTTTGTGCCAACGAGCTGTTTATCAAATGGTTTAACGGCCCAGCGATCCCGCCGCAATTGCCACTTCAAGATGGTGGCAATGAATTGCTTGCAACCGCCGGCCGGAACGCTTGGCGCGACGGTCGTGGCTATGCCGAAGGGCTGAAACGCGGCGTCGCGGAATATAATGCAAAGGTGATACGGGCGGGGCAGGGCGATGAGTATCTACTCTGGCAGTTCAAACCACAGCATCGCAATGACGTCCTGGATGATACCATCCGGATGGTTGGCGGTGCCACCGGCCGGGCGCTTTCCGAAGCGGGTGTTCTGGCGACTGTTATCGGTGGTGAAGGCAGAATCAGGGCCTCCAACCAGGGGTTTGCGTTGCGGGCTACGGGGCGCGAAGACGCCAATATAAGCGGCCGGAACTTTATCAACTTTCTACGCTCAGATGATAAGGGTACAATCTTTTTCGAACGCGATGGTAGGCACGGTACGCCTGTTCGTTTGTTCCATATCCCGCTCGATCGCAGTCAGGAAAAAGGGCCTGCGCTGATTTTGTTGATTGATGATGATGGCGGCATGGTTGAGCGTGGCAAGGCTCTTGAGCAGGTCGAGTCGATGCTCTCGCTACTGCCGCTGGGTCTCGCCCTGACTGATCGCGATGGCCGTTTCCTGTTTTTCAACAATGCCTTTGCCAAGGTTGCCGGCGTACGAGAGGAGGAGAAACCGCTCTATCCTGGTGATCTTATGATCCGTGACGACAAATCGGCGGTGGCCGATGCGGTGCGGCGCTATGCGAGTGGGCCATCCCTGTCCGGCGATCTCGCCGTGCGGCTGCGTTCTGGCGGCGAAGATCCGGTGGCCTTGGGTATAGCCGGGATACGCGGACTGGGCGACGCTGCGGTTCTGCTCTCTATCAAGGACAATAGCGAAGAGACAAAGTTGAAGAGCCAGGTGGCGCAAGCGACGAAGATGCAGGCCGTGGGTCAGCTTGCCGGCGGTGTTGCGCATGATTTCAACAATATCCTGACCGCTATTATTGGCCATTGTGATCTTATGTTATTGCGCCATGCGCCTGGCGATAGCGACTATGACGATATTCAGCAGGTCAAGAACAACAGCAACCGCGCAGCCGGTCTGACGCGGCAATTGCTTGCTTTTTCTCGGCAACAGACATTGCGCCCTCAGATCTTGCAACTGCCAGACGTCGTTGCCGATGTCTCTAACCTGCTCAAGCGTTTGCTCGACGACAGTATCGAGCTTGAGGTAAAGCATGGCCGCAATTTGGGGCTGGTGCGAGCCGATCCGGGGCAGTTGGAACAAGTGATCATAAACCTGGGTGTGAATGCGCGTGATGCCATTGGCTCCAGCGGTGCCAAGGGCGGCAAGATTTCGATTACCACTCAGGCCGTCGCGGCTTCAGATGTTCGAGCGCTGAAAAGCGATATCCTTCCGGTTGGCGACTATACCGCCCTGTTTGTAACCGATACCGGCAAAGGCATTGCCCCGGAACTGATTGGCAAGATATTCGAGCCGTTCTTCACGACCAAAGAGGTCGGGAAGGGAACCGGACTTGGGTTGTCGACGGTTTACGGGATTGTCAAACAGTCGGGCGGCTATATTTTTGCCGATTCCAAGCCAGGTGAAGGCGCGACTTTCTCTATCTACTTCCCGGTTCATACGATGTCGGATCAGGAAACGGCGCAGGCTGTTGAACCGCTCAAGGCAGTGGCCAAGAAAGAGTTATGGGGCAGCGGCCATATCCTGCTGGTCGAGGATGAGGATATGGTGCGTGCTGTCGCAGAGCGGGCGCTGACGCGGCAAGGCTATACGGTGGTCACCGCGAGCGACGGCGAAGAAGGATTACAGCAACTGGAGGCGCTCGCCGAAGGTGAAGAAATTTTCGACATGATCGTATCTGATGTGGTCATGCCCAATATGGACGGGCCAGCCATGGCGAAGCAGGTGAGGGAGCATCATCCTGATATGCCGATCCTGTTCATGTCCGGCTATGCTGAAGAGCAATTGCGCAAATCCATCGATCTCGACAA
Organism: uncultured Sphingomonadaceae bacterium; assembly: GCA_947497455.1. Classification (GTDB taxonomy): domain Bacteria; phylum Pseudomonadota; class Alphaproteobacteria; order Sphingomonadales; family Sphingomonadaceae; genus Parasphingorhabdus. The sequence continues at coordinate 1,745,707 of CANMGU010000001.1, read as the reverse complement.
TGTGGCGTTCCTGCCTAAGCCGTTTTCTGTGGCGCAAATTGCAGAAGCGGTTGGAGAAATTTTGGCCGAACATGCCAAATAGCCTGTGGAATGGCTCGTATATTACTGAAATATATCAGTTAACTCATTTTTGAAAAAATTCTGTTCCACTCTTGTTCTGGTAGAACAAATGCGGTACATCATATCCATCATTGATTGATAACGTACAAGCATTTAGCGAAGGGGACAGGCAAATGGCCGGCAATTTAAAAGTCGTAGAATCGGATAATCAATTGAACTCATCAGACAGACAAAAGGCGCTCGACGCCGCATTGGCGCAGATTGATCGCGCTTTTGGTAAAGGCTCAGCCATGAAGCTGGGTTCTCGCAAGGCGATGGAAGTCGAATCGGTTTCCACCGGTTCCTTGGGACTGGATATCGCGCTTGGCATCGGGGGATTGCCAAAGGGTCGTGTGATCGAAATTTATGGCCCTGAAAGTTCGGGTAAAACCACATTGGCATTGCATGTCATCGCCGAAGCACAAAAAGCTGGCGGTACTGCAGCCTTTGTTGATGCTGAACATGCTTTGGACCCTGTTTATGCCAATGCTCTTGGTGTGGATATTGATGAATTGATCATCTCCCAGCCTGATACCGGAGAGCAGGCGCTCGAAATTACCGATACATTGGTTCGCTCAAACGCGATTGATGTTCTGGTGGTCGATTCGGTTGCTGCGTTGGTTCCGCGCGCTGAAATTGAAGGTGAGATGGGCGATACTCATGTTGGGCTTCAGGCGCGATTGATGAGCCAGGCGCTGCGCAAGCTGACCGGCTCGATCAGCCGTTCCAAATGCATGGTGATCTTCATCAACCAGGTGCGGATGAAAATCGGTGTGATGTACGGCAATCCCGAAACCACATCGGGTGGTAATGCGCTGAAATTCTATGCGTCGGTTCGTCTGGATATTCGCCGCACCGGTCAGATCAAGGAACGGGACGATATTGTTGGTAACTCTACCCGTGTCAAAGTGGTCAAGAACAAGGTTGCACCGCCGTTTAAGCAAGTCGAATTCGACATCATGTATGGGCAGGGCATTTCCAAAGTCGGTGAGATTATCGACCTCGGAGTCAAGGCAGGCGTGGTCGAAAAATCTGGTGCCTGGTTCTCCTATGACTCGGTGCGTATTGGCCAGGGCCGCGAAAATTCAAAACGCTTCCTGCTCGAAAACCCTGAAATGATGGCTAAGCTGGAAAATCAGATCCGCGGCAATGAAGAAGAAATTGCCGAGGAAATGATGACTGGCCCGGTTGGCGCTGATGGCGATACCGAGATTGCTGACGATAAAGAGTGATAGGAGCGCGAAGAGCATGAGCTTTTCGCGCACCTGACCATAGAATTCCAAGTTTGCCGGTTCGTTTCCCCCGAGACGAACCTTGGCATCCGGGCCGTCCTTCTGTCCCCCGATAGTCAGGACGGCCCCTTTTTATTTGCTATCCCGCAATTTCCTGTCACAAGTTTCGGAAAGCTGTGGTGTCTCGCGCTATTGGCGGTTTTATCGGTGTGATCTGTGTGAACTTTGCGCGCAGTTAAACCGCGGGCCGGCATATTGTGAGAATCGGAAAAGGGGAATTTATGACCATCATCGTCCATCATCTCGAAAATAGTCGGTCCCAGCGCATCCTCTGGTTGCTTGAGGAGTTGGCGTTGCCCTATGAGATCAAGCGCTACGAACGTCATCCCAAGACCCAACGTGCACCAGACAGCTTGAAAGCCGTGCATCCGCTGGGCAAATCACCGATGATTGAAGATGACGGTCAGGTCATTATCGAGACAGCGGCGATTGTTGAGTATCTTGTGAGAAAGGCGGGTGGCACATTAGGCGCGCCGGAAGACAAGACCGGGGCGCAGCTCTACACCCAGTATCTGCACTTTGCCGAGGGGTCGATGATGCCGCCTCTGTTCGGCACGCTTGTCGTCAACCGTCTTGGGTTTCTGGGCTGGCCGGCCAAGAAGCCGATAATGGCTATGGTTGAGGATCTGCTCTCCTGGCTTGATACGGAGCTCGCATCGCGTCCCTATTTTGCAGGTAGCGAGCTTAGCGCTGCCGATGTGATGATGAGCTTTCCGTTAGAGGCAAGTCAGGCACGGGCGGGGCTGGATGATCGTTTCCCGAATTTGCAGGCCTGGCTCAAACGCATTCATGACCGGCCACAATATAAGACCGCGCTCGAAAAAGGTGGTCCCTATGCCTATGCTTGATCGGCTATCATAAATTGCCGATTGATTGATTGACGGGATTGTAAACAGGATGGGCCTCGCCTAAATCGATTTCATGATTACCACCAATGATATAAGACGCTCTTTTTTGGAATTTTTTGCGGCGCAAGGACATGAAGTTGTTCCCTCGTCTCCGTTGATTCCGCACAATGATCCGACGTTGATGTTCATCAACGCCGGAATGGTACCTTTCAAGAATGTCTTTACGGGTGCTGAAAAGAGTAAATTCCCGACCGCGACATCCAGCCAGAAATGTGTTCGCGCGGGTGGTAAGCATAATGATCTCGACAATGTCGGCTATACTGCCCGACATCACACCTTTTTCGAGATGCTCGGCAATTTTTCCTTTGGCGATTATTTCAAGGAACAGGCGATCCTCAATGCCTGGGAGCTGATCACAAAGACGTGGGAAATTTCTGCCGATCGCCTTACGGTAACCGTCTACCACACGGATGATGAAGCCTTTGATTTGTGGCGGAAAATTTCGGGTCTGCCGGAAGAACGCATTATCCGTATCGCAACCAACGACAATTTCTGGTCTATGGGTGATACCGGGCCCTGCGGTCCATGCAGTGAAATTTTCTATGACCATGGTGACCATATTTTCGGTGGCCCTCCTGGCAGTCCGGATGAAGATGGAGACCGCTTTGTCGAAATCTGGAATCTGGTGTTCATGCAATATGAGCAGCATGCCGGTGGCGATCGGATCGATCTGCCAAAGCCATCAATTGATACCGGCATGGGGCTCGAGCGGGTGGCCGCTGTCATGCAGGGTACGCATGACAATTACGAGATCGATCTTTTCAAGGCGCTGATTGCACAGTCGGGTACGCTAACCGGAACAGAAACAACTGGTGACAACCAGGCGAGCCATCGCGTTATTGCAGATCATTTGCGCGCCTCTTCCTTTCTGGTCGCTGATGGCGTGTTGCCGGCCAATGAAGGCCGCGGCTATGTGCTCCGCCGGATCATGCGTCGTGCCATGCGCCATGCGCATCTGCTCGGAGCGCAAGATCCGCTGATGCACCGGATGGTAAGCGCTTTGACTGCCGAGATGGGCAACGCATTTCCGGAATTGATCCGCGCGAAACCCCTCATCGAGGAAACCTTGTTGCGGGAAGAAACCAATTTCCGGCGGACCCTCGATAAGGGGCTTAAGCTGCTCGATGCCGAGATTGCTGATATGCAGGATGGTGACATTTTGCCCGGTGCGACGGCTTTCAAGCTCTATGATACCTATGGTTTCCCCTATGATTTGACCGAAGATGCCTTGCGCGCCAAATCGCTGGGCGTCGATCGCGATGGTTTTGATGTGGCAATGGGCGAACAAAAAGCAGCCGCTCGCGCTGCTTGGAAGGGGTCAGGCGATCAGGCATCAGAAGCCGTCTGGTTTGACATCGCAGAGCGTGAGGGCGGAACCGAATTTACAGGATATAGTGCCGAAGCTGGCGACGGTGTCATCATTGCGCTTGTTAAGGATGGCGAGGAAATTCAGTCCGCTAATGCTGGTGATGAAGTTATAATGCTGACCAATCAGACACCTTTTTACGGCGAAAGTGGAGGCCAGATGGGTGACAGCGGACTGGTCACCGGCGATGACGGCTTTACGGCCAATGTAGCGGACACCAGCAAACCGCTGGGGCGGCTGCATGCACATCATATGACAATTGATGACGGAGCCATTTCCGTTGGAGATACCGTTCATCTCACCGTAGATTCGACGAGACGCACCCAGTTGCGTGCCAATCACAGTGCAACCCATTTGCTCCACAAGGCGCTACGCCATCATCTGGGTGATCACGTCACTCAGAAGGGCAGTCTGGTAGCGCCGGACCGTCTGCGTTTTGATTTCTCCCATCCCGCTGCTTTGAGCGATGCCGAAATCAACGCTATCGAAGCGGATGTAAATGCACAGGTGCGCGGTAACAGCATGGTCGTGACTCGTCTGATGAGTCCAGATGATGCGGTGGCTGCCGGGGCGCTGGCGTTGTTTGGCGAGAAATATGGCGATGAGGTCCGCGTGCTTTCAATGGGCACTGAGGAAGATAGTGATTATTCCGTTGAGCTTTGTGGCGGTACTCATGTCAATGCTCTTGGTGATATTGGATTGATGGTCGTCATCTCCGAATCCGCAGTATCCAGCGGTGTTCGGCGTATCGAAGCATTGACCGGTGAGGCGGCTCGGCTCTGGTTGGGTGGCCGCGATAGCAAATTAAAGTCGATAGCAGCCGCCTTGAAAGCTTCTCCTGACGAAGCGGCGGAACGGGTGACTGCACTGGTCGAAGAGCGCAAGAAACTGGATCGCGAACTTACCGAAGCGAAAAAGGCTCTGGCTTTGGCCGGTGATGGCGGCAGCTCGGCGACAAGTGATGTCGAGACGATTGGTGATATATCGTTTAGCGGTCAAGTGATTAATGGCCTGAATCCCAAAGAACTTCGTGGTCTGATTGATGAAGCCAAGAAAAAAATGGGTAGCGGCATTAGCGCGCTGATCGCGGTCAATGATGGCCGTGCAACCGTGGCGGTCGGCGTGACCGATGATCTGACAGACGCCCATAATGCTGTTGATCTGGTTCAATCGGCCGTAGCTGCTGTCGGCGGAAAGGGCGGTGGAGGGCGGCCCGATATGGCGCAAGGTGGTGGCCCTGAAGGAGTCAAGGCCGAAGAAGCCATTGCTGCTATAAAATCTATTCTTGCGGACTGAGTTTCGGCGGCGTTACCGGGTCGGTATCAAGCGCTGATGACTTGAGCTTGGGTTCGATTTCCAGATCACCGTCTTTTTGAATCTGGTGTCGGATCTGGTCGCGTTTCTCATGGATAGACGCGATAACCGGTCCCATGGCCACGCCGTTTTCAACCAATATGGCCTCGGACAACTGCAGAGACCCTTCCAGTGCTTCGGGAACCGCATTGGTGGCACCGGCCTGATAAAGCTCAGCTGCATGTTCAGTATCACGTGCGCGTACGATGATCGGCAAGTCTGGTACCCATGCACGTACCTTTTTAACAACCTGGACCGATAGGACGGGCTCATCCATCGTGAGAACAAGTGCCTTGGCATGTCCAAGCCGCAATCGATCCAACATCTCGTTGCGTGCAACATTCCCGAAGATGATCGGATAGCCGTAGCGGCGCGCGTCGGCGACGACATCGATATTTGATTCTATCGCAAGATAATTCTGATCATGCGCCTTCATCATATCCGCAACCAATCGACCGACGCGGCCAAAGCCGATGATAATCGTCTTTTCTGCGTCAATGACCTGATCATCGGTCGCGGCGATATTCTCTCCACGCAATTCGATCCGCCGAGCCATATCATGACCGAATCTGGCCAACAAAGGTGTGATCGTCAGGCCTATTGCCGTGACAATCTGCCAAAAAGCGGCAGTTTGCGCCTGAATAAGCTGCGCCTGTGCGGCTGCCGCCAGAACGATCAGGGTGGTTTCGGAAGGGCTCGACATCAATACACCAGCCTCGGTTGCCGTACCCGGACGCGCTCCGGCAAAACGCAACAGACCGCCGGTTACAACGGCTTTGACCAGAACGACGCCGACGACTGCGGTGATCAGGCTTGCCCAGTTTTCCAGAATGACGCGAATGTCGATCTGCATCCCAACCGTGATCAGAAACACACCGAGCGCAAGCCCTTTAAAAGGAGCGGTGATGACTTCTACTTCACCATGATATTCTGTCTCCGCGATCAGCAGGCCGGCTAACAGTGCGCCTACTATGGGCGAAAGGCCGGTTGCTGCGGTTGCGAGGCTGGCGAGGATGATCACCAACAAACTGACTGACAGAAAAAGTTCAGGGCTTTTGGTTCGTGCGGCCTGCGCAAAGATGCGCGGCAACAGCAGCCGTCCCAGCACCAGCATACCGATAATCACCGCTCCACCGATAACCAGTGTTTGTACAAGTTCTTCCCATGATGACCCGCTAGCGTAGGAGGGGGCGAGAGCGCCCAACAGGAAGATTATCGGAACGATGGCAACATCTTCGAAGAGAAGCATGGCCAAAGCCGCCCGGCCCACCGGACTTTTTGTACCGGACATTGGCAACACAAGGGCGGTGGATGACAATGCCAAAGCGAGGCCAAGGCCAAGTGCGCCTGCTGGGTTCTGCCCGATCAGATAAAGAACGAAACCAATGATCAAACCAGAAATGGTCAGTTCTGCGGCACCAACGCCAAATACCAGCTGGCGCATCGACCAGAGGCGTTTGAACGAGAGTTCCAGACCAATGGAGAATAGCAGCAGGATTATGCCGAATTCGGCAAAGGGCTCTATGGCCTCTCGATCATTGATCGTGAAAAATCTGAGCCAGTCATACTGGCCTGATAGAGCGCCCAAACCCGATGGCCCAAGTAAAACGCCGACCAGGATGAATCCAATGATCGGCGTAATCCGAAAGCGGGCAAAAGCAGGAATGATTATCCCTGCCGCTCCCAATATAACGATTGCGTCAATAAATGCCGGGTTGTCGAGCGGTGTACTCATAAGAGACACCTATACGCGAAACATTCCGTTTGTCAGCAAGTCAAAACGCGCCGGAAATTATTTCCAGTTTTGCATTTCGGTTTCAAGGTTGGAACGCACCGCCTCAAAAAACTGCTCGGTTGTCATCCAGCTTTGATCGGGACCGATCAGAATCGCGAGATCCTTTGTCATGTCGCCATTCTCAACTGTTTTAATGCAAACCTTTTCAAGCGTTTCAGCAAAACGTGTTACTTCCGGCGTGTCATCAAATTTCCCGCGATAAATGAGGCCGCGAGTCCAGGCGAAGATCGAAGCGATCGGGTTGGTCGACGTCGCTTTGCCTTCCTGATGCTGACGATAATGGCGCGTAACTGTACCATGCGCTGCTTCAGCTTCGACCGTATCGCCGGTTGGTGTCATAAGAACCGATGTCATCAAGCCAAGGGAGCCAAAACCCTGCGCGACAGTATCTGACTGAACGTCGCCATCATAGTTTTTACAGGCCCAGACGAATTTGCCGCTCCATTTCATTGCGGAAGCAACCATGTCATCGATCAGGCGGTGTTCGTAGAGAATGTCTGCTTTTTCGAACTTGTCCTTAAATTCGGTTTCGAAAACTTCCTCGAACAGATCTTTGAAGCGACCATCATAAGCTTTCATGATCGTGTTCTTGGTGGAGAGATAGACGGGCCAGTTGCGATTAAGGCCGTAATTCATCGAGGCGCGAGCAAAATCGCGGATGGAATCGTCCAGATTATACATTGCCATGGCAACGCCAGGAGAGGGGAACTGGAAAACTTCCTCATCAATCTTCGTGCCATCATCGCCATCAAAGACCAGGCGCAGCTTGCCAGGGCCAGGGACCTTGAAATCAGTTGCACGATACTGGTCACCAAAGGCATGGCGGCCAACGACAATGGGATCGGTCCAGCCTGGGACCAGACGTGGAACATTGTCAATTACGATAGGTTCACGGAATACAACGCCACCGAGAATGTTACGGATCGTGCCATTGGGTGACTTCCACATCCGCTTTAGGCCGAATTCCTCAACCCGCGCTTCGTCAGGAGTGATTGTCGCGCATTTTACACCAACACCATGTTTGTTGATCGCATTGGCGGCATCAACAGTAATCTTGTCATTCGTATCGTCGCGCACTTCGATAGCAAGGTCATAATAATGCAGCTCAACATCCAGATAAGGTTCGATCAGCTTTTCACGAATCCACTGCCAAATGATCCGCGTCATTTCGTCGCCATCTAGTTCGACGACCGGGTTTTTGACCTTAATTTTAGACATAGAAATTTTTCTTTCCTGCAAAGCAATATATATCAAAGCACTCAGTGGGAGGAATCTAAGATGTCGATCTCTTAGCAAAGATCGCAATATGTTCAACCATCTGTTCAAATCTCTCACGATTGTTCCTGCAAAACTGAAGCAGGAGTATTGTCAGGGCAGGACACTGCTCCTAAAGAACATTCATGGCGATAGAAAAATATTCAAATAAGGGCCTTGGCGAAGCCAAATGGTCTTTTCCACCGGTCCACCCTGAAGGACGCAAATTTGCGCTTATCTCGGCGGCGATCACTGCAGCATTTGCGTTTCTTGCATGGGAGACTCTCGCTTGGCCAATGGCCGGCGTTACCATTTGGGTTCTGGCCTTTTTCCGTGATCCGAAACGGGTGACGCCATTGGATGACAAATATATTGTCGCGCCAGCGGACGGACTGGTCAATTTGATCATGCCGGTTGTTCCGCCGGTTGAGTTGCAAGGCGAGGGCGGTCTTGGCGATGAAGAGCTTATCCGTGTCTCCATTTTTATGAGTGTCTTTGATGTACACATCAATCGCACACCGATTGAGGGTACGGTAAGACGGCAGGCCTATATTTCCGGTAAGTTCCTGAATGCGGATCTTGATAAAGCCAGTGACGAGAATGAACGGCAACATTTCATGGTGGAACGCAATGACGGGCTGAAGGTCGGTTTTACACAGATTGCAGGACTGGTCGCGCGGCGGATTATGTCCTTTGTGAAAGAGGGCGATTTTGTTGCGGTTGGACAGCGTATCGGGCTTATCCGCTTTGGCAGCCGGGTGGATGTATATCTGCCCAAGGGGACAACCCCGAATGTCGTCCTGGGGCAGCGGACGATTGCAGGTGAGACTGTTATTGCCGAAATCGGTCAGGTAAAAGAGATTGAAGGCATCGGCCAATGATGTCCGGAGTTTTGACTTTTGTCGCTGTGACCCAGGATATGATCTTCAGCTGATGGCAGATAAAAACCGTATCCAGCGACCCGAACGCGGCATTTCTCTGCGGGCGTTTGCGCCCAATGCCGTTACTGCGCTGGCTCTTTGCGTAGGACTTAGCGGCGTACGTTTCGCTTTCATGGAAAATTGGGTATTGGCCGCCGGCGCCGTCGTGTTGGCCGGTATATTGGACGGACTTGATGGCCGGATCGCTCGCTTGCTTAACGCGCAAAGCCGTTTTGGTGCGGAGCTAGATTCGCTCTCCGACGTCATTGCTTTCGGTGTGACACCGGCATTGGTGATGTTTTTCTGGTCCTTGCAGCATATGCCGCAATTTGGCTGGGTTATTTCACTGACCATGGCTGTTGGCTGCGCATTGCGGCTCGCGCGCTTTAACGCTCATATTGATGATGAAGACCAGCCCCATAAATCGGCGGGTTTCCTGACTGGCATCCCGGCGCCCGTCGCTGCCGGACTGGCCATGCTCCCGCTTTATCTTTGGGTGATTACCGAACAGGAGCTGTTCCGGCACTATACTGTTGTTGGACCGTGGATCGTACTGATCGCCTTTTTGATGATCTCGAATACCGCGACGTTCAGCTGGTCCTCGCTGCGACTGCGCAAGAATATCCGTCTCGAGGCGCTTGCGGGTTTTGCCTTGCTTGGCGTCGCGCTGATCAACAATCCGTGGATCACCTTGAGCGTGATTAGTATTGGCTATATTGTTCTGATCCCGTTCAGCATCAGAAGTTATGCAAAGGTCAAGCGGCAGCGCGCAACGGAGCTGGCTGAAAAGAATGGCGCCGCGGGTTAGGCCGATAGGTCTTGGTCACCGAGCTGAAACTGCGTTGCGATACAACCGGCGCCACCGTCCCTGCTTCACCAAGCTCAGCCAAGATGACAGCTCTAATCTTATCTTGATAAGCATGAAACATCATCGCGATGGTCAAAACCGAACCCACAAAGGCGAAGGCAAAAAAGGTGGCAATAGCGATGGTCAGCATGTCAAATTCCCGTATGTTCTTTCTATGAACCTTTAATGTTCTAATAATGTTCTCATGTCAAATGATATTTGGAACATGGCTAGAATACGTATCCAAAGAGAAAAAGGTTACAGTTGCCTTGGACTTCAGGGGCCGGATAGCGTCTTGTCCTCGCTAGGCTATGTGCGATAGGATACGACTGCACGCGGGTTCTGTTCTCGCGAAACTACGTTCAAGTGTGATGCATGCTCCGCTTAGCGGACCATTCTGGTCACTGGTTCAGTGCATTGAATAATGGTTCAAAGCGCAGGTCAGGATTCTTCCTCGGACAATTTCTCGTCTTTGGTTTCGACCTTGACTTCAATTTTGAGATCTTCGGCTTGGGGGTCATTATTGATTGAGGTAGGGTTGTGCTTGGCGAGAAATTGCAGCGATTTTTTCAGGAAGTTTGTAGATTCTTCGGTGTTTGCGAAATCATGCCCTGATTTGGGGAAGTATATTTTCTCGAACTTGTTGAAGCCCGCATCATTGAGCGCTTCAATGAAATCATCGGCATGCTTCCTGGGCACGTTGGTGTCCTTTTCACCTTGAGCAATGAGCACCGGAACCCGCATGCGAGCCGCTTGCTGCACAGGAGAAATGGCTTCGAGATCTTTCTTTTCCTCACCCGCGACTTTTTCTTCCCATTTTCGAGCGTAACGCCGTGCAGCGAATTGCTTGCGATCATATTTCAGCATCGCCCGGACATCAGTCACGCCATTTAGACTAATTGCACATTTGTATTTTTCAGGTTGTCTGATCGTGCTCCACAATGCGGCATATCCACCATAGCTGGCGCCCATGATACAGACGCGGTTCTCATCGGCGATACCCTGAGCAATCATCCAATCCACACCGTCATCTATGTCATCGATCATACCGGTGCCCCACTGGTCATAGCCTTTTTCCACATAGTCGCGGCCATAACCGGTGGATCCCCTGAAATTGGGTTGCAGCACAGCATATCCACGATTTGCCAATAGCTGAGCCCAGGGATCAAACTCCCAACTGGTGCGCATAAACGGCCCGCCATGGGGCATGATAACGGTCGGCAGATTTTTGTGAGTCTGCCCTTTCGGCATCGTCAGATAGGCTGGAATCATGTGTCCGTCGCGCGATTGATATTTTACCGGTTCCATCGGTGCCATGTCTGCAGGGTCGATTTTGTCGAACGGGATCAAGACCTGTTCGATCTTTTTCAATCGGGGATAGTAAAGATAATAGGAACCGGGATCCGATCCTGATCCAGACCAGAACAACACGACCTGGCGGTCATTGCTGGTCCCCAAAATCCTATTCTGCTTGGATTTGAAAACTCGATTGATCCGCTGATATAAATCTTCGAGCTCTGGTACCAGCCACTTTTGTCCAGGCTTTTCAGCATCAAATTCCACACCGAGCAGTTTTTTGTTGGGGTTTATTACGAGCCGCGTGACGTCTGCGGTTGGGTGCTCATATATGGCGTCACCGATAATATCTTCACGGATACTGTAGTTATAGGCGCCAAAGCGGCCATTTTTCCCATTGGTCAATATGATGGTTTGGCCGGTTTCGGGCACAAAAAGAAGATCCTCGACGACGCCATCTTCAAACGAATCATACCGACGATTTTCAATCTTAACCAGTTTTGCGCCAGGCTCTTCACGATAGAATAGTCGCCATCTTTTCTTGCTATAATTTATGCCAGCGCGAATATTCCCTGCGGTATCGGTCAGCCATTGATCTATCTGGTGGCGAGGCTTTTCAATGACCACCTCGCTTGCGTCTTCAAGGCTGATCCGGACCGCATACGGCTTCCCTCGTCGATACTGATAAGCAATGATGTAACGTCCAGTTTGATCCTGGAATATGATCTTGTCTTTTTCCAGTTCCGATTTCTCGTTGAGCGCAAGCACTTCGGATGTTTCCAGATCGAGCCGCTTGAGAGAGTTTGAAGAGAAAACGAAGAAGATGAGGTTTCTCACGCTGCCGAAACTCATCAGCAATTGGTTGTCACCGGCCCAATGGAACCAGTTTATTTTGTTCTTGCCGATGGAATAATATCTGAGGTTGCCGTCAGCCGGAGCCGCCAAGTCAATTATTCCGATAAGTTTCTCATCTCCCTTTGTCACCAAAACGGCAATTTTCTTCCCATTTGGGGAAAGAACGGGAGAATATAGAAAGGGCAGTGCGGAATAGCTTTGCACCGGGATCGGATCCGGAGGCCCATTGTCCATGGCAAAGGCAGATTGAGGCGCAACCATGAGCCCGGCCATAAGGAATATCAGAATGAGAAGATCGACCGGTTTTCGGATCCGGTTATAAGATAAAGCATGTAGTTTAGTGATGTCAGTGCCCCGAGATTGTCCAACGAGAACATCTCAAACCCATGTACCTAATTCAATATAAAAATGCTCCTGAAATCCAATCCGTGATGAGTTTTGCATCCATAACGGATATGAAGCTGTACGATTGCGATATGCCAAAAGCGGACGTTAGCCGTAAATGCTGCTCGCCGATGCAAGAGCCGTTTCCCGAAATACTGCCATTGCCTCACATATTATTGCTATTACAGCATATGTCCGATCAACTGTGACAGGAAGATCAGCATCGCGATCAGCGTCAAACCAAATGCTGCCGAACGCCAATAAGCAACTCCCATCAAGTAGAGCGGTGCAAACAAGATACGTCCCACCAAAAAAAGGCCAGCGGCAATCCGGGTCATGTCGTTGGACAGTTCAATAAATGTGGCGATGAAAATCAACGGCAGGAACATCACCATCGCTTGTGCATGATTGTTGACCGTTCGATCCGCTCTACCCTGTAAGAGCGTCTTCTCTTGGGGTTCATCGCGACTACCCAGTCCCCAAGCAAATCCCTGCCGACCCGGAACCAAGCCGCCCTGAATCATCACAAGGATGATGTAGATGATCGTCAACCAACCAGCAACAGCGAGCTCGAATGTCATAATGAACCTTTCAGATAGTTTCAGGAGATAGCGGTTAGAAGCCGCGAAACGGACCATCAATTACCTGGAAGGTCATGGCGGGTTATCATATGCGTTTTTTTGAGACATCCTGTCAGGTTTGAAATCCGCTTTATCCCGAAAGCGGACATTAGCGGATCACATTGATGGGCCTTTTCTGTTCGAGATTGTCCTTCCCGCGAACTGGAAAGATATTGTATAGTCGGCCCTATGAGCCAGATTACGTCGTTATATGTTTATAAGGTTGTCGAGCAGGCAAGCGATGGAGTCGAGACACGGGATTTGGTTGAAGGATTAGGGCTGGCGCCCGATGGGCCGATCGATCCTGCTCAGATGGTATCGTCAACCGACTATTATGAATTCTTCGCCGCATTGGCTGAACGGGACCCGGACGGCCTTCAATTGCCCTTGCGCATCGGTGCAGCCATGCGCAGTGACGAGTTTGGGGCTTTCGGATTGGCATGGAAATCCGCGCCGAACCTTCATGGTTCTTACGTGAGATCAGAGCGCTATGGCCGGGTATTGGGCAACGCTGAGGCCTACTCGCTTGAACAGAGCCCAGAGGGTGTGTTTTACAGCCTTCAGAAAACTGGCGATGGCGATCTTGGTAAGCTGCTCTCTAATGAGGCAAGTCTTTCAGCGGTTGTAGCCATAAGTCAGGAAGTCAGCACGGCCCCTTTCATCCCGCAAGCGGTCTTCTTTAAACACAGCCCAAGAGGCGATCCTGCCGTGTACGACACCCATTTTGGATGTCCGGTACATTTTGAATCGGGTCGAGACGCTTTGCTGGTTAGCGAAGAGAATCTGGCCGCTCCCAACAGGTTGGGCGACGAAACTATCGCGAAGTTCTTTGACCACCATCTAGAGCAAGAACTTGCAAAGCTCGCGGACGAGAACAGCTTGGAGAAACGCGTTCGGCTCGCGGTGGCGCAATTGCTCAGTGAAGGCGTACCGACGCTTTCACTCATCGCATCAAAGCTGGGTATGAGCGCTCGAACGCTGCAAAGGCGGCTATCAGATCGAGGGCAGTCCTTTCAAAAGCTTGTTGATCTGGCCAGGCGGGAACTGGCCCAGCAGCTGCTTCGCGATACGGAGTACAGCCTTGCGGAGATTGCATTTTTGACCGGCTTCTCTGAGCAAAGCGGATTCACGCGGGCCTTTAAGCGTTGGGCCGGGCAAACGCCGCGCTCCTACCGTTTACGAGTGGATGCCAACTGACATTTTGGCGCGAACTGTCAAAAGACTGGCATCAATAGGCAAGAGTTAAAATCGCTCCCTTCTTATTCATCGACTTGCACAAACCAAACAAGGAGCAAGTCAATGCACGTCCAACACGACAAGAAAAACATCACCCTTGTTCTGGGCGGTACGGGAAAAACAGGCCGACGCGTTGCTGAACGCTTGCAACGGGAAGGTCATGCTGTCCGGATCGGATCCCGTTCGGCTCGTCCAACGTTCGATTGGGACAATGAAACGAGCTGGGAGGCTTGCCTCAAAGATGTGACCGCCGCGTACATCACCTATGTGCCGGATCTGGCCATGCCCGGTGCGACCGATGCAATCGAAGCGTTCGTCAGCAAGGCCAAACAGGCGGGCGTCGAACGGCTTGTGCTTTTGTCGGGACGCGGGGAACCGGAGGCGCAAGCCTGTGAGCACATAGTCGAGGAATCAGGCCTTGAATGGACAGTCATCAGAGCGGCCTGGTTCAATCAGAACTTCTCCGAGGGCGCCTTTATCGACATGGTGCTGGACGGCGCGATCACCCTGCCTGGAGGCGACACGCCTGAACCCTATATCGACGCAGATGATATCGCCGATGTCGCAGTTGCGGCGCTGACTGAAGCGGGTCATAGCGGGCAAATCTATGAGGTCACTGGGCCAAGGCTGATGACAATGACGGATGTGGCCGCTGATCTGTCCGAGGCCACGGGACGCCAGATTGACTATATCGATATTCCGCATGAAGCTTTTATTTCAGAGATCACCAATTCCGGTGCACCGAAAGATGTCGTCTGGATATTGGATTATCTCTTCTCAACCATCCTCGACGGAAGAAATGCGCATCTGACGGACGGCGTCGCGCGCGCGCTTGGCCGTCCACCCAAGGATTTCTCAGAATATGCAAGAGAGATTGCCGCATCCGGGATCTGGAGAACGGCAGCTTGAGCCGGATGGGTGTAAGTTTCCCATGTAATTCAACCCAAAAAGGTATCAATCCCATGACCTACGAATGGCCTTTATATTTCTGTCTATTTTTGGCTCTTTGGAGCGCAGTGGTCGGCGGTGTGTTTTCTGCCTTTTCGGAATTCATCATGTCGGGGCTGCTCTGCGCGGACTCGGCTGGTGGAATGGACGCGATGCAACAGATCAACCGTACCGTCATCAAGACCCAGTTTGTTGCCGGAATAATGTCTATTCCGGTCTTTTCAATCGCTTTCGGCGTCTATGCAATATTCGTGTTTTCGGGCCCCGCCTTAGTAGTGATGATCTTGGCACCGACTATGTTTGTCCCGTCAGTCTTGCTGATGACGATGTTAGGCAATGTGCCGATGAACAATAAGCTCGATAGCTTGGATCACCGGTCCGCTGAGGCGCATGCCTATTGGCAAGAATATGGCCGGGTATGGACTAGGCTCAATCATTTCCGCTCCCTCGGCAGCATACTGACCGCCGGTCTCTACATCATTGCAGCAGTAACCCTGATCACTAGTGGCCAAGTCTGAGAACGCACCTCAAAATATATATGAAAATGAAAGGAACCTCACCAATGACTAGAATTCTGATCACTATTCTGGCCACAGTCCTGGCCATGGCCTTGTGGACGGGAACAGTCTTTATCGGCACCGGCGAAGGATGGTGGAAGACACCGATCGCGGATTCGGCAACCTCCAAAGAATTTGTTGGACCCGTTCGCGATAAAGTCGCTGCCGAACATCGCGGCAATCTAGGGTTCGCTCTGATCGAAAAAGGAAAGGTGGTCGATCAATTCTCAGTCTCATCAGGCGAACCTGTTGATGAAAACTCGATTTACCAGGTCGCTTCACTGGGCAAGTGGCTGACGGCCTGGGGCGTGATGGTGCTGGTCGAGGATGGTCTGGTTGACCTCGATGCGCCCGTTTCGAAATATCTGACACGCTGGAAATTGCCCGACAGCGATTTTGATCATTCAGGTGTTACGATCGGCCGACTCCTCAGTCATACTGCGGGGCTTGATGACAGGCTCGGCTATGACGGGTTCGATACGGCTGAGGAGGTACAGACGCTTGAAGAGTCTCTCACCCGCGCGGAGGATGCCTCACCAAGCAAGAGCGGCATCGTCAAAGTTGGCGGTGAGCCGGGTGCGGAGTGGAAATATTCCGGCGGCGGATATACTATGCTGCAACTCGTGATCGAGGAGGTCTCAGGCCTTTCATTCGCAGATCATATGAAACAGCGTGTATTCGAACCGCTGGACATGACGCGAACAACATTCGACCATGGCGAGGCGATCGCATTAGGACTCGCGGAAAATTTCACCACGACCGGCAAGACTGAGCCATTCCGCTGGTATACCGCCCTCGGCGCGACTTCGCTGTTCACGTCACCGGCCGATATGGCGAGATTTGTTGCAGTTCAATCACCAGGCGGTGCTCAATCGATATTGTCACCAGAAACGCTGGCCGCAATGGCGTCATCTCACGCCACATCGATGGGAGCCGATGTCTGGGGATTGGGCGTGATGCTATACGCGCCTAATAATCTGGATGGTTTCATCATCGGTCATGACGGAAACAATGAGCCCGCCATCAATACGGCTGTGCGTTTTGATCCGACTACTGGCGATGGCATTGTGGTCCTGGAAACTGGCAGTTCACTGCTTGCAACCGAAATTGCCAGCGAATGGGTGTTCTGGAAGACGGGCAATGTCGACAACCTCGAATTTGCGATGGCGCTGGAGAGCATGTTCCTGTGGATACTGGCTGGTTGCGCGATCATTCTGCTTGTCGCACTGATCATCGGTTGGAGGCAGTGGCGGAACAGGCGTATTCGAACCGAATTGTCGATCAAAGCCAGTGGAGAATTACCCTTTCAGAACTAGTGTCCGCTTTTGCGCCCAAAGCGGACATGAGTCCGCTCCATCACCCCAAATCGCAAATCTCCCTATTAGCCATGGATTTTGTTCGTAATCACCACGATCCTGCTGGTTCTGCCAAATTACCCCTTGCAATTCCACGCGCATCGCTCTAACGGCACGCTCATTCCACATGGAAAGCGCTCATACCGGTGCTGATACCGGCCTTTCAGGTCGTTTGAGGTTCTCAGCTTTCCAGAGGCATAACCGGATAAGGAGAAATATTATGGCGGCCCCTGTCGTCACCCTACAGCAATTGATTGAAGCCGGATCGCATTTCGGCCACCAGACCCACCGCTGGAACCCGAAGATGAAACCTTATATCTTCGGTGCCCGCAATGGCGTCCATATTCTTGACCTTTCGCAGAGTGTTCCTTTGTTCGCTCGCGCGCTTGATTTCATTGCCAATGCAGTGTCTTCCGGCGGCAAGGTGCTCTTCGTTGGTACCAAGCGTCAGGCGCAAGAGCCTATCGCAGAAGCTGCGCGGATGAGTGGACAGCATTTCGTCAACCATCGCTGGCTCGGCGGCATGCTGACCAACTGGAAAACCATTTCCAACTCGATCCGCCGGATGAAGACGCTTGAAGAGCAGCTTTCCGGTGACATGGCGGGCTTCACCAAGAAAGAAGCCCTGCAGATGACGCGTGAGCGTGACAAGCTGGAACTGTCTCTTGGCGGTATCCGCGACATGGGCGGCATTCCGGACGTGATGTTTGTGATTGACGCCAACAAGGAAGAGCTCGCCATCAAGGAAGCCAATGTTCTTGGTATTCCGGTTGTTGCGATCCTTGATTCCAACGTTGACCCCAGCAACATTGCATTTCCGGTACCCGGCAATGACGATGCGGCGCGCGCCATTCGGCTTTACTGTGAGTCTGTGGCTGCTGCGGCGACCAAAGGTGGTCAGGAAGCGGCTGTTGCATCGGGCAAAGACCTGGGTGCTGAAGTTGCTCCTCCGGTAGAAGCCATCGTGTCCAGTGAAGCCAATGCAAGTGCAATGGCTGCTGGTGAAGCGGCGGCTGTTGCAGAGATTGTCGAAGCGGCTCCCGCTGAAGCGCCTGCGGCTGAAGAAGCTCCCGCTGCGGAAGAAAAACCAGCAGAAGAAAAGCCTGCTGAAGAAGCAAAAGCTCCGGCTAAAAAGCCAGCAGCTAAAAAGGCTCCGGCTAAGAAGGCTGCTGCGAAAAAGGCTCCTGCCAAAAAAGCGGCCGCTAAAAAAGATGACGGCAAGAAAGCTGCCGCTAAAAAGGACGACGACAAGAAAGCCGACGAAAAGGCTTAAGCTTGAAGCGTCTTGGTGCGGTCATATATTGATCGCATAGGAAAATGGCGGGGCGGCATCGGTGCTGCCCCTTCATTTTATTAAAAGCATTACATTCTCACACACGAAATTGAGGAACTTAGAACATGGCTATTACCGCAGCAGCAGTGAAAGAACTGCGCGAGCGCACCGGCGCTGGCATGATGGATTGCAAAAAAGCATTGAACGAAACAAATGGTGACGTGGAAGCAGCAGTGGACCTGTTGCGTACCAAAGGTCTCGCTGCAGCTCAGAAGAAATCAAGTCGCACCGCAGCCGAAGGTCTGGTCGGCGTGGCTGTATCCGGCACCAAAGGCGTGGCTGTTGAAGTGAACAGCGAAACCGACTTTGTTGCCAAAAACGACCAGTTTCAGGGCTTTGTCACCGGCGTGACCGAAGTAGCATTGGGCCTGGGCAGTGATGATGTCGAAGCTTTGGCTGCGGCAGACTATCCCGCTGGCGGTACGGTTCAGGACACCCTGACCAACAATATCGCAACCATCGGTGAAAATCAGGCGATCCGCCGGATGAAAACCGTTGCGGTCAGCAGCGGTACCGTTGTGCCTTATATCCACAATGCTGTGACACCTACGATGGGCAAAATCGGCGTGCTGGTCGCGCTGGAAAGCACCGCGGGCGCAGATGTTCTTGAACCACTCGGCAAACAGATCGCTATGCATATTGCTGCGGCTTTCCCGTTGGCGCTGAATGCCGATGGTCTGGATCAGGACATGCTGGAGCGGGAGCGTTCAATCGCAACCGAAAAAGCAGCCGAATCTGGTAAGCCAGCCAATATTGTCGAGAAAATGGTCGACGGTGCAATGGCAAAATTTGCCAAGGAAAACGC
Source organism: uncultured Sphingomonadaceae bacterium (assembly GCA_947497455.1). Taxonomy (GTDB): domain Bacteria; phylum Pseudomonadota; class Alphaproteobacteria; order Sphingomonadales; family Sphingomonadaceae; genus Parasphingorhabdus. Next base: position 1,726,484 of record CANMGU010000001.1, on the reverse strand, counting down.
ATTGCTGAGCCAGATCTTCGTCATGGATAACAAGACGCCGATTGCTCAGGTTGTCGAGCAGGCAGGCAAGGATGCTGGCGCCGAAATCAAGCTGACCGAATATGTCCGCTTTCAGCTTGGCGAAGGCATCGAGAAGAAAGAGGAAGACTTCGCTGCAGAAGTCGCCGCAACTCTCGGCAACTAAACAACCAAATTTGCGACCAAATATCAGTTGGGCGCATTAACACTTGGCGCAATGGCGCGGACTATCTATGGTCTGCGCCATTGTCATATTTGGGGCTGAGCAGGCGCCGAGGCGTCACAGTTTTTGGGATGGATTTTGCATGAAAAGACCAGCGTTTAAGCGCATTTTGCTGAAGCTTTCGGGTGAAGCCTTGATGGGGTCGGGGGAGTTCGGAATCGATCCGGAAACCGTGAATCGGATCGCTGCCGAAGTGAAGTCCGCAAAAGAAGCCGGTTATGAGCTGTGTCTGGTGGTTGGCGGCGGTAACATATTCCGCGGATTGGCTGCTGCCGCTAAAGGATTTGATCGGACAAGCGCCGACTATATGGGAATGCTCGCAACCGTCATGAATGCGCTTGCGGTGCAAAATGCACTGGAACAAATGGGCTGTGACACGCGGGTCTTGTCAGCCATTCCGATGGCCAGTGTTTGCGAGCCTTACATTCGCCGCAAAGCTGTCCGGCATCTTGAAAAAGGACGGATTGTTATATTTGCAGCCGGTACTGGCAATCCGTATTTTACCACAGATACCGCTGCGGCCTTGCGCGCTGCGGAGATGGGCTGCGAGGCGTTGTTCAAAGGCACCAGTGTGGACGGTGTCTATGACGCCGATCCTAAAACAAATCCTAACGCGGTGCGTTATGAAGCGCTGAGTTTTGATCAGGTTTTGACGGATAACCTGAAAGTGATGGATGCTAGTGCGGTTGCGCTATGCCGAGAAAATAATATCCCGATCGTGGTCTTCACGATCCGGGAACAAGGCAATCTGGCGACAGTCCTTGGCGGCGGTGGTACGGCGACCATTGTTGGCGGAACCGATTAAATATTAGGAGAGTAAAGCGATGGCACAATATGATAAGAGCGGCCTGGAAAAGCGGATGAAGGCCTCGCTTGAGGCTTTGAAGCATGACTTGAGCGGTCTACGTACCGGCCGAGCGAATACGGCGTTGCTGGATTCGATCACGGTAGAAGTTTACGGGGCAAAAATGCCGCTCAATCAAGTCGCAACAGTGTCTGTTCCAGAGCCGCGGATGTTGTCTATTCAAGTCTGGGACAAAGGCAATATCCAGCCGGTTGAAAAAGCTGTACGCTCTGCGGGATTAGGGCTGAATCCGATGATTGACGGCGCCAATATCCGGCTGCCTATTCCTGATCTGACCGAGGAACGCCGCAAGGAATTGGCCAAGCTAACTGGTCAGTTTGCGGAAAAAGCGCGGATTGCGATCCGCAATGTTCGGCGTGACGGCATGGACGACATCAAGGCCGACGAAAACAAAAAAGAAATTGGTGAGGACGACAAGAAGCGCTTGGAAACAGAGGTGCAAAAGCTGACCGACCAGATGATCGAAGAAGCGGACAAACTGTCATCCGCCAAGGAACAGGAAATCCTCACACAGTGAGGCTTGCGCCCTCCAAGAAGGGGTCGAGTGATCCGAATGAAGGTGCTGCACAGGTGGCTGACCCGGCCCATGGTGCACGCCATATAGCGATCATCATGGATGGTAATGGCCGCTGGGCCAAGAAAAAGCACCTGCCGAGAGCATTGGGTCATAAAAAGGGCGTCGAGGCGGTTCGCAATATTGTTCGGGTTGCTGGCGAAATGGGCATCGAGGTGATGACCCTTTATGCCTTTTCGTCAGAAAACTGGAGCAGGCCAGCTGACGAGGTTTCTGACCTTATGGGATTGCTGCGCCAATATATTCAATCTGATATTGACGAGTTTGACGAAAATGGCGTTCGTTTGAAGGTTATCGGCAATTACAAGGCGCTGGATAGCGATATTGTCGCATTGATCGACAATGCTCTTGAGCGGACAGCCAAAAATGACCGGATGACCTTGGCAATCGCCCTCAACTATGGTGCGCAGGATGAAATGCTGCGTGCCGTTCAGAGTATCGCTGCAGCGGTCAAACAAGGCGAGCTGGAGCCGGATCAAATCAATATCAGCCATATGTCGAGCGCGCTCGACACCGCAGATCTGCCACCGCTGGACCTTTTGATCCGTACCTCTGGCGAACTGCGGCTGTCCAATTTCCTGCTTTGGCAGGCGGCCTATTCCGAGTTGTATTTCACCGATACATTATGGCCTGATTTCGATAAGCGAGAGCTGCAGCGGGCTCTAAAATCCTTTGGCGATCGGGATCGTCGTTTCGGCGGACGGTAGACAATGAGCGATCCTGCAAGCCCAGCCAAAAAGCCTCCCAATGAACTTGTCACACGGATCATTGTCGGGGTGATACTTGTCGGGGTTACCATGACGACCCTTATTTTGGGCGATCATTCGATCGGTCGGCATGCTTTCTGGTTGCTGATCGTGCTTATGTCCTTGGGTATATTGTCTGAATGGGCTGAGTTGACCGGGCGGTTGGAAAACAAACGGCTATCTCTCTATGCCTTGTCCGTTCCGCTTGCGATAATGTCTTATCTAGCAGCAGGCCCGTCCTTTCTGGCGTTGGGACTAATTCTCGGGGCTGCCATGTTCATCGCGGTATTCGACCGATCAATAAAATTGTCCTTGGGTATTATTTACGCAGGATTACCAGCGCTTTCTATTCTCTATCTGAGGGGCGTTGATAATGGCTTGCTGATTGTTTTCTGGACGCTTGCATTGGTCTGGGCGACAGATATTGGTGCATATTTTTCCGGTCGCGCCATAGGCGGTCCGAAACTGGCGCCAACCTACAGCCCAAACAAGACATGGGCAGGATTGATCGGCGGGGTGATTGTCACAGCCTTGTTCAGCTTTGCCTTGCATGCCTATTTTCAATTGCCGTTTCAGTTGGTGCTATTGAGTATTCCGTTGGCGGTATTGGCCCAGATGGGTGATTTGTTCGAGAGCCAGATGAAACGCAAGGCAGGGGCTAAGGATAGCGGAACGATATTTCCTGGTCATGGCGGTGTTATGGATCGCCTTGACGGTTTGATTCCTGTTGCGCCAGTTGTCGCCGTCATCACTTTGTTTGGTAACCAATGACCGACACAGCGACGAGAACGATATCTATTTTTGGGGCTACGGGCTCTGTTGGGTCATCCACGCTTGATTTGATCCGATTGGAGCGCGACAAATATCGCGTGCTAGCACTAACCGCGAATAGCGATGCGGAAGGTCTTGCAAAGCTCGCCAAAGAGTTTGACGCGCAAGTTGCTGTCATTGCCGATGCCAGCCGATATGATCTATTGAAAGATCTGCTTGCCGGCACTGGAACCGAGGTTGCAGCCGGACCGGATAAGCTGGTTGACGCCGCCAGCCTTGGGGCTGACTGGACGATGGCGGCTATAGTCGGATGCGCCGGTTTGCCGCCAACATTGGCTGCTCTACAATGTGGAAAAACGGTCGCGTTAGCCAATAAAGAAGCGCTCGTCTCAGCAGGTGCCCTAGTGATGGCAGAGGCTGAGCAGGCGGGGGCGATTTTGCTGCCAGTCGATTCTGAGCATAATGCAATTTTTCAGTGTCTTCAGGGTGGTCGCATCGATCAGGTGCGGAAAATCACGCTTACAGCAAGCGGTGGCCCATTCCGGACCTGGTCCAAGGAAAAAATGGCATCGGTAACGCCTGCGCAGGCTGTGGCGCATCCTAACTGGGATATGGGAGCCAAGATTTCCGTCGATAGCGCGACGATGATGAATAAGGGACTCGAGCTGATCGAAGCGCATCATCTCTTCCCTGTGGGATTGGAAAATATTGATATATTGGTTCACCCGCAATCGGTCATTCATTCGATGGTTGAATATCATGATTGCTCGACATTGGCCCAATTGGGGTCGCCGGATATGCGCATTCCAATCGCGAGCGCTCTTGCTTGGCCGGACCGCATGAAAACTGATTGCTTGCCGCTGGATTTGACGAAGATCGCAACGCTGGATTTTGAAGCCCCAGACAATGATCGCTTCCCAGCAATAAAGCTGGCGCGCAGTGCGATTGAAGCAGGCGGTGCAGTTCCCGCCATATTAAACGCCGCCAATGAAGTGGCGGTGGCGGGATTCCTGAAGGGGGATGTTCAGTTTCTGGAAATCACGGATATTGTATCGCACATTATTGACAGCTATAGCCCGCCCAATCCTGACAATCTTGCGGATATTCTTGAGATTGATACGAAAACACGAGAACGGGTCTCGGCTATGATTGAGGATATTAAAGTTTGACAGAAAATCCTGGCATATTGCTGACATTATTCGCTTTTCTGATCACCATTGGTGTGCTCGTTTTTATTCACGAAATGGGACATTATTTGGTCGGGCGCTGGTGTGGTGTGAAAGCAAACACTTTTGCAATCGGGTTTGGCAAGGAACTTGTCGGCTGGAATGACAAGCGCGGAACACGCTGGAAAATCTGCGCGCTGCCGCTGGGCGGCTATGTCCAGTTCGCCGGTGACATGGATCCCGCCAGCACACCAGGTGATGACTGGCTCGAATTGCCGCCCGAAGAGCGCAACAAGACTTTTCAGTCCAAATCACTATGGCAGCGCGCGGCTATTGTGTTTGCTGGCCCTGCAATTAATTTTCTTTTCGCAATATTGATCTTAGCCGGATTTGCTTTGGCATATGGTGAAAGCGTCACGCCGCCAATTGTCGGAACGGTCGCCGAAAAATCAACAGCTGAGGCTATAGGCCTGAAAAATGGTGATAAAATCATCGAAATTGACGGTGATGAGATTACCCATTTTTCTGATTTGTCGCGGGAAATATCAATTATTCCCGACGAACAGGTTGAAATCAAGTTTGAACGCGATGGAACGGTTATTTCCAAAGAGGCTAAAATCGGTGTTCGGCTCGAAAAAGACCGGTTTGGCAACGAATATCGCATCGGTTTACTGGGAATATCGCCAGGTAGTCTTGAACGCCGCGATGTTTCTGTCTGGGAAGCGCCCATTGTGGCCACACGCCAAACCGGCGAAATTGTTGACCTGATTGTAACAACTCTAGGTCAGGTGATTAGTGGTCGGCGGTCGGTAACAGAGCTCGGTGGGCCGTTGAAAATCGCTCAGGTTTCTGGCGAGCAATTTGTCGCCGGGCTCAATCAATTCATATTCTTTGTAGCGTTAATCTCAATTAACTTAGGGTTCATCAACCTCCTGCCAATCCCCATGCTCGATGGGGGGCATTTAATGTTCTATGGCATAGAGGCGGTGCGGCGAAAGCCTGCCAATCCTATGGTTCAGGAGTGGGCATTTCGGTCAGGTTTTGCGCTTGTCGTGATGTTCATGTTGGTGGTGACGTTTAATGATTTGGCCTCATTCGGACTATTCAGGGCATTCTCGGGCTAGTCGCCCGTGGATTGCCCATTGATTGATAGCTCTGGTTGGGGCAGGGGGTTTCGCAAATGCTGATGCATATTTTGCACTGGTTGGTATTTTTGAGTTTTAGGCGTGAAAGCGAGTTTGTCTGTGAAGCATAAAAAACGGCTCCTGCCCATATTGTTGAGTGGTACTATTTTGGCAGGAATTGCGGTGCCTGTGCACGCGCAGGAAGTGCCCGCGGTTCAGCCAAGTCTGACGACCGATAACACGATCAGATCTATTGTTGTGAATGGCTCACAGCGGCTCGAGGCAGGCACAGTCCTCTCTTACATGAAGTTGCGGGTTGGTCAGACCTACACCCAGGAATCGGCTGACCAGGCTCTCAAAGACCTGTTCGAGACTGAGTTGTTCAAGGATGTCAGCATCCGCAACAATGCTGGCGCTGTGGTCATTGACGTGGTCGAGAATCCGGTGATCAACCGGATTTTGCTCGAAGGCAACAAACGGATCAAGGATGACGCGATCCGGCCTGAGATTCGCCTGGCTCCGCGACAGATTTTTACGCGTTCCAAAGTACGGGCTGACGTAGCGCGCATTATCGAGCTATATAAACGCAAGGGACGTTTCGCGGCGAGCGTAGAACCGAAAATGGTTCAGCTTGACCAAAACCGTGTTGATATTGTTTTCGAGATCAATGAGGGACCGAAGTCTAAGGTCCAACAGATTAATATTATCGGAAATGAGGTTTTCTCCGACGGCAAGCTGCGCGGAGAAATGGCAACGAAGCAGGCTCGCTTTTACCGCTTCTTTAGTTCTAGCGATACCTATGATCCAGACCGCCTAGCTTTTGACCAGCAAAAGCTGCGCCAATTCTACCTGACTGAAGGCTATGCGGACTTTCGTGTGATTTCTGCCGTAGCAGAGCTGACGCCTGACAAGAAAGACTTCATCATCACCTATGTGGTTGAAGAAGGCGATCGCTATAAGTTCGGCGATGTCGCGGTAGAAAGCGAAATTCGTGACTTTACGCCGGAAACGCTGACGCCGCTCTTGCCGATGAAGGAAGGCGACTTTTATGACGCCAAACAAGTCGAGGACACGGTCGAGAGCCTGTCTGAGACGGCTGGCTTATTTGGATACGCATTTGCCGATGTCCGCCCGGAGTTTAGTCGGGACAAAGAAACGTTGACTATGGGCATCACGTTCAAGGTCGCCGAAAGTGATCGTGTCTATGTCGAGCGTATCGATATTAATGGTAACACTCTGACCGTCGATAAAGTTGTACGCCGTGAGTTCCGTTTGAATGAAGGGGATGCGTTTAACAGTTTTCAGGTCAAACGCTCCGCCAATCGAATCAAGTCGCTTGGCTTTTTTCAGGACGAGCTTGAGATTGAACAGAAGCAAGGCAGCGCCCCCGATCGGATTATACTGGAAGCGAATGTCGAAGAACGCGCTACCGGTGAGCTGCAACTTTCAGCCGGTTTCTCCAGTGTCGAGAATTTCATTCTGCAGGCATCTGTCCGGCAGCGCAATTTCCGCGGTAAAGGCCAAGAACTTCGTGCCAGCGTTAGCTATTCCAGCTTTTCGCAGTCGATTGAGCTTGGATTTACAGAGCCTTATTTGTTTGATCGGAACATTGCCGTCGGGGTGGACCTTTTCCGCCGCGATCTGAATAGTTTTAACTTTGTCGGCAGTGATCGTGAAACCACGTTTGAGCAGCTTACAACCGGTTTTCAGGTTCGTGCCGGTGTGCCGATCACCGAATATCTGTCTGCATCGCTACGCTATGGTTTGAGCTTTGATGATGTCACTTTGGACAGAAATCTGTTCTTCACCGACTTCAATAGCGACAATGTCCGCGGGAATAGTCCGGAAGATACCTGTGATCCCCTCGTCGCCGGTCGTTTTCTTTGCGATGCTCTGGGTAAGCGAACAACATCATCTATCGGTGCGTCGTTGATTTATGATGATCGTGATAGCCGGATTAGACCAACACGCGGACAAACCATCGTCGGCAGCCTGGATTTTGCAGGGCTCGGCGGAAGCGTCAAATATCTAAAAGGTCGGTTTAACGCCGCGAAATATTGGAGGCCCTTCGGTCAGTTCGTCTTCTCCGTGAGCGGTGAAGCGGGCTATATTCATCCGCTCGAAGATCGTGGCAGCGCCGCTGACGGAATCGACGATGTGCGATTGACCGACCGTTTCTTCCTCGGCGAGCCACAAATTCGCGGCTTCGACATCCGCGGGGTTGGTCCTCGTGTTATTCGTAACTTTACGACACCGGCACTGGATGACAATGGCATCCCGTTTAACCAGATTGTTGAAAACGAAAATGGACAGCGGACCGATGATGCTATCGGTGGTCGTGCTTATTATCTGGCTCGCGCGGAGCTTGAAATTCCTCTCGGTTCCGGCGCACGCGAACTCGGTCTGAGGCCGTCCATATTTGTCGATGCGGGTGCTGTATTCAAAGTCACCACTCCTATTCTGCAAAATCCGCAATCCATAGGAACCGTGCCGGTTAGAGATGCAACCGGTGCTGTTGTCACAACAACGGATCCTGATACTGGAGTTGTCAGTACTGTTACTGCAACCGGACCTCTTTTTCTCAGTACGGATAACACTGGTGCCGTTGTCCAAGTTGTCGATGCGGTTGGAGCAGATGGCAGCGCAAACCCGGTTGCGACAAGCTTCACTGAACGTTTCTTTGGCGATAGCGCCAGTCCTCGTCTTTCCGTTGGCATTGGTGTCAACTGGAACTCACCATTCGGTCCCTTCAGGATCGATGTAGCGCGCGCTCTGTTAAAAGAGCCTGGTGATGATACCAAGCTATTCACTTTCAATGTAGGAACACAATTCTAATGACATTTTCAACCAAGACCGTTTTGAAATCGGCCGCTTTGGCTATCGCGACCTTGTCGGTGCCGGCAATGGTGGCATCACCAGCAGTAGCCCAGTCCAGAACCTCTATCGCCGTTGCCAATTATGAAGCAGCGGTTGTCCGTTCGCAGGCTTACCGTACCGCTGTGGAGCAAATGAAAACGACCTATAAGGCAGATATTGATGCAACCAATGCTCGTGCAACGTCATTGCAGACCGAGCTGAAGCCATTGGTTGATGCTTATAATGCTGCGGTTCAACAGCCTGGTGCAACGGCGCAAACCGTTCAACCTCAGGCACAGGCGTTGCAAACAAAACGTCAATCCGGCCAACAGGAACTGGCCCGACTGCAGCAACGCGTTACAATGGCAACGGCCTATGTCGAAGAGCAAGTTGGTCTGAAACTCAACGATGCGATCAAAGCTGCCATGAAGGCAAAAAATGTCGATCTGGTGCTGCAGCCACAGGCGGTGGTTGCACGTGAGCCTTATGTCGACATGACAGAGTCGATTGTTGCAGAACTCAATAAGCTCGTTCCTTCTGCGTCGATTACTCCGCCAGCGGGCTGGAAACCAGGCCAGGCCCAACAGCAGGCCCAGCAACCGGCCGCAACCCAGCAGCCTTCTGGCCGGTAATCAGCCATAATGACTGAATCATTGGACTATGATGTCACCAAGGTGATGGCGGTGCTACCGCACCGTTATCCCATGTTGCTGGTCGACCGTGTGGAAGAATTGGTCAAGGATGAATCCATTCGTGCGGTGAAAGCTGTCACGATGAATGAAGGATTTTTCCAGGGCCATTTCCCCGGCCGACCCATCATGCCAGGTGTCATGATTGTTGAAGCATTGGCGCAAGCTGCTGGTGTGCTGGCAATGGAAAGCTTCGGTCTGGTTGGATCCGGCAAGCTCGTCTATTTTATGGCGATTGACGGTGCAAAATTCCGTAATCCGGTTGAGCCTGGCTGTTTGCTGTCTTTAAACGTGGAATTTGTGCAAAAGCGTCCGCGAGTATGCAAATTTTCTGGGCAGGCAATGATTGGCGACAAACTGGCTGCTGAAGCCAATTTTACGGCAATGATTGCGGATCCACCAGCCGCGTAAAAATTGCAAAAGATTCTTGCGCTTTCGGGTCGCGGCGGTTAATGCGCCGCTTCTCATAATATTATTCGCTTAGGGTTCTGGTCGGAAACCAGCCCGCTACGGAGCAGAAAATGAAAAAAGATACGCATCCCGACTATCACATGATCAAGGTCCAGATGACCGATGGCACCGTGTTCGAAACTCGCTCCACTTGGGGCAAAGAGGGCGAAACGCTGCAATTGGATATCGATCCAACATCGCATCCGGCATGGACTGGCGGCAATCAGCGCTTGATGGATGCTGGTGGCCAGGTTGCACGCTTCAACAAGCGTTTTGGCGGTCTTTCTCTCAAGAAAAACTAAGCTGTGTTTGCAGAGGTTTAACTCCTCTGCTTACCACAAGCTGACGGTGCCAAGCCACGGCGTGAGAAGCGAGAGTTTCTGACGGTATATTTCTGTGGCCTTCTGGTTTGTGACCTTGGCAAATTGTATCTTCGCATGCGGGCGCAGCTGACCAATCAGGTGGCGATCGGCGCGAATGACTTGCGCGATGCGCGGATATCCTCCGGTCGTTTGCCCATCCGGTCCCAACAGGAAGGATTCGCCATCGGGAGGACATTGGATCGTGCCGGGGAAAACCGGCGCACTTTGCATCTGTGTGCTGTTTTGAGGTGCCAATTTTATCCCGGACAGGTTGAGGCCCATACGGTTGCTTCGTTGGCCAACCTCATGCTTTCCTTCAAAGAATAGTTGCCGCTGATCAGCTGAAAGAGCTGAAAATTCCGGTCCAGCAGTCACCCTGATGAGATAGCGATCGGCGATAACCGGTCTTAGATTATCTGGCGTTTGCAGATAGGTCTCTCTTTTAGACGCGGTTGGGGTCAGCTTGACAATATCACCGGGTGCCAACGCCCGCCCGCGAAATCCACCAAGCGCAGCACCGAGATAGGTTGACTGGCCATCCAAGATTGATTGTGCATCTATATCACCCGCCAAGGTGAGATATGACCGGCAACCCCGATGCGCTGCACCAACATGAATCTCATCCCCGGCTTTCGTCGGTATCGAGCTATGCAGCGATTTCTCTTCGCCGTTCAGATGAATAAAGGAAGCTGCGCCAGTCAGGGCGATCGTGCAGGCATGTTCAACTTTGAATTTGGCATCATCCAGAGTGATTTCCAATGCGATGGCCGTTGGAATATTGCTGACCAGGCGGTTAGCCAACGCCAGTGACAAGCAGTCGGCTGCTCCGGCCGCAGGCATGCCCAGATGGCGATAACCGGAGAATGGCAATCCTTGAAGGGTTGTCTGTAATCCGGGTTTGACGACCATGAGTGTCATGGGAGGGTCTCATTTAGGAGCGCATTAAATTCGGCGCTGCTTATCGGTTCGAACACGATCCGCTGGCTTGCTGTCAGCAGGGCAGGTCTTGTCCGATCAGGGTCAAATAGTTTTATCGGAGTCCGACCAATTATCGGCCAGCCGCCCGGACTGTTAAAGGAATAGATACAGCTTTGCTCGCCGATCAAGCCAACGGAGCCAACAGCCACCTTCTGCCTTGGTTTTGACAACCTGCCGATAGCCGGGATCTTTTCAAGGCATTGCAAATAGGCAAAGCCCGGCATGAAACCGAGCATCGTGACCGAGAATTGCGCTGAGCTGTGGAGGGCAATGAATGCTTCGACTGAAAGGTCCATCTTCTCGGCAACCCAGTTAATATCGGGTGCGAATTGGGCTTCATAGCATAGCGGGATGGTGACGGTTTCCGCTTTGGTCATTAGGTGCGTGGTAAGACTATTCAGCTGTGTCTGAAACAGATCTTTCGCTTCGTCGGGCATGAGGTGCGCAGGATCAAACTGCACAGCGACGCTGTCCAGACCGGCGACCACCTCTTGCCATATTTCTTGCTTTTGTAAGTCGGCGGTTGCGGCATGAACCTTATCGAGCGTATCCAGCTTGCAGGAAAGCCAGTCGTCGCATGCATGGATTTCGGCGATAGTCATGCGGTTGCTGATGCAATGGAAATGCCCTCATTCTCGAGCGCGTGACGCATTGCGATTGCGGTGGCCAATGCACCATCGCTGTCGGAATGGAGGCACAGCGTCTCGGCCTTGATTGTTCGGGGCTGATTTCCGGAAACTGTAATCGGGAGCGCTTGTGCCAGCGCCAGTCCCTGTTCAATTCGCGCGGCATCATCTGGAATGATGGCATTTTGTTCTGCACGCGGTACAAGACGGCTATGTTCTGTATAGCGTCGATCAATAAACGCTTCGGCAATGAAGCGAACATCGTTTTCCTTTGATTTCTTCTCAACGACCGAACCAGCCATTCCGATCAGTGGTAATTGTTCACCGCGTGCGATTTCAACCAGAAGTTCAGCGAGACCATCGCTGTCCTGTGCGTCATTATATAGCGCGCCATGCGGCTTTAGATGGGTGATGGACACACCGATCTCTGCTGCAAGACTTTTGATCCGCTGCAGCTGTTCCAATATGCTGGCCTGGAGATCTTCTGAGCGGATTGTCATGCTGACGCGTCCGAAATTTTCGCGATCAGGATAGGAGGGATGGGCGCCGGCCGAGACCGCCTTCTCCTTTGCGGCCGCTAACATGGCGCGCATTGTTGTCGGGGAACCGGCATGACCGCCACAAGCGATGTTGCAGCTAGAAACAATTTCCATAATTGCGATATCGCGCGCCATACCGTCGGTAGTTTCGGCCTCACCAAGATCGGCATTGAGATCAATGGTGCGTTTCATGGCCACCACCCCATAGCCCGCGCGATGAGCCGGATGCCCAACATGGAAGTGATGATCAGGATGGCTGCTCCGGCAATATTGCCTTTCCATCCATTGATATGCTTACCAAGCAATGCGCGATCATTGGCTAGTTTGATCAGGAAAAAAGCGATGACCGGAAGCAATAGGCCATTTGCAATCTGGGCAACGAAAATTATCTCGACCGGCTTGTAATTGAGCAGAGCTCCAAATGTACCGGAAAGGATGACTGCCAAAACACCGATATTGAAGGGCAATCGCGACCTGTCGCTTCCGCTTTTTGTAAAAATCTCTTGCACAATATAGCCGGTGGCCAGTGGCGCGGTGATTGCAGATGTCAGGCCGGCTGCAAAAAAGCCTGCGCCCAATGTTGCGCTGGCAAAAGATCCGAACAGGGGATTGAGCTGTTCTGCCATATCGACGGCGCTCGCTATCTCCTTATTGCTGCCGAACAGACTGGCCGCGGCAGTCGCCAAAATGGTGATCGAAATCAAGCCGCCGACGCCGATCGAAACCGCGCTATCGGTTTGCGCCTCAGCCAGATCATCAGCGGTTGTCCAGCGTTCCCGCGCACTCGCAGCATGAAGAAACAGATTATAAGGCACGATGGTCGTCCCGATAAGGGCGATGGCAGTCAACAGGCCGCCGTCTGGAATAGTAGGGATAAAGCCCGCCAAAATCGCAGAGATGTCGGGTCTGGTGATCAGGAAGGTCAGCAGGAATGCCAAGCACATGAACAAGACCATTGCGATGAGAATGCGTTCGACCCAGCGTGGTTTGGAAAACAATATCAACCCACCGGCCAATAATGCGATAGCAAGGATGATGATGGGTCGGTTGTTTGACAGATTACTATCCAATGCTTCGATACCCAACAGAGCACCGGATATGTTTCCGGCTTCATAGGCTGCGTTACCCAGCGCCAGCGCCGCAATGAGGAGCAGGGCCGCAAGCCACCGGAGCGCTGGTGATGCTATGGTCTGCATCATCGCCTCGGCGAGCCCCATACGCGATACAAGTGCGACCCGCACTGCTATAGACTGCAAAATAATCGTGGTGATTGTAGCAAAGACCAATGCCCATATCAGTGCAAATCCGAAATTCGCGCCCGCCAATGTGCATGCGGTTACAGTGCCGGGGCCAATGAAGGCAGCCGATACCATCATTCCCGGACCGGGGCGATAGCGAGCTATTTTCATAAGAAAGATCGCAAATATGTCGTCATGACGCCAATATCCACTACCATGGCCAGGGACGCTCGCGGAACCATTTGGTTATGACATATTTGGTCCCTTTGCGAACCTTCATGCCATGATGGAGGGTTAAATCATTGGGGCTTTGATCAAGGCGCATATTATTCCAACATAGTAGATTTCCGGTCTTGGGAACAAATTTCTTATTCAGTTCTACAAAGCGTGTCGCACCACCCGCGTCAGGCTCATTCAGATAGATCATGAATGTCCAGGTGCGCTGCCCCGATTCGGAGCAGAATTTTATAAAATCCTGACCATTGGGATCGAAATAGTCGGTGTGCGCTTTGAACTCTTGACCTTCGGCGTAGCGTTGCCCTTGCAGTGGTTCTCCGAACTCTTTGTCGATATTTGCAAAGTTACAGATTTTTGCGTCGATCTCCGCAACAAAAGGATCGGCATGATCGAGATCGCAGGTTTCGCTGGTGCGAAAATAATCATCGTCATTGGCATCCGCTATGGTGGATGGTCGGCGTCTTTCGTCAATCCGCTGTATCAGCTGCTGGCACTCCGTTTCCTTGAGGAAGTTTTTCAGCATGCATAATTCTATATTTTTGCTCGGATAACGTTGGACCTGACCGAGAGCGACGAGATAATCGGCGGTAGTGGTATTCTGATCTGTCATCAAATGGTCCAAAAAGGTTCCTATTGGCTGGCATCAGATTAAATGAAAATTCGACCTTCGCAACCGCTCTTTGCCGTTTGAAAGAAGTTGGATATAGAAAATACTATGATCGCCGGGAATGTTAGGAAAAGCGATAGCGTTTTGAAAGGCCTCAACCGGTCGAGCGGATTCACGCTGGTCGAGATGATGGTGGCACTATTCATATTCTCCCTGCTATCGGTTGCCGGTGTAGTCCTGTTGCGCGGCGCGGCGAACAGCAATGAAGTTACCGATGCAAAGCTTGGTGACATGGCTCAGATGCAGCGCCTGGTATCCCTGATGGAATCAGATCTCAGCCAAGCATTGCCTCGGCCTTATCGCAACGAGCAGGGTGATCGCGTGGCGGCGTTTGCTAGTGAGACTGGCAATAACGGTCGCGGTTTTTTGTCTTTCACCCGGGGCGGTCAGAGCAATATCAACAATAAGCCGCGATCCAATATGCAGCGAATATCCTATCAGCTGAATGACGACCGGTTGGAACGACTGCAATATGAAACCACGGACGGCGGCGCGATTAGCGAGCCCGCGACGCTGCTCGATGATATTAGCGGGCTGGAACTTCGCTTTCGCGACAAAAGGGGGCAGTGGCGTGGAAACTGGGAGACCGAGCGACTGAACGATTTGCCGCGTGCTGTAGAAATCCGCTTTGAACAGAAGGGGCGAAATTTCCGCCACGTCTTTCTTGTCGGAACGGGCTATCTATGAAGCCGTTTGAATCTGTTGGAAAGGGAGAGCATGGCGCAGCGCTGTTGACCGTCTTGCTATTGGTTGCGGTTATTGCCGTGCTCGCGGCGCACGGGATTGACCGGTTGGCAGGCGCTACGAAACTGGCTTCCAATTCTCACCAACTTAGTCAGGCCAAGGCCTATTTGATCGCCGCAGAGTCGATTGGAATGCAATCTGCAGAGCAGATTGTCAGCATTTCGCCAGGGCGCACCACCAATATCGGCGGTTGGAATGGCCAAAAACGCCGTTTCCCAGTGGCCGGAGGTCTGATCACCGCGGCACTAACCGATGGAGGGAACTGCTTTAACGTTAATAGCCTGGTCAGCCAGAACAACGCTCTCTTCGCTGCCCGTCCAGATGGTCAAACCCAGTTTGTCCGGCTGATGACGCTGCTGGAAATACCGCAGGGAACAGCTGTTGATATTGCGGAATCGGTGACCGATTGGATCGATAGCGATACCGTATCGTCGCCCCGCGGCGCGGAGGACGAGTTTTATGTTCAGCTTGAAAAGCCCTATCGCACAGCCAATGCGTTGATGATCGACGTCAGTGAATTGCGCACGATCAAAGGCGTAACCAGCGAAATCTATGCGCGTCTGGCGCCTTGGCTCTGCGCACTACCAACAACTGATCTTTCGCCAATAAATGTGAATACACTTCGTCCCGAACAAGCGGTGCTACTCGCAATGCTGTCCAACAACCCTGATATTGTCCGGTCGCGCCAGTTTTTAGGGCGCCGGACGGAAACCGGCTATGGCAGCCTCAATGATTTTTGGGCGGAACCCTTTCCGGCAAGTTTTCTCGCCCCGTCGCAAGTGCAAAGCCAGGTAAAGTTGAAAACCCGCTGGTTCCGTCTGGACATTGAGGTGAGCATGCAAGGCGCGCTGGTTGAGGAGCGCGCTTTGGTTGATGCAGCACGAAAACCCGCGCAGCTGGTACACCGTCAGCGCGGCGATACGTTGTGATGGTTGAATCGTCGAATTAGCATGCGCTAAATACTTGACGTCTGCCCCCATGCATCCCTATGCAGCGCGGCGCAGCAGGCAATATATTGGCCTAGCGATTGTGGCGATCGTAGCTCAGTTGGTTAGAGCGCCGGTTTGTGGTACCGGAGGTCGGGGGTTCGAGACCCCTCGGTCGCCCCATTTTAACACCATATCTTCCGAATATTCGTACAGATAAAGGCCGACGGGACATCTTGGGGTGACAAACTGGTTTTGTAATATTATTACTCGAAAAACAAATTATGTTACTCAGCAACTAAGGGGTTCTTCCAAATGTCGGTGATGTGGGATCTGCCAGATTTTGATGGTCACGAGGCTGTTCACTTTTTTCATGACGTGGAAACCGGACTCAGCGCAATAATTGCGCTCCATTCAACCCATTTGGGGCCAGGGGCAGGCGGCACGCGATTCTGGCATTATGAGAATCGCGAAACGGCAATTACCGACGCCTTGCGACTGTCACGGGGAATGAGTTTTAAGAATGCGATGGCCGGACTGCCGCTGGGCGGCGGTAAGGCAGTAATCCTTGCAGATCGCAACCGGCAAAAATCGCCGGATATGCTGGCGGCGTTTGGCAGGATGATCGATTCGCTGGCCGGACGCTATGTGACGGCTGAGGATGTTGGCATTAGCACCGAAGATATGGTCGCGGTATCAAAGCAGACCCAATATGTTTCCGGGTTGCCGGTCAGCGATCAGTCGGAAGCCGGTGGCGATCCCGGACCGTTTACCGCCATGGGCGTGTATCTAGGGGTCAAGGCCGCGGTTAAGCACAAGCTGGGACGCGACAGCATGGAAGATGTACATGTCGCGATTCAGGGCGTTGGCAGTGTCGGCGGCGGATTGGCCCGTTTGCTTGCGAAAGATGGAGCGCGTCTTAGCCTTGCGGATATCGACAAGGACCATGTCAGCGGCTTGGCGGATGAGCTTGGTGCAAAGGTTGTTGGGCTCGATGAGGTTATGCGTCTTGAAGCAGATGTGTTTAGCCCCAACGCTTTAGGCGCGATTCTGGACAAAGTTTCTATCGCGCATCTGAATGTCCCTATCGTGGCAGGCGGTGCCAATAATCAGCTCGCGACGCCGGAAGACGGACAGCGGATATTCGATCGTAATATCCTGTTTGCCCCTGACTATGTGATCAACTCGGGTGGTATCATTAGCGTCGGCCTCGAATATCTTGGCGATAGCGATGTCGAGGAAGTCAATCGCAGGATCGAGAAAATTCCGGCGCGCCTTACCGAAATCTGGGAAGAGAGCGCTTCAACAAAATTGCCATCGGCTGAAGTTGCCGACAATATGGCGCGGATGTTGATCGGGCGATAGCCGAAACGGCGGGCGCAATGAATTCGCCCACGCAGAAAAACACTTGTCGGCTTGCAACAGTTCTGCCATCAAAAAATCAGATTTACTGGTCGCACAGTAGCCAAGGGCAATGACCGTTTTTTAAATGCACGCATATGCAAATCCCACCCGTTTTCTGTCGCTTGCCAGACCATTGACCCTATGGTTTCTGGTTGTGGGTATTTTGCTGATCGGCTGCGGATCAATTTACGGACTTTTATACGCCCCAGCTGATAGGCTCATGGGTGACAGCGTCCGTATTCTTTATATCCATGTTCCGACCGTATGGCTGGCCATGGGCGGATGGACAGCCATTGCAATTGCCAGCATTGTGCAAATTGCGTGGCGGCATCCGCTGGCCGCGGTCGCAGCTCGAGCGGTGGCTGTTCCCGGCGCTCTATTTACAGCATTGGGTCTGATAACCGGATCGATCTGGGCCCGCCCAACCTGGGGGACCTGGTGGGTCTGGGATGGCCGGGTGACGTCTGTCCTGGTTTTGTTTTTCCTTTATCTTGCCTATATTGCATTAGCCAGTGCGAGTGGCGAAAAAGGCGGTGTTTCCCGGGTTACTGCGATTTTCGGCATTGTGGGAGCTATCAATATTCCCATTATCAACCGTTCCGTCATATGGTGGAACAGCCTGCATCAAAAGGCCAGTATCACGGTTAGCGGCTCATCCATTGATACCGCTTTTCTATGGCCGCTGGCTATAAATGTAATTGGCTTTAGCTTGGTGTTTGGCGCAATCGTACTTATGCGTATGCGCGGGATATTGGCAGAAACCAAAGTAGAAGCGAGACTAAAGCGGATGGCAGCAGAATGAACCACTGGCCCTTTGTGATCGCATCTTATGTTATTGTGCTGGTTGGCACAGCCGTGGTTATTTTGGGAAGCTATCTGACGATGCTTGAATCGGAGGCCAAGGCGGATAAGCTTAAACGTCCCCGGAAATGAATATGATGATAAGAGAGAACCACGCGTGAAGGCGAAACATCAAAGATTGACATTGGCAGTACTGGCGCTGGTTGCGCTGCTCGGTGCTGGATTGCTCGCAGCATTCGCATTGCAGGATCAAGCCAATTATTTTTATACGCCATCGGACATTGTCGCTAAAAAGCCGGCTGCGGGCAAAGCTATTCGCCTAGGCGGGATGGTTGAAGAGGGGTCAATACGACATGACACGGATGGCGTTACTGTGAACTTTATCGTACAAGACGGCACCGCGCAGCAGGCCGTTATCTATACCGGTATTACACCCGACCTGTTTGTCGAAGGCTCTGGTGTCGTCGCGGATGGTAAACTGACTAGCGATGGCGTGTTCGTGGCTGATAGCCTGCTCGCAAAACATGATGAGAATTATATCCCGCGAGAGCTTGAAGGCATTGATATGACTGGCAATATGACGAAAACGGATACGCTGGTCGAATGATTGCAGAAGCAGGTCTGATTGCTCTGTGGCTGGCTGCCGGGCTGGCGTTGCTACAATTTGCGTTGGGCGCCATTGGTGTGCGTGCCGGTCGCGAGGAATTTTATGCCGCGATCCGCCCAGTGGCTGTAGCGCAAGGCGTGCTGGTTACGCTTTCTTTTCTGCTGTTAATCTGGCTGTTCCTGCGGTCGGACATGTCTGTTTCGCTGGTGGTAAAAAACAGTGCGTCGGTAAAACCGCTGCTTTACAAATTTGCTGGAACTTGGGGCAATCACGAAGGCTCCATGTTGCTATGGGTCACGGTTATGGGGTTGGCGGGCACTTGTATCGCCCTGTTTGAGCGGAGTTTGAAAACAAAAACGCTGGTCACAACATTGGCCGCGCAGGCATTTATCAGTCTTGGTTTCTACGCTTTTCTTTTGATCTCTTCCAATCCGTTCGAACGGATGTTTCCAATTCCGCCAGACGGGCAGGGGCTTAATCCGTTGTTGCAAGACCCCGGTCTGGCCTTCCATCCACCAACGCTCTATTTTGGCTATGTCGGGCTTTCGGTTGCCTTTTCCTTTGCTGTCGGCGCGATGATCACACGCGATGTCGGTCCGGCCTTTGCGCGTGCAATGCGGCCATGGGTGCTAGCCGCCTGGGTATTCCTGACACTCGGCATCACAGCCGGCAGCTATTGGGCTTATTACGAACTCGGCTGGGGTGGCTGGTGGTTCTGGGATCCGGTCGAGAATGCTTCATTGATGCCATGGATAGCTGCAACTGCCCTGTTGCATTCGGTCACAGTATTGGCGACGCGCGATGGTCTTCGTGCCTGGACGGTAATGCTGGCTGTCGTGGCCTTCTCGATGTCGATGATCGGAACCTTTTTGGTCCGCTCAGGTATCCTGACCAGTGTTCACGCTTTTGCGGTTGATCCGGAGCGCGGCAGTTTCATTCTCGCGCTGCTTGCCATCTATATCGGCGGCGCCATGGCCCTGTTCGCACTTAGGGTCGGGACCGTCAAGGAAGGCGCGCGCTTTGAATTTGTGAGCCGGGAGGGCGCATTGGTGGCCAATAACCTCTTGCTGTCGGCTATATTGGGGATCGTGTTTGTCGGTACTTTATATCCGTTGGTGGTTGAGGCGCTGACCGACGAAAAGCTGTCGGTTGGGCCACCTTATTTCAATCTTGCAACCGGACCGGTCGCGCTGTTGCTGGTTGCGATCATGGCCGCAGGGCCTTTGCTCCGCTGGCGGAAAGATAACGCTAAGGCTTTGCTCAATCGAATATCCATACCGATTGTCGTCACCGCTGCTGCTTTATTCCTGTTGGTTCTACTCACCACAGGCATGTCGGTCTTGTCGCTGCTGGGCATGGCTCTGGCTGCTGGTATTGCGGTGGCCAGCTTTGCACCCTTGTGGAAGCGCAATTTGCGCCGGACGCCGATGCACACTTATGGTATGGTGATTGCCCATTTCGGTATTGCCGTGGCTCTTGTCGGTATGGCGTCAGAAAGCAGCTTTACCGAAGAAAAACTGGTTGCAGCCAAGCCGGGTGACGAGATTGTGGTCAACAAGTGGAAAATGAAATTCGAGGCGATTGAACCAGTGGCAGGGCCTAACTGGACCGCATTGGAATCACGTATTACCGCGCAATATGACGGTGGGAAAACCGTCGAGGTTACACCGCAAAACCGCATGTTCGCATCTGCTCAAACGCAGACCAGTGAAGCGGCGTTGCTGACGCGGTGGAACGGGCAATTATATGTTGTACTGGGTGAAGGTGATGCCGAGGGACGCTGGCAGGTCCGGGCCTGGTGGAAACCGTTTGTTACACTGATCTGGTATGGCGGGATACTGGTTGCATTGGGCGGAGTGCTTGCGATTGTCGGGCGCCTGCGGCGCAAATATCTGCAGCGCAGACAAAAAGAATATGCGGAATTGGTGCTATGAACCGCTGGTTGCTCTGGCTGCCTTTAGGCCTGTTCGGATTGTTCTTTGTTGCGGTCGCGGCCGGTTTGATGATTCCTAAAGATAATGTCATTGAATCAAAAATGGTTGGTAAACCGATGCCAGCCTTCTCACTGCCAGCCGCAATTGAACAGCGTCCGGCCTTGAGCAGCACCGATCTGGTCGATGGCAAACCCAAACTGCTGAATATCTTTGCGAGTTGGTGTCTACCCTGCATTGCCGAAGCGCCACAACTGCTGGAGCTTGAAAAGGCTGGCGTGGAAATCCATGCTATTGCAAGTCGGGACAGGCCGGAGGATATTGCGAATTTCCTCAATCGCTGGGGCAATCCCTATAGCCGGATTGGCTCTGACGCGACCAGTTCTGTTCAACTGGAACTGGGATCATCGGGCGTTCCGGAAACCTTTGTGATTGATGGCAAAGGTATAATTGTTCACCAGCATATTGGCGATATCCGCAAGGAAAATGTGCCTGAGTTGCTCGCGATATTGCGGGAGGCTCAATGAGATATATTCTGGTCTTTGTCGCATCGGTATTGGCGGTGCCCGTTGCAGCGCAAACCGGTTTGCCGCCAGCACCTTATGCGGATCAACAACTGGCTGATCCCGCCAAAGAAGCTGCGGCGCGTGATCTGATGGAAGAGCTGCGCTGCCTGAAATGCCAGAGCCAGTCCATCGCGGACAGCAATGCGCCTATGGCAGGAGATATGCGCAGCCAGGTCCGCCAACGGATCGCAGCTGGCGAAACGCCCGAACAGATACGCAATTGGTTGGTTGAGCGCTATGGAAGCTGGGTGACCTATGATCCGCCGGTAACACCGATGACGTGGCCATTGTGGATCGCCCCAATTTTTCTGTTGATCGGGGCCTTGTGGCTGGCACGAGGACGCTTTCGCCGCAAAAAGGATGATAGCTAATGGGCTGGCTGATACTTTTGGGTTTCCTTTTGCTGCTCTTTGGAAGTCTTGTCTGGCTCGGCAAGTTGCCGCGTGGGGCCTATGAATTGACCGGAGCAGCGCTGTTGCTGGGTGTGGCGGGATATGCGTGGCAGGGGAATCCTGGCATGGCAGGCGTGTCGATCGAGCCAACCGAAAAACCCAATAGCTTTGACGATAGCAGCATCGAATCCCGTAAGGAAATGGGGGAGCGCTTCGGTAGCGCACAGGAGTGGCTGATATTTTCGGATGCGCTGAATCGCAGCGGCAAGCACGGTGCGGCCGCCAATTATCTGCGCAATGGCGTGAAAGAGCATCCGAACAACCCGGATCTGTGGGTCGGTTTAGGCAATGCTTTGGTTGTTCATGCGGACGGCATCATAACGCCAGCAGCGCAATTTGCATTTCAGAAAGCAGCTGATATTTCACCCGAACATCCTGGCCCACCCTTTTTTCTGGGCATGGCCTATGCTCAATCGGGCAAGATTGATCAGGCACGTGCAATCTGGACAGAATTGCTGGAACGCAGCCCGGAAGAAGCACCATGGCGCAAGGATCTCGAGTCGCGTTTGGCCGCTATGGAGAAAATGCAACCCGCGCTGCCAATGCCCGAAAATGCTCCCGACGGTAACTAAAATACAGTTATATCAGGAGGTTGATGGGCATATCTGCGGCTATAGTTGCGTGCTATAGAGGCCCATGCTAATCGCGCGCGCTTGTCGAAACAGCTGCGCGGGGCTAGCGCAACCATTTCGACCCAATCAGGGGACCGCCAAAACGGCAATCAATGTCTGAATCGACGTCACAACCGAAACGGAAACGCAATCGCGTCATCCAGCCTCACGGTTCACGCCAAGAGGGCAGCGCTGTTGCAAAACTGGCGGCCGGCGCGATAGGTATTGTATTTGGCGACATTGGTACGAGCCCGCTTTACGCTTTTCGTGAGACATTTGTCGGTGCCCACCCGCTAGAATTGGACAAGTTGCACGTTCTTGGCGTGGTCAGTCTGATTTTCTGGTCGATGACTCTGGTCGTGGCGATCCAATATGTGACGATCCTGATGCGTGCGGACAATAAAGGGCAGGGCGGTAGTCTCGCTGTGGTGGCTTTGTTGTCCGGGGCCTTGCGACGATCAAAATTCGGTTGGGTTGCGATATTGCTGGGCGTATTCGCGACCTCGTTATTCTATGGCGACAGCATGATTACGCCTGCAATCTCGGTCTTGTCTGCTGTCGAAGGTTTGACGGTCGTAAATAGCGGATTGCAGCCCATGGTTATACCGATTGCCGTCGGCTTACTTGTCTTTCTATTCGTGATCCAGTCGCGGGGAACCGCAAAAATCGGGGCATTATTTGCGCCAGTTATGTTCGTCTATTTCACTGTCATCGCGATTTTAGGCCTCACACAGATATTCCAGACTCCGGAAATATTGCTGGCGCTGAACCCCTGGTATGCTCTCCAGTTTTTCCTGATTGATGGTTTTAAGGCCTTTCTGGCCTTGGGTTCGGTCGTTTTGGCTGTGACAGGATCAGCGGCTCTGTTCGCCGACATGGGGCATTTCGGGCGCAAACCGATGCGAATTGCGTGGTTCGGCTTTGTGATGCCAGCCTTGCTGTGCAACTATTTCGGCCAAGGGGCTATGATCATCGGTATGGACGAAGCTGGTGCGGCCGCCGCGATCCAGAATCCATTTTTCCTGCTTGCCCCCGAAATGCTGCGCTTGCCGCTGGTGATATTGGCGACGATGGCGACTTTCATCGCCAGTCAGGCCGTCATCTCGGGTGCTTTCTCGGTCACGCATCAGGCGATTCAGCTCGGTTTCATTCCGCGCCTTACGGTAAAGCATACCAGTGCGTCGGAAGCCGGACAGATTTACATTCCAGTGATCAACTGGACGATCATGATCGCAGTTCTTATCCTTGTTCTGACATTCCAGAGCTCAAGCAGTCTGGCGTCGGCTTATGGTATTGCCGTTACCGGTGCGATGCTAATCGATACGTGTTTGCTGGCCGTGCTGGTCTTTACGTTGTGGAAGTGGAAATGGTGGTATGCGGTCCCACTCATCGCCTTGTTCTTTGTTGTCGACGGTGCCTATTTTGCAGCGAACCTTACCAAGGTCCCGCAAGGTGGCTGGTTCCCACTGATGGTTGGCGGTATCGCATTCCTCTTGCTGACAACCTGGGCCAAGGGTCGCAAAATAATGCGTGAAAACATGGCAGAAGCCGCGATGCCGATCGAGATTTTCACAAAATCCGCCAAAAATAGTGCTGCCCGGGTTCCCGGAACGGCGATTTTCATGGCATCTAACTCTGTCGGCGTACCATCCGCTTTGCTGCACAATATCAAGCATAACAAGGTCATCCACGAACGCGTTGTGGTTCTGACGGTCAATATCAAAGATGTTCCCTATGTGGAATTTGAGGATCGGATTGAGGTCAGAGATCTCGGGGATGGTTTCTATCGCCTGATTCTGAACTATGGTTTCATGCAAGAGACCGATGTTCCTGCGGCTCTGAAAAAGGTCAAGCAATGCGGTATGGATTTTGATATGATGACAACCAGCTTCTTCTTGTCACGACAGACATTATTGCCGTCTGAAAAACCGAAAATGATGATCTGGCGAGAGAAGATTTTTGCATGGATGTTGCGCAATGCCGCTACCGCCATGGAGTTTTTCAAGCTTCCCAGCAATCGGGTTGTCGAGCTTGGCAGTCAGATGGAAATCTGACACTAAGCCTGGCGTTCAAAAATCAACTTTGTCCACCAGACACCCGCTGACTTATTGGTTGGCTGAATGGACTTAGATCGCCTATTGTACAACGGAACAAGCTGATAGCGCGCTGCCAATTGGATTGTCTCCTCGGCAGAAACCGCAAACATTCTCCTGCTTTTGGGGATAGGGCCGTGTCTTAGCGAAATAAAGAGTCTGGCTTTTTGATCAAGCAGGCAGGCCACTGCATCCATTGCCGTTTTCCTCTGATCTTCGTCCAGATGCATCCACACGGCATTGATCATTATGAAATCGAAAGTCTTATTCAGCCTTTTGGTTTTGTCGAGATCAGGCAAGCTATCGTCGAGCCATCTAATTGTTGGCGAGGGGTGCATTCTCATTGCTCCTTCTCGCATTTCTTTGGTTGGTTCGGCAGCGACGACGTCATGCCCTCTTTCATCGAACCACGCTGCATCTCGTCCGGTACCCGAGCCAATATCCAATATCTTACTTCGGATTTGAGGGAAGAGATTAACTTCTGTGGCGTAGCTCTCTTCAAACGAGAGGTTCTCATATTGCACCAAGAGAACAGGAGCCTGTTCGGCATAGCCTTCGGTGCCGCTAACAATGCTGTTTTTCATATATGACAGTCTCTTGCGAACTGTTGCTCTTGTCCATCGGAAATTTATCGTCAGTAGGGGCAATATTTGGTGGCGTATAAAGGGATCGTCTACTAGATAGCGGGCATTCGATTCTTGTCTGGATATTGAGGACAAAGCTTATGCGCATTGCCATTGCATCTGACCATGCTGCCATCGACATGAAAGCCGCTTTGGTTGAATGGCTTACTGAAGCCGGGCATGAGGTGGCCGATTTGGGGCCGATGACTACGGACAGCGTCGACTATCCAGATTTTGGCTATAAGCTGGCAGACGCTATCGCATCAGGACGCGCAGAACGCGGAGTTGCCCTATGCGGTTCCGGCATTGGCATATCGATGGCAGTCAATCGTAATCCGGCCTGCCGCTGCGCTCTGGTTTCAGAAGGCCTTTCGGCCAAGCTTTCTCGCAAGCATAATGACGCGAATATTATTGCCATGGGGGCGCGTCTGGTCGGAATCGAAATTGCAAAAGACTGCCTGAATATTTTCTTGAACACAGAATTTGGCGGAAGCCGGCATCAGCGCCGCGTTGATAAGCTATCCGCACCACTGACCGAAGGAGCAGCGTGATGAGTAATGTCGCAGATATACAGGATATCCGTCCAACCGGGTTTTTCGATTTCTCTGTCGATGAGAGTGATCCGGCGGTAGCCGGTGCAATCAATGCGGAGATGTCGCGCCAGCAAAATCAGATCGAACTGATCGCTTCTGAAAATATCGTGTCCAAGGCGGTATTACAGGCGCAGGGCTCCGTGTTCACCAACAAATATGCCGAAGGCTATCCTGGCCGTCGCTATTATCAGGGTTGCGCACCTTCTGATGATGTCGAAACACTGGCAATTGATCGTGCCAAGCAGCTGTTCAATTGCGGCTTCGCCAATGTTCAGCCGCATTCAGGCGCACAGGCTAACGGTGCCGTCATGCTTGCGCTGACGAAGCCTGGCGATACTATTCTTGGCATGTCTCTGGATGCTGGCGGGCATCTGACTCACGGTGCAAAACCCGCGCAATCCGGCAAATGGTTCAATGCCGTCCAATATGGCGTCAACGAAGATGATCACCTGATCAATTATGAGGAAGTTGAGACCCTTGCCAAGGAACATCAACCAAAGTTGATCATCGCCGGGGGTTCTGCTTATCCGCGCCAGATTGATTTTGCCAAATTCCGTGCAATCGCTGATGCGGTTGGAGCGATCTTCATGGTAGATATGGCACATTTCGCCGGACTGGTGGCGGCTGGCTATCATCCAAGCCCGCTGGACTATGCAGATGTGGTCACAACCACGACCCACAAAACATTGCGGGGCCCGCGTGGTGGTCTGGTGCTGACCAATGATGAAGCTATTGCCAAGAAGATCAATTCTGCCGTTTTCCCCGGCTTGCAAGGCGGACCATTAATGCATGTGATCGCCGCTAAAGCGGTCGCTTTTGGCGAAGCGTTGCGGCCCGAATTTGCCAGCTATTCTTCGGCAGTGATCGAAAATGCAAAAGTGTTGGCCGCGCGCCTGAAAGAGCGCGGCGCAAATGTGGTTGCTGGTGGCACTGATACCCACCTCGCGCTTATTGATTTGTCACCACTTGGTATCACCGGGCGCGATGCCGATGAAGCGCTCGAACGCGCGGGCATTACGTGCAACAAGAACAGCATTCCCAATGATCCTCAGCCCCCCATGAAAACCAGCGGTATTCGTGTAGGGTCGCCCGCAGGTACTACGCGCGGTTTTGGCCCTGCGGAATTCCAGATGATTGGCGATATGGTTGCTGATGTTCTCGACGGCTTGCGCGAGAAAGGCGAGAACGGTGATCCGGCTGTAGAGGCGGATGTCCGTGAACGCGTTCAAGCACTTTGCAACCGTTTCCCGATTTACCCAGAATAAGCGAAACCGACTTTTATGCGTTGTCCCTTTTGTGCCCATGATGACAGTCAGGTAAAAGATAGCCGGCCGACCGAAGATGGCACGACCATCCGGCGGCGTCGGCAGTGTGAAGGCTGCGGTGCTCGCTTCACGACCTTTGAACGGATCCAGCTTCGCGAAATTGCGGTGGTGAAGAGCGAAGATCGGCGCGAGACGTTCGACCGGTCCAAGATCGATTTGTCCGTGTCTTTGGCCTGCCGCAAACGCGGTATTGCCCAAGAACAGATGGATCAGTTGGTGTCTGGCATTCAGCGGCAGTTGGAAACAAGCGGTGAAACCGAAATCCCGTCCAAGCGCATTGGCGAGATGGTGATGGAAGGTCTGAAAGGTCTCGATAGCGTCGCCTATATCCGTTTCGCTTCGGTGTATAAGGATTTTACCGAGGCCAAGGATTTTGAGGAGTTTGCCGGCAGTGTGAAGGATGTCGGTATTGCCGACACGGGAGGCAAATGAGCAGCGGCAAACCTGTTATAGTCTTGGTGAAGCCGCAGCTGGGCGAGAATATCGGCAAGGCGGCTCGTGCGATGCTCAATTTTGGCCTGACTAATATGCGAATTGTCGATCCGCGTGATGGTTGGCCCAATCCATCCGCTGGCCCGACAGCGGCTGGCGCGGATAGTGTTTTGGAAGATGCGCAAGTTTTTGCCACGACCGCAGAGGCCGTTGCGGATTGTTCACATGTCTATGCAACCACGGTGCGGAAGCGCGGCATGACCAAAGAGATTTTAACACCCGCAGAAGCCGCAGCAGAGATGGCTTCGGCCAGCGGAAAATGCGCAATATTATTCGGCCCAGAACGCTCAGGCCTCGAAGTGGTTGATGTGGAATTGTCTCGCAAGATCATTACTGTACCAATCAATCCGGAATTTGGCTCGCTCAATCTCGCGCAAGCCGTCATATTGGTGGCTTACGAGCTTTCCAAGCTGGACAATGCCGGAACGGTGCAGCCTACAGTCGAGACAAAAAAACGAGAACCGGCGCCTCAAATCGAGCTGGACCGCTTCTACGAGCACCTGGAACGAGCGCTAGAAGGTGCTGGCTATTTCTATCCGCCGGATCGTGCGCCGGCGACCAAGGTGACGTTGCGCAATATGATCACCAAACCGGCGTGGACCAATGAAGAGGTCCAGACATGGCGCGGTGTGCTCAGCTCTCTCGAAAAGCCATTTGTCAAAAAATGACCGCCTGAGCGGCTAACTGTCTCTCAGTTGATCCCATTTTTGCAATTCATAACTGATCGACGTTTCAATCAGCATTTCCCAGATCGCCGCCATCGTGGGAACCGGAATAGCGGCCTCGCTTGCCAGACGTTTTACATTGGTAAGAACCTCGGCTTTCCGGGCTTCATCTCGCACGGCAGATTTTTCAGACTTTATTCGCGCTGCGGCTTCCATGCATTGAAAACGCAGTTTGAGCAACGCGATAAGATCGGAATCGATCTGATCAATCGTTTCACGAAGTCGCGGCATTTCTTGAGTTTCTGCTATAGAATCTTTGTTGTAAGGCATAAACGCGGCGTTAGTTCAGCTGGCCGCAATTGTCGAGTGCGGGATAGCTTTGTTTGTTAGAATTTTCGGGTCATC
The DNA here is from genome assembly GCA_947497455.1 of uncultured Sphingomonadaceae bacterium. GTDB lineage: Bacteria > Pseudomonadota > Alphaproteobacteria > Sphingomonadales > Sphingomonadaceae > Parasphingorhabdus. The sequence goes on along the minus strand of CANMGU010000001.1, from coordinate 1,698,117 downwards.
GTGTTACTGTGAAAATTCATCAACTGTCAGGACAATATGATGCTTTCATTTTTTGTTTCGATCGCCATTGCTGGAGAAGTTTCCAACAATACGGCTGATAAACAACCCATTGACGAAAATGGGATTGTTTGTCGGTCGGTTTCGAAGGTCCAGTCGCGTATTCCGGAACGCGTTTGTCGAACAAGAAAAGAATGGACCAATATCAACACAGCGAATCAGAAGCAGCTGCAAAATCGCTCCAATTATAGTCGCGGTACCCAAAACCGTAATTAAGTTCGGTTTTGGTGACATTGGTCGGGGCGGTTATTCTATCAAACACCCCTTCTAGAGTGTGCTTGACAATCGCCTACTAGATCGTCATAGGCCGCGTCTTGCAATTGGCTCCGCACCCCGGTGAAGCGGTAGCCGCGTTAATCCAGCAGGGTTTTCGGTGCATTCCGGGACGAATAGACATAGCAAATTAGGAGTCATTGATATGACAAAGCGTACCAGCTCGAAATATAAACTTGACCGCCGCATGGGCGAAAATATTTGGGGTCGTCCAAAATCACCTGTCAATCGCCGCGACTATGGTCCGGGCCAGCACGGTCAGCGCCGCAAAGGCAAGCTGTCTGACTACGGAATTCAGCTGCGCGCCAAGCAGAAGCTGAAAGGCTATTATGGCGACGTGACGGAAAAACAATTCAAGCGCGCTTATAAAGAAGCATCGAGCATGAAAGGCGATACCAGCCAGAACCTGATCGGTTTGCTGGAGCAGCGTTTGGACATGGTTGTTTACCGTGCCAAGTTCACCCCGACAATTTTTGCTGCTCGTCAGCTGGTCAGCCACGGCCACATTCGTGTGAACGGCGTAAAATGTAACGTTGCTTCGCGCAAAGTGCAGCCCGGTGACGTTGTTTCCTTGAGCGACAAAGCCAAAGAGATGTTGCTGGTTATCGAGGCGCAGAGCCTGCCAGAGCGTGAGATTCCGGAATATGTCACGCCAGACGGAACCGACAAGGTCACCTATGTTCGCGTTCCTACGCTGGACGAAGTGCCTTACCCGGTGACGATGGAACCCAATCTGGTCGTCGAATTTTATTCGCGCTAATTGGTTCAAAGAAATATTCGAAAAAAGGCGGTCCGGAAAGGCCGCCTTTTTTTATTTGCGCCATTGTCAAAGCCTTGCGTCACTTCAAGGAGACTGCCAGTAGTAAGAACAGATATCAGTTTGATGCAAAAATTGGATGAGGACCCGAAAATGCAAAAAAAATGGTTTGCCCTTGCGCTGATCCCGGCGCTGGCTTTGACAGCATGCAAGAAAGTGGAGAGCCCCGAAAGTGGTGCGCCGCTGCCAGAAGTTGCCGCGCCGGAATTGTCGCTTGATACGATGCGCGATATTACCCAGGAACTCTCATCTGATGCCTTTGAAGGCCGTGCTCCGGGCACAATAGGGGAAGAAAAAACCCTAGCTTTGCTGACTCAGAAATTTGCCGAAGCCGGCATCGAGCCAGGCAATGGTGATAGCTGGTTTCAGGATGTGCCATTGGTTGAGATTGAGGCCAAAAATGTGTCCGATTTGACGATCAAGGGCGGCACCGGTGACATGAGCTTCAAATATGGCCCTGAGATGGTCATAACATCCTATCAGGAACAGCCCAAAATCGATGTCGCGGATAGCGAGCTGGTCTTTGTTGGTTATGGCATCAATGCACCCGAGCGCGAATGGAACGACTATGAAGGCGTCGACGTCAAAGGCAAAACTGTCGTCATCCTGGTGAATGACCCCGACTTCGGTACCGAAAGCCTCGAAGGCGAATTTGGCGGCCGGGCAATGACCTATTATGGGCGCTGGACTTATAAATATGAAGAAGCGGCGCGGCAGGGCGCTGCGGCGGCGTTGATCATTCATGATACTGCGCCAGCGGCATATGGCTGGAATGTCGTGGAATCCAGCTGGAGTGGCCCGCAATTTTATGCGCAGTCGGCCAATGGCGGTGCCGATCAGACGAAAGCGAATGGCTGGATTCAGAAAGAGGTCGCGGCGCAGGTTTTTGCGAGCGCGGGTCAAGATCTGGACGCGATGATGACTGCCGCGAAAACCAAAGATTTCAATGCGGTGCCGCTGGGCCTGACGGCTTCGATGTCCTTTGAAAATGACATAAGCAAGATGGATAGTAAAAACGTCATCGGCGTGATCAAGGGTAAAACCCGGCCCGATGAATATGTGCTCTATACTGCGCATTGGGATCATTTGGGTCGCTGCAAGCCGGCACCAGACGGTGATGATATTTGTAACGGCGCTGTCGACAATGCGACCGGAACCGCGGCTTTGGTTGCTCTGGCTGAAGCGCATGTCAAGGCAGGCGCACCGGATCGCAGTATTGTTTTTCTGGCGGTAACGGCGGAAGAATCCGGCCTGCTCGGCTCGAAATATTATGCTGAAAATCCAATCTATCCGCTCAACAAGACGGTTGGCGGAGTTAACATGGATGCCTTTGGTATGGCTGGCCCCGCGAAAAATGTCGTGGTGGTTGGTAAGGGCAAATCACAGCTTGATCGCTATCTTGAAGGCGCACTGACTGTCGACGGGCGAACCGCCGAAGCAGAACCAACACCTGAAAAAGGCTTTTACTATCGCTCTGACCATTTCAGCTTCGCTAAGCTGGGTGTTCCGATGATCTATTTCGAAGGTGGCGAAGACCTTGTCGAAGGTGGTCGTGAAGCTGGAGAAGCGGTCAGCAAGGATTATACCGAAAACCGTTACCACGGACCAAAGGATGAATTTAACCCGAATTGGAACTGGGACGGCGTTATGGGCGATCTGAAAGTCTATTATACAGTCGCCCGGATGCTGGCGATGACGGAAGATTGGCCAAATTGGAATGACGGTGACGAATTCCGAGATATTCGGGACAAGAGCCGTGCTGGGACCTAATCGCCAACCTTTTGGATAGACGATGCGATGGCCAGCTGAATGGGAGCCGCATGAAGCGGTCTGGATTGGCTTTCCCGGCAATCCGATAGAATGGCCGAAACAATTGGCGGAGGTGCAACGCGAAGTTGCCGCCTTCGCCAATGCCATTTGTGACCATGGTGATGGCGAGCAAGTCGTACTTGTGTGTCGCGATCAACAGGATGTTGATACGGCTACAGCAATGGTTGATGACCCAGTTCAAATCATCATTGAGGCATTTGGTGATATCTGGTTGCGCGACACAGGACCGATTATCACCGTTGGCGGCAATGGACGCGAAGCGCATAATTTTGGCTTTAACGGCTGGGGCCGAAAATTTGAGATGGCCGGCGATCAGGACATTGGTGCGCGTCTGGCCCGATCATCGGATCTGCCTATCCAAGACCATGATTGGGTTTTGGAGGGAGGTGCGATCGATGGTGATGGCCAAGGCGCTTTGCTCACCACCGAACAATGCCTTCTCAATATCAATCGCAACAAATATATGGACCGGCAGCAGCTGGAATCAGGCCTGCGTGAGGCTTTGAATGCCAATAAAATCTATTGGCTCGGCAATGGTTTGATGGCCGACCATACCGATGGTCATGTCGATAATCTGGCCCGCTTTGTCAGCGCTGGCACGGTGGCGATTCCCAAGGCCTGTGACGGCGATGATCCTAACAGAGGGGTTTTTGAAGATGCGGTGCGACGGGCAGTCGCGTCAGACCTGGATGTCGTCCGATTGCCCTCGGTTGGGAGATATGAAATTGAAGATGCTGTTGCACCGGCAAGCTATCTGAATTTCTACATTGGCAATACGGTTGTTGCTGTTCCCCAATATGGTGCCTTGAATGATGATCAAGCGGTAGAAGCGATCGCAGCTTTGTTTCCGGAACGCAAGGTCGTGGGCCTCTCCAGTAGCGCATTGCTGAGCGGCGGTGGGAGCTTTCACTGTATCTCCCAGCAAATCCCAATAGCGTAGGTTTTTTGTAACTTCTGCCGCGATCCATCGAACTATGCTTGGGGGGAGCAAAATGCTATCCTGATCGAATTGTTTAGGGGATAGTAATGGCTGACGGAATTTTGAGTGTTTTGAGCACGCTCACCTATATATTGGTTTTCTTGCTGGGTCTTGGGTTGGCTAGCGTGATTGTGCTGTTCTTCGTTGATATAACGCAGAAGCAAGATGCTGTGCGCCGCAACTACCCGGTCATCGGTCGCTTTCGTCATTTGTTCAGCAGCTTGGGTGAATTTTTCCGACAGTATTTTTTCGCTATGGACCGCGAGGAAATGCCCTTTAACCGCGCAGAACGGGAATGGGTCGGACGCGCCGCCAAGGGGAAGGGCAATACAATCGCCTTTGGATCGACCAAGAATCTTGATCCAGCGGGAACACCGATATTCGTTAACTGTCCATTTCCAACGCTGGAAAAGGATGCCGCTGAAACCGCGACATGCACATTGGGTCCCTATTGTGAGAAGCCTTTTGAAGCCAAGTCGCTATTCAACATTTCGGCGATGAGCTTCGGAGCTTTGTCCGTTCCCGCCGTTCAGGCCTTGTCGCATGGTGCAAAAATGGCGGGTTGCTGGATGAATACCGGGGAAGGGGGACTGTCTCCCTATCATCTGGAAGGGGGCTGCGACATTGTCTTCCAAATCGGCACGGCGAAATATGGGATCAGGAATAACGATGGCAGCTTGAATGATGACAAACTGCGCGCTGTGGCAGATCATGAGCAAGTGCGGATGTTTGAAATTAAAATGTCTCAGGGTGCAAAGCCGGGCAAAGGTGGAATCCTGCCGGGTGAGAAGGTTACTGATGTTATCGCCAAGGTGCGCGGTATTCCCGAAGGCCAAGCCTCGATCTCCCCCAATCGGCATCCTGAAATCAACAATGTCCAGGAGATGCTCGATTTTATCGATCATGTCCGTACTGTCACTGGCAAGCCGACCGGTATCAAAGCCGTGGTCGGTGCCTATGGCTGGCTGGAAGTCCTTTGCCAGGAAATCCATCGTCGCGGGATAGAAAGTGCGCCGGATTTCTTCACCCTTGATGGCGGCGATGGCGGGACGGGTGCCGCCCCCATGCCACTGATGGATAATGTCGGCCTTCAGCTTGATGAAAGTCTGCCGATGTTGTCGGACATTTTGCACAAATATGGATTGAGAGAGCGCGTGCGGATCATTGCTTCAGGCAAGCGGATTACGCCGAGTGAAGTTGCCTGGGCGCTCTGTGCCGGAGCAGATTTTGTCAACAGTGCGCGCGGGTTCATGTTCTCGCTGGGCTGTATCCAAGCGATGAAGTGTAACAAAAATACTTGCCCCACTGGGATCACCACTCATGATCCTCGATTACAACGTGGGCTTGACCCTGCGGACAAGAAGGTCAAAGTAGCAAACTATTGCAAGAGCCTTGTCCACGAGGTTGAAGTGCTCGCCCATAGCTGCGGCGTTGATGAGCCCCGACAACTAAGCCGTAAACATGTTCGCATCGTCCAAGATACCGGCAAATCCATTCCTCTGAATGAACTTTATCCCCGGCCAGAAATTGCGACGGAATTCAAGATGATAGAAGAAGTCTCTGGATAAACTGCTTTGCATCACCGTGCAGCTGATTTATGTTCGATATCAGAGAGATATTCCCCAACTGAAAGGTCTGAATGAATGACTAAGAAGCTCCTATTCGCTGGCGTGGCGACAGCATTGTTGGCAACTGCAGGGGTTCCTGCGCTGGCAAAAGATCATACAAAAGACGGTGCGGCGCATAGTGACGCCAACCTGACCGCTGTGATCAAACATGATCGACGCAAGGATGACACAGCCCGTGATGTTTATCGCAACCCTGCTGAAACTCTAGCATTTTTTCAAGTTAAGCCGACGCATACAGTGGCGGAATATGGTCCCGGTGGTGGATGGTATACGCGGATATTGCTGCCCTATCTGAGCGGCAGTGGAAAATATATCGCGGTCAACGGAAACAGTGACAGCATCAACTTCACTAGCCGGGCCCGGGAAGGGCGCTCCAAAAGCTGGCCCGAGCGCTTTCCGGATGCGGCATCAGGATGGACGGGTGTGCCCGCTGACCAGATTGCCGCTTATGAGAGCGATGAAGTGCCCGAAGAGATGAAGGGCAAAATTGATCGGGTTCTGATATTCCGCTCGATGCATGGTATGTTGAATGGCGCTCGTTCCGATTCCGAACTACAGGCTCTGCGCACAATATTGGCAGATGACGGCATGATCGGGATCGTCCAGCATCGCGCCAATGAAAATGCAACCTATGCGATGTCGAAGGGTACAAGAGGCTATTTAAAGCAAAGCTCAATCATCGCCCTATTTGAGCTTAACGGTTTTGAACTGGTAGATTCGTCTGATATCAATGCGAATCCCAAAGACACCAAAGATTACGAGAAAGGCGTCTGGACCCTGCCACCGGTTCTGACCAATAAGGATCAAGACCGAGCCAAATATCAGGCCATTGGCGAGTCCGACCGCATGACCTTGCTGTTCAAGAAACGGCCTTAATTCTTGCAGGGAGACGACTGAATGTGTCGGCCCGGCTATTGACTGACTTTCGAACGAGAGGAAAAATGATGAAAAAGAAACTGATCTTGATAAGCGCTATGACGGCCTTTGGATCGCTTGCCCTTATGCCGGCCTCCGCAAATCATCATGCTAAAGAAGGCGTGTCGCACGAAACCAGCTTGAATGCGGTTATTGCGCATGAGCGGCGCGCAGAGGACAAGGCGCGCGATATATTTCGGCATCCGGCCGAGACGGTTAGTTTCTTTGGTATCAAGCCCAGTCACACGGTTGTCGAATATGTTCCCGGTGGCGGTTGGTATTCCCGGGTATTGGCGCCTTATGTTGCTGAAAAAGGAAAATTTATCGGTCTGACCTTCGCGCCGGATCCTTTGCCTTTCGGTGATGAAGCCAAGGAACGTATTCGCGGCTTCCCTGCCAAGTTTCCTAATGACGTGGCCGAATGGACCGGTATACCAGCTGCGAAATTTTCCGCCTATACCGCTGACAAGGTGCCTGAAGAAGCCAATGGCACTGCCGATTTCGTTATCATTCCGCGGATGATGCACAATTTGATGCGTTGGAATCTGGCAGACAGCGAGATCAAGGTGATGCGCAATATGCTGAAAGATGGTGGCATGGTCGGCATCATTCAGCATCGCGCCAAGGACGGCACGCCATTTAGCTATGCCGATGGCAACAAAGGCTATTTGCGTACGGATACGGTGGTGAAGTTCATGGAGGCGCATGGTTTTGAACTGGTCAAACAGTCCGAAGTCAATGCCAATCCAAAAGACACGGCGGACTATCCAAAAGGTGTCTGGACTCTGCCGCCACGCTATGCCGAGGGCGATACCGACAAAGCCAAGTTCACTGCGATCGGTGAATCGGACCGCATGACCTTGTTGTTCAAAAAGCTGCCATGACGTCATGTTGATATATGGGTGAGTTTGCGGTCCGGGCGATAGTTTCGGGGGTGATTGTTGCCATTGTTGCAATCATCGCCCGCCGCTACCCGGCCATGGGTGCGCTAATCGCGTCACTGCCACTAATCTCCATATTGGCGATGATCTGGTTGTGGCGTGATACCGGCGATACGGAATTATTGGCTGGGCATGTGCAAGCGACTTTCTTCTACGTTATTCCCAGCCTGCCGATGTTCCTGATCATCCCGGTCATGTTGCGACAAGGGATCAACTTCTGGGCTTCGTTGTCGGCGGGTGTTTTGGTCACGATTATCCTTTATATCGCGACAATTCCAATTGCAGCCCGTTTCGGCATCAAGCTATGAGCGCATCATGACACAAAACATCACGCTTGCTGCTTTGCAATTGACCCTGAATGGCAGCGAAACAGAAAATATTGAGGCCGTGAGCGCGCATGTGGCCGAAGCGGCAGAGCAGGGCGCACAGATTATATTGCCGCCGGAGCTATTTGCTGGTCCGTATTTTTGTAAGACCGAAGATGAAGCATTGTTTGCGCTGGCAAGACCAACACAAGACAGTGCACCTGTTCAAGCCATGCAAAAGCTTGCGCAGCAATTGGGAGTAGCGGTTCCCACAAGCTTCTTTGAGCGTGACGGACCGCATCATTATAACAGCGTTGCAATGATCGATCCGAACGGTGAAATCATGGGCGTATATCGCAAGAGCCATATTCCCGACGGGCCGGGCTATGAGGAAAAATTCTATTTCCGTCCCGGCAATAGCGGTTTCAAGACCTGGGATGTCTTTGGAACCACCATCGGCGTCGGTATATGCTGGGACCAATGGTATCCCGAAACCGCACGGGCAATGGCACTTTTGGGTGCAGAAGTCCTGTTCTACCCAACCGCGATTGGTTCAGAACCTTATGACGCGAACCTTGACACCAGCCAGATGTGGCGACGCGCGATGCAGGGGCACGCCGTTAGCAATTGCATGCCGGTGGTTGCAAGCAACCGCATTGGTGAGGAAGATGGGCAGAGCTTCTATGGTCATAGCTTCATCGCCAATGAATGGGGTGATCTGGTGTTGGAATTTGGTTCAGAAGATAGCGGAGTCCTGGTGGCGACCTTTGATCTGGAACAGGCGCGCAAGCACCGGGCAGGCATGGGTTTTTTCAGGGATCGGCGACCAGAGCTTTACGGACGCTTGTTCGAGGATCGCTAACGACGCGCCAAGGCTGTGTGAAATACCTCTTCAAACATCGCAGCCGTCAGTCGTTTTGTATTCACGTTATATCGGCTACAATGATAGCTATCGATCAAGATCCGGCCATCGGGCAATCTATGCTCTGCACGATGCGCAAATCTATAGTCTGCCAGCTTGCCACCCGTCATTCTGATCACGCTGTCATGTGCAATTTTTCCTAGAGCCAGGATAACGTTCAAGTTGGGCAGGCTATCCAGAGCCTTGATGAGATAGGGGCGGCAATTGTTAATCTCCGGACCATTGGGTTTGTTCTCTGGTGGCAGGCATTTGACTGCATTGAGGATCATCGCACCATTCAGGGTCACGCCATCATCCGCGCGAGATTGAAACTTGCCGTTGGAGAGACCGACATTGTCCAACGTCGCGAAAAGCAAATCGCCGGACGCGTCACCGGTAAATGGTCTGCCAGTCCGGTTTGCACCTTCCTTGCCCGGTGCAAGCCCGACAATTGCGAGCCAGGCCTCAGGGTCACCAAATGCCGGGACCGGGGCGTTCCACCAATCGCTATGTTCTTTGCGGAGTGACTTGCGCAAACCAACTAAGCGCGGGCAGCGGCGACAGTTTTTCGGGGCTTCGGCAAAAGAAAGGGGGCTATGATCACTCATAACCCCCGCCTAAGATTATTTGGACATCACGTCCAGTAAAGGACTGAAAAATCAGTCTTTCAATTCAGCCGGTACGATGCCGCCATTGGCTGCAATTTCCGACATGACGCGCTTGTGCAGAGCGATATTATCTTCCGCTGAACCGCTATAGCTGGCGTTGCCCAGTTCCTGAGCCAGCGCCTTCCGATTTTCGTAGCTTGCATCAATCTGAACCAGTTTCATCAAGTCGACAATCGACGTGCGCCAATTTAGCTTGTCCGATCCGGGGATATTGTCGAGCCTTGCGGTGACATCGACGTCGGTAATGGCTGCGCGTGCCGCTGGTGCTGCTTCGGCTGCGGGTGCTGCTGCTTCCGGTTCAGCGGCTTTTGCTTCACCGCCGAAAATGGCGCTTTTGATTTTTCCAAATATGCTCATGATTTGCTCCTCTTTGATTCCTCAGGGGTATTTTGTTTGCCCTTGATACCGTTATTCGGAGTTCCATTGCGTAGAGTCAAATGCCGTATGGTGTTTTTTGCCGATCAATGGTGTACTAGAGTGTAAATACTCGTAAACCTTTGCAACTCATGCGTTTTGGGCATGAAAACATGCTAATGAGGGGTTTAAATCGACAGAATCAATAATGACCCCTGCGGGGCTTAAGGAGACCGGAAATGAGCATTTTGGAAATATTGCAGCAGTCAGGTGGCATCGAAACCATGGCACGTGAACTGGGTGTAAATGAAAGCGTAGCTCAAGCCGGTGCGGCTGCGCTGCTCCCCGCAGTTCTCGGCGGTTTTAAGAAGACCACGCAAGCACACCCCAGCGGTCTGGATGGTCTGGGCGGTCTCTTGGGACAGCTCGGTGGTGGCGGGTTACTGGACAATGTGTTAGGAACGGATCCTACGCCGGTAAGTCAGGGCAATGAAGTGCTCGGCCAGATTTTCGGATCGAAGGAAGTAAGTCGTACGGTTGCCGCCGGTGCCGAACAACAAACCGGTATAAGCAGCGATTTGCTGAAAAAAATGCTTCCCGTCGTCGCGATGATGGTGGCGGGCTATATGGCAAAGCAGGGCGGTGATAATAGCGGCAATAGCGGAGGCGGCCTTGGCAGTCTGATTGGTGGCCTTCTCGGTGGCGGTTCGTCCGCATCATCGTCGGGTGGTCTGGGCGGATTGGGCTCGCTGCTTGACCTTGATGGCGACGGCAATCCGCTCGATGATATCATCGGCATGGCGGGCAAGCTGGCGCGTTAGAATAGCAATAAAAGGAGAGAAGAAATGGGACTTTTGGACAATGCACTGGGCATGTTGCCTGACAATGTAAATCTGGACAGCCTAGCTGAAAAAGTCGGCATGTCGGCTGACGAACTGAAATCTGGTGGTGAAGCGCTGTTTTCGAAATTGCAGGACGGCAGCGTTGATAAAGCAACCGCAATCAAGGAAGCAGCGGCGGAAGCCGGCGTTGATGCAGAGAAACTTAAAGGCCTTATGCCCGCGATGGCGGAAAAGGCCGGGCTGGATGGCGAAGGCGGTCTGATGGATAAGCTCGGCGGCGAGGACGGTATACTTGGCAAAGTCAGTGGTTTTCTGGACCGCGATGGTGATGGCAATCCGCTGAATGACATTACCGACATGGCCAAGGGCTTCTTTAAGAAATAAGTCCAGACCGAGATGCCCGTCAATCAGGTGATTTGGTCGGGCATTTCTTCCAAGATCAATACGCCGTCGGTGACATCTACAATGCGCGCGGTCTCACCCTTTTTCAGGACAGGGCCGCGTGCAGACCAAATTCCATCGGCCACTTTGACACGGCCAGATGTCGCGTTGACCGGCTTGACGACGGTCACGGTCGTTCCAATCATGCGCGCAGCGCGGTCGTTGAGTAGTGGGTCTTCACTTTTCACGACATTGGTCAAATACCAACGGCGACCCAGTAACACGCTTGCAATGGTAGAAAGACCGAATAGCGTCAGCTGACCAGCTAGGGTCAATTCAATAAATGTACTGGCAATGCCGGTAACCGCCGCTGCGGCGGCAACCCAGATCAGGAAAACGCCCGGCACAAAAATTTCCGCAAGTGCAAGCAAAGCTGCCAATGTCAGCCAGATATAAGCTGGATCGGTAGAAAACAAATCGGTCATAGCATACCTGTGTTTCGATTATTGCTCAAACGGTCCCTTGCGCTTGGGCTTGGTCGGCGGTGCTGATGGAGTCTTGTCCCCTATTGCTTCCTTGGCGAGCTCGCCGATACCGCCCAGTGTACCGATCAGCTGGGTTGCCTCAACCGGGAACAAGATGGTTTTGGCATTGGGCGACGTAGCGAATTTCTCAACGGCCTTGACATAATCCTGGGCCACAAAATAATTGATCGCCTGAGCGTTTCCATTTGCAATTGCCTCGGAAACCATTTTTGTCGCCTTGGCTTCCGCTTCTGCTTCCCGTTCGCGGGCTTCAGCGTCCAGAAAGGCGGATGCTTTGCGGCCTTCCGCTTGCAATATCTCACCCTGCTTTTCGCCTTCTGAACGCAGAATTTCCGAAGCGCGTGCACCTTCTGCATCCAGAATATTGGCCCGTTTCTCGCGCTCTGCCTTCATTTGGCGGGCCATTGCATTGACGATATCTTGTGGTGGGCGAATATCTTTGATTTCAACACGAGTGATTTTAATGCCCCAAGGCGTGGTGGCATCATCAATCACCGTCAATAGGCGCGCGTTGATCTCGTCACGCTTGGAAAGGGTTTCGTCGAGATCCATTGAACCCATGACAGTTCTTAGATTGGTCGTCACAAGGTTTAGAATTGCATTGTAAAGATCGTTCACTTCATAAGCGGCTTTCGCAGCTTCCAGGACTTGGAAAAACACGACACCGTCGGTGGAGATCATCGCGTTGTCCTTTGTGATGATTTCCTGTCCTGGGATATCCAAAACTTGTTCCATCATGTTGACTTTGCGGCCAACGCGATAAAGAAACGCAGGGAAGAAGTTAAAACCCGGCTTAGCGATAGTCGTAAAGCGGCCAAAATACTCGATGGTATACTCATAGCCCTGCCGAACAATCTTTATGCTTGCAAAAAGATAAACGATCACCACGATCAGAACGAGTAGTAAAAGAAATTCCATGTTTTGCCAGCCTCCAAAATATTTAGAACATCATTGATTATTCTCGTCAAAATGCCAAGGAAAAAGCAAATTTTCCGCTCTGAAACAAGGTTACCAGATTCTATGCGTTTTATCATGTGTGTCGCCATGTTGGCGTTTGCGTTTGCGTTTTCTTACACCGCCCAAGCAGAGGATATCTCGGAAACAGATTTGCGCGCGCATATTGAAATATTGGCGAGTGATGATTTTGGTGGCCGGAAGCCAGGAACCCAGGGGGAGAACAAGACCCTTCAATATATCGCAACAGAGTGGCAAAAAGCCGGATTGGTTCCAGCGACTGGATCAGCATCATGGTATGCGCCGGTCGCATTGGTCGATCGGACACCATTGAAACAGACTGTGCGCTTCACGCGCTTTAATGGTAAGCGTGAAAAGGTTATCCGGATTGATGAAAATCAGATTATTCTGCGTTCTGCGATGCAATCAGGCCGGTCGACAAATGTTCCCATCGTGCATGTTGGTTACGGAAACCAAAGCGAGGAACAGTTGGCTGAAGCCGTCTCAACCAAATTGGTTTTCATGTTCTTGCGATCACCACCAGGAACCAAGGAGTTTCCTAGCTATCGTGATCGCAAAGCCAAGATACTTGCTGCTGGGGCATGGGGCGTAATTTCTATAGCGAGCAGCGAAGCTAGATTTGGTCGACTGGCCAGACGTTTTCGCGGTTCCAGTACAAACCTGGATGTCGACGGACAACATGCTGGTCTGGAGGGCATTATCAGCAAGGCGGCAGCCAATAGGTTGCTGCGGAAGACGGGAATTGATCATAATAAGTTGGCTGAGGACGCAGCGTCGGGCGATTTCCGTCCCTTGCAAACCGGTATCTATACGGATTTGTCAGCCGATACGCGGGTCCGATCCTATCAATCCCATAATGTCATTGGTAAAATAACCGGGCGCAAACCCGGCAGCGGTGCGGTGCTTTTTCTGGGACATTGGGACCATCTTGGCGAATGTCGCCAGGCTCCTGCTGTAGACCGTATCTGCAACGGGGCCGTAGATAATGCGAGCGGCATCTCACTGTTAATCGAGACCGCAAAGCGGTTGTCGAAGGTGCGACCGGACCGCGACATCTATTTTCTCGCAACCACAGCCGAAGAAAGCGGATTGCTGGGCGCAAGAGCTTTTGCTGCTAATCCAAGCTTCCCATTGGAAAAGCTGGTCGCCGTGTTCAACGCTGATACGGTGGCTCTGGCACCAAATGGCAAGCTGCTGGCGATTGTCGGGCGCGGTGAGACAGATTTGGATGATGATCTTGAAAAAGTCGCTGTCGCAGAAGATCGGGAAATAGACAAAACGGACAAAGCCAATGCCTTTCTAAAGCGGCAGGACGGTTATGTCTTTCTGGAGAAAAACATTCCGGCATTTATGGTCACTAGCGCTTTTTCGGATCAGGAGCGTCTCGATAGCTATCTGAACGGGCGCTATCATGACGCAAGCGATGAACTGGATGAGGAGCTGTTACTTGGCGGCGCAGTCGACGATGCCAATTTTCACGTCGCACTTGGGCGTTATTTCGGCAACCTTGAAACCTATCCGACGAAAGCTCGACAAAAATGGCATATGGGCATTGCCGGTGAATAGTGCAGCGAATAGTGCTGGCGAATGGCGACAGAACTGATTACATGGGCCGCCACAGAATCAAATTCAGCAGACCAGAAAGTGGCATTCCATGAGCAGCAGAGAAATTCGAACCGGACTAACATTTGATGATGTTCTGTTGCAACCCGGCGCGTCTGATATCGTGCCCAGTCAGGCCAATACCCAGACATGGCTGAGCAAAGAAATCGCTCTTAATATACCGGTTTTATCGTCTGCAATGGATACCGTGACAGAGGCCGATATGGCGATTGTTATGGCGCAAATGGGTGGCATTGGTGTGCTTCACCGTAATCTGACTTTGGAACAACAAACCGCCGCTGTACGGCAGGTGAAGAGATTTGAATCCGGTATGGTTGTCAATCCGATCACTATCGCACCGGACGCCACCTTGGCTGATGCCGAGATGACCATGTCGCAAAACAAGATTTCCGGTATTCCTGTGGTTGAGGCCAGTGGCAAGCTGGTCGGCATATTGACCAACCGCGATGTCCGCTTCGCGGAAAACCCACGTCAACCCGTTTCCGAACTGATGACCAAGGATGATCTGGTTACGGTCCCGGTGGGTGTCAGCCAGGAAGAAGCACGCCGGATGCTTCATCAAAGGCGTATCGAAAAGCTGTTGGTGGTCGATGACAGCTATCATTGTGTCGGCCTGATCACCGTCAAGGACATCGAAAAAGCGGTAACCTATCCCGATGCTACAAAAGATAGTTCAGGGCGCTTGCGGGTGGCCGCAGCATCAACCGTTGGAGATGCTGGCCTGGAACGGACAGAGGCTCTGATCGATGCTGAGTGTGATCTGGTGGTTATTGATACAGCCCACGGTCATAGCAAAATGGTTTCCAAGGCTGTGGAAGAGGTCAAGAAGCGCTCCAATCAGACACAGATTATCGCCGGAAATGTTGCCACGGCTGCTGCAACGCGCGCGCTGATTGATGCGGGTGCGGATGGTATCAAGGTCGGCATTGGTCCGGGATCCATATGCACAACCCGCGTGGTTGCGGGTGTCGGTGTACCGCAATTGACCGCAATCATGGATTGTGCCGAGGAAGCAGCCAAATCCGGCATACCCATTGTCGCAGATGGCGGCCTCAGAACATCTGGAGATGTCGCTAAGGCCTTGGCTGCTGGCGCATCATCGGTCATGGTCGGTTCGTTGCTAGCTGGTACCGAGGAGGCACCGGGCGAAACATTCCTCTATCAAGGGCGCGCCTATAAAAGTTACCGCGGCATGGGGTCCGTCGGCGCGATGGCCCGAGGATCCGCCGATCGCTATTTTCAACAGGACATCAAGGATCAAATGAAGCTGGTGCCGGAAGGTATTGAGGGGCAGGTGCCCTTTAAAGGTCCAGCGGGTGACGTTGTACATCAATTGGTGGGCGGCGTTAAGGCGGCCATGGGTTATACCGGCTCCCAAACGTTACAGCATTTGCGTGAGAATGCCGAGTTTGTACGGATTACCAATGCGGGTCTCCAGGAAAGCCATGTACATGATGTGTCCATTACGCGCGAAGCGCCAAATTATCCCACGCGCTAAAGAGACTGATCGATGGTCGAATTGAAAATTTTTTTGCTGTTATTGGTTTGGCCCGAAGGATACGACCAAGGCGACCCATTGTGGACGATTGAGCCCTTCCAGACCATGGCCGAGTGTCAAGACTATGCCATCTTAGCCACTGAGGAGGCGATAAAGAAACATGGCGCGGACACACAAACGCAGTCTCACTGTTTGAACAAAGACAGCCGCATCATCGAATGACGCCCTCGGCGCGCCTGCAAGCAGCGATTGAACTGTTGGATGAAATAATCGTCGCGGCGCGAGATAACGGCGCGTCAGCTGATAGTATCGCCAAGAAATTCTTCAAGGCCCGTCGTTATGCTGGATCAAAGGACCGCCGGGCCGTGCGTGAACTTGTTTATGCCGCCATCCGCCGATTTGGAGATCGGCCAGAAAGCGGACGCGCTGCAATGGCGGGGCTAACCGACGAACAGCCGACATTGCAGGAATTGTTCGACGGCACTGCTTACGGGCCTGCTGCGCTAGGGGACGAGGAGCCCCGGGCCAGTGGTGGAACCATAGCGGAGTGGCTTTTAAGCCAGTTTGCAGCGCCTATTGATGGCAATGAACAATTGGCCTTATTCGACCGTGCGCCTTTGGATATTCGTCTCAATCCCAAAAAAGGCAACGCTGAGGCCGTCAAAGCGCAATGGCCGGAAATAGAAGCGCTGCCTTTGTCCAATGCCTATCGCCTGCCAACCGGGACAAATGTCGAGAATAATGCGGCCTATAGTAGCGGCCAGATCGAAATTCAGGATCTGGGCAGTCAGGCTATAATTACCGCTTGTTTGCCTGATGAACCAAAGATGGTGTTGGATATGTGCGCCGGAGCGGGGGGGAAGACACTGGGGCTTGCCGCGCAGTTGCCAGATGAGGCCCGCATCATTGCCGCTGATACGGACCGTGGTCGTTTAAGCCGCATTGAACCGCGGCTCCGCAGGTCCAGCGCCCGGAATATCGAAACGTTGCTACTGTCACCCAATAAGGAAGAAGAAGCGCTCTCACCGTTTGCCGGCCAATGTGATCTTGTTCTGGTTGATGCACCGTGCACGGGGACAGGGACATGGCGGCGAAACCCCGAACTGCGCTGGCGAATGACACCGAAAAGGCTGGCTCAAACGGCAAAATTGCAAGCGCGATTACTGGAACTGGCAAGCTCAATGGTCGCTCCGGGCGGGCGGCTGGTCTATGCGGTTTGTTCTCTTTTGGATACCGAAGGCGGGGATCAATCAGAGGATTTCCTTAAAAACCACCCGAATTGGCGGGATATAGAGGTTGATTTGCCGATAGGACGGCCATATCGTAAAGGAATTCTTCTCACCCCGTATCAAGACGGAACGGATGGCTTTTATTTTACCTGCCTTGAAAAAATGTGATAGCAGACGATGACAGGATCCGGCATGTTCACCGAACGTGCAGGTGATCCTGCTAGAAAGCCTGAGTCTTTATTGGAGCTAATTATGCGTTTTTCACCCGCTGCCCTTGCGATGTCCCTGGTTTTGGCCACTGTTTCCAGTGCTGGTTTTGGCCAGTCGGCGGACGTGGAAATCAAGGCGCGTTCGGTTGCCTATATGGAGCGAGGGGAAGCGGCGCAAAAGCAGGGTGATCTTGAACTGGCAACGGACCTTTACGAGACAGCTTTAGCGGTTGATCCACGCAACGGATCAGCGTTTATCGCGCTTGCCCAGATTGCACGCGCTCAAAAATTACCGGGCAAAGCCATTCGCTTTTATCGCGAGGCGTTGATCCTTGACCCGAATAATCTTGATGCATTAGCTGGGCAGGGTGAAGCGCTAGTTCAACGCGGTGCCGTCGAAAAGGCAAAAATCAATCTTTCACGAATTGAAACACTTTGCCGGACCCGTTGTTCGCAAACAACGCAACTGGCATCGGCGATCACTGCTTCTCAGAAAATACCGGTGATGTCAGCGCAGGCCGTTACGCCAAAACCAAAAGTGAGTGATGAAAAGGCCAAAAAAGTAGCGCCCAACTAAGCGGTAAACTCTAAGCCTCTAAAAGTCATAGACCAATGTTGCGCGGCTTAGCGTATCAGTTTTCTCACTGCCATCAGGCGGATTGGTTTCATGTTCGACAGCATAAGAAAAGCGGGCGGTTAGCTTTCCGTTTATCTTCGCATCCAATCCGGTCGTTGCGGTGAGTGTATTTGTACCGGACGAGAATATAACATTGGCACTGGTCAGGCTTTGCGCATCAGAAGCCAGTGTTGCTCCGGCGCCCTGAGTTAGTTTCAGATTTTTCGCGATTTGCCAGCCCAGATCAAGGCCGATCAGGCCTGCAAGACTACTGTCGGACCCGCCCTCGGAAAATTCCGTAAGGCGCCAGGCGGGCCCGGCTTTGACGTTCAGGAAAATGTCTTTTTCCTTGATCACCGCATAGCCGATACCGCCAGAAATGGTGTAACGAGATGAAAAGCCTTGAAACTCGTCCCGGTCATATTGTGCCAGTCCGTAGAAGAACAGCCGATCATTGATTTTATATTCAGGTTCCAGGGCAGCAGCATATTGCTCCCGACTGGTCACGCCATTGCTGCGTTGAAAATCAGCGCGGGCGTGGAATTTCAACCGCCATTTGACCGCGTCTTTCGCCAGCTTGATACCACCACTTAAGCCCACATTATTCGAGTTGCCGGTATTGCGAAAGCCACCGAGCTCGCCTTCTCCCGTCCAATTCTGGAAAAAAGGCGCTTCCATTTTGGCCTGTTCTTCGGCTGCTGCGAGTTGTGTCTTCTTTACGTTATATGCTGCCAGCATCGCATCGATTTCTGCGGCGTCGTCCGGATTTGTGACCTTTGCAAACTTGAAAACCGATTTGATCTCCGCATCCTTACCGGATTCGATAGCCGCTTCGATCATTGCTTTTACCGGTTCTGGAAGTGCCGCATGTGATGGCGATGCAAATCCGACAGCCACCAGAGGAAATGACCAAACTATTTTACGCAACATATTACAAATCCGTATCTATTCTGTTTCGCGGTCAGATCAGGGGTTCAAATTCCTTCAAGATTGCACGGTATAGATCTCGTTTGAATGGCACGATCATATCCGGCAATTCATTGGGGTCTGCCCATTTCCAATCCGAAAATTCTGCATGTTCGGTGGCAATATTGACATGCCTGTCTTCGCCTGTAAACCGCATCAGAAACCAGAATTGGCGCTGACCGCGATATTTGCCCTTCCAGATTTTACCCAGTAACTCATCGGGCAGATCATATAGATGCTCATTGGCACTGCGCGCGATTATCTGCACATGATCGGCAGTTATTCCGGTTTCTTCTTCCAGTTCCCGGATTGCCGCTGCCTCACTATCTTCGCCCTTGTCAATTCCGCCTTGCGGCATTTGCCAGGCGTCCGGATAGGCGCTGGCCTTGGCATCCAGCCGCTGTCCGACGAAAACGCGCCCGAGAGTGTCTGCAAGCATGATGCCGGCACAGGGGCGGTAGGGGAGATCGCTAAAATCCGTCATAGAGCGGCCAAGGTGGCCTTCAGCGCATTACAAATACCGTCTACATCCTGCTGCGATGACGGAATTCCCTTACGCAGACAGATAAGACCATGGATATTGCCCTTGGCCTCCATGAACGTCACCGGTACGCCTGCTTCGATAAGTTTTGCTCCATAAGCTCGGCCTTGGTCCCTGAGTGGGTCGAGACCTGCGGTAATCAATACCGTTGGCGGGCTGTTTGCAATGTCGCCGTGAATGGGATCACCGCGTTCGTCGCCTGCAGGGCTAGCGTAATGCCCTTGAAAGTAATCCATCGAGTCTTTGGTCAGCAAAAAACCTTCGCTAAATTCCTGCATGGACCCTTCCGAAGCCGTGCTGTCGACAACCGGATAGATCGGAACCTGCGCAATCACCGGCGCAGATGCTGGGTTTTTGGCTAGGTCTTGTGCCACTACAATCGCCAGATTGCCGCCGGCGCTGTCACCGCAAGGGATCAGGCCGTCAATTTCAATTCCTAAAGCAGTTTTGGCATTTTCTGCGATCCAGCGCGTTGCTGCCTCACAGTCATCCGGTGCAGCAGGGAACGGCGCTTCGGGGGCAAGACGATAATCGACTGCGATCAGCGGCAAATCCATCTGCGCAGCCATTTCCGTGCAATAAGGGTGATGGCTTTCGAGATCGCCGATGACAAAGCCGCCACCATGATAGAAAATAATCGCGGGACCTTTTTCGCGATTCTCTCGCTTGTCATAATAACGCAACTTGATATCGCCAGCAGGTCCGGGGCAGGTTAGATCCTTGACAATCGCCAGTTCCGTGGGCTCTGCATCGACCAGAAAGCGCATGCCAACATAGACTTCGCGCGCCGCTGCCGGTTCCATCTGATCCATCGGGGTTTCCATTGCCGTTTCCAACATAGCCAGCATTGCCTGGGCATCGGGGCGTACAAAAGCCGTTGTCATCCTTTAGTCTCCGTATCGTTGCGTATTGATTTGCTACTCTTTCAGTGGCGACTAGATCAGCTGGGGTTCACTAGGCAAGTTGTATTCTCAATCTGTAGTTTCAAACAAAAACTTTATCCCTAGTAGTTTTTATGGTTTGAAGCAGAGGGGAGAAGTGCTTTACCGCATCTTCTACAGAGTGATGGGTACGGAAATTATTTATGGCTACGGCGCTTAAACAGGACGATTCAGACAATAACCAACCAGAAGGTGCGGAAAATGTCGTCGTTCGCTTTGCTGGTGATAGCGGCGATGGCATGCAGCTTACCGGCGGGCAATTCACCTTGTCTACCGCCTTGGCGGGCAGTGATCTCGCCACATTTCCGGATTTTCCGGCTGAAATCCGGGCTCCGCAAGGAACTTTATTCGGTGTTTCGGCTTTCCAGATTAACTTTGGCAGCCGCGCCATTGAGACTGCGGGCGACCAGCCTGATGTCTTGATTGCGATGAATCCCGCTGCGTTGAAGACCAATGTTGATGCCTTGCGCGATGGTGGTTTGATCATTGCTGATGAAGGTGAGTTCGGAAAACGGAACCTCGACAAAGCGAAATATGAGAATAATCCGCTGGAAGATGGCTCTTTGGCCAAGTGGCAATTGCTCAAGCTGGATATCTCCGCGCTGACGCTGGAGGCGGTAAAGCCTTTCGGACTTGGTAACAAAGAAGCTCTGCGCTGCAAGAATATGTGGACCCTCGGTCTGGCGCTGTGGATGTTTGAGCGGGAACGCCAACCGATTATCGACTGGCTCAAAGGCAAGTTCGCGAAACTGCCTGATGTGGCAGATGCCAATATCGCAGCACTGAATGCTGGCCATGCTTATGGCGAAACCGCCGAGTTATCTGGTGATGGTCTTGGTAGCGGTCATTTGACGACCCGCAAAGTGGGAGCAGCGCCGTCTGCACCTGGCGAATACCGCACGGTTACTGGCGCAGAAGCCCTGTCACTCGGTTTGGTGGCTGGGGCACAGCTGGCTGACTTGCCGATGTTCTTTGGCGGCTATCCGATTACGCCAGCGTCAGCGATCTTGCATCATCTGTCGCGGCTTAAGGAATTTGGCGTAACCACCTTCCAAGCAGAAGACGAGATTGCGGCGATCGCGGCGGCCATCGGTGCAAGCTATGCTGGCAAATTGGGTATTACCTCCTCATCTGGTCCAGGCATCGCGCTGAAGGGCGAAGCCATGGGGCTCGCGATCATGACCGAGCTGCCACTGGTTATCGTAAACTCACAGCGTGGCGGACCTTCGACAGGATTGCCGACCAAGACTGAGCAATCGGATCTGTATCAAGCTATTTATGGCCGCAATGGTGACGCACCGATGCCGGTCATTGCCGCGCGCTCGCCCGGCGATGCGTTTGAATGTGCGATTGAGGCGGTGCGGATTGCGGTGCAATATATGACGCCGGTCATGCTGCTCACGGACGGTTATATAGCCAATGCGGCTGAACCTTGGAAAATTCCTGATGTTGCTAGTCTGGAGCCATTTCCAACAAGCTTCATGGACAAAATGCCGGAAGGCGGATTGAAACCCTATGCGCGCGATGAAAAACTGGCGCGGCCTTGGATCAAGCCGGGCACGCCGGAATTGATGCACAGAATCGGCGGTATCGAAAAAGGTATTGATACCGGTCATATTGACTATGGCGCGGCCAATCACCAACAGATGACCGAAATTCGGCGGGATAAGGTCCTTGGCGTTGCGGACAGCATCCCCGACCAGGATGTTGCGCTGGGCAAGACTGGCGGCAAGCTGGCCGTCGTTGGCTGGGGCTCGACCTTCGGACCTATTCATCAGGCCGTGCGCCGCGCGGTGGAGGCTGGAAAAGACGTCAGTCATATCCATGTCAGGAACGTCTGGCCAATGCCGAAAAATATGGGCGAGTTGCTGAAAAGCTATGACCGCGTCATCGTACCGGAAATGAACACAGGTCAGCTGAAAACCGTATTGCGCGATCAATATCTGGTCGATGCAAGGCCGGTAAACAAAGTATCGGGCCAGCCCTTTACCATTGCCGAAATTGATGCGGCGATTGAGGAGAATCTGTCATGAACGAGATGACGAAAATCACGACGCTGAAAGACTGGGAAACTGATCAGGAGGTACGCTGGTGTCCGGGGTGCGGTGACTATGCGATCCTGAAAGCGGTGCAGCGGACGATGCCGGACCTTGGTGTCCGTCCCGAAGATACGTTGTTTATTAGCGGGATCGGCTGCTCTTCTCGCTTTCCTTATTATATGGAAACATATGGTTTTCACACCATTCACGGCCGTGCTCCCGCGGTAGCGACAGGCGCGAAGCTTGCTAATCCTGATCTCGATGTCTGGATCATCACCGGTGACGGCGACGCTCTGTCCATTGGCGGCAACCACACGATGCACCTGTTGCGGCGCAACCTGGATTGCCAGATCATGCTGTTCAACAACGAAATTTATGGACTGACCAAGGGGCAATATTCGCCGACATCTCGGGTCGGAACGAACACTCCGTCGACGCCATATGGTTCAGTCGATCGGCCCGCCAGTCCCTGCGCCTTTGCGCTGGGTTCGGGTGCGCGGTTCATCGCACGCGGCATCGATGTGCACAAAGATCTGACCAATGTCTTGAAGGCGGCGCATGCCCATAAGGGGGCTGCCTTTATCGAGATTTTTCAGAACTGTATCGTCTATAATAAAGACGTATTCGAGGAATTTGCGGCCAAGAAAACCGCTGCGTCGACCCAGCTCTTGCTCGCTGATGGTGAGCCGATGCTGTTTGAAAAAGGTGAAAAAGGCATCACGCTGGACCGCGAAACCTTGTCGTTGAAAGTGGTCGACGTTGTCGACGGCGACTGGCAGGCCGCCAATGTGATCGTCCATGATGTGACCAATCGCTCTGTCGCGCATATGCTGATCGAAATGCCATTTGGAGAATTTCCGATGGCCATTGGCGTGCTCTATGACGATCCGCGTCCGACGTTCGAGGCGGCTGTGGTTGAGCAAAATGAGCAAGCGGCCGAAGGCAAGAAACCCGATCTTCAGGCCTTGCTTAACAAAGGGCAGACATGGACCGTGACCGAGGACGGACCGGAACTTTAGCAGCCTTTTGCGACACTTGATGCTTGCAATGTAGGATTTGCTTTGTCAGCATGCTGATAGGGCTGAGGTCCTTTTCGCCACGCTATGGGGTGGGGCGATTCTGAACGGAAATTTCGCCACTCTTATGAAACAGCTCACTCGAAGATGACCCCCGTTTTGCGTGAAAAATATATAATTTCTTGGTCCGGTTTAGACGGTGGTCTATCGCATGGATAACTTAACTCATAGCCTTGCCGGAGCCGTTTTGGGTCAGCTCGGTCTGAAGAAGAAAACCGGTCTGGGTATGGCGACCCTGATCATCGCTGCTAACATTCCCGATATTGATGCGTTTGCGACGCTGCTGGGTGGGCATCAGCATCTCGCCATTCGCCGGGGTATAACGCACGGCCCGATCGCGATGGTGATATTGCCGTTATTGTTGACCGGAATCATGCTGTGGTTCGACCGCTGGCAGACCCGGCGCGGTAAACGGCCAGCGGATCGTTTGCCGATCCACGGAGGCTGGCTGTTGGCACTGGCCTATATCGGTTGTCTCAGCCATCCTGCGCTCGATTGGCTCAACAGCTATGGCGTTCGTTTGCTCGAGCCGTTTTCCTCGCAATGGTATTATGGTGACAGCATCTTCATCATCGACATCTGGATTTGGGCTGCGCTGATCGCAGGCGTCTGGATATCGCGGCGGCGAGAGAAAAAGGGCAGGGATGACTGGCAGCGACCGGCTTGGGTTAGTTTTGTAGCCATTTGTGCGTATATTTTCGCTAATGGTTTGATTACCGGCAAGGCGGAGGCAGACACCGAGCTGGCGGTTACGCAGCATACAGGACAAAAACCGGATCAGGTGGTGGCGAACCCGGTGCCGGTAACTTTTTGGCGGCGGGAAATGCTTTGGCAAATGGGCACAGGCGTCGATGCCAAATATGGCGAAACGATATTTGATCTCATCGATCCGGAACCCTTTTACTGGAAAGGCGAATGGATTGAGAATGATGCCACCCAAGCCATGGTTGAAAAGGTCAAAAACTCAGACCCAGATGCGAACGCATATCTGTTTTGGTCGAGAATGCCGATTTTGCAACAGGACAAAAGTGCTGCATCCGAAGAAGGTGTGACCCTGAATATTTCCGACATGCGGTTTCGCAGCCCTCTGGTTCAGGATCGTTTTGCCGTTAAAACTGTAATAGCGCATGATGAAAATCCAGGAGCTGGAGAAACGGCCATAGGTGGTCAATGACATTGCCCACTATCCTATGGTTCCGCCGCGATTTGCGGCTTTCGGACCAAGTCGCTGTGGCAACTGCGGCTGCTAAAGGCCCAGTCATCCCGATCTATGTTCTCGATGACGAAACGCCTAAACATCGCAAAATGGGTGGCGCATCGCGCTGGTGGCTGCATCGTAGCCTGAAGTCATTGGACACCGATTTACGTACCAAGGGGTCGCGGCTGATCTTGCGGCGCGGCAAGGCAGCTGACATACTGGCTGAACTCGCACGTGAGAGTGGCGCCCAAGAAATCCACGCGCTGCATCATTATGAGCCTTGGTGGCTTAATGCACAAAAGGACTTGCGGGCCAATTTGAGTGACAATGCCGAACTCGTTCTGCATCACGGAAATTATCTGCTCCCGCCCGGAACTTTGAAAACTGGCAGCGGCGGGCCCTATAAAATCTATACACCATTTTGGAAATCCCTACGCGAACGCATGCCTCCAGCAGCCGCGAGTGTCCCACCAACCGCACTGGATGCGCCGGATGCCTGGCCCGACAGCGATGTTCTGGATGACTGGAATCTGCTGCCAACCAAACCCGATTGGGCAAAGGGATTCGCAGGCCATTGGACACCGGGTGAGCAGGGTGCAGAGGATGCTCTTGAAGCTTTTGTCGATAAAGCGGTGCAATATGATGAAGGCCGCAATCTGCCATCCGAACAATTGGTTTCGCGGCTTTCCCCGCATCTGCATTTTGGGGAGATCAGTCCAGCTACGATCTGGAACCGCATTGCGGGGCAAGGCGCTAACGTCGAAACCTATTTGAAAGAGATTGTCTGGCGGGACTATGCGCAGAATGTCATTCAGCAATTCCCGCAATATGGTGGGGAAAGCTATCGCGAAAAATTCCGGGCGTTTCCGTGGCGCGATATGGCTGATCCTAAAGTGCGCAAGGATTATGACGCCTGGTGCCATGGCCAAACCGGTTATCCAATTGTCGATGCTGGCATGCGGGAATTGTGGGCGACGGGCTGGATGCATAACCGCGTCCGGATGATTGCGGCAAGTTTCCTGATCAAGCATTTGCTGATTGACTGGCGCGAGGGCGAGAAATGGTTTTGGGACACTTTGCTGGATGCCGATTTCGCGTCAAACAGCGTCAATTGGCAGTGGACCTCGGGAACCGGAGTCGATAGCAATATGTTTGTCCGGATCATGGCGCCGTTGTCGCAGTCCGAGAAATTTAACGCTGGCGATTATATCCGCAAATGGGTGCCCGAGCTGGCGGATGTCAGTGATCCATATATCCATGACCCGGAGGAAAGCGGTGCGAAACCGCCGAGCTATCGGTCAAAGATCATAGCGCACAAGGAGGCGCGCGTGCGGGCGCTGGATGCCTACGCACAAGTGAAATGAGGGAAGGGATTGAAATGGTGAAGATATTTGCCTATTCATCTCTTCATTCGAAAAGAGGATATCAGGTCGATGAATAAGTAGGTCGCCTTCAGGCAAATCAAAATGAAACCCATCAGTCTCTTCGACTGAGTATTTTGACACCTATTATTCAGGATCTTTTATGCACAGACTATCAGGAAAATTTTGTATTATCACCGGTGCGGCTCGCGGCATTGGCAAAGCTATTGCCAAGGCCTTTATCGATGAGGGGGCGACGGTCCTATTAACCGATAAGGATGCCGAAACTTTGGCGCAGACAGGAAAGGAATTGGGAAGCCAAACTCTCGTCCTTGATGTCGAAAAGGAAGCGGATTGGGATCAATTGGCCGACCTGTATCCCGCGGCCGATGTCGTGGTCAACAATGCCGGCATTACCGGATTTGAAGCCGGCCTTGCACCTCATGACCCGGAAAATGCCTCGCTGGAAGACTGGCGCGCGGTGCACCGGGTCAATCTTGATGGCACCTTCATGGGATGTCGCTATGCGATCCGCGCGATGAAGGAAAAGGGCGTTGGTTCCATCATCAACATCTCGTCCCGCTCTGGCATGGTCGGAATTCCTGGTGCTGCGGCCTATGCATCCTCCAAGGCCGCGATCCGCAACCATAGCAAATCCGTGGCGCTCTATTGTGCGCAATTGGGTTTGAATATCCGCTGCAATTCCATCCATCCTGCGGCCATCATGACGCCGATGTGGGAACCAATGTTGGGGGAGGGTGCCGAACGCGCGGCAGCCATCGATGCGTTGGTAAAGGACACACCGATGCGGCGGTTCGGTGAGGTTGAAGAAGTGGCAGCGGTGGCTGTGCTGCTGGCTTCGGATGAGGCTGGCTATATCACGGGTACCGAAATGACTATTGATGGCGGCATATTAGCGGGTTCTGCCGCGGCTCCAGGTTCTTAAATCGATGGCCATTGATAGGGATAGTTCCGCATTGCCAAGCAGTTACCTCTGGTCCATATTTGGCTCATGAATGCAGAGGCACCAAAACGTGGAAAACATCTGCTCGATGCGCGCAAGCGCTTCGGGACAGGGGGTGGATTGCTTGCACGTTTGATCGCACCGGGATTCCACCGGATATTAGACCGGATCGATGCAGGTTTGAACCATGGCACTTTTGAAGGCAAATTGCCGGATGGCACAACCCGTATTGTCGGTGGCCGTGGCGAGGGGCCGATGGCGGAAATTACAATCCATAGCTGGAACGCTTTGCTGCGTCTGGTAAATAGCGGTTCTGTAGGATGGTATCGCGCTTGGGAGCTGGGTGAGTGGGAAAGTCCCGATCTGGTGCCCGTGTTCGATCTGTTTACTCGCAACCGCGCCGGGCTGAAAGACACTGGGCGCGCAGCCGGTATTTTCAGGTTCATTGCCAAGATGCGCCATTCGCGTCGTCGCAACGACAAGGCCCGAGCAAGGCAGAATATCCAGTATCACTATGACCTGGGCAATGATTTTTACCGGCTGTGGTTAGATGAAAGCATGAGCTATTCCAGCGCACTGTTTGAGGATAACGCCGGAAAAGCGGATACTCTAGAAGAAGCGCAGGCGAAAAAGGTTGCAGCGATAGCGGGCCGATTGGACACAATACCTGGCCAGAAAGTCTTGGAGATCGGATGCGGTTGGGGATATTTGTCCGGTACACTAGCGCGAGATCATGGATTGGATGTGACCGGCATTTCCTTGTCTGATGAACAGACCGAATGGGCTAGGGAGCATCACCCTGAGGCCCATTTCCTCATTCAGGACTATCGCGATGTTGCCGGTCAATATGACGCTATCGCCAGTGTTGAAATGGTCGAGGCGGTCGGACAGAAATATTGGCCCGAATTTCTGGATTGCGTCGCACGCAATCTGAAAACAGGGGGACGGGCTGCCATTCAATATATCAGTATTGCGGATGATATTTTTGAACAATATGCCGCCAGCGCCGACTTCATCCAAACCTATATTTTCCCCGGCGGCATGCTGTTGTCGGAAAGTCGGTTCCGTGCCCTTGCCGAAGATCGCGGATTATCTTGGTCGGATCAGCATAATTTTGGTCCAGACTATGCCCAAACACTGCGCCTCTGGCGTGAACGTTTCGAGGCGATTGTTGAGCAAGGCGAATTGCCATCGGGATTTGATGAGCATTTTGTCCGGCTGTGGCGCTATTACCTGACCTATTGCGAAGGCGGTTTCAGTGGTGGCGGCATTAATGTCTCGCAAGTGACTTTGATAAAAGAATAATAGAAGGCAGGAGTTGATCATGGGTTTAGGAAAAAAACTAACGCTAGCGATGACTGGCGTTGGTCTGTGTCTGGCACTGCCGGGTTGCCAGAAGGTCAAGGAAGTCGCGGCTGATGCTGCTGGATTACCGACCGACAAGAATATCCTGTTTTGGACAGATGATCAGCGCAATAAAGCCTTCCGGATGATGGATGTGCTTGTACCATCCAATACGATTGAGGCCGGCTCAAAACCAAAGGTTTGGGAAAAAGGTGAAGCGCTTCCCAAAGAATTTGAGATCGATGGCCAGATGCTGTCGGTCGACCAATATATGGCTGACCAGCGCACTGCTGGTATTGTTATATTGCAGGATGGAAAAATCCGACTGGAAGAATATCGCATGGAATTCGGCAAGGATGATCGCTGGACGTCTTTCTCGGTCGCGAAATCCTTGGTGTCGACAATGGTCGGCGCGGCCATCAAGGATGGTTTTATCAAATCCATCGATGATCCCCTGACGGATTATATCCCCGAGCTGAAAGGCAGCGGTTATGACGGTGTGACGGTCGAGCAGCTATTGACCATGACGTCTGGTGTGCAATGGAATGAGGACTATGCTGATCCAAAATCCGATGTGGCATTGTTTAACAACACCAAACCCGTCGACGGCGTTGATCCGATTATCGTGTACATGAAGACGCTGAAAAGCGAGGCAGAGCCTGGCACGCGCTGGCAATATAATACTGGTGAAACCAATCTCATCGGTGTGTTGGTGGCAAAGGCCACGGGTAAAACGATATCCGAATATCTTTCCGAAAAAGTCTGGTCACCATATGGGATGGCGCAGGACGGGGAATGGCTGCTCAATGAGGGTGGCAAGGAAATTGGTGGCTGCTGCATCTCTGCTACTGTCAGGGATTACGCGCTCTTTGGTCAGCTGGCGATGAATGGTGGCATGATCGGGGACGAATCGATCGTGCCTGATGGATGGTTTGCCAAGGCTGGAACAAAACAGGCGGATATAGGGGATCCCGGACGGGGTTATGGCTATCAATGGTGGACCTTTGATGATGGCAGTTTTGCCGGCCAAGGCATTTTCGGACAGGGAATATTTATTGATCCATCTCGAAAACTGGTGATCGCCAGCAACGGTAATTGGCCCAGTGCTACACCTGATGCTCAGAAGGACCAGCGCATCGCCTTTTTCAATGCGGTGAAAACCTATCTGGATTCAGAGAATGGGGAGGCTATCGAATCGGCAGCGGTTAACTGATATCGAAGCTCTCGCCAGTCTCAAAATTGCTGGCGAGAATTTCAACCATGCGATCAGCCACGACCTCTGGAGGTTTGACAGATTGCGGATCTTCACCGGGATAGGCGCGTGCCCTCATATTCGTACGAGTGCGGCCAGGATTGATAATCGCGGTGCGTAACTTGCCCAGATTGCGCATCTCTTCGCCATAGCTGATCACCAGCGTTTCCAGCGCGGCTTTGGAAGCTCCATAGGCGCCCCAAAACGCGCGGGGAGATCGGCCAACGCTGCTGGTGATGGCGAGCAAGCGCGCATCTTCGCTTTTGCGCATCATCGGATCAAATGCAGCAATAAGAGCTTGTTGTGCGATTAAGTTGAGAGTCAAAATGTTGTTAAACTCTTTGCCATCAATGGCCGGAACTGGCGTCAATGTCCCCAGCATAGCGGCATTGAGTACCAACATATCAAGCGCCTCCCAGCGCTCCGAAATCGCTTGTGCAAGTCTGCCAATGCTATCGCCGTCCGTCAGATCAAGCGGCGCTATGGTGGCGTGGCCTCCTGCCTGGTGAATCTTGTCCTCGACTTCTTCGAGTTCTTTGGCGGTGCGCGCGGTCAATATAACGTGCGCGCCCTTGGCGGCCAATGCAATTGCAGTCGCAGCCCCAATGCCGCGGCTTGCGCCGGTAACCAGCGCCAGTTGATTTTCAAAACTCATTGGCAAATTCAAACCTATCCAACTTGTTCGACCAATATCGGTGTTTCTTTTGCGGCCACTTTCTCGTTCAACAGCGTGAGTTGATCCGGCTGTTGCCCACCCTCCTGATCTGTAAGCGGCGTTGGATAAGCCCCGGTGAAGCAAGCATCACAATATTGCGGCTCCGCCTCCTGGCGTGAGTCTTCGCCTACGGCTTTGTAGAGTCCATCAATGGAAATGAAGGAGAGGCTATCTGCTTGAATATACTCACACATCTGTTCGACAGATTTCATTGCAGCCAGTAACTTTTCACGCGTTGGCGTGTTAACCCCGTAAAAGCAGCTATGCATAGTCGGCGGGCTGGCGATCCGCATATGCACTTCTGCGGCCCCAGCTTCGCGCATCATTTGAACAATTTTCAGGCTGGTTGTTCCGCGCACAATGCTGTCATCAATCAAGACAATCTTTTTGCCATTCACCAATGGCCTGTTAGCGTTATGTTTGAGCTTTACGCCGAGATGACGGACTCCGTCACCAGGTTGGATGAAGGTTCGGCCAACATAGTGAGAGCGAATAATCCCCAATTCAAAAGGGATACCTGATTGTTCTGCATAACCAATAGCTGCCGGGGTTCCGCTATCCGGAACTGGTATAACATAGTCGGCATCGACTGGATTTTCGATGGCGAGCTGTGCACCGATTTCTTTGCGCACGCTGTAAACTGATGAACCATCCACAATGGAGTCTGGCCGCGAGAAGTAGACATGCTCGAAGATACAGGGGCGAGCACTGGTTGATCCAAATGGCCGATGAGAACGCATTTCTCCGTTGGACACGACAATCAGCTCTCCGGCGTCAACGCTTCTCACATATTCCGCGCCCACCAGATCTAGAGCAACAGTTTCTGATGCGAAGACATAGGCCTCGCCAATTTTGCCAATGACCAAGGGCCTAATGCCCAGGGGATCGCGGCAAGCGATCATACCGTCCGGGGTCATGCAAATGAGCGAATAGGCACCCTCTACCTTTCGAAGAGCATCTATAAACTTGTCGAGCAATGTCCGGTATTTTGACGTAGCCAGCAGGTGGATGATCACCTCGGTATCGCTTGTCGATTGGAATATCGACCCATTCTGCACCAGCTCATGGCGGAGTTTCAAGGCGTTGGATATGTTCCCGTTATGCGCGATAGCAAAACCGCCGGATGCAAGATCTGCCTCCAGCGGTTGAATATTACGCAGTGTTCCGGCCCCAGTCGTTGAATAGCGGACATGGCCGCATGCGTAATCCCCGCGCAGTTTGTCCATGACTTCTTGGCTGTCGAAATTCCCAGCCACAGGGCCAAGGGCACGATGGCTATAGAATTCCCGGCCATTGCGACAGGTGATTCCTGCGGCTTCCTGTCCGCGATGTTGTAAGGCGTGAAGGCCGAGCGCGACCATCGCTGCAGCGTCTTCGACCCCGGCGACGCCAAAAACACCGCATTCCTCACGTAGCTTGTCATCTTCAAACGGGTGGGTTGTAAGCATATCGCACCTTGTTTGCTGCCCAAAATATCAACGCCCAAATTGCGTTAGTGGGGAGATGGCAGGGATATAGATTTGATTCCCTGCTTTGTCTTCCCCCTTGGTCATAAAAATATCATATTTATCGGGCGCGATCAGCGGCAATTGCAGAAAGACCGGTTTTGCGTTGCGTCGAACGATTTGGAGACCTAATCCAAAAGAATGACAGAGGACAAAAAAAATGACCGGGAGACCGGATCAACGCTCAATCCGAAATATGATTCGAATGGTTTGATCACCGCAGTGGTTACCGATGATTCGTCTGGTGATCTTCTGATGGTCGCTTTCATGAATGCCAATGCGCTAAAACTTACCCAGGAAACAGGCGTCGCGCATTTTTACTCGCGGAGCCGTCAGTCGCTTTGGAAGAAAGGTGAAACGTCGGGGAATATCTTGAGCGTTAGTGAGCTTAGGATCGATTGTGATCAAGATGCAATCTGGGTTAAGGCGAAACCTGCCGGTCCGACTTGCCACACTGGAGCAAAAAGCTGCTTCTATCGCAGAATCGAGAGCGGAATGTTGGAGCATGACGAGTGAAAAAGGTTTGCGTTCTGCTGGCCGCTTTGCTGCTCGCCAGCTGCGATCAGATCGGGACAGGGCGAGATGACTCAACCAATGGTTCGGATGAACAGCCTTCTTCGCTAGAACAAGCTGCTATTGATGCCGGGGTTATCCCTGATGTTCGCAATGTCAGCCTGTCAGGAGCTTTCGAAAGACAGAGTGATCTCGGTGAAGACCGGTTTTGCGCGGTTGGCAATGATCAGCGTGGATATCAGGTCGGGCTGCTTGCGGTTTTTGGCCCAGATAGCAAATGCGAAGGCCTCGGATCTGCAGAACGGAGCGGCGAGCTGGTTACGATCACATTGGATAGTGAGCAGCGATGTAGTTTTACCGCCAGTTTTGATGGTGTTGCTTTGCAGATGCCCGGAGATTTACCAGAGTCTTGTGAAAGCTATTGTACCCCGCGCGCCGGGCTGAACGGTGTAAGCTTCTATTTGGTTGGTGAAGGAGACGCGGTGGCGCGGTCAACGCGGGGTCGCGAAATCGAGAACCTGTGCCCTAGCGGATGATATTGACGTTTACGTTAGCGTAAGCTATATAGCGTCTATGTCAAAAGCACTCAGTCATGCAGAGATTGATACGCCTGACCTGAAAAATCGCGAAAGCTTTACGATTTCGGATTTGTCGGAGGAGTTTGGTGTTACAGCTCGCGCACTTCGTTTCTATGAAGATGAGGGGTTGATTGCTCCTCATCGTAAGGGTTTGGCCCGTATTTACACGAAAAGGGATCGTGCGCGACTTGCGTGGATCATGCGAGCAAAAAATGTCGGTTTCAGCCTGACCGAGATTCGGGAGATGATCGACCTCTATGATTTGGGCGACGGACGTGTCACGCAAATGAAGGTGACACTCGACAAATGCCAAGAGAAGGTTGATCTGCTGAAAAAGCAAAGAAATGACATTGATAGCTCAATCAAGGAGCTAACAGAATTTATCAAGATTGTGCAGGACGCCGTGACGGCCGCCAAAGCACAGCAATAATAGAGGATAGTTCGCCAGTATTTTCTGGCTGAAATCAATTTAAAAGAAAGTTTTAGATAATGCCAAGTTATCAAGCGCCTGTTCGCGACACACAATTCGTCATCAACAATGTGCTCGGAGTGGAACGCTTTTCGAACCTTCCGGGGTTTGAAAATGCGACACCGGAAATGATCGATGCTATTCTGACCGAGGGCAGCAAATTCATTGAGAACGTGTTGTTTCCGCTCAATCAAGTCGGAGATCTGGAAGGGTGTACACGCCATGAAGATGGTAGCGTAACGACGCCGGCAGGTTTTAAGGATGCTTACAAACAATATTGCGAAGCAGGTTGGGGCACTTTGTCCGGACCAGAAGAATTTGGCGGCCAGGGGCTGCCGCATATCGTTTCGATGGCATTTGAAGAATATATGGCGAGCGGCAATATGGCCTTCGCCATGTATCCGGGCCTAACTCACGGAGCGATATCATCGATCCTCGCGAAAGGCAGTGACGAACAGAAAGCCAAGTTTGTTCCCAAAATGCTCTCCGGCGAATGGACCGGTACGATGAATCTAACCGAACCGCATTGCGGCACGGATCTGGGGCTTATCAGGACAAAGGCCGAACCCAATGCTGACGGGTCTCATGCGATTACCGGTACCAAGATTTTCATCTCTTCCGGTGAACACGACATGTCCGAAAATATCATTCATCTGGTGCTTGCGAAGACACCGGATGCACCAGAGAGCGTGAAGGGCATTTCCCTGTTTATCGTTCCAAAATTCATCGTCAATGAGGATGGAAGTCTCGGCAATAAGAACGATGTGTCTTGCGGTTCTATCGAACATAAAATGGGTATCCACGGAAATTCTACATGCGTGATGAACTATGATGGCGCGACCGGTTATCTGGTTGGCGAAGAGAATAAGGGCCTAGCGGCGATGTTCATCATGATGAATGTTGCGCGACTGGGCGTGGGTCAACAAGGCCTCGGTGTTGCCGAAGTCGCTTATCAAAACGCCGTGCACTATGCCAATGATCGCCGTCAGGGGCGGGCCTTGACTGGACCGGAAGACCTGGAAGAAAAAGCCGATACGTTGTTCGTGCATCCCGATGTTCGCCGGATGTTGCTGGACGCAAAGGCATTTACCGAAGGGATGCGTGCATTGTGTCTGTGGGGTGCTCTGCAAGCGGACCTAATTCACAAGGCGCAATCGGAAGAAGATCGCCAGATGGCAGATGATTTGTTGTCGCTGCTGACGCCGGTTATCAAGGGATATGGTACCGATAAGGGCTATGAGATCGCAACAAATGCTCAGCAGGTATATGGAGGCCATGGTTATATCGGCGAGTGGGGCATGGAGCAATATGTCCGCGATGCGCGCATCGCCATGATTTACGAAGGCACAAACGGCATTCAGGCCATGGATCTCGTGGGCCGGAAGTTAGCTCAAAATGGTGGTCGCGGCGTGCAGGCTTTATTTGCGGTGATAACCAAAGAAGTCGAAGAGGCCAAAGGCGATGACAAACTGAAGAGTTTTGCCGAAGGCTTAGAAAAAGCTAATGGCGAGCTGCAAAAAGCAACCATGTGGTTCATGCAGAACGCCATGGCAAATCCGAATAATGCCGGAGCGGGCGCACATCATTACATGCATATCATGGGAATTGTTGCTTTGGGCCTGATGTGGCTACGTATGGCGAAGGCCGCATCGGAAGCACTGGCAGCTGGCGATGACAATCCTGATTTCTATGAATCCAAACTGGTTACCGCACAATATTTCTCGGAGCGGTTTTTCCCGGATGCGGGCTCGCTGCGGCGCAAGATTGAAGGCGGCAGTGAAGCTATCATGGCGCTCGATCCCAAGATGTTCGCCGTCGCTTAGTACATCGGATTCGTTGCGGCAGATAGTGGCTCTGGCGCGATGGGCGCCAAAAGCCGGCCCAAAAGTCTGATTTTTATCTCGCTTAACCGCTGCCTTCTTGAAGAGAGGGCGGCGGTAGCACATTTGTGTAAACGACAGGGGAATGATCTGCACTAGGAGTAGATGCAATGCATTCCAAAACAACTTTGAAGCCGAAGCGGAGGCTGACACCCTATCTGGTGACTGTCGGTGTCGGCGTCTCCATGGCAACAGGTGCAGTTGCTGCTCAGGATACCCAGGAAGAACCGATGGAGTCGGAAATTCCGGCCCCAACCATTGATACCGATGGCGACGGCACCATGGACGCTTGGGACCGCAGCGGTGATGGACAGCCCGACGCCTGGGATACTGACGGCGATGGCAAACCCGACCTCCTTGACGATGATGGCGACGGTAAACCCGATTAACGCCATTGTGTCATTAAGCGCCGGGCTGGGTCGCACTTGCCCGGCGCTTTTTTTAGAAAAGCTCTTCGAACATACTCAGCATCGCGGCTTTACTCTGTAGATCTGCCGATTTGTTATAAGCTACTGCATCGAGCGGTTTTCCGTCACTGGCCGGATCCGTAAAACCATGCACCACGCCAGTATAAGTATGCATGTGACAATCTGCTCCCGCAAAGTCCATTTCCTCCATAAAGGCGCGCACCTGTTTCGGTGGTACAAGGGGATCTGCACGGCCGTGACAGACGAGCATGCGAGCTTTGATCGCGCCCCTCTTGGCCGGCAGAGGAGTTGCCAAAAGTCCATGAAAGCTGACGACGAGTGCAATATCCTCGCCGCCACGTGCCATTTCCAGCACGATTTCTCCACCCATACAGTAACCAATCGCCGCGATCCGATGGTTCGCCAACTTTGAGCGTTTGCGCAGTTCATCAAGAGCGCAGCGAAACCGCGCCCGATAATTTTCCGGATCGGCCCGCAAGCTGTTCGCCATGCTTTGCGCGATGCGATTGTCGGTCACCTCACCCTGGCCATAAATATCACAGACCATCGCTGAATAGCCGATTGATGCCAGCCATCGCGCGCGATCAAACATGATCTTATTCGGACCTGCAATGGTCGGGACAATCAATATCGCCGCGCGCGGATAGCGGCTTGGCTGGGCCATATAGCCCGCCAGCTCGAGTTCACCATGATTGTAGGTGAAGGTGTTGACTTCAATTGAGCTCATTCTTCGGGCAAAAATTCCGGCACGGAAAGATAACGCTCACCCGTATCATAGTTGAAGCCGAGTATATTGGCTCCGTCGCCCAGCTCTGAAAGTTTTTGTGCAATGGCGGCCATGGTTGCGCCTGAACTGATCCCAATGAGCATTCCTTCCTCTTTGGCGGCGCGAAGCGCCATCGCCTTAGCATCGGCCGGCTCGACCTGAATCGCGCCGTCTATGCTTTGGGTATGCAGATTGCCGGGAATGAAACCGGCGCCAATGCCTTGAATCGGATGCGGACCAGGTTGGCCACCACTGATGACAGGGGAGCCGACAGGTTCGACCGCATAGACTTTCAGATTGCTCCATTCTTCCTTCAGCACTTCCGCTACACCAGTGATATGGCCGCCAGTACCCACACCGGTGATGATTGCATCAAGCGGATTGTCTCTAAAGTCTGCCAATATTTCTTGTGCTGTCGTTCGTTTGTGCACTTCAAAATTGGCCGGATTTTCAAATTGTTGCGGCATCCATGCACCAGGAGTGGACTCAATCAATTCCTGCGCGCGTTCGATCGCGCCTTTCATGCCCTTTTCTTTCGGGCTGAGGTCAAAGCTTGCGCCATAAGCGAGCATTAACCGGCGGCGCTCCAGTGACATAGATTCAGGCATGACGAGTATGAGCTTATAGCCTTTGACCGCCGCTACCATAGCAAGACCAACACCAGTATTACCGGATGTCGGCTCAATGATTGTGCCGCCAGGTTTGAGTGCTCCGGATTGTTCAGCATCTTCGATCATTGCCAGTGCGATCCGATCCTTGATCGATCCACCCGGATTGGACCGCTCGGATTTGATCCAGACATTCGCGTCACCAAACAGGCGTTGCATTTTGATGTGCGGCGTATTGCCAATTGTATCGAGAATGGTGTTTGCGATCATTGCTCTGTCTCCTGATTCATTATGTAGCACTAGTGACTGATTTGTCTTCTTTTTTTATGCCTGCGTCCAAGTCTGGGGGCGGATCAAATGTCTTGGCCGCACCCAGTTGGGGAAACAGCCGTGACCAAATTCCGGTTACCACTATAGCACCGGCACCGCCTGCGACAATGGCTGCAATAGGGCCAAATAGCACGGCCAATCCGCCCGACAGGGCATCACCCAGCTCATTGGATGCACTGATCGTCATCTGACTGACGGCGTTTACGCGTCCACGTCGATCATCGGGCGTGTGGAGCTGAATTAGCGAGCTGCGCACATAGACTCCGAACATGTCAGCGGCACCGCATAGAGCGAGGCAGGCCATCGACAGGGGTAAGGATGTACTCAATCCAAATCCAATCGTCCCCAATCCGAAAATCGCCATCGCAATCAGCATCATGTTGCCGACATTGCGGGACAGTGGAGCGAAGGAAAATATACCCGCGACAATGACTGCACCGACCGCTGGCGAAGCCGCCAGCAAGGATAGGCCAATCTCGCCAGCGCCCAAAATATCTTTGGCAAATACCGGGATCATTGCAGTTGCCCCTGCGAGAAACATGACCAGCAAATCCAGCGTGATAGCTCCGAGCACCAGCTTGTTGGTCCAGACATAGGACATGCCATCCATCACCTGACGCAAAGGTCCTTTGGTCCGATCAATCGCGCTGCGTGTGACCGGGCCGATCATGAAAATCGAAAGCATGGCCAGCGCGTAAAGCGCTGCACAGACGAAATAGGGCAGGGATGGCGCGATCTTATAAAGCGGCCCAGCCATGCCGGGCCCAGCGATGACGCCGACCTGCCAGGCTATGGTAGACAATGCGATCGCGCGCGGCAGCGACTCTTTCGGCACCAGATTAGGGGCCAGGGAAGTAACCGCCGGTCCGAGAAACGCTCGGCAGATACCCAGCAGGACGGAAATGATGTAAATGGCCCATAAGGTGATGTCACCGCTGACGGTTAGCAAACCGAGGACCAGCGCAATAGCCGCCTGTACGCCGAGAACTATCCGCGCAATCCAACGGCGATCCAGATGATCCGCCACCCAGCCGACCAGCGGAGTCAGGATAAACAAAGGCACAAATTGCAAAAGCCCAAGCAATCCCAAAATACCGGCCGAGGCACCGACACCCATATCTTCGCGTGCGAGATTATAGGCCTGCCAGCCGAGGATCAGCATCATAGCGTAGAGCGCGAACATCGACGACAGCCGCGAGAACCAGAGGTAGCGGTAATTGGCTATGCTAAAGGGATGGGGTGCGCGCGGTTCGATGATTTGTGTTTTCTTTGGCGTTAAAGGATTACATCGGGTTCTAAGGAAGTCTCTCTTCGCTGGACAGCAAAAATTTGTTTATCCGTCGAAGGATATAGTGATGAAGGCTGTGTTCGTTAACGGTTATCGGACAGCTTGTTGAAGGCCAATGGTGCGTGCCGAGAAATTCCACAAAAGATACGCAAAACAGGGGTCAAATTTTGTCTAACTGTTTTTTATCGAGGTTGCCATAGCCTAGCATTTGCAGGCTCGGGCCCGTTTAACGGTATTATTTAATCTTTGGAACGAT
The DNA here is from genome assembly GCA_947497455.1 of uncultured Sphingomonadaceae bacterium. Taxonomy (GTDB): domain Bacteria; phylum Pseudomonadota; class Alphaproteobacteria; order Sphingomonadales; family Sphingomonadaceae; genus Parasphingorhabdus. The sequence goes on along the minus strand of CANMGU010000001.1, from coordinate 1,659,513 downwards.
CGCGTCTCCATGCGGCACAGGCTGAAATGGGTGATGGTTGCGGACTTTCTGTTTTGGTAAAGAAAATCTTAATCGAACAGGAGGTTTGAAACATGACAAAGCAGATAGCGATGCGAATTAGCGCAGCGATATTGGTCGTGGTTGGTTTTTCTATTCTGGGCTTGCTCGTGCTGGGCCTTGTACGTGCGATAGCCGCTGAACCGGGTGTTGTGGAGCCTTTGCCAGCAGTTGCGGCAGTAGAAGAGAAGGCGGTTGTCGAGGCTGTTGCGATAGATGCAGAGAAAGAAGGGCCAGCGCTTCTTCCCGAGACTGTCTCGAATTCTCCTTTTGTCGTCAAACGCATCCTGCAAATCGACGAGCCGTTCGTGCATGGTTATTACAAGTGGGATGATGAAGGGGTGCCGGATGGCGAGATTGTCATTACCGTTGACCTGAAAGCGGAATCCATTTCGGTTTTCCGAGATGGCTATGAAATTGGCGCTGCAGTAATCAAATTTGGCGATGCACTGAAGCCGACCCCGACCGGTGTTTTTCCGATCACCCAAAAGAGCAAGGATCATATCTCAAATATCTATCATGTGCCAATGCCTTACATGTTGCGGCTGACCAATGACGGGATCGCCATTCATGCTGCAGAGGTAAAATGGGGCTATGGCACCCGCGGTTGTATCGGCGTTCCAGAGGAATTTGCGCGTCTCTTGTTCGAGCAAGTCGAACTTGGCGACCGGGTGATCGTGACCAATGGCAAAAGGCTGGGACTTGGTGAACCGATTGTGGCGGGTTGACCGCAATCAGGCCTTTGCCATTGAAACACTTTTGGTCAATCGTACAGCCTGACCGGCCAGATGGTCGGCGAGACGCAAGCTAAGTGCCATAATTCCGAGAGTGGGATTGGCCCATCCCGATGTCACGAAAACTGAGCTGCCCGCGACGTAGAGGTTTCCGAGACCGTGTACCCGGCACGTCGCATCGACAACGCCATTCCGGGGTGATGAAGACATGCGGGTGGTACCCATATGATGATAACCACCCTTGGCATGGGCGGATATTAGCGGATCGGTTGTCCATAGCGTCGACGCATCATCCAGCCAGGGAGCCGGATCAAACCGTCCGATTTTCAGACGTTCCAGCTCCGCCGCAAAGGTTTGCATCATCACCTTTACGCTTCTTTTGTCGAGCGCACTGAAGCGCCAGTCCAGCTCAGCCAATGGCACACCAAGCGCATCCCGTTCTCTGGCCAATTTGATCCGGCTTTGCGGGTTTGGAGCCTGCTCCGCGCGGATGATGGCGCTGAGTTCCCAACCGATTGCCATCAGAGCCCGCGGTCGCAGCGCGCCAGCCCATTCATTGACCCGGGTCGTAGTCTTTTTGACATTGAGCCATAGAGACCGATTGGCTTTGGTTGGCGAGAGCGCATGTTTAAACCCATTATAAGCTTTTACGGGCGCGATCATATTGGCGTCTGCCGGTTGACGGACGGCAAGAGTGAAGCCGCTGTTCAATATGCCTTCTCGTTTCTGCATGGCCTCTGATGGCCTAATCAGAGTAGCATGAAGATAACCATTGCGATCCCGCATGCGCCCGTGAAGGCTTTTGAGCAACTCCGTAAATCGGCTCCCTACGATCCGTCCACCACGAGCATGAGGATGCTCCATGAAATAGCGGCCGACTTGATCATGGTTATTACCGATGCCGGATGCGAGGAGCAGCCGGGCATTGTCAATCCCGCCAGCCGCCAGCACATATTGCTGCGCGTTGATATACGCTGTCCGGCCAGAAATATCGCTAACGGTCAGCCCATTAACCTGATCGCTGCCATCATTGGTGCTGATGGCGGTCACCGTAGCGTGCAACAATATACGGACGGAATCACTTGTCGTCAGATCATTGCACTTCCGCAGGGTAAAACGCTCTGGCTGCGGCGTGAATTGCCAGAAATCGGTGGTCAGGCCGTCTTGTGTAAATGCGGGTGGTTGACGACTGAGTTGTGGCCATAGATTGTCCGGTGATTGGCGTGTAGGCAATCCCAGCAGCCATCGTGCACTGTCATAGTAGGGCCGCAGGTCTTCGAAAGAGATCGGCCAGCCACTATGCGGCACCCAGTCACGACATTCAAAGTCTGACGGGTTGAACTCAGCGCAGCGGCCGCCCCATATGGCAGTCGTCCCGCCAAAAAAACGCAGTCGCGAATCTGCCAACGGATAATAGTCATGGCCGGTTGATGGTCCATCCGCCAGCGCTTGAATATCAGGCTCAAAGTCGATTCCACCGCTTTCCAGCAGCAAGACCCGCAGACCCGCTGCATCCAGACGACGCGCCAGCGTAATGCCGGCGGCACCTGCTCCTACGATACAGATGTCCGCTTCGAAACGTATCGAGGGGTCGGACTCCCTCAGGTCAATTATCACCAGCTTGTCTCACACAACCAGTACCCATGTGCCCCGACATGAGAAGCGACCCTACCAATGGAATTATACCACTTTCTCATAGGTCAGGCAAAGCGATAGGCGTAGTGGCCGATACTGTTAAATGCGCTGATTATATGGTGTCTGCGAACGCATGGTTGCCGGCTGTTTTACTACTCTGTTTCCGGCTGATCGAAAGTGACGCTGCCGAGATTGTAAAGCTCCGAGATCAGGGCCATGACCGTGTCGGATTGCAAGTAATTCTGCTCCATATGCACAATATTTTTCGCACATAGAGCCTCGGCAAATTTTGCGCTTTCCCCGGTGCAGGGAAAACTGTTTCCGTCGACAAAAAGCTGGATTTGTGAAGGCTCACGGATGAAGGAAAACCGGCTGGACGGATTGCGGTATATCGGCGTTTCGCGAGCCAGATATTGTTGCAACTGATCCATCCCAAGAGGCTCTTCAGGGCGCCAGTCGACATCAGGATATTTCGGTGTGCTGCTATACTGGCCGAACCACATTGCAAAGGCTTCCCGATCATTCAACTTCTCGGTGATCATTGCATGGAGCCGGCCCAGAGCGTCCGCAGGAATCTCACCCGGGTTTTTCAGCGCCTTCAATTTGGGGTCACTATAACGGTCATCATTCTGCATGTCCGCGAGCAGGTCATCGGCCCAATATCCTATTAGCTCGCTACGTGACGGCGCACGAAAACCGATCGAATAGGTCATGCAATCATCCCCGACAGCGATCCCGTTGTGGGCAATGCCCGGCGGTACATAAAGAATATCGCCAGGCTCGCATGTCCATTCGTCGGTGGCATCAAAATCGGCAAGCAGTCGCAAATCATTATGTGGTAGCAATTCTGAGTTTTCATCGCAGTGACCACCAACCTGCCACTGGCGGCGCCCCGATCCCTGGATCAGGAACACGTCATATTGATCGAAATGCGGTCCGACACCGCCGCCATCAGCAGCGTAACTCACCATCACGTCATCGATGCGCCAATTTGGTATAAAGCGAAACGGTTCGATCATCGCGGCAACATCCGGCACATAATGATCAACGGCCTGCACCAGTAGCGTCCAGCGCTTGTGATCAAGTTGGCTGAATCGCGATTCCGCAAAAGGCCCGTGCTCCAGTTCCCAGGGCAGATCCGGATCATCACCAGTTTGGGTTATCAGTCGTGACTCCACGCCTTGTTCGCAGGCAAGACCGGCCAGATCGTCCGGTTCAAGCGGATCGCTCCAGCCGTCCCAAGGATTTTTTATCAACAGTGGTTTCTGCTGCCAATAGTCGCGAAGGAAAGCGTCGATATCAAAATTCATCAGGTTCATTGAGGCTGTGTACGAAATTTGATGGTTCAGTCACAGATAATAAAAACAGCATGCAAAAGTGCTGCTTCTACAGAGCGACATACGGGCAATTTGTCATAATTGCGTGATATGCGGCGACGAATGTTCATTCTTTGTTGAAGGACGTTGCCGCTATTGGTGATCAATGCCAAAGGTATGCCATGGCGCAACTGATATTGTTCAACAAACCCTATAATGTGCTTTCACAATTCACGGACCGCGGAACCGAGACAACGCGCCAGACTTTGTCGGACTACATCGATGTGCCGGCCGTCTATCCCGCAGGCCGACTAGACCGGGATAGCGAAGGGCTGATGCTCTTAACCGATGATGGCAAATTGCAGGCGCGGATTTCCGATCCCAAGTTCAAGATGCCGAAAACCTATCTGGTTCAGGTTGAAGGTGAGGTGAGTGATGCAAGTCTCGGTCAATTACGCCAAGGCGTTCGGCTGAAGGACGGTTTGACTCGGCCCGCTGATGCCGAACAGATCCCTGCACCGTCGCTGTGGCCGCGTGATCCACCAGTACGGTTTCGCAAGACGGTACCTGATTGCTGGTTGAAACTGACGATCAGGGAAGGGCGTAACCGGCAAGTTCGCCGGATGACGGCGGCCGTTGGTCATCCGACATTGAGACTCGTACGGTGGCGTATTGGTGATTGGTCGTTGGACGAGCTGCAGCCCGGAAAATGGCGCAAAATCGACCTGTAGACGCTCATCTTGGGCGCTTGTGGATAAGGATTATTCAACCATTAGTTGAGCGAGCGCTGTCCCTGAAAGCCATGCACATTCGACCCGTGGTCCGAGCAGCCAATCTCCACAGACGCCAAGGCCTGTTTCTGCATCATAGAGAGCGATCGATCCGGCGCTGCCTGAGCGAGCGTAGCGCCAGCGATGGGCGGCCGCGTGCAAAGGTTCGGGTAATGATATCCCAAGCTCTGCTGCAAATTCTGTGGTCAGAGCCTTTATGATCTGTTCTTGCGATTCCTCCAGATGATCGTTTGACCATATGGGTGTTGCCTGGATCACCCAGCTCTCAAGATCCCCTCGCATGGGTTTGTCGGAGTTCTTCGCCGCCCAGCCAATCACCGAGTGATCCCGAATTGTCTTCTTGTTGGTCGATAGCGGTTCCGGAAAGGCCAGCATAACGGTCCAGCAGGGATCGGATTTGGTTTGACGAGCGATCTCTGAAAAACTGGTGTTGCAGGTCTCAAGCAATGTCGCGGCTTGTTCTGCGGGTATCGCCAGAACTATCGCATCGAACAGAGGTTTCAGTGCGCTATTCTCTTCAAATAGTCTCCACTGGTTTTTATGATTTTCGAGCCGATCAATACGCATTGACCATGATATATCATGCCGAGACGCCATAGCCTTGATGGGGGAATTCATTGATGGGACGCCGACCAAGGCATCATCTCCTGCCGCGGGCCATCTTGCTGCTAATCCGTCGTTTTGCCACTGCTTCACAATAGCCTGAAAGCCGGGATCACGAACGGTGAAATATTGCGCGCCATGGTCAAAATGCAGTTCGCCCATTGATGACTGCGCACGCCGCGTTGACATGCGGCCGCCGGGACCTCGGGATTTGTCGATAAGTTGGACCTGATGCCCAGCAGCGGCCAAGAAGTCAGCGCAGGTCAGTCCAGACAGGCCTGCACCGATAATAGCGATTTTCATGATGATGTTCTCCGCATCTTCAACTTGGTGCGTTTCAGGCCACTTCTACAAAACTATCAAGCACGCGTTTCTGGCCGCTTTTTTCAAATTGGATTTCAAGTTTATTGCCTTCTTTTTCGATCACTTCGCCATAGCCGAACTTGGTATGGAAAACGCGCATACCAACAGCGACATCATCACGGCCTTTATTGCCCAGTGAGACCGCGCTGCGCCGCGCTTCCTTGATGTTTTTGGGCGTGCTGTCGAAACTGCCGGTATTGCGCGCCCGTTTCCACCCGGGCCCTCGTGTAGATCCGCGTGCGGCATCGGCAAAGGGGTCTGCGCGCTCCGACCAGTTGGCACGCCAAAGGCTTTCGCCGCCCATCATGCTGGTTTCCTCTTCAATATGCTCGGGCGGAAGTTCTCCGATGAAACGGGAAGGGATGGAACTGGTCCATTGTCCGTAAATCCGACGGTTGGCGGCATGGAAGATGGTGCATTTTTTCCGCGCCCGCGTGATTGCAACATAGGCGAGCCGACGTTCTTCCTCGAGACTCGCTATCCCGCCCTCATCAAGACTGCGCTGGGAAGGGAACACACCTTCCTCCCATCCAGCGCAAAAGACGTAATCATATTCCAGGCCCTTGGCGCCATGCATGGTCATGATTGTGACCTTGGCCTCATCATCAGATGCGTCATTGTCCATGACGAGGCTTACATGTTCGAGAAAGTCGCCAAGCGTCTCATATTCTTCCATTGCCCGGGTTAGCTCGGTCAGGTTTTCTAGCCGGCCGGCAGCTTCTGGCGTTCGGTCTGCTTGTAACATCGTAGTATAGCCGCATTCATCGAGGACAATCCGTGCAAGCTCTGCATGGGGCACTTCATCGGCATTGGTACGCCACCGCGCGAAACTGCGCATAAGCTCTTGAAGAGTGGTTCGAGCCCGTGCTGGCAACTCGTCGGTATCACAGATACTCAGAGCGGCGGCGGCCAGCGGAATACCTTGTGCCCGCGCGAGCCGGTGAACTTTTTCCACAGTTTTATCTCCAAGCCCGCGCTTGGGGACATTGACGATCCGCTCAAATGCAAGGTCATCTGCGGGCTGTGCTATCACACGAAGATAGGCGAGGGCGTCGCGAATTTCCGCACGCTCATAGAAGCGAAAGCCGCCGATAATCTTGTAGGGCATGCCGATGGAGATAAACCGGTCCTCAAACTCCCGTGTTTGGAATTGTGCGCGGACGAGAATCGCCATGTCGTTCAGTGAGACATCCTTATGCTGTAGGCTCTCCATTTCCTCGCCGGTACGTCTTGCTTCTTCCGGGCCATCCCAAACGCCGGTGACCTGCACTTTTTCGCCTTCTTCTTCCTCGGTCCAGAGGGTTTTCCCGAGGCGTCCGCTATTATTCGCAATTAGGGCAGATGCAGAGGCAAGAATATGCGGCGTGGAGCGATAATTCTGCTCCAGCTTGACGACCTTGGCATCAGGAAAATCCTTTTCAAAGCGCAGGATGTTAGCGACCTCCGCGCCGCGCCAGCTGTATATGGACTGGTCATCATCACCGACACAGCAGATATTTTTTCGTTCCTGAGCGAGTAATCTAAGCCAGAGATACTGGCTGCTATTCGTGTCCTGATATTCGTCGACAAGTATATATTTGAAACGTTCCTGGTAGAGCTTTAAAATCTCGCGATCGGTTTTGAGCAGGTTCAGGATATGAAGCAGGAGATCGCCGAAATCGCAGGCATTCAGCGCCTTTAGCCGGGCCTGATAGGCCGCATAAAACTCTTGGCCGCGGCCATTGGCATAGCGTTCGTTTTCATTGGCATCGAGATCAGCGGGATTCAGTCCGCGATTTTTCCATTGATCGATTAAACCAGCAAGAGAGCGAGCGGGCCAACGTTTTTCGTCGAGTTCTTCTGCCTGAATCAACTGCTTCAGCAGCCGTAATTGGTCATCCGTGTCTAAGATTGTAAAATTACTTTGCAAGCCGACCAGTTCGGCGTGGCGGCGCAGCATCTTTGCGCCGATGCTGTGGAATGTGCCGAGCCATGGCATGCCTTCGACGGCATCACCCACAATCGTGCCAATCCGCTCTTTCATCTCGCGCGCTGCTTTGTTGGTGAAGGTCACCGCCAGAATCTCGGACGGCCAGGCCTTGCGCGAATAGACCAGATGCGCCAGCCGCCTGGTAAGAGCGGCAGTTTTTCCAGTACCAGCACCGGCCAGAACCAGCACCGGACCTTCAGTGGTCAGCACAGCATCACGTTGGGGTGTATTTAAACCCCGCACATAGGGTGGATCGCTCTCGGCGGGCATGTTTACAGCATTGGTCACAGGTGAACAGTTAGGGAACATCGTTAGCGGCGGCAAGGCCAATATCACTTTAGACATGACCCAAGGGTCAGGTTGTAATCCGTATTGCAGTGCACCAAATAGCGATCAACAGAATTTCCTCCCACGGATTGGAACCGATAATGAGTAAAAGACTGATGTTTAGCGCGTTGCTCGCAACTGCTTTGATGGCGACAACGACCTTCTATATGCAGGCGCAAAACGACCAGAATGAAACAGCATCCGCCTATGAGGCGGCCAATAGCTGAAGTTAGGAAGTGGTAAGGCAATCAGGTGGGTCGCAATATATGAAGCCTTGCCTTACCGCTTTCGCGTTGGCTTTCCAACGTAAAGCCTTTTACATTGATCTCTTCTCTACGAGAGGTCTCAATCGCAATCCAGCTTGAAGGTGCAAACCAGTTTTGACGACCGAGCTTGTCCAGGGCGACCGCCCCCGCACCGGTGTCATAAGGCGGATCCATCAGGATCAGGTCAAAGGATTTGCGCGCTGGCCCGAGGCCGAGGACCGATCCGATCCGAACATCCGCCTTCGCACCAAGCGTTTCAATATTCTTCTCTAATGCCTTCAGCGCGTCCCGGTCTTGCTCAACAAAAGTACAATGCGCCGCGCCACGCGATAACGCTTCCAAGCCTAGCGCGCCGGAACCAGAAAACAGATCCAGCACCTGCAAATCGGCAAAATCGCCCAATCGGCTTGTGAGCATGGAAAATAGCCGCTCGCGGGTGCGGTCAGCGGTGGGGCGGGTAGTTTCACCCTTGGGCGCAACCAGTTTTCGCCCACGCCACTCACCTGCAATTATCCGCATTATTTCAAAGTCTTCCGAAATTTAACCAGATCATGGCGACGCACCGCTTCAATCTCACCTTTGGCCAGATCGCCCAGCACAAACGGGCCATATCGGGTACGGATGAGACGTGACACTTTGAGGCCGAGATGTTCGAGGACACGACGAACTTCGCGATTTTTGCCTTCGGTAAGAGTCATTTCAATCCATTGGTTGCGACCCGTACGGCGCTCCAGATTGGCTTCAATCGGACCATAGCGCATGCCCTCAATTGTAATGCCGCGATACAGATCTTCGAGCTGGTTTTGCGTGATGTCCCCAAAAGTCCGCGCGCGATAGGTGCGCTCAACCCCAGTTTTGGGCAGTTCCATCTCGCGCTTAAACTCGCCATCGGTAGTCATCAACAGCAAGCCTTCGGTGTTGAGGTCGAGCCGGCCGATTGGCATGATTCGTTCCATGTCCTGGGGCAGTACATCATAGATGGTTTTCTTACCCGAGGCATCACGTTCGGCGGTGATATAACCATTGGGTTTGTGAAAACGGAACAGCTTGGCGGGCGCGGGCTCCGCGACTGGGTTGCCGTCGACGGTGATTCCGGTGAGGTTCTTGAGCAGCAGGGAAGGGTGTTCGACGATCACGCCGTTTAGGGCGATTCTTTCCTCGCCAATCATCCGCTCGATTTCGCGGCGAGAGGCGACGCCGGCACGCGCCAGCAATTTTGCTATGCGTTGTCCTTCACGCACTTGTGCTTCCGGCGGCTTGGCCTTGGCTGATTGCTGCTTTGCACCGCGCGTTGGTTTGGCCTTATATGTTTTACCTGATTCTTTATCGGTCATGATTTTGCGCATGGCGGAAAAAAAACTTTGTCGCAATCTGTAACCTGCGGGTTGCTCCTCGCGAATGACAGAATAGTTACTTGTTAGGAAGGTTTTTCGATGCGTAAATTAATATTGCCAGCAATGATCGCAGCTACTGCATTTGCAGGTTTTATGGGTGCCCAGATCGCCCAGTCATCGAGTGAGGCCTCCGCACAAGCAACGGCACCCGCAACGCCTGATGGCGCGAAAACCTTTGGTGACGAAACGGTTTCCCCTAATCCGGTCGTCGTTGAATTGTTCACCAGCCAGGGATGTTCATCCTGTCCCCCTGCAGATATGCTAGCTTCCCGATTAGCAAAAGATGACTCCCTGCTGGTGATTTCGCGGCCCGTTACCTATTGGGATCGCCTCGGTTGGAAAGATACGCTGGCGCGGGAAGGCAATACCCGGCTGCAACGCAGTTATGCGAGCAACGGTAAGACCGGATCGGGTGTTTATACACCGCAGGTTATCATCAATGGCGGCGGCGGAGCTGTGGGGTCGCGCGAGGGCGATATTCGCTCTCTTGTAAGGTTGGCCAAAAGCGATGCCGGTCCTATCATCGAAGCCAATCGCGATGAAAGCGGTGACGTGACGGTGACGATCAAGGGACAGTCACGCTATATGGCAGGTGTTTCGCTATTAGCCCTGAGCTCATCGGAGACGGTGCAGGTCGGTCGCGGCGAAAATGGCGGACGGAAGCTGCATTATACCAATGTCGTGAAAAACGAACGCAATCTCGGAAGCTGGGATGGCAGCTCGATGCGCGTCAAATTGTCGGATGAAGACCTGGATGTCCCTGGTGCTGACAAATATGCGATTATCGTCCAACGGCCCGGCGCGGGTGCGATAGTTGGCGCCAAGCTGCTCGATATTTAGGCTATCTGCAAAAATCTGACTGGTATTCGAAACATTTGCCGTTAGTGTTTCCCTCGGTTCGAGGGAGAGTATGGCGTGAGTGATCAGACAGCAGACATCGGATGGCGCAGGATTTTACCTGACGGCGTCCGGCCCTATAGCGAATCAGCACCTTTATCGGCCTTCTTTCTGGGCATTTCGTCGGCGCTACCACTGACAATGATTGCCGCAACCCTGACAACGCGATTGGCTCAGGCGGGAATCGAGAAATCTACGGTGACGGCCTTTGCGCTGACGTTCCTTGCCTATAATTTCAAATGGCTCTGGGCTCCGATTATCGACGTTGTGAGGCTTCCTATTATCGGGCGGATGGGGCAGCGTCTGTCTTGGCTTATCGTGACAGCTGCTATGGCAATGGCCGCTATTATCTATCTGGGATCGCTGGACCCCAAGGCCGATATCGTCGCAGTTGCAGTGGCCGCGACCATGGTGGGCGTTGCAGGAGCTACCTTTGATGTCGTGATCGACGCTTATCGCATCGAATTGCTCGAGCCCGAACAATTGGGTGTCGGCTCTGGCATGTCTCAATATGGCTGGCGCATTGGGGCGGCTTCGGCAGGTGCTGTAGCGCTTGTCATTGCAGCGCGCAGTAACTGGTCAATCGCCTATTACGTCTGTTCGCTGTTCGCGCTGTTCGCCGTAATTGTAGGGCTGATCATGCGCGAACCTGCTCGGCGCCAAGAGCCACAGCCGCTGAAAGGGCCGATCCAAGCGGCGATTGCTTATGTCAGTCCGCTGGTTGAGTTTTTCAAACGGTCTGGTGCGCCAGTGGTTTTGTTGTTCGTACTGGTCCACAAGATTGGCGATACGCTAGCCAATTTGACATTCCGGCTATTGTTTGAAGACTTGGGCTTCACCAATGACGAAATTGCTTTCTATGATGTCAGTCTGGGCTTTATTGCCTTTCTGATTGGCATATTTGTAGGCGGAATGGTCTATTCCAGACTGGGTATGAAGAAAGCGGTTATGCTCAGCCTTGTGCTCATGGCTGTCAGCAACCTTTCGTTCGCGGGATTGGCGGCCAGCGGTCATAACAATTGGGCCATGGCCGCTGCCATAGGTTTCGAGAATTTTGCCAGCGGTATTGGCGGCGTTGCGGTCGTCGCCTATCTGTCGGCGCTTTGCAATCTCAGCTTCACGGCCACCCAATTCGCATTGCTTTCGGCCGCTGCCAGTATCTTGGGACGTTTCCTCACGGGAACGACAGCAGGGTCGCTGATTGAATGGATGGGCTATGTGAATTTCTATCTGCTGACCACAATAGCCGCGTTCCCCGGGGTTATTATGTTCTGGCTGATGATCCGATCGGGATTGGTGGACCGGTCCCTGGGTACTGCGGGTACCGAACATGCGGTTGAAGAGGACGCAAAAAGCGCGACTTAGTCCGGCGGTTGCTGATTAGCGCGCAACACGTCTCCCGCGAGATAGAGCGATCCGGCGATTAATACGGTTTCCGGTTGGTCTTGATCGAGCTGGCGAAGGGCTGCGGCGACATTTTTCGCTTTCCGAACCTCCAATCCGGGTTTTGCAAAAGCATCAATGTCATGATGCTCATGTCCCTTCACCGGAACAACTGTTATGCTGGCAAGATCGCCATCCAGCCAATGGAGTAGGGATTCCGGATCTTTGTTGGCGAGCATTCCAATGACCAGATGAATTCCACTGCGCCCTGAGTTTTGGAAATAATCCGCAAGCGCCTCACCCGCATTGGAATTGTGACCGCCATCAAGCCAGATTTCTGCATCGGGCAAAAGCTGCGTCAATGGACCGGGATCCAGTTTTTGCAAGCGCGCGGGCCATTGGGCCCATCCCATTGCCGCTTTCAAGGCCCCTTCCGAAATTGCAACAGCGCTTTGGTGGCGCAGCATTGCAATGGCCAGGGCTGCATTGTCGGCTTGAAAATCTCCGCAAAGAGCGGGCAAGGGCAGGCTCAGCTGGCCCATTTCATCACGGTAGTGGAGTTGCTTCCTGTATAGGGCAGAATTCCAGGCATCGCCACGCGCGATCCATTGTGTGCCTTGAGCCTGTGCATGTTCATTTATGATATCCATCATCGCCTGATCATATTGCTGGGTGACCAGAGGCACGCCAGCTTTCGCAATGCCCGCTTTTTCCCACGCAATGCGCACCATTGGATCCTTTGGCACCCCTTCTTCCGGCGAAAGGAGAAACGCTTCATGGTCAATACCGAGAGCAGCCATGCCGGTTGCGGCTGGCTTTGGCACGATATTCGTGGCGTCCAAACGACCGCCCAAGCCAACTTCCAATATACAAGCGTCGGCTGGCGTTTCGGCAAAGGCAATCATTGCAGCCGCTGTGGTCGCTTCAAAAAAACTTGGGTTGATATCTTCGCTGGCGTCGAGGACGCGTGCCAGCAAGGCTGCCAGATATTCGTCTTCAATCAGGGTTCCTGCAAGCCTGATTCGCTCGTTGAATCGTACCAGATGAGGACTGGAATAGACATGTGCTTTCAGGCCTTCCGCCTCAATCGCCGCGCGCAAAAAGGCGCAAGTGGATCCTTTGCCATTAGTCCCGGCGACATGAAAAACCGGTGGTAGGTTCAGATGCGGATTGCCCACGCGATCCATGATGGCGCTGATCCGCTCCAGCCCCAGCACATCGCGTCCGGGCGATAGCAGTGAAAGCCGGTCGAGTTGTTTCTGAACTGCCGGATGATCGGATCGTGCGCCGTCTGCCATGAATGAGTGCGGCTGGACTAAGCCGCTGTTTTCCAGGCCATGAGATAGCTCATAACACGTGCCAGTTCTGCACGCAGTTCCTTGCGGTGAACGATCATATCCAGCATGCCATGGTCAAAATAATATTCGGAAGTTTGGAAGTCATCTGGCAATTTTTCACGAATTGTATTTTCGATAACGCGACGCCCTGTAAATGCTAACGTGGCATCCGGTTCGGCAATTTGGATATCTCCCAACATGGCATAAGCGGCCATGACACCGCCGGATGTTGGATCGGTAAGGACAACGATGTAAGGTATCCCTGCTTCTCGCATCATGGAAATAGCAACCGTAGTCTTGGGCATTTGCATCAAGGATAGAGTACCTTCCTGCATCCGCGCACCGCCGGAGGCGGTAAATACTATATACGGGCACTGATCTTTGATCGCGCGATTGGCACCAGCAACAAAGGCTTCTCCAAGTGCAAGCCCCATGGATCCGCCCATGAAAGCAAAATCCTGCACGCCGACGACACATTGCTCTCCCGCGATAGTTCCAGAGGCATTGATAAAGGCATCTTGTTCTTCCGTTTTGGCCCGTGCCTCTTTCAAGCGGTCAGTATATTTCTTCTGATCCTTGAATTTTAGTGGGTCTTCCTGGACCGCCGAAAAGGGTATGATCTTCCAGCTATTCTCGTCCATAATCTGGGCGAAGCGGATCATCGGCCCGATGCGGCCGTGATGCTCGCATTTCGGACAGATATGCATATTGTCCTCAAATTCCTTGAGGAATACCATCGCTTCGCATTTCTTGCATTTGTGCCAGAGATTGTCAGGTGTTTCTTTTTTGGTGATCGAAGCGATCTTGTTACGGACATTGCTAAGCCAAGACATGCGTCAATTCCCCAGATTTTTTAACGTGCGCTTCTGATAGCATCAGAAAGTGATTTTATATAGTCTTTGACATGGGGCGCAGCGTCAGCGCCATGTTCGGCTATGATCTCGACAATTGCAGAGCCGACGACAACGCCATCGGCAACGCGGGCGATATCCGCGGCTTGTTCCGGTGTGCGGACACCGAAGCCGACGGCGACAGGAAGGTCGGTTCCGGCTTTCAGGCGTGCGACCGCCTCTTCGATGCTGGCCTGTGCCGCCTGTTGTAGTCCCGTAATGCCGGCGACGGAGACATAATAGAGAAAGCCCGAGGCATTGTTCAGGATTTCCGGCAGCCGTTCGTTATCGGTCGTCGGTGTGGCGAGACGGATGACGGCGACATCCTTCGCGCGCAATGCGTCGCCCAGGCTATCATCTTCCTCCACCGGAATATCAACACAGATTACGCCATCGACGCCGGCATTGACACAGGCGTCGGCAAACCAATCGGCTCCACGGATCGTCATCGGATTGGCATAGCCCATCAGGACAAGCGGCACGGTAGGATGGCGTTCCCGAAAAGCCGTCGCGATGCTGAGAATATCAGCGGTCTTTGTACCAGCGCTCAGGCTGCGGATATTCGCGGCCTGAATGGCCGGGCCGTCGGCCATTGGATCGGTGAACGGCATACCAAGTTCGATAATGTCCGCACCGCCTTCGACAAGTGCGTCGAGTATTGCGCCGGTGTCAGCGGCAGTCGGGTCACCGCCGGTTACGAAGGCAACGAGAGCTGCCCGATCGGTGGGGAAGGATGAGGAAAGGCCGGTCACCGTTTTAACATTCTCCAGATGGAAAGAATCAGAAATGCTATTGAGCAAAGAAAAAATATCAAAGCGAAACTGATGATGGCTTCACCAGTGAGTCCGCCTGGGCAGCGAATAGGTGCATGGAAAGCGAACATTGGAGGTTGTTCACAGATGTTACCTACAAACCAGATCATTGCTGCACCAATGCTTATGCAAACTAAACTGGCTACTAAAGGTGCTTTCCACTGACTTACGTTCAAATCTCGGTCCCCAATGCCTCGGCGACTGTGAAAATATCCTTGTCCCCGCGACCACAGAGATTGGCGAGGATGATCTGATCCTTGTCCATCTTCACGGCTTCGCGTGCAACAGCAGCAATGGCGTGCGAAGGTTCCAACGCCGGGATAATTCCCTCCGTGCCGCAGAGCAGTTGGAACGCCTCTAGCGCTTCGGTGTCGGTCACGCTGTCATAACGCACACGGCCGGATTCTTTCAGCCAGCTATGTTCCGGGCCAATGCCGGGATAGTCGAGGCCCGCGCTGATCGAATGGGCTTCGTCAATCTGTCCGTCTTCATCCTGCAGAAGATAGGTCTTGTTGCCGTGCAAAATGCCGGGCTTGCCGCCGGCCAGCGATGCGGCATGTTGCTTGTTCAAGCCATGTCCCGCCGCTTCAACGCCAAGCATGTCGACATCGGGATCATCGAGAAACGGGTGGAAAAGACCAATAGCGTTAGAACCGCCACCAATAGCCGCCACCAAAAGATCGGGCAGGCGTCCGGTGCGCTCGAGTAGCTGTTCGCGCGCTTCGCGGCCGATCACGCTTTGGAAATCGCGTACCAGCTCTGGATAGGGATGGGGGCCAGCGGCCGTGCCGATAATGTAGAATGTATCGTGCACATTGGCGACCCAGTCGCGCAAAGCATCATTCATCGCGTCTTTCAGCGTTGCCGAACCACTGGTTACCGGCACGACTTCCGCGCCCAGCAACCGCATCCGGAAAATATTCGGCTTCTGCCGCTCAATATCGGTCGCACCCATATAGATGACGCAAGGCAGGCCAAAGCGGGCGCATACAGTTGCTGTGGCCACGCCGTGCTGACCGGCGCCGGTTTCGGCGATGATCCGGGTCTTGCCCATGCGTTTGGCGAGCAATATCTGGCCAATGCAATTGTTGATCTTATGCGCGCCGGTATGGTTGAGTTCATCGCGCTTGAACCAGATTTGCGCGCCTTTGCCTTCCGGTGCCTCTTTGCGGATATGATCGGTCAGGCGCTCGGCAAAATAGAGCGGGCTGGGACGACCGACATAATGTTCCAGCAGGTCATCAAATTCTTCCGCAAAAGCAGGATCAGCCTGAGCGGCGCGATAGTGCTTTTCCAGATCAAGGATCAGCGGCATCAGCGTCTCGGCCACATAACGCCCGCCAAATTGGCCAAAATGGCCGCGTTCATCGGGTTGATTGCGGAAGCTGTTCGAGAGTTTATCGTGTTTCGTCATAGGTGCGAACCGCTTGGCAAAAGGCAGCGATTCTGTCCACATCTTTGACGCCCGGTGCGGATTCGACACCCGAGGACACATCGACGAGCGGCGGGCTCGTTGCCTCCATTGCGCTGACGACGTTGTCGGCGTCCAGTCCGCCCGCAAGACCCCATGGCAGTTTATGGTCATGGCCCTTCAGAACAGACCAATCAAAGCTCGTTCCGGTGCCTCCGGGAAGGGCCTTTGCCGGAGCATCGAATAACAGCCGGTCAGCAGCATCATCGAACCGATAGCTTTTGGCGAGTGTCGCCTTGTCGCGCAGGCCAAGCGCTTTCCAGACCTCAACATTGCTTTGATCGCGCACCAGTTTGATCCATTCGGGTGTTTCACTGCCATGAAACTGGATCACGTCGGGGCGGACAAAGTTGATCGCATGCCCCGTCAGTTTCGGGTCTGCATTCACCAGCAACAATACTATTTTCAATGATTCTGGAGCAGCGTCACGCAGTTCGGCTGCGCGTTCCAGCGACACATGACGCGGGCTTTTCTCGAAGTGAACGAGGCCGATATAATCAGCGCCGGCGTCAGCGGCGGCATTTATCGTCGTGATGTCGGACAAGCCGCATATTTTGATTTGGGTTTTCATGGGCTGGCTTAGAGCGTGGCTTCAATCGATCGCGCCGCGGCATTGGGATTTTCCGCAGCCGTTATCGGGCGGCCAATGACCAGAACGCTGGCGCCATTGTCACGAGCAGCGCGCGGCGTCACCGTGCGTTTTTGATCGCCAGCCTTGCCATTGGCGGGACGCAGGCCAGGGACAACGAAATAGCCGTCTTTCCAGATTTTATGGGCCGAGCCTACTTCATTACCGGAGCAGACAATACCATCAAGGCCGGCTTCGGCGGCGAGATTTGCCAAGCGCTCAACTTGATCATGGGGACTGCCGCTATAGCCAATTTTGCCCATGTCGTTCTGATCCAGAGAGGTTAGCAATGTCACGCCGACAACCTTGGTATTGATGCCGGCCGCTGCTTTGGCGTCCTCCATCATGGCTCTCCCGCCAGAAGCGTGTACCGTCACAATGGCGGGCTCGAGCACGTTGATTGCCTGCATCGCTTTGGCCACCGTGTTCGGAATATCATGAAACTTTAAGTCAAGGAAAATGGGCAGGCCGATTTTCTGTATTTCGTGAACTCCGTGATGGCCATTGGCGCAGAAAAACTCGAGGCCGAGTTTCAATCCGCCGACATGGCCGTTGATCGATTTGGCAAGCGCAACCGCATCGTCCAATATCGGTGTGTCCAGTGCAACAAATATAGGATTGCTCATGTGCTAGCAGCCTTGTCATCACCGGTGATCGGTGAAACTGCAGGTGTAGGTTCGGAGATCTGTTCCTTGCCCAAATCCAACGGAGCCGCGGCTGGCTTAGTTTGAGGCGTTGGAGCCGAAGAGGGTTTGGTGGTCGTGCTTGTTGTCGCTGAGGGTGCCGGTGCAGGACGTGCAGCGGCCTCTAGCGTTTTGATCCGGCGATTGAGACGCCATCTGGATGCCCTATGAATGAGCCATAATGGAACGAAGCCCAGCAGAAATGCACCGATCACAAGAACCGGTAACTTTGTATCGATCCTGATATCTTCCCAGATCAGTACGGACGTAGGAGACCAGTTATTAACGGCAAAAACCACCAATATGACCGCCAATATCACCCAGAAAAGCGTTTTTATGAACTGCATGCAATTCCCTTATTTGCGATTTGTTTGCCATATTACGCGTAAATGCGACCAGTGACCAGAGCTGTTGCTATTTAGGGCAGAGCCAGAAGATCATTCGCCGAATACGCGGTTAAAAATCGTGTCGATATGCTTGAAATGATAGTCCAGATTAAAGCTTTCTTCCAACTCTGCATGTGACAGCTTTGCAGTAACATCAGGGTCGGCCTTGAGCAGGTCAAGCAATGCGATTTCGCCATCGGATTCCCAGACCTTCATCGCGTTGCGCTGGACGATGCGGTAGCTGTCCTCTCTGCTGATACCAGATTGAGTTAGCGCGAGCAGAACCCGTTGCGAGTGGACCAGACCTCCCATTCGGTCGAGATTTTTTTGCATGCGTTCCGGATAAATCAGAAGCTTTTCAACCACACCGGTCAATCGGGCCAAGGCAAAATCAAGGGTGATCGTTGCATCGGGACCGATCATCCGTTCTACGGAACTATGGGAGATATCCCGTTCATGCCACAAAGCGACATTCTCCATTGCCGGTAGCGCATAGCTGCGCACCATGCGCGCAAGGCCGGTAAGATTTTCGGTTAGGATCGGATTGCGTTTGTGCGGCATTGCACTTGAACCCTTTTGACCGGGAGAAAAATACTCCTCGGCTTCAAGTACTTCGGTTCGCTGCAAATGGCGTATCTCGACCGCCAGCCGTTCCACGGATGATGCAATAACGGCCAAGGTTGCAAAATATTGGGCGTGACGATCACGGGGAATGACCTGTGTCGATACCGGTTCAATTTCCAGTCCCATTTTTTCCCCGACATGCGCTTCGACCTTGGGGTCGATATTGGCGAAGGTACCGACAGCACCGGATATCGCGCAGGTCGCTATTTCTTTACGCGCCAGAACCAGCCGCTCGCGATTGCGTTCAAACTCGGCATAGGCCTGCGCCAATTTCATTCCGAACGTGACCGGCTCACCATGAATACCGTGACTACGGCCAATAGTGGGGGTCAGCTTATGTTCGTAAGCGCGAGACTTAATCGCCGCGAGCAGCTTGTCCATGTCGTCGAGCAATATGTCGGTTGCTCTGGTCAGCTGCACCGCAACGCAGGTATCAAGCACGTCGCTGGAGGTCATGCCCTGGTGCATGAAGCGTGCTTCTTCACCAACATTTTCCGCAACATTTGTCAGAAAAGCGATAACATCATGTTTTACTTCGCGCTCAATTTCATCAATCCGCGCGACATCAAATTTACCTTTCGCCCAAATGGCTTCGGCGGCATCCTTGGGTACAACGCCAAGTTCAGCAAGCGCGTCGGTTGCATGGGCCTCTATCTCGAACCAGATCTGGAACTTGGATTCGGGTTCCCAAATGGCAACCATATCGGGGCGGGAATAGCGCGGGATCATTTTTTCTTTCCTTGAAACTGAAAAAGCTGGTTTAATCCGGTCATAGCATGATCAGAGATTTGCCGACCCGCTAGCAGCTACATTATGAGTCGGCAACGTGGTTCATTGGAGAGAATAATATGCGTCTGGCAGTATTAACCGGCGGCGGCGATGTTCCTGGCCTTAACCCATGTATCCGTTCGATTGCGATGGCCGCCTGGCAGCGCGGTTGGGACGTCATTGGTCTGCGGCGCGGATGGGAAGGGGTGCTGGAAACCGATCCGACTGATCCCTGGTCGTTGGAAAATTCTGCAATGGTGCTGGATAAAGACGCCGTCCGCGGCATTGACCGGCAGGGGGGAACTATATTGCACAGCTCCCGGTGTGACCCTCGAACCACCAGCGAAGGCGACCAGACCCAAAAGGTTCTGGATATATTGGATGCGCTGAAGGTCGATGCTCTGATTACTATGGGGGGTGACGGCACTTTGCGTTTTTCCGCTCATCTCGCGAGTCTTGGCCGCAATGTTATTTCCATACCCAAGACAATGGATAATGATGTGTTCGGCACCGACTATTGTATCGGTTTTTCAACCGCCGTTACCCGCTCGGTAGCAGCAATAAACGCGCTCAGGACAACAGTTGCGAGTCATGAACGTATCGCTGTTATTGAGCTTTTCGGGCGTCGCTCCGGTGAAACCGCCTTGCTATCTGGTTTCTTGTCCCAAGCCGACCGGACGGTCATTGCCGAAGTGCCTGCGGATATTGATGTGCTGTTGCCGCTCTTGTTGAAAGACAAAGCCAGCAATCCTGAAAGTTACGCCATCTGCCTGGTGTCGGAAGGTGCCAAGCTGGCCGGTAGCGATACGGATGATGGCGAGATGAGCAAATCCAACACAAATCGCGTTGGCGTGAATATCGGCACGCAACTGGCAAGAGAAATCGAGACGCGATCTCCGGAACGCACGATTGTACAGGAACTCGCCTATCTGATGCGTGCGGGTGAGCCGGATGCTATGGACCGTATGGTCGGTTTCGCTTTTGGTGCGCTGGCTGTGCAGCTTATCGAGGAAGGCCGCACGTCCAACATGGTTTGTCTGACAGACGGCAACTACGGTGTTGTGCCCATTGCAACACTGCTCGGTGGCACCAAGGGGGTTAACGTATCCGGTTTGTACGACGCACGCGAATATCGAGCCAATCTGGTGCAAATAGAAGGCATGCCGATGTTTCTATATTGAGCTGAAATTTGAGTATGTTAGGATGGCTGTAACTAATGAACGGTTTCGGCGAATAGGGTGATGAGGGGATCAAGAAATGACCATCGATCAGGCCGTGTTGCAAGAAGAACGTCTGTCACCTTTTTTGCGGGTTACGCTGCGCATTTGGGTTAAAACCTATCGATCAATAATCGCGTTGATCAGCCCGGTTTTTGATCTGCTTGTCCGGCTGTTGGTTGCGCAGGCTATATTTCGTTCCGGCATTGTGAAGCTTTCTGATTGGGATACTGCCCTTAGCCTCGCGCGTTTTGAATATCCGGTTTCCTGGATGGCACCCGAAACTGCTGCTGTGGTCGGAGTTACAATAGAAATAGTTGCGCCGATATTGCTTCTGGTAGGGCTGTTAACCCGAGAGGCAGCCCTGGCGATATTGATGCTGCTGGTTGTGAGCCAGGCGGAGTATATTCCGACGGATTTGAATCTCTGGCTTATCGCAATATTGGGATGGTTTGTGCTGCGCGGGGCTAAAGGTTTTTCATTTGATCGCGCCGTGGCTGGGGGCTTGAGCGGAAGCGCTCTGCCATTTGCTGACCCTATCATGCGCTTTTTCGAATATTTGACCGACAAAGCTGCTCTCGTCTGGCTTTTGATCATACGCATATGGCTGGCGATAACACTGGTCGTAGTGGCTGGCATGACAAACGTGGTGGATGCAGAGCTATTCCTACCCGTGAAGAGTTTTGCCGGTGTTGATCCGATAATAGCTATCGGTTTGGCTGTGTTACTGATCTTCGGTATGGTGGTACCGATAACTGGCCTGGCGTTGATTGTTGTTCTCAGCACTTTGGCGGTTATGGGGCTGCATCCCGATTTGACACTTTATCCGATGCTGCTTTTTGGATTGATTATCATTTTTGGCGCCGGTTATCTTTCGATCGATCGGATGATTTCCAACTGGCTGGAATATAACATCTTGTTCGATCGCAAATATGAGGATGTTCCGGAACATTGGCCCCATATTGTAGTTGTGGGTGCTGGATTCGGCGGATTGGCTTGCGTGGCCAAGTTAAAGAACCTGCCGGTACGTATCACGCTTATTGATCGGCACAATTATCATCTGTTCCAGCCGTTGCTCTATCAAATCGCAACGGCGGCACTGTCACCCGCCGATGTCGCGACACCGATCCGGGGATTATTCCGGAATGATGGCAACGTGCGCGTACTCCTGGGTGAAGTCAGCAGCATCGATAGCAAAACAAAGTCATTGACCTATGGGCAGAATAGTCTGGACTATGACCATCTGGTGCTCGCAACCGGCGCTACGCATAGCTATTTTGGCAAGGATGAATGGGCACCTTTTGCGCCTGGTCTGAAAACCATCGAAGATGGTGTATCGGTCCGCGCCCATGTGCTGCGTGCTTTCGAACGAGCCGAATCGTCCAACGATCCAGAGCGCGTGAAACGACTTCTGACATTTGTGATTGTCGGAGCCGGGCCGACCGGAGTTGAACTGGCAGGCGCGATTGCCGAGTTAGCTCACCAGGGATTGAAAGACGAGTTCAGTCGGATTGATCCCGCACAGGCACAAATCATTCTGGTGCAATCCGGGGAACGAATATTGCCCGCTTTTCCCGAAGACCTGTCTATCCATGCGGCGGATTCGCTCCGAAACCTGGGCGTGGATATCAGGCTGAAGTCCCGTGTCACTGATATTGCGGCTGATCGCGTGAGGATTGGCGACGATATGGAAATCGCCACTGAGACGGTGCTGTGGGCCGCTGGAGTGATCGCGTCTCCTGCTGGTAAATGGCTGGACGCTGATACCGACCGGGCCGGACGGGTTACCGTCGATGACCATCTAAGGGTTGCCGGCCATCATAATGTCTTTGCCATTGGCGATACCGCCGGCAGTAATGCATGGGATGGTAATCCGGTTCCCGGACTCGCTCCCGCGGCGAAGCAAGCAGGTGTCTACGTTGCCAACTATATTCAACAACAACTCCTGGACGACAAGCAGATCGCGCCTTTCCAATACAAGCATCAAGGCAGCCTTGCGACTATCGGTCGGAAGAGTGCAGTCGCCGATTTCGGCTTCATGAAATTACACGGTGCGTTGGCCTGGTGGTTATGGGGGGCAGTGCATGTCGGCTTCCTCTCTGGCATGCGGAACCGGATCGCGGTGCTGGTTAACTGGATATGGTCTTATTTTACGCTGCAATTGGGGATCCGTTTGATCACCGGCAAGGACAGTGGGGCGTAAGCCATGATCTAGATCAGTCCTTTCGAGCGGAAGGACGTGTGCCCGTCTTTGCCAATGATGATATGGTCGTGCACAACGATGCCAAGCTTTTTTCCAGCTTCACGGATATCCTTGGTGGTGGTGATATCTTGACGGCTTGGGGTGCTATCCCCGCTAGCATGATTGTGGACCAGGATAATTGCTGTTGATCCGAGTTCCAAAGCACGTTTGATTACCTCACGGGTGTAGATT
Organism: uncultured Sphingomonadaceae bacterium; assembly: GCA_947497455.1. GTDB lineage: Bacteria > Pseudomonadota > Alphaproteobacteria > Sphingomonadales > Sphingomonadaceae > Parasphingorhabdus. The sequence continues at coordinate 1,636,528 of CANMGU010000001.1, read as the reverse complement.
GCCGCCTAATCGACAGAGCCTTCGCTAATCAATTCGTCCCGAATCAGTCGGTTTTTGCTGTTGAGGTACAGAATCCGAACCCTTTCGTGGACAAGATGCGCCATATCCGCGCGGAGATAGTCGAGAAGCGCTTGCCAACTCGACAAGACCGGCTGTTCGCGCATTGGCTCGGAGATCATGCGGAGCGCGGCCGCTTGGACGACCTTTAGCGCGGCGACACTGTTTTGGTCGGTTCCTGGTACTTTCTTGATCGCTGCCCCATCAGCTGTCAGTAGGGCCGACAGGCTGCCAAAGGTTTCGATCAGGTCTTTTGCCAGCGGTTTCGTATCCCGCCGGCGGATGGTGAGAGCAGCTAGATACTCGACAAGTTCATGATCCAAGAGAGTGTCGCTGCCATTAGTTAGCAGGCGATCTCGCAGAATTGCAGCATGGCTCCGGCCATCCTGGTCCTTCGTCTGATGTTTGTATGTTTTTGCACTGTTCCGAGCCGACATCACTGAACCATAGTCCCTTTGCTTAGGAATGGGATGGGAAAGCGGGCAAACGCAAAGAATTGGCCGAATGTGTCGAATTCGAATGAAATGGCGTAAAAACTATTCGCTCCGTGCACTTGTACATTGCAACTTAAGCTAGACTTCTGCATTTCAACGGCCATGGAGGAAGAACTAGACCAAGGCCCAATAGGACGCCGATTTGGGCGACGACTATTTGTCTATCTGATCCTCTTCCTGTTGCTGATTGGTTTTGTCGTGCTGTGGTTCAGCCGAATCTCTATTGCTGATAACTTCGTACGCTCGCAGCTCGATGCCTTGGGTATAGAGGCCAGCTACGAGATTGAAGATATAGGTTTGCGAAAGCAGATCATTCGCAATCTTGTAATCGGTGACCCTAGGACACCGGACCTCACAGCGGATCTGGTTGAAATTGGAAATAGTCTGGGTACGGGTGGGGCCGGGATCAATTGGGTCAGAGCAACGGGTGTTAAGGCCTTTGGTCGATTGAAAGACGGTAAGCTGTCCTTCGGCGCACTCGACAAATTTTCGGATCCGGAAGATGACAGCCCGTTGGCGCTGCCAGATATCGCGCTGACCGTTGAAAAGGCGCAATTGCGGATCGATAGCGACTTTGGCGCGGTTGGGTTGGCGCTAAACGGGGCTGGCAATCTGCATGATGGCTTTGAGGGTGAACTTGCGGCATTGAGCAGAAATCTGGATCTGGGCGGCTGTTTGATTTCCGATCCCAGCTATTTCGGCGAGATTGCTATTCGTGATCGTAAGACCCGCTTGAATGGACCGCTGCGTTTGCCAATGGTGAAATGCCCAGATCTTGCCATGTCTTTTCAGGATATTGGAGTGCAGCTTTCGACCGAGCTGGGGCAAGGCTTTGACAGCTGGTCAGGCGACGCCGGGATAAGCGGCGGACCACTCCGATATGCGAGCTATGGCGCGGAGGAGATCAAGTCTACCATCGCCTTCAATGGTGACTTGAAACGCAGCAGCGGTAACATTGATCTGACGTCCAACGGTCTAATGTCTCCCTTTGGCAATGCCAAATCCGGGCGGATAAGCGGGCCGTTTCAGTTTGGTTATGGAGATAATCCGATAACCGCGCGATTTGAAGGCCAGCCGGAAATTCGGTCTCTGCAAATTTCGAACACGGCGTTAAGTCCAGTCGTCTCGTTGGCGGAATCAACCGATGGAACCCCAGTCGGGCCAATCGCCGACAAGTTTGCCGCAGCTGTTCGCAAGGCAGGCGGCGCCCTTAATCTGTTCAGTGATATCCGCTTCGATATGGGAGCATCTGGGACCAAGTTGACGGTTAATGACTTCAGTGCCCGATCGCAGTCCGGGGGAGGGATGGCGCTGGATGCGCCTATCTTGCTGACATTCGCAGGTGACGATGTGAAGATGCTCGCGGAAGGTGATCTTCTGTTGAACGGCGGTGATTTTCCGGACGTAAGAATCGATTTGAATGATGGCAGTCTCGCGCGCGGTTTTTCTGGCAGTGTTGAGATGGCTGCTTATCAGGCAGGAGCTTCGAAGCTCAATATTCCAAAGCTGAATTTCTCACCCTCTTCCAGGGGTGGTACCAGTATCGATGGACGCCTGATATTATCCGGGCCATTGCCCGATGGGCAGGTCACGGGGTTGCAAGTGCCTATTGACGGCAGCTTTAACTCCGCTGGCGGTCTCACCTTGTTTCGCAAATGTGTGGATCTACAGTTTGCCAGCCTTCGGATGGCCTCCTTTATCGCTGGTCCAGCGCAGACACGAATATGTCCTGTTGCGCGCGGCGGAATTGTATCGAACAGTGGTCGCGGCTTGAACATTGCGGCTCAAGCACCGTCATTCACTCTAACAGGAACAGTTGACGGAACACCATTGTCGCTGACCAGCGGAGTAATTGGTTTGTCGTTGGCGAAAGGCATGACCGCAGAAGATATTTCGTTTCGCATGGGGACGGCGGACAGTATGACCAGATTTGATGTGGCATTGCTCAATGCCGCCTTTGGTCGTCACATAACAGGCAAGATTTCAGGCGCTAACGGACAGATTGCAAGCGTCCCTCTGCTATTGGAGAATATCGAAGGCGATTGGAGCTTTGCTGATGGTGAGTTTATAGCTGATGCCAAGCTGCGTGTCCGGGATGAACAGCAAGTCGAGCGGTTCCGCCCTCTGATCAGCGATGATATCAAGCTGAAATTCGTGGAAGGCAAAATTGTTGCAGACGGTATGCTGCGCGAGCCTAAAACGCTGCGGCAGGTCGCGATTGTGAACCTGCTGCACACGCTCGATAATAGCACCGGTCAGGCGCTTTTGAATATTGAATCACTGACATTTGATGACACGTTACAGCCAGAATTACTGACTCCGCTGACACTCGGCATTATCGCCAATGTGGCGGGCACAATTACAGGCTCAGGTCAGATCAACTGGGACAATAAGAGTGACGGTATCCGCAGCACCGGATCTTTTCGTACGGATTCCGTTAATCTGGCTGCCGCTTTTGGTCCTGTTACGGGGCTTTCAGGTGAAATCAGTTTTACGGATTTGCTAGGGCTTGAAACTGAAGAAGGACAATTGCTTCGCATGGCGGAGGTCAATCCAGGTGTGGCTGCGTTTAACGGGCAGCTTTTCTATCGCTTGTTACCGGACTATAAGATGCAGATTGAAGGAGGTCAGTGGCCTTTCGCGGGTGGAATGCTCTATCTGGAGCCAACCACATTCGATCTGGGCGAGGAAGCGGAGCGTCGGCTGGAATTTACTGTGGTCGGCGTCGATGCGGCTCAGTTTCTGACGCAGTTTGACTTTGAGAATATAACGGCTTCCGGCGTTTTTGACGGCAGATTGCCAATGGTCTTTGATCAGGATGGTGGACGTATTGCTGGTGGTTATCTGACGGCACGCAAAGGTGGTGGCTCGCTCTCTTACATTGGCGAGTTGACCTATGAAGATATGGGAACCTTCGCCAATTTCGCCTTTAATGCGCTGAAATCACTAAAATATGAACAGCTTACAATAGGTATGGATGGTGCCATTGACGGCGAAATCATCACCGAAGTGAAATTTGCAGGGTTGCAACAGGGTGATAGTGCGAGCAAAAATTTCATTACAAAGCAGATCGCCAAGGTTCCGCTCGAATTCAACGTTCGCATCCAGGCACCATTTATGCAGCTTATGAGCAGTGCGAAAGCCTTTTACGAGCCGGAAATATTGGTCGGCCAAAATTTACCGGCCCTGCTAAGGGCCCAGGAAGAGCGGGCTGCAGAGGCCGCAAAAGCACTGGAAGACAATCCTGAATCAACTGTTCAGCCACGGGAAAGCGATAATGAGCCATAAGATATGCCAATTGACGGATCGGTCTGGAAATGCGATTCGATCAATTATGAAGAGTAGGAAGACAACCGGCCTGATATCGGGTGTCGCCTTGGGGCTAAGTGCCGTTCTGGCAGGATGTGTGCAGGTTTCTGCGCCTGATAAACCCATCGTGATCAACCTGAATATAAATATCAAGCAGGAGGTCGTGTATCGTCTGGATGGCGATGCGAAGGATTTGATTAACAGTGAAGCGGAGATTTTCTGATGTTTGAGTTTATACGGAAAAATAAGGCGGCTGCCGTAGTTGGCGGTTTGGCTTTGACCGCAATTGCAGCAACGCCGGTCATGGCGCAACGTGACCCTGCTTATGCTGCTGCGCGAGCTTCTGGCGCGATTGGCGAGAAGCCTGACGGTTATCTTGGGTATGTCACATCGCCATCGGCATCGGTGAAAGCTATGGTGGAAGATTTGAATATCAAGCGAAAAGCGGCTTATACCCGCAAGGCGCAGGAAACAAACTCGACTGTGGAGCAGTTCGCTTTTACATCGGGCTGCAATCTAATCATGCGCACCGTGTCGGGCGAGAAATATCAGGCTCCTGATGGCAGCTGGCAGACAAGAACATCAGCCGCACCAACGCGTGACTCGCGCTGCCCATAACGCGGAATGAGGATATAATTGTGACATTGGGCGCGCCGCTAAAATCGGCGCGCCCTTTTTCGTTTCAAATCACTGAAATTTTGTCGAATTTTCTGCAGTGCAGCATCGCTGTTGACTTGGCGCACCCGCTTTTCTAAACGGGCGCGGTTAGCGGGGCTGCTCGCTGTCGTGAGTAGAACCAGATTAATCGGCTTTTCCGCTGATTTTCAATAGTTTTGCAAAGAATCACGACAGAGAATGGACCTGGTAAATCTGATGGACGATGATGCGAAGATAGAGGCGCTGAAAAAGCGGATCGATCAGGCAACATCAGAAGAGGCGGTCAGATCAGGCAAAACCCAAAAAGGGGTCGATGATAATTATCGGCTTGGAAATCGGGTTTTGGCGGATTTGATTGCAGGCATTGGTGGCGGTGCTTTGGTCGGCTGGGTGCTTGACCATTTTATCGGGACCTCGCCTTGGCTTCTTTTGGTTTTCCTGTTTCTGGGGATCATCGTGGCATTCAGAAATATTATTAAACTCTCGAACGAGAGCGCGAAAAAACACAAATGATTTTCGCGCACCGTTCAGAAAACAGGGGTCCCTTGCGTGGCGACTGAAGAAGGTAAAATCGATCCAATGTACCAGTTTGAGGTACAGACGATTTTGGAAGGCTTTTCACTAGGCGGACAGCAGATTGCGTTTACCAATAGCGCGGTCTGGATGCTGGTTGCAGTGGCCGGACTGTGGGTGTTCATGCTTGGCGGTATGAAGCGCGAACTGGTTCCTGGTCGCTGGCAGATGATGGTCGAGGGCTTTACAGGCTTTATCGACAATATGATGGAGGCCAATATCGGCCCGGCCGGCCGCAAATATGCGCCCTACGTCTTCTCCTTGTTCATGTTCATCCTATTCTCGAATGTTTTCGGCTTGCTGCCAGTCGGCGTCTTGGGATTGCATCCATTTACGGTCACAAGCCATTTGACCGTTACCGGTGTATTAGCGGTTATGAGTTTCTCGATTGTGTTGATCGTGGGCTTTGCGAAGCACAAGCTTCATTTCTTCTCGCTGTTCATTCCGGACGGAACGCCTCTTCCAATGATACCGTTCATCTTCATTGTTGAGTTGTTGTCGTTTCTGGTACGTCCTTTCAGTCTCGCGCTACGGCTGTTTGTCGCAATGACCGCTGGTCATATTTTGCTGAAAGTTCTGGCAGGTTTTGTGATCAACAGCACCAATGCAGGTGCAGGTTACGGCGTGCTGGTTGGTATCCCTAGTTTTGCGCTGATGATCGGTATCAGTGCTCTCGAATTGCTGGTGGCAGTGGTGCAGGCTTATGTCTTTGCATTGCTGACATCGCTTTACATCAATGATGCAGAGAACCTGCATTGATTTGAAACAAGACTTTTTTCCAAACGATATTTTTGAACAGGAGTAACTATCATGGACGCAGAAGCAGCAAAATTATTGGGCGCAGGTCTGGCAGCAATTGGTGCCGGTGTAGCCGCCGTAGGTGTGGGTAACGTATTCGGAAGCTTCCTGGAAAGCGCACTGCGCAATCCATCCGCTGCTGACGGCCAACAGGGTCGTTTGTTCATCGGCTTTGCTGCTGCCGAGCTTTTGGGTCTGCTGGCATTTGTTGTCGCAATGATCCTGATTTTCGTTGCCTAATATATGATATGAAACTGGCGGGGTAGCCCCAGCGCTACTCCGCAGTTTCAAACTATTGGAGCCTCTGGTTCGATGCCACAAATTGATCAAATTGCCCTAACTTATGGATCCCAGATATTCTGGCTTTTGTTGACTTTCGGGTTTACATTCATCGTCATTGGTTTGGGCATGTTTCCGAAAATCCAGGGAACGGTTGATGCGCGGGATAAGCGGATTGCGGACGATCTAGAGGCCGCTCGCTCGGCCAATGCCAAAGCAGATGAGCTGGAAGAGAGCTATCGCGTCAAAATGGAAAAAGACCGGGGTGATGCTCAGGCTGTGGTTGAAGCCAGCAAGACAAAAGCCAGCGAGGCTGCCGAGAAGCGCAAGACTAAGGCTAATAGCGATATTGCTACAAAGCTTGCAGCTGCGGAGGCGGATATTAAAGCAAGATCCGCTGAAGCTCTGAAAGAGATTGAAGGCGTTTCTGCAGAAGTGGCACAAGATATGGTTGCCAAAATCTCTGGTGCGAAAGTGACCAAAGCGGCGGCTCTTAAGGAAACAAAGGCAGCTTTGAAACATGGTTGATTTCGCTATTCTCGCTTCAGCTGCGGCTGACATCGCAATGCTGGCATCAGGCGCTGGAGAAGAGCATGTGACGCCGTCTGTATTCGGTATCTTCAATGCGACTGTCTTTGTTTCGCTGTCGATGCTGGTCGTTGTCGGTTTGGTGATCTGGAAGAAAGTCCCGGCCGCCATCGGAGCATCGCTCGACAAGAAAATTGCAGATATCCGTGAGCAATTGGATGAAGCTAAAAAACTGCGTGAAGAATCCGAAGAGCTACGCGCAAAATATGAATCCCGTTTGCGGGCTGCAGATGACGAAGCCGCTGAAATTTTGGCTCAGGCTGAAAAAGAAGCAGAGCTGGTCGTTGCTGATGCGAAGAAAGCGACAACTGATCTGATTGCGCGTCGCAAGAAGATGGCGGAAGACAAGATCGCCGCCGCAGAACGCTCCGCTATTGCTGATGTTCGTGCCAAGGCTGCAGGCGCTGCAACAATTGCAGCGCAGAACCTGATTGCGGCCAAACATGATGCAGCGGCTGACAAAGCAATGATCGATAAAACGATCAGCGATCTTGGTACGAAGCTGAACTAATTTAAAGCGATTTTGGTTTCGACTGGGTGCTGGTAATCATCGGCGCCTGCGCCTAGATATATTCTATGTCCGGCCCGCAATCACCCGACCGATTTAACGAAGAGAAAGCCACCTATTCGGTGCGCGGTAACGAGACGCCAGACCTCGAAACCGGCATGGCAGCGATCCGTGAAACGTTAAAAACCCTGCCAACGCGGCCCGGCGTCTATCGGATGCAGGATAGTCGTGGTGATGTGCTCTATGTGGGTAAGGCACGGTCGCTGAAAAATCGTGTTGGTTCCTATGTCCAGATGAACCGGTTACCCCATCGATTGCTGCGTATGGTCGCGCAAACCCGGTCCATGACAATCGTGACGACAGGCAGTGAAGCCGAGGCATTGCTGCTGGAAGCACAGCTGATCAAGAAATTCCGTCCAGCTTATAATGTGCTCCTACGTGACGACAAAAGCTTTCCATTCATCCTGCTACGCGAAGACCATGACTTCCCGCGGATCCAGAAACATCGCGGAGCGCAGAAAGCTAAAGGCAAATATTTTGGTCCCTTTGCCAGTGCTGGCTCGGTAAATCAGACGCTTAATGCGCTGCAGAAACTCTTCCTGCTTCGGTCCTGTACAGATAGCTTTTTCAGTAACCGCTCCCGGCCTTGCTTGCTCTATCAAATCAAACGCTGCTCTGCACCTTGCGTGGATCGTATCACTAAGGAAGATTATGCGGAACTCGTCGAGGATTCGCGGAACTTCCTCTCCGGCAAATCGACCGAGGTACAACAGAAGCTCGGTGCGCAGATGGAAAAAGCCTCCGAAGCGCTCGACTTTGAAATGGCGGCTCTATACCGGGACAGGCTGAAGGCGTTGACTTTTATCCAGGGTAATCAGGCAGTTAATGCAGCGGGTTTGCCTGACGCTGATATATTCGCGTTGGCGGCCAAAGGTTCGACTGTGTGCATACAGGCCTTCTTCATTCGCGGTGGCCAAAATTGGGGGCACCGCAGCTTTTTTCCCGCCCATACGAGCAATGTGGAAATCGAAGAGGTTCTGTCCAGTTTCCTGATGCAATTTTATGATCGGATGCCGCCGCCAAAACTGGTGCTGCTAGACCGTGAACTGCCGGATGAGCAATTGTTGTCAGAAGCATTGGGCACGCGAGCAGATTATAAAGTCAGCGTATCCCGCCCTCAGCGCGGTGATCGTCTAAAGCTGCTGAAACAGGCCAGCCGCAATGCGGAGGAGGCACTCGACCGGCGGCTTGCAGAATCATCGACACAGGCAAAAATCATGCGTGAGATGGTCGATCTGCTGGAGCTTGATACGGTACCGGATCGCATCGAAATTTACGATAACAGCCATATACAGGGAACGAATATGGTTGGCGGAATGGTGGTCGCCGGGCCTGAAGGCTTTCGGAAGAGCGCTTATCGCAAGTTTAATATCAAGAATCCCGATACGAAACCGGGTGACGATTTTGCGATGATGCGCGAAGTATTGGAACGCCGCTTCGCCCGCGCGCAAAAAGAAGACCCTGATCGTGAGAAGGGCGAGTGGCCCGATCTCGTTCTGATTGACGGGGGTAAAGGGCAGATGAGCGCCGCCAAAGACGCACTGGCCGAAATCGGAGTAGAAGACGTCAACATGATCGGCGTGTCCAAGGGGCCGGATCGGAACGCGGGGCGTGAGACCTTCCACTTCATGGATGGACGTGAGCTGAATCTGCCGATTAACAGCCCGGTATTATTCTATCTACAGCGGTTGCGCGATGAGGCACACCGGTTCGCCATTGGCGCGCATCGCCAGAAACGCGCCAAAACCGTTGGCCATAGCTCGTTAGATGACGTTCCTGGCATTGGGCCTGCGCGAAAGCGGGCGATGCTGCTACATTTCGGAACCGCCCGAGCAGTCAAAAACGCATCATTGGAAGATCTTCAAGGTGCTCCGGGTGTGTCCGCGACTGTGGCACAAAAAGTATATGATTACTTTCATGGCTAGCCTGCGAACCTCAGCCATTATTTGCTCTGTTCGGCAACACGGAGAGCATGGCGCGGTCGTGCGGTCCTTGACGCCAGAAAATGGCTTGATTGCCGGGTATGTAAGGGGCGCACGGTCTCGAACGATGCGGCCCGTATTAATTCCGTCCAACATCGTTCAGGCGGATTATCGTGCGCGAACAGAAGATCAATTGGCTTCAATGACTGCCGAGCTTCAGCAGAGCCGTGGCCCATATCTTGGCGAACCGCTTGCTAGTGCTGCGCTCGAATGGGTCACGGCCCTAACAGCGGCCATTCTGCCCGAAGAGCATAGTTATCCGCAGCTACACAGTGCGCTATCCGCATTGCTTGAGGCGATATGTGGTGCGCCATCTGCAAAGGGCTGGGCGGTGGCGCTCGTACGTTATGAGTTGCTTCTGCTGTCCGAGCTGGGATTTGGACTGTCGCTCGATAAATGTGCTGTGACCGGTGATACAGAGGATCTGGTTTTCATCAGCCCCAAAAGCGCGACGGCTGTTAGCAAGGGGGCAGGGCAGATATATAAGGACAAGCTCCTACCCTTACCGCCCTTTTTGAAAGAATCAGATGTTCCCGACTGGGACGATATTTTTGATGGTTTGAAAGTGACGGGGTTCTTCCTCAAGCGGCATTTCTTCGAGGATCGTCGCAATGACGTCATGGCGTCACGCACGGTTTTGGTGGACCGCCTAAAAAGGGTGGTTGCCTAATCTTCTCGGGCGCGGCAGGGAAGCGCGCAAAGAGTTGAGGAAAAAAATATGCATATTGCGGTGCTCGCCGGTGACGGCATAGGTCAGGAAATCATGGTGGAGGCCTTGCGCGCCTTGGGAGCGTTAGGATTACCTGATTTGAAGCTTGATCACGCCGATGTAGGCGGAGTGGCCTATAAAAACCACGGTCATCCCCTGCCGCCTGCGACGCTCGAATTGGCCATGGCCGCCGATGCCGTCTTGTTCGGGGCGGTTGGCGATCCCGATTGCGATGATCTGGACCGTCACTTGCGTCCTGAACAGGCCGTACTTGGATTGCGCAAGGAAATGCAGACATTTGCTAACCTGCGTCCAGCCAAAGCCTTTGCCGGCCTTGAAAACCTGTCAGCCCTGAAACCGGATGTTGCTGGTGCGATCGATCTATTGATTTTGCGGGAACTGACCGGCGATATTTATTTCGGTGAGAAGGGCCAGCGCACGACCGAAAAAGGATTGCGGGAAGGCTATGATGTGATGGCCTATGATGAGGACGAAATCAGCCGCATCGCGCATGTCGCCTTCAAAGCCGCACAGGGACGCCGCAAAAAGCTATGCTCCGTAGACAAAGCCAATGTTCTGCAGACATCAGTACTCTGGCGCGAGGTTGTCAACGAAGTGAGCACAGATTATCCGGATGTGGAACTGAGCCACATGTATGTCGACAACGCCGCAATGCAGCTTGTGCGTAATCCCGGTCAATTTGATGTCATGCTCACCGGCAATATATTTGGTGATATCTTATCCGATCAGGCCAGCATGTGTGTGGGATCGATCGGCTTATTGGCGTCAGCATCGTTGGGCAGCGGAACAAAGGGCTTGTTCGAACCGATCCACGGTAGTGCGCCCGATATTGCGGGGCAGGGCATTGCTAATCCTTCTGCGATGATATTGTCTGCAGCGATGATGTTGCGCCACAGTTTCGCGATGGAGGAAGAAGCTGCGCGGATTGAGCAGGCCGTCGCTGATGTATTGCAACAAGGCACATTAGGACACGATCTTGGTGGCAATGCCTCAACACGAGAAATTGGCGATGCGGTTGTTGCGCAGCTTGCTAGTTAAGCGCCGTTTGGCTTAGGAAAAGATATATGAAAAGAGATACTGGCCAAAATCGAGAGATTACGAAAAATTGGCGCCCTGCCACAAAGGCGATCCGCAGCGGCACCATGCGCAGTGAATTTGGCGAGACCTCTGAGGCGCTGTTCCTGACCTCTGGTTATACTTATGATTGTGCCGAAGATGCCGCCGCACGGTTCAATGGTGAGCAGTCAGGCATGACTTACAGTCGCTTGCAAAACCCGACGGTGCAGATGTTGGAAGAACGGATTGCGTTGATGGAGGGCGCGGAGGCTTGTCGGGCAACAGCTTCCGGCATGGCGGCGATGACGGCCGCTTTGCTATGTCAGTTGCAGGCTGGTGATCATGTCGTTGCCAGCCGCGCGCTTTTTGGGTCTTGCCGCTGGCTAACGGACACGCTTCTGCCAAAATTTGGTATCGAAACCACCGTCATTGATGGCCGTGAAATTGACAATTGGGAAAAGGCGATCACATCGAAGACGAAGGTGTTTTTCTTTGAGACACCGGCCAATCCGACAATGGATGTTGTTGATCTGCGGGCGGTCTGTGATCTGGCGCGTGCAAAAGGCATTATCAGCGTGGTTGATAATGCTTTTGCGACCAATGTGCTGCAACGGCCGATGGAATTTGGTGCGGACGTTGTCGCCTATAGCGCGACCAAGATGATGGACGGGCAGGGACGCGTGCTAGCCGGTGCAGTCTGCGGTAGCGAAGAGTTTATCGAGGAAACCTTGCTTGCCTTTACGCGCAATACAGGTCCCACTCTCAGTGCTTTTAATGCCTGGGTTGTGCTGAAAGGACTCGAGACGCTCGATTTGCGGATTCGCAAACAGAGCAATAATGCCATTGAGGTGGGTAAGTTTTTAGAGCAGCGGGTAGAGAAAATATTGCATCCCGGTTTGCCAAGCCATCCGCAGCATAATCTGGCGATGAGCCAGATGGATGCGACCGGACCGATTTTCTCACTCTATGTAGGGGGCGGTCGTAAGCAAGCTCACAATATTCTTAACGCTTTGAATTTAATCGATATTTCAAACAATATCGGAGACAGTCGCTCCTTAATGTGTCACCCGGCATCGACGACCCATCACGGCTTGGGTGAGGATGCACGATTGGAAATCGGAATAAGCGAAGACATGCTCCGGATTAATGTTGGACTGGAAGATCCAATGGATCTGATCGAAGATTTGGATCAAGCCCTTTCGTCCGTTGGTCTTTGACGCTATTGTAATATGATGATGCAGGCGTTCTTTCCATTTTCAGAAACTACCGAGGGTGTAACCGTTCGGGTGTCAGTCACATTTCTCCCGGAACAATCTGACATCGATGGTTTGCGGTGGTTTTGGGCTTATCATATCCGTATTGAAAATGAGCGCGATAGTGCGGTCCAACTTCTAACCCGTCATTGGCGAATCTCCGATGCTCGTGGTGGCCTACATAAGGTGGACGGAGACGGGGTTATCGGTGAGCAACCGATCATTCAGCCAGGCAAGGCGCATGACTATGTCTCGGGCTGCCCCCTGAATACGCCGAGCGGAGCTATGGCAGGACATTTCATGTTCGTCGGTGAAGAACCGAACGCTTTCGAAGTCCGCATTCCTCATTTTCCTCTTACAGCACCCACTGTAGAGCAATGAAGCGTACCCATTTGCCGCTTAACGGGCTTCGTGTGCTCGATGCCGCAGCACGGCATCTCAGCTTTACGCGAGCAGCCGATGAACTGGCCGTAACACCTGCGGCTGTAGGACAACAGATCAGGGCATTGGAAGACATGTTGGGCGTGGTGATGTTTCGGCGCACACCAAAAGGATTAGAACTGACAGATGAAGCCGCTGCTGGTCTCGATGCATTGCGTTCTGGATTTCTGGAATTCGAAGATTCTGTGCGTGCTATGCAGGCGGGCCAATCCTCTCATAAATTGACGATTGCAGCACCGCGCGATTTGACGGCCAAATGGTTAAACGAACAGTTGGCGAAATTTTCACAGGACAATCCGGACGTCAGTTTTGCACTGGTGGCGTCGGAAGGCGGTGCTGATTTTACTGAAGCGAATCTCGATGTAGCTATTGGCCTGACGGATGGCCCGGGTGAGAATGAAGGTTTGATCATTGGTGATACATCGTTTGTTAAAGTGGCGGCCCCGGGCGGACAGGCTGGTCAAAAAATTGACTGGCCGGGCTGCCCCATATCAGAAGGCGAAGAGACGCTCATGCGGGTTGCTGATGGCGGCTTGGCGATTGAAGCTGCTGCCAATGGATTCGGTCATGCCTGGGTACCGAAAATGTTGGTTCAACAGGATCTTGCCGCCGGCCGTGTTGAAGTGATCGGCGAGGATAGCAAATCCTCCCGTGGTTACTGGCTGGTTGCGCCGCTGCCCCAGTGGCGCCAAAAAAAGGTCAAGGCGCTGGTCGCCGCACTAACAGCATGACCTTCCCCATATTGTCGACAGAACGGCTGCGATTGCGCCCGTTACGGGTCGATGATGCGGACGCGCTTCATCCTACCTTTGCAGACGAAGATCTGTTGCGTTGGTGGTCCAGCGGACCGCATAAATCTGTCGCAGAAACGCGGGATTATGTGGCGCAAAACTGTGAAGGCACACGCTGGCAAACTTGGGCTATAACGACAGTTCGTGAGGATGCAGCCCTGGGTTGGGTTGTCCTTATACGTGCAGAAGATCGGCCGAATATTAGAGAGATTGGTTACATCCTCAACCGAGCGGCTTGGGGAAAAGGAATAGCGCGGGAAGCAGTGAGCCGGGTGATCCATTACGGCTTTGAAGAACTTGGTCTCCGCCGTATCTACGCGGATGTTGATCCGGACAATCTGGCTTCGATCAAGCTGCTAAAACTTCTGGGCTTTCAACAGGAGGCGCATTTGCGGCAGGAATGCGAGACGCATATTGGAATTCGAGACAGTTTAATTTTCGGCCTGTTACGCGATGATTGGAAAGGCCTTAGTCTTCAATCTATCTAGCCGCGATCAGATTCAACAATCTATTCATCATCAGAGTGAATTTATCATTGTCGACGGGCGCTACGCTATTGTTCCAGCTTCCTGAAACCGCATAGGCCTTGCCGGATTTTGACCGGGTCAAAAAGGCAAAGGATATCACGCCCGGTTCGGATCCGCCTTTTCCGCCAATATATTTCCAGCGCAACGCATCTCCTGGTGGGATTAGGGGATTAATCTTGAGGATATTCTCTACTACCGGATCCTCGATATTGTTGATGATCCGAAGCAGACCGGTAAGATCGGAAGGAGCAGCAAACCATTCCACCGTCTCGATATGCTGTGGTTGATTGGCAAGATTACCGATGTCGATCGATTTCGCGTCGAGCCCGATATTATATCTACTCAGCAAATCCCTTTGTACATCGTCACTTGCATCAATGTAGAGCGCGCGAACATCAGCATTATTGGGCATTTTCAGGTCGAAAAACTCGATGGTGCTCAACATCGGAAGCATCTTGTCGGGCGCGCCATGGCCGCTTTTATGGACGATCTCGTCAAGGATTTTACTTCCGAGTTCGGTCATCAGTATATCGGTCGCGGTGTTATCGCTCACCGAAATCATAAGCGTCGCCAAAGCTTGTAGAGTCATTGGGGTTCCAATTGGCCAGTCCTGCAAAATTCCCGACGGCAAGGACTTTCTATAGATTGGAACCACATCGTCCCAATCACGATCACTATTGGCTATCTTGGATGAGAGCGCGGCCAGAACGTAGAGTTTGAATGTAGAACCGATGGCAAATTGCCGATCAGCGTTCAGAGATGTGATGATGCTTGTTTGGTCTGCTCCTATTTCGGCAATTTCAAGCCCAACGGTGCCAGGTAACTTTTCCAATTCCTGTTTGACCTTGTCGATACTGTCATCGGTCATATTGGCTCCGGTGACTTGTAGCCCGATCACGGGATAAGGCGCAGAACTGTCCAGCACCATGCGCATTGCAAGCGTGGCTTTGGTATAAGCAATTTCAACAGTGCCATCTTGTGCGGTGGCCGGGATGATGCGTGCGATCTTGAGGGGCTCGCCATATTGGGTCTGAAGCTGCGCTATTAAAACGCGGACCTGTGGCAGAGGTATTGCATCAAGAAAAGAGCTTGCGAAGAAGCTCTCTTCTTGTTGCGAGCCTTTGAGTATGTCGAGAAGTTCCGACGCGCGGTGGTCATACTCGGTGGAAACAGTCGCCATTTGTTCCGCCTTTGCCAGAGAGGGAACCCCTAGAGCGGATATAGCGATTAACGCTGCGAAAAGCCAAAACCGGATAACCCGGTCAGGCATCAATGGCTTCCTCATCAAGGCTGGCTGCATTTTGTTGAATGAAGTTAAACCGGTGTTCCGGGTTTTTTCCCATCAGGCGATCGACAAGGTCCTTCACTACAGCCCGGTTCTCATATTCTTGGGGCAAGGTTACCCGGTATAAAGAACGGGTATCTGGATCCATGGTAGTCTCTTTGAGCTGCCCCGGATTCATCTCGCCAAGCCCCTTAAATCGGCTGACTTCAACTTTCTTGCCTTTGAATGGCCCGTTCTCGATTTCTGCACGCGCTCCATCATCCTGCGCATAAAGGCTCTTGCCACCGGCGGTTAAGCGGTAAAGCGGAGGGCGGGCGAGGAAGAGATGGCCCTGTCGGACCAGTTCCGGCATTTCCTGGAAGAAATAGGTCATGAGCAGTGTCGCGATATGCGCACCATCAACATCAGCATCAGTCATGATGATTACACGCTCATAGCGTAAACTGTCAGGATCACAGTCTTTACGCGTGCCGCAGCCCAGCGCCAAAGTCAGGTCAGCAATTTCTGAATTGGCAAAAATCTTGGCACTATTGGCCGAGGCGACATTGAGTATTTTTCCGCGTATGGGAAGAATGGCTTGTGTTTTCCGGTTACGAGCCTGCTTAGCGGAGCCACCAGCACTGTCGCCTTCCACAATGAACAGTTCTGTGCCCGCGGGATCATTGCCGGAGCAATCGGTAAGCTTGCCTGGTAGACGGACTTTCCGGCCGCTGGTGGCGGTCTTGCGTTTCACTTCGCGTTCGGCTTTGCGCTTCAGCCGCTCGTCCATACGCTCCATGACAAAGCCGAGGAGGGCCTTGCCGCGATCCATATTGTCCGTCAGGAAATGATCGAAATGATCACGTACGGCATTTTCCACATATTTCGCGGCTTCGGGCGAAGTGAGTCGATCTTTGGTCTGACTCTGAAACTGCGGTTCGCGGATGAACACGGAAAGCATCATCTCGCCGCCGGAGATAATATCATCAGCGGTAAGCTGCGCTGCTTTCTTCACCTGTACCAGTTCACCAAAGGCCCGCATACCTTTGACCAATGCATTGCGGAGCCCGGTTTCATGGGTTCCACCATTGGGTGTCGGGATGGTATTGCAATACCAGCTATAGCTTCCGTCGGTCCAAATCGGCCATGTGATCGCCCATTCAACACGGCCAGCGCTTTCTGGAAACTCCTGATTGCCAGCAAAAAAATCTGTTGTGACACATTCCCGGCCACTCAACTGCTCGCGTAGATGGTCGGAAAGCCCACCAGGGAATTGAAACACGGCTTCAGCAGGAATTTCCTCGCTGGCCTGTTCCGGATCGCATTTCCAGCGGATTTCGACGCCTGCATAGAGATAGGCTTTGGATCGCGCCATTTTGAAGAGGCGTGACGGTTTGAATTTATTGCCTTCTCCAAAAATTTCGGTGTCCGGAATAAAGGAAATACTGGTGCCACGCCGATTGGGTGTGCTGCCAACTTCCTCCAGTTTTGAAACAGCATTACCTTGCGAGAAGGACTGGCGATAAATGGTTTTATTGCGCGCCACTTCGACGATCGTGTCAGAAGAAAGTGCGTTGACAACCGATACACCAACACCATGTAGTCCGCCTGATGTTGCATAGGCTTTGTCAGAAAATTTTCCGCCCGAATGTAGCGTGGTCATGATGACCTCTAAGGCCGACTTGTCCGGGAACTTGGGATGGGGGTCGACCGGAATACCACGTCCGTTATCGGTAACGGTCAAACGATTTTGGCTGTCGAGCGTGATCTCGATACGACTGGCATGGCCCGCGACAGCTTCGTCCATGCTGTTATCGATAACTTCTGCAGCCAGATGGTGGAGCGCGCGTTCATCGATGCCGCCAATATACATGCCAGGACGTTTGCGAACTGGTTCCAGGCCCTCCAGCACTTCAATGGCAGAGGCATCATATTCACCAGACTTGGAAGCGGTTGGCGGTTCAGCGCCAAAAAGATCATCGGACATAATGATCCTATAAGAGCGTCAAAGTCAGACTGGCAAGAGGCTTATTGGGCCTCCTGCCAAATGGTCTGTAAAATATTGTTTTATTGCCTGATTTAGCGAACTCTCGGGCCGCCAAAGGGCAGGGGCGGCGGCGCACGCCGCGCACCGCGTGGCAATTGTGCCTGAAATGCCCGCCCACAATGTTCTACACAATATGGAAAGCCCGGGTTGACCTCTTCGCCGCAGAAATGAAAGTCTGGTTCACCGGGATGATTCATCGGCCAGCGGCAAATCTTGTCGTTCAAATCCAGCAGGCTGGTCTTGTCTGCCATCTCTTCGCTGGGTTTGGCAGGCACCAGTCGCCGTGGCGGTGCTGGTGGAATCGGAGCTTGCTGATCACCGGGGCCCTGACGCAAAAAGCCACCTGGTCCGACAGAAACAATTTTCGGTCCATCGGGCTTAGGCATTTTAGACTGCTGTGCAGCATGGGTACGCGCAGCTGGTGTCGGTGGGGGCATCGCGCGGCGCGCGACATGTTCCTCTTTTTGTTTCGGTTTCTTTGTAGCTTTGGCTGTTGCCTTTTTGGGCTTGGCAGCCGGTTTATCGCCTTTCGCAGTCTTGGCCTTTGCCTTTACCGGAGACGGGCGCGATTTCAGACCAAGACGATGTGCCTTGCCGATAACTGCATTTCGGCTAACGCCGCCAAGCTCTTCTGCGATTTGACTAGCCGTCAGGCCTTTTTCCCACATCTGTTTCAGATGATCGATACGTTCGTCGGTCCAAGCCATGCAAAATCCTGTTCATTCTCAATTCCATATCAATATAAGCCGTGTGGCCGTATTTTCAATCATACGGAATGAAGGCCGAAATAATATGGGGTTGTGATTGCTGTCTGGAGCCGATAGGCGAAAAGCCTATGTTAGACCAGCCCAAAAATAACGAATCTGATCAACCTGAGTTCATTGCACAGACCTACGCGGAACCAGGAGTAGCGGTTATTCGCGGTGTGAATTGGGGCGGCTTTCTGGCGCTCTACTGGAAAGAAGTGCGTCGTTTTTTCAAAGTTCAGCTTCAAACGGTTTGGGCACCTTCGATTACCACCTTGTTATTCCTGATCATTTTTACGGTCGCGTTGGGCAGAGGAGATCGCACTGTTTTAAGTGTCCCATTTGCTGATTTCATCGCCCCTGGACTAATCTGCATGGGGATGATCCAGAATGCGTTTGCAAATAGCAGTTTCTCGCTTCTGGTTGGCAAAATTCAGGGAACAATCGTAGACTATCTCATGCCACCATTGTCTGTCGGCGAATTGCTGGCCGGTTTGGTTGGAGCGGCGATAACCCGTGCCGCTCTGGTCGGTTTTGCAGTCTGGCTCGCGATGGCCTTATGGCCCGGGGTAAATGTGAGCGTAGAACATTGGTGGGCCGTTCTGTGGTTTGGATTCATGGGGTCCGCGATGTTGGCACTTCTGGGTGTCATGACCTCAATCTGGGCAGAGAAATTTGATCATGCAGCAGCGGTTACCAATTTTGTTGTCGCGCCTGCAGCCTTATTGTCGGGGACTTTCTATTCGATTGATCGCCTGGCGCCAACATTCCAGGCTGTGAGCCATTTCAATCCGTTTTTCTACGCGATTTCGGGTTTTCGATACGGATTTTTAGGAGAGTCGGATTCACCGGTTATGTTGGGTTCGATCATTCTGCTGTGCATCAATATAGCGTTGACCGCCATTTGCTACATTTTGCTCAAAAAAGGCTGGAAGGTTAAATCCTAGTCTGATGAACCGGTCTAGTGCCGGTGAATGCGGTGTAGTTTATATTTACCGCCGTCAACGGTTTTGAACATCCGCCCCACTTCCGGGTGCATAACGGGCTCGCCACTGTCATCCTCGAGTAAGTTTTGCTGACTGACATATGCGACGTAGCTGCTATCGGCATTTTCAGCGAGAAGATGGTAGAAAGGTTGGTCTTTGGCCGGTTGCAGATCCTTTGGGATTGCATCGTACCATTCCTCGCTATTCGCAAAAACCGGATCAATATCATAGATGACCCCACGAAAATCGAATAGCCTATGCCTTACCACATCACCGATTGTGAAATTGGCATTCAGGACGGGCGGTGTGCCCTTTGGAAGGGGATTGGTAGAAGCAAGATGTTTGGTTTGTGCCATGGCTACAATCTAGTTAGTTGGCCGGAAGATGCAAGCGCGCGCTGTTTTACCCGGTTCAGGGTTGTTTCCCGCTTGGCAAACTAATCATCATAGTCTAAGCGCGCCGCACGTCCGACGCTTATGGTCTTAATGACCATGGTTTCCGAGGCTATTTGCCGATGTGCGGAGAGGTGCCAGAGTGGTCGAATGGGGCGGTCTCGAAAACCGTTGTGCGAGCGATCGTACCCAGGGTTCGAATCCCTGTCTCTCCGCCAGCAACCCTGTTCTATTGTAAACCTCAGCCTGCTTTGCGCTGCAACTCGGTTGGTGAAACCTCAACTATTTGGGGCTTTTGCGCATCGATATCAGGTTTTTCCAAGATTGATTTGGTTGGTCTGGAAAACAGATAGCCTTGCAACTGCGTGCAACCAAGGTCGCGCATGACTGCCATTTCTTTTTCTGTCTCAATGCCTTCTGCGGTTGTTTGCATGCCCAGTTCTTCAGCCATCGATACAATCGCACGGATAATGGCCATGCTTTCGCTCGAACCGCGTGTGGCGGATTTTACAAAGCTGCGATCAATCTTGATCGTCGAGAAGCTGGCGCGGCGAAGATAGCCGAGCGAAGAATAGCCGGTGCCAAAATCGTCCAGAACAAGATTTATTCCAAGCGAACGCAAGCTTTCTAGCGTGGCGTCAGTTTTCTCATGATTGTCCAGAAAGACACTCTCTGTGACTTCCAGCTCAAGCCTTTCCGGACTAAGGCCGCTGGCCGCAAGGGCGCCGACAATATTGTTTGCCAGACCGCCGCCTTCGACCTGCAATGCTGATACATTAACTGATAATCTTACGTGCTCGGGCCATTTCTTCGCTTGTGCGCATGCGGTGCGCAACACCCATGAACCAATAGTTCCAATTAGACGGGCTTCTTCAGCAATTGGTATGAAAATGGCAGGAGAAATCTGTCCACGCGTGGGATGATCCCAACGCAGCAAAGATTCATATCCGATGATTTCTTCACTGCTGGCGTCCACAATTGATTGATAGGCAATCGATAAGTCGCCTTGTTCCAGCGCATCACGCAAATCATTTTCGAGAATGTGCCTTTCATCGGCTTCGATTTGCATAAACTGTTTGTAACGAACGCACTGACCGCGACCGGACTCTTTACCGTGATAGAGGGCCAAATCAGCGCATCGTGTCAATGTCTGAACATTGTTACTGTCGCTGGGTCCAACCGCTATGCCGATCGTCGCACCGATATTTACGGAGGTTCCGTCAATCGAGTGAACGCCGCTGAGTCTTCCGATCACTTCTTCACCGAGTTTCTCAAGCTCGATATCACTCTCAATATCGGGGATAACTAAGGCAAATTCGTCCCCGCCCAAACGTACCGCACTGGCTTTGTTGCCCGCGGCCTCCTCTAAATTGGTGGCGACATGGCACAGCAATTGATCGCCGATATTGTGGCCAAGTGTATCATTTACAGCCTTGAAGCGATCCAGATCGATTAGCATCACCGCACTGCGCGTTCCGTTAGCTTGATTTTCCACCAATGCATCAGCCAGAAGGGTTCTAAAATAACCGCGATTGGCGAGGCCGGTCAAAAGGTCATGCTTGGCGGCATGGGAAAGTTGCGCGTTGGCTGCGCTGACAGCTTTTCGTCTACGCCGGACTGAGACGACCGCAAAAAAGAGCGCGCCAATAACCGCAAAGGCAACGACGAGCAGTAAGCTGGTATAGCGCAATATGGTTTGTGACTTGGTCAACATCAGATCACGTTGTGCCTGTTTCGCCTCCAGTTTGGATATCTGCAGTTCACGATTGGCATCATCAAATTGCGCCGCAAGCAAAGCAGAATTGGTCGATGCCGCCAATTCGCGCCCGTTATCGTCCAGACGTTTAAAGGCACCCAGATGTTGCAGCGCTTCTTTATGCCGACCAATTGCGTTGAAAACCATATATGCAGTTTCATGGTAATCGCGATAGGCCATGGTCGAACTTTCCGGATCGACACCCTTAAATGCCTTGCGGACGAAATTTTCAGCTTGTTGTAGTCTATTCTCAGCCAAGGCGATTTGTGCTCTGGTGCCCCATAGAAACGGTTCCCAGTCAGTTGCCCCGGCTTGAGAGATGGTCAAGCCTGAGACCGCAGTTTTTTCAGCTTTTTCCAATTCCCCTTGCGCATATTGAGCAAAGGCCAGGTTGGTCAAAATTCGAGTCTGCAAAAGCGGGCTATCCATCTCTTTTGCAACGGTTAGCGCCTGCGCATATTCTTGCTCGGCTTCAGAAAACTTGCCCATATCACGCAGCGCATTGCCGCGATTATTATGGGAGGAAAGATTGAGCGCAGGATCATCTGCATAGACTGATTTGGCTTGATCGTAATAGTCCAGAACACGCGGATAATCGCGGGCTTCATAGTAGATAGAGCCAATATTGTGCAAGATGATAGCCTGGCTGCGCTTCTGATCCAGTTTTTCATATATGCGATAGGCCGAATAGAGCGTCGACAGGGCCTGTTCGACTCCACCAGTCTGAATAGCGATAGCGGCACTGGATTTGAGAAGGTCGGCATGCAATTTTGTGTTTGGAGCAACCTGCTTCACAGTTTTGAGGGCGCTCGCAATTACCGGTTTAGCCTGTTTGGGCTTGTTTAGGCGGGTTAGCGCTTCGCCCTCCAACCATTGGCTGGTTGCGATGGCAAGCGCGGTATCAGGTTTAGACATCGTATCGGCGATTAGTGCGGCCTTGCGAGCTGACTTCAAGGCCTGGCTCGGATCCGACATCATGGACGATTTTGTGTCAGCAATCTGGGCCTCAAAGGCGGAAGACGCTGTTTCTGCTTGGGCATTAGCTGCAGGAACATGCCAGGCGGCGCTTAACAAAAGCGCGGCAACTATTTTTCGTCCCAGCATATGTTCCACCCCAATTACTCAAACACACTATTGGGGGTAGATATGGTTACACAATTAACCCCCAAATAAGTCTTTAGAATGGTACACTTAGCAGGCCACCTGCTATTATTTGGTTAACACCGGTCCCAGAATTTGCATCATATTGAGCGCGTCCAAAGAAGGAGAGTTCACCGCCACCTTTTATCGGAGTGGCGTAGAGGAACTCGCCAGTAAAGCGGCGGCTTTGATCCGTGATACGGAAATCACGGGTCACATTCCCGATTTCGCCGGTCGATCGATCAATTACCTCAACTGCGCTATATTCCAATGTGCCGTTTTCGACATGCAGAGGCTGCGTGAAAGATAAGCGTAAACGGTCATCTTTGCGCATCAATCCCTGTTTGCCGATCGAGAACGCATAGGCTGAGCTTCTTACATTCCCACTGGTCCGCAGGTTTTGATCGGCACCACCATTTGACTTGGTGAGCGCCGCGGTTGCAGAGGCCGCTATATTGATACCGTGCGGCAAATCAAAACTCGCACCGACGGTCATGGTTCTACTCGTTGATCCATGACGAAGATCGTTGTCCAGCGCAGATTGTACGCCGAGCAAGCCGTCTTTTTCATTCAGCGTTGCAAAGCTTACACTTACAGTCGCAGCTTTTAGCGGCTTGTGGGTCATACGCAGGTTGAATGCGCTGGCCTGATAGTCTTTAGCGCCGCGCAATTGGCCACGTTCTGCCTCGGTCAGTGCGAGGTTTTCCGAATGATCAAGTCGGCGACTGGTCAGGCCAAAGGCGATTTTTGTGTTTTTGGAAACCGCAAACTCAGCGTCCATAAACCCGCCACCCGAAGCGAGGCCCAATACCGGGTTCAAACCGCCCGTGTCCGTATCATAATCGGACGTAAGCCCGAAAGAATTCTGGCCAAGCAATGCAATGGCACCTTGGCCATAGCCCGCATTGAACGAGAATTTACCGGCAGCATCACCGAACTTTACAGCGCTGTGCGGGACTTCGCCCTGACGGCCATTACGCAAGTAAGCAGTCGGATTGGCAGCCGAGACTGCAAAGTTCCAACCTTCGCGTTTCGGGCTTGCATAGCTTGCGATGTCTGTAAATCCGCCGGTTGCATTGGTTGCTGCAATGTTGGTGGACCAATCGACGAACCGCTGGCTGATGTAGGATTGGAAATATTCATTTGAACCTGTGACGTTTGATTTCTGGCCAATAAGCTGGCTGGAAAACGGCACTACGAAATCACGGTGAGTATCACCGATTTTCTCGAACATTGTCAGGAAAACACCTTCAGCATTCCATGTTGCGCCGACTCCATTTTGTTGTAAATCAACAGCCCTTCGCTGAACTCTCTGGCCGCCACGATGTTCATAAAAACTCAGGTTATCAAAGTTGAGTGGTGATTGGGATGCTTCAACATCCAAAAGTCCTACACCATAAACATCATCAACACCTGGCGCACCCAAATCCTGTGCGGAGTCGAGAATAATGCGCACGGTTTCCTCTGGATGCTGGGTAAGCCAAGGCCACCGGTCATGGAGCAACGTGATCGCGCCTGATACCAACGGTGCGGCAAAAGATGTCCCTGATCGGCGAGTGACCCCCCCATTGCCGTCAGACATGAGGATCAGTTCGCCTGGTGCTACGATGAAGATGTCTCTAAGGTGATTGTCACCAACACATTTGCCCTGATCCGTTAAACAAACGGAACCGGGCTTATTAGACAAACTGGAAATACCACCCAATGGATCAACGGCTCCGACAACAATCAAACCAAAGTCAGAGTTACGTTGAAATTCAACGTTTTGCGTTTGTGTCATACCGTCGTTTCCGGCAGCGATAACGAACACCGTATCTTTGGCTACCGCTTTGACATTTAAGTCATTGAAAACATTGTTCCATTCAGGATGCAACGTCCAGCCCGACACACCTAGAGACATGTTAATCACGCTGGCATTAACGCTCTTCAATGAGACGATACCATCGCGAATGTCACCCCAAGAAGCGCTGCCTGTATCATCAAACGGATTATAGGTTGCAACCGATGCGTTGGGTGCAATGCCCATGACGCCAAAGCCATCATGATCGGCAATCAGCAAACTGGCGACGCCAGTACCATGCCCACCAACATGGGCTTGATAGCCCCCGGAATGGAAAACATTACCCTCGAGATCCGGATCATTGACGATGGACGAGTCCAATATGCCGATAACACTATCGGCGCCGCTGCCCTGAATCTTGGTCAGTTCTGGAGTCCAGTTAATGGTTCTCATCCAGTGGTCGACGCGATCATGACCGCTATATTGCATCAGGCCGTCAAACCACTCGGTAACCAGTTGGGCGCGTTGCGCCTGGCTGAGAGAGCGGAAGCCCCAAACCCGGTTATCGCCGATACCGAATTTTGCGAATAATGGATTGAGGAAGCTCGTTTCGAATGATTGTCCAGTGCGCGCTTGGATAGCGTTGCCCCAAAGATTCCTGGATTGGTTGATTAAGCTATCAATTTGGGCTTCCAGTACATCTCGTTTTGCACCAGTATTCCCGTTTGTAGCGATATCATTTAGCTGTAAATTGGTTTCTCTCCAGGTTGTACCAAAGCTATGCCAGAAGCTGTTTGTCTCGATATAGCTTGGCAGTACAGTGCCGGAAAGAGGATCAATCTGACCTTCAAATGGATCAAGGTTGCCATAAAAAGGGTCCACATTGCCGGCAAAGGGGTCAACATTACCCGCGAATGGATCCACATTGCCGCCAAAAGGATCTATGGTGCCCCAAAGTGCCCGAATTTCACCGTGAAACGGGTTCAGGTTGCCAGCAAACGGGTCGATATTGCCTTCAAACGGATTGATATTGCCTGCGAAGGGATCGATCGAACCGCTGAACGGATCAAGCGAACCGGAAAATGGATCGATGCTGCCTGAGAAGGGATCAATGCTACCACCCATGGGGACAATTGGGCGTACATCATTGCTAGCCTGTACAAACTCTTGCGCACCGGTTGTATCGGCCATGACGCTGTCGGCGACAGAATCTGTTGTCTGTGCAAGCGTCGGCACAGCCGTACCGAATATGATTGTTGCTATAGCCAATTTGCTAGAGCGAAGATTAGATGGTCGTTTCATTTTTTCCCCGTTCACCCACGAACTTATAATGAATGAAATAGGGGTCGTTTGTTAACCAGCGCGAAAAAAGATGGATTAACAACATTGTAACCAAGTCGCGGCGCAGATTTCCAACCAAGTTAAAAAACGATGACGTCATTTTTGTCTGTCTAACGGCCAGAAATTGCACAGTTTTGTATATATTTTCCGAGATTCGGGCGCAGTTCGTTAAAGGCTATGACCGCCTCAAAGCTGGACATGTGGTAATTGTTAGTGGCTTAATATGATCCAATGCCAATAAAGGCTGTAAAGACCGGCATTTTTTTGGCAGGATGACTTCCGGCCAATGGGGCCAGAATGATTTTGAGGGACGATATGGCTGACCAGGATTCTCATCTGCAGGACGTGCTCAAAGCACCCAATGGACCTCATATCGCAGCCCTGTTCGATTTTGATGGCACAATCATTTCGGGATATTCCGCGACGGCTATGTTGTGGGAAAAAATCAAACGCCGGGAAATGACTGCTGAGGAGCTTGTCGAAACCGCGAATGTGATGGCGCAATATAGCATGGGAAGCATGGGATTTTCGGGCCTTATGATGGCGGCTTCGAAATTTATGAAAGGCGTTACCGAAGACAGCTATTTTGAGTTTGGTGAAGAGCTTTACCAAAAACATATTGCCCGCAAGGTTTACCCGGAATCACGGGCGTTAATCGAAGCTCATATGGCAAAGGGACATACGGTAGCGATCGTTTCTTCTGCGACTATCTATCAGATAGAACCAACAGCCCGCGACCTGAATATCGAACATGTTTTATGTTCTCAGTATGAAGTCGAAAATGGCGAGTTTACGGGAAATATTATCCGTCCGCTGTGCTTTGGCGAGGGCAAGGTTATTGCTGCTGAAAAGCTGGCAGAGGAATATGAGCTCGATCTCAAAAAAAGCTACTTTTACTCAGATAGTTATGACGATATCGAATTGCTGGAACGGGTCGGCAAACCTCGCCCGCTGAATCCGAATGGCAAGCTCCGGGAAGTAGCCATGGAGCGCGGTTGGCCGTTGCAAAAGTTCGACAGCCGGGGGCAGGGCAAGCCAGTTGAATATCTCAGAACCATATATGCAACAGGTTCTCTTGTGACGTCTTTTGTCGCAGGACTGCCTATCTGGGCGCTGACCGGATCGCAGCGTGAGGCGACAAACTTTTCAACCGGCCTGTTCGGTGATGTTGCGACCGCTCTGACGGGCGTCGAGCTGGACGTGCATGGAGAAGAGAATCTCTGGGTGAACCGCCCCTGTATTTTTGTTTTCAATCATCAGAGCAAAGCTGATGTTATGATCATGGCTAAGCTCGTGCGCAAAGATGTCGGGGGAATTGCCAAGAAGGAAGTGAAGGATACTCCGATAATCGGCAAGGTTATGGAGATGGCCGGAACCGTATTTGTCGATCGCGCCGACGGCAAAAATGCCATTAAAGCGATGGAACCACTTATTGATGCGATCAAGATTGACGGTAAATCAATCTGCATTGCGCCCGAAGGAACACGGACTTTGTCGCCAAAAATTGGCCCGTTTAAGAAAGGCGCATTTCACCTTGCCATGCAAGCGGGTGTGCCAATGGTTCCGATTGTGATCCACAATGCCGGCGACGTGGCACCGAAAAATGAATTTGTGATGCGGTCTGCTACTGTGAAGGTCGATATCCTCCCGCCGGTCGATACCAGCAAATGGAAGAGAGCAACTTTAGATGAGCATGTTGCCGAGGTCCGCAACATGTTTATGGAAGCGTTGGGGCAATCAGACGAGCAGGTTGAAATCGCCGAAGTCGCTAAAGGGCAGTCATCTCCATCTCGACAAGCGCCCGCGAAAAAGACGACGCCTGCCAAGCCCAAGGCCAAAAGGGTGGCGGCAAAGGGTCGCCCCAAAAAAGCGAATGTGACTGCTCGAAAACCGGTACAGCGGAAAAAAGCTTCCGCCAGCAAAGCAACTCCTGCGCCAAAAACAAGCCGCTCAAGTCCAACCAAAAAAAGGACGGCCCGTAAACCAGCGTCGCCCAAGGCTGCCATCAAGAAGCCCGCGGGCAAATCACCGGCGGTGAGGAAAGCGGCGGTAAAGAAAGCTTCGGTAAAAAAACCCGTTGTCCCTAAGACGACGTCCAGGAAAACAGCGGTGTCAAAAAAATAGTGAAGCAGAATGGATGAATCAACGGCAATAGCAAAAACGATGCCTCTGCTATCGCAGGGGCCAAAACTATTTGTCATCGATGCGCGCAACCGCGTCGAACGTCGCTATCTGCTAGATTGGTTGCATACCTCACTTGCCGAGGGCGGTCCCGGGAGGGAAATAAACTGGATCAGTCTGCCAATATCTGATGAACGCGCGCGTTTGCGGTTAAAAGAGTTGAGCCGCAAACTGGATGCCGAGCCCGACACTCTGGTCATACCAGTGCGTATAGCTTGGCGGATACCCAATTTTGAAAAGAGCAGGGCCCTGAAGAAGCGGCACGCCCTTTTTGGCGATCCTCGAACGCCCGGTAGTTTTCGAGCACGCATGATTTTGCTCCGCAACAAGCGCCGGGCACATTGCTTGACTGGGAAACCTGCGACAATTGGTGATCTGAAACAGCGGTTTGAGCAGCAAAATACTCTCGAGATCCATGGCGATGACAAACAAGAATTTGCGGGATTTGTGGTTCGCCAAGCAAGTCTTGTCCTCGACATTGAGGAACGTGGTCTTCGTGGCCGTCGCTATAAAGTGCCTCGTTTTGTTGCAGATGGATTGCGCACCAGTCCGAAATTTCGCGCTGCAATGGCTGAATTGTCAACAGATCTGAACAAACCAGAAGCTGCGCTTTACGAACAAGCCGGCAAATATATGAAAGAGCTGATTGCTAGGCCGAGCGCTTTCTTCATTGATATGAAGGCACGACTGGATCGCTTCATGCTGTCGCAGGGTTATGAAGATGAGGTGGTGTTCAATAAAAATGAACTGGCCCGGCTGCGTAAAACGATGCGCGACCACCCAACGCTACTTCTTTTCACCCACAAGACCTATATTGACGGGGTAACTCCAACTGATCTCGCCTATCAAAATGATTTGCCGATGGTCCACGTTTTTGGCGGGATTAATCTGGATTTCTTTGGTTTGGGCTTTGTCTTGCGTCGTGCAGGAACAATATTTATCCGCCGCAGCTTCGAAAATAATCCGGTCTACAAACTCGTGCTGCGCCATTATGTCAGCTATTTGTTGGAAAAACGCTTTCCGATGACATGGGCCTTTGAAGGCACGCGCTCTCGGCTCGGTAAACTCATGCCGCCGCGTTATGGCTTGCTAAAATATGTTATGGATAGTGCCAACCTGAATGACATAGAAAATGTCCATATCATTCCTGTTGTCACCAGTTTCGATCTGATCCGCGATGTCGAGGAATATGCCACCGAACAAACTGGGCGCGTCAAAAAGGCAGAGTCGTTGAGCTGGTTTGTCGGCTATTTACGGAGCCTGCGAGAGCCCATGGGTAAAGTCTATGTCGACTTTGGCAAACCGGTGGTTGTTAAAAAAGCCCCCGAACCTGATGATCGCATAGGACTATCCAAGATTGCCTTTGAGGTAGCCGTTGAAGCGAACAGGGCAACCCCGTTAACGCTGACATCTCTAATGTGCCTCAGTCTGCTTGGTACCGCGCCGCGTGCAATGACTGCCGAAGAATTGCGAGCGGTGATCAATTTTTTTGTCGAATGGGCGGAAGAGCGCAACATCAGGTTTAGCGATGATTTGACCAAACAAAACCTCGAAGGCATCCAGAAGGTTGTCGATACACTGGTCAATAGCGGATTATTCGTGCGCTATGATCAGGGTTCGAGCACTGTTTATGCGATTCAGCCCGAAAAGCATCCGCTGGCGAGCTATTATCGGAATTCGATCATTCATCATTTTCTCGACAAGGCGATTATCGAGCTGTCGCTGCTCAAGGCCCGGGAAGATAAAGATAAAGTCGCAGCAGACGTATTCTGGGCGGAAACGGATAGGCTGCGTGATTTGTTCAAGTTTGAATTTTTCTATCCTCCCAAGGAAGAATACCGGGAAAACCTGAAGGCTGAATTGACGCGCGCTTGCCCTGACTGGGAGATGAAACTGGATCAGGGCGGCGTCTTGCTAAAGAGTCTGACCAATCGGTTTCAACCCCTTATAGGTCATGCAGTTTTTCTACCATTCGTTGAATCCTACACGGTGGTGCTAGATATATTGTCTCGCTTGGAGCCCGGCCAGGTTATTGACAAGAAACATTGTGTCGAAGAAGCCTTGAAGGAGGGGCGTCAAGCCTATTTGCTGCGGCGGATTACCAGCGAGGCTTCGATCGGCAAAATTCTATTCGAAAATGGTTTTAAAATGGCAGCGAGCCAGGATTTGACTGGCGAAACAACCGAAGAAACCACGGCCAAGCGCAAGGCCTTGCTTCGCAAATTCCGAGCCTTGTCAAGGCGAATGGAAAAATCCCGCCTTGAGGTTTTGAGCCTCGCTGACAAGATTTTCGACTAGATAATCTGATTTAAAGGAACCGCATATGTTGCATCAACTCAGTGCCCAAGACGCCCAGTTCCTTTATATTCAGACTGCAGAAAACTTGACTCATGTCATGGCGGTATATGTCTATGATCCCTCGACGGCGCCTGGCAAGAAAGTACGCTTTAAGGATATTATCGAACATGTCCGGAGCCGGCTGCATATATCACCGGTTTTCAAGCGAAAGCTCTATCGCCTGCCGTTTGATATCGATCATCCTTATTGGGTGGAGGATCAACATTTTGATATCGAAGCCCATATCTCGCATGGTAGACTTCCCGAACCCGGGGATTGGCGCCAATTTTGTATCCATGTTGCCCGTCACTTCAGCAAGCCGATGGATATGAATCGACCGCTTTGGGATATGTATGTCGTTGAGGGGTTGGACCGGGTTAAAGGCTACGGAAAAGGCAGCTATGCCATTTTGACGCGGGTTCATCATTCTGCGATAGACGGCGCTTCTGCAGCCTATTTTTTCACTGCGCTCAGTGACATGGACAACAAAGGCACGCCAGCGATTGAGGTGCCGACGTCAGACTGGGATTATGGCGATGTACCTTCATCGTCGGACGTCATGAATAGAGCTGTTTCGAGCAACCTTTCCTCGCCCGTTAAACTCGCCAATGCGATAATAAAACTGACTCCAACGCTGTGGGATGCGACGCAGAAGAATATTGCCGGAGATGGCGAGGGCGGCAGTCTCACAGTCCCGGAAACCCGATTTAATGGCGCCGTTTCGCCGCATAAAATGTTTGAGGCCATCAGTTTTGACCTCAACGACCTGAAAGCCATGCGGACCAAAGTGGAAGGCGCGACGATCAATGACGTCGTGTTGACGATTTGCAGCGGCGCGTTGCGTAAGTATCTTATGAAACACAAGGAGTTGCCAAAAGAGACACTGGTTGCCGTGGCACCTGTTAATGCCCGCAAACGGACGGGTCAGGAAAATACACCAGGCAACAAGATTACGGCCATGACGGTTAAGCTCTGGACCAATATTGCCAACCCTTTGGAACGATTGGAAGCAGTCCGCAACACCACGCGTGAGACGAAGGCGGCGAAGTCAGGTCTTAGTGCCCGGATTATGACTGACCTCACCCAGCATATTCCCGGTGCAACGATGGCCGGGGTGGCTAAAATCCTGACCAGTGAGCGTTTTGCGCCGAAGATGAGTAATGTATTCATTTCCAACGTGCCGGGACCGCAAATGTCTATGTATATGAATGGTGCAGAACTTACGCATCAATATGGAATGGCCCCGCTAGGCAACGGAATGGGCCTGTTTATTGCAACTCCGAGCTATAATGGGACCATGTCTTTTGCGATTACCACCGACAGACGAATAATGCCGGATATCGAGTTTTTCCGGGAGTGCATTCAAGCCGCTTTTGTTCAATTAAGAGACGCAAAACCAACAGCCGCTAAGCGCAAAGCAAGGGCAAATGTACCACCAGCCAAAAAGGCCGCACAACCCAAAGATGCATCCGTAATGTACCGACGGGTGTCCAAGACGCCAAGAAGGGCGCAGCCGGACAAGGCAAAATAAGCAGTGGATAACTACCGAGATATTGCCGTTAACGGGTGTCTTTCTGCAAAGATGCGTGTATTCCGTCTCTCAGTAAGCGAGTAAAATATGATTTTGAATACCACTTTGAAGATGGAAAAGGCGATGAGCCAGGCGGAAAATTATTCCGACTGGTCCGACGCAGCTGCCGCACATGATCGTTCAACCGGTGTCGACAAATGGAAGGCATCTGACGAAAGTAAGCATTTCGACAATGTTTCCATACGTCGACGGTTGAAACGCTTGTCAAAGCTCTGGAAAGCCCAGGATAATGCCGGACTGCTCTATGCGCTCAATGAGGGCATACATGGTAACATGGATGGCATGGGCAATGATCGCCTGCACCAGAAAGCAAGATTTGGTACCAAGCAGCTTATTCAAGACTATGTCGACGCCATCGTAAACTCATTGGAATATCTGGCCAGCGACAAAGTTGATGACATTCCTTTTGAAGAGAAGCTCGATTTCTTTCGCCGGGCGCAGCATTGTTACGGTCGTTCGGCTTTCCTAATGAGCGGCTCAGGTGCCTTCCTCTATTTTCATATGGGTGTGGTCAAGGCATTATGGTCAGAAGGTCTGTTGCCACATATCATGTCTGGGTCGAGCGGTGGATCCGTGGTTGGTGCATTGATCAGTACTCATATGGACGATGAAATCCCTCCCTTTTTTGATCCTGAAAATCTGGTCACAGATGGCCGGGATGATGAGGCCGGGAAGAATGGTATCGGTCTCTTCGGAACCACAAGGCGTCTTAAGGTCGACGAAATCCGAGAGCGAATTTCGACAATGATTCCGGATCTCACTTTCCAGGAAGCGTATGAGCTAACGGGCAGGCATCTGAATGTTTCAATCGCACCGGCGGAAAAGCATCAGACATCACGTCTTTTGAACGCGATTGCATCACCCAATGTCTATATTCGCGAAGCAGTGATGGCATCCTGTGCCGTGCCGGGTGTATATCCGCCGGTAACACTGGCAGCCAAAGATCATACCGGTGAACGCAAACCTTATCTGCCCAACAGGAAATGGGTGGATGGTTCGGTCACCCATGACCTGCCGGCCAAACGACTGGGCCGGCTATATGGTGTCAATCATCACATTGTTAGCCAGGCCAATCCGCTGATCACACCCTTTGCAACCGACGTTAAACAGCAAAGAACACCGATTTCCGCGATTAGAAACGCGACGACCTCAACGATGAAGGCATGGCTCAACGCCAATGTCGAGATCATGCAGAAGCCGTTGTCCTATTTCCCGCGGCTGAACAGTATGGCCAATATGACACTTTCTGTAATCAACCAGGACTATACCGGTGACATCAACATCATTCGGCCGACAATGTTCTGGAGCCCTGCGAAAATACTCAGCGATTTGTCGGTGGAGGAAATTGGCGAGCTTATTCAGTTGGGAGAGCGTACGACGTGGCCGAAGATCGAAATGGTCCGTACGCAAACCAAAATTAGTCAAACACTGGACCGCATATTGTTCGAGTATGAAACCGAACTGGCGCATGATCATATGATTGCGATGAAAAGGAAAATCGCTTGAAGCACCAGGAAGGCGCACTAACATTACCCGCATCGTCTGAAGCGGCAGGAGCAAAGCTCTATTGTCAAAGCTGGACTCCCGAGCAGACCCCGAAGGCAGTTATTGTTCTTGTCCACGGCTATGATGAACATAGCGGGCGCTACGCCCATTTCGCCGAACACTGCACCAAAAATGGCTTTGCGGTGCATAGCCTTGATCATTGGGGGCACGGAAAATCGGATGGAGTTAATGGCTTTGTTCCCAATTTTTCGGTCTATCATGACGGCCTAGATGCGCTGATTACAGAACTACCGGCTGAACAAAAGTCGTTACCGATAGTCCTGGTCGGTCATAGTTTAGGGGGGCTGATCGGCGCCACATATTTGCTGAAAAACCAAGACCAATTTATCGCGGCGGTCCTGTCTGGACCAGCGATAAAAGCGACTGAAGAACCATCATCATTCATGAAGGGATTGAGCAAATTTCTGTCCAATATTGCACCGAAAATGGGGGTGTTGGGACTTGATGCGAATGGTGTGAGCCGTGATCCGGCGGTTGTTGCAGACTATCTTGCTGACCCATTGGTTTCTGGCACGAAGATCAGCGCGCGGTTGGCCGCTGAGATGATGACAAATATGGAAACAATTCAAAGTCAGGCGACAAAAATCACATTGCCCATGCTCTTGTTACATGGCGAAAAAGACAGGCTGACTGCTCCAGAAGGTTCGGTATTCCTGCATGAAAATATAGGCTCCGAAGCAAAATTGCTGAAAATCTATCCTGAGTTGTTTCATGAGATTTTTAACGAACCTGAGAAAGATGCAGTGCTTTCTGACATGACAAACTGGATAGAATCCATATTGGCGCGCTAATTCAGAACCATGCGAACGGGGGAAATTCGCAATGATGATCATATTATATATTCTCGGAGCCTTTATTCTGGCGCTTCTCGCCGGATATTTCATTCTACCGAAGGCTCTTTATGACCTAATGACGGCACTACTGCGTTTTCGAGGGGGGATGCGGCAAAAGTCGATCAAAGTTGGAGATAATATCTGGCCTTATCTGGAAGGAGGCCGCCACGACGGCGTGCCAATGGTCTTGCTGCATGGTTTTGGTGGGGACAAGGATAACTGGTCGATCTACGCACCGCATATTACCAAATATCACCGGCTAATCGCACCGGATTTGCCTGGCTTTGGTGAAAATGACAGATCTCTTGATCGTGACTATGATATTGCGTCTCAAGTCCATCGTTTGAGCGCTTTTCTCGACGCCATGAATATCCCGCAATGCCATATTGGTGGTAACAGCATGGGCGGTTTTATAGCGCTGCAGTTTGCGATGGAATATCCGGATAAGGTTTCATCCTTAACTCTATTCAACAATGCCGGCGTGATGGGCGCCGACAAAAGTGAATTGGCTATTGCAGCTGAAAAAGGTGAAAACTCGCTCGCACTGGCCGACCTGGCCGATGTTGATCGGCTTATGGCGTTTATATCGTATAAACCGGTGCCCATGCCCAAAAATTTCAAGAAGATTTTCTTTGCAGAAGCAGAAGCACATAGAGACTTGCTCGATAAGATATTTTGGCAGATCGCCGGCGCCGGTATAAATCACCCGCTTAATGACCGTCTTGGAGAAATTGCGGCGCCAACTCTCATCATCTGGGGACGCCATGATCGTCTGATTGATGTTAGCTGTGTTTCGGTCCTGGAGGAGGGGATCAGGAACAGTGAATCTATCATTTTCGAAGAAACAGGGCATGTTCCAATGATTGAGAAGCCTAAAGAAACAGCTGCTCGACATCTTGCATTTCTTGCCAAACACTAATTTTCCCGCCAGTTTAGTCAGATAGAATTTCCCAAATAGGGGAGTCGCGAGGAAAAATGGGGGATGAGGCTGTGAAATTGCGAGTTGGGCTACTGGGCGGCGGTTCGTGGGGGACAACAGTGGCCTCACTGGTATCGCGCAATGCTCCCATTAAGATATGGGCTCGA
Source organism: uncultured Sphingomonadaceae bacterium (assembly GCA_947497455.1). Taxonomy (GTDB): domain Bacteria; phylum Pseudomonadota; class Alphaproteobacteria; order Sphingomonadales; family Sphingomonadaceae; genus Parasphingorhabdus. The sequence continues at coordinate 1,601,379 of CANMGU010000001.1, read as the reverse complement.
GACGCGGAAACTGTTCAGGATATTAACCAGAACCATCGCAACAGCAAATATCTTCCCGACACAGAATTGCCAGCAGCGCTAAAAGCGACCGATGCAATTGGTGACGCTGTCGCAGATGCCGATGTCCTGGTCATGGGTATTCCATCAAATAATTTTCGAAAGGTTCTTGAGGAAGCCAAGCCATATTTGCGCCCCTGGGTGCCGGTGATAAGCCTGACAAAAGGCCTTGAGCTATCCACTGGAAAACGCATGACAGAGGTCATTGAGGATGTTCTTCCGGGTCATCCGGTGGGCGTGTTGACAGGTCCCAATCTGGCGCGAGAGATCATGGCCGGCCAGGCGGCGGCGAGTGTGATCTCCATGGAAGATGAGATCATTGTCAAGCAGCTTCAGCAGTTGTTCCATTCGGGACTCTTCCGAGTGTATACCAATACCGACCTGCTGGGTTGTGAGTTGGGCGGGGTCCTCAAGAATATTATCGCCATAGCTGTTGGAATGGGTGATGGATTGGGAGCTGGAGACAATACCCGTTCTGCTCTGATCACGCGTGGGCTTGCAGAGATTACGCGGCTTGGCGTCGCAATGGGCGGGCGGCCCGAAACTTTTGCGGGTCTAACCGGGATGGGTGATATGATCGCTACATGCACAAGTCCGCTTAGCCGGAACCGTCATGTCGGTGTCGAGCTGGGCAAGGGGCGTAATATTGATGAAATCATAGAAGAAATGCTCATGGTTGCTGAGGGTGTGAAGAGTGCGCCAACGGTGATGGCTTTAGCCAAAAAATATAATGTAGCCATGCCCATAGCCGAGGATGTTTTCGAGGTAACCAAAGGCACCAGAACAGCAATACGCGCTTATCGGGGTTTGATCAGCGCATCTGCCGGATCTGAAGCAGAGGCAGGGTAACCAGTAGCGATAAGAATTGTTTTTTTAACAACAGAACCAGATTTGAAAGGGGCAAATTTAGAGACACTATTTGTTCGATTTATTTCCAGTTTTACCAGATTTTACAATCAGTTATTTACCATTAAGTGCCGCAAAAGATTGGGAATCTGAAAGGGTGATTAAGGCCAATAGTTAACTTTTGGACTTTTACTTGCTTCTTTTTGGGGCGTGCCATAAAAATATGTCCCAAGCACTTCGGAAATTGTTACGCCAGAGTTTCGACGTAACCCCGATTATGTGGAGAGTATATATGGATTTAAGAAGCCAAGCCGTGAATGATATTGATGCCGATCTGGTCATTGATGGGACCGATGCATTGATCACATCGCAGCATGGTTTTGGTCAGGATATTCTTACTCAAAAATTCAACGAGATAGACCTGCGGTTCGACAAATCCGATGAAATTTTCTGGTGTTATATGAACCAGAAATCCCGGCCCAGTTATACTTATGAGTTAGGCGATGAAATCCAGCTGGTTCAGGATTGGGTGCATACAAATTACGCCATGGACGCAAGCCACGCAGTTGATCCCCTAAGATATTTTGTATGCGGTTCACATACGCCTGGAATATATAATCTGGGTGGTGATCTGAAGCATTTTGCGGATTGTATAAGACGGCGTGATCTAGGCGCTCTAAAAAAATACGCACGCACATGTGTTCACATGCAATATGCCAATAGCACCGGCTTTGGAGCTCCAATCATCACCATGGCATTGGTGCAGGGTGATGCTTTAGGTGGTGGATTTGAGCATGCCTTGGCCTTTGACATTTTGGTTGCCGAGAAAAGTGCACGATTGGGTTTACCTGAAATTTTGTTCAATCTTTTCCCAGGGATGGGTGCCTATAGCTATCTCCGGCAACGATTGAGCCGGCGTGAGACAGAGCAGTTTATTCTCGAAGGAAAGTTGTTCTCGGCCGAAGAACTCTATGACATGGGCGTAGTCGATATACTCGCTGAAGATGGCAAGGGTGAAGCTGCGATTGTTGAATATACCAAACAGAATCGTAAGCGCTTTCATGCCGAACGCGCAGTCTACAAGGCGCGGCGCCTTGCCAATCCCGTAACCATTGATGAGCTGCTCGAGATTACTGATATGTGGGCAGAAACGGCGTTGCATCTGGAAGAAGCCGACGTGCGCAAAATGGAACGTCTAGCTATGGCTCAGGAACGCAGAATCGAACGCTCCCTTCGCAGCGTTCAGATATAGGTTATCCCGCTGCACTGACGTCTTCGTTGGATTCACCACCTGTGTGCTTTTTCTGACCATTCAGGAATGCGGTAATGCGTGACAATTCTTTTTCAATTTGAGCAAGATATTCGAAGCCATTCTCGTTGAAGTCATCTTCTGTGACAACTTCGAGCTTGCCGCACATCTGCGCTAGTCTGCAGGCTCCAACATTATTGGCGCCGCTCTTGAAAGCATGTGCCTGAAAACGGAAGTCAGCAACATCATGGTTCTTTATTGACTCTTCAAACGCAGCCATAACTTCTAACGTGTCATCGAGATAGGCATCAATAATAGACTGCACGAAGGTGTCGTCGCCTATTGATCTGAGATAAGCCATTTGCTCGTTGTCAATCGGTGGTTCCAGTTCATCCTCTGATTTCGCGTTTATCGAGCGAACGACGTTAAACGGATCTGCGTCACCGTTGGTTTGCACCTCGTCTGCAGTCAAAAAATTACCGGTTTGTTCAGCGACTGTGTCCAACAGAAGGCCGGCCTCTATAGGTTTGGTCAAGCGTAAATCCATTCCGGCGTCGAGGCATCTCTTCTCGGTTTCAACCGTTGAGTCTGCGGTCAAGCCAATGATCGGAACATGATTTCGGGGACCTTCAATTTGCCGCCATAGCTTACAGCACTCTACGCCTCCCATATTGGGCATGTTCACGTCGAGAAACACGATATCGAATGCCTGTTGCTCGAGCTCATCCAATGCTTGCTCGCCATCGGAAACCACAACCACCTGGTGACCTGCATTGACCAATATCGTTTGCAATACCATCTGGTTCGTGCGGTTATCGTCCGCAACCAGGACGTTCAAGCTGACCGATGTCCGAATTATCTGGTTGGGATCAATATCAGTCTTCTTGCCAACGCGATTGAAAGAACATCCAATTTGAATGACACTACGCACCGTGTCGAAATCGGGAGACGCTGGTAGGACTGACGCAAAGGCCGCACGCAGTTTGATTTCGTCCAGACTTTTGCTGCTGTTTCTGGATAGAAGAACTGGAGGAAGATTGGCCTCACGGAAGTGATTCCAGAATATCTCATCATCCTTGTGCTGCTCAGCTATTTCTTCATCAAGCAGCGCCAAATCATAGGAAGAGAGGGGATGGTTTTTGAGGATCGTTTCCAACCGGTCATCTTTAGCACATTGGATATGATTGACCCGAGCGTTGTTGCTTTCTTTTTTAGAGATATCTGGTCCGTTCAATCCAAAGCCTAATGACAGTATCTTAAAACTATCTTCGGCAGGTGCTTCTTCGATGCTGGCGACGAGATCAATGGGACAGTTTAAGGTAAAGGTGCTGCCTTCTCCAATCGCACTTTCCAAGCCAATGTCGCCTCCCATCTGCCTCGCCAACTGTTGGCAGATGGCAAGTCCCAATCCTGTGCCACCGAAAGTATCGAGGATACTGTCGTCCGCTTGTTGAAAAACGCCAAAGATTTTCTCATGAGCTTCGGCCGCGATACCTGGACCGGTGTCGGTAACGGAACACCATAGTTGCGGCACTTCTTCACTGTCATCTATGCCGCATTTAAGAACAATTGCTCCGGTTTCCGTGAACTTCACCGCATTACTGGTAAGGTTGATCAGAATGTTTCGAATATAATCCAACTGACCCGCTATCAACTGATCACTCATGGCTTCAGCTTGCAGGTGGATTTGCAAACCTTTCTCGGTTGCCGCCAGTTGCATGATGTCTCTGACGTCAGTCAAGACATCCACAACACTAAACTCCTTCGGTACAGGCAATTCTTCCTGCGTATCCGATTGGGCAAAACTTAAAAGCTGGTTGATTAAATGGAGCAGATGCTGACCGGCAGAAACGCTCGTTCCTACCATCTGTTGCTGTGCCTCTGGCAACTTCATATCAAGCAGATGCGTACCATAGCCGATGATCGCATTGAGGGGGGTCCGCAGCTCGTGACTGATGCTGGCGAGAAAAAGACTCTTTGCTTTATTGGCTTCCTCGGCTTCTTTCGTCGCTTTTGAAATTTTTATGATTAGCGTCGAGCAATAGGCCGGCACGACAATCAATCCGATTAAAAGGCCTGAAGATAGCGACATGTTCTGATGCCAAAAGGGATCATTGTAGACGGTCCAGCCAAAGGAGATTGTCCCCAAAGTAGCGGCAATGCCGAGCCATTTGACCCCAAAACGAAAACCGTATCCCAGTATGACCCAGAGATATAAAGGATAGAGCGCTGCCACTGCGCCGCCGCCAATGTCGAACAAATAGGTTGCAACACCAAAATCTACGATCAGTCCCGCGAGCCGCCTGGGATTGCTTGGCTGGGGGTTGAATCGATAAGCGATCATGATCGCCAAACTACCCATGAGGTGCAATTGGAAACCGAACACAAGATGGGGCGCTGCATCAAGAAAGAACGTGATGGTGAGGGCGATGATAATCAGTACGAGGCGATTGATAATCATCTCTCGCTCGCGATCACGGCCACGAGTGATCACATCATTGTGGTGCCGGTGATGATGGTGCCCGGACCGTTTGTGTTTATGACCTTTTTTATGCTTGTTTTTATGCGTACTTGGCGTGAAGGACAGCATGGAAACTATCCTTCGGCCGAGCTAGAAACATGTTTGCGTTGCATTTGAAACAGCTTGGGCAAATCCTCCGCACGTTGTGGCCGGGCAATTTTAAAGCCCTGGATTTCGTCGCATCCCGATACCTGCAGCAGATCAAGTTGAGCGTCATTCTCAACACCTTCGGCTATCACCCGCATATCTAGCGCGTGGGCAAGATGCGAGATCGTCCCAATAATGGCCCGATCAGCGGCTGAATGTTCAATCCGCGATATAAAAGTGCGGTCAATCTTGAGGCAGTTTGCTGGTAGGTCACGCAGATATTGCAGCGACGAATACCCGGTTCCGAAATCATCAATAGAAATGCCGACACCGGCGTTACGCAGCCGATGTAATGTCTGGCTCACGTGATCATTATTATGGAGCAAGAGCTCTTCGGTAATCTCCACCACAATTTTCGACGGATCAATATTATTGAGTTCGATATTTTTGAGAATGTCTTCACAAACATTCTGGTTCTGAAACTGTCTTGGAGACACGTTTATGGCAACGCGGGGAAGCTCGACGCCCTCATCCGCTGATCGCCGAATCTGGCTGCAAACCTCTGCGATAACCCATTTGCCCAGAGTATCCATAATCCCGGTATCATCGGCTACGCGAATGAACTGAACCGGCAGTAGACGTCCGCGGGTGGGATGATCCCAGCGGATCAAGGCTTCCAGCCCGACATAATTTAATGTTTTTGCATCCACTATCGGCTGATATTCTAGGACGAACTGATTTTGACTCAGCGCATCACGCAATTCTATCTCTAGCGCAGCGTCGGCCTGTGCAATCTGGTTCATTCCCTCAGAGAAGAAGCGATGGCAATTGCGGCCATTGGCTTTTGCATCATACATGGCCAGATCAGCCAGCCTTAGCAGCTCTTCATATTCATTGCCGTCTGAAGGGATTAAGCTGACACCGATGCTGGCGCCGATTACCTGTTCAATGCCGCTGATCGAATAAGGCTCGTTGATCGCTTTCAGAATTTTGGTGCAACGCGAATTGATTGTATCAGCACCATCAACCTCGCCGAGAATTATCGCAAATTCGTCCCCACCAATCCGTGCAGCAAAATCATCGGGGCCGATAATATCCAACAGTCTCTCTGCAACTTCCCGTAAAAGAGTGTCGCCGCTATGATGGCCTCTTGTGTCGTTAATCACCTTGAACCGGTCGAGATCAAGCAAAAGAAGCGCGGCCTCTTTTCCTGACTTTTGGCAGGTGTCGATTGCCTTGCGAACTTTTTCTGCAAGCAAGGCGCGATTGGGAAGCCCGGTTAGCATATCATGCAAGGCCAGATGGGTGCGATGCTCTTCCGCAAATTTACGGGCTGTGATGTCAACCGCTGTTGTCAACACACCGATAGTTTCACCCTTGTGATTGAGCAGGGGAGACTTGTTACAATGGAAAATAAGCTCCACACCGTCACTGGTGAACTTCTCTTCATAGTGAGGGATGGGTTGTTCAGACCTCAGAACGATCTTGTTTCGGCGATCAGAATTTTTCGCTAGTTCTGGTCCCAGCAAATCACCAAAGTCTCTGCCAACCATTTCATCTGGCGTTTTATCAAACAGCGCCGACTGATAAGCGTTGGTGAACAGGCATCGTCCCGAACGATCCGTAGCATTGATCATGATTGGAATCGTATCGATGATCTGTTCCAGCATGCTCTTGTTTGTTGGAGCGCTATGTTCGGTATTGTCAGTTACCGACGCATGCTTGCGCTCAATCTCGGAGGCGCGCTTACGCAGATTGACACTTTTCTCACTTTTGGTGAGCAGTGACATCGCTCTTTTGCAAAATTCTACATGCGAAACCGGGCTTTGAAGAAAGTCGGTGGCTCCGGCATCGAGTGCGGACAGTCGACATTCACGATCCTGATGCGCCGTAATGACGATCGCCGGTACATCACTGCAATTAGACATTTTGCGGACTTTTTTGATGAACTCAGCACCATTCATTTTGGGCATGCGATAGTCCACAACCAGCAATTCAGCCGTATTTTTATGCAGCCAGTCTAGCGCTTCGACAGGATCAGCAAATGTCACGGAAGAGTATTTCTCCCCCATGATTGTTACGAACTGGGCATAAATCCTGAGATTTGTTGGCCGGTCATCAACGATAAGAACACGCGTGGTCATAGAGATGCAATAGGCCGCGATGATCAAAATAAGGTTAACATAGAATTGGCTTTGTAACGCTCTGAATTCTATGTACCCAGATGGGAAAAACAGCGATCAAGCGTTAAGTAGAGAAACGTCCCCGCCAGCAGCGGCTGTATTGCATGTCACTGTCTTTTCGTGGACGAAACGATCATGTGAATCCTGCAATGTGAGAATTGGCAATATTGCTCCGTTTCTCTCAGCAATTGCAGCTCCCAGGCCCATCATAGCTGGATCAGTCGGGTCAACGATAATACCGCCGATTGATCCAGCCTGGAGCTGCCGGAAAATATCTTCCGGTTCGGAGATAACAGATTGCTGTACCAAATTATCAATGCCGGTTATCTTATCGATCGTATTGATCAGTTGTTCCATATTCCCGTTGGATTGTTGCAGGTCAATTTGCATGAAACTGTTTCCCGTGACCAAGGCACGAGCGCAGGCAGTAAAGATAGCCGTTTTATCTTGAAGCATCGAAACAATAAGACCGCGCCCTTTAATATCATAGGCATTCGTTTCCCCCGCAGGAGAGGCAAGGGAGATATTCGTGGTTAGGATCTCATCTCGAAGTGAGAGTTCGCGACTTAGGATTTGCCCGAAATTATCCGGTGCAGCTTCCGTTAAAAGAGTCAGGCCATTGTCGTCAGCCGAACCTGCACTCCACTGATCATGCGACTTGATACCTGCTGCGATCGAGTCCGCAAGATTGACAGAGGGAACATGTTGATGCCCCATTGGTCCTGTGATGGACTCTTTTACCATCATATTTTCATCAAGCCTTTCACTTTTGGAAAGCCTTAGCAAATATAGTGGTCCTCCAGCTTTTGGCCCGGTACCTGACAGCCCTTGGCCACCGAACGGTTGAACGCCAACGACGGCGCCAATCTGATTGCGGTTGATATATATGTTACCCACTTGGGCGCGCTCCGCCATGTCTTGAGAGAGTCCATCAATGCGACTGTGAATTCCCAGGGTCAGGCCAAATCCACTATTGTTGATTTTATCAATCACAGCCATTTTCTCATCTGCTTTAAAGCGGACAACATGAAGTGCCGGGCCAAAAATCTCGCGATCAAGATCGGAAATGTCATTGAGTTCATATGCGACCGGAAAAACAAAATGTCCTGTGTTGGGCTGGCCATCTTCCACATTCAGGTCAGAGGTGCTGCCGATCTTTCGACCTATCTCATCGAGGCGGTTCACATGACTGGTGATATTCTGTTTGGCGGCTGCATCAATAACCGGACCAACGTCATTGGATATATGCCAAGGATCGCCAACTTCGAGGGCCTGCATCGCTCCGCAAAGCAATTCGATAAATTGGTCGGCGATGTCCTCTTGTATGCACAATATTCGCAAGGCTGAGCAACGCTGCCCGGCGCTTTGAAAAGCAGATGAAATAACGGCGTCTACAGTTTGCTCCGGGAGTGCCGATGAATCGACAATCATGGCGTTGATTCCACCCGTTTCGGCAATTAACGGTGTCAACGGTCGATGGACTTGGGCCAATCGCCTCGTGATGCGTTTGGCTGTGGCCGTGGATCCGGTAAAGCAGACGGCAGCGGCCAGCGAATGGGAAACCAATGCCTCGCCTATCAGTGCGCCAGAACCCGGCAGCAGATTGACGGCTGCTGCATCAATTCCTGCATCATGCAGTAAGCGTATGGCTTCCGCAGCAATAAGCGGGGTCTGTTCTGCAGGTTTGGCAACCACCGTATTGCCTGCGGCTAGAGCTGCGGTGATCTGGCCTAGAAAAATCGCAAGTGGAAAATTCCAGGGCGAAATACATATTGTTACGCCCAGAGGGTGGCGTTTGCTGAAAGACGGTGCTTTTGCCTGCTCGGCATAGTAGCGACAGAAATCCACTGCCTCGCGAACTTCGTCAATTGCGTCACTCCATGTTTTTCCTGCTTCTTTGATCGTAAGATAATGAAAAAGACCGGATCGTTCTTCCAAAAGATCGGCAGCATTTTCAAGTAAGCGGGCGCGCTCTGCTGCAGAGCGACAGGACCAGCTTGCAAATGCTTCCTGAGCTGTAACTATAGCAATTTCGGCCGCATTCTCGTCAGCGACAACAACAGAACCGATCTGTTCTGAGGTTATCGCTGGATTAAATACAGGTGCTTCATCGCCTTGAACTTCCTCACCTGCGATGATCGGGGCGGAGAGATATGTTTGTTTTGCCGCGATATTGAGTTCTTCTTGAAATCTCATGCGGTGCATCGGGTTCGCTAGATCCCAACCTTTTGCGGTTTTTCGTGCACTGCTCAGATACTGTTTCGGCGGCGGAATTCTCTGATTTGCAATCGTCGAATGTTGTTCCAATGCTGTTATCGGATCACGGACCAATGTTGACAGTTTAATATTTGGATCGGCCAGCTTGTGCACAAACGAACTGTTGGCTCCGTTCTCCAGCAATCGTCGAATGAGATAAGAGAGCAAGTCTTTCTGGGTGCCCACCGGCGCATATATTCGACTGAGGATTTGGGGCTGATCCAAAAGTCCATCATGCAGTTCTTGCCCCATGCCAAACAGCCGTTGTATTTCGATGGGGCGCTCGGGGCCTGCGAGTTCCTTCACAGCGGCAATGCTATGGGCATTATGTGTGGCGAATTGAGCGACAAAGTGATCTGGGCTGGCCAATAATTTTTGCGCGCAGGTGAGATAGCTGAGATCAGTCATCTCCTTGCGGGTAAAAACCGGGTAGCTGTCGAGCCCCATTTCCTGCGCGCGTTTTATTTCACTGTCCCAATAGGCGCCTTTAACCAGGCGAATGAAAAGCGGAGCCTCTAATCGAACTGCTTGCTCGGCCAACCAATCAATCAACGGCAGTGCACGCCTTTGATAAGCTTGAACTACGAACCCCAAACCTTTCCAGCCTTTCAGCTCGGGGGCCGCGACAAGCGTTGCAAGGACATCCATCGATATGTCGAGCCGTTCAGTCTCTTCGGCATCGATCGTGATCTGGATGTTGGCCGCTCGTGCTTTAATGGCTAATGGAACCAGCATTGCCGCTATTTCCGGAACAGCACGCTCTGCCTGTGCAAATTCATAACGCGGGTGAAGCGCAGATAATTTGATAGAGATGCTATGGTTTCTGCCTGGGTCATCGGATTTTGCGTGGGCCGCAACCCGATCCAATGCATCGGCATATGATTTATGGTATTTTTGTGCATCGGTTGCCGTACGGGCTGCTTCTCCGAGCATATCAAAAGAAAAAACATAGCCCTTGCGACTATATTTTTCTCCTCGCCTGATTGCGCTATCCAATGTTTCTGCGAATACAAACTGTGAAGAAAGCACTTTGATTGCTGTGCGGATACCGAAGCGTAATTTTACGTTGCCTATTTTGGCAATGAGTTTTGTGAGCGGATTACTGGCGCTTTTGTTCCAGTGTAACCAGCGATCGGTCAGATAGAGGATTCGCCCTGACAGTCTCATCGCAAGCGTATGTCCGGCGCCGCTATGAGACAACCAGTCGCGGCCGATTAGCTTGTCTTGGATAAGCTCGTCAGCCGTGGTCGCATTGGTGGTCCGCGATAGCGCTTCGGCCAGCCGCATCAGCTGCACCCCTTCATCACTCGACAAACCATATTCGGTTAAAAACTGATCGATCAAAGGACGGTTTTGAGAATGACGGAGCTGCTCAATCAGCAAGGTGCTGGCCTCTGCTATCCGGTTCCATGCAGCTTGGTCGAGATTCAGTTCCTTTTGCATCTGCTCATGCAAATCACGCTCGCTCCGCCATGTAGCGGAGGCCATGTTTGTTCGGAGATTATTATCGACCTTGGCGATAGCGAGCTGTTGATTCATCGGACGAATTTATCATTGAGGCACAGGAATTCAGAGGTTGATATTTGAGTTATTGTAGAACAAAGAACTAAATAGTGAGAAAAAATAGAACGTGTGGACCATTAAATGAATGATGTGAGGGGCCTCGACAAATTTGATTGGCGTATATTGGAGGCTGTTCAGAATGACGGACGGCTTTCGCTTTCTGCGCTATCGGCACATGTAGGCTTGTCGAAAACGCCTTGCCAAATCCGCCTCAAGCGCCTGGAACAAGAAGGCTATATAACGGGCTATCATGGGCGTCTCAATATGCGCAAAATCCGGAGAAATTATGTTGTATTCATTCAGGTAAAACTGGAAGCAACCAGCCGCCGCCATTTGGAGCAGTTTAATATTGCAGTGAGCAAGATGGATGCAATCCAATCCTGTTACATGATGGCTGGCGGTTTCGATTATCTGTTGAAGGTCCGCTGCCGCAACATGGAGGAGTATCGCATCATCCTCACCGATGATATCAACAGTCTTCCCGGTGTTTACCAGACAACGACCTTTCCGGTTATGGAAGAGGTAAAGCGGAGCCTGGGTGTAGATCTTAGCGGACAGATATAATTATTTGCGAAGATTGGTTTTCCTGTCGCCAGAGTCACCGTCCCGAGATTAGTCCAAATTGGTTTTAATGTTCCTTGTTAAAACTTGTGGAATTGAGCAGTCGGTGAACAGAATCAAGACAAGAACAATGATGTTCATCAGGTTCTGTGACACTTGCTGCTGAGGGGGCTGGCTATGGAATTCACGCATGCCGAGATACTGGAAATATTATCCATCAAACATAAAGTGATTGAAACCAAGCAAGTCGCTTTTCGGGGAAGGTTGCAGCATTTTCAGCGCCTTGGTTTCCCCGCTGGCGCCAACACAGGAAAGGGAAGGGTGGCCTCCTACTCCTGGCCGGAGTTATTTTTAATTGGTCTGGCCTTGGACTGTTTGGAGATCGGTTCGACCCCTGATCGAAGCGTGAATGAAATCATAAAATTTGAGGATGTTTTTTTGTCGGCGGTTGCAAGTGTCGCTATTGGCAATTCAGAGGAGGAAAATGAAGATTTTCGATGCTTCCTGATTGTGGAATTGTCCAACCTGATGTCCTTAAAAGAGGAAAAAGACTGGAGCCAGACCGTGAAGCTGCTTTCTCACAAAAATATGATGGAGATTCTCTCTCCTGAGGGGCTGGATGCCTACCGTTCGCCTTATGCACTGATAGATTTGCGGCAATTTCTGGCGGCAATATTGAATGGTGTTTTTGGCTGTACCGACCGGTCGAAGAAAAGGATCTTGAGTGATCTCAAGGCTTGGGCGGTCGAGCAAGCGGAATAATCACCTGCGGCTTTGACGACGTTCCGATTACATATTCAGGCCATTATCTTGAAAACCGATTGATCCAAGCCAATTGTGAGGTTGAGGATAATGGCTGAGCGGTATAGCGTCGCACCAGACCTATTTGGAGTAAGAGTTGTGATTCTTGGCGAGCATTATGAGCAGCAATATCTCGATCTAATGCGTCACATTTGGACTCATGGTGATGAGCGGACGGATCGCACCGGCGTTGGAACGAGATCAATTTTTGGAGCGACAATGCGCTTTGATCTGGCAAATGACTCGATTCCGCTCCTTACAACCAAACGGGTGTTCTGGAAAACAGCCACTCGGGAGATGCTTTGGTTTCTGACTGGAGATACTAATATCCGATCACTGGTGGAGCAGAAGGTTCATATTTGGACGGACTGGCCATTGGATAAATATCGGAAAGAAACCGGCGAAGATATTGATCGTGATGCTTTTGAGCAGCGGATAATTGAAGATGATCAGTTTGCAAAACAGTGGGGTGATTTAGGACCGGTTTACGGAACACAATGGGTGAACTGGCCTCGCTATACCCCGGCGGGTGAGGGGCTTTATCGCAGAGAAGAGAAGGGGATCAATCAAATCAAACTGCTGATTGACGGATTGAAGCACAATCCGGGATCGCGACGTCACATCTTTACGGGTTGGAACGTTGCTGAGCTTGATCAGATGGCACTTCCGCCCTGTCATAAAACCTATCAATTTTATGTGGCTGATGGCAAATTGTCTGCGGTCCTTTACCAGCGCAGTTGCGATCTTGGGTTGGGCTTTGCATTTAATGTCTATTCAGCAGCCTTGTTGGCCCGCATGATTGCACAGCAATGCGAACTTGAGCCTGGTGAACTGATTTGGAACGGCGGAGATGTTCACCTCTACTTGAATCACGCTCAGCTCGTTGAAGAGCAGCTATCACGTCAGCCATCAGGAGAGCCGAAGTTCAAGATATTACGCAAACCTGAATCCATTTTTCACTATCAGATCACCGATTTTGAAGTTGAGGATTACACTCCACAGGCCCATATTTCTGCGCCTGTAGCTGTCTAAAAGACCAGTTCTAGAAAAGTCAAAATATTGCGCCAGCCGGTTACTGCCGGACAAGGCTGTGCAACTTTATTGCGGGTCGGGAATGTAAGTTTACAATAAAATGTGATATTAATACTGTCTTGGCGAGTCGCATCGGTTCCTAAAACAGTAGTGCAGATTAGTTCAACCAGTTCCAAGGGAGAACTAGAATGTCAAATTCTATCATAAGCCGTTCTTTATTTATTACTGCATCTTCAATAGCTTGCGTGGCAGGGTTGGCAGTATCTGCTCATGCCCAGACTTCCGAGGTTACAGCGGAAAATAGCGCTCAGTCCCGTCCCGTGATGGTTGAAAATACTCCAAATATTGTCATTCGCGATGATCTGACTTTAGACGACCCGCCCCCAGTCGGTGTTTTTGACAACACGGTTGATGTAACTGGCGTTGGACAAATGACCGTTCGCCCTGATCAGGGTTCTTTTGGACTTGGTCTTTGTACCGGTACTCTGATCAACCCGCGCACCGTCATTTTCGCGGCCCATTGCGTCAATAGTCAAGCGGCCAGCGATTACGGATTTGCCTCGGGAGGTACAGCGATCGCCTTTGGTTTCAGTGCTGATAATCTGCCAGCTGTACGGCGTTGGGTTGGTTTGGATGATGGCGTCGCAAATGAAACGGACGTGGATTTCAACATCTACAATGTCGAGCAGGTCTGGTATGACGAACGCTCTCTGGCTTTAGGACAGGCCCTCAGTTTTCTGGAGGCGGATGTCGCACTTGCAACACTTGATACACATGCTGATGGTGTTCCGACTTGGACGCTATTATTCTCACCATTAAGAGAAGAAACTCATGGTGTTATAAATGGTTATGGTGCTCGAGGGCTGGGACCGGATGGATCCAATCTCGGTATCGATTTTCGTCGGCGTATTGCCGAGAATATGATTTCGTCAGCCAGTTCTCTTGACGATAGAAACAATTTTTTGTTCGGTCCTGACGATCCGAATTTACCGCAAACGCTCTACAACACGGACTTTGACAGCCCCGAAGGCGAAGCGGTTTTTGATTCAGAAAATGGCCGCTTCGATTTCGATTTATATGATGGAGCTGCACTGCCACGTGAAGGAACTACGGCGGGCGGCGATTCTGGAAGCGCACTGGTAGCGGATGAGCTGTTTGATAAACCGGTTATCACTTCGGTCTTGTCAGGCGGTTCGCGGTTTTTCGGTAGCGAAGACGATCCCAATCCGGAACTCACATTCCAACCCTTTTCATCTTATGGCACCCAAAGCTTCTATCAGCCGCTTTACTTGTTCTGGGACCAAATCGTAGCGAATAACAGCTATGTTTATGCGTCCAGTCGCGCCGGGACACGCAATTGGATGAATCCGAACCATTGGGTTCAGGACATGGACCCGAACTATGGCATCAGTGTCGATGGCGAACTCGTCAACGCCCTGCCAGGATTTGAGGCACCAGGCGTTACCGGTGACACGCCTAAATTCGGGAATGTCTGTTTTCTGGACGACTGCCTCGATCTTTCAACGCTCAGTGTGGAGCTTGATGAAGGGACGCCGAACAGCGTGTTCATCGAAGGTGGTCCAGGCAGCCGAAATTTTGTTCCGAACAATGTGGTCGCCGATCCGTCCGCGGACATTCGCGCGCGTTATTATGAAGTGACATTGGCCGCGAGCGGGGCGACAAGACTGCGCGATGATGTGACCATCGACCGCCTCAATATAGAAGGGGCAGCCCGCCTCGACATCCGCAGGCGAGGGAATCTTAAAGTCTGGGGCGACTATACGCAGACCGGGGGTTGGCTTGATCTTCGGGGTACCCTTACAACGGGAGAAGCCTTCCTTGGTGTAGGCCTTATAACGGGCAACGGTTTGTTCGATCCGACATTCCTCACGTCTGTTAACGGTTCAATAGCACCGGGTCGTAATTTTGGAGACAGAGGTACTCTAACAATCGCTGGCGATGTCATATTGGCTTCAGGAACATTGGCTATTTTTGATGTCAGCCGACGCGGCAACGACAAGCTGGCTGTAATCGGCGATGCCGATAACTCCGGCATTATTTCGCTGGGTGGTACTGCGGCGGTGGTAAATGCCTTTGGTCGTAACAGCGCCCGATTTGGTCAAACATTTGAGATAATTACTGCGGAAGGCGGGGTGGAAGAAACCTTTGACGATGTCGTTGGCCGGATTGGTGTCCTTTATCCGGAGCTGATTTATGGTCCGAATAACGTGACCGCACGGATGCGAGCTATCCGCTTCTCAGACTTCTTCAGCAGTAGCGGTGTCACTGATCCCTTCTCACTGGCATTTGGCAGTGCGTTGGACGGTGCTCGAGGCAATTCATACGCGGACCTGTCAAATGTCTTCGGCTTGATTGATGTGATGGAAGCTGATCAGTTAAGTGCAACGTTCCAAAGCCTCTCAGCGTCGCAAGCTGGTAGAACGACGACACTCGATCAACAACAAGGCGCTACTATGCGTAATCTTGTGACAGACCGTCTGTCGTTACTTGGCGCCAGCGAAGGGGTTAAAGGCAAGATCAAGATTATTGGTGCTCCGGGAGTTTTGAATAGCCGACAACTCACCAATAGCTCGGCGTCACAGCTCAGCTTTGCAGGTAACTATCAGTCCTCAAACTGGAATGCGGTTCAGTTGCCAGAAAATATGAGCGGATTTATGTCGGCTGGATATAACCAGTCAGCATTGGCGTTCGGCGGCAATAGTGCGCAGGACAGGCAAGGAAGCTGGCATATCGCGATGGGGCTGGAATTTGGCCTGGATGATCGCACCACATTTGGGACGGCCTTTGGCTATGCCGACGGCGCCCAGCAGGTCAGTGGTAGTTTGGCGAATGTCGAGACCAACCAGGCATCGGTTTACGGAAACTATCGTCTCGGCGGTAATTTCTACATTGGTGGCCAAGCGTCAATGTCTCATTCCCGGATTGGTTCTGATAGCCGGATAAGCAGTGGAACTGCGCTCAGCAGTCTGGACACCAGTTCCTTGACTTTTGCGAGCGAAATCGAAGCTGGCTACAATATCGATGTTGATGGTTTGCTGCTCACGCCGCGCGCCAGTATCGGCTATTCGTCCTATAGCGTAGATGGCTTTCGCGATAATGCCGGTAGTCTTGCTATGGCTGTAGATGAGATAAGCCGGGCGGGCTTGGAAGCCAAAGTGGGGCTTAAAATATCCGGAAGCACAAAAATGGGTTTCGCGTCAGGATGGTCGTTCCAGCCTGAAATGAAAGTCGATTATGTAAACCGAATTTCAGGGAATGACACCGACTTCAGCGTGAGATTCCTGGATGCGGAAAACCTACCCTTCGCGCTACCCATTGGATTGCAGGATGCGTCTTATGGTGAGATGAAAGGCGGTTTCAAACTGACTAATGGCCCGTTGAGTTTTGGTGCTGCTGTTGAAAGCCGTCTAGGTCAGCAGGTCTATCGAGATGATCGTGCAGTCGTGAATATGGCAGTGCGTTTCTGAATATAGACATCTCCTGAGATAACGTGGAAAAGGGGAGCAGAGATCTGCTCCTCTTTTTTGTTGAACGTGCATAGGACAGCGACATTGACCTTTTTGACGATTTGAAATAATATAACAACTGATTGAAACAATTATTGCGCTGCAGCAATTGGCTAAACAGGAGATTTTGGATGGCTGACGAAAATAGCAAAACCAATTTGCCGCCACTGTCCTTGCATGTTCCCGAACCCAAATATCGCCCAGGCGACGCAGTTGACTATAGCGATGTCGAAATTCCTAAAGCCGGTGACCAACCAAGGCCAGATGTGAACAGCGAACCTGCGAGCATGCGCGATATGGTGTACGACATGGTACGCGTGCTGGATGAAGACTATAAAGCGGTTGGTCCATGGGATCCGAAACTGTCTGACGACACGCTTCTCAAAATGCTGAAAACAATGGCGCAAGTGCGCGCCTTTGACGATCGGTTGCACCGAATGCAGCGCCAGGGCAAGACCAGCTTCTATATGAAATCGACAGGCGAGGAAGCGACGTCAGTGGCGGCGGCCATGGCTTTGCATAGCGATGATATGTGTTTTCCAAGCTATCGGCAGCAGGGCATTCTTTTTGTCCGCGGCTATCCAATGGTCGATATGATCAACCAGATTTTTTCCAATCGGGAAGACAAGTTGAAAGGCCGTCAACTTCCCATCATGTATTGTTCGCGGCGACTAGGTTTCTTTTCCATTTCCGGCAATCTTGCGACACAATATCCGCAAGCTGTCGGATGGGCGATGGCTAGCGCTGCCAAAGGTGATACGCGTATTGCAGCGACCTGGTGTGGTGAAGGTTCCACAGCTGAGGGCGACTTCCATAGCGCCATGACCTTTGCGACGGTGTATAATGCACCAATTATCATGAATGTGGTCAATAACCAGTGGGCCATATCTTCTTTTTCCGGCTTTGCCGGGGGAGAGCGAACAACTTTTGCTGCGCGGGCAGCAGGCTATGGCATTGCCGGTTTGCGGGTGGACGGCAATGATCCGCTAGCGGTCTATGCTGCGACCCAATGGGCGGCCGAACGTGCACGCACCAACAATGGTCCAACCTTGATTGAACATTTCACTTATCGCGCGGAGGCACACAGTACCTCCGATGATCCGAGCGCTTATCGCAGTGCGCAAGAGCGTGAAGAATGGCCCTTGGGTGATCCGATAACCCGGCTGAAGCGGCACCTGATCCATCGTGGTGTATGGAGCAAGGAACAGCATGAAGCGCTCGACAAGGAATGTATCGAGGCTGTGAAAGTGGCGACCAAGGAAGCCGAGAAAAATGGCATATTGGGTCACGGACTTCACCAACCATTTGAAACAATGTTCCAGGATGTGTTTGAAGAAATGCCTTGGCATCTGGAAGAGCAAAGCAAACAAGCCAACAAGGAACGGGAAATTAAATGGCCTGATGCGGAGGCATCCAAATAATGACAACCATGAATATGATAGAAGCCATTAACAGTGGCCTAGACAATATGATGGCGCGCGATGATGATGTTGTCATCATGGGCGAAGATGTCGGCTATTTTGGCGGCGTTTTCCGCGCGACGGCTGGTCTGCAAGAAAAGCACGGCAAGACGCGCTGCTTCGATACGCCGATTAGTGAATGCGGAATTATCGGCGTGGCTGTGGGCATGGCGGCTTATGGGATGCGGCCTGTTCCGGAAATCCAGTTTGCCGATTATATCTATCCTGGGCTCGATCAGCTTGTGTCAGAAGCCGCGCGTCTGCGCTATCGATCGGCGGCTGAATTCACCAGTGCCATCACTGTGCGCTCTCCTTTTGGTGGGGGCATATTTGGTGGTCAGACACACAGCCAGTCGCCGGAGAGTATGTTTACCCATGTCTGTGGGCTAAAGACAGTCATTCCTTCAACGCCATATGATGCCAAGGGATTGCTGATTTCGGCGATTGAAGACAATGACCCGGTAATGTTCTTTGAACCTAAGCGGATCTATAATGGTCCGTTCACTGGCTATTATGACAAGCCAGTGGAACCATGGTCGAAATTTGAGGCCTCAGAAGTCCCTGAGGATTATTACAAGATACCGCTTGGCAAAGCGAACATCGTGCGGGAGGGCGAAGCGGTGACGGTTCTGGCTTACGGTACGATGGTGCATGTTGCCAACGCAGTGGTAGAAGAACATGGCATTGATGCGGAAGTCATTGATTTGCGCACACTGGTCCCGCTGGATATCGAGACGATTGAAGCATCGGTCAAGAAAACCGGGCGCTGCCTGATCATTCATGAGGCAACCCGCACGAGCGGTTTTGGTGCTGAACTCTCAGCGCTGGTTCAAGAGCGCTGTTTCTATCACCTGGAAGCACCGATTGAGCGGGTTACCGGATTTGATACACCTTATCCCCATTCGCTGGAATGGGCTTACTTCCCAGGTCCGGTCCGGATTGGTGAAGCATTGGAAAAGATAGTCGGGGAGCTGACATCATGAGCATTTACACTTTCAATCTGCCGGATATCGGCGAAGGCATTGCCGAGGCAGAGATCGTTGCGTGGCACGTGAAGGTTGGTGACCAGGTTGAGGAAGATGACCAGATTGCCGACATGATGACCGACAAGGCGACGGTTGAAATGGAAGCGCCGGTATCGGGAACGGTTGTTGCTGTTGCCGGAGAAGAAGGCGACATTATTGCGATTGGTTCGATGCTGGTTCAGATAGAGTCTGAAGATGCAGGCGCAGCGCCCGAAGCGGAAGAAGGACAGGGCAAGGCAGCGGCAATTGCGTCCAAAGATGACGTCGTGGCGGCAGGACAAGCATCTGATAGAAAAGAGAAAAATAACGAAGAACCGAAAGCGGCTGTTGCCCCGCCGCCAGCGCCGGACCCCGCACCGGAACAACCACCAACTGACGTCATGGCAGCAGATAATGCACCATTGGCAAAGGTTCTCGCGACCCCGGCCGTGCGCAAACGCGCCGCGGATCTGGGCGTCGATCTCAGCCAGGTCAAGGCCCAGGGCGAGCATATCCGGCACAGTGATCTGGACGCTTATCTGAGCTATGGCAGCGGGCAGGGCTATCGTCCTGCAGGGGCCTCTCAGAAGCGTGATGACGAGACGATCAAAGTGATCGGCATGCGCCGCAAGATCGCTCAGAACATGGCGGAATCAAAACGCCATATTCCGCATTTCTCCTATGTCGACGAGATCGATATGACAGCGCTGGAAGACATGCGTGCGGACCTTAATGCCAATCGCGGCGATCGGCCCAAGCTGACCATGTTGCCTCTGATGATCGTTGCGATTTGCAAATCATTGCCGCAATTTCCGATGCTCAACGCCACCTATGACGACGAAGCAGGCCTGGTGACGCGTCACGGCGCTGTACACCTGGGGATGGCCACACAGACCGATCAGGGGCTTATGGTGCCCGTTATAAGGGATGCACAGGACAAGAATATCTGGCAATTGGCCGCAGATATCGGCCGTTTATCGGCTGCTGCCCGTGATGGCAGCGCAAAAGCGGACGAGTTGTCGGGATCTACGCTGACATTGACGTCTCTGGGGCCTTTGGGCGGCATTGCGACCACACCTGTGATTCAACGGCCGCAGGTCGCCATTATCGGCCCTAACAAGATCGTCGAGCGCCCCATGATCATTGACGGCGAGATTCAGGCGCGCAAGCTCATGAATCTGTCGATCTCGTGTGATCACAGGGTCGTGGACGGCTATGATGCCGCCAGTTATGTGCAAGCGCTCAAGCATTTGCTCGAGACACCTGTTTTATTATTCGCTGACTGAAAGGCAGCGAATATTAGACGCAACTACCCTTAAAGCCCCAAACTTCCTAAGGTTTGCTGGTCAAATTTCAGGCGGAAGGTGATGAAGGGCCCATCTCTGGTATAGCGGCTTTCTTCAAAGTCGCGGTCTTCAAAACCCACCACATTATAGCCGAGCGAGATGTATCCATTCTTAAACGGTGTAATTCCGATGCTCGGTCCCCCGCTATAGGCAATCGTATCGAAATCCGTGCCTATGCGCGCAGTCGCCTGTCCGCCGATGTCAATGGTGTCGGAAAGGTCGAACTTGACGTCCGCCCCGACCACATTGCTCCAGCCTTTGACGTCATCTTCACCAAATTTATCGAAAACATAGCGGCTTCCCCAAAAGAAGCTATATTCTCCGGATTCAGTGAAAATTCCGTCATCCGCGTCAATCGGCGTATAATTGACGCTTAAACTATTGATAATTCTACGAGAAGTAACATCCCCGTTAACGAGAAGCGGCGCGCCGCCAATCGGTCCGGACGTACCCGCCGTCGCATTGCGGACCCGATCCTCGCGGAACTCGAGCTTTTCAAGCCACGACCAACGGCTGTCGGCTGGACGATGGGCCCAGCTGGCTTCCGCTTCTATTACCCTGGTGCTGGTGCCGGTTTCGTCTTCGGCTACAAAGATACTGCCCAATGCCCCCAAAGCACTGCCTTCACCGATCTGTTTCAAAACCGCCGAGGTGAAGCCATAGCGTTCTGAAATATCACCGTCGCGATATTCGGCGCGCGATACCCAGCTCCAATCATCGGTGCGGAAGGTTGCACCGGCGGTGACGGCGACGAAATCTTCCGTCAAACTACCATCATTGCCGAGGAAACCGCCGGAAGCGACAGGCTGATCGTCGTTAATCACATCGCTGCGGTCAAAACCCCCCAAGGTTTCGTTGCCATCGAGTGAGAAATCGATCGTCCACTTGTCATCCAGCGGTATGGATTGGGTTAGACCGTAAGCTGCAAAGGTGCGCGGGCCAAATTCGGTAATTTCCTGTTGATTGGCGCTAACCACGGCGCGAGCCCCATCCCACGGCGCGACATCGACACCGACACGAGCGGTGCGCGCATCGATATTTTCGCCATCAGCAATCTCATAGGTACCGACCAATTTGATATCGTTGGTGATCGCATAGCGTGCGGTCACACTGTGACGGGCAGGGAAGTCGATGCTTTCATCCTGACCGCCAAGCGCGAATTCGGTTTGCGCATCCAGTTCCAGCTTGCCGTCAAACAGTCTTTGCGTCGCACCAAGCCGTGCGAGTGTAGAACGATTGACGCTGCCGTCGGACAATCTGTCTTCCGCATGGACGACACCGGCGCGCAGGGCGGTATCATCGCTGCGATATTCAATCTCTGCTGTTCCCGAACGCCGGCGGGCATCGGTGGTCAGAAAATTCTCCTGATAACCGCTGGCGGAGAGCGAGAGTTTATCGCTTAGACGCACGCGCGTATCGATGCCGAATTTGCGTGTGCTGCTTTCTGCTGCATTGAGCTGCCCCAGGCCAAAGCCGGCGGATTGCTGACGCACATAGGCGAGAATGTCGAAATTGGAGCCATGATGCTCGGCTTCCACCAGCCAAGCGACGGCGCTATCCGAGCCGCGCGGTTCACCATTCAGCACGTCGGCGGTTTTGTCTTCGCTGTCGCTGGAAGCGACTTCTGCACGCAATTCCGTCTTCAGATTGGGCCGATAGCGTACATCCACGCCGACAAGATCGCTTTTAACGCTTTCATTCTCGTCATGGATCGCGGTTGCGCCGATTTTAAACTTCTTGTCCTTGGACTCGTAAGTTAGACGGCCACCGGCGTTGAGATCACGGCCACCGACGCCAAGCACTTCATATTCGGCGATGATGAATTGCGGATCGAGACCGCTGCTGCGGCTCAAAATCGGCTCCCGGAAACGCAAGGTGCCGGCGAGATAGTCGATATCATAATCGATATGACGCGTTAGTTCCTTGCGCTCGACAATCCGGTCAGAGCGCAGGCGATCGCGGGTTTCCAGCGTGATACGCTCGCTGTTAGCGATGATATCACGGGTGGAGAGGGCATAAGGGCCCGACAGGCCGTTGCCCTGAATTTCCTCACGACGGAAACGATTGGCGGCATCCGCGCCAAAGGCGAGCGCGCTGACCTGATCGCTGCGATATTCGACTTTCACGCCATTAAAGGCGCGTTGGTAACGGGCCAGTTCCGGTTCGTTGATGCCGGTCTCATAATCACCGAACAGTGCATAAAATTGTGGTCGTTCGAGCTTGAGATACAGGCGGCGGACCGATGCGGCATCGTAGCGTTGCTCGGAACGGTCGGCGTAAACAGTATAGTAACGGCGCGGGTCGATCACCCCAGCAAAACGTGTTTCATCTTCTTCCTTGTCGGTGTCGTAAGCGAGCGTCATTAGCCATTTGCCCGTAACACGGCCTTTGGCGTAGAGTGCGACGCGACCATCAAGATTGATATTGTCATCATCCTCCGTGAGATCTTCCAGACGCTCGTCGAGGGTATTGAAACCGACGGTACCTGCGGCGAAACCGACCACTGTCCACGGACGATTGCCGGGATCAAGCCAGGTTTCGATACGCTGCTCGCGCGTTACTTCGCCGTCACGGAACGGGAAGGTTACGCTGACAGAGCCAGATGCGGTTGTTGGTGCGAGTTCGATATAGGCAATGCCCTCGTCGCCCTCGATACGCCATACTGGGGCGCCGCGTTCTAGGCCGGAAAGCTGGTTCGCCTGCTGCGCATCGACTTCGATGGCGGGAGCATAGGGGGCAGGAACGCTGAAATCACCGGTTGCGCCGTGATGGGCAGGGCGACCGTCACGATCAGTCAGGCGTACGGCCAAAATGGGCCGTGTTACGCCGTCTGCGATCAAAACGGATTTATCTTTGAGCAGTTCCGCATTGAGCGGGCTGGCAGAATAATGGACTTCGCGTGTCAATTCCTCGACCAGCTTGCCATTCTTGTCCAAAACCCGCGCTACGAGCGTGTTTTTGCGGTTTTTAATGTCCAGACCGCGCCAAATGCTGATCTGTACCGACCCATTGGCGCTTTTCTCTTTGCCTTCAAAGGACAACGGATTGACCTTCTCGCCATTCAGGGAGAGTTCCACGCGCTGGCCTTTGCCATGTTTTACCGCTGCTCGAAGCGACTTAACCCGGGGGTTATAGCCGGTTTCCGGGAAAATAAATGCGATCCCAGGGGCCTGTCCCGCTAACCAGTTGCGCTCGGCACCGGCGGCTTTTGCATCCGAAGGGATCTCGGGTTTCTGATAGGCTTCGACAGCCTGTACTTCCCGTGCTGCCACTTTGTGAGCACGGAAATCCGCGCGTTTCAGCGCGCCGCCACGGCCTTCGACAAAGCGGGAGATGTCGCTACCGGCTGCGCGTGTGTTCTGCGCACAGTTGATCGGCGCCATATCAGCCGGGAAAGTCGACGGATCGACCTGCACGACGTGCAATCCGGGCCTGATCCCCTCAAAATGATAACGACCGTCTTCATCGGTGACGGTATAGGTCCCGTCCTGCAGCATCACCCGAATTCCGCCAATTCCTGAGGCTTTACGAGGATCTACATTGCATCCGCCGTCGGTAATACGACCGATAATCGTGAATCTTTCGGAGATGCCGTCCCTTTCAATACGCACGGGCACACTGGCGACAAGGCTTTCGGCACCACGATTATCGCGGGCTTGAGCGATGTTTATAGCATCTCCAGGCTGGGCATCCTGACGGACTTCAGCCAAATAAGTGAGTAATCCGCTGCCTGCGGGCGCAAGAGCGGGCACGTTGACAGAAAATTCCTGTCCGTTGGGCTGCACAATGGGTGTTACGAGAGATCCGTTATAGCGAACCGTATCGATGCGCAGGCGCATCGCGTTCGGCAGTTGGTCCTCGATCGTAATCGCGCCGGTTGTGCGCACCGGATCGCTGTTCTGGACGGTGACCCGATACTGAATGGCATCACCCGGCACGGCAATCGCGGTGGAAGCCTCCTTGGTGATGGTTATCGGTACGCCGGGCCTGTCCAGTGGAACATCTACACGCACGGGTGCCGGATCATCCAGCGTGATGATGCCGCCATAGGAGCCATCCACAATGGTGAAAGGCAAACCGTCCGTGCGTTGGAAGCCTGCGAGCTCCTCGGGCGTGGCCGCTGATGGCGCTGTATAGGGCGCTGGTGGCTCTATCAGCAGCCTATACTGGCCAGGACGGGCAAACGGGAAGCGATAGAAGCCTTCAGTGAAGTCATACACATTGCCGCCGCTATCGGTCACGGATCCTCCGGAAATCACCGTGCTGGGGAACACAGAAACGCCGTCGTCGCCGAAAACTTCTGCTGGCAGGCCTGTGGCGACGTTTATGAGCGTCACCCGTGTGCCGTCGACAGGAGCACCATCGCCGCTGTCGAAAGTTTCACCAAAGGGATCGATCAAAATCCCCAGTTCGACTGTGCCAATGGCACTACCGCTGACCTCATCAATACCGACATTAAGCTGATCGCCGGGCTGCACGGACAGGACACAATCGCCCTGAACCGGCGCAGGCGGTATCGCTGCGGTATTGATCATGCCAACGAAACGGCCGCTATTTACCTCAGTTTCGACGATATTGATCGTCTCACGGTCGCCAGAAGGCGTGGTGAGGACAATATCGAAACTGTCGATAGCGGCGCTACTCAAATTCTTGTTTGGGGCAAGAACTGAGACAATTAATGGCTCTCCGGCACGGATGCTATCGGTTGGGGCGATAGCAGCCGGATCGGTATTGGTTCCGGCAAACACACCGCGAAGCTCTACGGGGACATTGCCGCCGGAGCCTCTGCAGATGGTGCCTGGAAGGCGAAGCTGTTCCGCGCCTGGCGGATCATCAAAATGGTATAAAGTGATCTCAGGCGGCACTGTTGGGGGTGCTACGATCTGAATGTCGACGCGATTGGACGGGGTTTGCAGGCGGCTACTGCCCACATCCCATTCGGCCTCCGCGACATTGGTTATGATTGGGAAGCTTTGGGCATGCGCAGGAATCATAGAGGCAGGCGCGATCATCGCTCCTGCAGCAAGCGCCAGACTGACTGGCTTAATGAGATTGGTTAACCAACGCATCCAAAAAAGGGGAGGCGGCGACTTTCCGAAAGTACCGGAAAGCCGCCGCATTCCTCAATTCTTAGTCAACCGTTGCCCGGAAGAGCAGCGTTTCGGTGACGCCCGCGGCGACATCGCCGAGGTTACCACTGATTATGCCGCCGGACTCGCCGAGACCGCTGGCATCGGCATTGGTGCCGGTGCCATCACAGGCCAGAGCAGAACGGACACCGTTAGCCACTGGAATGGTAGCCGGTCCCGTTACTGGAGCCGTCGCGTAGAACGAGAGGTCCAGGGTTGAAATATCATCCGAGATGTTGACGCTGGTAGCGGTTGCACTGCCGGTCGCGTTGGTTACGGCGATACAATATTCGATAACCGCACCCGGGATTGATTTCGGGTTGCTGCTGCCGTTTACCGGATCCCACAAGACTGCGCTAGACTTCACGACGCTGACATTAGCGGCGGAAATCACGAAGTTATCCGTGTCGGATGCTGACGCATTGACGAATACGTTATCGATATTCGCTGCGTTGACTGTACCATCTTCGGTGTTGGTCGCGCTGACGGTGTAGTCACCACCAAGACTTCCGCCTGTAGCACCTTCTTTGATGTCTGCAGTCAGCGTTATACCTGCGGCGTCGCCAGTGGCTAGTCCAAGAGGAATATTGCCCACAACATAGACGGTTGCATTGGCGTCTTCAGCCAGCTCGTCGATGAACGTCGCGGTGTCTTCCGCTGGCTGATAGCCAGGAGTTGCGCCGGATTCTACGAATATCAGCAAGCCCGTGACATCAAAGTCATCGGTGCCACTAAATGGCGTTGCTGTGCCGGTGGTCTGCTGAGCAGCGCTCAGTTCAAAGTCAACCACATCGTTGGAATCGTTGGTCACCGTGTAGGTCAGGAAAGCCGGGTTCGGCGCGCCTGCAGTCTGGCCTGGCGTCACCGATTGGGCCGCGCCATTGGCTTCCGAAACGGTCAGGTCTAGCTTACGGTCAACCGTGAACGTGTCAGAATCGGTTTCCGCCGTCTGTGCCACGCCGCCAACCTGATAGTTTACGGTAACATTATTGGTAATCGCGTCGCCTGCGGTTGTTCCTGCAGCAAAAGCCGGGTTTGCACCCAGCATTGCGGCAGTAACAGCGCTTGTGGCAACGAGAAGTTTCAGTTTACTGGTCATTACTGATCTCCTGTTTCACTCAACTGTGGATCGCCTTCACCCCCGCGGCGATCCGATACGGTTTGCGGTCATTTTACTGTCCCGCGAAATACAAGTTTTCCTTCTGAACCCACTGAAAGGGAACGATTAAATTTCCACTTGATATGCGTTACGTCGCTCATCAGGGCAGGGCGAACCTCCCCGTCTGCGCGCGTATATTTAAGAGCCGAAAGCGGCCCCCAGTTTTTGCCTCCATCAATGGAGACAATTTCGGTGCCATCAGACGTTCCGTTGAACGCAACCGCCTTGGGGAGCGGATTGGTGACAGAGAAATCGGTCGCTGGCGTGCTGCCAACATTTTTATATTTGAGAACGAAGACGAGATTATCGCCTGGAATTACCGTTTTTGGCTCTTCCAGCATGACGGACGTTTTTCCGTTCGGATTCTGGACCTTGCGCTCGACGAAAACGTCGCTCGACAGCGCAACATTATTGGCAGCGAGAGCCATGCCGGGCATAATTCCGGGAATAGCCGCAGCGGCAAGGATCGCTAAGCGTTTGAATAGATTGATTTTCATCATTATTCCTTAGTCTATCGTTACTTGAAAGGTGATGGTGCGGGTCTGGCCTCCGGGAACGGTCCCAAGGGTGACTGCTATTGCGCTCCCATCAAAAGAGCCGGCATCAGGGTCAGCATCGCTATCGGTCAGGCCTGCGCCTTCCAATGTGATGCTTTCTGCCGTGTAAGTAGTGTCTGCCGGGATATCGTCAGTGATATTCAGATTGATCAAACTGCCCGATCCGGTAATCGTCGCTACCAATTGATAGGTAATGGTAGCGCCTGGCACAGGTTGGCTTCCACCAAACTGATCGACGATCGTCGCGCTTTTGACCAACGCGACCTGCGCGGCCTGAATCAGGAAGAAACTGCTCGCTTCTCCATCCGCTCCGGTTGAACCAACAACGGCGTCCCCGCCGCCATCTCCTTGTCCGGCGAAGCTGGTGCCAGGAGTGCCGCTGCCGGTAATTGCTGCAGCGGAAAGTTCAACTTCCGCGCGCTGGCCATCAGTGGCAGTGACAGGAATGTCGGAAAGAATGAAGATATTGACGCTGGCATCAGGCGCCAGGACTGGATCATTGGAGCCGGGAGAGTATAATGTGTCGACGCCGACATCAAAAACACCATTATCGTTTGTATCGATATAAATGACCGCATTGCTGGTGTCGAAGTCATCGCCACCTTTGGCGGTATCCGCCGTCAGAGCGAATGCTTCGTTGCCATTACCGGTATTGGTAACCTGATAGGATGTCACCTGCTGTGTCGCACCGCTATCGGATGCAATATCGCCGGGATCGCCGGAAGCTACCGTGACATCAAGCAATTCATCAACCGTGATCGTTACCGTGTTGGAGTCAATGACCACCGGTCCGCTAGGGCCATCATAGGTCGCCTGCGCAGTGTTGAGAATATCGGTTCCGGCAATTGTCCCAGCAGCCCGAGCTGTTGACGCACCGAACGCCATGGCAGAGCAGGCCGCAACCAAAGTCATGGCGGCACGCATTGCGAATAGTCCAGAGGACCGTTTTGGGCCGGTCAAATTTGCTTTTGATGCGTAATTCATAGATTGGATATGCACGAAAAAGGCAAATATTTCGTAAAGATGACGTCAGAAACTGGTTGACGGCACCATTAGAAAATATCCCTGAAATCAGCCATTTATGAGGTTGAATATGTGCGTTTTTTGGGTTTTGCTTAATGCTCTGTTAACTGTAACAAGTAGTAACATGGGTACATTGGTGTAAAATGCGCATGCACAAATCTTCGCCTGGCGGGCGCAAGGGGCGAACTGGCCGTTCTCGTCAATTCGACGTCAAAATGGCCTATCTATTTCGCGACAAATTCCCAAGCAATTCAACGTCAGACAAATTTTCTTTGAATCTTTGCAAGAGTGTTGTTGACAGTCAGGCAGAGCTCTTATACTTGCGCTTCTCCACTGCATATCCCGGCGAACATGCCGGTGCATAAGCGGGTGTAGCTCAGTTGGTTAGAGCGCCGGCCTGTCACGCCGGAGGTCGCGAGTTCAAGTCTCGTCACTCGCGCCATTGCCTCAATCGAGGCATT
The DNA here is from genome assembly GCA_947497455.1 of uncultured Sphingomonadaceae bacterium. Taxonomy (GTDB): domain Bacteria; phylum Pseudomonadota; class Alphaproteobacteria; order Sphingomonadales; family Sphingomonadaceae; genus Parasphingorhabdus. Next base: position 1,572,557 of record CANMGU010000001.1, on the reverse strand, counting down.
TGGCGGTTCAGGAACGGAATTTCCCGGTATTTATCCAAAGCAGCAAGGGTTTGATCGGGTATATCCAGATAATCCCGGCGATTATGTAAATCGGCAATTGTAGCCAGAAATTCAAATCGCTGATCCAGTCGATCAGGCTGACCACTATTCCACTCCAGATCAAAATGAACACCAGTATCAAGATGACACCCACAGGTGCGCGCCAATTGGGTGCATCCGGTGGATTATGGGGCGTATTTTTATCTGGTTCTGCCGTCATGACGTCGGTTCAACTCTTTGAATTATTTCAGATTCTGTGACAATCATATCCAAAGTGACGTCATGGGGCTGCATCGGGATATTTTCCGCTTCCTGCACCGACCATGCGAGCCCTATTCGGATTGCATCTGGGTGCACCGCAAAGCTTCTGTCATAATGGCCTTTGCCCTGTCCGAGTCGTCCCATCGATCGGTCAAAGGCAATCATCGGTGTGATGATAAGATCTGGTGTTACAACGGGACAGTTGGCTCCAGGCTCAGAGATATTCTGATATCCGGTTTCCAGCAATTCGATATTATCGACTTGGCGGAATTCCAATGGAGAATCGCCAGTAACTACGGGAAAAGCCAATGTTTTTCCGATATCGATACAATATTCAGCGAGTCTCGCGGTTGGTGCTTCTGACCCCATGGCGCTATAAAGTGCGATGACTTCGCTCTGCTCGATCAGCTTCGCCAAAGGCGAGGGGGGACGGCGAAAGGCCAAGCCCTTTGTAGCCGCATCCAATTGGCTGTAAAAAGCATCACGCTGTCGCCGATACTCTTTACGTAATTTCTTCTTATTATCTGATAAGTAGTTCAAAAATAAGTCTTTCTTGAAGAAAGGTGACGGGACCACCAGGGTCGTTTGCCGGAAAATCCTCTGACGCCAATTACGTCAGGTGGGCGCCATATGCTTCGAACCCGACTTCCGAAAAGTCCGCAATCCGAGCAGGGACAGCTCCCTTGGATGTTATATCGCCTCAGGGATGTTCGCTTCTGGCTCGTGCCAGGCAGTACCCGTCCACTGCTATCTAGGGGTTATTGCTGCTCTGCTCAAGGCTGTTCGCAAAGGCTTCTGCACGATCAGCCAGTTTTTCAAGCGCCAGCAATATCCGTTCATCTTCGGCATCGTTAGTTTTCTGGGGTTTAGCTGCTGGAGGGATCGCAGCTTGCGGTGTCGGGCTATTGCCTCGCACAGCCTTTGTACCATGTAGCTCATCGGCCAGCAAAAGCGATGTAAACAGCAGCATACGGCTTTCGGTCAGTCCGGCAGGATCGCCTGCTTCACCTGCTTTTGCATCAACCATGGCACCCAATTTGCCAAGATGCTCTTCTTCGCCATCCTGACAGGTGACCATGAACGACCGTCCGCCAATTTCCAGCTTTACCTGTGCCATATTAGCGCTCCTGACGGGCGATCAGCCCGTCAATCGTATGGATAGCTTGTTTCATTTCTTCTTTCAGGGCCGCGTGGCGTTTTTCCAGCGCTGCATCAGGCTGATGGTTGGTCGCGGTTTCTTTGGCCGTTTCTATGCGACTGAGCGCTCGTTCTATTCGGCCGATCGCTAGGATCACTCGTTCGTTTTCCATGACTTGGTTCCGACATATAAGTTCTTGTGTTTCATTGGTAACAATCAATAGCCGCTGCGTAAACAACAGATCGGTGAAGCGCAGCCTTGACGATATGAGCGCAGGCCAGCAAAGGGTGTGTCAAATTGGCGAATCGGTAGATTTCCGAAGTCCACCGTTGTCATAAATTGATCACTGCTGGGGGATCCGAATATATTATGACCGTTTCCGATAATATAACTGAAAAAACCATGGCAAATGCCATTCGTGCGCTATCCATGGATGCGGTGCAGGCCGCCAATAGTGGACATCCAGGGATGCCCATGGGGATGGCTGATGTCGCGACCGTGTTGTTCAGCGATTTTCTGAAATTTGACCCGAAAGCACCGAAATGGGCGGATCGCGACCGGTTTGTCCTGTCTGCCGGCCATGGGTCTATGTTGATATATTCCTTGCTCCACCTGACCGGATATGAGCGGCCGACGCTTCAGGATATCAAGGATTTCAGGCAATTATCATCGCCTTGTGCTGGCCACCCTGAGAATTTTAAGCTGGCAGGCGTAGAAGCGACAACCGGACCTTTGGGACAAGGATTTGCCATGGCGGTCGGTATGGCAATTGCCGAGCGGCATTTGAACGCGCATTTTGACGACGATCTGGTGGATCACAAAACCTGGGTTATAGCGGGTGATGGCTGCCTTATGGAGGCAATCAACCATGAAGCCGTGGGTTTGGCCGGCCATCTCGGCCTTGGCCGCCTGAACGTGCTGTGGGATGATAATGGTATCACCATTGATGGCGGCACGGAATTGTCCACCAGCGAGGATATTCCGGCGCGTTACCGGGCTTCTGGCTGGCATGTCGTGTCTTGTGACGGTCATGATTTTGAAGATATCCGCAAAGCGTTGAAAGAAGCGGAAGCGGATCCGCGGCCTTCACTCATCGCGTGCAAAACCGTGATCGGTTATGGAGCGCCTACAAAGCAGGGCACTTCCGCAACCCATGGCGCACCGCTGGGGGATGAGGAAATTGCAGGAACCCGTGCAGCGCTGGGATGGGATCACGAGCCTTTCGTCGTTCCAGATAATGTGCGGGCGGCTTGGTCGGCATTGGGGGAAAAGGGCGCAGCGGCGCATGAGGCCTGGAATGCTCGGCTTTCTGGACATAGCGACAAAGCGGAATTTGAACGCCGGATGGCAGGCGCCTTGCCGGACAACAACGCGATGCAGGACTATCTCAACGGTCTGGCCCAGGATCCGCCGAAAGTTGCTACCCGAAAGGCTTCTGAAATGGCGCTGGGCGCCATTACCGCAGCGTTACCAGAAATGGTTGGCGGCAGTGCTGATTTAACAGGTTCAAACAATACCAAAACTTCATCCACTAAGCCTTTGACTAAAGATGATTATTCTGGGCGTTATATCTATTATGGCATCCGTGAATTTGGCATGGCTGCGGCGATGAATGGAATGGCATTGCACGGCGGTATCATACCTTATGGCGGCACATTTCTGGTCTTTACCGACTATTGTCGCGGTGCAATGCGGCTTTCCGCCATTCAGAACACGCGCGCGATCTATGTCATGACCCATGACAGCATCGGTTTGGGCGAAGATGGACCAACGCACCAGCCGATTGAGCATTTGCAAAGCCTGCGGGCCATGCCGAACATGCAAGTCTTCCGCCCCGCTGATGCGATTGAAACAGCAGAATGTTGGGCGTTGGCGATCAAGCGTTCTGAGGGTCCCTCGACACTGGCTTTGACCCGTCAGGGCCTGCCGCCGTTACGCCATGACGTCAGCATAAACCATTGTGAAAAAGGCGCTTATTCTATTAAATCGGCCGAGAACGCAAAACGCGTTGTCCTTGTTGCCACAGGTTCTGAAGTGTCCTTGGCAATGGATGTGGCGGCCCAATTGGAAACCAATGGGGTTGGTGCCGAAGTGGTATCCATGCCTTGTACTGAATTGTTCGATGCACAGTCCGATGGTTACAAGACCGAACTGCTAGGCGGTGATGACGTTTTGAGGGTTTCCATTGAAGCTGGCACAACATTTGGCTGGGAGCGTTATACTGGGTTGAATGGCCTGCGTTTCGGCATAGATAGTTTCGGCGCCTCGGCACCGATTAACGATCTGTTCGAACATTTTGGTCTCACCGCAAGTGCGATTACGCCGCAAATAATGACAAAACTGGGCTGAAAACAGCTAGAAACTCGAATTCAAAGGAGCAACATTTATGACAAAAGTAGCAATTAACGGATTTGGCCGTATCGGCCGTTTGGTGGCTCGGGCAATTCTCGAGCGTCCAGATTGCGGACTGGAGCTGGTTGCTATTAACGACCTTGCCGATGCAGAGGCTAATGCGCTGCTTTTCGGTTATGACAGCGTCCATGGCCGTTTTCCAGGCGAAGTTACGGCCGATGGCGACAGCATCTCCGTCAATGGCAAGAAAATCGCGGTAACGTCAGAGCGTAACCCTGGCGATCTGCCCCATGGCGAAATGGGCATTGATATCGTTTTGGAATGCACGGGCTTCTTCCAATCGGTCGAAGCGGCGCAGCCTCATATTGATGCAGGCGCAAAACGCGTTTTGATCTCTGCACCGGCAAAGGGTGACTTGAAAACAGTCGTCTATGGGGTCAACCATGACGTTTTGACGTCAGCGGATGTCATTGTTTCTAATGCATCTTGTACGACAAACTGCCTCGCACCTGTAGCCAAGGTGCTGAACGATGCGGTTGGTATCGAACGTGGTTTCATGACCACGATCCACAGCTACACCAATGATCAGCGTATGCTTGATCAGATGCATAGCGATATGCGCCGTGCCCGTGCCGGTGCGGTCAACATGATTCCGACCACCACAGGCGCTGCCCGGGCTGTTGGCTTGGTATTGCCGGAACTGAATGGCAAGCTGGACGGCTCTTCGGTTCGCGTGCCGACACCGAATGTGAGCCTCGTAGATCTGGTCTTCACGCCTAATCGCGACACCAGCGTGGAAGAAATTAACGCAGCGCTGAAAGCCGCGGCTGACGGGCCCATGAACGGTGTTCTGGTTTTTGAAGACAAACCGCTTGTTTCCAGCGATTTCAATCATCAGCCCGCGAGTTCGTCAGTGGATAGCCTGGAAACAACGGTTATGGACGGCAAATTGGTCCGCGTAGTCAGCTGGTATGACAACGAATGGGGCTTCTCCAACCGGATGATCGACACTGCTGGCGTCATGGCGGGTTTGCTCTAAACAGAGAGGTTTTGAGCAATGGCTGACAACAATTTCAAAACGCTGGATGATCTTGGTGACGTGACAGGAAAGCCCGGACTTGTCCGGGTAGACCTGAATGTTCCGATGGCGGAAGGGAGGGTCACGGACGATACGCGGCTGAAAGCCGTCGTCCCGACAGTCACGGAACTGGCGGATCGCGGTGCCAAAGTGTTGTTGCTGGCTCATTTCGGACGACCGAAGGGACAAGCGGATATGAAATATTCGCTTGAGCCTGTGGTCGCACCGTTGGCCAAGGTGCTGGGCCGCGACGTCGGCTTCATGCAGATGCCCGACCGGGATACGATTGATGCTCTGCCAAATGGCAGCATTGTCGTGGTCGAAAATAGCCGGTTTGCTCCCGGTGAAGAGAAAAATGACCCGGCGATGGCCAAGGCCATCGCATCCTTTGGCGAATTTTATGTCAATGACGCGTTCTCCGCTGCCCACCGAGCACACGTGACGACAGCAGGCTTGGCCGACCATTTGCCTGCTTATGCAGGGCGTTCCATGGAACGTGAGCTAAGTGCCCTTAACAAGGCGCTCGGCGATCCTGAGCATCCGGTGGTTGCTGTCGTAGGCGGCGCGAAAGTCTCCAGCAAACTTGATGTTTTGCGGCAAATGGTCGAGAAAGTAGATCATCTGATCATCGGCGGTGGCATGGCCAATACGTTCCTGGCGGCTCGCGGCGTCGATGTTGGCAAATCGCTATGTGAGCATGATTTGACCGATACCGCCAATGCGATCCTAGATGCGGCGGATAAAGCCGATTGCACCGTGCATCTGCCCTATGATGTCGTGGTCGCGAAGGAATTTGCGCCCAATCCGCCGACCCGGACGGTCAATGTCCACGAGGTGGCGGAGGATGAAATGATCCTCGATGTTGGTCCCGCGGCGGTTGAGGCCCTGTCCGACGTCCTGAAAACTTGCAAAACGCTGGTCTGGAACGGTCCGATGGGGGCGTTCGAGACACCGCCCTTTGATATGGCAACGGTTGCGTTGGCCAGAACAGCGGCGGCACTGACCAAAGAGGGCTCTTTGCTATCGGTAGCAGGCGGCGGCGATACGGTTGCCGCGCTCAATCATGCCGGTGTCGCGGAAGACTTCAGCTTTATATCTACCGCCGGCGGTGCTTTTCTGGAATGGATGGAAGGCAAAGAGCTGCCGGGTGTAAAGGCTCTTCAGCAATGAATATTCGGCCTGCAGAAGACAAGGACAGGCCGATAATTGCCGAAATCCATGCGCGCAGCTGGCAGGAAAACTATCGCGACTATCTGTCCGCCGATCTGCTCGATAAGCAGTTGCCCGAAAAGATGGCCGAACGCTGGAATAATGCGGAGATTGGCGCGCAAGACATTGTGCTGGTTGCCGAAGATGATCAGATTCAGGGCTTTGTTGCAGCCTGGGACGACGAGATGGTCTATCTCGACAACCTCCATGTGCGCAGTGACTGCCGCTCGAAGGGCATTGGCCGCAAATTGCTTGCTGCAGCCGCTCGTACGGCCAAGGAAAATGGTCGAAAATCAATCTGGCTGCATGTTGTCGTCGGAAATGATCGCGCGAGAAACCTGTATACCCGGCTTGGCGGCATAGCTGACGGGGTTGAAGATAAAGATCTTTATGGGGCCACGGTCCCCAATGAACGTATCATATGGCGGGATATCGATATTCTTGCCGAGCAATCTAACTAAACGAGGACGAATTTCATGCATGATCCGAAGATGATGGACAAAATCGAAAATGGCGCAGGCTTCATTGCCGCCTTGGACCAGAGTGGTGGTTCTACTCCAAAGGCGCTCCGGGGCTATGGTGTCGAAGAGGATGCCTATTCGAATGATGACGAGATGTTCGCCCTGATCCACGGCATGCGCAGCCGCATCGTGACCGCACCGAGCTTCGGCAGCGGAAAGGTCATCGGCGCGATCCTGTTCGAAAAAACGATGGATGGTGATGCAGACGGAAAGCCTGTGCCGACCTTGCTTTGGGAACGGGGTGTTGTGCCCTTCCTGAAAGTGGACAAGGGGCTGGAAGACGAAGCTGACGGTGTGCAGATGATGAAGCCGATGCCGGAACTCGGCGCGTTGCTGGAGCGCGCCAAGGCAAAAGGCGTTTTCGGCACCAAAATGCGCTCGGTTATCAATCTGGCATCTCCCACCGGTATTGCGGCGATTGTAAAGCAGCAGTTTGACGTTGCCGGTCAAATTCTGGATCATGGCCTGATGCCGATGATCGAACCAGAAGTGAACATCAAGAGCGCCGAGCGGGCAGAGTGCGACGCCATTTTGCTCACGGAGATCACAAAGCAGCTCGATGCGCTGCCAGCAGATCGCAAGGTCATGCTGAAATTGTCGATCCCGACGGAAGCGAATCTCTATGCACCATTGGTGGATCATCCCCGTGTCGCCCGTGTTGTGGCTCTTTCGGGAGGCTTCTCCCGTGACGAGGCTTGCAGCGAACTCGCCAAGAACCGTGGCATGATTGCCAGTTTCTCGCGTGCGCTATTGCAGGATCTGCGGCACCCGATGACCGATGCAGAATTTGATGCTTCGCTTGGTGGTGCCATTGACCAGATTCACAAGGCGTCGACGGTTAAGGCATAAGGAATAAGGCATTTGGCGAAGTCCGATCCCAATTGGTCAGATGTGGATGATTATATCGTCCGGCACCTGATCGGTAAGGATGAGGCGCTCGATGCCTGTCTGGCCGCCAATGAAAAAGCCGGTCTTCCGGCAATTGATGTCTCGCCAGCCCAAGGACGTATGCTGGAGCTGTTGGCGCGCGGTGTTAGTGCGCGGCGCATATTAGAAATTGGGACGCTGGGTGGATACTCAGCGATTTGGCTGGCTCGAGCCCTTTCAGACGACGGTCGTCTTGTGTCATTAGAGCTCGAGCCGCACTATGCAGCGATAGCGCGTTCCAATCTGGAAAGAGCAGGACAGAGCGACAAGGTCGAAATAATTGTGGGAAAAGCCGTAAACTCATTATCGGCAATGGAGGCAAATAAAGCGCCGCCTTTCGACTTTGTTTTTGTCGATGCCGACAAGGAAAATTATGCGGCCTATCTGGACCATGCAATCCGCCTGTCTCGAACAGGTGCGATGCTCGTGTTCGACAATGTTGTACGGGAAGGTGGCGTGATCGATCCGGACAGCGATGACCCGAAAGTGCCGGGAACAAGAGCGTTGTACGCGGCTCTGCAAAATCATCCCAAAGTTGACGCAACCGCGATACAGACGGTGGGCAGCAAGAACTGGGACGGGTTCCTTCTTGCCGTCGTGCATGCATGACGTTTAAGAGGCGGCGATTATGACGATACCTTCTTGCCAGCTATATTTGATTTCACCGCTCGAAACAGGCGGCGATTTTCCTCAGCAATTGCAATCTGCACTGGAAGCAGGGCCGGTTGCGGCTTTCCAGTTTCGGGTGAAAGACATTGATCGAGACGAGGCAGCGAAATTGGCTGAACCCCTGAAAGCAATATGCGATGCGCATGATGTCGCCTTTATCGTGAACGACGACGTTGCTCTTGCCAAGCGCCTCTCGGCCGATGGCGTGCATTTGGGGCAGGGCGATGATGACCTGAAAGACGCACGGGCCGAACTGGGAGATCAAGCGCAGATTGGTATAACCTGTCATGACAGCCGCCATCTGGCCATGGAAGCCGGTGAGGGTGGTGCAAATTATGTTGCCTTCGGTGCCTTTTATCCAACGCAGACGAAGGAAACACATCACCGACCCGAAGCGGATCTGCTGCAATGGTGGTCTGCGGTTATGGAAATTCCCTGCGTTGCGATTGGCGGCATAACGCCAGACAATTGCAAGCCACTGGTGGAAGCCGGTGCCGATTTTCTAGCGGTCAGCGGATCGGTATGGAAGGATCCGCAAGGTCCGGCCCATGCAGTATCGCAATTTACCGAGATATTATCAACTGATTGACGGCTTTAGGAAGAGCTTTTGGTCACTCCGATGGTCGAACGGACATATTGAGCCATAAACCGGTCAATGGAAGGCGCGGGGAAGTTTGGCAATTGTTCCAATTCCCTGACATAGCTGGGTAGGGGGATAACAGATCGGATTTTCCCGTCGGCTATAGAATAGCCGAACAGTCCTGCCGCAGCAGCTTCCGGCTGGAAACTGTCCGACAATATTGAATTTTTTTCCGGCTCAATAAGATCTGTTTCGCTCATGACCGTTAATTACACTGGTGTCAGTGCAACGTATTGTACGAAAAAGACAACGGGCGGATATTGATTGTCTTTTTGTGGTTGAGACATCCGAGGGCGCCCGGCCCAGGGAACAGGTTTAGCCATCTATGAGAAAGAGACCCTTGCGCCCCTGCAGAAAATTACGGACGAAACTTTCCTCTGACGGTATGCCGAAATGAGGCATACTGCGTTCTATCTCACTCAAAAAACCGACAGAGATGGGAGCGGTTGGCAAAGGCGCACGAGTAATGGTCCCGCTGAAAAGGCCAACAGCAGGCGGAGTGTTTTCTTCAGGCGACACCAGATCCGGGATATCTTCCATTAAATTTGGGGTAAATTGCGCATAGGGAAATGTATTGTATGAAATCGCCATTTCGATCAGCGCTGTGCTTGCCTATCTGCGTCCATCGCTATAGAGGGCCGCAACACAAGATTTCCGAAAGCGAGATGTTTCATGAAAATCAGCGGCGTAGATATCCGTCCCGGCAACATATTGGATTATGAAAACGGCCTGTGGAAGGTGGCGAAGATTCAGCATACCCAGCCTGGCAAAGGCGGCGCCTATATGCAGGTGGAGATGAAAAACCTGGTTGATGGTCGCAAAACAAATGTGCGGTTCCGCAGCGCCGATACGGTCGAGAAAGTTCGTCTCGATACCAAGGAGTTTCAATATCTGTTTGCCGATGGCGATATGCTGACCTTCATGGATAAGGAAAATTATGAGCAGATCACTTTGCCAAGTGACTTGCTGGGTGACGCAGCCGAGTTTTTGCAAGACGGCATGGATGTGATGCTGGAGCTATACGAAGAGAAGCCGATTTCAGTGCAATTGCCAGATCAGATTGAAGCCGAAATTGTTGAAGCCGATGCGGTTGTTAAGGGCCAGACAGCTTCGTCTAGCTACAAGCCAGCGGTTCTCGATAATGGCGTGCGCGTCATGGTGCCTCCCTTTATCTCTGCCGGTACACGGATCATTGTCGATGTTTATGCCCGCGAATATGTCGGTAAGGCGTAGTTCGTATAGATTGTTGCCGTTAGTGGTTAGCTTGTCGAACCACATTTACTGGACGAATGCCGTCCTGTAACAGGCTCAGAACTGGTGGTTCTGGACCTAAAACTGTTGAATTTGGAAATTTAAATGCCAGCACATTCCGCCCTTATTACCGTTATGGAACGCGCCGCTCGCAAGGCGGGGTCCCGTCTGCGCAGGGACTTTGGTGAGGTCGAACATCTTCAGGTGTCGAAAAAAGGACCGGCTGATTTTGTATCCAAGGCGGATATGCGCTCCGAACGGACCCTCTATGACGAACTGATGAAAGTTCGTCCGGGTTGGGGTTTCGTGCTGGAAGAAGGTGGCATGATCGAGGGCGAGGAAGGCAAACCGCGCTGGATTGTCGACCCGTTGGACGGAACGACCAATTTTTTGCATGGCATTCCGCATTTTGCAATATCCATTGCTGTGCAAGAACGAGCCTATGACGGCCAAGGTTGGGGCAAGATTACCAGCGGCTTGATTTACGAGCCGGTCTCCGATCAGACTTGGTGGGCGGAAATGGATAAAGGTGCTTATCTTGGTGACAAAAGACTCCGGGTCTCGGCGCGGCGGGATTTGTCCGAGGCACTTATCGCTACCGGCATCCCGTTCAAAGGCCATGGCGATTTGGCTGAGTGGTCACGGATATTCGGTTCGATCGCTCCGCAAGTGGCCGGAATTCGTCGGAACGGTGCGGCATCGCTTGACCTCGCGTGGCTGGCCGCTGGCCGCTATGACGGTTTCTGGGAAGCAGATCTTCAGGTTTGGGATGTAGCGGCGGGCATATTGATGGTCCGTGAGGCAGGCGGTTTTGTGAGCGATTATACCGGTGGCGATCAGCCGATCGGACAGCGCGAAATATTGGCCGCGAACGAGGCATTGCACAGCAAGTTGCACAAAATTCTGGCGCGGTCGCTGCTGTAGCGTCGCAATCAGCAATAGATAGGGCCAATTCGAGCCATTTGGCCCTTGCAGCTTGGCGAGCCTATCCCTAAAAGCGGCCTGAATTTTAGAGAAACGAGTCTTTTGTGGTCGATCTATCCGAATATGCGCCAATACTGCTTTTCCTGGCAGTGGCCCTTGGCCTCTCTGCATTGTTTGTTTTCCTTCCCATGGGCGTATCGCGATTGACGGGAACGCACAGTCCGGACCCCGAGAAATTGTCCGAATATGAATGTGGTTTTCCTGCGTTTGAAGATTCGCGCAGTCAGTTTGATGTGCGCTTTTATCTGGTCGCTATCCTGTTTATTATTTTTGATCTGGAGGCAGCATTCCTGTTTCCTTGGGCCGTATCGCTTGGCCAGATCGGCTGGGCGGGATGGTCTGCGATGATGGTCTTTCTGTTTATCCTGACCGTCGGCTTTATCTACGAATGGAAAATGGGAGCGCTCGATTGGGAGTAGAAACTGGCAGCAATGTTATTCTGAATGCTGATGGTACGCCAATGGCCCCAAATACGCAGCCAGATGAGGCGTTTTTTAAAGACCTGAATTCAGAGGTGAATGACAAGGGCTTTCTTGTCACGTCCACCGAAGATCTGTTCCAGTGGGCGCGTACAGGTTCGCTCTGGTGGATGACTTTCGGTCTGGCTTGCTGCGCGGTGGAGATGATTCACGTCAACATGCCGCGCTATGACATGGAACGTTTCGGTGCTGCACCGCGCGCCAGTCCGCGTCAGTCGGATGTGATGATTGTTGCTGGTACGCTGTGCAACAAGATGGCGCCGGCGCTGCGCAAAGTTTACGACCAGATGTCAGAACCGAAATATGTGATTTCGATGGGCAGCTGTGCCAATGGCGGCGGCTACTACCATTATAGCTATTCGGTTGTGCGCGGCTGCGACCGGATCGTGCCGGTTGATATCTATGTGCCCGGATGCCCGCCAACGGCCGAAGCATTGCTATACGGTGTCATGCAGTTGCAGCGGAAGATCCGCCGCATCGGGACGTTAGAGCGTTAATATGGCAAACGGGGCTCCAACAATGTCCAGCAACGAAGGCGTTGCTGCCACTCTCGCGAAATCCTTGGGTGCGGCCGTCCTCGATACGGTCGAAGCCTATGATGAGATCAGCTTCACCGTTGATCGCAAGAAATTGCCTGCTGTGATGGAAAAGTTGCGGAGCAAGCATGAATATCAGCAACTGGTCGAGATTGCCGGAGTTGACTATCCGGATCGGCCAGAGCGGTTCGAGGTCTGCTATCACCTGCTCAGCTTGACCAAGAATCATCGCATTCGTGTAAAAGTGACAACCGACGAAGATATGCCGGTGCCAACGGTAACCCATATTTGGGAAGTGGCGGGCTGGCTCGAGCGTGAAGTCTTTGATCTTTACGGCGTGCTGTTCGATGGCAATGCGGATCTGCGGCGCATCCTGACGGACTATGGTTTTCAGGGTCATCCCTTCCGCAAGGATTTTCCGCTCACTGGCTATGTGGAGATGCGCTATTCCGAGGAAGCGAAGCGTGTGGTCTACGAGCCGGTAAAACTGGCACAGGATTTCCGCAGCTTCGATTTCATGTCGCCCTGGGAGGGCGCGGACTATATCCTGCCTGGCGATGAAAAGTCGGAAGACGGTGATGATAAGGGAGCCAAAAGCTGATGGCTGATTATCTCGACGAAATGGATGGTATTGCAGACGAGGCTGATCCCACGGTTGGTGATCTGGAAATCCAGAATTACACAATCAACTTCGGCCCCCAGCATCCCGCAGCGCATGGTGTTTTGCGGCTAGTCATGGAGCTGGACGGCGAAGTTGTTGAAAGAGTGGATCCCCATGTTGGTCTGCTCCACCGCGGTACCGAAAAGCTGATCGAGCATAAGACCTATTTGCAGGCTTTGCCCTATTTTGACCGGCTAGATTATTGTTCTCCGCTGGCGATGGAATATAGCTATGTGCTGGCGATCGAGAAGCTGCTCGATATCGAAGTGCCTTTGCGTGGCCAATATCTGCGGGTTTTGTTCGCAGAGCTGACGCGCATCTGTAACCATATGCTCAACATCGGTGCGCATGTGATGGATGTTGGCGCGATGACACCCAATATCTGGGTGTTCGAAATTCGCGAGCAATGTCTGGCCTTTTTTGAGCGCGCAAGCGGTGCACGGATGCACAGCGCCTGGTTCCGGCCCGGCGGCGTGCATCAGGATGTGCCGCTGAAACTGCTCACCGACATGGCCGATTGGCTGGACGAGTTTCCATCCTTTTTCGAAGATGCGATGAGCCTGGTCATCGACAACCGCATTTTTAAACAGCGCAATGTCGATATTGCCACGGTGTCCAAGGATGATGCCGTGCGCTGGGGCTTTTCCGGCCCAATGATCCGCGGCAGCGGTATTGCCTGGGACCTTCGTAAGTCTCAGCCTTATGACGTCTATGACCGTATGGAATTTGACGTGCCGGTGGGAACGCGTGGCGATTGTTATGACCGTTTCATGGTCCGGGTCGAGGAAGTGCGCCAGTCTGCACGGATCATGCGCCAGTGCCTGAACGAAATGCCGGACGGTCCTGTCGCGAGCAGCGACCGCAAGGTTGTTCCACCCAAACGCGGTGAGATGAAACAGTCGATGGAAGCACTAATCCATCACTTCAAACTTTACACCGAAGGCTTCCACGTTCCTGCGGGCGAAGTCTATGTCGCGACCGAAAGTCCGAAAGGAGAATTTGGCGTCTATCTGGTCAGCGATGGCAGCAACAAGCCCTATCGCTGCAAGATCAGGCCCACTGCCTTCTCGCATCTGCAGGCGATGGATTTCATGACCAAGGGTCATATGCTTCCCGATGCCACCGCCATTTTGGGCGCGATGGATGTCGTGTTCGGGGAGTGTGACCGGTGATAGGTCGCGAGATCATCATTTTTGTTGCCGCGTTCGCTGGTTTTGCTTCGCTTGTGGCGGCTTACCTTGCCGCGTTCCACGGAGAGGTGAGTCTCAAGGAAACGCTGTCGACCGCCTTCGCGGCGGTTATGGGGTTATATGCCGGGCGTTATCTCGAACGGAAATTGCGCCATGGCTGATGCTCCTGACACATCGAAAAGATGGCGCCTCGGTGGAGGTGCGACGGTGTTCGTGATCGTCGCTATTATGCTGCTGTGGGAGTTATGGCAGCCAGCAAATATGCTGTGGAACATCATCTTGTTGACCATGACGGTGGGCATCATCGTCGCTGGATTCTGGTTGAATATCTATTTCTCAAAGCATTGGGACGAAATCGGGGAAGCGCGTTTTGATACGCGAAACAAAAGTGATGCAGATGGCTGAAGCTCCAAATATACCTGATGAACTTGAAGTGCGCGCCAAATGGGGCGATTTCAAGTTCACGCCAGCGAACGAAAAACTCGCGAAATGGCAGATTGCGAAATATCCGGAAGGTCGTCAGAAATCGGCGGTTATGGCTTTGCTTGATCTCGCCCAGCGACAAGTTGGTGCGGATACAGAGACGCAGGGCTGGCTGCCGGTTCCGGTGATCGAATATGTCGCGGCCTATTTGGACATGCCCTATATGCGCGCCTATGAAGTCGCGACCTTTTACACCATGTATAACCTCGCGCCGGTTGGCCGTTTCCATGTACAGGTTTGCGGCACAACACCGTGCATGTTGCGCGGCAGCGACGACGTGATGGCGGCCTGCAAGAACAAAGGCATGGCCAAGGGCAAGACTACGCCGGATGGTCTGTTCACGCTGACTGAAGTCGAGTGCATGGGCAATTGCTCCAACGCGCCAATGGTCCAGATTAACGACGATAATTACGAAGATCTCGACTACGACATCATGACCCGAATTTTGGAAGACCTCGCTGACGGTAAAGAGATTTCTGTCGGTTCACAGATAGGTCGCAAGACCAGTGAACCCAAAGGCGGTCCGGTTGTTTTGAAAGAGATGGTGAAGGCCAATCATGACTATCGGAAGGAGTGGTAAGATGCTGCTCGACGGATATGCAGGATGGGTTGCACTGGCGGTCGTTGCAATCGCAGTGGCAGGCGGTCTTTGGGGCCGCAGGAGTAAGAAATAATGGCTTTTGACTTTCTCCAGGACAAAGACCGGATCTTTACCAATGTCTATGGCTTTCAGTCATGGGACCTGAAGGCTGCGCAGAAACGCGGTGATTGGGATAATACCGCCGATATTATCAAGCGCGGTAATGACAAGATTATCAACGAGATGAAGGAAAGCGGCCTGCGTGGTCGCGGCGGTGCTGGTTTCCCGACTGGCCTGAAATGGTCCTTTATGCCGAAAGAGTCGCCGGATGGGCGTCCGAGCTTCCTGGTCATCAATGCCGATGAATCCGAGCCTGGTTCTTGTAAGGACCGAGAAATCCTGCGCAATGATCCGCACAAGCTGATCGAAGGCGCGCTGATTGCTGGGTTCGCCATGCGGGCGCGGGCGGCCTATATCTATATTCGCGGCGAATATATCATCGAAGCCAAGGTCATGGAGGCGGCCGTCAAGGAAGCCTATGACGCTGGCCTGATCGGTAAGAATGCCGCCAAATCCGGCTATGATTTCGACGTATTCGTCCATCGCGGCGCGGGCGCTTATATTTGCGGTGAAGAAACCGCGATGATCGAAAGTCTCGAAGGCAAAAAAGGCCAGCCTCGTCTTAAGCCACCATTTCCCGCCGGGGCAGGGCTCTATGGTTGCCCGACGACGGTCAATAATGTCGAATCCATCGCTGTTGTTCCGACAATATTGCGGCGCGGAGCCAGCTGGTTTGCAAGCTTCGGGCGTGAAAATAACCATGGCACGAAACTGTTTCAGGTTTCAGGCCATGTTGAAAAACCGGCAGTTTTCGAAGAAGCCATGTCGATTCCGTTCAAGGACATGATAGAAAAGCATTGCGGTGGCATTACCGGCGGGTGGGACAATCTGCTTGCGGTTATTCCCGGTGGATCTTCCGTGCCTTTGGTGCCTGCCGAGCAAATCATGGACGCACCGATGGATTTTGACGGATTGAGCGCACTCAAGTCCGGCCTCGGCACAGCGGCGGTCATCGTGATGGACAAGAGCACTGATATCGTCCGCGCAATTTCACGGCTTAGCTATTTCTATAAGCATGAAAGTTGCGGCCAGTGTACACCATGCCGTGAGGGTACTGGCTGGATGTGGCGCGTCATGGAACGGCTGCGTGATGGCGATGCGACGATTGAAGAAATCGATACGCTTCACGAAGTCACAAAGCAGGTTGAAGGTCACACGATATGTGCGCTTGGCGACGCGGCCGCTTGGCCCATCCAAGGGCTAATCAGGCATTTCCGACCAGAGCTGGAGCGGCGCATTCGTGAGAATGCTGGCTCAGAACCGGTGATGGAGGCTGCGGAATGAGCCTGCTCAAGACCATATTCAGTAGCTGTTTCGCTATCCTTTTGATGGCGAGTTCAAATTTAGCGATTGCTCAACCAGAAACCGGTAGTCGCATTGATCGAAGCCGGGAAGGGATGACGGGCTATCATGATCCGAAAGCGCAAAAGTCGGCTCGTGCCGGTATAAACGCTTTGGCAAAATGTCGTGCGGAAAACCAGCGCGCCCGCGCTATGAAAACCCTATCCTATCGCTACTTGAGTGATGAGCAAGCAAAGTCACTTAAAGTGATTTTTAAAAAAATCAGCTATGATGACCGGTGTAGCTTGGCAAAAGACATCAAATTTGGTTACTCAACGGCTCCGATTGTTGGTGCATTTTCAGAATTTTTTTTGTTGCGTAAATATAGTCAATCCGACGTTGTGCATTTATCCAAATTGACCGATTTGGAATGGCAAAATGATATTATGTTGCCGCGAAATGCGAATGAATTATTTGGGCGTTGCGTCGTGCGGAAAGAAACGGACAAGGTCTATGCCTTGATCAATACTGTGCCAGA
This sequence comes from uncultured Sphingomonadaceae bacterium, assembly GCA_947497455.1. Lineage (GTDB taxonomy): Bacteria > Pseudomonadota > Alphaproteobacteria > Sphingomonadales > Sphingomonadaceae > Parasphingorhabdus. Next base: position 1,555,620 of record CANMGU010000001.1, on the reverse strand, counting down.
TACCGCCGACGAAAGTGCAGCAATAAAATCGATCGTGCCGGCCTTGGGCCCTTGTGTGACAGACGGACTGGAGGTTTCCTTTGATAAAACTTCGTTACGGGCAATACTGGCTTATGGTCTCTATCGCTCGGTCTACCAACATGCTGAAATGCTTGAGGCTGAATCGTAATGCCTAAAGTCACCGTAGATGGCGTCGAACTGGAAGTGCCCCAAGGCGCAACTGTGCTGCAGGCCGCTGAGCTTGCCGGTAAGGAAATCCCTCGTTTCTGTTATCATGAGCGGCTGAGCATCGCTGGTAATTGCCGCATGTGTCTGGTTGAAGTCAAACCGGGGCCGCCAAAGCCGCAAGCCAGCTGCGCGCTACCCGCTGCTGATGGTCAGGAAATCCGCACCGACAGCGAAATGGTTAAAAAGGCCCGCGAAGGGGTGATGGAATTTCTTCTCATCAATCATCCGCTCGATTGTCCAATTTGCGATCAGGGCGGCGAATGTGATTTGCAGGATCAGGCCATGGCCTATGGCAAGGGCGGATCGCGTTATGACGAGAATAAGCGCGCCGTAACCGAAAAATATATGGGGCCAGTGGTTAAGACGATCATGACCCGCTGTATCCATTGCACCCGCTGTGTTCGCTTTGCCGAAGAAGTGGCTGGCGTTGAGGAAATCGGAGCCATTGGTCGCGGCGAGGGGATGGAGATTACCTCCTATCTTGAAGGCGCAGTGCATAGCGAGCTTTCAGGCAATGTCGTTGATCTTTGCCCCGTTGGCGCGCTGACCAGCAAGCCTTATGCGTTTGAAGCGCGCCCTTGGGAGCTGACCAAGACTATGGGTATCGACGTTATGGATGGCGTCGGTACGAATATCCGCATCGACAGCCGTGGTCGTGAAGTGCTGCGTGCCTTGCCGCGGGTCAATGACGATGTGAACGAGGAGTGGGCAACCGACAAGACACGCCATGCGATTGACGGTCTGATGAAGCGCCGTCTCGACCAGCCTTATATTCGGCAGAATGGCAAACTGGTTCCCGCGAACTGGAACGAAGCCTTTGAAGCTATTGCGGCAGTAAAAGCAGGCAGTTCGGTCGCGGCCATTGCCGGTGACCTGGTGGATTGCGAAACCATGTATGCGACCAAGCGGCTGCTGAAATCCATGCGGTCCGATATGCTCGAAGGGCGCCAGACCGGCTTGTCTTATGATGTGTCCAATCTGGCTTCAGTCAATTTCAACACGACCATTGCCGGCATTGAAGATGCCGATGTGATCGTGCTGGTGTCGACCAACCCGCGCTGGGAAGCGTCACTGGTCAACACGCGTATTCGTAAAGCTGTGCGCAAGGGCGGTGCGAAAGTCTTTGGCATCGGACCAGAGGCGGATCAGACCTATCCGGTGGAGTGGCTCGGTGATGATATGGGTTTGCTGGCCAAGTTACCCAAGGCAGCCTCGGATGCTTTGAAAAATGCCGAGAAACCGGCACTTATTCTAGGTGGCGGCGCATTGAGCGTCGAAGGCGCGCATGGCGCAGCATTGAAACTGGCAGCAAAATATAAGCTGGTCCGAGATGACTGGAATGGTTTCAACGTGCTCCATATCGGTGCTTCGCGCACGGGTGGGTTGATGCTCGGCTACGCTTATGATGGCGGGATCAAGGCCATTGCGGCGAAGAAACCGAAGCTGCTCTTCTCGCTTGGCGCGGACGAGATGGATTATGTGGCGTTTGATAAGAGCTTCAAAGTCTATATCGGCCATCATGGCGATGCCGGTGCCCATGCAGCGGATGTCATCTTGCCGGCGGCAGCCTATACCGAGAAAAACGGCACTTATGTCAATTTGGAAGGCCGTGTGCAGCGCTCCAATAAGGCGATTTTCGCCCCTGGCGATGCGCGGGAAGACTGGAGCATTTTGCGAGCTCTGTCCGATGTGATGGGCAAGACGCTGCCGTTTGACAGCTTTGAAGAGCTGCGCGGAAAAATGTATAAGGATCATCCCGCAATGGCTGAGGAAGGCCTTGTGTCCTTTGAATGGGCACCGCCATCGGGATTGCCCGACAAGCCTAAAGGGCAGGGCGTGCATCCGATCAAGGATTTCTACCTCACCAACAGCATCGCCCGCGCGAGCGCGACGATGCAGCGCTGTTCGGCAGAATTGCTACACGGTGAAGATATGCTGGAGGCGGCAGAATGACCGAATATCTCCAATCCACTTTTCTTGGACCAGAGTTGGGCTGGCTTGTTTCCACGCTCGCCTTGATCCTGCTTATCGCTCTGCCGTTAATGCTGGCTGTGGCGATGATTATCTATGTTGATCGCAAGATTATTGCCGCTGTTGCACTGCGCCGCGGTCCCAATGTGGTTGGCCCCTTCGGGTTGCTGCAAAGTTTTGCCGATGGATTGAAGGTGTTTCTGCAGGAAACGATCATCCCGTCCGGAGCCAATAAAGGCCTGTTCCTGCTGGCTCCGATAATCACCTTTACCGTGGCTTTGCTGGCCTGGGCCGTCATTCCATTCAGCGAGGAAATGGTTCTCGCGAACATCAATATCGGTGTGCTTTATATACTCGCGATCAGTTCGCTCGGGGTCTATGGCGTAGTGATTTCCGGTTGGGCGAGTAACTCGAAATATCCGTTTTTCTCGGCCATGCGTGCCGCCGCGCAGATGATTTCTTATGAAGTCTCCATTGGCTTCATCCTGATTTCAGTGGTTCTGTTCGCAGGTACATTCAATCTGAATGATATTATCAAGGCCCAGGAAGGGCATGTTTTCGGGACCATAAGCGCTTACGGTCTGAATCCATTGCTTTTCCCGATGGCGGTGATGTTCCTGATCAGTTCGATGGCAGAGACGGCGCGTGCGCCATTCGATTTGACCGAAGCGGAAAGTGAGTTGGTCGCGGGCTATCAGACCGAATATTCGTCCATGTCCTTTGCGCTGTTCTGGCTCGGGGAATATGCCAATATCCTACTGATGTGCGCGCTCAACGTGATCCTGTTCTGGGGCGGATGGCTGCCACCAGTGGATTGGGAGCCGCTTTACGCTGTACCAGGCATCATCTGGCTGTTCCTGAAGATGTTCCTGATTTTCTTCATCTTCAGCTTGGCCTGGGCCACTGTTCCGCGCTATCGCTATGATCAGCTCATGCGTCTGGGTTGGAAAGTGTTCCTGCCAATCAGCATTTTCTGGGTCGTCCTGGTGAGTGGTTATCTCATGGTCACGAGGTACGGGTGATGATCATGAGCGCTCTTGCCACCGCAGCCCTTTTGGGAACAGCCGCCACGTCGCTTGAAGGCTATGACTCCCAAAAACATCTGGATGCCACTTTCTACGACTGCAGCAGCTATGGCGGCGCTCAGTTTACAGAAACTAAGGGTCCGAAGAGCACGGATGAATTTGGTGACCGGAAAATGGGTATTCTGATCTGGTTTGAATTCGATAAAAGCGCTGAGACACCGAGTTACAGAGATATCCGGTGGAAGCATATGACCAACGCTCCCAAGGACATGTTCAACGATAGTGAAGGCAATTCCTTTTTCGAAGGTGAAAATAATGGCCAATGGGTCATTGGTGCATTGTCAGATGGGCATATTGCCGATCACACCCACTGGGACAGGATTAGCTTCTATCACAAAGTGACTGATCATCCGGTGGCGTTGATGTCGGTCATTCAAGAGGAACGAGATCGAAACTCAAATATCCTGTTGGAGCGGGTTTACCATGTAAAATGCGATATTGCCGACGATGAAAACGCATTTAGAATGTTTAGAGAGTTTGCCAAATGAGCATCGCACAAACCATAAAGGCCTTCACGCTTTGGGAAATATTGAAGGCACATGCTTTGACGTTTAAATATTTCTTCAAGAAGAAGAAAACGATCAACTATCCCTATGAGAAGAACCCGATTTCACCGCGGTTCCGAGGGGAGCATGTGTTGCGCCGTTATCCCAATGGCGAAGAGCGCTGCATTGCGTGCAAGCTCTGCGAAGCGGTTTGCCCGGCACAGGCGATTACGATTGAAGCCGAACCGCGCGAGGATGGCAGCCGCCGGACGACACGCTATGACATCGATATGACCAAATGCATCTATTGTGGTTTCTGTCAGGAAGCCTGTCCGGTGGATGCGGTGGTCGAAGGGCCGAATTTCGAATATTCGACCGAGACACGCGAAGAACTTATTTACGACAAGGCAAAATTGCTTGAAAATGGTGACAAATGGGAGCGAGCCATCGCATCCAACCTTGCCGCCGACGCGCCCTATCGTTAAGGCGCTGACAAGATTCTAAGGGGGTTGCAGAAACCGTAAACATGCAAATATTCGCTTTCTATCTATTCGCATCGATCGTGATCGCCAGCGGTGCGTTTTGCATCTTTGCGCGCAATCCCGTGCATAGTGTTTTGTGGCTAATTCTGGCCTTTTTTAACGCTGCGGGCTTAATGCTTTTGGTTGGTGCAGAGTTTATCGCGGCCTTGCTGGTCATCGTCTATGTCGGCGCAGTGGCGGTTCTCTTCCTGTTCGTCGTGATGATGCTCGATATTGATTTTGCCGAACTACGGGCCGGTTTCATGAAGAACCTGCCGCTGGGGCTGTTGCTGGCACTTGTATTGCTGGCCGAGATTATTTTCGGCATCGGCGCATGGAGCGCGGGCGGCATGGGCGAAGCGACTGCCGTCGTTGGGCCACCAGCAGGCGGACCTTCCAACATCGAAGCGCTGGGCACATTGCTCTACACCAAATATGTATTCCTTTTCGAAGCCGCTGGCTTGGTTCTGCTGGTCGCCATGGTTGGCGCGATTGTTCTCACCAACCGCAAACGCGGCGGCGTTCGGATCCAGAGCATTCAGGAACAGGTGAGAAGGCGTCCTGAAGACGCGACACGCAATGAACAGCCTGAAGTCGGCAAGGGGGTCGAGCTATGATCGGCATTGAACATTATCTGGTGGTCAGTTCCATCCTGTTTGTGATGGGCATGCTGGGCATCTTCCTGAACCGCAAGAATATCATCATCATCCTGATGGCGATCGAGTTGATCTTGCTCTCGGTCAATCTGAACCTGGTCGCGTTTAGCGCATTTCTGGGTGACATGACCGGGCAGATATTTGCGATGTTCGTGCTGACGGTTGCTGCGGGTGAAGCGGCCATCGGTCTTGCGATATTGGTTATTTATTTCCGTCAGCGCGGCACAATCGCCGTGGATGATGTCAATCGGATGAAGGGTTAGGGACTTGACGATCCAGCTTATCGTTTTCCTGCCCTTGCTGGCAGCAATAGTCGCAGGTTTTGGCAATCGCATGATTGGCAATGTGCCGGCCAAATTTGTGACAACCGCCGCTCTGTTCGTATCTTGTGCGCTCAGTTGGCCGGTCTTTATCGATTATATCTTGTTGTCCCGCGCCGCCGAAGTGGTGCCGGTTCTGACATGGGTGCAGTCGGGCGATCTTAATTTTGAATGGGCCCTGCGCGTAGATGCGCTAACTGCCGTTATGTTGGTTGTTGTGACAACGGTATCGGCTCTCGTTCATCTCTATAGCTGGGGCTATATGGATGAAGATCCTGATCAGCCGCGCTTTTTCGCTTATTTGTCCCTCTTTACCTTCGCGATGTTGATGCTGGTTACGGCTGACAATCTGGTCCAGATGTTCTTCGGTTGGGAAGGTGTCGGGCTTGCCTCGTATCTGCTGATTGGTTTCTGGTTCAAGAAACCGACAGCCAGTGCCGCTGCGATTAAAGCCTTTGTTGTCAATCGTGTTGGTGATCTAGGCTTCATGCTCGGCATCTTCGGAACCTTCCTGGTTTTCGGGACCGTATCCATTCCCGAGATTCTGGAAGCAGCTCCGGCAATGGCAGGCTCAACCATCACCTTTGCTGGTATGCGGTTGGATACCATGACGATTCTCTGCCTGCTGTTGTTCGTCGGTGCGATGGGCAAATCGGCACAACTGGGACTGCACACTTGGCTGCCTGATGCGATGGAAGGGCCGACACCTGTTTCGGCACTGATTCACGCCGCCACGATGGTGACCGCAGGGGTGTTCATGGTCTGCCGCCTGTCACCCATGTTCGAAACCAGCGAAGTTGCATTGACCGTCGTCACTGTGGTCGGCGCTTGTACAGCGATTTTTGCGGCGACAGTTGGTTTGGTCCAGCATGATATCAAGCGCGTCATCGCCTATTCAACCTGTTCTCAGCTTGGCTATATGTTCTTTGCTGCCGGTGTTGGTGCCTATAGCGCCGCGATGTTCCATCTGTTTACCCACGCCTTCTTCAAAGCGCTGCTATTCCTTGGCGCCGGATCGGTAATCCACGCAATGCATCACGAACAGGATATGCGCTATTATGGTGGACTGCGGAAAGAAATCCCGTTGACCTTCTGGGCTATGATGGCCGGTACGCTGGCGATTACAGGCGTTGGTATTGTGGGTCTTGGCGGCTTTGCCGGCTTCTATTCGAAAGACGCGATTATCGAGGCGGCGTTTGCAAGCGGTTCAAGCGCCGGTCAATTTGCCTTTGCCATTGGTGTGCTGGCGGCCTTGCTGACAAGCTTCTACAGCTGGCGACTGATGTTCTTGACTTTCTGGGGCACGCCGCGCTGGATCCAGTCCGAGCATATTCAGCATAGCGTTCACAAGACACCTGAAACGGCTGAAGATTCAACCGGCGGTTATCATCCTCATGAAAGTCCAATCTCTATGCTGATACCATTGGGTGTCCTCGGCTTTGGAGCGATCGCAGCAGGCTTCCTGTTCCACAATCAGTTTATCGACGCGACCGAAGGCTTCCGCTTCTGGGGAGGTAGTCTCGCGTTTGACCGTCATCTGATGCACGCAATTCACGAAGTGCCGCTTTGGGTAAAGCTGGCCTCTACGGTTGCGATGCTCATTGGTCTGACCACAGCATTTCTGATGTACTTCCGCGGCAAAGATCGCCCGGCACGTCTCGCTGCAACGTTCCAGCCGGTCTATAATTTCTTCTTCAACAAATGGTATTTTGACGAGTTGTATGACCTGATCTTTGTCCGCCCGGCCTTCTGGTTTGGTCGGTTGTTCTGGAAAGCAGGTGACGAAGGCACAATTGACCGTTTTGGTCCCAATGGTGTGGCTGCTGTTGTTGCGAGTGGTGCCGGGGTCGCGAAGAAATTCCAGACCGGCTATCTCTATAGCTATGCGCTGGTCATGTTGCTTGGACTGGCGGCTGCGGTGACGTGGCTAATCGTGCGGGGGGCAAACTGATGAACCAGCTTGATTTCCCAATCCTGTCGCTGATGATGGGCCTGCCCATGCTGGCGGCGATTATTTGCCTGTTTTTGGGCGCACATGCGGCCCGCTTACTAGCGCTTGTAACGACTCTGGTGCTTTTCGTGCTTGGTGTCGTTTTGTGGGTCAATTACGATATCGGCGGTCCGCAATGGCAATATGTCGAGCGCGTCGAAATGTTCGGCAATTTCGCCTGGGCGCTCGGGATAGACGGCATTTCGATGATGCTGATCATGCTTACGGTATTCCTTATGCCCATCTGTATTGGCGCAAGCTGGGAGTCGATCAAGGAACGCGTTGGCGAATATATGGCTGCTTTCCTGTTCATGGAAGTGCTGATGATTGGCGTGTTCGCGGCGCAGGATATCTTCTTATTCTACATCCTGTTCGAGGCGGGCCTGATTCCGATGTATCTGATTATCGGTATCTGGGGCGGAACCAATCGGATTTACGCGAGCTACAAGTTCTTCCTTTACACATTGCTCGGCTCTGTCGTGATGCTGATCGCGATGCTGTGGATGGTGCAGGATGCGGGCACCAGCGATATCCCAACCCTGCTCAACTATGACTTTGCGCCTGAAGCACAGACTTGGCTCTGGCTCGCGTTTTTTGCCAGCTTTGCGGTCAAGATGCCGATGTGGCCGGTCCACACCTGGCTGCCTGATGCGCACGTTCAGGCGCCCACGGCAGGCTCCGTCATTCTGGCAGGTGTGCTGCTAAAAATGGGCGGCTATGGCTTCCTGCGTTTTTCGCTACCAATGTTCCCGGAAGCGTCCGAACAATTTATCTGGCTGGTATTCGGTCTCTCGATGGTCGCGGTTGTTTACACCTCGCTGGTCGCGCTGGTGCAGCAGGATATGAAGAAGCTGATCGCCTATTCATCGGTGGCCCATATGGCAATCGTGACACTGGGTTTATTCGCTTTCAACCGTCAAGGCATTGAAGGCGCGATTATTGTCATGCTCAGTCATGGTCTGGTTTCGGGTGCGCTGTTCCTGTGTGTCGGAGTGATCTATGATCGGCTGCATACCAGAGAGATTGACCGTTATGGTGGTCTCTCGATCAATATGCCGAAATATGCACTGCTATTCATGCTCTTCACCATGGCATCTATCGGCCTTCCTGGCACAAGCGGGTTTGTCGGTGAATTCCTGTCGCTGGTCGGACTCTACAAAGTGAACAGTTGGGTCACGCTGGTAGCAACAACCGGTATCATATTGGGGGCCGGCTATATGCTGTATCTTTATCGCCGGGTCGCCTTTGGTGAACTTGTTCATGATGATGTCAAAGCGATGCCGGATCTCTCCGCGCGTGAGATGGCATTGCTCGCACCGATCGCTGCAGCGGTTATGTGGATGGGTGTTTATCCCGAGAGCTTCATGGCTCCGATCCGTGGCGATGTCGGAGCGCTGGTCGCTCGCATAGACCGTGCAGCGCCAGAGGGGGATGCGCATTTGAAAATGGGACAGGTAAAAGCGGCACCCAATGGCCTTGAGGTCGAAGCCGATCAAGGGGAGTCGCACTAATGGATTATAGACTTTCACTGATTTTCACGCTTCCCGAGATCATATTGTCGGTGAGCGGTATGATATTGCTGCTTGTGGCCGCGTGGGGTGGTTTGAAGTCAGCACGTCTGATCAGCATATTGGCGGTTGTCGCCTTGTTTGGCTCCTCAGCTTATGCGTTTGAATTTTTGACCAATCCATCTTTTGAATTTGGTGGTGATGCCTTTTACAGCCTCTATCGCATGGATGGGTTTGGCAGTTTCGCAAAATTGCTCATCTATTTTGCCGCAATTGTTTCGCTGATCATTGCCCCGCGGTTCTTCAAAGATAGTGGGTCCTATCGTCCGGAATATCCGGTTCTGATCCTTTTCGCGACCGTGGGTATGGGCATGATGGTCTCGGCCGTCGATATGATGACGCTTTATATCGGGCTGGAGCTAAACAGCCTGTCCGCTTATGTTCTGGCCAGTATCATCCGCAATGATGTGCGTTCGTCGGAAGCCGGTTTGAAATATTTCGTTCTGGGCTCTCTCGCTAGTGGGATGTTGTTGTTCGGTATTTCCCTAGTCTACGGATTTGCCGGATCGACCAATTTTTCCGTCATTGCTGATGCATTGACTGGTGATCTGGCAACCGGACCGCTTATCGGAGTGGTCCTGGTGCTTGCTGGACTTGCATTCAAGATCAGCGCCGTACCTTTCCATATGTGGACGCCGGACGTTTATGAAGGCGCTCCAACACCTGTCACCGCCTTTTTCGCAAGCGCGCCCAAAGTGGCTGCTATTGCGCTGACCGTTCGGGTAATCATTGATGCTTTTGGCGAACAGACATCAACGTGGCAGCAGATCATTGTATTCGTTGCTTTGGCTTCCATCGTGCTCGGCGCGGTCGCGGCCATTGGTCAGCAGAATATCAAACGCCTGCTGGCCTATAGTTCGATCAACAATGTCGGTTTTCTGCTTATCGGTCTGGCTGCGGGAACGGCACAGGGTATCTCTGCGATGCTATTCTATCTGATCATCTATGTTGTGATGACGCTGGGCAGCTTCATCTGCGTGATGGAAATGCGTGATGCAGAGGGCAAGCCGCTTGAATCCCTGTCCAGTCTCTCAGGGCTAGCGAAAACCCGTCCAGCACTCGCATGGGCGATGATGTTCTTCATGTTCTCTTTAGCTGGAATTCCTCCACTTTTCGGTTTTTGGGGCAAGTTTCTTGTCTTTGATGCCGCCGTTGCCGCTGGTATGTTGCCGCTCGCAGTGATCGGTATTGCAGCGTCGGTTATCGGTGCATTTTATTACATCAAGGTCGTCAAGATCATGTTCTTCGACGAAGCCGCCAATGAAATTGTCCATACCGGGCACAAGACGGAAAATGCTATAATCGCTATATTGGCCACAGCTGTTTCACCGCTGGGATATTTGACGATCCCGCTGCTGGCGCCGGTCACTGCAACGGCAGCCCAGGCTCTATTCTGACCTTTCATATAGAAACGGTAGCTGAAACCGCATCCACCAATGCGGACATGAAAGCGCGCGCCTTAAGCGGTGCAAAGGAAGGGTTTTGGCTTCGCGCCGAAAAGCAAAGCGGCGGTGTCGGGCGATTGGGTCGCAAATGGGAGAGCCCTGAAGGCAATCTCTATTGCAGCACTTTAGTGGCTTGCCGCAGGGAAGATCCCGCACCTTCATCCCTGTCTTTCGTGGCAGCACTAGCCGTGCACAAGGCAATAAGTGCCTATCTTTCGCATCAGGATATACGGTTGAAATGGCCGAATGACATATTGGTTTCCGGCTCAAAAATTTGCGGCATTTTGCTGGAGAGGTCGGGTGATGCGGTTGTTATTGGCATCGGGGTGAACATTACCGTGACCCCTGAGCTAGAAGGCCGGACGGTGACCAGTCTTCATCAGGAAGGCGCGGACTCGGATACGAACCCTGCGCAATTCCTGGAAACTCTCGCGAAGCTATTCGCCGAGACACTTGATACATGGCGGAAGCTGGGATTACTCGCGATTTTGAAAGAGTGGCAGCAATGTGCGCATCCCATCGGAACGCGCCTTTCGACCAGTGATGAAAAAGGTGAACGTCTAGAGGGTGAATATGTCGGTCTGTCTGACGATGGCGCGCTACGCTTGAGAAAGCGGGACGGAGCGCTTATCGAGATACATGCCGGTGACGTTCATGTCGGTTAAAAGAAGGGATCACACATGCTGCTCGCGATAGATGCTGGCAATACCAATGTTGTATTTGCGCTTTTTGAAGGGGCGGAGATCAAGGCGCGCTGGCGTATTGCGACCGATCCGCGTCGTACGGCGGATGAATATGTCGTCTGGCTTCGCCAACTGCTCGATTTGAACGGTTTGGGTATCGATGCGATTGATGCGGTGATCATCGGCACCGTGGTGCCGCGAGCATTGCATAATCTGACAGTGTTGTCCGAGAAATATTTCGGCGTAACCCCGCTGGTTGCCGGTCGCGGTGACGCCGGATGGGGTGTGGCATTGGATGTGACCCAGCCGGATACCGTTGGTGCCGACCGCGTCCTGAACATCATTGCTGCCCATGAGAAATATAAGCAGGATGTCGTCATCATCGATTTTGGCACAGCAACCACCTTTGATGTAGCTGACTATGACGGGGCCTATAAGGGCGGTGTTATTGCGCCGGGTATCAATTTGTCGCTGGATGCACTGGTTGGCAAAACGGCCCAGCTTCCACGCATTGCACTAGAGGCACCAGATGATGAAAATGTCATTGGCCGAACCACCGAAAGCCAGATGCTGATCGGCATATTCTGGGGCTATATCGGGATGATCGAAGGACTGGTTGAGCGCACAAAGGCGCAAATTGGCCGTCCGACAAAAGTGATCGCTACCGGTGGCCTTTCCATATTATTTGATGAACATACTGACGTATTTGATCATCTCGAGTCCGATCTTACCTTGCGCGGACTTCTATTCCTCTACCAGAGAGCAACTAACACCTAATGATAAAACCAAAAAACGAACTTCTCTTTCTGGCCCTTGGCGGGTCGGCGGAGATCGGCATGAATGTCAATCTCTATGGCTGCGATGGCAAATGGGTTATGGTCGATCTCGGCATGACCTTTGCCGATCCCGGCTATCCGGGCATTGATCTTGTTCTGCCTGATCTGGAGTTTATTGAGAAGCAATCCAAAAACCTCCTCGGGATCGTTCTGACCCACGGGCATGAGGACCATATCGGTGCCATACCCTATTTTGCTGGCGAGCTCGATGTTCCGCTCTATGCAACACCATTTACAGCGGGCCTTATCCGCCGGAAACTGGCGGAAGCTGGTCTGGAAAATGACGTCGAGCTCAACATAATCCCCAATGAGGGCAGCTTTGATCTTGGTCCGTTCGGATTTCGCTATCTGCCGATAGCGCATAGCATCGCAGAGGGTAACGCGCTGCTCATCGATACGCCTTATGGCAAGATTTTCCATACTGGTGATTGGAAGCTGGATGACGAACCGATGCTCGGCATCCCATCGACGCCGGAACAGCTAACCGCTGTCGGCGATGAGGGGATATTGGCCATGGTATGTGATTCCACCAATGTCTTTAATGACGCGCCATCGGGATCGGAAGGCGATGTCTATCGCAATCTCATGCGCGTGGTCGAAAATCTTGACAATCGTGTTTTGGTGACAACCTTCGCGTCCAATGCCGCGCGTCTGCAGACGCTTGGGGAAGTAGCGAAACATGCGGGGCGTCAGCTGTGTGTTGCCGGCCGTTCGCTTGATCGGATGATCGAGAATTCTCGCGAAAATGGCTATCTCAAAGACTTTCCACCGACCGTTGATTTTGATGAAGCGATGACCATCCCCCGCGATGAGATCATGATTATTGCAACCGGGGGGCAGGGTGAAGCGAGAGCCGCGCTCGGGCGGATCGCAGGCGATAGTCACAAGATCAAACTGACCGAAGGCGACCATGTCCTTTTCTCGTCAAAGCAGATACCTGGCAACGAGATAGCCATTGGCCGTATACAGAACCAGCTCGCCGCCAAAGGCGTTGTGATGATAACCGATCGGCAGGAACATATTCATGTGTCCGGTCATCCCGGTCGTCCCGAGTTGGCCGATATGTATAAGTGGATACGGCCTGAAATATTAGTGCCGGTGCATGGCGAGATTCGCCACATGAAAGAACAAGCCCGCTTTGCGGCGGAACAGGGCGTGCCGGAGAATATCTTTCAGCAAAATGGCGATGTCGTGCGTCTCGCACCTGATGGCCCGAAAATCATAAGCCAGGAGAGGACAGGGCGCTTGGTGCTCGATGGTGATGTGATCATAGCAGCGGATGGCAAGACCCTTAACGAACGCCGGAAAATTGGCTATAATGGTAGTATCTCGGTAGCCGTTGGTCTTGATGATAAGGGCAAAATCATGGGGCAACCAATGTTGCGCCTGCTGGGTGTACCGCTGGAAGAAGATGAGGAAGATTTCCTCGACGAAATGTACGAGACGATCATGAAGAAATTCAAAAAACCGGTAGGGGATATCGACAGGTTTTCCGAAGAGCTTCGTTTGCTGGTCAGACGCAGCGCAACCGAATGGACCGGCAAAAAACCAGTCGTTTCGGTTCTGGTTGTTGAGGCCTGACATCAATGGCTTGGACGTCCATTCTCGCCATCTATGTTCTGTTCTGGGTGCTTTCAGCCTTCATAATATTGCCCTTTGGCATACGCAGCCACTCTGAATCGGGCATGGAGATGGTCAAGGGTCAAGCCGATGGGGCACCGGTCAATTTCAGGCCAGGCCGGATTTTGGGCTTTACCACCCTGCTGGCAACATTGGCTTTCGGCTTATTTTATCTCAACTATTCCTATCAGTGGATCACAGTTGACGATATCGACTTTTTTGGCAGCCGTGAACGACTGGAACAGCAATAGTTTGCGGTTGGCAGTCCTAGTTGCGAAGACGCTCGATAGCCTGCGCCAACGCGACGTAAAGCTTGCCGATATCCGAAGATAAGAGCGTGACGCTGATCGCGCTGCCGTCGCGCGTGGCGAGCACGCCGCGCAACATCGTCTCGAAATCATGGATATAGCGGTTCACATGTTCGCGGAACTCCGAGTTATTGTCATATTCGGTCAATATTTCGCGAACCTCTCCCGCATCCAGAAGGCGAACGGCCCGGCGCGTGAAGATACCCCGGTCACCTTTCAAATAGGCGGCCCATTCAGTGTCGGTTACTTCGTTCGACATGAGCTTGGTCACATCAATCGCTGTTGAGTTTAGCGATTCAGTCAAAAGCGCTACACGGCGTGTGAAATTCTCGTCGCTGCTTTGCTCGGCTTTTTCCTTTGCGAACAATATGCGTTGCTCAAGCTTGGTCGTCATATCCTCAATCGCGTTGAGCTGACTGGTCAGATGTCCGGCGGTGGATTCCGTGGTTGCAACCGCTTTGGAAACGGCGGTTTCAAGCTTCGGCGCTATTGATGAAATCTTCTCATCAATAATCTTGTTCAGTGCTTCTTCGCTTACTTTCTCAAAGGCATCTGCAGAACCGGCGATCGATTTTTCTAGTGCATCGCGTGAATGTTCCGATGCCTGTCTTGCAGTTTCTTTGACCCGGAGCAATGCACTGATAAGTTTTTCACCAGCACTCTCGGCCAGAGCCTCATTTTGATCACGTACCTCTTGCAGTTCTTTTGCAAGACCATCAATTTTCATCAAAACATTGTCGGTGGCAATATTGCCATCATCGCTTAGCTTGGCGAGCTTGGCACGCTGTTCTTCAATTGCCTCATCGGACTTTTCAATTTTTGAGGTTACGTCATCCGTAACTTGACCGACTTTTGCCGCTTCTTCGGCCATCCGACCGAACAAGGCAGAGCTGGCCTCTGACTTTTCGTTCATGCGATCAAAGGCTGCTGGAAGGGTTTCATCAAGTTCTCTGGCGCCGCTGTCGAGCGCCACAAGCAGCTGTTCCATCCGCTCAATCATGTCATCGGCAGTACTATGACCTTCTGCAATTGATTTCTGCAACGCATCGCTATTCTGTTCCAGAGCAGTCATTGCGAAAGCCAGCTTGGCGGTTTTTTCGCCGCTTTCGTTGTCCAGAGTTTCGACCTTGGTCGTGATTTCTGTGATCGTCTGATGAAGATCCGAAACAAGTTCTTTCAGACGCGCATCTTCATCATCGGCGGTTTTGCCAACCAGAGTAAGCGTTTCTTCCAGTTCCGCGAGGTCGGCTCTGATTGCCTGCGAACTTTCAGATGTTTCAGTTGCAAGTTCAGCCCGGGTCTTATGAAGAGCATCAATAACTTCGGTGGATGCGTTTTTCATGACGCTGGCAATGCGCGTCGATCCTGCTTCCGCTTCGCCCAACTGTTTCGCAAATTTTTCTTTGATATCTTCTGCGGTCTCAGAGAGGTTGACGAGCGAGTCCTCTGATCGTTGAGTCAATTCATCAAGACTCTGCTTCGCAGCAGCGCCAACATCACCGACGCGCTTCAGCGTCGTAACCATTGCGGCAATCTCGGCCTGAGCAGACCGTCCGGAATTTCCGATCTGGTTGGTCACATCTTTTGCGGTGTTGATCACGACAGGAAGATGCTCGCGAAGCTGTTCCAGGTTTTTATAAGCAGCACCGCCGACATCATCCAATTTTTTCATTTTGGAGAGACCATCGCTCAACGCCGTTTTGATGTTGCTTGCAGCCTTGTTGAGTTTCTCCGAGGATTGGGAACCCAGGGTTTCCAACTCTCTGGTTTCGCCGGCCAGAAATTCCCGCGCCATGGCCAGTTCGTTATTTACGGTCTTCAGCCGGTATTCCAACTGCTCCGATTCCGCTCTTAGAGAGGATGCCACATCATCGAAGCGCTTTGCCTCCCGGCTGCTGTTACGCATATAGAGAAGATAAAGGATCGCGAAGGTCGCAAGAGGCAGACAATATTGTGAAAGCAGATCAATCCCGCCCTTCATAGTAGGGATTGTTGTAAATATGTCTCGATTGGCCCACGCAAAAAAGCCGGTCCAAAGCGCTACAGCAAGACCCAACAGCACTGGCGCAATATATTGCGTCTTAGAGGCCGGGACATGATCTTCGTCCGAATAATGACTCCATTCGTCTTCAGCATTGATTTCATCAACCTGTTGATCCGTCTCGATTTCCTCTGAACCGTCGTGACTTTCATCTTCAAGCTCTAGGGCATCGCCGCCATCAGTTTCGTCAAATTCGACATGCTCCATATGCGGCTCCTCGCCGCGGTCACGTCTGATCCCGATAATTTTTGATCCACTTGTCATGAGTCGTATTTACCCTAAAAAATCGCTCAGAGAAACTATAAGTTAACCATGGCACCCTAAGAAACTCTCATGTCATTCGATTATGGAGCGCTCGACGCAGCATTAGCCGCTGCAGTTGGTGACGATCAGTCACTCATTGCGGAGTTACGCACAGCTTTTCTAGAGAGCGCAAAACGTCAGGTGGATTTACTTCACCGCGCACGTTGCGATGCCAATTGGGAATATGCAGCATGGCGCCTGAAGGGGCTGGCGGCAAGCTTTGGGGCGACGCATGTCATTGCGCTGGCTGAAGAAGCTGCAACGGCTGCTCCTGGAGAGCCGACGGTGCTCAGAAAGTTGGAACGGGCAATAGCGGCGATCGAAAACCATCGCGACTAAGCTGTTTGCTAATGGCGACTGATAATCGTCAAATATCGCTTTGATGCCCTCATTGAAGATCCTATAAGAAGCCCAAGTCATCTGACTGGCAATTTGGGATAAACTTTTTGAGACTGGCACTTATTTCCTTGTCCACAGAGGTTTCCGCAGGCGATGGCCCGGTTGGAATGCTGCCGCTATTCGATGCCACCATTGTGGAAAGGCAAGTGTGTTCGGCCCGTAATATGGGTGCGGAGAAAATCATCTTCCTGAGCCCAGCCATGCATAGTGGCTTACTTCAATATACAGACAGCCTCGTCCAGCAGGAAATTGATGTCGAGATTGCCCGCAATGTTTCTGATCTCGGGCAATATGCGTCGGACGAAGATGATTTAATTTTTCTAAGTGATGGAATTTTTCCAGATCAATCGATCGAGGCGCATCTTTCGAAACAGTCAAGCGAACTGATTTATGTTGTTGTAAATGCAGAGGAATATGCGGATTTTGAGCGCATTGATCTGGGGCATCGTTGGCTTGGCATTGCGCTGGTAAAGGCGGAGCGCCTTTCCGAGATCTCCCAGATTCCAGATGATTGGGATATCGGCTCGGCATTGCTGCGAACGGCAGTGCAGTCGGAATGTCGGCGTGAAGTTCTGTCGGATGACGATTTGCAATCGGATGCAGTTACACAAGTGCTGAACGCTGATGCGGCAATCACCTACCAGAATAGGAGAATTGGCAAGGTTCGGCTTTCCAAACAGAATTTTCTCGATCGCCTGGTCAGCTGGCCTTTGATGCGCAAGACGCTGCCATTTCTTTGGAAAAGGCCGAATTCTAAGAAATATCTCGGCATTGGAAGCATTGTTATTGGGCTGAGTGCCATTGCCTTGGCTGTTCTGGACTGGCCCGTTGTCGCGCTGGTGTTTCTATTGATTGGTTCAGTCTCAATGCAAATGCGAAAGCGGATATCGATATTTTCAACGCTTGACGAAAACTATGGACCAATAAGCCCGCTTTTCTGCGTGATGGTAGCGATCGTTTTGACAGTTTCAGTTCTACGCATGTCTCCGGCGGAGGCGCTGTTTGGAAATTTGACCGTGTTGATACTATTCTTCGGAAATTTGTGGATGGTTCACTCTGCGCCGGATAATCTTCGTTTGGATTGGGTAAAGCCAAATATCTCTTTGATTTTAATAATATTTATTGTTGCTAGTGGGTTTGGTTTCTTCTCGATAGGCTTATATTTTGCTGCTCTGTTCTGTTTGGCTTATCTCGTTGTAGCGCAAAACGACCGCTGGTTGTTGTCAGTGCCGCAGAATTCCAGCAAATAGAACATATTGCACTTAGCCAGATATTAACCACATTAGCTTACGTCGAACTCTATGGCGAAGCGAGATATTTTAATGGATCAGAATTCAGGCGTTGGCCTTGTCCAGCAAGCTGCTGCGATAAGTGCTTCCAGCGCTTATATATCTGATGATCTTGCTGCGGCTTTATTCCCCAAGTCGGACGTAATTTTATCAGATCGGATGCTGTCCAATGGTCGTCAGTATCTGCGGGCTATCGTGCAGGATATTGAAGCTGAGATATGCCTGATCGCAGCCAAAGACTTCGGTTTGACGCATGACACGATCATCGAGATAGGCAATAGCAGCAGAGGTCATAGCTACGGGCTTCTTCAAAAGGCGGGACTTCTGGAAAGCAAAGCGCTGCTTGATCACGTTTTCGTGAGCGTACAGCGGGTTGAGCTAGGCGCGCGTCTTGCGCAAAAGATATCGCAGGCAGATCTGGAAACGGTCTGGACGCGTCACCTGGATAACGAGGATTCTGCAGTTGCAGACGCCGCGATGGCTCTCCTCGTCGCACAAAGCCGCGACAATGCAGGCCCTGGATCAATTCATTCTCATATCGACAATTTGCCTGCCGATATAATATTCGCACTGACATGGCCGATTGTCGCAGCATTGCAAAAACTGTCAGGCTATGATGGACCGGAACTTTCCAAGGCCGCTGAAAGGCTGCTTGGTAGTCATGATGAAGGCGCGGCGACGCAAAACCGGGCAAGGCGGTTGGCACAGCTTGTCGACCCATTGGACCAAGGTTCAGAGAACCTGCATCCTTTGCATGATGGCCTGGATCTGTTTCTCGCGCGTCTGGCAGGTCGCTCGGATTTATCGGTCGATCAACTGATCCGGTTTACTGCAGAACCAAATATGATACGTCTCGTCTTGACGATGCGTGCTGTGAACCTGACTACAGAACAGGCATTGTCGATATTCGGAATACTGGATGGCAGTGGTCAATTGCTTACACCAGCATCCTACAAGGACATAGATGGTGACAAGGCTTCAGATCTGGTCACAAAATGGTCAGGTAACGCGCTCTATCAAGATGCTCAACGGCTCTTGAACAGCTATGATTCCGGTGTCTCCGACTGATGACTGTTTCCGGCAATCTGGCCGAGCCTGTGCGTGGGCAATTGGACAGTGATGGCCGTTTGATCGCGGCTGATCCATTGTTGCTGCGTCTGCATTTGCATTGCGGTGGCTATGAAGGCGGTCCATTGGCAGTTCCGCAACTTTCAAACCTGTGCCGCCTAAGCCGGCAACTGAATATGAACCTCTCGCGTCCAGTGCAGGCCGCAGATGATGATAACCTGATCAATATGTGGGTTGAGACCCGCCTTCAGCGTGCAGAAAACGCTGGGAATATTGCGATCAGCATCATTGACTGGAAAGAAACGCCGGTACCCTCAAATAGTGGCGAGTCTCTGGGGCGGCAGAGAGATTTCGACCGCTTGAACGGCCGTGGTTCCATACGGACCGATGCTTCATTGCGGATCATGGCGCTGTCCTTGCCGGATGATCTTGATGCAGTTGAAAAATATATCGGCCAGTCGCTGCTGGATGTGGTCGATTTTATCGCGCCATCCAAGCAGAGTGTGCTTATTGAATCGATCTCGGAACGACAGCCAGTACGCGCACAAAATGTCCGTCAGAAATATGGCAAGAAATTGCACTATATTCTGTCGGGGCAGCCTCTAATCGACAATGATGGTCTGTTCTCTGGCTATCGTTTCTCTCTGGAATTGGATGAAAATGAAGCCACTGGGGATAGTCTTGACGAACCCGGATCGACCATCCCCAAAAATGAGTTGATCAGCGATTCTCTGTTCGGTTCGCAACTGGGTCCCGCTTTGCGCCAGCCTCTGGGCAAGATTATTGCCAATGCCGAAACCATCGGCAGTCGCTTGGAAGGCCCGTTGCGCGGCGACTATTCCGATTATGCCAAGGATATTGCGTCTGCTGGCCGGCATTTAATGGACCTGGTCAATGATCTGTCAGATCTGGAAGCGATTCAACGCACAAGTTTCTCGGTTGCGGCAGACGATATTGATCTGGTTGATCTGTGTCACCGCGCTGCTGGACTATTGGCTGTGAAAGCAGCGGATCACCAGATCAGGATTGATCTGCCCGACAAGGATATCGAAATGCCGGTCAAGGGCGAATTTCGGAGAGTATTGCAAATATTGGTCAATCTGATCGGCAACGCTATTCGCTATTCACCTGATGGTTCCGTGATCAAATTGCAGGTGGTGCAAGACGGTGAATATTCTGCGATTACCGTGCGTGATCAAGGTGCCGGTATTGCGGAAGATGATCATCAGCGAATCTTTGAGAAGTTCGAAAGACTGGGTCGTTCCGGCGATGGCGGCAGCGGCCTCGGCCTATTCATCTCACGCCGTCTGGCCAACGCAATGGACGGAAGTCTGTCTGTCGAAAGCGCCGTTGGCAAAGGTTCGACATTTAAGCTCAGCCTGCCTTCACGGGCGGTTTAGACACAAAAAAGGGAGCGATGAAGCTCCCTTTTTCCATTTCATGTTTGTCCAGATTACCGCTGACCAATTTCCACATAGTCACGCTGTGTGGGGCCGGTGTAAAGCTGGCGTGGACGTCCGATCACCTGACCGGGATCAGAAATCATCTCATTCCACTGGGCAACCCAGCCAACCGTCCGGGCCAGCGCGAACAGCGCAGTAAACATTGAGGTTGGGAAGCCAATTGCTGACAGGATGATGCCGGAATAGAAATCGACATTCGGGAACAGCTTCTTCTCTTTGAAATAGTCATCATTCAGAGCCATTTCTTCAAGTTGCAGTGCAACGTCAAAGACAGGATCATTGACCTTCAATGCATCGAAGACTTCACGAACGGTCTTCTGCATGACCGTCGCGCGTGGGTCGTGATTTTTGTAAACACGATGACCAAAGCCCATCAGGCGGAACGGATCATTCTTGTCTTTAGCACGGGCAATATATTCAGGAATTCTGTCTGGATGGCCGATTTCGTGCAGCATATTGAGTGCCGCTTCATTGGCACCGCCATGTGCAGGGCCCCAGAGGCAGGCAATGCCAGCTGCGATGCAGGCAAAAGGATTGGCGCCGGAAGAACCGGCAAGCCGAACGGTTGACGTTGAGGCATTTTGTTCATGATCGGCATGGAGAATGAAAATTCGATCCATTGCTTTTTCAACCGCTGGAACAACTTCATAAGGTTCCGCAGGTACGCCAAACGTCATGCGCAGGAAGTTACCGGTATAGGACAGGCTGTTATCCGGATGCATGAAAGGTTGGCCGACTGCATATTTATAGGCCATTGCCGCAATGGTTGGCATTTTTGCAATCAACCGGTGACTAGCGATCATCCGCTGTTCGGGATCGCTGATATCGGTGCTGTCGTGATAGAAGGCGGAAAGAGCGCCGACCACACCGCACATGATTGCCATCGGGTGGGCGTCACGGCGAAAACCGTTATAAAAAGTCGAAAACTGATCATGCAACATGGTGTGGCGTGTAATCGTGTTCGTGAAGTCAGCATATTCGTCTGCTGTAGGAAGTTCGCCGCGCAAAAGCAGGTGAGCCACTTCCATGAAGCTGCTTTTTTCTGCCAGCTGGCCAATGGGATAGCCGCGATGCAGCAATATCCCTTCGCCGCCATCGATAAAGGTCAATTCGGATTCGCAGCTCGCCGTTGATTTAAAGCCCGGATCATAAGTGAAGGCACCAGTTTGGCCGTAAAGTTTCCGAATATCTACGACATCCGGTCCTTCCGTGCCCTGCATAACGGGAAATTCGTAATTTTCGCCGCCTAGGCTGAATGATGCGCTATTGTTGCCCACAATATTGTCCTTTCTGCTCCTGAGAAATTCAGGTTATTTTATCTGATCTGCGAGACGACCCAATGACTCTTCCTTGCCCAAGAGTATCAGAACGTCAAAAATTCCGGGTGAACTGGTAGTTCCTGTTAAGGCCGCCCGCATGGGTTGTGCAAGCTTTCCTAACCCCAATTCGGCGGCTTCTGCTATCGCTTTCACCCGATCCTCAGTGCTCTCGATCGTCCAGTCGTCGAGGTCGATCAAGGTAGAATGAATCGATTCAAGCAGTTGCCGTGCGTCAGCATCTAGCAGAGATTGTGCCTTCTCGTCGAGGTCAAGTGGTCGTTTTTTATAGAGAAAAAGGCTATTTTTTGCCAATTCGATCAGGTTTTTTGCTCGGCTCTTCAAAACCGGCATAGCTTGCGCGAGCAATTCCGCTTCGGCAGGCGTCAATTTCTGACCCAATTCCTCTTCGATCCCCGGTTTAACCAGCGCCACAAGACTGTGGTCATCTGCTTCACGGATATATTGACCATTTAAGTTCTGGAGCTTTTTGGCATCAAAACGCGATGGGGATTTGCCAACTCCGGACAGTCCGAACCATTCGATTGCCTGTTCGCGGGAGATAATTTCATCATCACCATGGCCCCAGCCCAACCGAAGCAGATAATTGAACATCGCATCAGACATGATGCCCATATCGCGATAGGCCTCCACGCCCAATGCGCCATGCCGCTTGGAAAGCTTCGCACCATCATTGCCATGGATGAGCGGAATATGAGCATAGGTCGGCTCTTTCCAGCCCATTGCTCGGATCATCGCGAGTTGCCGAAAGGCGTTGTTGAGATGGTCGTCACCCCGGATCAGATGGGTCACACCCATATCATGATCATCCACGACCACGGCCAGCATATAAGTAGGCGTGCCATCGGACCGGAGGAGAATAAAGTCGTCAATCTCGCTGTTCTGAACTGAAACTTCACCCTGAACCGCATCTGTGACGGTCATCTTGCCACCGGTTTCCGTCTTTAATCGGATGACATAAGGTGCGCCTTTCGGAGCTTCGGAAGGATCGCGATCCCGCCAACGCCCGTCATAGCGCATTGGTTTCTTTTCTGCCTTTTGCTGTTCCCGCATCGCGGTCAATTCTTCAGGCGTTGCGAAACATTTATAGGCATTGCCAGCGGCGAGCAATTCATGCGCGACTTCCGCATGGCGGGCGGCGCGTTCGGATTGAAAAACTGGCTCGTCATCCCAGTCAAGGCCCAGCCAATCAAGTCCTTCCAATATCGCGTCAATCGCTTCCTGAGTGGATCGCGCTTTGTCGGTATCTTCAATTCTGAGCAGCGTCTTGCCGCCATGATGCCGGGCGAACAGCCAGTTGAACATGGCGGTGCGCGCGCCGCCAATATGCAAGAACCCGGTCGGAGAAGGCGCGAAGCGCGTGACGACTTGTTCTGATTTATTAAGATTCACGCTTGGTGTTTCCCTGTGTTAGGCAAAAAAAATGCAGAGTGGCTTAGATCCGAATAGCTCTGGCGTGACGCCCGATAATATCGGTATCGCCGCCATTTCTGGTTCGAATGGCAAGGCCCTTAGCATGCCGTTTCGCGCACGACAATTGCCTGAATATATTAGAAATTGGCAATTTTTCGCGCGCCTGGAAGTTCAGCTTGAAAAAGAACGTGACCGGCTAGCCTTGTGGGTGCCGGTTGGTGTCGGGATGGGAATCGCGGTCTGGTTTAATCTCGCGAACATGGCCCTTTGGACTGCATTTATCGCGCTTTCCGTTGGATTGGCCTTAAGTGTCAAAGCAGGGGATCGGGGGCAGCGTCTCAGTAGTGCGTTTTCCTGGTTTATGATTTTGATGGCCATTGGCTGTGCGGTCATGTGGTTACGTTCATGGACGGTGGCAGCGCCGGTATTGGATCGTCCAACCGTAACCTCCTTCTACGCAGAGATTGAAAAAACGGAGGTGGTCAGTGCCCGCGACATTGTTCGGTTAACTCTGAAAACTCATGGAAAGCAGGAACTGCCGCCACGCGTTCGTGTAAATATGCCCATCGATAGGGCCGTTGTCGATTTGCAGGCTGGCACGGTCATCCAACTGCGCGCGCGATTAATGCCACCAGCGATGTCGAGTCTGCCAGGCGCCTATGATTTTTCTCGACGTGCATGGTTCATGGGATTGGGGGCTACCGGGCAACTGTTGGGAGAAATCCGTATTGTTCAACCAGTAGATCCCTCATGGGGGCCCTTTTCGGCGATGCCGGAATATCGTCAGAAGCTATCCCATCATGTCCAATCACGCATGGCGGGCGGGGCAGGGGCCATTGGTGCAACTTTGGCCACAGGCGATCGCGGAGCGATCAGCGATGGAGATGCAGAGGCCATGCGGCGCAGCGGTTTGGCGCACCTGCTTTCGATCAGCGGGCTGCATGTGACAGCTGTCGTCGGCGCGGTCTATCTGTTGGTTTTGCGTTTGCTTGCGCTATTCCCGCCGTTGGTGCTCCGCTACCGATTGCCGATTATTGCCGCCGGCTTCGCGGCAATTGCGGCTTTGTCCTATACGTTGATGACGGGTGCACAGGTGCCAACGATAAGAGCGTGCGTTGCTGCATTGTTGGTCTTGATGGCGCTAATGTTGGGACGCAATGCAATCACGCTGCGTATGGTTGCTGCGGGCGCTCTGTTTGTGTTGATCGTTTGGCCGGAATCTCTTGTCGGTCCAAGCTTTCAGCTCAGCTTCGCGGCAGTCACCGCGATTATTGCGATGCACGAACATCCTAAGATTCAGGCATTATTTGCCCGGCGAGAGGAAGGCATTCTCAAGCGATTGGGGCGGATCATATTGGCGCTTTTCCTTACCGGTTTGGTCGTCGAGCTGGCATTGATGCCTATCGCTTTGTTTCATTTCCACAAAGCAGGCATTTACGGCGCGCTGGCCAATATCGTCGCTATTCCCCTGACCACATTTGTGATTATGCCGTTGGAGGCATTGGCGCTTCTGCTTGATACAGTCGGTCTTGGGGCACCGTTCTGGTGGTTATGTGAGAAAGCATTGAGCAGCCTTTTGCTGCTGGCACATTTTGTCTCGAGTCGTCCGGGGTCAGTGACAATGTTGCCAACCATGCCGTTGACCGCATTCGGGTTGGTAATTGCAGGTGGTTTGTGGCTGTGCTTGTGGGGTCAGCGTTGGCGAATCTGTGGCTTGGCGCCGGTTTGTCTTGGCATAGTCATCATAGCAACAACCCGCGCTCCTGATCTCTATATTACTAGCGATGGTCGTCATGTCGGTATCCGGAATGATGCAGGAGAGCTGGCGATGCTCCGTACGCGCAGTGGTGATTTTGTACGCAATATGCTGCTGGAAAATGCGGGAATTGACGGGGAAACAACAGCATTGGAAGACTGGCCCAACGCGCATTGCAATAGCGATAGCTGTACCACCACTATGACAGTTGGCGACAGGGACTGGGTGATCGTTGCAACGCGCAGTTCTTATTATATTCCCGCCATGGCACTATCAGCGGCCTGCCGCCATGCCGATATTGTGATTAGCGAGCGGCGTCTTCCTGACAGTTGCCAGCCCCGCTGGCTCAAGGCGGATCGCCGTTTATTGAGCCAGGTTGGAGGAATGACGATAGATCTGGAAAACCAGAAGATTGCAACCGTTCTAGGTCGTTCCGGACGTCATCAGTGGATGCGCTTTGCAGAGCCGAAAAATCAGCACTCGAATGGGATAGATCCCAAACAATCTGGTGCAATCAAAAACCGCCCGGAATAAGATTACGCTTAATTATAGCGCCGCAACAGTCCGGCCATTTTACCCTGTATCCGCACCTCACCAGCGCCAAAAATCTGCGGTTCATAAGCGGGGTTTGCAGGATCAAGGCGAACCTGCCCATCATCTTTGAACAGATATTTGAGCGTGGCTTCCTCATCATGAACCAGCGCAACGACAATCTCGCCATTACGGGCAGTTTCGGTGCGCTGGATAAGCGCATAGTCGCCGTCCAAGATGCCTGCTTCGATCATTGAATCGCCTGATACTTCCAAGGCATAATGCTCGCCAGAACCGAGCAGAGCCGCAGGGACGCTGAGAGCCGACTGACCTTCAAGGGCTTCGATGGGAACACCGGCAGCAATTTTACCATGTAGCGGAATTTCGATCACATCATTGGCGGCGACCGGAATTTCTTTCATCGGTGCAGAGGGAGCTTGCTCAGGAGCTATGCTTACAACATTGGGCGCTACCGGTTTTGACGTGCCGCCTTCGGGGAGTTTGGTCACTTCCAGTGCGCGCGCCCGATTAGGGAGGCGCCTTAAAAAGCCGCGTTCTTCCAAGGCGCTAATCAACCGATGAACACCGGATTTTGACTTCAGGCCCAATGCATCCTTCATTTCTTCAAAAGAGGGAGATACGCCTGATTCTTCCAGGCTGTTATGAATGAAACACAGCAGTTCATGTTGTTTGGGTGTGAGCATATTCCATGTCCTTATCGGGAACGAATAAAGAACAATTATGAAACAAACCGTGCCAAGTCAAGTATTTTAGATAGCGATATAGGAAACCGTGGCGCCGACAGGTTGCTCCGGGCTGTGCGCGGGACGAAACAGCAGCGCGTCGGCTGCGGCCAATATCGAAAGCTTCGCGCTATCCTGGCTGTCAAACGCGGAGATGCCGCTGTCATCAATCTGCGCGCGAAGAAATTCGGCACGCTGACCGGTAGCCGGAAGCACAGTATTGGTGTTGGCTGTTTGCATGACAGGCATAAATTCTTGCGCGCCGGCCAGATAGCGGATGAGAGGCACCAGAAACAGGGTCGCCGTCACAAAGGCAGAACCTGGATTGCCGGGCAGGGCGAGAACGAGGCTTTTGCCCAGTTTTCCAGCCATGAGCGGCTTGCCCGGTTTCATCGCGATTTTCCAGAAATCGGTCTGACCGCCAAGCCGCTGAAAAGCTGGGGCGACCAGATCGTGATCTCCGACTGATGCGCCGCCGATGGTGACGATGACGTGACAATCCCTGGCGCTGTCCAGCGCTTCACACAAGCTATCCAAATCGTCCTTTATACGACTAATGGAACGGGTTTGTGTCGGTAGCTGCGACAGCATGGCGGCAATCATAACGTCATTGCTAGCTGGAATCTGGTGCGGTTTGGTGTCAGAGCCTGGGGCAACCAATTCGTCCCCGGTGGAGAGGATCGCGACTGTGGGAGAGCGACCTACGCTGATGCTGCCGGAACCGGCGATAACGGCATGACCCAGAGCGGCGGCATTGAGTCGGATGCCTGCCTTAAGCGCGACATCACCGGCCTCGAAATCACCACCTTGAAAACGGACATGACGGCCTTTGGCAGGTGAGGGGTCGCTGGTCAGCACAATTGTGTTGCCATCAGGTTCAACATTTTCCTGCATGACGACGGTATCGGCGCCCTCCGGCAACAGTGCTCCGGTGAATATGCGGGCGGCCTGACCCTCTTGAATCGGCGGGCAGGGCGGACTACCGGCCTTGCATTCGCCCACCAGTTGCCATGGCCCGTTACGATCTTCGAAGCGGATGGCATAGCCGTCCATTGCCGACATATCGGCCGCAGGTTGGTTCCGGTCTGCAAGGACGTCCTCGGCAAGATACCGCCCGAGTGCATCGCCTATAGGCACAATCTCTGAAGGCAAAGGCTGTGCCATGGCAATCAAGCGCTCTTGCGCTTCTTCCAGAGGCAGCAGCGGCTTCATTCGGCGGTCCAGTCTCCTGACTTTCCGCCGGATTTGGATAGCAGGCGAATGGCGCTGATGACCATGTCTTTCTGCATGGCTTTGGACATGTCATACACTGTCAAAAGTGCGGTTGAAGCAGCTGTTAAAGCCTCCATTTCAACGCCTGTCTTGCCGGTCAATCGCGCCATTGCTCGAACCTTGATGCCATTATCTTGATATTCAAATTCAACTGCAACTTTGCTTAGCGCTAGCGGGTGGCAGAGTGGGATCAGGTCGCTGGCTTTCTTTGCCGCCATGATCCCAGCAATGCGGGCGGTCGCCAACACGTCTCCCTTTTTCATGCTGTTGGCTTTGATCGCTTCCAGCACATCCGAATTCATGGTGATAAATCCTTCGGCATGCGCCTCGCGCACCGTTTCTTTCTTGGCCGAGATATCGACCATATGCGCCGCGCCATCGCCATCAATATGAGTGAGTTTGCTCATTATGCCTTATCCCTTTTCTGGGCTGCCTGTCAGGAGCATCCGCGTTGCTGCTTCCACATTGTCCTGCCGCATTAGCGACTCCCCAACCAGAAAGGCGCGAGCGCCCGATTGGGACAGGCGCTCGCAGTCATCATGCGTAATGATGCCGCTTTCCGATACCATGATGCGGTCGTCGGGAACCAGCTTCGACAAGTGCTCGGTTTGTTCAAGGCTAGTTTCAAATGTCTTGAGGTTGCGGTTGTTGATACCCAAAAGGCGGGACTTTAGCCGCAAAGCCCGTTCAAGCTCGATCTCGTCATGGACTTCAACCAGGACATCCATCCCCAGTTCATGCGCTGTCGCCTCAATCTCGCCAGCAAGACTATCGTCCAAAGCCGCCATAATGATCAGGATTGCGTCGGCGCCTAGCGCGCGCGATTCTTCGACCTGCCAGGGGTCAATCATGAAGTCCTTGCGCAGGCAAGGCAGGGTGCATGCTGCTTGTGCCGCGACCAGATATTCATCGGCACCCTGGAAAAAAGGCATGTCGGTAAGGATAGAAAGACAGGCGGCTCCGCCGGCTTCATAGGCGCGGGCATGAGTTGGTGGATCGAAATCCTCGCGAATCAGGCCTTTGGACGGGCTCGCCTTTTTGATTTCAGCAATAAGCGCAAAGCCCGTTGCTGTTTTTTCTTCAATTGCTTTGATAAAGCCACGTGGTGGGGATTGGATACGTAGCTGGTCATGCATCGCAGAGCTGGTGATATTGGCTCTGCGCTTGCGCACATGGCTGCGTTTTTCAGCGCAAATTTCAGTGAGCTTGTTCATTGACATCCCTCATTGATTGGCGATCCAGCAATTGAGCAAGGCATTTGCAAGCCCCTTGTCTATCACCTCTGCCGCCTCTTCTGCACCCAATTCCCAGCTATCGACTTCACCGGCGACCATCAACGCGGCAGCGCTGTTAAGCACGACCGCATCCCGATAGGCTGACGGTTTTCCTTGCAGCAAGTCTCGCAAGGCCGCTGCATTATAGGTAGCATCGCCGCCCTTTATGGCTTCCGAACCATGGCTCGGCAGTCCTAGATCTTCCGGCATGATCCGGCCGTAACTAATCGAAGATCCCTCGACAATTGCAATTTTCGAAGGTCCGGAAATGCTGAGTTCATCAAGCCCTTCTTCGCCCGACACAATCATGACCTTGTCATATCCCAGTTGCGCTGTGGCCTCCGCATAGGTTTCCACCAGATCCGGAGATGCAACGCCAATAAGTTGTCGTTTAACCCGGGCAGGATTGCAGAGCGGACCCAATAAATTGAAAATCGTCCGCCGGCCGATGGCTTTGCGAATGGGAGCCAGTGGCCCGAGTGCCGGGTGATGATTGGGTGCGAAGAAAAAGGCAATGCCGATCTCGCGCAGGGATTGTTCGCCACCAGTTGCTGCCTTTGCCAGATCAAGACCCAGTGCTTCCAGTGTATCCGCCGCTCCCGATTTGCTTGATGCAGCGCGGTTGCCATGTTTGGCCATTGGTATGTCGCAAGCGGCCACGACGAGAGCCGTGGCTGTCGATATATTCAAGCTGTGACTGCCATCTCCTCCAGTACCACAGACGTCGATGGCATTTGCGGGCGCATCGACGGCAATCATGCGCGCCCGCATTTCCTGAACTGCAGCGGCAATTTCGGTCGCTGTCTCCCCGCGGTCGGCGAGCTTAACCAGGAAAGTACCGATCGCTTCGCCATCGGCTTTGCCGTCCAATATCGCTGCGAAGGCCGTTCGCGCATCGGCCTCTGTCAATCTGTTGGCTGGGTCTGGTAGGAATGTCATGTTTGCTCCTCTCCTGGAACGCCAGCATCCTGCAGCCGCCGGATCAGACCCTTTTTGTGCGCGTCATCCGAGAATATGCGGGCCGGCAGAAAGTTGAACATATGGTCGGAGCGATAAAGCAAAACGATTCTATCGTCTGCTCGCCATTTGACCATGTCTGCAAAGGTCAAATGGGCATGCCCCTGTTCGTTACCCGAGTAGAGTTTCTCATCATCCCACCAGCTGGTTGTTTCGAGGCGCAGGTCTTTCTGCTGGTTATAGATTTTCTTGGCGAGGCGTGGAACCCACCAGGTCGGCACCAGGACTGACATAACCAGCGCCACTATCCCTGCCCACAAGGTCATGCCTGCTATCAAGCCAATGGCTTTCGTCATATCATCGAATCCATCAAAAGCTGCCATCGCAATGCCCACGGCCAAGCCGAAGAGCAGCAGATATGCGAACCGCTTCCAACTCATCTGTTTCAGATGTAAACCATAGGCAGCGCGCAGGTCGTCCTCTGTCGGCGTGAAGATGATTTTGTCTGTCATGCTATTTGTTTTGGTGTCATCCCTGCCAGTGTCATGAAATTGGCGAGCAAGTCATGGCCATATTCGGTGGCGATGCTTTCCGGATGAAATTGCACGCCATGAATGGGTAAGCTCTCATGCTGGAAACCCATGACAGATCCATCTTCGGCAGTGGCGTTAACCGGCAGGCATTTGGGAATATCCTCGACAATTAGCGAATGATATCGCGTGGCCGTATAGGGTGAAGGCAGTCCTTCAAACACACCGCTATTGTCATGGGTTACCGGAGAGGTCTTTCCGTGCATCAATCCACCACGAACAACTTTTCCGCCGAAATGCTGGCCAATGCTTTGATGACCTAAGCAAACACCAAGCAACGGTTTTTCTGCATCGGCACAAGCCGAGACCAGATCCAGAGAGATGCCAGCTTCATTGGGTGTGCAGGGGCCAGGCGAAATCAGAAACGCATCTGCTCCTGTGGCAAGCGCCTCGGTCGCACTGAGCGCATCGTTGCGCTCGACCTGAACCTCCGCTCCCAGTTCCATCAGATAATGGACCAGATTGAAGGTGAAGCTGTCATAATTGTCGATAACCAAAATCATGAAATGCTGCCTAATGACAAAAGGACCGCAGGCCAAGTTTTTCTGGTGCCTATCAAGCAGATCGTTTGACGGAGACAATCGGAATGTTATGCAGGGGTGAGGGGAGATAAGCTCATGGGTGAACCAGTTACCGTAACCATAGCCCATAAACTGGGAGTTGCGGAGGCCCGCAGTCGGATTGGTAACGGGGTGCATACATTAGGCGAATCTGTTCCCGGCGCGACGGTGACCGACCATCATTGGGACGGCGATACCATGCACTGCACTCTGGAAGCGATGGGTCAGCGTATTGGCGGAGAAATGCAGGTTCGAGAAGACGAAGTATATGCCATTTTCGATCTGCCGCCATTGCTCGCGCTGTTTGCCAACAAGATTAAGGAAAAGCTTCAGAAGGAAGCTCCGAAAATGCTGGAATAGAAGTATTACAACTGACGATTTTGAAAATTGTCAAAACGTGCCAATAATATAAAAAGCAAAATAGGATGAGGGGATAGAATATGGTCCGTACAATAGCAGCAAGCATGGCCTTAATGGCGTCCGCATTGGTTGTGCCGCAGGTGGCACATGCCGAGTCAAAGGCAGAAGCAACGGACGCCATCCCAATGCCTGAATTGACAATCTACCATCTCGAGGGCCGGCGTTCGGAACGTGTTGTCTGGTTGATGGAAGAGCTCGGACTTCCTTATAAGCTTGAATATGTGCGTGGTGACTTGTTTGCCTCGATGGCCAAAGTGCGCAGTCTTGGACATGAAATGCCGATGGTACCGACGGTGGTAATCGGTGATCAGATTCTGGTCGAATCAGGTGCGATTATTCAGACGATCCAAAACCGTTATGCGCCAGGAAAGCTGGCCCCCGC
The DNA here is from genome assembly GCA_947497455.1 of uncultured Sphingomonadaceae bacterium. Taxonomy (GTDB): domain Bacteria; phylum Pseudomonadota; class Alphaproteobacteria; order Sphingomonadales; family Sphingomonadaceae; genus Parasphingorhabdus. The sequence continues at coordinate 1,524,106 of CANMGU010000001.1, read as the reverse complement.
ACGCGACAGCAAATTTTATGCTGAACATCTGATGTGGATGCACTTTGCCGAAGGGTCGCTTGCTGCCAGATTGTTTAGCGATTACCGGGCATGGAGAACAACCCCTCCAACTGTCAGATCACGGTTTGTCGACAGCGAGGCGGTGGTTCAATATTCAGAAAACTATCTGGCAAAAAACCCGTGGTTTGGTGGTCCGGAATTTTCTTCGGCCGACATCATGATGATGTTTCCGCTTAACGTTGCGACCGGTTTGAACCTTGTTGACGAGAAGAAATTCCCGAACATCGCGGCGTGGAAAGAAAAAATCCGCGCCCGTCCGGCCTATAAGCGCATGCTGGCTGCGGCTCGTCCTGATGGCATGATTGGCAATCTGCCGCCGGTCAGTCAGCGTCCGCCCTCGGAGCGCAAATAGCGCCATCTCTGGGACGGGGATTTCGCTGCACCAGGGATTTGTTCTACTTTTGGAGGAGTCCTATCTGTTTTCTGGGAGGGGTTTGAGATGGCTATTTCGGAGACAGAATTGCGCGATTTGGTGCTAGCACTGGATGGCGTCACCGAAAAACCGCATTTTGATAGGGCGGCATTTAAGGTGAAGCGAAATTTTGCGACATTGGCTCCAGACAAATCGACAGTGAATCTGCTGCTGCTTCCTGAAGAACAAGAGCTTCGATGCGAGCTTCATCCTGATGGTTTCACGCCAGTGCCAAACAAATGGGGTGAACGGGGTTGGACGGTCATGTCTCTGGAAGGCGTCGACATTGACGTGGCAAGTTCGGCGATAGAGGCGGCTTGGTTGAACGGGAAATGAAGGGTTTATTGCCCGAAGCCCACTTCCTGTGCGCGTCGCACGGCCTCTTTCGCCGCGGCTAGCAACGCGCCGGATTTCGCTTCGCATTCACGTTGCTCATAGGCCGGATCGCTGTCCGCTACGATGCCGGCTCCTGCCTGGACATGCAGGGTACCATCCTTGACGATGCCCGTGCGCAGGACGATGCAGCTGTCCATGCTGCCATCGGGAGAGAAATAGCCGACACCGCCGGCATAGGCGCCGCGCGTTTCTGGCTCTAATTCCGCAATTATCTCGCACGCCCGGACTTTTGGTGCACCGCTTACCGTGCCGGCAGGGAAGCCCGCAAACAAAGCATCAAGTGCGTCCTTGTCAGGTGTCAGCTTGCCGACAACATTGGAAACGATATGCATGACATGACTGTAAAATTCGACTGTATAGCTATCCGTCACTTCGACACTATTGGCAGAGCTGACTCGTCCCACATCATTGCGGCCGAGATCAAGCAACATCAAATGCTCCGCACGCTCCTTCGGATCGGCGAGCAGGCTGTCACGATTGATCTTGTCTTCGGTCGCATTGGCTCCGCGAGGGCGGGTGCCAGCGATCGGACGGATAGTCACTTCGCCATTGCGCGCGCGGACTAGAATTTCGGGGCTGGATCCGATCAGGGCAAATCCAGGCAGATCCAGGAAGAACAGGAAAGGTGAGGGGTTTATCCGGCGAAGGGCACGATAAAGCTCTACCGGTGGCAGTGCAAAAGGCGCGGTAAATCGCTGTGCCAGAACGACCTGAAAAATATCTCCAGCTTCGATATAGTCTTTGGCGCTCAGCACCATGTTTTTATATTCGTCCGGCTGCAACTTGGCTTCAAACGCGAGATCGTCAGGATTGAGGCCTTGGGGTTCCGCTGCTGACGAAGGAACTGGGTTTGCCATTTGTCGTTCGACTTCGTCGAGCCGATCTTCGGCGCTGGAAATCTTGCTGCGCGCATTGCCGGAAGTTTCAGGCCAGACCGGCGCGACAAGATACATTTCATCTGCCAGTCGGTCGAAGATCACAATCACGGTGGGCCGGACAAACAGCATATCCGGCAGGTCGAGTTCAGACTGCGGCGCTCGCGGTAATTTTTCAACCAAGCCAATGGTCTCGTAGCCGAAATAACCGACCAGGCAGGCCAATGCGCTAGGCAGGCCGTCCGGCACATCCATTTGGCATCGCTTGACCAAGGTGCGCAACGCATCAAGGCTTTCTGCTTGCTCCTCGACAAAGGCTTCGCGGTCAGTCAACCACTGCGAATTGATGGCGGCTTTCCTGTCATCAGCGCGGAATACAAGATCAGGCGAGAGACCAATCAGGCTGTGTCTTCCTCGGGTTTCGCCTCCCTCGACCGACTCCAGCAGAAAATCGCCACGCTCAGCGACCATGAGCTTCAGCGCGGCTGAAACCGGAGTTTCGGTATCGGCTACCTGTTTGCGCCAGATCAGCGCTGGCTCGCCTGCATCCAAGGCTTGTTCTGCGGCCTCTATACCGAAACTATGTGCCATCAGTCTGGAACGGGCCGAAAAAGCTGCATTTAGTTGCGACCGATCAACTGGTTTTTCAGCGTCGTCAGCGCATCGCCATTTTTCTCGACACCGACATCGGCTTTCATCGCATTGATGAATTGCTCGGTATACTCATTGCCGAAAACCTGTTTGAATTGCCCCCTGGTCGCCGCCAGTAAGTCTTCGCGCTCGGATGCGTCGCCGGGATCAATATTGTTCAGATTGACCACGAACCAGCCCTGGTCCTGTGGTGCTTTAAGTGTCTTTGCGGTGCCTTCAGCCATGCTGAACATCAAGGTCAATGGCGGCGGAACTTGTCCCTGCTGACTCTGTCTGGCGAGGTCTGCGCGGGAGCTTCTAACCGTCTCAACGGCCGGTAGCCTAACTCCTGCATCAGCAACCGCCTTCGACAGCGTTGCGCCGCCCGAAATTTGCTCGGCTATCTTGTCAGCCACCACCTTGGCCTTTTTCGAACCTTCTTCGAGGATATAATCTCTCGCTACAACCTGTTCGATAGACTTGAGCGGTGGCGGTGCTGCGGCGGTAATTTTACTCACATCCATGATTGCATATTGCTGGCCGGGAATGATTTCGACGACTTGCGGATCGGAATCTTCTTCCAATGAGAAAGCTACCGGCAATATCCGCTGCATCTCGGGGATTGGGCGATAGTTGGGATCGTCAGGATTCTGACCGTTGGCGAGCAGCATAGGCGTTGACTCAATCTTCAATTCCTCGGCCTGAGCAATGTCAGCTAGCGAAGATCCGGCAGCAAACTCGTCTTCCATTGTGACAGTAAGTTCAGCCAATGCTTGATCAATTTTCTCGCGGCTAAGTTCCGCTACGATCTGCGCACGCACTTGCTCCAGGCTCTGCGCAGGGACGTTTTGAACTTCATTCACTTTGGCGATATGCCAGCCAAGCGCGCTTTGCGCGGGTTGGGAAACACCGCCAGAGGTTGCCGTAAAGACAGCGTCAGCGACGGCTTGTGATGCCGTCCCAGCCAGTGCGCCTTTGCTCACCGATCCAACTTCTGCCACCGACAGGCCCACCGAGTCCGCTGCAGCTCCAATTGACATTCCATCAGCAACTTTGTCGGCAAGCGCTTGAGCTGCTGCTTCGGTTGGCAAAATGACTTGATCAATATTGCGGGTTTCGCTGGCCGCATATTTGGCCTTGTCGAGGTTATATTTGCCCTCAATTTCTTTTTCAGTGGGCTTGATGGTCTCGTTGAATCGATCTTTGGAGAATAGGGAATAGCTGATGGAGCGCCGCTCGGGGATGGTGTAGCGAGAGCTGTTCTTGCTGTAAAAAGCGGCCAGCGCAGCATCGGCAGGCTTCACATTTTCGACAAAGGCCGCCGAAGGCACAATAGCGATCTGGCCCTGGCGCGCCTCGAGCAGCAGAGACGCATAAGGGGTGACCAGTTTTTGCGGTACAGATGCCCCAAAACCGGAAACCGTCAGCAATTGGTCGGCAAGCAAATTGCGCGTGAAATCATCGCGCAACTGTTGCTCCTTAATGCCTTGTTGTTGCAATGCACGACGGAAATTTTCTTCGCTGAACTGACCATCGGCGCCTTGGAAAGAAGGGATGCTGGCAATCTCGCCGTCGACCAACCGCTTGCCTGCAGTCATCCCATATTTCGCGCCGAAGTCAGCAATCACAAAACTGTTGATCAAGCGATCCAATATGCTGTCAAAGCCGCCACCTTCAACATAAGTTTTGAGATCAAGGCCGGTATTCTGCCGCTGTTCGGCACGAAAGGCATTGTTGACCGACTGGCTGAGTTCAGATGTCGACAATTTGGAATCGCCAATTTGCGCTGCTGTTCCCGAACCGGTCACACCACCAAAGGCACCTGATCCTGTCACGTCCGCCGACGCGAACGCAACTGCGATCAACGCGACAAAGCACATGGTCAGGAACAGACCGATTTTGGAAGCAAAGATATTGCGGAAAAATGTAATCATGAGAAGAATGCAATTCTGTTAGGGCAAATGGAATTTCCGATGCTTTAGGCGGCTTGCGTTTTTCGTTCAAGCAAAAGGGCGCAGGTCATGAGTTAAAAGCCTTTTTTCGAAAGCCGTTTGGCAGGGGAGGCGGAATTTGTTAGCTGGTCAGCTGCATCAACAACGGGGTGGAGAAATTATGGCAAATCGCAAATATATTGTCGGCAACTGGAAAATGAATGGTTTGCAATCCGAATTGTCGGATATTGCTGATATTGCGACGATCGCGGGTTCTCATCCAACTGTTGATGCGGCGATTTGCCCGCCAGTGACCTTGATCGCTGCTGCTTCATTGCAGAATGCTGCTTTTGCAATCGGTGCTCAAGATTGCCATTTCAGCGATAAAGGCGCGCATACCGGCTGCGTATCGGCCGCGATGATCAAGGAAGCTGGGGCTGGTTTTTCGATTTTGGGTCATAGCGAACGTCGTGCGGACCAGCATGAAACGGATGCTGATGTGAAAGCCAAAGCAGAGGCGGTGCATGCTGCCGGATTGGGCGCCATCATTTGCGTTGGCGAAACAGAAGAAGAGCGCGACGCGGGCCAAGCGATCGAGATAGTTTGCGGACAATTGGCGGGCTCTTTTCCCAACGGAGCGGATGCGGGATGGCTGACCATTGCCTATGAACCTGTTTGGGCAATCGGTACCGGTCGGGTACCAGAGGTGTCCGATGTTGCAGAAATGCATGCTGCGATCCGTAACAAGTTAGCCGAACTTATGGATGGTGGTAGCGAGCAAGTCCGCATCCTTTATGGTGGTTCGATGAATGGGGGCAATGCGTCCGAACTATTGGCAGTACCAAATGTGGACGGCGGGCTGGTCGGCGGCGCGAGCCTTTCCGCAGAGAAGTTTGGACCGATAATCGAGGCCGCTGCAACAGCATAGCGGAACCAGTCTGATCTGGTTTTTCAGGCCGTGGCAGACTTGACTGGAAAATAAGTTCCACGGCACCCAATCTATCGACACGAAATCTCAGGATTCCTGAGAGAGGCCCCTTTCCGAAGTCATGTGTGGAGACTATAGAAACAGCTATCCATTGTGATGCAACATTGTGATGAAGAAGCTTGATGGATTTGAAACCCGAAGGTTCAGAATATCCTATATAAAACAAACAGATACTATTTCTCAATCAAGGTGAGATTTATGTGAACTTTGAAGTCGGGGCCATGGTGAAACGGATGAGCGAGGTGGGCCGTGATTTGTGTGAACTTTGGAATAAGGTGCGGCAATCGCCTGATCTATCTTTCCAGCCGGTTTGGTACCGGTGTCAGGGGGCAAGGGATTATGTTTCACCGCTTGAACTCGCGCCATCCAATCGCTATGTGCGCTGCCTATTGTTAAATCATTACGTTCGGACCTAGTCATGTTTTTGTTTCTCACCGTTGTTCAAGCGATTGTCGCAGCCGCCCTTGTTGGCGTTATATTGATGCAGCGGTCGGAAGGCGGCGGCCTTGGTGTCGGCGGCAGTCCGTCGGGTATGATGTCGGCGCGCGGCGCAGCTGACTTGCTGACTCGGACCACGACCGTATTGGCCGTATTGTTTGTTGCGCTATCTATCTCTCTGGCCTTTTTGGCGGCTTCTGAAGGACAGCCTTCGACTATTGATCAGACGTTAGAGCGTGATACCAGCATTCCTGTGGCACCTGCTGCGCCTGCTGATGCGGTGCCTTTGGTAGGTGACGATCCGCTGGCTGCGGCTGCGGCGCAGGCTGATGCAGCTGACGAAGACGCTCCGGCCGCTACGGATGGTGCCGTTCCGCTCGATCAATAACTGATCTCTGCTGGCGGTGATGCGCAATCACGCGTAAAATTTGGTACCGATTGAAAATAAATTTCGCTTTTTCGGATTCGCACGCTTGCCATTTCGGTTCGACACGCCTTAAGCCTTTCCTCCCATGGCGCGATATATTTTTATTACCGGCGGTGTGGTTTCCTCACTTGGCAAAGGTCTCATGGCAGCGAGCCTCGGCGCGCTTCTGCAAGCACGTGGATATTCGGTACGAATCCGCAAACTGGACCCTTATCTGAACGTCGACCCTGGCACGATGTCGCCTTACCAGCATGGTGAAGTCTATGTGACAGATGATGGTGCAGAAACCGACCTGGATCTGGGGCATTATGAACGGTTTACCGGTGTTCCGTCGCTGCAATCCGACAATGTGACCTCTGGGCGAATCTATCAGTCGATAATCACCAAGGAACGGCGCGGCGACTATCTGGGGGCCACGGTTCAAGTAATTCCGCACGTCACCGACGCGATACAGGAATTTGCTCAGGACAAGCTCGACGGTATCGATTTTGTGCTTTGCGAAATAGGCGGAACCGTCGGCGATATTGAAAGTCTGCCGTTTATCGAAGCCATCAGACAGCTGCGTAACACAGTTGGCCGCGCCAACGCGATCTCGGTTCATGTAACACTGGTACCCTATATCGCGGCTGCGGGCGAACTTAAGACAAAGCCGACTCAGCACAGCGTTCGGGAATTGACCTCATTGGGTATTCAGCCCGATATATTGCTTTGCCGTTGCGAGCATGATTTGCCCGATGGCGAACGCGCCAAAATCGCGCAATTTTGTAACGTCCGTAAAGAAGCTGTGATCCCTGCACTGGATGCCAGCAGCATCTACAATGTACCGCTGCAATATCATGAGGAAGGGCTGGACCGTGAAGTCCTGAACGCTTTCGGGATTATCAACGCGCCTGAGCCGGACCTGACCCGCTGGAACGACGTTATGGAGCGCATCGAGAATCCCGAAGGCGAGGTGATTGTTGGTGTGGTCGGTAAATATGTTGGGCTTCAAGATGCGTATAAATCGCTCCAGGAAGCGCTTTTTCATGGCGGTCTTGCGAATCGAGTGAAAGTCCAGGTGCGTTGGCTGGATGCAGAACTATTTGAAGATGAAAATGATCTCGCAGCCAATCTCGAGCCTCTGCACGCCATTTTGGTTCCCGGTGGTTTCGGCGAGCGCGGCAGTGAAGGCAAAATTGGATCGGTGCGATTCGCACGTGAGCATAATGTCCCGTTTTTTGGCATATGTCTGGGGATGCAGATGGCGTGCGTGGAAGCTGCTCGCAATCTGGCCGGTATCGATGCGGCTTCAACAACTGAATTTGGTGAGACAGCAGAACCGATTGTCGGGCTGATCACCGAGTGGATGACCGAAGAAGGTCTGCAAAAACGTCAGTCTGGTGGCGATTTGGGCGGAACCATGCGGCTTGGGGCCTATGACGCGCGACTACAGCAAGGCTCCAAAGTTAGCGAAATCTATGGCTCCGACATGATTAGCGAACGGCATCGCCATCGCTATGAGGTCAACAAGGGCTATGTAGAGCGCCTGGAAAAAACCGGGCTGATATTCTCTGGAATGTCGCCGGATGGTGAGCTTCCGGAGATCGTCGAACGTCCTGACCACAGCTGGTTTGTAGGTGTCCAATATCATCCGGAACTGAAGAGCAAACCCTTTGATCCGCACCCGCTGTTCGCTTCGTTTATCGCTGCTGCGGTAAAACAAAGCCGACTTGTCTAATTTATCCAATCCTTTTTACAGCAAGTGACTATTGTCACATCCAAGCAATAAGAACTGGTTATCAGGTTTTTTACTTATTGTAGAGGACAGGGTTGGAGCAGAAACAGTGAGGGCCGAAGAACTTGCGGGCATATTGGCGGAACATAGTTTGTTCGCTGATTGTGACGAGGCAGAGCTGGCAGATTTGATCTTGCGCGGGCATTTCGTGCAATATGATAAAGGGGATGAACTGATCATGCAGGGTGATCCTGGAAACTCATTACTGATATTATTATCGGGCAATGCGCGGACCAGTATGATCGCCAGCAATGGTTATGAAATTGTTCTGGATTATGCCGAACCAGGCCAGGTTTTAGGTGAGATTGCTTTGCTTGATGGTGGTGAAAGAACCGCTAGTGTGACAGCGATTGAACCGACGACAGCATTGACGATTACACGCGCTGCTTTTGAAGAAATTTTGAAAAAGCACAAAAATATGGCATTACGGCTACTTAAGGTAATGGCAAACCGCATTCGGACAGCCAATACCATGATAGAGGGAGACCGGGCCTATACATCTGGGCCTCGGCTGGCGCGCTACTTACTAAGACTATCAGTTGTCGGCGCGGAAGAGGGGCGTCTAAAATTGGATTTGAGTCAAAGCGAGCTTGGCAACTTTGCCGGGATGTCGCGGGAACATATTAATCGGCAACTTTCAACCTGGTCAGAAGATGGCATTGTTTCGGTTGAAAGCGGGAAAGTGCGGATATTGAATCACGCTACACTTTCCAACATTGCCAATGCGGATTCTTGAACGAAGTTGGCCATTTGCGACCCGGGCTAATTTCGTCAAGAGTGACACCACGCGGGTGTCAGGGGTAGTCGGATCCTCATCCGGCTGCCCCATTTTTTTGGGTATTACTGAACATAAATAGTAAAGGCAGCCAAAGCTAATCGGCTGCCTTCATTGAATTTTCGAATGAGGGCTTAAGCAGCCTTGTCACTCGATTTTTCAGACTTATGATCAATTTTGGTGACATTGTCGCCCGTGTTGATCGCAATTTTCTGTGGTTTCATGGCATCTGGAATTTCGCGAACCAGATCAATGACCAACAGGCCATCGCTCAACACCGCGTTGTCGACACGAACGAAATCGGCCAGTTCAAAGCGGCGTTCGAAGTTGCGGTTGGCAATGCCCATATGGAGAAATTGCTTACCTTCATTTTCGTCGCTGCCCTTGTTTCCCGCTACAAGCAGAAGATTCTGCTGAGCGGTGATTTCAATCTCGTCATCTTTGAAACCTGCAACGGCCAGCGTGATCCGATAATGGTCATCACCGCTACGTTCGATGTTAAAAGGGGGATAGTTTTCTGATTGCTGTGCGCGAGCGTTATTCTCAAGCAAATCAAAAAGCCGGTCAAAACCAACGGTTGAGCGGCGATAGGGGGTAAAATCAAAACGGTTCATATCTTTATCCTCTTATGAGCAATTAAAATCATGGACCCAAATTGGCGTCCGGTTTTGGTGTACGAAATCCAAAACGGCATTTCGTATTACCAAGATATTGCAGGAATTTCGGATTTCAAGGGGACGCATATGGTCAAAGTATCTGCAAACAAAAACGCCCGGAGCCATTTCTGACTCCGGGCGAAAATGGTGACGATAATATCGTCCCCCTGTTTTCCTGTCTTATTCAACGCCGTTTGTCCCCCAACATTCGACGGAACCAGAAAGGATCCCTGAACCATGACCATTATGCGGTAATTGATTCTGTAACTATCTCTGATCGGGATGGCCGCTATTGTCATGCAAATTTTCACAAATGTGCAATATTGGTTCAGCTTTGTGTCATAATAGCAACAGCATTTAAGCCAGCATCACTCTTGCCTGCGCCGCCTTGCAACCGTAAAGCCACAATAGTTTTTTCAGGAAGATCATACTTTTATGCTCCTATCCCGTTATGAATGGGTCATCGCAAAACGCTACCTTTTGCCCGGCAAGGGTGAGGGGTTCATTTTTCTGGTGGCAAGCATCAGTCTGGTTGCAGTCATGCTGGGCGTTGCAGCGCTGATCGTCGTGATGAGTGTAATGAACGGTTTTCGCGCTGAATTATTCGACAAGATTGTGGGACTGAATGGTCATGCGGTGATTCAAGGCTATGGTGGACGTCTTCCTGACTGGAGGGACTTGCTTGACGACGTACGAGAGACCGAAGGGGTTGTGTCGGCATCTCCACTCATAGAACAGCCTTTATTGACGACCTTCAACGGGCGCGTGGAGGCGATATTGGTGCGCGGGATGCTCGTTCCTGATATCCTGAAAAACGATACGCTGGATGGTAAAACGGTAGCCGGAGATCTGGCTCTTTTGGAGCCGGAAGCAGGACGTGTTGGTATCGGGAGTCGCTTGGCGACCGCTTTGGGAGCGCAAGTGGGAAGCCGAATCACGGTGATTAATCCGCAAGGGCGAACAACGCCCTTTGGCACGGTACCGAGGGAAATATCCTATGAGGTCGCCGCGATATTTGAGGTGGGTGTCTATGACTATGACAAAGCCTTTGTCATAATGCCGATGAAAGATGCGCAAACCTTGATGTTGCTGGGTGATCAAATTGGCATGATCGAAATCAAAACCAACGATGCCGACAATGTCGCAGAAATTATCGCGCCGCTTTATCCCAAAGTCGCGGATCGTGCGGTGATTACTGACTGGAAGGCAATGAATGCGTCGCTGTTTGAAACGCTTCAGGTGGAACGGGTGGTGATGTTCGTGATTCTGTCGATCATTATATTGGTCGCCGTGTTCAACATATTGTCATCGCTGATCATGTTGGTACGTGCGAAAACCAGAGATATCGCAATATTGCGAACGATGGGAGCATCACGCGCATCTCTTACAAGAATATTTGTCACCGTCGGAACATCGATCGGTACACTTGGTATCGCTGCCGGGATTATACTGGGGCTGATCGCCATATATTTCCGGCAAAATGTGATCAATTTTGTGCAACTGATTACTGGTCAAAATCTCTGGGATCCTTCCATTCGGTTTTTGACAGAATTACCAGCGCGAACCGACCCGGTAGAGGTGTTCGGTATAGCGATGCTGGCACTCTTGTTCAGCTTCTTGGCGACGCTGTATCCGGCCTACAAGGCCGCTAGTACCGACCCCGTACAGGTGCTTCGCTATGAGTGATCAGGGGAGCAAGGTTGTTGAACTGCGGGACGTCCGGCGCAGTTTTACACAAGGTGATACTCACATCGAGGTGCTGAAGGGCGTTGACCTTGATATTAGATCAAACGAAATCGTGGCACTGCTGGGACCATCCGGTTCTGGTAAATCGACGCTATTGCAGGCTGTAGGGCTACTTGAAGGCGGGTTTGAGGGATCCATTAAACTGGATGGTGAAGAAACTGCACGGATGTCAGCGAGCGGACATACGCGTATTCGGCGAGAATTGCTGGGTTTTGTCTATCAGTTTCATCATTTGTTGCCTGATTTTTCAGCCGAAGAAAATGTGGTTATGCCGCAACTCATCGCTGGTACCTCGCAAAAAAGTGCAGAAGAGCGGGCAGAATCTTTACTTCGCAGCTTGGGGCTTGGAGAACGCCTGGATCATAAGCCAAGCAAGCTATCAGGAGGCGAACAACAGCGAGTTGCCGTCGCAAGAGCTTTGGCAAATGCGCCCAAACTGGTTTTGGCTGATGAGCCGACTGGCAATCTTGATGAAACCACCGCCGATATAGTGTTAGCTGAACTCATGGCACTTGTGCGCGAAGAAGGAAGTGCAGCATTGATCGCGACGCATAATGAACGACTGGCAGCAAAAATGGACCGTGTGGTTAGACTTCATGATGGAGTTTTAAGCTAGTCTTTTCAAAATGAAACGAGATAGGCTTTGACATTTAGTGAGTGACTAACAATTTGATGTACATAATCGGGGAATAAAATTGCAAAGAACGGGGCGAATCTATGCAAATTACGGAATTTGAAGTTAAGCAGGCAGACGGTTCGATGTCGGACCTGTCCGCATATAAGGGCAAAGTTCTTCTAATCGTAAACACAGCGTCGAAATGCGGTTTTACACCGCAATATGAAGGGCTGGAGAAACTACACAAAGAATATGCAGATAAAGGCTTGGAGATATTAGCTTTTCCATGCAATCAGTTTGGGAATCAAGAGCCTGGTGATGCCGACGAAATCAGAAACTTCTGCACGCTAAACTATGATGTCAGTTTTCCGTTGATGGGAAAAATTGATGTCAACGGTAAGGATGCAGATCCCTTATGGGATTATCTGAAGTCAGAAAAATCCGGACTTTTGGGTTCCCGAATCAAGTGGAACTTCACAAAATTCCTCGTTGACCGTGAAGGCAATGTGGTGGGACGGCATGGACCTGCCGTCAAACCGGAGCAGTTGAAGAGCGAAATTGAAGCGCTGCTCTGACTGGAAAACCAACAAATTGTGGAAAACTGGTAGATAGCTAGCATTACTGCGAACTGGTGATGGCCAAAACCTGTGGCTGGCGTTAGGGTTTGATCATGCCACAGACTCCCTTTGTCCACCTGCGTGCCTTTTCCGCCTACACCATATTGGATGGCGCGATGGAGCCAAAGGCCATTGGCGCTGTTGCCAAGGAGCGCGGCTTTCCTGCGGTTGCGTTGACGGATCGAATTGGTCTGTTTGCGTCTATGGCATTTGATGACGGTTGCCGCGCAAATGGGATTCAACCCATAACGGGCTGTTTCTTGAGGATTGCACGACCGGGCAGTGCACGGTCTGACAAGCCGGTTCTGGATTGGATCGCCCTATATGCTCAGAACGAGACGGGGTATGAAAATCTCTGTCGCCTGGTTTCGGCGTCGCATCTGGATCGTCCGGCAGAACAGGATGCGCATATCCCGTTCGAGATGCTTGCCGACCATAATGCTGGTTTACTGGCATTAACCGGTGGCGGAGAAGGAGGCGTAACCCGATTGCTGGCAGAAGAGCAGCAAGCGGATGCCGAGACCTATCTGTCATTGCTTCAGCAATATTTCGAAGGGCGCCTCTATATTGAGCTATCCCGTCGGGATGACCCGGTTGAGATGGCTGCTGAGGCCGGCTTGATCGCATTGGCAATGGATCGCGACATTCCGCTGGTTGCCACTAATCCAAGTTGTTTTGCCGAACCGGGTTTTCATGAAGCGCATGATGCGATGACATGCATCGCGGGATCCGCTTATGTGGAGAATGACGATCGTGACAAGCCATCGCCGCATTTATGGATAAAAAGCGCATTGGTGATGGAGGATCTTTTCTCCGATCTGCCCGAAGCACTTGAAAACACATTGGTGGTTGCGAGGCGCTGCGCCTATTCCCCACCACGCCGAGATCCCATTTTGCCCAGCTTGGCTGGTGATTTGGCAGGCGAGGCGGAACAGTTGCGCCGAGATGCCACCGCTGGATTGGAAGAGCGACTTGCGCATGTCGGCGAACTCGATGCTAAGCAGCGCCAAGAATATTTTGATCGGCTTGATTTTGAAATCGACGTGATCGTGAATATGGGTTTCCCTGGCTATTTCCTGATCGTTGCAGACTTCATTAAATGGGCCAAAGATCAGGATATTCCCGTAGGGCCTGGTCGTGGTTCGGGTGCGGGTTCTGTGGTTGCCTGGGCACTTACGATCACAGATCTTGATCCAATTAAGCTGGGCCTGCTGTTTGAGCGCTTCCTGAATCCGGAACGTGTTTCCATGCCTGACTTTGATATTGATTTCTGCGAAACCCGTCGTGGTGAAGTGATCCGCTATGTTCAGGAAAAATATGGTACGGGGCAAGTCGCTCAAATCATTACATTCGGGAAGCTAAAAGCACGCGCAGTGCTCAGAGATGTCGGCCGAGTGTTGCAGATGCCTTATGGTCAAGTGGATCGACTGACCAAATTGGTGCCAAACCACCCCACTGATCCTTGGGATTTGAAGCGTGCGTTGAATGGCATCTCCGAATTGGCGCAGGATTATAAGCAAGGGGATGTGAAGCGGCTGTTTGATCTGGCGATGAAGCTGGAGGGGCTGCCTCGCCACAGTTCGACCCATGCTGCCGGTGTGGTTATCGGGGATCGCCCTCTCGACCAGCTTGTTCCTCTCTATCGTGATCCCCGCTCTGATTTACCGGTGACGCAGTTCGACATGAAATTTGTTGAGCAGGCCGGCCTGGTCAAGTTTGACTTTCTGGGGCTCAAGACGCTTTCGGTTTTGAAGAAGGCGGTCGAGCTATTGGCTGAACGCAATATCGAAGTTGATCTCTCTGCTCTTGCCTGGGATGATCCCAAAGTATTCGAACTGCTGCAACGCGGCGATACGGTCGGGGTGTTCCAGTTGGAATCCGAAGGTATGCGCCGTACTCTGGCGGCGGTGAAGCCGACCAATTTCGGTGATATTATCGCACTCGTTTCACTCTATCGCCCAGGCCCAATGGACAATATTCCCCTATTCGGCGATCGGAAAAATGGTCGCGCGGATATCGCCTATCCACATCCGTTGCTCGAAGATATCCTAAAGGAAACATACGGGATTATCGTCTATCAGGAACAGGTGATGCAGGCTGCCCAGGTTATCGCGGGCTATTCTCTTGGCGAAGCCGACATGTTGCGGCGCGCTATGGGTAAGAAGATCCAGGCGGAGATGGACGCGCAGCGCAGTATCTTTGTCGAAGGTGCCTCCAAGAATAATGTCGGACCAGAACAAGCCAATGAATTGTTCGATCTGATTGATAAATTTGCCGGCTATGGTTTCAACAAAAGCCACGCGGCCGCTTATGCATTGCTGGCCTATCAAACGGCTTGGCTGAAGGCCCATTATCCACATGAATTTTACGCAGCATCGATGTGTTTTGATATGCATCAGAGCGACAAACTCAGCATTTTTGTGGATGATATCAAACGGCTTGGTGTGACCATATTGCCGCCCTCGATTAACAAAAGCCGCCCTTCCTTTGCTGTTGAGGAGCAGGATGGGGCGCTTCTTGCGGTGCGTTACGCCCTTGCCGGACTAAAAAATGTTGGCGAGAAGGCGATGCAGGCGCTTGTCGATGAGCGCGCCGAGAGCGGTGCGTTCCAGTCAATGGATGACTTTGCCAATCGGATTGATCCGACAGGTATGAATAAGCGCCAGATTGAAAGCCTCGCCGCTGCAGGCGCCTTTGACGATATCGAGCCCAATCGCGCGGCGGTTTATGAAGGCGCGGAAATGTTGATGTCAGTTGCCAACAGCGCTGCAGAATCCCGCAATAGCGGGCAGGGCGGTTTGTTCGGCGAAGGAGGTGCCGACGATATGCAGGCCATCCGCCTGCCAGCCAATAGCGACTGGAATTTGAGTGAAATCATGGTCCGTGAGCGCGATGCGTTCGGTTTCTATTTCGCTTCCCATCCCGTGACTCAATTTCAGGCAGTTACTTCTTCACATGGTGCGATGACATATGCGGCCTTGTGTGAGGAGGGGCCGATCGCTGAGGGGCAACGCAAACCCGCGGTTATGGCAGCATTGATCGAAGGCGTGCGTTGGAGGGAGAGCAAGCGCGGAAAGCGTTTCGTGCTCGTTGATCTTTCGGACAGCAGCGGGCAGTTTTCCGGTAGTTGTTTTGAAGAAGAGCAATGTGAGTTGCTCGCCGATATGGCCAAGGAAGGCAGTTGTGCTTTGCTGAATGTGGAGCTTGACCAACGCTCGGATGATGAAAGTCCCCGTGTCGCTATTCGCCGTGCGCAAGCCATGGACGGTCTGGAAAAAACCACGAGGACTCGTCTGGAGCTGGATGTGCTTGATTTGCAAGGGCTTCAGGAACTCAAAAATCTCGTTGCACCACTTTCAGGCGGCAAGAGCGAATTGATCGCTCGTGTGCCAAGCTTCGAGGACGAGAGTGCCGATATCTGTCTCGGTCGCTCGTTTCAGCTTGATGCCCAAGTTGCCGAAACGCTCAGCCATGTGGCGGGCCTGTCGAATATCCGGTTGGGGCCCGCAACAGGGTCAAGACCAGTCCGCCATCGCAAACCCAATTTAAGGCTTGTAAGCTGAGCCGTTTCCGTCAAAAAACAAATCTATAAAAACGGAGAGACAAATGGCTGGAGCTATGCAGGGCAGTGCGCTCAAAATCACCAATCTGATTGATCATGCGGCACGTGAGCATGGCTCACGAGAGATCGTAAGCTATTGGGCAGATGGCACGCTAACCCGCAGTAACTGGGGTGAAATTGGCAGTGATGCGCGCAAGTTTTCACAGGTCTTGAAGCGCCTTGGCATGGAAAAAGGCGACCGGATCGCGACTATCGCGATGAACCATGCGCATCATTTGATCAGCTGGTACGGCTCTGCAGGCATTGGCGGTATATTGCACACCGTCAATCCGAGGCTTTTTGAAGAGCAGTTGGTCTATATCATCAACCATGCCAAAGACCGCGTGTTGCTGTTCGATAAGATGTTCACACCGATAATCGAAATGCTCAAGCCGCAGTTAAAAACGGTGGAGCATTATATCCAGTTTGACGGAGAGAAAGGTGATTATCCGACCTTCCGTGAGCTTGTCGATGCTGAAGATGGCGATTTTGACTGGGTGGATGTCGATGAGAACGACCCTTGCGGGTTGTGCTATACGAGCGGAACAACTGGCAACCCCAAGGGCGTGCTTTACGAACATCGCTCGAACGTCTTGCATGCATTGACCGAAGTGCAGCCAGACATAATGGACCTAGCCACCCGCTCAGTGATGTTACCGATTGTTCCGATGTTTCACGCCAATGCGTGGGGACTGCCCTTTGCGTGTGCTGCGGTTGGAGCAAAAATGGTATTTTCGGCCAGCAATGAGGCTCCCGTTCTGTGGAAGTTAATTCGCGAAGAAGGAGTCACCCATAGTGCGGGTGTGCCGACCGTCTGGCTTTCCATGTTTGCGGATATGGATGCCAATGGGGGCGATTACGGCAAGCTGCAGGTGATCACAATCGGCGGATCGGCATGTCCGCGTTCGATGATCGAACGATTGATGAAAAACGGCATGCGGGTGGCTCATGCCTGGGGCATGACAGAGACATCACCGATTGGAACCGCAGGATCGCTGCCTGCGAATTGGGATGATCTTGGTTTTGACGAGCAAGTTGACGTGATTTGTAAGCAGGGGCGCCCTCCTTTTGGTGTGGAATTGCGCGTGGTGGATGACGAAGGTAAAATCCTGCCACGCGATGGCGAGTCCAGTGGAACGCTTGAGATTCGAGGGCCCTGGATCGTTCAACGCTATTACCGCGCAGATGAAGATGCTGTCGAGGATGACCTTTGGTTTGATACCGGCGATGTGGCTGTGCTTCATCCCGATGGCACTATGCAGATTACCGACCGGGCAAAGGATGTCATCAAGTCGGGTGGCGAATGGATCAGCTCGATCGAGCTAGAAAATGCAGCTGTCGGTTGCCCAGGTGTTGCCGAAGCTGCAGCCGTCGGCGTGTATCATCCGAAATGGGATGAGCGGCCATTGCTTTTGGTGGTCAAAAAACCGGACGCTGAAGTTACTCAGGAAGACGTGATTGCATATCTCACCGACAAGGTCGCCAAATGGTGGCTGCCGGATGAAGTCAAATTCATCGATGAGCTGCCGCATACAGCGACCGGTAAAATCCTGAAACGGGCTCTGCGCGATGACTATAAGGATTATAAGTTGAAAAGCCTAACTGACGCCTGAGTGCAAAGCTTCAGATAGCTTGATCTGAAAACATGCTTTTGGCTTGTCGATCGTGTCATACTCGTAACCTTGAACATGAAGATAGAGGGCTTCTAAAACAGCTCCATCTGACTGCCTCTGACGATGGGTCTTTGAAACAAATCTGTTCGCAATGAAAACTTGGCTTTACCCAATCCGTTTTTGCGAGCGGCAAGGGAAAGGCGATGATGCAATAGCTTTGCCCACGGGCCTTGTCCTTTCATCCGGCTATGGAAATTGGGGTCATTTTTCTTACCACTTCGGAGAGATGCGATGATGTGCATCACTTTATTTTTGCGATCTGGGAAATGCGCCTCAAGCCATTGTTCAAACAGCGGCGCAACCTCATGCGGCAGGCGTACCGGAATAACCGAAACTGATTGTGCATCATGATCGGCAGCGGCTGCGACCAAGGCCTCAAGCTCATGATCAGTGATTGCTGGAATGACCGGTGCGATGTTTACATGAACCGGAATCCCAAGCGCCCGTAGATCCTTAACCGCTTGCAATCTTTTTGCTGGTGATGGCGCGCGTGGTTCAAGCAGGCGCGCTATTTTGCGATCCAGCGTTGTAACGGAAATAGCCACAGCAGTCAGGTTCAGTGAAGCGAGTTCTGCCAATAATTCGCGGTCATCAATCACCCTGTTTGACTTGGTCGTAATGCCTACCGGATGTCGAGTCTCAAGCATGACCTCCAATATCTGACGCGTGATATTGTAGCGCTTTTCAATCGGCTGATAGGGATCCGTATTCGTCCCGATTGCAATAGCGGCAGGCCGATAGGTTGGCTTAGCAAGCGTTTCACGTAGCAATTGAGCAGCATTTGGTTTGGCAAAAAGCCGGGTTTCGAAATCCAGCCCGGGTGAGAGATCATGATAGGCATGGGTAGGACGCGCATAGCAATAGACACAACCATGTTCACAGCCGCGATAGGCGTTGATCGAACGGTCAAAAGGAATGTCTGGAGACGTGTTGAAACTCAGAATTGATTTCGGGCTCTCAACCGTAACCTGTGTACGCAGTTTTCTAGCAGCGTCACCGAGCGCTTCGCGCTCATCAAGCCAGTCACCATCAACGTCGCGGCTTGGCAAGTTGAATCGATGACTGTCATCATTGGTAACCGCTCCGCGTCCCTTTAGGGCCGGCGGAGTAAGGCGCTGCTTCTGTTCCATACCTACTCATATAGCATGAGAACATATAAAGAACAAATATCTATTTTTCCTGTAATCGGGGCAATAGTTCGACAAAATTGCAAGGCCGGTGGCGGCTGTCTAGCTGGGTGTCCAATATGCCATCCCATCCGTCCTTGACCGCGCCGTTTGAACCAGGGAGCGCAAAAATATATGTTCCGCGTGAAACCACAGCGCAGGCGCGTGATTGTACGGTGGACGTGCCGATCTTATCATAGCTGAGCCAGCGGAACAGTTCGCCAAAGCCAGGTATATCCTTATCTTTGACAGCATTGAGCGCTTCGGGTGTGATATCGCGACCGGTCAGTCCCGTTCCGCCGGTGGTGATAATCACATCGACCGCTTGATCATCAATCCATTGCTGGAGCTGGGCAATAATCTTCGCAGTTTCATCCCGGACCAGATTGCGGTCAACCAGACTATGTCCTTTATCAGCAATACGCTGCGCCAATATTTCACCGGATGTGTCTTCTTTCAGGCTGCGCGTGTCCGATACCGTCAGAATAGCGATATTAATGGGTTTAAACGTCCGGCTTTCGTCGATAGGCATGCGTTTCTCCGATGATTTTTCGGCTGCTTTATAACCCATATTATCTGACTTTTCTAAGCCATAAAGAATAGGGGGTTTTCGCCGCAGCTGTAACCGTCTAATCGCTTGTAATAATGTCGAACGTTCCGGATTTAACCGCTGTCATATTGGGCTTGATTCTCGCCGCATGGCTGGCTGCGGCCGCTTGGGCTGTATGGACCGGTTTAGCGATGAAAAACCGCGCAGAAGCGACATTAAGGCAGTCGGGGCGATTGGGAAGACTGTTGGAAACGTCGCCGGCATTGCCCTTGCTGGTGCGTTCTGACGGGAAGCTCGAAGCATCCCAGCGCCTGATGCACTGGCTCGGGTTTGATCATTTGCCCGCACATATCTCAGAGCTGCACAGTCCTGGCGCCGGGATGAGCCGTGAAGATTTGGAAGGGCTAACTCAAGATGTGAATATCGCGCAGAAATCCGGAAGCAGCTTTACCCGTGCGATAAGGGTGGTGGGATCGGAAAAGGCTCTGTTTATACGGGGTGGACTGGCGGATCAGAAAATTGCACCCAATGGCAGCGCATTGTTGTGGATATTTGATGCTACCGATAGCGAAGGACAAATTGAAGAATTGCGCGCCGAAAATGAAGAGGCTCGCAACGCTTTTGATGCTCTGTCGGCCCTGATTGAGGCGGCACCAGTCCCCATGTGGCACCGCTCACCGGACATGAAGTTGACGCTGGTGAACAGCGCCTATGTCAAAGCAGTGGACGCAGAGGATGGTGCGCAGGTTGTGGAAGAGGGGATCGAGCTGATCGAGACGATCAACGGGATCAGCCCAACCGATGCTGCATCGCAAGCCAAACAGAAGGGGGAACCCTATGAGCGTGTGGTGGCAACCACAATCGGGGGCGAGCGCCGGACCACCCAGGTCGTGGATGTTCCGCTCGGAAAATCGGGCATTGCCGGCTATGCGATCGACATCCAGGAATTGATCGATTCTCGCAAGGAACAGCGGCGCTTCAATGAATCGCAGCGAGATATGCTCGACAAGATTTCCGCTGCGGTGGTGCAATTTGACGCGGATAAATCGCTGCAATTTTGTAATATGCCATTTCAGCGCATATTCTCGATGCGACAGCAATGGATTGCAGAGCGGCCCGAGTTTCCGAGAGTATTGGACCGGATGCGGGAAATGAATCGCGTCCCTGACATGCGGGATTTTCCTGAATGGCGTGAGGAACGGACTCAGTGGTTCAAGTCAACCGAATCAATTGAGGAAAACTGGCTCTTGGCCGATGGTACCCATTTGCGGGTCATCGCCAATCCGACTCCTGATGGCGGCCTGTTGATGATTATCGAGGATCGAACCGAACAGGTTCAGCTGGCTAGTGCCAGGGACACACTATTGCGGGTCCGGACGGCGACTTTCGACAATCTGTTTGAGTCAGTCGCTGTCTTTGCGGCGGATGGTAAGCTCAATATCTGGAATCATCAGTTTGCGAGTAACTGGAATCTGGATGAAGAGGAGTTGGGCAAGCATCCTCGCGTCGACACGCTGATGCAGAAAATGGCGGTGCAGTTGCAGCAGCCAGCACGGATTTCGGAGGTGCGATCAATGGTCCGCACTGCGACTTCGGAGCGAGAACAGCAAGGCGGCCAGATTTCCTTTGCCGACGGGCGACGATTTGAATTTGCTGCAATTCCTTTGCCTGACGGGAATGCGCTTTTCACGATGCTTGATATATCGGACAGCCGCCGAATCGAACTGGCCTTGCGAGAACGCAATGAAGCATTGGTGGAGGCGGATTCGATTAAAGCCACATTCCTTTCAAACATGAGCTACGAATTCCGAACTCCACTGACTTCCATTGGCGGCTTTGCAGAACTTCTCGATAATGAAGTGGCGGGGCCTTTGACCGAGCAGGGGCATGAATATGCCCGAGCCATATTACAATCTGTAAAACGGCTAGGCATGCAGATCGACAATGTTCTCGACCTCAGCCAGAGCGAAGCCGGAGCATTACCGATTGCAAAAGAAAAGGTAAATCTCAACAAGCTGGTCGAGGATGTCGCAGAGCAATTCGCTGATGATGCCAAGGCAAAGAGGATTGAAGTCGAGTTGCAGCTTGATGAGACGCTCGGGTCGGCTTTGGCCGATCAAAAAAGACTGGCACAAGCCGTTGCGCAGATTGTTGACAATAGTATCCGCTACACCCCTGAAGGCGGACGTATACTCATCAACGCCAGTGGCAATGTCAAACAAGCGGTGATTCATATCTCGGACAATGGTCCCGGAATGAGTGCCGGTCAGCAATCCAAGGCCTTTGACAGTTTTGCCCGCTCCCGAAAGACAGGGGGAGAAAATGTTGGTGGGCTCGGTTTGCCGCTTGCCCGGCAATTATTGCTGGCCCATGGCGGCGAGCTTACCCTGACTTCCGAACCGGGTCAGGGAACATTGGTCACTATTCATCTTCCGCGCCAATGACTGAGCATTTCATGATCCTGCACGATGAAGCTGCGACCACCACTCTTGGAAAGCAGATTGCGGATGCTTTGCGCGCAGGCGATAAAGTCGCGTTGTCCGGAACTCTTGGGGCTGGCAAAACGACATTGGCAAGAGGCATATTGCGTGGCCTGGGATTTACGCAGGATGTGCCGAGCCCAACCTTTGCTATTGTCCAGCAATATGAGCAGCCAGAAGTCCGCTTGCCATTGGCACATGTTGATTTTTATCGGATCGAGGAACCTGACGAAATTCAGGAACTCGGTCTGGATGATATTCTGATCGACGGTGCTATGGTTGCCGAATGGCCGGATCGGATCCCTGACAGTTTCTGGCGTGATGCTCTGCAAATTACTCTGGATATAGAGACTGATAACACTCGCCGGTTGACTTGGGTCGCTGGCCCCGCTTGGAAAGACAGATGGCCAATAACATGACACCGCCAGCAGCAGCACAGGAATTCTTGAAAGAAAAAGGGTGGGGTGGTGCAGAGATTGTACCAGTTGCCGGTGATGCGTCATTCCGCCGCTATTTTCGCGTTATCATGCCCGAACGCAAAGCAATCTTGATGGATGCGCCGCCACCACATGAAGACCCTCGGCCATTTATCAATATAGCCCGGCATCTCAAGGCTCAGAATTTTGCGGCACCAGAAATATATGGTGAAGACCTCTCCCACGGCCTCGTGCTGCTGGAAGATTTCGGGGATCAGCGGATGCGAGAGCATCTTGATCACCATCCCGAGGACGAAGAACGTATTTATCGCCAGACCATTGATCTGATTAAAGCATTGCATCGGGAGCCAGCTGCGGATGTGCCGGCTTATGATTGGGATCAGTATCTCAGGGAAGTGAATCTGCTTCCGGAATGGTATTGCCCCGCACAATCTTTGAATGTCGATCAGTCTGCTTTCGTTGATGCATGGCGACATGTTCTGAAATCGGTGCTCGCCGCGCAAACATCACCAGTGACGGTTTTGCGTGACTATCATGCCGAAAATATCATGCTGCTTGACGATCATCGGCTGGGCTTGCTGGATTTCCAGGACGCTCTTGCTGGCCATGCGGCCTATGATCTGGTTTCGATGCTACAGGATGCACGGCGGGATGTTCCAGATGATCTGGAGGAATCGATGTTGCAATATTATCTCGACGATCAATCAACAGATCAGGCAAAAGCATTCCGCAGCCACTATGCCATTCTAGGTGCGCAGCGGAATACCAAGATAATTGGTATTTTTACACGCCTCTATAAACGCGATGGCAAAGCGCGCTATCTCGATTTCTTGCCGCGTATGTGGCGGTTGCTGGAAAAGGATTTGGCGCATCCGGATCTTGCCCGCGTTTCTGAATGGTTCGACCAAAATGTTCCCGTAGAGGTCCGCAGTAGGCCAATTACATCGGTGTCGGCATGAGCAAAGTTGAAACGGCGATGGTCATGGCCGCTGGCCTTGGCAAGAGAATGCGACCGCTGACTGCGACGCGGCCCAAACCGCTGATCAAGGTGGCAGGCAAGCCGATGATTGATCATTGCCTTGATAAACTGTGGGAAGCAGGCGTGATGAAAGTGGTGGTCAACGCACATTATCTGGCTGACGCGCTGGAAGCGCACCTTGGTTCGGTGAACTACCCGTTCGATATCCGCATTTCCGATGAACGTGGCCTATTGATGGAAACTGGCGGTGGCATGGTACAGGCCGCACCTTTGATTGATGAGGATGTGTTCTTTGCTCTGAACAGCGACAATCTCTGGACCGACGGTCCGACCAATAACTTGCAACGTCTGGAACAGCGTTGGAATGATGATGAGATGGATGCACTTTTACTGCTGGTACCGCAAACGTCAGCGCATAATTACAAAGGGGCAGGGGATTTCAATATTGATGATCTTGGCCGAGTTTCGCGGCGTCTGCCGGACCGGCAAGCGCCTTTTATTTATACCGGTATCCAGTTGCTTTCAAAACGCTTGCTGCGCGACGCACCAGAGGGACCATTCTCAACAAACATTTTATGGTCCCGAGCCATAGAGGAGGGGCGGTTGTTTGGATTGGTTCATGAAGGCAGCTGGTTCGAAGTCGGGTCGCCCGATGCGATCGCCCCAACTGAGGCCGCGCTGGCGCGTGTGTAGGGCTGCATGAGCAAGCGGCTCCAGCCGGCTATATATAATATTGCCGCCCATGGCGGCTTTGCTGATGCTCTTGCGCAAGGGCTGATTGACCGTTTTGCTAAGGATCCGCTCGGTCTGGCATCCGGTCTTGTCATTTTGCCAAACAATCGGGCGCGTCGTGCGGTTCATGATGCGTTTGTGCGTCTGAGTGAAGACGGATTGCTGCTTCCGCAAATGGCAGTAATCGGGGATTTGGAACTGGATGAATCGATTGGCGTGGCTCTGGATAGCGGGGAACTTGCGCTAGACATTCCTCCTGCCATCAATCCGTTAGATCGCTTGTTAATGTTGGCCCGTATGATCGAAACGGAAAGTGCGGCGAGGCGCCAACCTATCCTGTCGAAAGAAGCTTTGCGATTGGCCCGTGCGTTCGCGCTGACGTTGGATCAGCTCACTATCGAGGAAATTGAACTCAAAGATCTGCTGGAGATTGACGTAGAACCCGAGCTTTCCGGACATTGGCAGGACTCGCTCTCATTTTTCCGCGTGATTGCAGAAAAATGGCAAACCAAGCTGTCTGAATTAGGTGCTGTAGATGAAGCAGCGCGCCGAAATGCGCTATTCGATCAAAGCGTGAATGTCTGGAAATCTGAAGCACCACAGCATTTTGTTGTGGCCGCGGGCATCACCACTTCCGCTCCGGCTATAGCGCGTTTTTTACGTGCCATTGCTTTTTTGCCTACGGGTATGGTTGTCCTACCGGATCTTGATCTGGTTATGGCTGATGAAGAGTGGGAGATGCTCGGACCTTTTAAACCCGATGCTGAAACTGGCCATGTCAAACGGGCACAGGAGACTCATCCGCAATATCATATGAAATTGCTGCTTGAGCGTATGTCGATTGCACGTGGAGAAATCATGCGCTGGCCGCGAACCGGTATAAGCGGCGCAGCAGCCAAGCGCAGCCGTGCCTTGAGCAACGCTTTCGCCATTCCCAAGCTTACGTCGAGATGGCAATCGCTTGGTGCGGATCAACGGAGCCTGGCTGGTGTACAGACCGTAGAAGCGCGCAACAGCGCCGAAGAAGCCCAGATTGTCGCTCTATTAGCGCGTGAAGCTTTGGAAATGCCGGAACGCCGCGTTGCAATCATCACGCCAGACCGTGCGCTGGCAGGTCGTATATCCGCGCATCTACAACGATGGATGATAAATGCAGACGATACGGCTGGGCAGCCGCTGTCGAAAAAACCGGAAGGTATATTCTTTTTAGCGCTTTTGTCGGCTGCAACTAACGGTTTTCCACCAGCCGAGTTTCTGTCGTTGCTGAAACATCCCCTGGTTCGAGCGGGTGATGATCGATTGGAATGGCTAAGCAACGTTCGCAAGCTAGATCTTTTGATGCGTGGTCCACGTCCAGCTCCCGGATTGTCTGGTATTGACGGACTATTTCACACCAACGACCGCCGAACCCAAGCGCTAAGAAATCAATTGCTGCCGTGGTGGGAAGGCGTGCGTGACATCTTCACCCCCGCTGCTATCGCACTTGGTGGAACGATGCGCTGGGCCGATATGCTGGCTGAAATACGACAATTGGCCGAACGATTGACCAATGGACAAGTCTGGGCCGGTCCAGCTGGCAGGCAATTGGCAGATTTTCTGTCCGACATGGAGGAACGCGCCGGACTTGGTCCACTGAAAATTCAGTCACAAGAAATTGCCGGCTATTTCGAGACATATCTTTCAGACATCCCGGTTCGTCCGCCTTACGGCGGTCACCCCCGGATTGCCCTTTACGGCCTGCTCGAGGCACGATTGCAGCAAGCTGATCTGGTTATTTGTTGTGGTCTCAACGAAGGTAGCTGGCCCCAAGCGATCACACCGGATCCGTGGCTTGCTCCAATGGTCCGAAAGTCCTTGGGTTTACCGGCGCAGGAACGACAAATAGGCCTTTCTGCGCATGATCTTGTTGGTGCCATGGGGGGACAAAATGTTGTTCTCACCCGAGCGCAGCGCGATGGATCAGGTCCCGCTATCGCCTCTCGGTTCCTGTTGCGTCTCAAGGCTATGTGCGGGGAAAGCCTGAAGGAACATCCTATCGCACAAGACTGGGCAGCGCGGATAGATAAACCGGAAGCGTTGCTCAGAATGGATCAACCTGCGCCTTCGCCGACAGCGGAGCAGCGCAAAGTCAGATTGTCGGTGACAAATGTTGATCGTTTGATTGCAGATCCTTTCGCCTTTTATGCTGCGAAGATTATGGGTTTGGGATCACTTGACATGATCGATGCAGAACCAAGTGCAGCATGGCGAGGCACCATCATTCATGACATTCTGGATCGCTGGGCAAAAGAGGACAACTATCATCCCGATGCCCTTAAGAAACGAGCCGTGGCATTCCTCAATGAACGCTCCTCTCATCCGCTCATGCGGACATTATGGGCTCCGCGGTTGATAGAAGGACTATTATGGGTTTCTGAAACCGTGGCTCAGCAACGTGATGTTGGAAGATTACCTTTGAAGTCAGAGCAGATAGGCAGTGCAACCGTCGCTGGCATAGATCTTTTTGGCATAGCCGACCGGATCGACAGAATGCCTGACGGTGGCCTTGCTATCGTTGATTACAAAACCGGTGGTCCACCTTCCAACAAGTCGGTGAAAGAGGGGTTTGCGTTGCAACTCGGATTGCTTGGCGCAATCGCTGAAAAAGGAGATTTCGGGGGCTTGTCTGGTAAAGCTACAGGCTTTGAATATTGGTCACTTGCTAAGCAAGCCGGTAAGGATCGCTTT
The DNA here is from genome assembly GCA_947497455.1 of uncultured Sphingomonadaceae bacterium. Taxonomy (GTDB): domain Bacteria; phylum Pseudomonadota; class Alphaproteobacteria; order Sphingomonadales; family Sphingomonadaceae; genus Parasphingorhabdus. The sequence goes on along the minus strand of CANMGU010000001.1, from coordinate 1,497,420 downwards.
GGCTATATCGCAACTCCCACCAATCCTCGCAGCCCAGACAAGGTCGACGCGAATGAGATGGTGGAGCATGCAGTCACTGAATTCACCAAGGCGGTGAACAGCTACATATTGGGCAAAGAACCGATGACAGCGAAACTGCATCCTGAATATGCACCTTATGCAGATTATGACCAATTGATGCGGCTTGAAGAATGGTACGGCCGTGCGGACATAACAGATGATGCGAGCGATCATGAGTGAAACGCCGACTCTTTTTCCGCTCGCCGACAAGCAGAGTGATGCGGTGCAGCCAGATGATAATATCTGGCTGAGCGCATCCGCTGGAACAGGCAAGACCCAGGTGCTCACGGCGCGAGTGTTCCGCCTCTTGCTACGGGAGAATGTCGATCCCGAGCATATTCTATGCCTGACCTTTACCAAAGCAGGCGCAGCGGAAATGGCGGACCGGATTCACCGGCAATTGGCCAGCTGGGTGAGATTAGACGATGCCAAATTGGCCGCTGACCTGTCAGCAATCGGTGCGCCCGTGGGACCGGAAACGCGTGAATATGCCCGGACATTGTTCGCTCGGGTTCTGGATGCGCGGGGCGGAGGATTGCGGATCATGACGATCCACAGCTTCTGTCAGGCCTTGCTTGCGAGCTTTCCTGAGGAAGCCGATATTCCGGCGCTGCTGAAGCCTATTGAAGAGCGGGATCAGAAAATATTGGCGCGTCAGGCTTTAGGCGACTTGTTGCTGGATGAGGAAGCGTCAGAAAACATCGAAATAATTCAGGCAATACAATCTCTCAGTGTCCGCATGGGCGAAGAGGATACGGAAAAATACCTCATGGCATGCGCATCAAAGGCTGAGGCGATGGACCAGCTTCCAAATGCTGTTTTGCCATTTGTTCGCGGGCTGGTCGATCTGCCAAGAGATATGGATGCGCAAGATTGGCTGGAGCAGAAATGCAGTGATGACGCATTTGACCTGACGAATTTACGGGATATGGCAGAGGCGCTTGAAGCTTGGGGTACCAAAACCGCGCATGCGCAAATAGCCCGGATACGAAACTGGTTGGGACTGGATAACGTTGAGCGGGCGGTCCAGTTACCCGAACTGCATATGATCTGGGCGAAAGCGGACGGCGATTGGCGCTCGGTGCCCAAGGGACTTCATAAGGTTGCGCCACAATATGAAGCATTGAGTGTCGATCTTTACGATCATTGCCGCCAGTTGATCGAAACGAAGGCATTATTTGACTATTCAGACTTGTTTGCTGGCGCACTGAATGCAGGTCGGGCATTTTATCATCGCTATGCAGAGGCCAAGAAATTGCAGGGTGTTGTTGATTTTGATGATATGATTCGGATGACGGCTAAATTGCTCAATCAAGGCAATATGGCTGAGTGGATTCGTTACAAATTGGATCAGCGCACCGATCACATATTGGTCGATGAGGCACAGGACACCAATTTGGCGCAGTGGGACATCGTTCGGGCACTGGCCGGAGAGTTTTTCGTAGGTATGGGCGCAAACGCCGATAAAATTCGAACATTGTTCACGGTCGGTGATTTCAAACAGGCGATTTTCGGTTTTCAAGGGACAAGCCCGCATAACTATGTGAAGGCGCGAGACGATTTCTTTGCCCGCGCAAAAGCATCGGATCGGGCTTTCAGTGATCTTTCGCTGGATCGCAGTTTTCGATCTACACCGCCTGTATTGGAGGTTGTGGATGAAGTTCTGAATCATGTTGGTGCACAGGAGCTGGGGCTCGACAAAGCGATTCCACGACATCAAAGTCATTATGCCGGAGAAACGGGCAGCGTGACTCTCTGGAAGCCCGTTGCTCATGGGGCGGTAGGCAATATCGATGATGATGAAAACTGGTTGAACGATGAAAAACGGGTTTTTGCACAAAGACTTGCGATTCAAATCAAAGAGTGGCTCTCGCCAGAAACAGCGCTCTGGTTAAATCATGAAAACCGACCGTTGGAGCCTAAAGATGTAATGATTTTGGTTAGCAAGCGCGATGATCTCAGTGCGTTGATCGTTGCGCGTTTATTTGCCGAAAATGTACCAGTGGCGGGCATAGACCGGATCAGGCTAAACCAGCCGCTGGTGGTGCAGGATATGCTTGCTGCCATCCGTTTCGTGCTGCAACCAAATGATGATCTCAATCTTGCCTCTCTTTTGGTGTCGCCGCTTTTGGGTTGGACGCAGCAGGACCTGCTAGATCGCGGTTATCGTGGTGATGCACACAGGGATAAGAGTCTTTGGGGCTATTTGCGAACACAAGAATCTCTAGAAGATCGAATAACGCCTTTGCGTGCTTTGCTCTCAATGGCGGATTTCAACACACCCTATCAGTTTCTGGAAACTATTGCTTCAGGACCAATGGAAGGGCGCAAAAAACTAACCTCGCGTTTAAGCCATGCAGCGCTCGATCCGCTTGAAGAACTACTCAATACCGCGCTTGCCTTTGAGCAGGATCATATCCCGACATTGCAAGCTTTTCTGGATTGGTTTGATCGCGGTGATGTCGAAATAAAACGTGATCAATTGGAGGGCGGCAACGAAGTCCGACTGATGACCGTGCATGGAGCAAAAGGTTTGCAAGCGCCCTTGGTTATCCTCGCAAATGCAACTTATGATCCTGCCAACAAAAGAAGTGGAGGGTTTGATATACCGGATCCGATACGCCGCGATGACCAATTGGAATATCCGGTGGTGCCGATCCGCAAAGCCGAACGGATCGGCTTGCTGGATGCTTATGCAACCATTGCCGACGCGCAGGCGATGCAGGAACATTGGCGGTTGCTCTATGTCGCGATGACACGGGCTGAAGAGCATTTGGTGGTCGCGGGAACGTTGGGACCGAAAGCACGCGGTGAAGTACCGGAAACCAGCTGGTATGCAGCGGTTGAGCAGGGGATGGCAGGACTTCAAGCGGAATGGTATGACTCCCCGCGATGGATTTCCGAACGGACTTACGGCGGCCAAGAAGCTTCGAAAAAACAAGTAGTTCAGGAAAAACGCATTCAGAACATTACTGGTGAACGATCCGGACCTTTGCCGGAATGGATCTGTGCGCCCGCGCCTAAGGAAGCTCGCCCTCCACGACCGCTGACGCCTTCCGATCTCGGCCCCGATGACGCTGCTAGTCCACCGCCCACCAAAGCTATGCGTATTGCAGCAGAGCGCGGTAAGTTGCTGCACAGTCTGTTTGAGCGCTTGCCCGATATTGCCGCCGAAAAGCGAGCGAATGTTGCGGATCGTTGGCTCGAGAAACAGAAACAGATTACTGACATGGCATACCGAAAAGAACTGGTCGATATTGTCCTGTCGGTGCTGGACAACCCCACATGGTCTTCGCTTTTCTCTCCTGAAAGTCTGGCTGAAGCACCCATTGCAGCGGTTGTCGATCAGCATGTTATCTCGGGGACTGTGGACCGACTTTTGATAACGGAAGAGAATATCATTGTTGTAGATTTCAAAACGGGTCGTTTGGTGCCGCGAGACAGCTCAGATGTTCCGCTTTCATATCTCCGCCAGATGTCAGCCTATGTTACTGCGCTTCGCAAGATATTTCCGGACCGGCCGATCAAAGCTGCATTGCTTTATACGCACGGACCACATTTGTTGGAGCTTTCCGATGATATTATCGATCAGCACAGGCCAGACCATTTTACCCCGTAACAAGACCAGCTTTTCCCGCCCATGAAAATCCTTTTCGGGCAGAGACTTGAGCAATGGATCGCGCAGGCCTAGATTGTATTTAAACAAGCGAAGGAGATTCCCTATGGCTACCAAAGCAATTACAGACGAGAGTTTTGAACAAGATGTCCTGAAAGCCGACGGCCCCGTGCTTGTCGACTTCTGGGCAGAATGGTGCGGCCCCTGTAAGATGATCGGCCCTGCGCTGGAAGAAATCAGCGATGAACTGGGCGAGCAGGTGACTATTGCCAAGCTCAACATTGATGACAGTCCGGATGCGCCCGGAAAATATGGCGTGCGCGGCATTCCGACAATGATCCTGTTCAACAATGGTGAACCAGTTGAAACCAAAGTTGGCGCGGCGCCCAAAAGTCAGTTGAAATCCTGGCTGGAAGAAAGCCTGCCAGCTTAACTGCTGAAAACGTCCCCCAGAAGCTCGGCGGCCTCGTCCCATAATTGCGGTGATGAGGCCCCGAGCAACCCGGTTTTGCGATCGGCAGGCCGATAGGCGTCGCCATTCCACCGCGCCGCTTTTCCACCCGCCTCATTTAGAAACAATATTCCAGCGGCATGGTCCCAAGGCAAGCTTCGTTCAAACGTAGAAATATGGTTGGTCCCTAGAGCCAATCGTGGATATTGTTCCGCTGCACAGCGCGGAATATCAACAATCTTATAATGATCCTCAGCGGCCAGAAGAAGCTTGTCGCGTTGTTCTGACGTCATGAAGCCAGTGGCCAGCGCTGCCACTGGTTTTTGATCTGGTTGACCCCGTGCGATGCACTTTTCGCCATTGATAAAGGCGCCACACTCTTTAGCGGCATAACAAATTCGATCCATGAGAGGATCGTAGAGCCATCCAGCGACGGTTTCATTCTCCTGTGACAATGCGACAATCATGCCGAAAGGATGTTTTCCTGCTGCGAAATTGCCTGTTCCATCGATGGGATCGATAATCCAAGCCTGATTGTCACCGAGATGGTTCATGACCGAAGGATTGGCTGCACTGGCCTCCTCGCCAACAATGGCGGCATCGGGAAGAAGCGCACCCAACATCTCGCTGAGCATCGCTTCGCTGAGCTTGTCAGCCACTGTCACCAGATCACCGGGCGATTTTTCCTCAATATCGGCAGTTTTAAGGTTCTGATAATGCGGGAGTACGACTTCTTTCGCCACATCCTTCAGGATGTTCTGTACCGAGAGGTTGAGGCTGGAATAGTTCATGCGGGGGACAATATCTGACCCAGACGTGGGAAATGCACGTGTAAAGCACCGACCTGCTCGTCCTGTCGTTTGATAATGATTTCTCGATCATTCAAGCCAACCAATATACCGCTGACGGCGGCGGGATCGGGTGTCTCCGTTCTCACGGAAACCTTGTTACCAGCAGAAAAACCGGATGCCGGATCCACCGCTCCGCTGCTCACGGGCTCTGATGCCTTGGCATAGTCGATCGCCTGCTGCCCGGTCCATTCTTCAAAACTGCCATAGCCAATGCCGTCAATACGGTCATACCAGGCAGCGACATCAGCGCCAAAGTCCGATGGTTTTTTACCGGCAAAGCTGGCGAAACGGATGTTCATGTATAGCATCAGGTCCGCATGACCGGCACTGTCGCCGCTGATATAGTTTCGTCCATCGGCCAGGGTTTCCGCAACCAGGGCCGCTCCCGCTTCAAATTGTCCGGTCAGATGGGGCACCATTGGAAGAAATTTTCGGCGATCCATGCCAAACCGTTTGGCGCGGTCTTCCCAGAATTCATCGCTGACAATGTCCGGATTGGTCCCCAGAGCGACCCCGACTGCTGGCATGAACCAAAGGCCGCCTGACCATAAAGCAATGATCCGACCGGCGAAGCCCAAAGGCTTTGGATAGAGGCTTGGCTCAGGCTTAAGGGCTTCCAGCGCATCGACAATGACAGCCGTATCGCAATAGATTTCTGATCCGATTTGTAGCACTGGTATGCGTTCATATCCGCCGGTCAGGGCGCTGAGATCGGGTTTAGGACAAATGTCCGGTTGCTGGACAGATTTCCAGTCAATGCCCTTCAAACCCAACGCAAGGCGCATCGCTTGTCCGAAAGGGGAGTTTTCGTAGTGATGTAATATGATTTCGGTCATTTTAGCTCCTGTAATCGGCGTTTATCGAGATATATCCATGGGTCAGGTCACAGGTCCAGACAGTGGCCTTCCCGTCACCGATCCCAATATCAACGCTGATGTCAATTACATCGCCTTTCAGGTGCTCGGTAACCGGCGTTTCGTCATAATCGGGAACAACCAGGCCGTCGCGCGCAACCGTGATGCCGCCAAAACCGATGGAGAGCTTGTCGCGATCTGCGGGTTCACCGGCTTTGCCAACCGCCATAACCACGCGGCCCCAGTTTGCATCTTCTCCGGCAATAGCGGTTTTAACGAGCGGAGAATTGGCCACGGAGAGGGCAATATGTTTGGCGCTTTCATCACTTTGCGCGCCCGTCACCGCAATTTCGATAAACTTGCTTGCGCCTTCCCCGTCGCGGACAACAAGATGTGCCAATTGCATGCACAAATCGCTTAGTGCCGCTTGAAATGCGTCAGCACCGGCATCGTCAAACGAGGTTAGGGCAGGGATGTCACGCCGTCCCGTAGCAAAGGCCAAAACAGTGTCACTGGTCGATGTATCGCTGTCGACCGTGATGCAGTTGAAGCTTTTTGCAGTCGCCGCATCAAGCATTTCCTGCAGCAGACCAGAATCCACGGTCGCATCGGTGAAAATATAGCCCAGCATCGTCGCCATATCCGGCGCAATCATGCCGGACCCTTTGACGATACCATTGAGATGAACGGTTTTCCCGCCGATAATCGCGCTAGTGGTCGCCATTTTGGGAAAGGTGTCGGTCGTCATGATCGTGGCCGCAGCCTCTTGCCAGCTGCAAGGCTCGACTGTGAAAGCCGCGTCTAGACCCGCTTCGGCCCGGTCTTTTGGCAAAGGTTCGCCGATCACACCGGTGGAGGAAACAAATATCTCTTGCTCTGTGCAGCCGAGATGATTGCTGGTGAGGGACAATATCCGTTGTACCGCCTCCATGCCGCGCGCGCCAGTAAAAGCATTTGCATTGCCAGCATTAACGACCAAAGCTCTTGCCTTGCCGCCGGGCAAGGCTTTGCGGCACCATTCCACCTCTGTGGACGGACATTTGCTCTGGGTTAGCACGCCGGCGACGGATGTACCTTCGGTCAACTCGATATAAGTAAGGTCACAGCGGTCCCATTGCTTATATTGGGCGCGAGCGATGCGGCAGGTGACGCCGGAAATGTCCGGAAGCTCTGGGATGTCTGCGGGGGCAAGAGGCGATATAGTTTCTGACACTTAACTTGCCTTTATCTATTGGTTTGCTAAAGCGAAGATCTTCTCACAGGGCTTATTGATGAACGTCTATATTGCAAGTTTTATGTTGCTGCTTTTCAATGCAGTTGGCGTTAATCCGCCGGCTGCTGCTATGGCAACTGAGACCGCTGGCAATGAGGTCACGTCTGAAGCCGAAGCAACTACACCATCAGACTGGGGTAAAGTTGCCCAAACCTTCATCCAAAGTGAGGCACCCTTTGCAATTCGCTTGCAAAGCGGACGCGATATTGCATCTATCTGGTCCGTATTGCCGGTCCAATCCACGATCGGCGACAAGCTGGAGCATGAAGAAGGCGCGCCTTAGCTGCACGCCCGGACAATCACATACGTTGATTTGTTCCAATTCATCCCTAAATGCAGACAGGACTGGGCGCTAAATACGTCCAATATCTAAAGAAATATCGGAAATCATCATGATCGGCGGCTTTGCCAAATCCCTATTCGGGTCTTCTAACGACCGTTACGTCAAATCCATCATGAAAGTGGTTGATAAGATCAACGCTTTCGAACCAGAAATCGAACCGCTTAACGATGAAGAACTGGCGGCTAAAACGCCGTATTTCCGGGAACGGGTAGCCAATGGCGAAACTCTGGATGACATTTTGCCAGAGGCTTTTGCGGTTGTCCGTGAAGCAGCAAAAAGAACACTGGGCCAGCGCCACTACGACGTGCAGATGGTTGGCGGTATAGTATTGCATCGCGGTGAGATTTCGGAAATGCGGACCGGTGAGGGTAAAACGCTCGTCGCGACGCTGGCTTGCTACCTCAACGCGATCGAAGGCAAAGGTGTCCATGTTGTTACGGTAAACGACTATCTGGCTCGCCGGGATGGCGAATGGATGAGCCAGGTCTATAATTTCCTTGGCATGAGTGTTGGGACCATCATTCCGAATATCGGCGAGGAACAGCGGCGCGAAGCCTATGCTGCCGATATCACCTACGGCACCAATAACGAATTTGGTTTCGACTATCTTCGCGACAATATGAAACATGATCGTGGTCAGATGGTGCAACGGCCTTTTAACTTTGCGATTGTCGATGAAGTCGATTCAATTCTGATCGACGAAGCGCGGACTCCGCTTATTATCTCGGGTCCGACGGACGATAAATCAGACCTCTACATCTCGGTGAACGAGATTGTTCAGCATATCGACGAGGAGGATTACGAAAAGGACGAGAAAAGTCGCAATATCTCGCTGACGGAAGAAGGAACGGAGAAAGCAGAACGTTTGCTTGAAGAAGCCGGATTGCTTGAGGGTGATAACCTCTACGACTATGAAAATACGCAAGTTGTTCATCACCTTAATCAGGCCTTGATGGCCAACGTCATGCGCAAGCGCGATACCGACTATATTGTCAAAGATGGCAAGGTTATCATTATTGACGAATTTACTGGACGTATGATGGATGGCCGCCGTTGGTCCAATGGTTTGCATCAGGCGGTAGAAGCCAAAGAAGGCGTTCAGATCGAACCTGAAAACCAGACGATGGCATCGATCACTTTCCAGAATTATTTTCGTATGTACCCGAAATTGTCGGGTATGACCGGTACAGCGGAGACGGAAGCGGCAGAATTTTTTGAAATCTACAAAATGAACGTTGTTACCATTCCAACCAACCGGCCGATCCAGCGGATCGATGAAAATGACGAGTTTTACAAGAATACGCTCGATAAATTTGCTGCGATCGCAAAAAAGATCAAAGAACATAGCGACAAAGGCCAACCGGTTCTGGTTGGTACGGTTTCGATTGAGAAATCAGAACTCCTGTCCGATTTTCTGAAGAAAGAAGATGTGACGCATAATGTTTTGAACGCCCGTTTTCACGAACAGGAAGCGCATATTGTTGCTCAAGCCGGTAGTCCAGGTGCCGTAACCATCGCGACCAATATGGCTGGCCGCGGTACGGATATCCAGCTTGGCGGAAATATTGATTTTCGTATCGAGCAGGAACTGGCCGATTTGGAAGAAGGTCCTGAACGGGACAAGGCCATTGCCAAAATCGAAGAGGAAGTACGGGCTTTACGCGAACAGGTCCGTGATGCGGGCGGTTTGTTTGTTTTGGGTACGGAGCGGCACGAAAGCCGCCGCATTGATAACCAGCTGCGCGGTCGTTCCGGTCGTCAGGGTGATCCGGGACTCAGCCGCTTCTATCTCTGTCTGGAAGACGATTTGCTTCGGATTTTTGGTACCGAAACGATGTTTGCCAAAATGATGAACAAGAATCTGGAAGATGGTGAGGCTATCGGTGGCAAATGGCTCTCCAAAGCTATTGAAACGGCCCAGAAAAAGGTTGAAGCGCGCAACTATGAAGCGCGGAAGCAGGTCGTTGAGTATGATGATGTCATGAACGATCAGCGCAAGGTGATTTATGAGCAACGCTCTGAAATCATGGATGCCGAAACGGTTGGCGATGTCGTAGAAGATATGCGGCACGAGACTGCTAACGCAATCGTTGCCGACAGTTGCCCTCCTGGCAGCTATCCTGAGCAATGGGAAATAGACTTGCTCAAGAAACGTGTCGAAGAGGTGTTCGGCTTAACCCCCGACATTGATGCGTGGATGCAAGAGGATGCGGTGGAGCCGGAGATTCTGGAAACCCGTATCGCTGAGCTGGCAGACGCCGATTTCAATGCCAAAGTAGAGCAAATCGATCCTGAGATATGGGTGCAGATCGAAAAATCGATATTGCTGGAGTCCCTGGACCATCATTGGAAAGAACATCTGGCAACCTTGGATGCGCTGCGTCAGGTGGTATTTTTGCGTGCTTATGCCCAGAAAAAACCGCTGGATGAGTATAAGAAAGAGGCCTTTGGTCTGTTCGAACGCATGTTGGAAGTGATCCGCGAAAGCGTTACAAAGACAATCGCGGTCAGCCAGTTCCATCGCCAAGAAGAAATCGAAGTACCGGAACTGCCGGAGCTGCCTGACTTTCTCACCACGCATATTGATCCACTTACTGGCGAAGATGACAGTAATGATATTGATGGCGGCACATTGGGCACGGTCTCCACGACATTACCGCCACGTCAGTCAGGCGGGGCGGTTGCAGCCGATATCAACTTTGATGGCGTTAGCAGAAATGCGCCATGTCCTTGCGGTTCTGGCCGGAAATACAAGCATTGTCACGGCAAGTATTGATATCGTGATGACAGGGCCGATCGAGACCTGATGTGGCTCTTGGTGTCGCCGGTCTAGCGCTTTTATTCCTTCTGACTGCGGCGCTTTACGCTTCAGTTGGATTTGGTGGCGGGTCAACATATATCGCGCTGCTTGCGCTTTCTGATGTTGATTATCGAGCGCTTCCGATTATCGCCCTGCTTTGTAACATCATTGTTGTTCTGGGCGGGACATTGCGGTTCCAGGCAAGAGGTTTGATCGACTGGAAAAGAATTTGGCCGATTCTTCTCCTGTCATTACCAGCGGCCTGGGCAGGGGGGCGTTTTCCGATTGATCGTGACAGTTTTCTGATACTGCTGGGGTGCTCCTTGTTGGTCGCGGGGATATTGCTGTTGGTAGAGCCAGCATTGCGTGATCGCGGCAACATGGAACGAGGCATTTGGACAAAACATATAAGCTTTGCACCAATAGTCGGTGGTGGGATCGGATTTCTGTCAGGAATGGTAGGTATTGGAGGAGGAATATTTCTCGCTCCCATATTATTGCTGACCAACTGGTCCGATGGACGGAGAATAGCAGCAACAGCCAGCCTGTTCATACTCGTCAATTCGGCCAGCGGTCTTGCTGGCCAGCTTATGAAATCGAATTGGGAGCAGGGGGCCGATGTCCTGTTTGGCTATTGGCCGCTCTATCTTGCGGTTCTCGTTGGCGGCCAGGCGGGGAGCATTCTGGCAAGTAAGGCATTGTCAGAGCTCTGGATAAAACGAATGACGGCCATATTGATCCTGTACGTTGCAATCCGTATAATCTGGCAACAAATGCCCTGAACATCTTATTGATGTCACGCTCAAATAGACCGACTTACGATGTTTCAAGGCAGCTCTTCGAAAGTGTCTTCTGGCTTGCTGGCTGATAAAATATAAGGGGCCATCCTTTTGCGGATGACCCCTCTTTCAAAGATCCTATTGTGATCGTTTAGAAGCGGAGTGATCCACTAACTCTGCCGTGGGTAGTTCCTTTTTCCATTGACCCTGCGAACGCTCTACAGATGTCGACCATGTTAGTGACGCGTCCGATCAATGCGCAGTATTATGAGGGCTGTCTTCAGTCGCTTTTCTATCATCATTTGATTGAACCAGGTCAGATTTTGCGGGCATTAGTACGATTTCCGTAATATCCCGAAAGCGGACATTACACCCTAAACGATGACACCATCTTGCCAATCCAGAACGGTCAAATAGTTGGAAAGCCGATTCTGTTCCAATTTCGCGATGAGCGGGTTTTCGTGAAATGGTATGAGAAGGTCGCTCAGTGATTCTGCCCAAGGGGCGTTCGCATCGAACACGATACCAAGACCAAAAACCGCTGGAATTTCTGCATAGGCCAATTGACGCCCGCTGGCTTCCGCTTCGTCAATAAAATCAACAACCGCACATTTGACACCGTTGCGTTCGCCACCTTCGTGCATGGCCAGTCCAAATTGACCCATGCCGCGAAAACCCTGCTCGCGCAGCAAGCCGGGCAGTCCGGGTTTGGCACCGCCATCCATGCAATAGTCATGGCGATATTCTGCCGGGATTCTATCAGGTGCATAATACATGTCACGGTTTGCGGCGGGCCAGCAGACATCATGCAGTATCGCGAATAACGGCTTGTCATCCCTCTCGCAGGCGGTCTCGATGGCTTTCAGTTCGTGATAAACAGTAAACCAATTGTGATCACCATCGACCAACCATACATCGATATCTTTAAGATCTGAAAAGGCCTCGAGGCTTGGCTTGGCAATATGAGACACCTGCTTATGCGCGTCTACCCAGTCCAAGAATTCCTGCTTAGGAGTCGGATCTACGCTGAAAAGATGACCATCATTTGCTTCGGCGTAGTCCGCCAGAACACTGGTCATTCCACCATATTCAGCTCCAATTTCAGCAATTTGCGAAGCACTGGCAATGCTCATTGCATTCACAATGATATCGGAAAATTCGGACATGGAGTGGATTAGTAGCGTCATATCTAAGCAACCTTTCTTACGGTGTTTTTATCGGAACCACTCAGCACGGTCGGTCGAAAAACAAAATTCAACATAATCGTCTCACCAGTCGAAACGGTCGGGGGAGGAATGAGCATGAATGAATCCCTCCTAGTACAGCGATGGAGACCGGGGGCGTTTTCCGTCATAGCTTCATAGATGGGATAAGCGGCTATTGAGCCATCATCGATTTTCTTGGCCATAAACCTATCGACTTCCTGGTAACTCACTTCTTCTACCTGCAGCCAATCGCAAATTTGTCCGATCATGATTGCAATGTTGAATTGCCCCGTACCGGCTGGAATCAACGCTTGATAATAGCCTTCACTGGTCGGATAGGCGTCAATTTCGATCTGCAAATGCTCTTGATCGTCAGCAAGCATAACCGGAATTTTAATGCCGCCGCCCTGAAAATCATTTTGGCGCAGATCAAGCCCAAAACGGTTGCCCGTAAACAAGGGTAGAAGTGCCTGCATTCCTTGTTGCTTCAACTCGCCGGGCAAATATATGCGTGTGATATTCTTGGTATAAAACAGGCCACGTGTCCTGAGTCCCTGGGCGGCCGTTTCTGGATCAATAAACTTGAGCATATCCTTCGTACCCAAATTCACGTCGTGGTTGAAATTCTCAAAAATGTCGACTTCCCTTTCAACGGGCAAAAACAAGAGACGGGAAAGAGAGGCAGCGGTCATCTGACGCGCACAATCGCTATCCCACGAGCCAGGAATTGTCGCCCAACCGCGACCCATTTCTTGGATATAAGTTAGACATGCTGCCTGCGCATTATCCCGCTGTTCGCTTTGTTTGCCTTTAATATCGGCGGTATCCCGTTTCGGTTCACCAACTTCACTATAGCCAAGTACGGAGCCATTAGACTGTGTGCAAAGCTGTTCTAAAACAGCAATGGATTCACACAGCGCGTTGAGTGCGCTATTGTCATAATGACGAACGTCAATAAGACCCTTTTTCTCCATGTCAGTTATCATCAACTCACGGAGCAAGAGGTAACGCCCCGATATATTCAGCCCCATTTCTGATTGCAGCACCGGCTCAATCACATTCTGGACTGACCCATTATAGCCGAGATCGACAAACACGACGGTATCACCCTGTTCGACGCCATTTTTTCGAAGATGCGCGACCAAACCATCTCTGAATTTCTTTGACCGGGCGACAATTTTTTTGACATTTTTCGCTTTCAGAATTTCGCGAATAAAGGCTTCCGGTTTCTTTATTCCAGAGAGCCTGGGTATCTCGCTTTGGACGAAAAGCAACTGACGGCAATAAGCCGCTTGCCGTTGGTTAGAATAGGCATCCTTTTGATTGCTTGTCGCTTCAGCCGTCAAAAAGGACTGGATCGCTTCCTTACTCGAGAAACTCGCTGCATTGGCCGTAAAGCGACTTAGTTCGATCATGGCAACCTGATCAGAATATTCCGGATAGGCTTCCATAAAGGCTTTGGCCGGCAAATAACCGTCGCGCAGCAGGAAAAGTAATTTGGGCTTTTTGCCCATTCTCGCTTCGATTTCGTCTGATTGTTCTGCAATCCAGCGTGAAAAACCTTGGAGAATGGGACCCAGAACGTCATGGCCAAATTGGAAAGTTGCTTCAGTTTCCTTTCGCAAAGATATTTGTGCGCGCTGAGGTTGCAAAGAGGGTGCTACCTTGCGCGTATCCTTGTCTAATATTGTCGCTGCCACCGCTTCCAGCCTCAAGCGCTCAGATGCTTCGTCATCAAATTGTTCGAAATGAACGCCGTTTATGCCGAGCTTATTTGGCGCCTTAAAGTCAGCCTCCAAATTATCACCCAAATGCAGAATTTTTTCTGGCGATATACCCAAATCGGCAAGTACAGGTTTGAACAGTCCACCAGCCTTGCTCATTCCATATTCGCAAGAGCAGAATATTTGGTCAACTTTGCTAGCGATTTCTGGACCAGCGGCGTCGGTTATCAATTGGCGCAACAGCGGTTCCGGAAGATAGGTGTCCGATACGATAATCACCTTCAAACCACGGCTCTTAGCGCGATCTATAAGCTTGGTGACGGGCGCGAAAGCGAAGCAATGATGGGCCTCTGCAAGAAGTTCCTTTTCAACACATTCGGCTACTCGGGCATCGTCGGCCTCGCGAAACATTTTTTCATAAATTTCACTAATCGTGACTTCGTTCTTTTTTGTGTTGAGAATGAGAGCCTTGCGAGCCCGCTTCTCTGCCAGAACACGAAGTTCCATTGTGCAGTCCGCGATATCCAAATCATGGAAAACATCCATGGGTCTGTTTACATTGCGCCAGATCAAAGTGTCGAAACAGTCCAATGATAGTATTTCGATATTGTCATTGGCATCGTCAAGAAGCGTATCTATTTCCCAGGCAGCAACGTTTTCTTTCATGTCTTTCCGCACCTTTTTGTGTTGATATGACTCACTTTTGTGATCTCATCGTCCGGCCATTTGACCTTGGCATGGGCGCGAAACGTGACGATCTCTGGGATAACACAGCAAAGCTTGTGCCAAAATTGGAGGCAATTGGTCTGAAACGAATTTTGCTTGGTTTTTTGCGCCTTCTTCACATCTGAGTTGATCGCAAAACCACAGGGTCGGCAAAAACTTGCCGCTTATCGGACAAATGTTGCCGCTCTATTGATTATCCGGGTTTAGGCGATTGCCAGACTTGAGTAGAATAGCTCTTTATTTGAACCGAAAGGTTTTCAGGATACAGGGATAAAGGGCCTTTTCTGACCGATCACATACATTGCCAACTTGTTCACATCCTCTAATGTCTGCTTTTGCGCTCAAACCGCGTGCGGGCCGTAGTGAACATAGTGAGCAGCCATCAGTCTGACCTCTTGATCATGATATCAGTCATTAGATTGACGTAGAGACTATGCCGACAGACATGATTCTTAGCTGTGTTGAGTCTGAAAATATTCAAAAACCGATGGTCTGGCGTTTCATACCCGTATGTCGGTGCCAATTTCATATCCGCAATGCGGAGGTTGGGGTGGGAATAAACAGAGTTGTTCTTCAAAAATCACCTGATTTGAAACAACTTGTTTAAGTGAGGTGGCTCCCCGGGACGGATTCGAACCATCGGCCAATCGATTAACAGTCGATTGCTCTACCACTGAGCTACCGGGGAATAGAAGCGATTTGCATCACAACGAGCGCGGCTATAGCAACGTCATTCGCACCCGGCAAGCCATCAAACAACAAATTGTTCCATAGCGATCCGATCATCCAGAGCATGTTCCGGATCGAATAACATCGTCAGCGTCTGATTGCGGTCAATGGAGACTGTTACATTAGCAACATCGCGAACCTCTTGCTGGTCACCAACCGCACTGACAGGCCGTTTTTCGGCATTTAGAACCTTGATGCTGATTGGCATCTTGTCTGGTAAAATGGCGCCCTTCCAGCGTCTTGGACGGAAGGGGCTAATAGGCGTTAGCGCCAGCAAATTGGAGCCCAGTGGCAAGATCGGGCCGTTGGCAGATAGATTATAGGCCGTTGAACCTGCCGGCGTTGCGATCAAAATACCGTCACAAACCAGCTCCTCGAGCATGATTCGGTTGTTTACCTCGATTTCCAGTTTTGCGGTCTGGCGGGTTTCTCTTAGTAATGAAACTTCGTTGATCGCGGGTAATACGAAACTGGCACCGGAAATGGTCTCAACTTCCATCTTGAGAGGACGAACTTTAAATGGACGAGCTCCCTCAATCCGCCGAATCAGATCATCTTCATGCCAATTGTTCATGAGGAAACCGACCGTGCCGAGATTCATCCCATAGACTGGCATAATCTTGCGCCGATTGAGCATCTGATGAAGGGTTTGTAGCATGAAACCGTCGCCGCCCAGCACAACAGCTTGATCTGCATCCTCAATTGGCACCCAGTCCATCAGAGGTTTGAGCTTTTCTCCCGCTTCTTGTGCCTGAGGAGTAGGGGACACGATCAGCGCCCATTTTATTTCGCTCATCCGCCAGTGACGTTCATATGACGCTCCAATATCTCTGCGGACCCGTCCAATTGCGCATTAAATTCATGTCGTAACGGTTTGAGCTTCAAAGCTTTCTGAAGCAACCGATCAACAGCCTCTATTCCTTCATTGCGCACGGCGGCGCGTAAATCAACATGCGCGTTGTGGCCAAGGCACATAAATATTTTTCCGTCGGTAGTCAGGCGCAGGCGATTGCAATTGTCGCAGAAATTATTGCTGAGTGGTGTGATGAGGCCAAGGCGCAGGCCAAGCGGCTCAACAGACATATAGCGTGCCGGACCAGCGCTTTTGTGTGCTATCGAGCGTAACTCGTATTTGTCAGACAATGGAGCGATAAACTCTTCCGCTGGGATGTGTTCCAGCTTTCGATCAGCTCCTACATCGCCAAGAGGCATGGTTTCGATCACCGTGAGATCATGGCCCTGTGTCGCACAATATTCCGCCATTGGCATCAGTGATTGCTGATTAAACCCACGCAAGGCAACCATATTGATTTTCACTTTTATGCCAGCCTCTTTTGCCGCCGCAATCCCCGCGAGCACCTGATCTACCGATGCTCCTCTGGTGATTTCGGAAAACTTGTCGGGATCGAGAGTGTCCATGCTGACATTTATGCGGCGTACATGATGGGCAGCGAGATGATCCGCATACTCACTGAGGAGAGATCCATTGGTTGTAAGCGTCAGTTCTTCGAGTTCGCCAGAATTTACTTTTCTTCCAAGCCGTTGAATCACATCACTCATATCTCGTCTGACGAGAGGCTCGCCTCCGGTCAGCCTAATCTTCCTGACACCATGGCCGATAAAACGCTCTGCAATCAGGGTGATTTCTTCTAAGGTCAGCAATTCGCTCTTTGGCATGAACGTCATATTTTCGGACATGCAATATTGGCAGCGAAAATTGCATCGGTCGGTGACCGAAATGCGGAGATAATCAATTTTGCGGCCAAATCCGTCGAGCATCACATTGTTCCAATTGAGAAGGAAGCCAAATGCTAGCGTTTTGTAAGATGGCAGGCAACGGCATATAAAGAATTTGGGGCTATGGAAAAGGATAGGGAAGTGTTGCGGCCATATTTGAAGCCGAGTTTAGACAGAATAGGGGCATTGTAAATCACTCGCCAATCATCAGAACCGGATCAAAAGGGAGCAAGGCATTTGTTTTTGCTATCCTTTCACGATCGCGACCCGCTGGCTGCCGCGATATCGGGGGATGGATGGCGCGTGAGCTCTGCCCGGCGCAAGGATAATCTGACGGGCCGGTTTCTCTCATCTCATGCCCTGATTGCGATTGTTGACCTACGGGGTGCAGCGGAGGATAGTTTAGCTGCAATCACAGAGATTGCGGGTTTGGGCCAACATCGCGGCATCGCGATCCTGGCGCTGGCAGACCCATCGGTTCAGAAAAATATTGCCCAACTTTGCTATGATGCGGGTGCTACCCACTTTCTTGATATTGCCAATGCGCATGCTGATCTCCATCAAGCGATAAATTTTGCTTATCGTTATGTTGAGAATATCCGTGGAGGTAAGGAAACAACCCTCTATTTCAACGACTTGTTGGCACAAGCCGACGAGCAATGGTTCTTTTCAAAAAAGGATCTCAAGGATAATTGGGTCAGTGAAAAACTGAAATCGAACTTAAACAGCACCGATTTTGATCACTATCCAGTCAGCGGTATGTATCGCCAATTGTCGGGTCATGAGCGCAAACGCGTTCGGGGGGCTTTGGGCCGGCTAAAGTCTGGCTCTGCGCAGGCTGCGGTGCCGCATTTGTTGAATGGGGAAAAGATCCTTCACCATCTTCATGATTCTGGTGAACGCATCTACGGTCGAATTGAGAGAAATACTGACGGTCTGGCGGATCATAGTTGGTCGGGGCAGGACCTTCTGTCGGGATTGCGCAACGGTTCAGCGGCCAGAAGTTGGATGCGGAATTGCCTTGAACAAGGCAATAGCCTTGGGCTGGTTATCCTTGGTCTCAAGAATATCGGAACGATAAACGCCGCCTATGGACGCGCGATCGGTGATGAAGTGATGCGGCGTGTTGGCCAACGCCTCATCGCGGAAACAACAGATCATCCGCCAGATGATTGTATGGTTGCCCGATTGGATGGCCAGAACTTTGGCGTTGCGATGACCTTTGATGTTTCCGCTGAAGGTGGAATACAGAAATGTGTCAACTATGCAGGGCTGCTACTTGGAGATATTTTTGAATCGATCACAATAGAAGGCCGCGAAATTGGGTTGGTGGCGCGGGCCGGTATTGCTGTGGGCGAGGACTCGACTGATGAAAGCCTTCTAATCAGACGTGCAACTCTCGCCCTGGCTGAAGCTATGATATCTGATGCATCGCCGATAAAAGTCAGTGGTTCCTCGGAAAAAAATATACTTATGGAACATCAACTGGAAGGGGATTTGGCCCACGCACTGGAACGTGGTGAAATCGCTATTGCTCTCCAACCGCAGATCAAAGTGGATACCGGTCAATTGGCGGGCGCCGAGGCGTTAGCGCGGTGGAACCATCCGAAGCTCGGTTTTCTAGGAGCGGCAACGTTATTTTCGGTAGCCGAGCGGGCAGGGCTCATGGAATTGCTTTCAATCCATATTCATAAGTTGGCTTTTGCAACGGCCGCCGAATGGCCCGACAGTCTTTCGTTTTTAAGGTTGTCGGTAAATATAACCGCCGGTGATCTCGCAAATACTGCTTTTGTGCAAAATATCATTCAGGCCATCGATGAAGCTGGCTTTGATCCTGGTCGAACCACTCTTGAAATTACAGAATCTGAGCTAATTGGTGATGTCCGGAGTGCAGCACAACGGCTCTCAGCAATCAGGAAAAAAGGTCTGCATATCGCGATAGATGACTTCGGAACCGGCTATAGCAGCCTAAGTTATCTTAAGAACCTCCCACTCGACTATTTGAAGATAGATAGTGGTCTAACCAGCGATATTGGCGGTTCTGTCAAAGACCAGGTAGTGGTGAAATCGATTATTGATATGGCTCGAAGCCTTGACCTTTCTGTGATTGCGGAAGGCGTGGAAACAGAAGCACAACTCGAAATGCTAGCACGACAAGGATGTGAATATTTTCAGGGCTTTTTGCGATCTGGGCCGATATCACCCGACGAATTTGAAATATTTGCTTTGAAAAGTAACTAGCCCTTGGTTTCTAAGCAGATTTTTTCTGCGCTAGCTTTGACAATCCAGTGGTCAATTGGGTGAGGCCATGAAGCCGCGACTTGGGATCGCGCCAGCGCCGTTCGATAAACAGCTTGTTATCCGGCCTTATCCGGGCTGTTCCTTTGAGTCGATCAGCATAGGCAAGTAGTCCCGGAACGTTAGGGAATTTGTCGTTGTGGAAGCTTACCAATGCACCGCGAGGTCCCATTTCAATCTTGGCGATATGGGCTTTGACGCAGTTTAGTTTGATTTCCATCAACTTGAACAAATTGTCGGTTTCGACAGGCAAATCTCCGAAGCGATCGATCATTTCTGCGGCAAAAGCTTGAATATCCTGATGACTATCAAGCCCATTCATCCGACGATACAGACCCATTCTGAGCGAGAGATCGGGCACATAATTTTCAGGGATCAATATGGGTGCATCCACCGTAATCTGTGGCGAGAAGCTCTCGGTTTCTGCATCAAGCCCGGCACCCTTAGCCTTGGCCTCCAATATCGCATCTTCCAGCATCGACTGATAGAGTTCGAAGCCAACCTCCCGGATATGTCCGGATTGTTCGTCGCCCAGCAGATTTCCGGCTCCGCGAATATCGAGATCATGACTGGCCAACTCAAAGCCAGCCCCCAAGCTGTCGAGGTCTCCGAGAATTTTCAGCCGTTTTTCAGCTTTCTCAGTGATGATCCTGTCCTTGGGTGTGACCATATAGGCATAGGCCCGGGTCTTGGATCGACCAACCCGCCCGCGCAGTTGATAAAGTTGTGCAAGGCCGAACCGATCGGCACGGTGGATGATCAATGTGTTGGCACTGGGTATATCCAGGCCACTTTCAACAATGGTTGTCGCTAGCAACACGTCATATTGCTTATCGTAAAACGCGGACATACGCTCTTCGACCTGTGCCGGGGGCATTTGGCCATGCGCTACAACATAGGTGATGTCGGGCACATATTCTTTCAGAAATTCCTCGATTTCCGGCAAGTCCGCAATACGCGGAACGACTATGAAACTTTGTCCGCCGCGATAATGTTCGCGCATCAATGCCTCACGCAAAGGGATTGGGTCCCAAGGCATGACGTAGGTACGCACCGCCAATCGATCCACAGGTGGTGTCTGAATAACCGACAGCTCTCGCAAACCGGTCATCGCCATTTGCAAGGTACGGGGAATGGGCGTTGCCGTCAGGGTGAGGACATGAACGTCCGATTTCATCGCTTTCAGGCGTTCCTTATGGGTGACGCCGAACCTTTGTTCTTCATCTACGATGATCAGTCCAAGGCGTTGAAATTCAACAGATTTAGCTAGAAGAGCGTGAGTGCCGATGACGATATCGATATTGCCATTGGCCATGCCTTCTTTGGTTTTCTTCGCCTCCGCAGCCGGCACCAGTCTGGACAATCGGCCAATGTTTAGCGGGAAAGGGCGAAAGCGCTCTTCAAAATTGGTAAAATGTTGTCGGGCCAGCAAAGTGGTGGGAGCAATGATGGCCACCTGCATCCCTGCCATGGCGGCTGCAAAAGCGGCACGCATGGCGACTTCGGTCTTGCCAAAACCAACATCGCCGCAAACCAACCGATCCATCGCTTTGCCCGATCCCATATCGCCAAGGACTTCTTCGATAGCCTGCTGTTGATCGTCTGTTTCTTGATAAGGAAAGCGGTCCACAAAGCCGGCCATGTCACCAGCTTCGATCCGCGCCGGTGTCGCTGGCTGCAATGCTCTTGCTGCGGCCGTTTTGAGCAATTCATGTGCAATCGCTCTTATACGCTCTTTGAGCTTGGATTTGCGTCGTTGCCAGCCTTCTCCGCCCAGACGGTCCAACACAACTGTCTCGCCACCTTCGCCATAACGGCTGAGAACATCGATATTTTCCACCGGTACAAATAGCTTGTCGCCACCGGCATATTTTAGCGAGACACAGTCATGCGGGCTTTCACCGACCGGGATCGAGACAATTCCTTCGTACAGACCTATCCCGTGCTCTAGATGAACAACCAGGTCGCCTTGGCTCAGTGCCGACAATTCCGCGAGGAAAGCATCACCGCTTTTGCGCCTTTTGGACTTGCGGACCAAGCGATCGCCGAAAATATCCTGCTCGGTGAGCAGGGCTAGGCTGTTGGTGCGAAAACCCGCTGCCAGCGGCAATATTGTTAAGGCAACCGCTGCGTCGGCCGTACTGCAGGATTCCCAGTCGTCACAGAGCATCGCCGTCTTGACGTCATGGTCTTTCAGCAAGTCAAAAAGCCGGGCGCGAGAACCTTTGCTATAACTTGCCAGAACCACCGTGGTGCCAGACTTTGTGAGCGAATTCACATGTGCAGCCAAAGCCTTGTAAATATTCTCGTTCCGCGCACGTTCCGGAGAGAAGTCACGTGGGGAAGATACGGATAGCGATAGGACGCTATCGGATTGCGGTTCATCAAATTCGCTGATGATATGGATGGGACAATTGGACTGCAGTTTGCCCCATTCTGCTGGTTCAAGATAGAGCATTTCAGGTCTTAAGGGACGATAGCTTGATAGATTTGCTTTGTCCGCATCCTGCCGGTTCTTATAATAGTCCTGGATCGAGGAAAACTGTGCGTTAGCCGCTGCAGTAACTGCTGCATCGCGAAAAATCAGCGAGTCCTCCGCAATATAATCAAAGAAGCTCGCCAGACGATCTTCTATCAATGGTAACCAGTGCTCCATCCCGGAAAGCCGTCGGCCTTCTGAAAGGGATTGATAGAGCGGATCACTGGTTGCTACGGCGCCAAATAACTCTCGATAACGGGTGCGAAAACGGGTAATACTCTCTTCATCCAGCAACACCTCAGAGACAGGCAACAGATCAAAGCCGTCTATATTGCCAATAGTGCGCTGATCAGCCGGATCAAACTGGCGTAGTGAATCAATCTCATCGCCAAAAAGATCGATACGCAGCGGCATGTCGGCACCAGGGGGAAACAGGTCAATCAAACCACCACGTGCAGCAAACTCTCCGCTATCTGCTACCGTATCCACCCGGACAAAGCCGTTTGCATAAAGAAAGGATACCAGCTTTTCCTGCTCAATCATCGTTCCGGGGGCTAGCCGGGTGACCAGTTCTTCTACCCGTTCAGGCATCAAAACTTTTTGAGTGACTGCGTTCGCGGTCGTAATCACAAGCTGAGCGCCTGAAGCAGGCGCCGCTAGCCGGGAAAGGGCGGCGAGACGTTCCGAAGTCGTGTGTAAGGCTGGCGAGGCGCGGTCATAAGGCAGACAATCCCAAGCCGGAAACTCGATAATGTCCAGATCCGGCTGAAAGTAACGGGCCGCTTCCGCCACAGCGCTCATCGCCGCATCATCGGTCGCGATAAAGACGGCTCGCTTGTCAGATTGGATGGCGATATCCGCCAGACAATAGGGACGATATCCTGCCGTTACGCCCGCAAGCGTCATTCCGTTTTCTGCGGATAATAATCTATCTAAATAAGTCACTTATGGAATCGATATCATTCTTAACTTGAGGGTTTTCACTTAGTAAAATCAAAATAGTCGAGCTGTTGCATCGCGGTCATCTGTTCATTTTGAAATTGCTCCGGCGGTGGTTGCTTTCCAATCGCCCAAGCCATGATGTCGACATCCTCTTCCTCAAGCAGTTTTTCAAACCAGTCGATTTGCGTATCGGACCAGCTCTGCCCCCATTTATCGAAAAAGCCACCGATCATATTGTCGGCTTCCCTTGTGCCTCGGTGCCAGCTGCGAAAATGGAGCCGTTTGAGCCTGACTTCGCGTTCCATATTTGCTCCTGAATCTTTGCTTTGTAATTGCATCAATGCACAGGGACTGTGTCTGGTATATTGATCCCGCTTGCGTATAAGGCGGATAGACATGCGGCCCGAGATACTCAATCCATTATTTGGCGAAACACAGTCACTCAAAGGCGTCGGCAAGGCGCTGGCCAAGCCGCTTGAGAAACTACGCCTTACGCGGGTGAAGGATCTGCTCTATCATAAACCGAGCTATTGGATGCATCGCAAGCGGGTGCAGGAGCTGGATGAGGCGGATGTTGGCCTAACGATCATCGCTGAAGTAACACCAGCAGACTATCGCAGCGGCGGACCGCGAAGCCCATTTCGCGTGCAGGCAACGGATGCGCAGGGCAATTATATCAGCCTGACCTTCTTTGGCCGCAACACGGGTTGGCCAAGGAAACTGCTTCCCCTTGGCGAAAGCAAGATTATCTCGGGCAAGCTGGAGCGCTATGGTGACGAGCTGCAGATGCTCCATCCTGATGTTCTGGAACTGGCCGAAGAAAAAGACATTGCGCTGGTCGAGCCCATTTATCCGCTCTCCGATGGTCTTGGCAACAAACGGATGGGGCAATTGGTAAAACAGGCCGTGGATATGGCTCCTCAGCTGACGGAGTGGATTGAGCCGAGCTTGCTCGAATCAAAAAAGTGGGAAAGCTGGCGAAAAAGCGTCGATTCTCTGCATAGCCAAGAAGCTGCTGAGAATGCTGATCGACTTGCCTATGACGAGATTTTCGCCAACCAACTGGCCTTCATGCTTGTTCGCGCAAGTAATCGGCGCAAGAAAGGTGTGTCCATTCAGGGCGACGGGCATTTGCGTGATCAGATCAATTTGCCTTTCGAACTAACCGGTGCGCAAAAGCGGTGCATATCCGAAATCGAAGGGGATCTGGCGCAATCGTCGCCGATGCTCCGGCTTCTGCAGGGCGATGTCGGATCTGGGAAAACATTGGTCGCACTGATGGCATTGCTCAGTGCAGTCGAGGCGGGTTATCAAGGAGCCTTTTTGGCTCCGACGGAAATTCTGGCGCGACAGCATTTTGAAGGATTGCAAAAGCTTCTTACCGGACTACCTGTCAATCTGGCGATCCTGACGGGTCGGGATAAAGGAAAAATTCGTGAATCCACTCTGATGGGGCTTGCAAATGGTACCATCGACATTCTTGTTGGTACGCACGCGATTTTTCAGGACAAGGTTCAATATAAGAAGCTCGCTGTCGCGGTCATTGATGAACAGCATAAATTCGGTGTTTCACAGCGTCTGATGCTGACTCAGAAAGCAGAAAATACACCGCATCTATTGGCCATGACGGCAACGCCGATCCCTCGAACGCTCACGCTGAGCCAATATGGTGAAATGGATGTGTCGCGGATTGATGAGCTGCCGCCGGGGCGTCAAGCCATCGAAACGCGGGTCATTTCAGATGCCCGCTTACCGGAAGTGGTAGACGGACTTGGCCGACATATCGCAAGCGGCGGACAAGCCTATTGGGTCTGTCCGTTGGTGGAAGAAAGCGAGAAAAGCGATCTGGCGGCGGCAGAAGAACGGGCCGCGTCCCTTAAACTGCGGTTTGGCAATCAGGTCGGCCTTGTCCACGGGCGCATGAAGGGGCCCGAAAAAGATGCTGTTATGGAGAAGTTTCAGTGCGGCGAAACAAAGCTTTTGGTTGCCACCACTGTCATAGAAGTCGGCGTCGATGTTCCCAATGCCAGCCTGATGATTATTGAGGCCGCTGATCGGTTCGGGTTGGCGCAATTGCATCAGTTGCGCGGCCGCGTGGGCAGGGGGGATGTAAAATCCAACTGCCTTTTGCTGCGCGGTGATACGCTCAGCGAAACGGCTCGCGCCCGTCTGTCTCTGCTGCGGGAAACCAATGACGGCTTCAAAATAGCTGAAGAAGATTTGCGGTTACGCGGCGCTGGTGAGTTGCTGGGTACGCGCCAATCTGGCGATGCCGGCTTTCGGATAGCGACGCCCGATCAGATATCGCAGTTAATATCCGCAGCGACTGACGATGCCAGGCTTCTACTGGATAGGGACGGCGGTTTGAACAGCGAGCGCGGTCAGGCTGCTCGCATCGCTTTGTATCTGTTTGAGAGAGATTGGGGTGTCAGTCTGATCCGTAGCGGTTAGACTTAACCTTTGTCGGATTGACCGATTTCATCAAGCAACGCAACGAAATCCGGTTCCCTGATGACCCGTTCAAATTCAAATCCGGACCGGCCGCTATGGGACCAAACCAGGAATGCCTCGATACGGCCCGCGACCGGAAGGCGGACAACAACCCTGTCGCCTTTGTTAAGCTCAACCTCGTGGATAAACTGGCATCCATGAGCAGAAATATTGCTCAGCTTAACCGAAAATTCACCGTCTTTGCGGGTTTCGCAGATCGTTTCGAAATCGACCGGAAATCGCGTTGCGCGGCGCAATTCTGGCATTTGTTTTTTCGATACGCTTGGCATTAAGGACGCTCCGTCGGCTTGTGGAACCTTTTATTAACTCAGTTTTCCAAACAAAAGGTAAACTAACGTCACAAAATGCCGCAATATTAACTTGAGCGCCGCAAAAGACCGTGTTTTTTCTTGCCAGCTGAAATCTTGATATCACCATCGGTGATCGCGATCATCGTACCTGCGTCCTTGATGGGTTCATCATCGATGCGCGCGCCGCCGCCTGCGACCATTCTTTTTGCTTCGCCTTTGGATGCACAAAAACCGATGTTCACTAGCGCGTTAAGAATAGAGATTTCGTCTTCGCTGACTTCGAATACCGGGAGATCGCCGCCAGCATTACCATGTTCGAACGTCTGCTCGGCCGTGCTCGCCGCATCTCTCGCCGCATCTTCGCCATGAGCCATTGCGGTCGCAGCATCCGCCAGCACTTTCTTGGCTTCATTTATCTCGGAGCCTTCCAACGCTTCAAGCCGAGCGATTTCAGCAAGGTCAATGTCGGTGAAAAGCTTCAAGAACCGACCCACGTCCGCATCTTGCGTATTGCGCCAAAATTGCCAGTAGTCATAGGGGGCAAGTTGGTCTGCGTTCAACCACACGGCGCCGCTAGCCGTTTTGCCCATTTTGCCTCCATCGGCGGTGGTGATCAATGGTGTCGTCAGGCCAAATAATTGTTTGCCGTCAATGCGCCGCGTCAGTTCAATGCCATTTACAATATTACCCCATTGGTCGGACCCGCCCAACTGCAGTCTGCATTCATTGCGCCGGGACAGTTCCAGAAAATCATAAGCCTGAAGAATCATGTAATTAAATTCAAGAAAGGTGAGGGGCTGTTCCCGGTCCAAGCGAAGCTTCACAGAATCAAATGTCAACATCCTGTTGATTGTGAAATGTGGTCCTATATCCCGCAAAAAATCAACATATTGCAGAGCATCAAGCCAATCTGCATTGTTGATCATTACCGCATCGGTCGGACCATCTCCAAATGTCAGAAAATTGTCGAATATCCGTTTGATACTCCCGATATTCTCGTCAATATCTTCTGTGGTGAGCATCTTCCGGCTCTCGTCTTTACCAGAAGGATCACCCACTTTGGTTGTGCCACCGCCCATGACGACAATCGGTTTGTGACCGGCCTGCTGCATTCGACGCAGCATCATGATCTGAACCAAACTACCGACGTGTAAAGATGGTGCCGTTGCATCAAATCCTATGTAACCAGGTACAATCGTCTTGGATGCAGCAGCATCCAACCCATCTGCATCGGTTAATTGGTGGATATAGCCGCGATCATTGAGTAAGCGGAGGAGATCAGATTGATAATTGGTCATGGAGTGGTTCGTTACATGCAGCAGAGGAAACTCGCAATATGCGTTTAGACCTGCAATGCCATCCTTTAACACCCGTCTCTGTGGTTGACGAAATTTCTCTGACCTATGAATGGCATGCCCATGAAAGTCTGTGGTTGAGATATCACGCGGAAGGGTTGCTTCATGACTTGGATTTGCCGGAGTGGACGGAAGCACGGCGCGCCGATGGTTTGTGGCAAACCACCTGTTTTGAGCTATTCCTGCAGGAAAAATCTGCCAATAGATATTGCGAGTTTAACTTTTCGCCTTCGAGTCTGTGGGCCGCCTATCAGTTCTCCAACTATCGCGATGGCATGAAGCATCTGCAATTACCAAAACAGCCCGATATCTTTCTTGATCTGAGCGATTCCCACGTTGCTATCGAAATAACACTGGGTTTGCCGGATATCTGGGGAGAAGTGCCTCTTAACGCGTCTTTTTCGGCTGTGATCGCCGAAAATAGCGGTCCCAAATCCTATTGGGCTTTATCACACCCTCCCGGAAAACCAGATTTTCATCACAAAGATTGCTTTTCACATCAACTGAAGGCAGCAGGACATTTATGAAATTTGGAATTGAACGACTTCTCGCCGAGCCTGAATTACGAGCGCCGCTTGTCGGTAAGCGGGTTGCTCTGTTGGCTCATCCGGCTTCTGTTACCGAAGACCTTTCCCATTCGCTTGATGCCTTGGCGCAATGTGAGGAGATAAACCTCAGCGCCGCTTTCGGACCACAGCATGGGCTACGCGGCGACAAACAGGACAATATGATTGAGTCGCCGGATTATGTGGATCCGATCCATGATATTCCTGTGTTCAGCCTCTATGGAGAGTCCCGTCGGCCAACCGGTCAGGCGATGAGCACGTTCGACGTACTGATCATCGATCTGCAAGACTTGGGTTGCCGAATCTATACCTTCATCACGACTTTACTCTACATGTTGGAAGCCGCCGCGGAGCAGAATAAGACTGTGTGGGTACTTGATCGTCCCAATCCTGCGGGCCGTCCCATTGAAGGCATGATGCTGGAAGAAGGCTGGGAGAGTTTTGTCGGAGCTGCACCCATGCCGATGCGTCACGGGCTGACTTTGGGAGAAATGGGCGCCTGGTTTGTCAGCTATTTTAATCTTGATGTGGATTACCGCGTCATTGAAATGCAGGGATGGCAGCCTGAGGGCCCCGGGTTTGGTTGGCCGACTGATCGTGTTTGGATCAATCCCAGTCCGAACGCACCGAACTTGCCAATGGCGCGGGCCTATGCCGGAACCGTAATGTTGGAGGGAACCACTTTATCGGAAGGCCGAGGAACAACCAGACCGCTGGAGCTTTTTGGCGCACCAGATATTGACGCCAAAGCCGTAATTGCCGAAATGCAACGTAAGGCTCCGCAATGGCTTAAGGGCTGTGTACTAAGGGATTGCTGGTTCGAGCCGACATTTCACAAACATGTCGGGATGCTGTGTAACGGCGTCCAAATTCATCCTGAGGGTCCTTTTTACGATCACGCGGCATTCCGTCCATGGCGATTGCAAGCGCTTGCGCTTAAAGCCATCAGTAAAGTGCATTATGGTTATGAACTCTGGCGCGACTTTGCTTATGAATATGAAGAAGGGAAGCTGGCTTTTGATGTGATCAACGGTGGGCCTCGTTTACGGGAATGGATTGAGAGTCCGTCAACCATTGCCAATGACCTCGAAGCTATTGCGGCGCCAGATGAGCGGATGTGGGGACAAATGTTACAGGACTATCTGATCTACTAAGCGAGGCAATCAGTCCGACTGAAGATCATGGCACTTGAACATATGTGCTAAGATAATGGAAATATCGGGGTATATAGGCAAAGGCGATGATAATGCTGCGATGCAACATTAACCTTGCGTCCTTGAGCTTTCGTGATATTTTGCCGCTATGTTACCAAGCAAAGAATTCTTCGAAGGTGTCGCGCTGAAAAAATGCGTATCGGCGACTTATAACCGCATGCAGATTACATTGGCACCGCACATTCTTTATACGCGCCATGATGAAATGCACGTTGATGCCGTCACGGTCGAACGGGAAGGGCAACCTCCACGCGAGTTTAAATTGGGAACTTTCAAGCTCTCCGGATTGAAGGATGTTTCTGTCGAGGACCGGCAATTTGAACCGTATGATCTATTCGATGCCACGGCCGAGAAATATCAGGGCACAACGTTAATGGCGGTGGAAACCTAGAATATAACTAGCCCTGTTTGCGGGTCAGTTCCTTCATAGCGTCGCTCAATCCTTCCAACGTCAATGGGTACATGCGATCATTCATCAATTCCTTGACGATTTTGACACTCTGTGAATAGCCCCATTGCTTTTCTGGTACAGGATTGAGCCAAGCCGTCGCGGGATAGGTATTTGTCATCCTATGAAGCCAGGTTACGCCTGCTTCCTCATTGAAATGCTCAACAGAGCCGCCTGGATGTGTGATTTCATAGGGGCTCATCGATGCATCGCCGACAAAGATCAGCTTGTAGTCATGGCCATATTTGTGGAGGATATCCCAGGTATTTGTCCGCTCGGAGAAACGCCGCCGATTGTCTTTCCAGACGCCTTCATAGACACAGTTATGAAAATAGAAAAACTCGAGATTTTTAAATTCTGTCGTCGCGGCGGAAAATAGCTCTTCGCACAGCTTGATAAAGGGATCCATTGATCCTCCAACATCAAGAAACAGCAAGAGTTTTACGGCGTTATGCCGCTCCGGGCGCATGTGGATATCGAGCCAGCCTTTTTTGGCCGTTCCGTTAATGGTGCTGTTGATATCCAGTTCATCGGCAGACCCTTCGCGAGCGAACCTTCGTAAGCGCCGCAAGGCTACTTTGATATTCCGCGTGCCGAGTTGTTTGGTGTTATCGAGATTTTGAAACTCACGTTTGTCCCAGACCTTGATGGCTTTCTTCTGACCGCCTTCACCACCGATCCGCACGCCTTCGGGATTGAATCCGCTGTTTCCATATGGAGAGGTGCCGCCAGTACCAATCCATTTGCTGCCGCCTTCATGGCGTTTTTCCTGCTCGGCGAGACGCTCTTTCAGCGTCTCCATAATTTCATCCCAGCTGCCAAGTTTCTCGACCTCTGCCATCTCTTCTTCGCTGAGATATTTCTCGGCAACGGCTTTCAACCAGTCGAGCGGGATTTCCTCTTCCTGCATACCGTAGCTGGTCTCAATACCCTTGAAAACCTTTGAGAACACTTGATCAAAGCGATCCAGAAGGCCTTCATCTTTAACGAAAGTTGCACGAGACAAATAGTAGAATTCTTCCGGACGTTTCTGGATAACTTCCTTGTCCAATGCTTCCAGAAGCACGAGATGTTCCTTTAGCGACGCAGTGATTCCTGCCGCTCTTAGCTCGTCCATGAAGTTGAAGAACATCGGCTATGCTCCGTTTAGCGCGCTTCGCGTTTTGCCATGAAGGCCAGGCGTTCAAACAGCATGACGTCTTGTTCGTTTTTGAGCAATGCGCCGTGCAATGGTGGGATGGCTTTGCTGGGGTCTTGCGATTGCAACACTTCGAGGGGCATGTCTTCGGCCAATAACAGCTTCAACCAATCCAGCAATTCCGAGGTGCTCGGTTTCTTTTTCAGGCCAGGAACTTCGCGTACATCATAAAAGATATCCATAGCCTTTTTGACCAATATTCCTTGAATATCGGGGAAATGGACATTGATGATTTCCTGCATCGTGTCGCGATCTGGAAATTTGATATAGTGGAAAAAGCAGCGGCGCAGAAATGCATCAGGCAATTCTTTTTCATTGTTCGAAGTGATCACAACAATCGGCCGCTCTGCCGCTTTAATCGTTTCCTTGGTCTCGTAGACATGGAATTCCATGCGGTCGAGTTCCTGAAGTAGATCATTCGGGAATTCAATATCGGCTTTATCAATCTCGTCGATCAGCAATACGGGCAGCTCTTTGCTGGTAAAGGCTTCCCAGAGCTTGCCTCTGCGGATGTAGTTGGAAATGTCGTGCACGCGCTCGTCACCGAGCTGGCCATCGCGAAGGCGCGCAACGGCGTCATATTCATAAAGGCCTTGATGCGCTTTGGTGGTTGATTTGACATTCCATTCAATCAATGGAGCACCAGTAGCTTTGGCAATTTCATGAGCCAGAACGGTTTTGCCTGTACCAGGTTCACCTTTTACCAAAAGTGGGCGACGCAGAGTAACGGCAGCGTTGACCGCAACCTTCAAATCATCGGTTGCTACATAATCTTTAGTACCGTCAAAACGCATATTCCATATTCCCTTGCCGTAAACGTCAATGGAATAGCGATAGGGAAAAGGCCGTTTTGAGGCAAGTTAATCATTTAGTTAATTGGAACCTGCTGCCAGGAAGATGATCAATCCACTAAACGGGCATTGCGGCGTGCTTCCAACAGCTGCCAGAGACCACGATGCTGAGTCAGAATTTGATCAGCGCCAAAATTGATCGCGCGCTCTACGGCACTGGATTGCGACAGTTCGGTGTTTAGCAGGTTGGTAGAATCGACCGAAGGCAAAGCTACTGAACGCGGCTCAACCCCAAGTTTGATTGCAACTTGTTCCAGCAGCGGGCGGATTGCTTGCCAGTCCAGTACTAATGCGAATGAAGCACCCAAGGCGCAACCGTTGCGATCCGATTGAGATAGCATTTCCAACGCCTTGCGCTGTGCAAGAACCGTGGCATTGCTTTGATCTTCGGTGCGGACACCGGATATAGGCCCCGCTGCCACTGTAAGTCTTGTCAGAAACGCCCGTTCTGCAGAAAAGCCATCCATGGCTTCGACCAGCCATTCGCGAGCAGCGACATCGGCTGTCTTTGTTGCAGCATGATCAACAACGCCCGGATGACGTCCGTGCAAGATACACAGAAAATGCGCGATGTCGGCAATGTCGATACCGCTAAGCAGTGAAAAGTCACTTTCGATCGCTTTCACATAACCGGCGGATTTCGTACCATGCTCTGCCACGTGGTCCATCAGTGATGGGCGCGCGGATGATATTATATTTGTTTCTGGCATTGCGCTCGCATACGTTAGAGTTTCGGGCGATTATTTTGACCTTCGACAGCCAATCCAATCGTTCTGAAACTCTCGTCTAGCGCAAAAACCTAAAGACCCGGTTTACGCCGCGTTAGGTAAGTGCAAACCATAGTGTCAATTGCCCTTAAAAGCGGGGCTTTATTGGTCCAAGAAACTGCGCATTTTGCGGCTGCGGCTAGGATGTTTGAGCTTGCGAAGCGCTTTTGCCTCAATTTGGCGAATACGCTCACGCGTTACGCTAAACTGCTGACCGACTTCCTCAAGCGTGTGATCCGTATTCATACCGATGCCAAAACGCATCCGCAAAACCCGTTCTTCACGTGGTGTCAGGCTTGCCAACACGCGGGTCACAGTTTCTTTCAGATTGGCCTGAATCGCAGCATCAACCGGAATAATCGCATTTTTGTCTTCGATGAAATCACCGAGATGCGAATCTTCTTCGTCGCCAATTGGGGTTTCCAAACTAATGGGTTCCTTGGCGATTTTCATGACCTTACGCACTTTTTCAAGCGGCATGGAAAGGCGTTCGGCCATTTCTTCAGGTGTTGGTTCCCGGCCTTGCTCGTGCAGAAACTGGCGCGACGTGCGTACAAGCTTGTTGATCGTTTCAATCATATGCACAGGAATACGAATGGTCCTGGCTTGATCGGCAATCGAGCGCGTAATCGCCTGGCGAATCCACCAAGTTGCGTATGTCGAGAACTTGTAGCCGCGGCGATATTCAAACTTATCTACCGCTTTCATCAGGCCAATATTACCTTCTTGAATCAAATCCAGGAATTGCAGGCCGCGATTGGTATATTTTTTGGCGATGGAAATAACCAGTCTGAGATTGGCTTCCACCATTTCCTTCTTGGCGATACGGGCTTCGCGTTCGCCTTTTTGCACCATGTTTACAATGCGGCGGAACTCATCGAGCGACGTACCGGTTGCGGCAGAAATATCGGAAATTTCAGAACGGATACGTTCTACAGAAACCGCTTCTTTTTCTGCAAAAGCCGCCCATTTCTTGTCTGTTTTAGACATGCCCGAAAGCCAGCCATCGTCCAGCTCATGGCCGATATAATTCTCTAGAAAGGATCGGCGGGGCACTTTGTGACGCTCGGCCAAGCGCAGCATTTGACCACCAAGCGCAGTCAAACGGCGATTGAAGGAATAGAGCTGATCGACCAAAAATTCGATTTTATTCGCGTGAAACTGCACGCTTTCAACCAATGCAGTCAGTTCCTCGCGCAGATTGTGATATTTTTTCTCCGATGCAGCGGGAAAGTCATCGCCGACCGCGAATGCTTCCATCCGGGTATTTTGCAATTTGGAGAATTTCTTGAACACGGACGTGATCGTTGCAAACTTTTCGAGAGCCTCGGGTTTGAGGGCTTCCTCCATTTGCGCAAGAGAAAGCGTGTTGTCTTCTTCCTCTTCTTCGACAACGCGCTTCGTACGTCGCTCGGTGAGCTCGTCTTCGTCGTCCCCTTCGCCTTCAGCGGTTTCAGGTTCGTCTTCTACTTCGTCATCATCTTTAAAAGACGGGCCTGCGGTTTTCTCGCTAATTTCGCCGTCATCGTCATCTTCATCTTCGAGATTTTCTGGCACAGGATCTTTTGACAACATCGCATCCAGATCGAGTATTTCACGAAGCTGCATCTCACCATCATTGAGCGCGGTTGACCATTCGATAATGGCGTTGAACGTGGTTGGGCTCTCGCAAAGGCCCCAGATCATCGTATCCCGGCCAGCCTCGATGCGCTTGGCAATGGCAATCTCGCCTTCGCGGCTGAGCAATTCGACTGCGCCCATTTCGCGCAGATACATCCGGACTGGATCATCGGTGCGGTCGCCAGCGGCCTTTTTCGGTGCTGCCGCTGCTGTCGTCTTTTTATCCTTGTCGGAGCCGTCAATAGATTCGACTTCGTCACCGCCCATTTCTTCGGCTGCTTCATCGTCATTTTCGACAATCTTCACACCCATGTCAGAGATAGATGACATGACATCTTCGATTTGCTCGCTGGACATCTGATCCTGCGGCAGAGCTTCGTTTAGTTCATCATAGGTTAGATAGCCGCGTTTTTTTGCCTTCGTGAGAAGTTTTTTAACGGCCGAGCCATTCATATCAATAAGCGGTGCATCTTCGGCTGCCGCTGACTTTTTTGCTTTACTTGCCAATGCTTAAGGCCCCTAAATTTAAAAACTAATCTTCAACGTTCACACAATTCACACGATGTCGTCTACTTGGGTAAGTTCGACCAACCGTTCATGAAATTCCTGCTTTGCCTTGCGCAATCGTTGCTGCTCTGCATAGCTTTCTTCATCAAGATTATCTTGTACCCGTCGTGTTGCTTCCGCCAGAGCCGCTTCCAGTCCGGGGCGCGCTGTGATCACTTTAATCGCTTCTGCCAAATCATTTTGCGCCCGTTCGATAAAATCTGACGGGGCAGAATCTGGCAGTTTGCGGTTGAAAGTGAAATTCAGCGCATCGGCCCGTAACAGCCCTTTTGCGACATTATAACAATCTGTCTGTTCCAATATGGTAAGAAGGGCCTGCATATCAAGCATTTCTTTGCTCATCGCCGAACCTATCAACTCGGACAGCAAGGCCTGCATCTGCGAATCGGCGAGGCGCAAAACCGTTAGTTCTTCAAAATGCTTGGAAATCTGGGATGGGTGACGAATTAATCCGCCCAATATGGCCTTTGCAATGCGCAGGTCGTGCCCTTCAACCAAAACGGACTTGGTGTCATCCATCGGCTTGAATGAGACATATTTGGAACCGTATCCCCCTTTGGAGCGTTCAAATTGCTTCTGCCTGGGCTGATTGTCACGTCTGGAAAAAAACGTGTCTTCATAGCGTTGTTGAAAATCTTGCCGGTAATGCTGGGCAATATCCTGATCAGCAATGTCACGAACATGATCAGACAGGCGCTTTTTCAATCCAGCCTTGGTTTCCGGTGTGTTTAGAGGTTCGGCTTCAAATTCGACTTGCCAGATTTTATCACCCAGCATTTGTGGGTTTTCGATTAACGTCGCGAAGGCCTGTGGTCCGTCTGACCGAATCAGATCATCGGGATCTTGTCCCGCCGGCAGCGCAATGAAGTTCAGACTGTGGGAAGGCCGTAGGATCGGCAGCGCCCTTAATGCAGCGCGCATTGACGCTTTTTGCCCAGCATTATCTCCGTCAAAGCACAATATGGGGGCTTCAACCATCTTCCAGATCCGTTCGATCTGATGCTCGGTCAGTGCGGTTCCCAGTGGAGCAACGACATCTTCAAAGCCAGCCTGTGCCAGCGCGATAGCATCCATATAACCTTCGACAACCAATATACGCCCGGTTTGACGGGATGCCGGTGACGCCTTGTCGAGATTGTAGAGAGTCCGGCCTTTATCAAACAAGGGCGTATCAGGGGAGTTGAGATATTTGGGCTCACCATCGCCTAATATCCGTCCACCAAAGGCGATTACCCGTCCGCGTGGATCGCGGATCGGGATCATCAATCGGCCGCGGAAGCGATCATAAGGATCACGATCGTCGACTTTTATGAGCAAGCCCGCTTCAACCAGTTGATCGACACCATGTACGGAAAGCGCTTCCTTGAGGCGACCGCGAGAATCCGGCGCAAAACCAAAACCGAAATCGCGAATCGTCTTTTCCGAAATTCCGCGATTTTTGAGATATTCGCGAGCGGCCGCGCCCTCAATGCCATTGAATTGCGTGACAAACCAATCCTGTGCTGCCGCCATGACGTCATGTAGTGTCGCCCGGGCTTCCTGGCGCTGCGCGGCCCGTGGATCGGGGGCAGGGACTTCCATCTGCGCTTCGGCCGCCAGGTCCTTCACCGCATCCATGAAGCTCAGACCGCGCTGGTCAGTCATCCAGCGGATGGCATCACCATGGGCTCCGCAACCGAAGCAATGGTAGAAACCCTTTTCGTCATTGATCGTGAAACTAGGCGTCTTCTCGTTATGAAACGGACAGCAAGCCTTAAACTCGCGTCCGGCCTTCTGGACCTTGACCGTCCGGCCGATCAGCGTGGACAAGGTTGTCCGGCTGCGCAGTTCATCAAGCCATTGGGGAGAAAGAGTCATGAGGCGTCGGCCACCGGATAAATTTGCGTGAGATTGGGTTCAAATGCCGGGAACATAACGGTCAACATCCATTCAGGCGTGACGCCAAGATGATTTTCTAGTCTTTCCAAAACTTCTGAATATCCCTCGGCATCCTCCGCTATCTCGATAATGCCATTTCTGGAGGTGAAAGCCAAACATACACAATCGACCGTAACCAAATCCCGTTTGAAAGCATGGATTTTTTCGATATCGTCCCACCGCAAGTGCGCCGTTTTCTTCCGAAAACGATGAGTCAGGCCATTGTCGTCACATTCCACAATTTCAACATTGCGCAGCCGCCATTTGAGATAGCGCTGCCACAAGTTTTCCTTCATCAGGAAAGCGCAGCCTTCACTAGACCGCTGGCCTTGCTCATGTCGATTTCACTGCCGTGGCGGGATTTGAGCTCCGCCATCACGCGGCCCATATCTTTCATTGATTCTGCGCCGAGTTCTGTCTTGATTCCGTCAATCAACGCCGCCGTGTCGGCTTCGCTCAGCTGCGTGGGCAGGAACTCCTCGATCACGGCAAGCTCCATCTTCTCGCCCTTGGCCAATTCATCACGGCCACCCGATTCGAACATCTCAATCGATTCGCGGCGTTGCTTCGCCATTTTCTGCAGTACGTCGGTCACCATGATATCATCATCGAGCTTGCTGTCTTTGGTGCGCAGCTCGATATCCTTGTCCTTGATCTTTGCCAGCATGGCGCGTGTGGCGGCCGTGCGATCCTTGTCGCCAGCTTTCATAGCCGCAATTTGTGCCGCTTTCACGTCATCGCGAATCATAGCGTTCCCCGTAATTTTGGAATAAGCTACCAACATAGCCGCAACTTATTTTTTTTCATAGATTGTGACGGTAAAAAACTACACCTAGTCACGGCGAAATTTGCTTGAAGCGCAGGAGCATGCGGCTCCCGCCAAATATAAGGAAAATGCCCATGACCGACACCAGCATCCCCGCCGCTCCCAAGGGCGCCACTGGGATATTGGTATTGGCCGATGGCACTATTGTCTGGGGACGCGGCTTTGGCGCGACCGGTTCTGCGGTCGGTGAAGTCTGTTTCAATACATCAATGACCGGCTATCAGGAGGTTATGACGGACCCGAGCTATGCCGGACAGATCGTCACCTTCACTTTTCCCCATATCGGCAATGTCGGTACCAATGACGAGGATGTCGAGGCGGATGCGCCCCATGCTCTGGGCTGCATTGTCCGTGAAGATGTGACCGAGCCAAGCAGCTTTCGCAACAACAAGCCATTTGACCAGTGGATGACGGATCAGGGCCGGATTGGCCTGGCCGGTGTCGACACACGGGCATTGACGCGCCGGATCAGGGAAGCCGGCGCGCCCAATGCGGTGATTGCGCATGACCCGGATGGCGCGTTTGATATTGATGACCTGCTCGCCAAAGCGCGCGACTGGGCCGGGCTTGAGGGTATGGATCTGGCGGTTGAGGTGACCGGGCATCAGACGAAGATCTGGGACAGCGGTATCTGGCGTCTTGGCCATGGATATGCGCCGGTGGAGGATATGGAGACACGGCCACATGTTGTAGCGATGGACTTCGGTGCCAAGCGCAATATCTTCAGAAACCTTGTGAAAGCTGGTGCAAAAGTCACTGTTGTTCCGGCGCAAACTTCACTTGATGATATACTAGCACTGGAGCCTGTGGGCGTATTTCTCTCCAACGGTCCCGGCGATCCGGCGGCGACGGGGGACTATGCGGTTCCGGTGATCAAGGCGCTGCTCGACAAGGATATGCCGATTTTCGGCATCTGTCTCGGCCATCAGATGCTGGCTCTGGCGGCGGGTGCGAAGACCGTCAAAATGCATCAGGGCCATCGCGGCGCCAATCATCCGGTGCAGCGGGTTGGCGGCGATTGGGATGACAGCGAAGGCTTGGTTGAAATAACGAGCATGAACCACGGCTTTGCGGTGGACAGCGAAACGCTCCCCGACACCATAGTCGAAACCCATAAAAGCCTGTTCGACGGCAGCAATTGCGGCATTAGCATCACCGGCAAACGCGCCTTTGGCGTTCAGTACCACCCCGAAGCCAGTCCGGGTCCGCAGGACAGTTTCTATCTGTTCGAGAAATTTGTCGGGGGATTGGGGTGATGCAATATATTGAGTTTGCTGAAAAATTTCTCGCTGCTATTTACTATGAAACAGAACAGAAAGGTGGCAACTACTTCAATGCCGGCCGCATTATTCAAGACTATAATTTAGAGGGAAAAGATCATTGGATTTCAAGACTCGCCGATGATTGGGAGCACTTTTACTTTAGCGAAATCTCAAAAGTGCTTGGTGGTTATGAACAATGGTCCTTTAGAATTTCGGGGCAGGGTGCGAGATATATTGAAGAGCAATACCCCGAGGAAGATAAGCTAAAGAAATTCCTTGGGATTAACGAAGCGGAGGATATTTCATCCATTTCTGCTAAGTTGGCACCAGCAGCAGACCGGTATGTAAATTTGGAACATAATTCCGCGTCAAAGCAAGAAATTGTCGATGGTATCCAAAAAATTGAAAAAGAGATTCAATCAA
Source organism: uncultured Sphingomonadaceae bacterium (assembly GCA_947497455.1). Classification (GTDB taxonomy): domain Bacteria; phylum Pseudomonadota; class Alphaproteobacteria; order Sphingomonadales; family Sphingomonadaceae; genus Parasphingorhabdus. Next base: position 1,458,738 of record CANMGU010000001.1, on the reverse strand, counting down.
GCAATGCGCTTGAAGAAGATGAGAAGTCTGAAACAATTCTAAGTCTGACTCTAGCGAGACGCTTGTTCGAAAAGTCCAAACAGGTGTTGGTAGGTGCTTTCCGATATCTTGTGGTTGAAAGGATCAAAAAAGCACTTGAGCGAACCATTGAGGATGCTCTTCGAGCGTCAATCATAGCAATCTTAATCGCAATAATACCAATAATCATGGTTGCCCTATAATGCCCAAAAGAACTGACATAAATTCCATCCTCATCATTGGCGCTGGCCCGATTGTTATCGGACAGGCCTGCGAATTTGATTATTCGGGGACACAGGCGTGCAAGGCGCTGAAAGAGGAGGGCTACCGGATCATCCTGGTCAACTCCAATCCGGCGACGATCATGACCGATCCGGAAATGGCGGACGCGACTTATGTTGAGCCAATTACGCCCGAAATTGTCGAGAAAATCATCGCCAAAGAGCGCCCGGATGCGGTGCTGCCGACCATGGGCGGGCAGACGGCGCTGAATACGGCGTTGACGCTCAACAAAAGGGGCGTGCTGGACAAATATAATGTCCAGATGATCGGGGCGGACGCCGAAGCCATCGACAAGGCGGAAGATCGCGAGAAATTCAAGGCGGCGATGGACAAGATCGGGTTGGAAAGCCCGCGCTCCGCCATTGCGCATAGCGAAGAGCAGGCGCTGGAGGTGCTTGAAGATATTGGTCTGCCCGCGATTATGCGGCCGAGCTTTACCATGGGCGGCACCGGCGGCGGCGTGGCCTATAACCGCGAAGAATTTATCCACTATATCCGGACGTCGCTCGAAGCCTCTCCGACCAATGAGGTTCTCATTGATGAATCGCTGATTGGCTGGAAAGAATATGAGATGGAGGTTGTCCGCGACAAGGCGGACAATTGCATCATCATCTGTTCCATCGAGAATGTCGACCCGATGGGCGTGCATACAGGGGACTCGATCACCGTCGCACCGGCACTGACACTGACCGACAAAGAATATCAGATCATGCGCAATGCCTCTTTGGCGGTCTTGCGAGAAATCGGAGTCGAAACAGGCGGTTCCAACGTACAGTTCGCAGTTAATCCGAAGGATGGGCGGCTTGTTGTCATCGAAATGAACCCGCGGGTTTCGCGTTCTTCGGCGCTAGCATCCAAGGCGACTGGCTTCCCGATTGCGAAAGTCGCGGCGAAACTGGCGGTCGGCTATACGCTCGACGAGATTGATAACGATATTACCGGCGCGACCCCCGCGTCATTTGAACCAACCATCGATTATGTTGTCACCAAGATTCCACGCTTTGCCTTTGAGAAATTCAAGGGTGCGGAGCCATTGCTGGCCACGGCGATGAAATCGGTCGGCGAAGTCATGGCCATTGGTCGCAATATCCATGAATCGCTGCAAAAGGCGCTGCGCGGTCTGGAAACCGGCCTGGACGGCTTTAACAAGGTGCAGGAGCTTGTCGGTGCATCGCGGGACGAGATCGCGGCAGAACTGGCGCGGCCAACGCCCGACCGGCTGCTCGTCGCAGCACAAGCCATGCGCGAAGGTTTTAGCGATACTGAAATCCATGAAATTGCGCATTATGATCCTTGGTTCTTGGCGCGGATACGTGAGATTATCGATGCTGAGCAGGATATTTTGGACAATGGCTTGCCCAATGGTCCGGAAGCGCTTCGCAAATTGAAATCCATGGGCTTTTCCGATGAGCGGCTTGCGAAACTGGCCGTCGATGCCGTGCATGTCGCGGGTGGGGCAGGGCGCGCAGTTGCAGGCGGGCACGGGCTGGTTCATGACGCCGTTGCCGCCATGGCTGGTGCAACGACCGAGAAAGAAGTCCGCGAGTTGCGCCATAAGCTGGGCGTGCGGCCCGTGTTCAAGCGGATCGATACCTGCGCGGCGGAGTTTGAGGCCAAGACGCCCTATATGTACTCCACCTATGAAGCCCCGATTTTCGGGGAACCGGAGAATGAAGCGCAGCCTTCTGATCGCCGGAAAGTGGTGATTCTGGGCGGTGGACCCAACCGGATCGGGCAGGGGATCGAGTTTGATTATTGCTGCTGTCATGCATGTTTCGCGCTGGCGGATGCCGGTTTCGAGACCATCATGGTCAACTGCAATCCCGAAACAGTTTCAACCGACTATGATACTTCTGACCGACTCTATTTTGAGCCACTGACTGCGGAAGATGTGCTCGAAATTCTCGCCGTGGAGCAGAGCAAGGGCGAGCTGGTTGGCGTAATCGTCCAGTTTGGCGGCCAAACGCCCCTGAAGCTGGCCGCTGCGCTGGAAGATGCGGGGATTCCGATCCTTGGCACAACACCGGATGCGATTGATCTGGCGGAGGATCGGGAGCGCTTTGCGAAACTGGTCAATGATCTGAAGCTGAAACAGCCTGATAACGGAATGGCCCGGACCGAAGAGGAAGCGGTAAAAATCGCGGAACGTATCGGTTATCCGGTACTGATCCGCCCGAGTTTCGTGCTCGGTGGCCGCGCGATGGAGATTGTTGACGGTCCGGCGCAACTGGAAGACTATATCAATACCGCGGTGCAAGTGTCAGGCGATCAACCCGTTCTGGTCGATCAATATCTGCGCGATGCCGTGGAAGTCGATGTTGATGCGATTTGCGACGGTGACGAAGTGGTGGTTTGCGGTGTGCTCCAGCATATCGAGGAAGCGGGTGTCCATAGCGGTGACAGCGCTTGCACCATCCCGCCCTATAATCTCAGTGATGAGATTATTGCGGAAATGGAACGGCAGGCAGAGGCGCTGGCCCTTGGTCTAAAGGTGCGCGGCCTGATGAACATTCAATTCGCCGTAAAAGATGGCGAAGTCTATCTCATCGAGGTCAATCCACGGGCGAGCCGGACAGTGCCATTTGTTGCGAAAGCTATTGGTGTACCTATTGCCAAAATCGCTTCACGCGTGATGGCGGGCGAGAAGCTGAAAAACTTACCAGCGATTGATAGACATATTGACTATATTGCTGTGAAAGAAGCCGTCTTCCCGTTTAACCGTTTCCCTGGAATTGACCCGGTTTTATCACCAGAAATGAAATCTACGGGCGAAGTCATGGGTATTGATAACAGTTTTGCGATTGCCTTCGGCAAGGCGCAGCTGGGCGCGAATAATCATTTACCAGATGGAGGAACGCTGTTTGTTTCCGTGAAAGAGACGGACAAAAAAGTGATCGAGCCCGCCGCGCGATTGGCTGAAAAACTGGGTTTCAAAATTATCGCAACTAGCGGAACGGCTGATTATCTGGCCGACAAGGGCATCGCGGTTGAGAAGGTCAACAAGGTCGCTGAGGGGCGGCCGCATATTGTCGACCGGATTATTGATGGCGACGTAGACCTGATTTTCAATACAACCGAAGGCTGGCAGTCCTTGAAAGACTCCAAATCCATCCGGGCAGGGGCACTTAACGGCAAGATTCCATACTATACAACGGCGACAGCCAGTGTCGCGGCAATGGAGGCAATATCGGCCATGCGCGATGAGACTCTTGAAGTTCGCGCGCTTCAGTCTTATTATAAGTCTTCGCAGACTTAATTCCCGACAATCTGTCACACTGCGGGCGAGCCTTCACAGGGAGGGGCGCCGGGAAACTATTTTTGACGCAATGGTCCTGAAAACCAAGGCGAATAGAAGGAAGAAAGGCCAAAAATGGCTGTAGAAAAAGTACCGATGCTGGCTGAAGGCCACGCCAAACTGGAAGCCGAGCTGAAGGCGCTCAAGGAAGAGCGGCCCCGCATTGTCGATGCGATTGAAGAAGCCCGCGCCCATGGTGATCTTTCGGAAAATGCCGAATATCATGCTGCGAAAGAGCGTCAGGGCCAGGTCGAAGCAACAATTGCCGACATTGAAGATAAGTTGAGCCGCGCTCAGGTTATTGATCCAACGACCTTATCGGGTGATAAAGCCGTATTTGGGGCAACGCTTACCTTGCTCGATGAAGATGATAAACCCGTTAAATACCAACTGGTTGGACAAGCAGAAGCCGACGCCAAAGTGGGTAAAATTAGCTATAACAGCCCGATCGGACGCGCTTTCATCGGTCGCAGCATCGGTGATGAAATCGAGGTCACCGTACCTGCGGGGGACAAATATTATCTGCTCGAGAAAATTGAGTTTATCTGATTTGATATGAACCTGCCGAACGGAAAACTAACCAACGGACTAGTGATCGCCAATGTCGTGATATTTCTGTTGCTTTGGATTTCCGGTTGGCAGGATGAAGCGGTCCTGCGTGGCGGGTTTTTCCCGATAAGACTGGGCGAGGGACTGCCGGAGTTCGAAAGCATCAGCGGGATGGTGCCAGCATGGCTGACGCCGATGTCATCGGCTTTCTTGCATGGCGGCCTGATGCATATTGCGTTCAATATGTTGATGCTTCTGTTTTGCGGGCGTTTTGTGGAACAGGCCCTGGGGTCGCAATTGATGGCCTTTCTTTATGTAGTCGGTGCTTATGCTGCTTCACTAGCGGAATTTGCCTTCAATGGAGACTCGGTCATCCCTGTTGTCGGCGCCAGCGGCGCAATATCAGCGATTCTGGGTGCCTATGCGTTGTTATTTGCGCGGAATGAGGTCAAGCCGGTGGGGCCGTTTCCTGGACATATTGTCAGGATCGCGTGGCTCACGCTCGCCTGGATCGGAATCCAGTTGATGATCGGTATTGCCACGCGCGGTAGCCTGAACGGCATCGCGATTTTTGCTCATATTGGCGGCTTTGTTGCTGGGCTGGTCCTGACGCGACCTTTGCTGCAATGGCGCTTTAAAAACGCTTAATCTTCAGGCGGCAATTCCGGTTCGAGCAATTTGTGAAGGTGCACGATAACATATTTCATCTCGGCATCGTCCACGGTACGCTGTGCATTGGAGCGCCAGACGTCTTCAGCTTCCTCGTAATTGGGATAAACGCCGACAAGATCAACCTGATCGAGATTCTCGTAATCTAGTCCGCGAGGGTCCTTGACCCGTCCGCCCATCACCAGATGAATTTTGCTGCGTTCACTCATATGTGCCCCATTTTCTATTTGTCAGTTTTTTCCGATTTTACCGCTTCGGTAGCGGCTTCGGCGGCGCTCTTAGCAGCTTCGGTAGCTTTGCCAAGCAGATCTTTGATCTGGTCCTGAACACTGTCTTTGCTGAGGCCCAGATTTTCAATCTGTTCTTGGCCAGCCTCTTTGGCGGCCCCATAAGCCTTTTTGGCGGTTTCGTTGATTTTTTTGCCTGCACCGCCGACATATTTGGTTTCAGCCTTGCTCTTCGGTAGCAAAGCGCCAACCAGGGCCCCGAGTGCCAATCCACCAGCCACCACGGCAAGCGGGCTTTTGGTTATGGTTTCTTCTGATTTGTTTGCGGCCGTTTTTGCAATCTGCTTGGTTGCAGCAACGCCTTCTGCGGCTTTTGCCTTGCCATCGCCCAAGAGGGCTGCGGCGCGCTGCTTGCTCTCCGACATTTTTTCCAGCGCGATTCCAGTGCCTTCGCCCGCAATTTCCTTTGCATCTGACAGTCGTTTCCGGGAAGCAGCCCGTGCTTTTTCAATATTATCGGACAAATTGCTCATTACTTACTCCTCGGAATCTAGGCTATCGGAGCCGTCATTTGCGGCCTTACGATTGGTGAAATAGTTGGCCAGCGGTTTGCGCAGCGCCAGTAAAGTAGCTGCTGCCGCCACAGTTGCGACCTTTCCGGGATTGTCTTTCACCCCTTGTAATGCAGTTTCACCAGTTTTTTGGACGCGATCCAGGGCCTTGTCTTTGGCTTCTTGGATCAGATTTGCCGGTTTCAGCCGTTCTTTTGTCTCGGAAATGTCTTCCTTAACATTCTCCATTGCTTCCTTTTTTTCAATCGCAAGGTTGCGCAACTTGAAGATATCGTCGTTTTTCTGTGTCATTGATCATTCTCGTCCAAAGGTAATTTGCGCGCCCGTTTAATTGCCATACTCATTAGGACTGTTGTGAGAAGCAATGCGCCTCCGGTCAACAGTCCCGTTGCCGCGATGGGGCCCCAATAGTGGGTTAATATCAATAATATTCCCAATATGAGAGCAACCATGGTGGTAACCCCCAATATGATGGCGACACTGAACAAGACCAATACAGTCTTTGTCGCCGCCATGTTGACCGACAGCTTGACGCGATAATATTCAAGTTCCGCTTCTGCGAGTTTGCGAACGTCATCGACCAGGTCAGAGACCTGCAGTTTTAGCGGCTTGTCGTCGGAACTGGATGCCGATGCATTGCCTTTTGCCTCGTCACTTTCAGCAGGAGACGGCTGATCTTCCAAAGCTGCAGTCTTATTGTCCAACATTATCACCCATCGCGATCTGGTTGAGATTGGTGATACACGCTCTAGCTGCGATCATCCATCCCTGACTTGATCAGTCGGGAAACAAGCAGGCCAACGACTGCAGCGGCGCCGATAGCAACAGCAGGGCGCTTGCGGACAAAGCTCCGGGCGTCTTCAACCATTTCGTCGACATCCTTGGAGTTGATTTTCTCAGCAAAAGAAGAGACAGCATCCGCTGTCGAGCGTGCATAATCACCATATTTCTCACCGACATTTTCGTCGATTGTCTTTGCGCTGTTCTCGATCATCTCGCTCAAAGTACCGATGGCTTCGCCGGCTTTGGCTTTGCCGTCGTTCGCGGTGGAGCGCGCTTTATCAATTGCACGATCTTTCAAATCACCGGTTACATTTGAGGTCGATTTTGAAGATCCAGCGCGTGTTGCTCCGGCTTTAAGCGGGGCTGATGGTTTTGCTGATCTTGATTTTTTGACGTTAACCCCTTTGGCAGGCGTGGATTTTTTCGCTGCAGTGCGTTTGGTTGCCGTTTTTTTAGCCGCGGGCTTTTTTGCAGCCGGTTTTTTAGCTGTTGTCTTGCGCGCTGCTGGTTTCTTTTCCTGATCGGCGGCCATATTCAAATTCCTTCCTCAAAAACCTTGCCGTTACAATGTAATCGATAATGCTACCGATCGGTTTTTTCCCAAAGCCTAAATGGTGTCTAATCCTTATGATTCAAGGGTAAATTACTGTAATCTGATCATGATCAATAAAGCTGGCAATTGCCACGAGCCTATCATGACGATAAGGGCTTTGCGATACGCAATCTTCCGCAGGAGTCTTCCCGAAAATGACCGCAATTTTAGATCTTCACGCTCGCCAGATTTTGGACAGTAGAGGCAATCCGACTGTTGAAGTCGATATTTTGCTCGAGGACGGCAGTTTCGGGCGCGCTGCAGTGCCGTCAGGAGCATCGACGGGCGCTTACGAAGCTGTCGAACTGCGTGACGGTGACAAAAGCAAATATCTCGGCAAAGGCGTGCTCAAGGCCATTGAAGCGGTAAATGGGCCGATTAGTGAAGCACTGCTGGGACTAGATGCGGAAGATCAGGAAGAACTTGATGCTGCGATGATCGCTCTGGATGGCACGGAGAATAAGAGCCGTCTGGGCGCTAATGCGATATTGGGTGTCAGTCTTGCTGCGGCGAAGGCCGCTGCCGATGCGCGCGGTCTTCCGCTTTATCGCTATGTTGGCGGTGTTTCTGCCCGGGTTTTGCCAGTACCGATGATGAATATCATCAACGGCGGGGAGCATGCGGACAATCCGATCGATTTTCAGGAATTCATGGTCATGCCGGTAGGCGCTGGCAGCATAGCAGAAGCGGTGCGGTGGGGTGCTGAGATTTTTCATACACTGAAAGCCGGACTGTCAGAAAAAGGTCTGGCTACTGCTGTCGGGGATGAAGGTGGTTTCGCGCCTAATCTCGGATCTACTCGCGATGCGCTTGATTTCGTCATGGCGTCAATTGAGAAAGCAGGGTTCAAGGCAGGCGACGAGGTTGTATTGGCGCTTGATTGTGCTGCGACCGAGTTTTTCAAGGATGGTCAATATCATATTTCGGGTGAGAACAAGATTTTGTCACCGGCCGAAATGTCCAGTTATCTGGCTGAACTCTGCAAGGACTATCCGATCAAGTCCGTTGAAGACGGCATGGCGGAAGATGACTTTGAAGGCTGGAAGCTATTGACCGATGCGGTGGGTGATACTGTTCAACTGGTTGGCGATGACCTTTTTGTCACCAATCCAGCGCGATTGTCGCAGGGTATCAAAGACGGGCTTGCCAACAGCTTGCTGGTGAAGGTGAATCAGATTGGTACGCTGTCCGAAACACTTGAGGCCGTTCGCATGGCGCATAACGCATCCTATACCGCCGTCATGTCGCATCGCTCGGGTGAAACTGAGGATGCCACAATCGCTGATTTGGCCGTCGCGACAAATTGCGGTCAGATCAAAACGGGTAGTCTCGCACGATCAGACCGTCTGGCCAAATATAATCAGTTGATCCGGATCGAAGAAGAGCTGGACACAGTCGCCCATTATGCTGGACGTTCGATTTTCTCCTGATGCGATCGCGGCCAGGGGGCGTTTCGGCTGCGGAAACTGAATAAATCGCAATTAAAGTGTTAATGCGCTTGCCAGCGAATCATTATTCTGATTCAAGAGTGAATATGGCACATAAAGAGAAAATCGGTGGTTTGATCAAAGCGGCGTTAGGGCCAGGCTTTGCACTGCTGACTCTGCTTGCCATTGCGGGCTATGCGATCCTTGGTCCAACCGGAATTTTGGCGTGGGGTGAATATCGCACTGCGCTTGATGAACGTGGGACACAACTTGCTTCTCTTGAGGCTGATCGTGACGCGTTGAAGAACCGCGTGAAGCTGCTTGATCCTGCGGGTGCAGATCCAGACTTAACCGGCGAACTGATCCGCAAAGAGTTGAATGTTGCGCATCCCGACGAGATTGTTGTTCCGCTAAAATAGGCTCACTTTCCCAATCTAAAATTTTGTATCTTTTCCAGCGTATAGGGCTTGGGAAATTCGCCCTATCTGTTTATGGTGCTGCAAAACTAAAAAGACAGGAAACTGCAAGCGTGGCAAAAACTCCCCAGAAAGCCTCATCAAAATCAAAGATTCCGGCGAAGGGGGCTACCAAAACAACTCCCAAAAAGACTGCGGCAAAACCCGCAAGTCGCCTGCCTGTTCTGAAAACTCCGATTTACAAGGCGAGCAAAGCGGAGTTGATGGAATTTTATGAGCAAATGCTGCTCATCCGCCGCTTCGAGGAAAAGGCGGGCCAGCTTTATGGACTTGGTCTGATTGGTGGTTTTTGCCATCTATATATTGGGCAGGAAGCTGTTGTTACCGGACTGCAATCAGCGATTGAGCCGGGTAAGGATAGCGTCATAACCGGCTATCGTGACCATGGTCATATGCTCGCCTGCGGCATCGATCCCAATATCGTTATGGCGGAATTGACGGGACGGGCATCCGGCATTTCAAAAGGTAAGGGCGGCTCGATGCACATGTTCTCGGTCGAACATGGTTTCTACGGCGGTCATGGTATTGTTGGAGCGCAAGTTTCATTGGGAACTGGCTTAGCTTTCGGACATAAATATAAGGAAGATGGCGGTGTTTGCTTGGCCTATTTCGGCGACGGCGCTTCCAATCAGGGGCAGGTTTACGAGAGTTTTAACATGGCAGAGTTGTGGAAACTGCCAGTCATTTTCGTCATTGAAAACAATCAATATGCAATGGGTACCAGTGTCAATCGTTCGTCATCTGAAGATCAATTGTATCGGCGTGGAGAGAGTTTTCGTATTCCTGGCGTTCAAGTTGACGGCATGGATGTTCTTGCGGTGCGAGGGGCTGTAGAAGAAGCTTTGAAATATGTGCGCGGAGGCAAAGGGCCAGTTTTGATGGAACTGAAAACCTATCGCTATCGTGGTCACTCGATGTCCGATCCAGCAAAATATCGCAGCCGGGATGAAGTGCAAGATGTGCGCGAAAAATCCGATCCGATTGAACGACTGAAAGCCATGCTTTTAAAACAGGGCGTCAAAGAAGAAGATTTGAAGGCGCTGGACAAGAAGGTACGCAAAACGGTTTTGGAGGCGGCAGACTTTGCCGAGGAATCGCCGGAGCCGGAACCTTCTGAACTTTATACCGACGTATTGGTGGAGCAATATTGATGGCGATCGAGTTGAAAATGCCCGCGCTGTCACCGACAATGGAAGAGGGCACCCTGGCCAAATGGTTTGTCAAAGAAGGCGATGAGGTAAGCTCTGGCGATATTCTGGCAGAGATTGAAACGGACAAAGCTACAATGGAATTTGAAGCGGTGGACGAAGGGGTGATCTCAAAAATTCTCGTTGCAGAGGGTACTGATGAAGTTGCTGTCGGAGCCGTTATTGCCGAAATGATTGGCGAGGACGAAGAGGAAAGTGCTGCGCCAACGCCGGCTTCAACACCCGAAGCTCCAGTTGAAAGCGCTCCTGAACCTGCGGCAGAGATGGCGTCCGAAGTGACGAAGCCTTCTTCGGTATCTCGAGCGAGCGATCCGGCGATTCCCGAAGGCACACCAATGACTGCAATAACCGTGCGTGAAGCCTTGCGAGATGCGATGGCGGAAGAGATGCGCACGGATGATTCTGTATTTGTCATGGGCGAGGAAGTCGCCGAGTATCAAGGTGCCTACAAGGTAACGCAGGGCCTCCTTGATGAGTTCGGTGGTAAGCGAGTGATCGACACGCCGATTACCGAACATGGTTTCGCTGGCATCGGTGCCGGTGCTGCTATGGGCGGATTGAAACCAATTGTGGAGTTCATGACCTTCAATTTCGCGATGCAAGCGATTGACCATATCATTAATTCTGCAGCGAAGACCAACTACATGTCCGGCGGCCAGATGCGCTGTCCGATTGTTTTTCGTGGTCCCAATGGAGCTGCATCGCGCGTCGGTGCACAACATAGCCAGAATTACGGACCATGGTATGCCAGCGTTCCCGGGCTTATAGTGATTGCCCCTTATGATGCAGCAGATGCAAAAGGTTTGATGAAAGCCGCAATCCGTTGCCCTGATCCGGTTGTGTTTCTGGAGAATGAACTGCTTTATGGCCGGTCCTTCGAGATACCCGAGGTTGATGATTACGTGTTGCCAATCGGCAAGGCGCGGATCGTGCGGGAAGGTACGGATGTTACGATTATAAGCTATTCCATCGGCGTTGGCCTTGCTCTGGAAGCAGCGGATGCACTTGCGGATGAAGGGGTTGATGCAGAAGTTATAGACTTACGCACATTACGGCCTCTTGATACCGAGACCGTGCTGAAAAGCCTGGCGAAAACGAACCGCCTGGTGGTTGCTGAAGAAGGATGGCCGACCTGTTCGATAGCAAGCGAAATCATCGCGCTGTGCATGGAACAAGGCTTTGATGATCTTGATGCGCCGGTCATGCGTGTGACCAACGAAGATGTGCCGTTGCCCTATGCCGCGAATCTGGAAAAAGCGGCGCTCATTGACACTGATCGCATCATTACCGCAGTCAAAAAAGTGTGTTACCGATAGCTAAAATGTGTTGTCAAACGTAGTACATAAGGCTTTCGAACCACCATCATCGGCTAAACCGGCTAGCAGATTGCGATCGTCACGAATGTTGAAGGCTGCTTCCTGACGGATCACTCTTGGCTCAAGGAAAAGATCTCCGAAAAGACCTTCAAACTCATATTCCAGTTCGACGAACATGATCGCTGTTCCGAAAGTTGCCGAGACTTCTGAACCCGTTTTCCCCATGCTGGTAAATGTGGGTTCAGACGTTCCATTTTGGCCTTCTACGCCATAAGCCGACGTTGCATTGCGATTGCCCTTGCAGCGCTGCCAACGTATCAGTTGGTTGTTATTCCCATCAAGTTCTAGACTGGATAGGGTGACACGACCACGAGATAGCAGGTCAATATTGCCGGTCTGTAATCCGGTTCCGCGAAAGGATCGGACAACGTCTGATTCTGTGATTGTTGGCGCAACGATTCCGCTGTTAGTCTGGCCAAGCCTTGAAGCATTATCAGCCAAGTTCAGGGCGGCCTGGCTCAAGTGCATGTTGGTAATCGCCAGATTGGAAATCTCTAGTCCGAAGAAACCAATACCCATGAATATCGGAAGGCTGAATGCGAATTCGGTCAAGGCGAGACCGCTTTTGTCGCGCTTTAAGCGCTTCAAAATACCCAAAGGGCCTTGTTTCTTCTGCACCGGCATTTTTACATTTTCCATGGCTGTTTATCCTTACGTGCAATTGCCAGGTGTGATTGCGTTTTGATCTGCTTGCTGCGCATAGGGCTGATTCTGGAGAACAGTAGACGAAGAAAGCGTCACGCTCTGAGAACGGCCCAGCATTCGATAAAGTGGAAACACTCGATCGTAGGTCACTTCCAAATTGTACACGACAACGTCACGTGCGCCGCCAAGACCGTCTTCTCCAATATCAGCGTCCCAAACACCGTTGGCATTCTCGTCTTCAAAGACTTCGTTATTGTTGCAGATCGAGTCACCGTCACTATCGGTAAAGGCTTCAGGCCGATTGACGTCGTCAAAACTGAAATAGCTGACGCGTTCTATTTTTATGTCATTGTCCTTTATCCCTTTGGACAGGTTTTGAACCGCGGTTCGAACCTTGTTGTCAATGACATCGGTGTTACCAGCGACAGCCGCATTCTCGAGCGCGGAGTCTCTGGCAGCATCTTGCACGGCACCATTGAGTACGGATCGAATGTAGATCGTGTGTCCAAAATCGAAAATGCCCATCAGCAGCATGAAGAACACGGGTGCAATAACCGCAAACTCAACCAAGGTTCCGCCTTCTTCATCGTCACGGATGCCCGCAGGTAGTTTTGATAATCTGTAGGTCATTCGGTCAACCTCAAGTCAGCAATGGAAGCCGCAATCTCGGCAAAGTTCTGGTTGAGCTCAGCAGCGTTTGTTGAAACAAAGGCGCTGTTCGGGCTCGAGCAGTTTTGCAGATCGGTGGTTAGCGCGGTGGAAAATGCCACGACCCATAACCGAATTCCTTTTGCCTTAATGGCACTGCAGAGAGCGCGCATGCGTTCATTGTGCCGGTCGGTCAAACTCCCGGTTCCGCCAGGCCGAACCCGGTCGTCTTCTTCTTCCAACCCGTAGATACTATAGCCCGTTGAAGTAGGCTGCATCGAGCCATCGGTCATGAAGATCAGATGGCGACTTACAAAGCCGTTATTCGGCGCAGCTTCAGTGACCGAAGTTTGAAATATACCATCTTCAGAACTGATCCGTGCGCCCCATAATAGACCGACGTCATGATAGGTGTTGCCATCGGTGTCGAGATTATTGGCGTAGGTCACAAATTCTGCTCGCGTCATCGTGCTCAACAACTGGGCTGGTCGCGGGCAAGCATCTCCGGTCGTGTTGGTATTGTTTCGACGATAGCTGACTTCCGGCCAATAAGGACGCCAGCGTGAAGCGTTGTCGCTCGGTGCTAGATCGATGTTGAGATCAGACGCTCCGGTAGGTGTAATGTTACCCGTAGCACCATCATAAGTAATCGAGCTGGAAGCAACTGTTTCACGCTCTTCAATGCAGCCATCCCAACCTGCACGGGTTGTACTGTCCACAGTGTTTGATGGAAGGGCAACATCGGTACCCGCATCAATCGAATCAACATAGTCGGCAACCGGCCAGTTATATTGGCCCCATTCCCAACGCTTGAACGTAGCACCTGGAAGAGTACCATCATAGGTTTCGGTCGAGGTGGTAGTCGTCACGCTGCGCGTGCATTGCAAAATTCGTGTCCCATCACCAAACTGATATCCTCCCGACCAACCGGTGCGCTGATAGCTAGTCGTGGTATCACCATCGACAACTGGGTTGCCAGAAGGCGAAGCGGTCAAATTGTGTCGATAGGCATTCGGAAATACAACCGACCAATATTCCAACGAGTTGTTGTTGCCATAGTTGGTACAGTTGCCATCAGTAAGATAGGCAGGAGTCCCGTCTGTATGCATCAATGTTTCAGAAACCGGTCCTGTCACAGATGTAATTTCATAAACTGCACGACGGGATTGGTAAGCAACTGTGTCGCCGGCGGATTGCCCAATCAGCATGTCCGGCCCCGTGCTATTCGCCAGAAGTAGTCGGCCGACATTAACTGTCATGGAATAAGGCATTAGACCATAACGAATCCGTGCCTGAGAACTGGCTGATGCTGTATCCAATATATCGTAGAAATTAGTCATTGCTCCACGAAGGGCAGTGATTCGAGAGATGGTGTTACCGTTGCCGTCACTGATATCCCATCCCATTGATCCGGTGGTATCGAGAACCATCGTCACATCGGCGTTACTGATGGTGAGCAACGCGTTGCATTCTGCAGAAAGGCTAACACTGTCATAGCCGAATACCCGCATGATGACGGTTGGGAGTTCTGTTGAAGCGACACCTTCGACCAAGCCACCTGCATTTGGAGAAGAGGCAACAAATGAGGTATTCTTACTACTCTGATAATTGGCCGGGAAGTTGGCGTTGAACAAGGCTATCGCCCGGTCATTAGCTTGTTGGTCGAATACACCGTCGCCAACGGCTTTTCGTCCAGCAAGCACACCGGCATCACAGGCTTGTTGCAAACGCGCTTTTACCATGTAGCTGCGGCTTGCATCAACACCGCCACCGATCATGGCGGCCAATGGCAGCAAGGCTGCTCCCATCATTGCGATGGTATTACCAGCAGTATCCGAGCGCAATCTTTGCAAAAAGGACGTCCGCGATTTTATCTCGTTCTTGTCAACCATGCCCCTGGCCTCTGATCTGTGCGCAAAACATTCACGCAGGTGGATTTCAATTCAGCGTGTCTGATAGGGAGAAAAGGGTTAGCGGCGGACCAATGGCTTTGGTTAAAACGATCTTTACCTTGATTTCGCCCTGAAAACTGGCATCGGCATCGTCATGAGTGACGCGTTTTTACAACTGAGCCCCTTGCACCGCCTGGTTCTTGCCTATGCAAAGGCTGCAGATCGCTCTCGTTACACGCTTATATTCTTACTGGATTCGAGATTAGCGGAGGTTATCCGATCAACCTCTGAAACATTAATTGGACAAATGCGGTTAACCTGGTGGCGGGATATTTTAACCAAGCCCATCGCCGATCGTCCCGCAGGAGAACCGCTTGTTGCTTTGATCAACGCGGTTGAACAGCACGGAGACGATCTGGAGCCTTTACTGGATCTCGTTGAAGGTTGGGCCATGTTACTCGATGACTTTCCTTGGGATGACCGGCAATTTGATCAATATGCTACGAAGCGCGGGGAAGGTGTATTTCGCTTTGTGCTTGGAGCTGATCGAGAATTAACCGAGGATCAGAAGATGGCGGCCCAAGCCTGGGCCCTATGGGATTTTGCCCGACACTGTACAGACAAGCTGATGAGAGAGGAGGCATTCTCGCGATGTAATAGGCTCTTTAACGCGGTATCGTCCGTCCGGTTTGACAGAAGCGGACGGCCTCTCTCAATTTTCTGTAATTTGGCGCAGCGGGATGTAAAAACAGGCAGGTTAACAGCCGACCTATATCGGCCCAAGGTCGCAAGTATGATCATTTGGCATGGCGTAACCGGCTGTTAACACCAGTCTGGACAGCGAAAAGGAGCCGGTGACCTATGAAACGCTATGTCGCCGGAGCTGGCAGCATGATGTTTATGATAATAGCTGGTCTGTTCTTGTGGATTGGTGTTAACGGGCAAGAGGTAACGATACCTGATGCCCCACCGCCGCCAGAACCGGTCGAGCAATTAGGCTTGCCGGAAGCTAATGATAGTGCTCCGGCAGTTGGTCCGCCACCGCCGACCCCGCCTAAAGCTTACAAAGCATCGCGAGAAGAACGCCGTTTCAATCGCTATGATCGCAATCGCGATGAGATAATCACCCGGCTCGAACTCATGAGTAGTCGAACCAAAGCGTTCAAGGCGCTGGACAAAGACGACAATAATCTGCTGACGTTCGAGGAATGGGCGGCCGTTACTGGTGACCGCTTCACTGGAGCGGATAAGGATGGCAATGGTGCGCTTACCAGAATGGAATTCAGAACCACACGGCCAAAGCGGAATATTGCGCGCTGCAAATGCTGAAAAAGCTCAAGCCGCCTCAGGTTCTCCGACTGACAATTGCTGCCAATCTGCAAAATCTTTCCGCGCCCGAGTGGTATAGGCTTCTTTTCGCTCTTTCTTCTTCACTCTTTGCTCAAACGGAGGAAATAGGCCGAAATTGACATTCATCGGTTGATAGTCCTGCGCGTCCGCACCGCCCGTTATGTGCGATAGCAGTGCGCCAAAAGCTGTAGTTTGAGGAGGATAGGGGAAAGGTTCTCCCTTAATTTCTGCGGCTGCCATACGACCAACCATCAAACCAACTGCAGCGCTTTCGACATAGCCTTCACAGCCGGTTATCTGACCTGCAAAACGGATATGCGGTGCATTTCGCAAACGCATCTCCTTGTCCAGGAGTTTGGGTGCATTAATGAACGTATTGCGATGCAGACCGCCCATGCGCGCGAACTCAGCATTTTCCAGTCCAGGGATCGAGCGAAGCAGCTCAGCCTGCGCACCATATTTTAGTTTTGTCTGAAACCCGACCATATTCCAAAGCGTTCCGAGCGCATTGTCCTGGCGCAGTTGTACCACGGCATAAGCGCTTTCACTCGTATGCGCATTGGTCAATCCAACCGGTTTCATAGGTCCAAATCTTAGAGTTTCTGGTCCGCGTGACGCCATGACTTCAATCGGCATACAACCTTCAAAATAGGGCGTATTCTTTTCCCATTCCTTGAAGTCGGTTTTTTCTCCATCAAGCAATCCTTGAATGAAGGCTTCATACTGATCGCGGTCCATCGGGCAATTGATATAATCCTTGCCATCACCTTCGGGGCCGACCTTATCCCAGCGCGATTGCATCCACGCAATGTCCATGTTGATGCTATCCTTATAGACGATCGGAGCGATGGCGTCGAAGAAAGCGAGCGAGTCTTCACCCGTTGCCGCGCCAATGCTCTGCGCGAGCGCCATGGCGGTCAGCGGACCGGTAGCCACAATCGTCAGGCCATCCTCAGGCAGCTGATCGATCCGTTCGCGGACAATCTCGATGTTCGGATGCTCGCTGAGCACCTTGGTGACGCCATCAGAAAAATGATCACGGTCGACAGCCAGTGCCGAACCAGCAGGAAGCCTATGCTTGTCACCTTCGCCCATGATGATCGAATCAAGATCGCGCATTTCTGCATGGAGCAGCCCAACCGCATTTTTCTCTGCATCATCTGAGCGGAAACTGTTCGAGCAGACCAATTCCGCCAGACCATCGGTCTGATGCGCCGGCGTCATGTCGCCGGATCCTCGCATTTCGGACAGACGCACCTTTATGCCGGCCTGCGCCAACTGCCATGCTGCTTCTGAACCGGCGAGGCCGCCACCTATGATATGTACCTGTGTCATGGCGTCTCTGTGTTGCGGGCTGGCGCAAAAGTCAATCTGGCAGAGAGCAAGAGAGCGTGATAGGCGTTAAATATGAAACGCGCGATCATCGAGTCCCGGCCTTATTTGCTGCTCAGCCTGTTGTTTGGGATCAGCTATTTTTTTGTGAAGGACAGCAATTTTCCGGGAATGTATCTGATGTTCTGGAAGGGCGCCGCTGTTGGTTTCCTGGCGGTCTATGCGTTCAGACGGGCACATAATTTTGAAGGAAAGCTGATTGCCGGTGTCATGGCCTTTGGGGCGTTTGGTGACATGCTGATCGAGATTGACCTCATGGCGGGGGCAGGGGCCTTTATGATTGGCCATTGCATCGCGATCTGGCTCTATTCACGACATCGGCGCGAATCTACAGCATTCAGTCAGAAGCTGTTCGCGATACTGCTCGTACCCATAACGATGTTCATTGCTTGGTCATTGCCATTTGACCGGAGTGAAGCGTTGGGGTTGGCGCTCTACAGCCTATTCTTGGCGGTCATGGCGGCTATGGCCTGGACGAGCAGCTTTCCGCGTTATCGGGTTGGTATCGGCGCACTGATGTTTGTGGTCTCTGATCTGTTCATCTTTGCGGAAATGGGTTTTCTGCAGGAGTCTCTCATACCATCCTGGACGATATGGCCACTCTATTATATCGGTCAGTTTTTAATCGTCACCGGTGTCGTTCGGACATTGCGCAAAGAGATGCATGTGCCCAATCCTTAATGGCCAAAAGCGGATATGGTGGTGCGATGAAGCAGCCTGTCATGTCCTTCATAGCCGCCCGTTGCGCAATGCAGAACTGAGCGATTGTCCCACATCAAAAGCATGTCGGGTTCCCATTTGTGGCGGTAGACAAACTCATCCCTGCTTTGCCAGGCATAAAGCTCTGTCAAAAGGGGCAGGGCTTCTTGTTGGGTCATGCCTTCAAAGCCGATAATATATCCCAGGCAACTGAACAGTCCGGGCCTGTGCGTTTCAGGATGATTTCGGACAAGAGGATGAAGCTGGGTCGCGCGTGCGGATTCGTCGGGACGAATGGCCATGCTGCGCTCTTCATCCTTGTCGCCATAAGTACCGTCAGGCGCATAAGCTAGTTGGGCGCTGTGGATTGCAATTTTTCCCTCCAGTTTCGCGCGCATTTCGGAAGGCATAGCATCGAGAGAAGCATGCTGATTGGCAAACAACGTATCGCCACCGATTGGTGGGATATCTATAGCTCGCAAACAGGTGCCAGCAGGCGGATGTTCCTGGAAGCTCCAGTCACTGTGCCAATTTTCGGCAAAAAGAGGTGATGTTTCATTGGCTTTGCGCTGGATCGCTGCGATATGTTCGCGCCCTTCGATCGGATCGAAAAAGGGATCATGACCAAACCCACCAAAATAGAGCGTAAAGCGCTCCAGATCATCGTCAGACATGTGCTGATCGGGAAAAGCGAGTACATGATGTTCCAACCAAGCTGAACGGATCTCAGCCACTTGATCCTGACTCAAGTCTTCCGTCAAATCAATGCCGGTGACGGCAGCGCCGCAGGCTTGACCCGAAGCTGTTATGGCAATGGACATATGATCCTCCTCTTAATCCCCGCTCAGGTAATGAATCATCACCATGGCAGACCGCATAAATCAATATGGCCTGTTACTTGGGCCGGTTTAGTGACGGGTAGAACCATGGTGTTGCGAAATGCAAATGGACCAGTTTGACCATGCTGTTCGACCACAAGGTCGCCTTCAAAACGAAGCCAGCCCATTTTGGCGTAAAAGTCGACATTATGATCTTCGCAGAACAAGAGGCTGAACGCGCAATTGGCTTCTTTTTTCAGCAGATCGACAAGATGCAGCATGACCAGTTTGCCTAAGCCCTGACCTTGAAATTCCGGTTCGGTCATAACACCGCCAACGCCGGCAACGGCTATTTTTTGGCCATCACATAAAACTACGCGTTCATGAATGCCGGCAACTGCCCTGACCACATCGTCGATGTAAAGCAGAATGCGTCTTTGTGCATGGGACCATTCTATTCCATGCATCGGCGTGTTGACCAGTTGCTCTGGTGGATAAATCCGTTCCCGCATTCCCGCGATTTCTGGCCAGCTTAGCGCGCCGTCCTTTACTACAAAGTTCGGCGCGCCCGGGGTCATGTTTCGGGATCATCCCCGGCATCAGATTTCGATACCGATTCTTGGGGAGCATCGGCGTCCAGTTCTTCCGCTACCAGCTCTTCCGCCTCGTTTTCCGGATCGTCTTCCTCATCGATCTTGGCCGCTCCAACCACGGTTTCGCCTGGTGAGACATCAAACAGCTTCACACCGGAACTGTTGCGGCCAATTACCCGCATATCTGCCACCTTCATACGGATGAGTTTGGCTTGATCGGTGACAAGCATGATCTGTTCTTCGTTTTTCGCCTCAAAACTGGCGATGACCGTGCCATTGCGCTTGATATTATCGATGTTCAAAATGCCCTGACCGCCGCGGCCAGACTGGCGATATTCAAATGCACTGGAGCGTTTGCCATATCCATTGGCACAAACCGTCAAAATGAAATCCTCGTTCTCGGCAAACGCATCGAGGCGTTCAGGCGAGAGTTCCGATGTATTTTCATTTTCTTTCCATGGTGCTGCCTTGAGATATTGATCACGTTCTTCTGTGGACGCTTCAAATCCTCGCAATACTGAAAGCGATATCACTTCATCATCGTCTTTCAGAGCAATCCCGCGGACACCGGTAGATGTACGGCTCTGGAACGAGCGGACTGCATCGCCAGCAAATCGGATAGCCTTACCATTTTTGGTGGCAAGCAGGACGTCGTCATTGTCGGTGAGTAGCTCCACCCCGATCAGATGATCATCGCTCTCTTCGTCAAATTTCATTGCGAATTTGCCGTTGGATGGAACGTTGGTAAAGCTGTCCATACTGTTTCGGCGCACACCACCTTTTGCAGTGGCAAACATAACGTGCAATTTGGCCCATTCCGCTTCGTCTTCCGGTAAGGGCAATACGGTCGAGATGGTCTCACCGTCGGCCAGTGGCAACAGATTGACCATAGGACGTCCTTTCGTCTGGGGCGCACCTTCAGGCAGTTTCCAGACTTTCAGGCGATAGACTTTGCCATGAGTGGAGAAGAACAATACCGGCGTGTGCGTTGATGTGACGAACAATTCGGTGATAGCGTCTTCATCCTTTGTAGCCATCCCCGCGCGGCCTTTGCCGCCACGGCGCTGCGCACGGAACGTATCGAGTGGTGTTCGCTTGATATAGCCGCCATGAGTCACGGTAACGACCATTTCGGCACGTTCCATCAGATCTTCGTCCTCAAGACCGTCCCAGGCCGCGGTAATCTCGCTCACACGTGGAGTCGCAAACTCATCGCGCACCGTTTCCAGCTCTTCGCGCATCACCGCATAAAGTTTTACGCGATCTGCTAATATTGAGAGATATTCTTCGATTGCTGCAGCAAGCTCTTTTAACTCATCGCCAATTTCTTCGCGACCGAGGGCGGTCAGTTTCTGCAAACGCAGATCCAGAATTGCTTTCACTTGGACAGGAGAAAGCTTGTAACTGTCGCCTTCAACCTCCGTCTCAATCGCTTCAACCAGCTTGATATAGCCGGCGATTTCGGCAATCGGCCATTCCCGAGCAAGCAAGGTATCGCGTGCTTCCGCTGGCGTAGATGATCCTCGAATGATCCGGACCACTTCATCCATATTGGTCACCGCGACCACAAGGCCGAGCAATACATGGGCCCGTTCACGGGCTTTATTCAGTTCAAACTTGGTCCGCCGGGTAATGACTTCCTCACGGAATTTGACGAACGCCTCAATAATATCGCGCAGATTAAGGACTTCAGGACGGCCACCACGAATGGCGAGCATATTGGCTGGGAAGCTGGATTGGGCAGGGGTGAAACGCCAGATCTGGTTGAGCACGACATCAGCTGTCGCGTCGCGTTTGAGATCGACGACAACGCGTACGCCGGCGCGACTGGACTCGTCGCGAATATCGGAGACACCCTCAATCCGTTTATCCTTGGCTGCCTCGGCGATCTTCTCGACAAGTGCGGATTTGCCAACCTGGAAGGGAATTGATGTCAGGACAATCGAGCGTTTGTCACCGCGCCCTTCCTCGATCTCATGTCGCGCCCGCATCATGATCGAACCGCGGCCATCCTTGTAGGCGGCCCTAGCGCCGGACTGACCAAGAATAAGCGGTGCTGTTGGGAAGTCCGGTCCGGGAATAATCTCAATCAATTCGTCCACGGTTATGCCGGGTTTCTCGATAAATGCGAGACAGGCATTAATCACCTCTCCCAGGTTATGGGGCGGGATATTGGTCGCCATGCCAACCGCAATACCGCCGGCACCGTTGACGAGCAGATTAGGGAAGCGAGCTGGCAGGACGGAGGGTTCCTGACGGCTGCCATCGTAATTGTCGGAGAAATCAACCGTATCCTTGTCGAGATCGTTGAGCAGGCTGTTGGCAACCTTGTTTAGCCGTGCTTCGGTATAGCGCATTGAGGCCGGCATATCCGGGTCCATTGAACCGAAATTACCTTGACCATCAATCAAAGGTACCCGCATCGACCAGTCTTGCGTCATCCGTGCAAGCGCCATGTAGATCGCGCTATCGCCATGGGGATGGTAATTGCCCATTACGTCGCCCACGATTTTGGCGCTTTTGCGATAAGGTCGACCAGCCACAAATCCGCCTTCCTGAGAGGCAAATAAGATCCGCCGATGAACCGGCTTCAAACCGTCCCGTACGTCGGGCAGGGCGCGGCTGACAATCACCGACATGGCATAGTCCATGTAGCTGGATTTCATTTCATCGACGATATCAATCGGTTCAATATCGGAAGGTTCTGGTGCTGTGGTTTGTTCGTTCACAAACGGGCCTTTTTTCTGAGTTTTCTGGCGGGAAATTCAATGATGATTCTTCTAGGGGAAGTCGCTTGGAAAAGCCAGCTTTTCAGGCCAAATTTACATTAAAAAACAGCGGCAGAATTCAGGGTTTTATTTCTTCGTTGTCCCAAGCGAAAATCTTGCCACTGTCGACCGGTTTTAAGCCATCAAGAACGTCCAGCAACTGCAGCGCTGCGCGCTCTGCATCAAAGAGTTTTCCGGGGGGGACATTGCCTTGAAATGGCCTGCTGAGACCGGTGTCGACTGTCCCGGGATGCAAGGCAACAATGATGCTGCGTTTATTTTGGCGCTTCCATTCGATTGAAAGGTTTCGAATGATCATATTGAGCGCCGCTTTTGCTGCGCGATAACCATACCATCCGCCCAAACGATTATCGGATATACTGCCAACACGCGCTGAAATCGCAGCAAATTTTATAATCTCGTCTTTTGGCATTAATGGCAGGAAATGTTTGGCAATGAGGGCCGGGCCGACCGCATTGATTTGATAGTTTTCCTGCAGCCAGTCGGCATCTAGCTGCTTGACGCTCTTTTCAGGCCCTTTCTGTTGGTTGTGTAGCAGGCCAGTGGCGACAAAGATCATAGAAGGTTTTAGCGGCTGCTCGTTGAGCCAATTTGCGGCTGATACAATGGAGCCTTCGGATGTCAGATCCAACGGTATCGGGCTATTGCTCCCCCGAGAGAATCGGATGACATGGTCATATTCATCCTCCTGATCCAGCATGTCGGCCATAGCCCTGCCGATGCCTCCGGAAGCTCCGATGACAACAGCTGTCTTGTCGGTCATGATCGCACGAAGCGCAGGCTATCCTCGGTACTGGCCTCAGCATCAAACCGATAACCGTCGCTATCGAAATTTTTCAACGTTTCGGCATCCTGTAGGTGGTTCTCGCAGATATAGCGCGCCATCATGCCGCGAGCGCGCTTGGCTTCAAAGCTGATGAATTTTGGTCCGTCAGGGCCGTCTTTGCGAAAATCGACCTCTATAATGCGTGCCTTCAATTTCTCTGTATGCGGCTTTACTGCTGCCCAATATTCATTGCTCGCAAGATTAACAATTACCCGGTCTTTGGTTTCGTCAAGGTCTTTCGCTAGTTCCGCAGCAATCTTGTCTTTCCAGAAATCAGTCAGTTTTTTGTAGCGTGGCGCCCATTTCGTGCCCATTTCCAGTCGATGAGGCCTGATAGGGTCAAATGGACGCAGCAAGCCATAGAGTCCGGACAAAATCCGCAAATGACTTTGTGCAAAGTCTAACCCCTCTGTGCTCAGGCTTTGGGCCTCAAAACCGCTGTAGACATCGCCATTATAGGCAAAAATAGCGGAGCGTTCTGGTTGCTCAAAAAACTGGCTATAGCGACCATGATTTAGATCAATCAGATTATCAGAAACCGGCATGATCGATTTGAGTTTCTTTTTGGAGAGGTTCGAGATTGCGCCCGCAAGACGAGCAGTTTCTTCAGGAAATCTATTTTCTGTGGATTTATGGGTGGGAAGGGTGCTGTCAAAATCCAGGGATTTGGCAGGGGAGATAATGGCAATCACGTTATACGAACCTCATAATTCAGGGAATTTACATTCTTATACAATTTATCGGCACTGAACCGCGTTCATGGATGGCTCCGTTCAACCACTATTCAGCGGATTCACACTATAAAAGCATGTGAAACTTGGTAATAAAGCCAAGACAGTTTATGGTGCAACCATATTCGAAAATCCGATACGGGTTCGGTAACAACAAAGTTTTATTCGGAGGAATTTTATGCGTTTTCTATCTCACTTTTCTATGGCTGTTGCGCTGGCTGCTGCTGGAACACTAGCCATCTCCGCTGTGCCGCAAGAGGCGCATGCGCAGAAAAAAAAGAAAAAAGAAAAAGCTCCCAAGCTTGAAATCAGCAAAGAAATTAGACCACAGGTCGCAGCGATTCAGGAAGCGATGGGCAGCGAAACTCCAGCGACTGCCAAACCGTTGGTTGAAGCTCTATTGGCACAGCCGCTTGCCGGTGATGACCAATTTATTGCTGGTCAATTGGCGATTCAACTTGGCTCGACCCTGAAGGATACTGGCTTGCAAGAACAAGGCATTAATGCTTCGCTGGCGAGCGGGAAAACATCTGCTGAGCAGCAACCTTCCTTCCTCTTTTTCTCTGGTAACTTCGCCTACACAGCGGGACGTTACGCGGAAGCGCAACAAAAGTTGCAGCAAGCCTATGATGCCGGTTACCGTCAGAATAATGTCGGCGCCTTGATCGCGGAGGCTTATTTCAAGGAAAACAAGATTCAACAGGGTCTTTCGGCTCTGGATCGCGCGCTTGAAGCGCAAAAGTCAGCAGGCAACAAGGCCCCTGAAGATTGGTATCGCCGCGGTGCAGGCATGGCGATGAAGAACAATGTCAATGGAGCAGCAGGCAAGTGGACCTATAAACTTGTCGAAGCCTATCCAACGGGCGAAAATTGGCGGGCAGCGTTGTCGGTTTATCGCGATTCAGCCAATCCAAAACTGTCTAACCAAGAAAATCTCGAGCTGATGCGCCTGATGCGCAAAGCGGATGCAATGGAAAGTGAGCGCGATTATTTCGAATATGCCGACGCTGCTGATCCAAGAAGATTACCTGGTGAAGTTGTTTCTCTATTGGAAGAGGGACTTGCTAAGGGAGACGTTCCATCTTCCAGCTCCTATGTGAAAGAAACTCTCGCAGCTGCGCGAGGGTCAGTCGTAGCTGACAAGGCCAGCTTGGTGGCATCTGAACGCGATGCGAATCGCTCTGCGAACGGAAAGATCGCGTTAGCGACAGCCGATGCTCTGCTGGGTTACGAAGACTATGGAAAAGCGGCTACGCTTTATCAGGCAGCCTTAACAAAGGGTGGCGTTGATGCAGCGCGCGCGCAAATGGGACTTGGCATCGCTCATGTTGGCCAAAGCAACTGGGACGGCGCTAAACAGGCTTTTTCGAGTGTGACCGGAACGCGCAAAAGCATTGCTGACTTCTGGGCACTCTGGATTAACCAGCAGGCCGCTGGAGCAGCACCCGCGGCGACGCCAACTGCTGGCTAATCGCTTGCTTTAAAGATATGAAAAAGGGCGCCCAGAGCGCCCTTTTTTTGGTCTGGACAACGACTAATCGCCAATGGGTACCCCAGGCAGGTTCTTGGCCGATCTGATGGTCAATGATGTTTTGACGCTCGCAACATTGGGTGCAGAAGTAAGCTTACTTGTCAAAAAACTCTGAAATTCCTGCAGATCTTTCGCTACAACTTTCAGCATGAAATCGATTTCGCCATTGAGCATGTAGCATTCGCGAACTTCCGGGAGTTGTTCAACATGCTCTTCGAAGGCTTGCAAATCAGATTCTGCCTGACTTTTCAAGCTGACCATAGCAAAAACGGTGATGGTGAAGCCCATTTTGGCGGGGTCTACCGCCGCATGATATGCAGTGATAATTCCACTATCTTCCAATGCCCGCATGCGCCGCAAACACGGCGGAGCGGTCAGACCTACGCTTTGCGCAAGTTCCACATTTGTAATACGGCCTTCATTCTGAAGGCGTTCCAGTATCTGTAGATCAATTTCATCGAGATTTATGTCAGTCATGTATGTGCAATTTCCGTTCGCGAATCATATTCTG
The DNA here is from genome assembly GCA_947497455.1 of uncultured Sphingomonadaceae bacterium. Taxonomy (GTDB): domain Bacteria; phylum Pseudomonadota; class Alphaproteobacteria; order Sphingomonadales; family Sphingomonadaceae; genus Parasphingorhabdus. The sequence continues at coordinate 1,432,839 of CANMGU010000001.1, read as the reverse complement.
GTTATAATATAATTAGCGCGCCACGCAATGCTTGCTCACTTGTCCCACATTGTGACGCGGCATATTCTGGGGTTACGGTATCAGGATGTTGGCGTTATCAACTTGTTAACAAACATTCAAACTGACTACGACGGAACACCATTTGCGCTACGATGATCGCCTGAAGACTGTATTAAAAGGGCCGTTTCCCGATGGGAATGCGGCGGCTCTGCAATGGCGGCAAGTGGCCGACCTTATGGCACAAAAGCCGGGCCGGCTAGTTAATGAAGACGTCCAATCCGGATTGACCCGGTTGCGCGACCTGCATGATCGGGTATCAGAAAATGATCGTGTGTCCGCGGTTATGGCCTTGGGCGGACGTTTGCGCTCTGCCCCCCTGCTGGTCTATCTCTGCGCCGACAGTGATCCGGTCTGTGATGCAGCTGTTCTGGCTGCTGATTTGACCGATGAAGAATGGACAGATGTGATCCCGCAATTGTCGCCACGCGGTCAATATAGTCTGCGTACGCGCACCGATTTGGGCCCTCTGACCAGTGAGGCATTGAGTATCAATCCATCCGAAAGCGCAGATGTTCTGGATCGATTAACCCTGGTTTCTCAGGACCCGGTACAAGAAGAGAATGACGCGGAAAATACTGAGACGTCTCAAATCAGCTCTTTGGTTGCCAAAATCGAAGACTATCAACGCAATCGACCAACGGAAGCACTGCCGTCTGCGAATATCGAACATCGCAGCTATTTCGTGGAAGCGATAGATGCGATCAATTTTGAAACCGACGATAGTGGAACAATAATCTGGGCTGAGGGGCCACCCAAAGGGGCTATTGTCGGAGTGACCATCGCGGAACCCACATTTGACGATGGGCCGGGGCCGGATGCGTATGGAGCAGCCGCATTTCGGCAAAGGATGCCTCTTGAGAATGCACGCATGCGTTTGTGCGGCGCGCCCATTGTTGCAGGGGACTGGCGGATGTCGGCAATCCCCTATTTTGGCGATGAGACGGGTAGGTTCAAAGGATATCGTGGTGTCATGCGGCGACCAAATGCCGCAGAGGATGCGGGGCACAACAGTCTAGATGTGGAACGCCGTGAGCAGTTGCAGCAGCTGATCCATGAACTGCGCACGCCATTAAACGCGATCATTGGATTTAGTGAAATTATCGAGCAGCAACTTTTTGGACCCGCTTCGTTTGAATATCGCACTCTGTCGCGCAATATTTCTGATGAGGCACAGCGTCTGCTGACCGGTTTCGAGGATTTGGATATTGCGGCGAAAATCGATGCCGGCCAAATGGAGAGCTTTTCAGGGGTTACAGAGCCAGAGTGGCTGCTTGATCGTCTGGCGCAAAGACTGCAAAGTCTTACCGAAAGCAAGTCCGTTGATTTGCATATCAACAAAGCGGAACCTCTCCGCCCTTTTGCACTGGACAGTGATTCGGTGGAGCGAATTTTTGCCCGCCTATTGTCAGCTGCGATTATCGCGTGTGAAAATGGTGAGGAATTGAAGGCAGACCTGCGAACGCGGATCGGTGCGCAGCCAGTCAACTATTTCAGCTTGTCCCGGCCCTCGCGAATCGCCGGAGTTCCCGAAGATGAGTTGCTCGATCCATCGCAAGGCATCGAAGGAGATGTCAGTGACGCGCCTCTGTTGGGGCTCGGTTTTTCTCTACGTCTGGTGCGGAATTTGGCAAAATCAGCGAATGGCATCCTGTCAATTACAGACGACAAGATTGGCTTGACCCTTCCAGCGGTGGCGACTAGCGAACTCAACATAAGAGAAACTGAATCTGAATAGCCTGATTTGAGTAGGGATTGATTTAACCAGCGAGGCCGTGATGTTTGCGAGGGCGAAACAAGCCTCTCAAAGCTTTGGTATAAACAGCCAAGTGCGTTGGCCGACCGATATCGGGCGGCGATTTCTGATCACTGTCGACACAGAAGAAGAATTTGATTGGGAAGGCCCTTTTTCACGCAGCGGGCACACCAATATATCGGTCGGCAAGTTGGAACGCTTCCAATCTTTTGTTGAAAAATACGGAATCGAACCGGTCTATTTCGTTGACTACTCGATTGTCGAGGAAGAAAAATCAGCAGCATTTCTCAGATCTGTGACAGCGCAAAAAAAAGCTGCTGTCGGGGTGCACTTGCATCCCTGGATTAACCCGCCGTTCGAAGAAGAGTTAAATAACTACAACAGTTATGCAGGAAATCTTCCGAAAGAACTTGAAGAAAAAAAGATTGTCGCATTGCGGGATGCGATCGAAAGCAAGATCGGGAAGCGGCCGATAATATATAGGGCAGGGCGCTATGGCGTTGGCCCCAACACAATTGAAATATTATCGCGACTGGGCTTTGCTGCCGATAGCAGCGTGCGCGCATGGTTTGATTATAGCAGCCAATCGGGCCCAGATTTTGCCCATATTGGCCCAGAACCCTTTTGGCTTGATCCGCAACAACGGCTCCTTGAGCTGCCTCTAACCAGTGTTTTTTCGGGAATGTTGCGCAAACAGGCTAATGTTCTGTCGCCCTGGTTTAACCGGTCTAAAACCGCTGCGGCACTATTTTCAAATTCCAAACTGCTGGAGCGTATTCCATTGACCCCCGAAGGCGTATCCGCTCGGGAGGCTAAAGAGGCGATAGATATCGCCCTTGATGATGCACTTAAGCTGTTGGTATTTTCATTCCACTCGCCGTCTCTATCCACGGGACACACGCCTTATGTGCAGACAGATGATGATCTGGATCGTTTTTATGACTGGTGGCGCGAGATTATAGATCATTTGCTGGAATCCGGAGTGTCGTCGATCAGTTTGGAAGAACTAACAGAAGCGTGTGGTTTGGATGAAGGAAAAGCATAGCCAGACCTGCTTCGTGTTCCCGTACCATTTTTATTTCGTTTGCGGCTTGCCAAATCGTCTGCGCTTCCGCTATCGGAGCGATCCTCGAAGGGCGGCATATCATTAGGTTGCTGTTGTTCTGGGGCCTGTAGCTCAGTTGGTTAGAGCTGGCCGCTCATAACGGCTAGGTCGGGGGTTCGAGTCCCTCCGGGCCCACCAACCTTTCGTAAATCGGGGCGACAAGGCGTTCTTTTTGCGTTAGGTTGAAAAAGACGTAAAAACTCTTTGCTTTTCCCTAAATCACAGCTTAGGGGAGGCGCGCGTCGGGGAGTGGCGCAGGCTGGTAGCGCACCTGGTTTGGGACCAGGGGGTCGCAGGTTCGAATCCTGTCTCCCCGACCATTTTTCGAAAACAGAGCCGGTCCGGCAGGCCGGTGGCTCGTTTTTTATTCCTTGGTCATATCATTTACAATGAACACTGAGCGCATAAGCTTTGTGTCTGCGCCCCTAATTTGGCTGGTAGGCCGAATTTACACGCGATTACATCCATTTTAGATATAATCATCAGGGGGGCGGCTTTGGAGATCAGATATGCCCGTAAAACTCATAATTGGCTATGCAGCAATAGCATTTATGATTGGCATATGCATTGCGGCCTTTGTGATCTTTCGCAGGGATCGAAAAGCCAAGCGCCGTCGGGATCGTTAGGAAGGTATGACAGTTCGTCCTAATCCAATATTCTAGCAAGCGTGGGCAACTGCCCGCTTGCGATCGAGGCGTTCCATCATGCTTTTGATAACGGCAGGGTGGAACGTATAATCAATCTGACAGCCATATTCGTCATCTTTCTTCCAGAGCAGATTGGCCGTCAAAATGTTCATGCTTGGTATTTTGAGAGTCAATCCGATGTCGGGATTCAACTGCGCCGCGCATTCAATCTTGATTATGGTGTCTGATATTGTCTTGACCACACATGGTACGCTGGATGAATTGCTCTGTTTCACTTGCGCATCAATATGCAATGAATCACCGTAAATCATATCTTGCTCTCCCATTGTTGCGTGTCTGCAAAGCTCTGCAACTGGCACCGTCGGTTTGGCCGATAATGTCAAGATAGGCGAAGCGGGCTAAGGTCAGCTATCAGGATATGGTTAACATAGGTCGTCCAGAATTAACCAGAAACACTCTGTCTCCAAGAATTTGACTGGATTGTGTTATTATCGCTCTTCAGCAGCTTGAGAATCAGGCTCTGCTGTGCCCGAGCGCGTGAAACCGTCTGCTGCAAGGTCTTGTTCGATCTCCGATTGCAAGACCTTCACTGCTTCATCTGCCGCTTCCTCGAGAGATTTTGCGTCGCCCTCAATCTGATTCTCTATCTCCAGAAGAGCCTCTTCGCCTTGTTCCTCAACCGGACCTTCTGAGCAAGCTGTCAGGATAACAAGGACACTAGCAAGAAGGGGCAGTTTGCGCATTTGCTATTCCTTTGGCGGCATAGCGAAACTGGTTTCGCTATTGGCAATGATCGAGAGCACTGTGCTCCATGCCGCAACATTCTGGCGCACTTGATCTGGGTCAATCTTATCCAACGTATCATCCGGTGTGTGATGCAGATCGAAGTAACGGGTACCGTCTTGCTGCAGATCGATCACCGCAAGATTGTTGCTGGCTATAATGTCACGCACATCTGCTCCGCCGGTTGCCGGAGGGCCGAATGCACCAATGCCCAGAGGCAAGAGCGCTTGCGCGATTTGCTTTTGGACATCTTCGGCCGTTTCCGGAAGTTTAAACTCCACGCGCCAAACCTTGTCTGCGCCGAAATCAGATTCCATCGCAATAGCGTGTTTGCTAACGGTGTGCGCCTTTGCATAGGCTTTGCCACCCCAAAGGCCGACTTCTTCTGCTCCAGCCCATAAAATTCGGATTGTGCGCAGCGGCTGACCATGGTCCATGATCTTTTTGGCCGCAGCGGTAACAATGCCGCATCCGGCTGCATCGTCAAACGCACCGGTTGCCAAATCCCAGCTATCTAGATGACAGGCGACCAGGATCATACCTTTGGAAGGATCACGTCCGGTCACTTCCGCGATAACATTGCCCGATTCCTGCTGCCCGATATTTTTCGGGGTCATCACCAATTTCATGGTTACAGGTTTGCCCAATTTAACCATCCGCTCCAGATTATCAGCATCAGGTAGCGACAAAGCGCCTGCCGGAATCGGTTTAACGCCTTCCGCAAAATTCATGTTTCCGGTGTGCGGATTGCGATGATAGTCAGTACCGATAGACTTGATCACGTAGGCTATGGCGCCCTTTTTGGAAGCGACAGTTGGCCCATTCCAGCGCACCGGTCCATAAGTGCCATAGCCAGAACCATCTTGCGTACGATGCATGTCATGAGTGACGAAAGCGATCTTACCGGCAAGACTGCCATCCGGGACTGCCTGCATTGCGGCAAGCGAATCGAAATAGGCTATTTCTGCTTCAATTCCGGTATCCCCGGTACTTGCGCTGTTGCCGAGAGCCGTGATGTGCATTTTCTGAGGATAGGGGCCAGTCACTTCCGCGGTTTCATCACCGCGAACCCATGTGGGCATCATGAATGGTTCATTGCGGACATTCTGGAATCCGAGCGCCTTCAATTTTTTCACCGACCAGTCGCGTGCTCGCGCTTCCGCTTCGGTCCCCGCTTGACGAGGACCAACTTCGGTCGTCAATCCTTCGGTAATTTCATAAGCCAGATTGTCCTCCAACGCCTTAGCCTGAATAGCCGCCGGATCGTGAGATTCCGCCAGCACAGCATTGGAGAAAAGCAGCGCGGTAGCGCCAGTGAGCAGTAAGGTTGTTTTTGTCATGGATGACTGCCTAACTTGCCTTAGGCTGTTTGCCAATGCTCTCTTGCGAGTCCGCATGCATTTCGCTAGGCGGTGCGCAAATCTATTCCCACTACAGTCAAAGGATACCGCCAGATGGCCGTCCAATATAGCTATGTCATGAAAGGTCTGAGCAAGACCTTCCCCGGAGCACCCAAGCCGGTTCTCGACAATATCCACCTGCAGTTTCTGCCCGGTACCAAAATTGCCATCATTGGTAAAAACGGCGCGGGTAAATCCACGCTGATGAAGATCATGGCTGGACAGGATGAAGAATTCCAAGGTGAAGCCTGGGCGGGTGAGGGCATCCGCGTCGGTTATCTTGCGCAGGAACCCGATCTGGATGAAAGCAAGACCGTCAAAGAGAATGTGATGGACGGCGTGCGCCCCGTGGCGGATCTGGTTGATCGTTTCAACGAGATTTCCACGATCATGGGCGATCCGCCGGAAGATGCGGACTTTGATGCCTTGATGGAAGAAATGGGCACATTGCAGGAAAAAATCGATGCAGTGGATGGCTGGACGCTCGACAATCAGCTCGAGATAGCCATGGAAGCATTGCGCTGCCCTCCAGGCGATAGCGCTGTAACGGATCTTTCTGGAGGCGAAAAGCGCCGTGTCGCGCTCTGCCGCCTGTTACTCGACAAGCCTGACATTTTGATGCTCGATGAGCCAACCAACCATCTTGATGCGGAGAGTGTGGCCTGGTTGGAGAAGCATCTCATTGACTATGCTGGCAATGTCATTCTCGTAACCCATGACCGCTATTTCCTCGACAATGTCGTTGGTTGGGTACTCGAAATCGATCGCGGAAAAGGCATTCCGTTTGAAGGAAATTATTCTAACTGGCTGGATGCAAAAGCCAAACGGATGGCACAGGAAGAGCGGGAAGATAAAAGCCGTCAGAAAGCCATCGAACACGAATTGCAATGGATGCGACAGTCTCCAAAGGCGCGTCAAACCAAGTCAAAGGCGCGTATCAAAGCCTTTGATGATCTGGTTGAAGCACAGGAAAACCGGCAAGTCGGCAAAGCGCAAATTCTCATCCAAACCCCGGAGCGCCTAGGTTCTAAAGTGATAGAGGCAAAAGGTCTCACAAAAGCCTATGGCGACAAGCTGTTGTTTGAAAATCTTGAGTTCTCGCTGCCACCAGGTGGTATTGTCGGCATTATCGGCGCAAACGGGGCGGGTAAGACAACGCTTTTCCGGATCATTACCGGGCAGGAAACCCCCGATAGCGGCACGCTGGAACTCGGCGACACGGTGAAACTCGGTTATGTCGATCAAAGCCGCGATACGCTTGATGCATCTAAAAACATCTGGGAAGAAATATCGGGCGGCCATGATTTCTTCACCTTCGGCAAAAATGAAGTGCAGACTCGGGCTTATGTCGGTGCGTTCAACTTCAAAGGGACAGACCAGCAAAAGAAAGTTGGTCAGCTGTCGGGCGGTGAACGTAACCGCGTCCATCTCGCGAAAATGCTGAAAGAAGGCGGCAACGTTTTGCTGCTCGATGAGCCAACCAATGATCTGGACGTGGAGACACTGCGTGCTCTGGAAGATGCTCTGGAAAGCTTTGCCGGCTGTGCCGTGGTCATTTCGCATGACCGCTTTTTCCTTGATCGGCTTGCAACGCATATCCTGGCATTTGAAGGTGATAGCCATGTTGAGTGGTTTGAAGGCAATTTCGAAAGCTATGAGGAAGACAAACGGCGCCGGTTGGGCGATGCCGCGGATAGACCAACGCGGGTGGCTTACAAAAAATTGACACGTTAAGTGGTGGTGTAATTTGCAAATCAACTGAAAACCGGGGTTTAGAAAATGAAAATGACACCGCAGAATATCGCAATTTTTATTGGCGCTCTTCTCATCGGCGGCTTTTTAGGTTTTCAATATTCCGGTTTCGCATGGCTGCTGATCCCGTTGATCATTTTTGTTGTGGTCATTTTGCTGCGCAACAAGTCTGGTGAAAAGGCCGATCCCGAAGAGACTGGCGAAGCTATGAAAATGATCCCGGCAACCGGAAAAGCGCGGATATATGTCATGCGAAAAGGCTTTGTCGCGGGGCAGCAGGGAATGAACATTACCATTGGCAATCAATGGAACAGTCAGATCCGCAGTAAATATTTTCTGATGGCAGAGGTTGAGCCTGGTACTCATGAAATCACGGCACAAATGTCAAGCGGTAGCAAATCGGCAGCGGTTTCTCATGAAGTGACCTTAGCAGAGGGCGAGATTGCGCTGCTCGATATGAAGATTAATATGGGTGCACTGCAGGGCAAACCGGATTTTACGGAGATTCGAGATGCTCGCGAGGCAAACGGGATGTTAGCGGGGTTGAAGCTGGTTCGGTGGAAATAGCAATATACCGCTAGTAGGAACTCATCGGTCACCTCAATCGTTTTACAAATAACTGCCCATTATCATCACGTTTGCTCTGAAAGTTCGGAACCTGCTCGAACATATCAGATAGCCTTGAGAAACCGTAATTGCGCACATCAAAGCTGGAGCGATTTCCCGCGATCTTGCCGACTTCGGACAGGCTGGCATAGCCCTCCGCATCGCGTTTGCTGGCCTGATAGGCATCAATAAGCAGCTTTACCAAAACGTCGTCTGCCGCTTTAGGTTCATCGGTCTTGTCCGCCTTTATCAAGGCCTCAACATCAATGAAACGGCTACAGGCCTGTTTGAATGCCTCTGGTGTCTTGCTGCTGCCAAAGCCATAGACATCAATGCCTTCCTGACGGATGCGCATGGCGAGCGGCATGAAGTCGCTATCGCTGCTCATAATCCCGAAGCCACCGATTTTGCCGCGGAAAAGCAGATCCATCGCGTCGATTGTCATTTTCATGTCCGTGGCGTTCTTGCCTTTGGTCATGTCAAATTGCTGCTGTGGTTCGATGCCATATTTGTGGAGGATGTCGACCCAGCCCTTGAGTGATTGTTTGCGCCAATTGCCGTATGCACGGCGGATATTAACCGTGCCAAGTTCAGCCAAAGCTGTCAAAACAGGGTCAATCCCAGCGTGGCTAGCATTATCTGCATCAATTAGCAGGGCGATATTGTCGTTGTGGGATTTGCTCATCACCCGATGATGTACGTGGGGCAGGGTGTGTTCAAGGGGAAAAACTTGCTTTCTCACATTGATGAAATTCTGGCTCTTTGAATCTGGTCCTAAAAATTCACGGATGGCCGGTTACGGTTGCCGATCAAGGAACGAGCCACTGCCCATCCCATGAGTTGTTGTTCGGATCCCAAGTGAACAATGCTCGTCGATGGCCGGTATGTGCCAAATAAAGCCATTCGATCTTGTCAATCTCGATCACTAATATTGCAAAGTTTTCGCGGGCTGGAGCGACCTCGAACCCCTCAGGCTTACGTCCTTCGACAGTAGGATCAAGACCGGAGGTTGGCGCCTTTACGAGACTACCGGGTGCAGGATCAGCCAGATAGCATCGCTTTCCGTAGAGCGTTGCCTCGTTCCACGCAGCATCGCTGGCAGAACTGTCATGTTCAATATGACCATGACCGGACAGGCGCAGCTGCACCTTGGCCTCCGGGTGATAACCGAGAACCGAAACTGGGCCACCATCTCCGATGTCGACAACCTTGGAAGCGCGGACATCGGTATTGAACCGTAATGTGCGATCCTCGCGCAGGGCTTTGCGTAAAACCATTATACGCTGGCTGGGACTACTACTATTGCGGACCGTCGCTATGCTCGGCGTGTGGAGCGGGGACTTGCGATCCTGCGATCCGATGATTAACAGCCGCCACGCTTCTTCTAAAGAGAGCGTTAGATCATCAAGAAAGGGTTGTTCGGGTTCATCGCTCATCCGACTGGTTCGAACGCCCCAGTCGCCTCATCAAGAGTGAAGAGAGAAGCCTCGCCGATTGCATACCAGGCACCGTGGAGCTTTATTTCTCCGCGCTTTTCGCGCTCGGCGATGAACGGAAAGCTACGCAGATTCTCAATGCTGAGTTTGATTGCTCCGAGTTCGAGTGCCTTCTGTGGATTAGCGGGGGCGTCGGCAATCACTTGATCGCGTGCTTCGGTGATAATTGACATCCATTCATCGACGAAAGTATCGCCGGGAAGGCCAGGTTTTCCGCCCTTTAGTGCTGCTCCAATCCCGCCGCATTGACCATGACCGAGCACAACAATATGTTTCACATTAAGGCCGGTAACACCGAATTCTATTGCAGCTGATGCGCCATGTAATCCGCCACCATCGTCATAGGGTGGCACAAGATTGGCAACATTGCGCAACGCAAAAACCTGTCCCGGGCTGGTGTCAAAAATGGTCGCTGGATCAACCCGGCTGTCGCAGCATGAAATGATCATGATTGGTGGCGCTTGGCCTTCTTTTGCCAACGCATCATAGCGCGCTCTCTGTTTCGGATAAGAATCTTCCCGAAAACGCTTATATCCTTCTAGTAGCGCATGAAATTCTTGCATTAAAAACGATCCCCCCGAACAACCTCGACATTTGCGATGGTCAATAACAAGCTATGACTGTCCAGTAGCGGTGCCAGCGCATCAGTCAACTGTTGCGCCTTTTCCTTGTTGGCAATCATCAGGATGATCGACTTGGCGGCTGCACCGGTAATCTCATCATGATGCCAGCGACCCTCCCGCCCGCCGCCAGAGGCAATTTTAATGACGCTCCACCCTGAGATATCAACCTGCTTGGCATAGCCGATAATCTTAGGGACCAGCGGTGTATCCACCAGAATTTCGATGCGTTTGCGTTGGACCGTGTCGACCATATCTTACCCCAGAAATTTCGCGATTGCGGCAAATAGAGAAATACCGAACAGGATGTTGAATGGAAAGGTTATACCGAGCGACATGGCCAGATATATCCCCGGATCAGCCTGTGGCAGTGCCAGCCTCATCGCCGCTGGAACGGCGATATAGGATGCACTAGCACATAAAACGCCCAATATCGCGGCAGATCCCGGGTCGAGCCCAATTAGTGTTCCGACAATTGTTCCCATTGTCCCGTTGATAATCGGCAGAACTATCGCCAACGTTGCCAGTCGGATTGTGACCTTGCGGGTTTCCAGCAACCGTCGTGCTGCGATCAATCCCATATCGAGGAGGAAGAGGCACAAAACGCCTTTGAATCCAACATCAAATAACGGCTTGATCGGCGCAAATCCCTCTGCACCGGCAATGAAACCGATAATGAAGGCGCCCAACAACAGCACAACAGAGCCATTGGTCAGGACTTCATGCATAAGATTGGTGCCCGGACCAGTATCTAAAGAATTGTCCGATTTCAGTCTCTGTGAATAGGCGCGAGCCAGCAACAAACCGGTAATGATAGCTGGCATCTCCATAAGCGCCATCACTCCGACCATGAAGCCATCCGGTCTGATACCCTGCACCGTTAGCAATTCTATGGCGGTTACAAAGGTGACTACGCTGACCGAGCCATAATGAGCGGAGACGGCGCCGGCATCTATTGCTCCCAGCTTGCCGAACGACCGGAGCATGAAGAATGCCAGAATAGGTAGGGTAAAACCAAGCAAAATGCCGGAAATGGCGGCGGCGGCCAGATCGATCGAAAATCCCGTCGATGCAACCTCCACACCGCCCTTCAACCCGATGGCGGCCATCAGGTAAATGGACATGGCTTTGGCAAAGGCTTCAGGAATGGCGAGATCGGACCGGATTGCAGCAGCCAAAAAACCGAGAATGAAGAACAGAATGACGGGGGAGGTCAGTGTTTCAATGATCATGCGTACCCACTATCTAATCAGGTGAGATACGGATTAGCAGCCATATCGCGGTTGGCAAGCGCACCTGTCATCGCTATCTGATAGAAATGAACGAAATTACCAAGATACCAGCTCCGTCCGGCAAGCCCGCTCGACAACGCAAGCCCGACTGGATTCGCGTGAAAGCACCGATGGGCAAGGGATTTGAAGAAACCCGCAAGTTGATGCGGGAACATAAACTCAATACCGTTTGTGAAGAGGCCGCTTGCCCGAATATTGGAGAATGCTGGACCAAGAAACATGCGACCGTCATGATTCTGGGTGATGTCTGCACCCGAGCTTGTGCATTTTGTAATGTAAAAACAGGCATGCCGATGAAAGTGGATCCACTGGAGCCACAGCATACCGCAGATGCGGCTGCGAAATTGGGCCTCGAACATATCGTTATTACCTCGGTTGACCGTGATGACCTGCCCGATGGTGGCGCCAGCCAATTTGTAAAAGTGATAGAAGCGCTCCGCCGAACGACGCCGGACACGACCATCGAAATCTTGACCCCTGATTTCCGTAACAAAGCCGATGCTGCGGTAGAGGCAATCGTCACCGCGCGGCCCGATGTTTACAATCACAATCTGGAGACCGTTCCGCGGCTTTATCCCAACATAAGGCCTGGCGCACGCTATTATGCATCTCTGCGTCTTCTTGAGCAGGTTAAACGCCTTGACCCCTCGATTTTCACAAAATCCGGCATCATGCTTGGCCTTAGTGAGCAGCGGTTGGAAGTACATCAGGTAATGGACGATATGCGCTCGGCTGATATCGATTTCCTCACGATGGGCCAATATCTGCAACCAACGCCGAAACATGTGAAGGTCGATGAGTTTATCAAACCACAAGCCTTTGACGCCTATGCTTCTATTGCCAGGGCGAAGGGGTTTCTTTTGGTGGCTTCGAGCCCACTGACTCGTTCCAGCTATCATGCAGGGGAGGATTTTGCGAAAATGCGTCAGGCGCGTGAGGAAAAGCTAGCCCGTGCCGGCGCATAGAGAAACTCGCGAACTTCCTCATAGCGCGGCGCAAATGTACGCGTTGGTAGCTGATGTAGGAAGTTATGAAGAATTCCTGCCTTGGGTTGTGGGAACGCGTATTCGTTCAAACAGCGAAATCGAAATGGTTGCCGATGTCATTGTCGGTTTCAAGGGGCTGCGGGAGCAGTTCACTTCGCGCGTGGTCAAAAGTATCACCGAACGCACAATTGAAGTGGATTATCTAGATGGACCATTGAAACAGCTGCACAATGAGTGGGTCTTTCGCGAACGGGAAGGCGGAGGAAGTTATGTCGATTTCTATGTTGCGTTTACGTTCAAGAACCGGATGTTTGAAAAACTCGCCGGACAGATGTTCGCCAAGGCGTTGCACAAAATGACCAGTGCCTTTGTTGAGCGTGCCGAAGAGGTTTACGGTAGCAACTATTCAGACGTTTCAGGGAGCAGCAGTTCCAGCGCAACCAGTACGGCCTGAAGCCGAATATCTGCACGGCTTTTGTCGGCGCCGAAATCGTGGCGGTCGGCGACAACATCATCAATGCTTTTGCCCTTTTCAGCTTTGGCAAATACAACTGTCCCAACCGGTTTTTTCTCCGTTCCACCGCCGGGGCCGGCCACACCGGTTATTGCCACAGCAACATCACATCCCGATTTTTGCAAAGCACCCCTTGCCATGCCCCAGGCAACGGCAATGGACACCGCGCCAAATGTTTCCAGCATGTCGTCACTGACATCAAGCAGACTTTGTTTGGCTTCGTTGGAATAGGTGTTGAACCCACAGTCAAATACATCACTGCTTCCAGCAATTTCCGTCAGCGCAGCTGCGACGAGACCGCCGGTACAACTCTCCGCAACCGCAATACGACGACCGGCTTCGCGATTGGCGTCAATGACTTGCTTCGCCAGATTGACGAGCTCTAGTGGTAATAGATATTGCATTGCGCCCCGCTAGCCTATTCCGAAACGGCTTTGCAAATGTTGAAAGGGTCTTTTCTGCCTTCTTTGTCGTCATTGCTGCCCAGCTGCGCCAGCATTACGGTCAATCCGGCAAGATTTGCTGTCGGCATAGGCTCTAGCAGTCCATAAACTTTGTCGATCGTAGGACAATCTTTGGCCTTGATTTCCTGGGCAAGCATTGCGGGGATCATCGCATCCACAAAGGGACGCATGGCATCCATTTCCAGATTTTCGGGGAAATCCTGCCCAACCATTAATCCAATGGCGGTGCTTGCCTTTGGCCAGGCTCTCTCTGAATCATACTGATATCTCTGCATCTGCTCGGAATCGACCTGAAGAAGCGCGGCGGATGCAGGCAAGCTGTTTGAACATTTGGTTCTCACAGCGCCCAAAGCACCAGGCAGGATATAAGTTATAAGGGATTCCGCCGTTTCTGCCGGGATACACGGTTTTGTCTCTGCGGCTTGTGCCGAGGTTGCGCTTACCAGCGCGATTGCGGCTGATGCCGCCGATATTTTTCTGAACATCACTCTTGCTCCATCGTTATTGTGGCTATCGCCTGTGCTGCTATACCTTCTCCGCGTCCGGTAAACCCCAAGCGTTCCGTTGTCGTTGCCTTGACACTGACTTGATCGGTAGAAATATCCAGCATTTTTGCAATATTCTGCCGGATGGCTTCCCGATGGGGTTTGATTTTTGGTGCTTCGCAAATCACTGACATATCTACATTATTGATGCTTCCACCTTTCTGTTTGATGACCGACGCCGCAAATTCTACGAATTTGTCAGATGATGCACCTCGCCATTGCGGATCTGAGGGTGGAAAATGATCACCAATATCACCGGCACCTGCAGCGCCGAGTAGAGCGTCAGTAAGGGCGTGCAGCAGCACATCAGCATCGCTATGGCCAGCGAGACCCTTTTCATGATCGATCTTCAACCCGCCGAGCCAAAGCTCCTCGCCAACAGAGAGTTGGTGAACATCGAAACCCATTCCCGTACGTATCTGTGTCATATTCTGTTCCGAGGTATCAGCAAAGTCGAATGCCGTTGTATATTTTTTAAGTCTTTCGTCACCTTCGACGACCGCTATCTTGTGCCCTGCAGCTTTAAAGACTTGCGCATCATCACTCGCGTTGCTGCTTTTTGGCCAGATTGCATGCGCTTGCAACAGTTTCTCAAAATCAAAAGCTTGGGGTGTTTGCACGCGCCAGAGCTTGGAGCGATCGATAGTGTCTTGCGCAAAATTGTCAGTAACGTTGATCGTTGTGTCAATTGTAGGGAGTACCGGAATGGCAGCTGCTTGATCATCGAGAGAAGCAAGCAGGCAATCGATCAAACTATGAGACAGAAAAGGCCTCGCCGCGTCATGAATGAGAACGTTTTTCGCACCACCAGCTGCTTCGATCGCTGATAATCCATTTCGAACACTATCCTGACGCGTGGCACCACCGATAACGATTTCAAAATCTGGCAATCCCGCAAGCGCTGCGTTCAACAGATCTTCCTGGTCAGTCCCGATAACGATCCAGAGTTTTCCGATGTTTTGATGATTGAGAAAGCTCTCGGCACTATGGCGGACCATCGGCTGCCCTTTGAGCAGTTCATATTGCTTGGGTCGCCCGAGGCCAGATCGCTCGCCCTGTCCAGCGGCAACAATAATAGCATGGTTTTGCTGGCTTAGAACGTTAGAATCAATCATCGTAAATCGATCTAGCCCAGTCCCCGCTTGCCTGCTAGCCGCTTTGACTATAAAGGCTGCTTAAAATTTAGGCATATGACATGACATTGAAACCGATATCGATTGACAAAATCACGATAAAAGACCCGGTATTGCTTGCGCCGATGACCGGTGTGACTGACCTTCCTTTTCGCAAGCTTGTGCGGCGCTTTGGTTCTGGTTTGAACGTTACCGAAATGATCGCCAGTCAAGCCATGATCCGAGAAACCAGGCAATCCTTGCAAAAATGCGCATGGGATCCAATTGAGGAACCTGTATCAATGCAGTTGGCAGGCTGTTGCCCGGATGCAATGGCCGAGGCCGCCAAATTGAATGAAGATCGCGGCGCGCAAATCATTGATATCAATATGGGGTGTCCGGTCAAAAAGGTTGTGAATGGAGACGCCGGTTCGGCTCTGATGCGAGATTTACCGCTTGCGGCTGCACTCATAAAATCTACCGTAGAGGCTGTAAATGTCCCGGTGACCGTAAAAATGCGAATGGGTTGGGATCATAATAGTCTCAATGCACCTGAACTGGCCCATATCTCTGAAGATCTCGGTGCAAAAATGATCACCGTTCATGGCCGTACACGATGCCAGATGTATAAAGGCAGCGCTGACTGGACTTTCGTCAAACAGGTCAAGGACGCGGTTTCGGTTCCGGTAATCGTCAATGGCGATATCTGTACAATTGACGATTGTGAGCAAGCTTTGTCTGAAAGTGGTGCTGACGGGTTGATGATCGGGAGGGGGGCTTATGGCAAGCCGTGGCTACTGGGTCAGGTCATACATTGGTTTGAACATGGAACAACCTTGCCCGACCCCGATCTGCAGTCACAATATAGGGTGCTGGAAGAACATTATCGAGCAATGCTGGACCTGTATGGCGAAGATATCGGAGTCAAAGTGGCACGCAAGCATATTGGCTGGTACACAAAGGGTCTGCCCGGGTCGGCTGAATTTCGAAATCTGGCAAACAAGGAAATGGATGCTGCTAGAGTTCTGACAATGTTGGAGGAATTCTACGAACCTTGGCTCGACAAAGCAGCAGCCTGATGGGCAAACTGCCGTCGGCGGAACAGATATTCGTTGGGTTACCCGACGCGCTGCTTATCATCGATCAAAATCATACGATCGCCAAGGTTAACCCGATTGCAGAGCATTTCTTCGGTCAGAGTTCAAAACATCTCATTGGAGACGATATCTCCAATCAACTTCAGTTTGATGATGATCGTCTGATGAATGCTCTGACGGACAAAGACGCCCACCTTGCTGCTCGCCGGGTGGCTGTCTCGATTAAAGGACGGGATGCGGGTTTGGTGAATTTTGACATACACACCATTCCCGCCGATCAAAGTTGGCGCATGGTTTCCATCGCACCGCTTCCAGCAGATGGTCCTGTTGCCGAACAACGACGGGGCGAGCAGGATCAATTTGCGGTTCGTGCACCAGATATTTTGGGCCATGAGATCAAAAACCCGCTGGCGGCTATCAAAGGTGCTGCACAATTGCTGGATCGTTCGCTTAATCAGGACCAGAGAGCCTTGACCCATATGATAAAAGGCGAAGTTGAGCGTATCGCAAAATTGCTGGACCGTGTACAAAGTCTGTCAACAAACCAGCCTGCGAAAGTCGAGCCGGTAAATGTTCATTCGTTGATTGATCGCGCTCGCAAATCGATAGAGACGGCACAAAATGGCGCGCTTAAAATCGGTGATCAGTTTGACCCTTCACTGCCGGATGTCTTGGTTGACCCCGATGCGTTGATGCAGGTCTTGACCAATTTGCTATCCAACGCTGTTGATGCAACCAGAAACGTGGACAAACCTGATATTCAGGTTGTCACCCGATATAGCTTCGGTGCTTCTTTGTCTGTTCACGGATCTGAACAGATGGTTCGCCTGCCGGTAGAGATCATAGTGAGGGACAATGGGCCCGGTGTTCCCGCGGAACTGGAAAGAGACATATTCTCTCCATTTGTATCCACCAAGCGGGAAGGGCAGGGCCTTGGCCTGGCCCTTGTTCACAAGTTAATCAACGATATGAACGGCCGTGTTCGATATGAACGATCTGGGGCAGCCAGTCATACGCAATTCGTTCTGTTTCTGCCGATCGCGGCACAAGGATAGTCTATGGCCAAACACACCATATTGCTCGTTGAAGATGATCCTTCTGTAAGCCACATCATCTCAACCGCCTTAAAAGCGGAAGGCATGGCCGTGGATAGTTGTAAAACCATATCCGACCGTGATGCGTTATTGGCCAGCGGGAAATATGACCTGTTGATTACAGATGTTGGCTTGGGCGAAGAGGACGGCATTGCAACCTTGGATGCTGTCAAAGAACGCGATCCTGATCTTCCTATCATTGTTATCTCGGCACAAAATACCTTGAACACAGCAGTTAGAGCATCAGAAACTGGTGCGTTTGAATATTTTCCTAAACCGTTTGACCTCGATGAACTGGTTGAAGTGGTTCAACAAGCGATCAAGCCGCGCAGTGAGATCTTATCCCGGGAAATAATGGAAGAGGATAATCTCCCACTGGTAGGACGCAGCCCGGCAATGCAAGAAGTCTATCGGATGATTGCACGGCTGTTGCGGAATGACCTTTCGGTTTTGATCTTGGGTGAATCCGGAACCGGTAAAGAGCTTGTTGCTGAAGCTATCCATAATCTCGGTCATCGCAAGGATGGGCCCTTTATCGCGGTCAATATGGCAGCAATTCCTACTGATCTGATCGAAGCGGAATTATTTGGGCATGAAAAGGGTGCATTTACCGGCGCCGTTAGCAGCGCTGCCGGGAAATTCGAGCAAGCGCAGGGTGGCACACTTTTTCTCGATGAAATTGGCGATATGCCGATGCACGCACAGACCCGATTGTTACGGGCATTGCAATCTGGTGAGATTAACCGGGTTGGCGGAAAGGGATTGATCAAGCTTAACGTTCGGATTGTCGCGGCGACCAATCAGGATTTTGTAAACCTGATCGAAGATGGCCGGTTTCGCGAAGACCTTTACTATCGTATCAATGTTGTTCCCATAGAATTGCCGCCGCTTCGTGATCGAGCGGGAGATGTTCCCGCGCTCGCCAATCATTTTTTGAGTTTGGCAGCTTCTGAGGGACTGCCTCAAAAAGTACTTACCGATGAGGGTATGGAAATGCTTTCTCGACATGGATGGCGCGGAAATGTGAGAGAACTTAAAAATCTAATCTATCGGCTTGTCGTTACTGCTCGCGAGGAAGAACTTTCCGAAACGGCAGTAAGGCAGATTCTGCAATTGCAGCAAAGTGATGAGCAAGACGATAAGGCCAACTCGCGTTTTTCTGATCGCGTAAAGTCGATTGTTGGCGATCTAATTTCGGACAAGGATCATGAAACTTCTGTCTATGTTCGGGCTCTCGAAAAATTCGAACGACCGATGCTCGAAGAAATTCTGCGTAAGGCTGGAGGCAACCAAATCAAGGCCGCCAACATGTTGGGTATTAATCGAAACACATTGCGTAAAAAGCTCACCGAATATGGGATAGATCCGTCGCAATCACGATAGGTTGATCGACCCGCGCGTTAAAACGTGACATTTTTGTTTCATTAGTGCTGTTTTTACAACGAAACTGTTGTATCAAGAGCACAATGAACGCTCCGCAATCTCCCTTTGAAAAACGCTCGCCGGTCTGGCTTCGCCGTTTGTCAATCCTGGCTGAAGATGACAAAGCGATGAAACGAGTGGAATGGGCGGTTGTTCTGCTTCTGTTGGTGACGGTAATTGGCAGTTATCTGCTGCTGAATTCACAATCAGGCCGCACTGATTTTATATCACCTCCGCTGACGGCCGCATTGCTTGTCGCCAATCTCATCCCTGCAATCATCTTACTGGTCTTGCTTGGCCGTCGAATAGCCAAGGGAAGGGCGGCCAAGTCTGCGGTGGGAAGCAGTGGACGGTTACATGTTCGTCTTGTTGCGCTGTTTTCACTGGTAGCCAGCGTACCGATGTTACTTGTTGTCATCTTTGCTTCGCTGCTGTTTCAATATGGCGTTGAGTTCTGGTTTTCGGACCGTGCACGCGGGATGTTGGAAAATGCAAATAGTTTGGCGCGCGGCTATTATGATCAGAATCGCAAGGATGTTGGTGATGAAACAATCACCATGGCGAGTGATTTAAGGAGTTTTCTGTCAGAAAAAGGAATTAATCATCCCGAGTTTGCGGAGAATTATTCTTTTCAGGTTCTGACCCGCAAATTGAATGAGTCTGCAATTATTCAATTTGGTGACGATGGTCTTGCAAGAACGGCGGCCGCGGTTAATCCGGATAATAGTGATGAAGATACAAAGATCACGGAAGATGTAATCAACCAGTTGATTGCTGGTGAGAGCTATGTCGTTACCGCAAAAGCCAATAAGATTGAGGCTGTGACTCTGCTGGACCGGGAGTCGCAGGTATTTCTCTATGCCGCGCGGGACTCAGATATGTTGGCTCTTAGTCAATGGGAGCGCGCTCAGTCGGTTCTGGCAGATTACGATAATCTGTTCACACGATCTCGCAGCCTTCAACTGCAGTTCAACATAGCGTTATTTGTGGTCTCATTGTTCATTGTGGGATTGGCTTTATGGATTGCACTCGCCGTTGCTGACCGAATGGTAAGACCTGTCGGTGAACTGGTTTATGCGGCTAAAAGAATCACTGAGGGCGACCTTGCGACACGTGTTCCCGCACCGATTGAAAAAGATGAGATCGGAACATTGGGCAGGGCGTTTAACCGCATGACCGAAAGGCTGGAGAACCAGACAACCGCCTTGCTCACTGCTAATGAACAGTTAGGCAGCAGGCGTGCCTTTATCGAAACGGTCCTCGAATCGGTGACAGCAGGAATAATCAGCCTGGATCGGGCCGGGCATGTACGGCTTGTAAACTCCCGAGCACAATCGCTGCTCGGTAAGGAAACAGACGATTTGCTGGATAAGCGAATTGCAGATGTCGCTCCCGGGTTTGCCGAACTGATTGAGTCCGGAGTAGAAAATACCATCACCCAGTTTCTTTCCGGCAATGAAATTCGCACCCTTGAGGTCAAGATCGTGGGTGGGCCTTCCGGTCACGTCATCACTTTTGAAGATATTACACAACGCTTGTTGGACCAAAGACGCGCAGCCTGGTCAGATGTTGCGCGCCGTATTGCGCATGAAATCAAGAACCCGCTGACTCCGATACAATTGGCCGCAGAGCGTTTACAGCGCCGATTTGGCAAGAATATTGTCGAAGGCAGTTCAATCTTTTCGCAGTTAACCGGCACAATTGTCAGACAGGTTGGTGACCTTCGCAATATTGTTGATGAATTTTCTTCCTTTGCTCGCATGCCGAAACCGGTATTTCGTGATGAAAATTTGGTCGATGTCGTCAAGCAGGCCCTGTTCCTTCAGGAAGTTGCGCATCCCAAGATCAATTTCCGGTTTGAATCAGATGACCAGCAAATTTCGCTTGTATGCGATCGTCGACAACTGGGACAGGCGCTTACCAACATCGTTAAAAATGCTGTTGAAGCGGTAGAGCAAAAAGCAGAAGCCAACGACAGTTTTGCCTTCGAGGACGGCCAGATATGCATGAGTGTCCGTCGCAACGGCGATGATATCGAAATTCAACTGGACGACAATGGTGTCGGATTGCCCGCCGAGCGGGAACGCATTGTCGAACCTTATATGACAACAAGAGAAAAAGGTACTGGGCTCGGACTCGCAATTGTCAAAAAAATTATCGAGGAACATTTTGGCGATATTACGTTCACCGATTCCTGTTCGCGAGAGGAAGGGGGCGGCACGCGCGTGACCATATGTCTAAACCCCGCAAAACTTACCCGATTGAGCGAGAGCGTTTCATCGCATGAAGACGAGATGGAAAAGCAGAAACTCGCAGATACAACCGCTGCTATGAGCAGCGAACACATTGCACCACAAGATAAATTACCCCCTAGTTAGAGGTCGAAAAATGGCATTAGATATCCTTATTGTTGATGATGAACCGGATA
Organism: uncultured Sphingomonadaceae bacterium; assembly: GCA_947497455.1. Lineage (GTDB taxonomy): Bacteria > Pseudomonadota > Alphaproteobacteria > Sphingomonadales > Sphingomonadaceae > Parasphingorhabdus. Next base: position 1,411,663 of record CANMGU010000001.1, on the reverse strand, counting down.
TCCGGGAATTGATTTCCGGTGTCCTGGAAGATGATGGCTATGAGACAAGAGTCGCTGCGGACAGCGACTCCGCTTTGGCAGCAGTTAAAGAACGAAAACCATCTTTAGTGCTTCTCGACGTTTGGCTAAGAGGCTCACGATTGGATGGTCTGGAGCTCTTGACGGAGATTAAGAAAATCGATCCCAAATTGCCGGTAATTGTAATTTCGGGGCACGGCAATATTGATACGGCAGTCGCTGCTATCTCGCAGGGCGCGGTTGATTTCATTGAGAAACCATTTGAAGCCGAACATCTTATGCACCTTGTTGCACGGGCGACGGAAACTGAAAGTTTGCGCAGGGAAAATGAGATATTGAAGGCGCGAGTTGGCTTTGCCGACGAGTTGACCGGAAATAGCCCCGCCGTAAACGCGGTCCGAGCAACTTTAAAAAGGGTCGCTGGAACCGGGAGCCGGTTGTTGATTTCAGGCCCTGCGGGTGTCGGTAAGGAAGTCGCGGCGCGCTTGATGCATAACTGGAGTACGCGCGCCAATGCACCTTTCGTTACGATCAGCGCTGCCCGTCTTTCACCGGAAAGCGTCGAAGAAGAGCTTTTTGGCACCGAAAAAAATGGTGTCGTCGAGAAGATTGGCCTGATGGAAGAAGCGCATGGCGGAACGTTGTTTATCGACGAGGTCGCCGATATGCCTCTCGATACCCAAGGTAAAATATTGCGGGTCTTGACAGAACAAAGCTTCATCCGGCTTGGTGGCAGTCAACGCGTGAAAGTTGACGTCAGGGTGGTTTCGGCAACCTCTCGCAATCTTGATGAGGAAATTCAGGAAAAACGTTTTCGGGAAGACCTGTTCTATCGACTAAATGTAGTGCCCGTGGAGCTACCACCCCTAAACCAACGCCGCGAAGATATTCCAACCTTGGTCGAACATTATTCAGCGCGCTTCGCGAGTGATCAACGGCTCAATCCGCCAGAAATCTCAACTGAAGCCATGGCGGCGCTTCAGGCTTGCGATTGGCCTGGTAACGTCCGACAGCTGCGGAATGTCATAGAGCGCACAATAATATTGGCGCCAAAGGATAATTTTGAGAAAATCGAAATCGAGATGTTGCCTCCCGAAATATTGGGTAACGATGACGATCTGGATCAAGGAGTAGCTTCTTTGATGGGTTCACCATTGCGGGAAGCACGTGAGAGTTTTGAGCGGGAATATCTTAAGGTTCAGATACGCAGATTCTCGGGTAACATTTCAAAAACGGCAAACTTTATCGGCATGGAGCGCTCAGCATTACACCGTAAGTTAAAAATCCTGGGTCTTGCGGCGAAAAAGAAGCAAATTGCCGAATAGCAATTGACCGGATTGCGGTTGTAGCTTCTTGAACTAATCCATATATGTTCATCGAGCGGTTCCCCCAAGAGTTTAAAACCGCGGCCTAAAACCCTGTCTGCGGCCTTGATGCCGCCAAAAACCGGAGTCAAAAATGACCGATAAATCAAATAATTTGCAAGACCTCTTTCTAAACTCCCTGCGGAAAACAAAAATGCCAGTGACCATGTTTTTGGTAAAGGGCGTAAAACTGCAGGGTATAGTGACATGGTTTGACAATTTTTCAGTATTGTTGCGCCGTGATGGTCAGTCACAGCTGGTCTACAAGCACGCTATTTCGACGATCATGCCGTCGCAAACTATGGATATGCAGGCATTCTCCGATCTTATGGAGCGAGCAAAAAGCAAAAATGGTGTGTTGCAGGAAGTTTTTCTGACCGCAGTGCGGGACAGCAGTGATCCAGTCACCATGTTCCTTGTGAACGGTGTTATGCTGCAAGGTGAGGTCGCAGCCTATGATCTGTTTTGCATTTTGCTAGAACGGGAAGGCTTGGCACAGCTTGTTTACAAACATGCAATTTCAACCATTCAACCCAGCGGCCCGATTAATCTGGCTGACTATAATAACGTGGATGAAGGCTCCCATTGATACCTTTTGAAAAAGATGGACTGGACGGTACAAAAGACAAAGCCGTCATTGCCCATCCCGATCTGGGATCGCTTGGCCAGAATGCATTGGAATATCGGCTTGAAGAGGCCGTTGGTTTGGCTTTGGCGATCGGATTGGAAACCACCTCATCGCGATATTTTGCTGTTCGTGCACCGAAACCAGGGACACTCTTTGGAGCCGGTCAAGTCGGACAAATCAAGACGATATTGGCGCAGGAAGACGCTAATATATTGATAGTCGATGGCATGTTAAGTGCCATTCAACAGCGCAATCTGGAGGAGGAACTGAAGGTCAAGGTTATCGACCGGACCGGTTTGATACTGGAGATATTTGGAGCAAGAGCTGCAACCGCTGAAGGGCGGTTGCAGGTGGAACTTGCGCATCTTGACTATCAAGCTGGGCGTCTTGTGCGTAGCTGGACCCACCTAGAGCGGCAACGTGGCGGCTTTGGTTTCCTCGGTGGACCAGGTGAAACACAGATTGAATCCGATCGCAGAATGATCCGTGATCGAATGGCAAAACTGCGCAAGGAATTGTCGCATCTTCGGAAAACACGAACATTACACCGATCACGGCGCCAAAAAGCGCCATGGCCGGTTATTGCTCTTGTCGGTTATACAAATGCTGGTAAATCGACGCTCTTCAATCGCTTAACGGGTGCCGAGGTCTTTGCAGAGGATCTGCTGTTTGCCACACTTGATCCGACAATGCGCCAATTCCCGCTACCGGGATATGACAAGGCAATTATCTCCGATACTGTTGGATTTGTATCTGATCTACCAACACAATTGGTTGCTGCTTTCCGCGCGACGCTTGAGGAGGTTACCGCCGCCGATGTGATCATTCATGTCAGAGATATTTCCCACGCATCAAGAGACAGCCAAGCCCATGATGTGGAGCAGATTCTTCGAGAGCTGGGTGTCGAGTTGGAAGACGGGGAGGGGGCTCCGATCATTGAAGCGTGGAACAAGATCGATCTTGTTAGTGCCGATGATAAAGAGAGCGTACAATTACCGCAGCATATTCCCGACAATGTTTGCTTGTTATCTGCAGCTACAGGTCAGGGCGTTGACACGCTTGTTGAAATGATAACTGCGAACTTGTCACGCAATCATAATGTCGAGACAGTAACCTTGCCGGTTTCTGACGGGAAACGATTGGCGTGGCTCCACGAAAATGGCCGCGTTCTGCAGACCGAGCATGAGAATAATGATCTGGTTCTGGACGTTCAAATGTCTCATCGCAATTGGGGGCGATTCCACGCGCTTTAGCCAGCAACCTTGGCTTTCTGCCATTCTTCCTCTAGCTGGTCGATAGTCATGTCTTTCATATCGCCCACGACACTGGTCTCGACCTTATTGAATCGCTGAGAAAATTTGCGGGTTGCATCTGCAAGAGCCTGTTCCGCATCTACACCATAATGTCGCGACAAATTGACTGCCGAAAAAAGCAGATCTCCAATTTCCTCATGGACCTCAGCGTCGTTGTTGGCTTGCTCTACCTCATCCAGCTCTTCCAATAATTTCGCTTTGACAGGTGCCTTATCTGGCCAGTCAAAACCGACGCGAGCAGCGCGTTTTTGGATTTTCTGTGCCCTTAACAGGGCAGGCAGGGCCAGTGCGACACCATCCAAGGCACTTGATTTACCGGTTTCTGCTCGCTCTTCCGCTTTGATCTGCTCCCAACCAGGCGTCTCTCGGGCCTCACCAAAAATATGCGGGTGTCGCCGGATCATTTTTTCACAAATGGCTTCGACAACATCAGAAAAAGAGAAATGCCCTTCGTCGGTCGCAATCTGGCTATGAAATACGACCTGAAGCAGAAGGTCACCCAATTCATCCTTCAGTCCATCCATATCGTTGCGTTTAATCGCATCAGCGACTTCATAGGCCTCTTCGACTGTATAGGGCGCTATGGTTTCGAATGTTTGGACGGTATCCCATTCGCATCCCGTTTGTGGATCGCGCAAACGCCGCATCACTTCAAGCAGTGGATCAATCACCAGGTACTCCGTTCATATCGATCAGTGTTGAGGCAGTTTATACGACAGACAATATTTACCAAGATAGAAATGAGACTATTTCAATGTCCAGCAACCGGCCTGATCCTGAAAAGGCCAGGGACAAATCAATCATCCAAACATCCAATGGAGTGCCCGTGAGTTGCATCAATTGTCAGTTTGTGTTCAACAATTTACCGACAGTTTAGATCAGCATGGAGAAATGGAGTTTAGATGGCGGCTCAAATAAACGGATATTGCGACCCTCGCTTTGAAGCGGTCAGATTGGCCTTTGAAACGAACTTTCGGGAACATGGAGATATAGGCGCATCAGTTGCAATCACACTTGATGGTGCCTTTGTCGTTGATCTTTGGGGCGGACATCTTGACGAAGATAAAGCAGAGCCCTGGCAGGAAGACACGCTCGTTAACGTCTGGTCTAGCACTAAGACAATGGCTGCAATGTCACTGCTGCTGTTGGCGGACAGGGGAGAAATTGAACTTCATGCGCCAGTCGCAAAATATTGGCCAGAATTTTCACAAAACGGCAAGGAAATGGTCGAAGTCCGCCATTTTCTGAGCCATATGTCCGGGCTATCTGGCATGACCGAGCTGGTTGAGGGTGAGGCGCTCTATGACTGGGAATGGATGACAGCCGCTCTTGCAAGACAGGAGCCATGGTGGAGTCCCGGAACGCAGTCAGGTTATCATGCACTGACTCAAGGGCATCTCATTGGCGAGATTGTGAGAAGAGTAACCGGCCAGTCGATAGGAACCTTCTTTCATCAGGAAATTGCAGAACCAACCAACGCTGATTTTCATATTGGCGCGAGCGAAGAACTGGATGATCGAATTGGTAATCTGATCCCACCTGAAAATTTAGTTTTACCTGATCCGGAAACTATAGCGGGCCGGACATTTGCAAATCCCGCAGTTGATGCCACGGAACCTCGAAAAAGAAATTGGCGCGCAGCAGAAATACCCGCCGCCAATGGTCAAGGCAATGCCCGCAGCATTGTACGGGCTCAAACCGCAATGGCAAACGGCGGAAAAGCATTTGGCAAAACCATCATGTCGGAAGCAGGCACCAAACGAATTTTTGAAAAGCAGTCAGAAGGATTGGATCTGGTGTTGGGTGTGCCGCTTGTCTTCGGTATGGGTTACGGACTGAACAGCCCACTCATACCGATTAGTCCAAATCCAAATACCTGCTTCTGGGGCGGCTTTGGTGGATCATCGGTAATAGTCGACCAGGATGCCCGGCTATGCTTTTCCTATGTAATGAACAAAATGGAAAGCGGACTTCTGGGTGATCCCCGTGGCTTTGGTTTGGCTGCGGCGATGTACACGTCGTTGCAAACATAGCTGCAAAAAGAGCTGGAGCAGCAATCTGCCAGTCCAGCCCAAATTTGATCAACGAGGAGTGTGAGTTAGAATCTGAACGCGGCTTCCACAAATATCTGGCGTCCGCGATTTTGTGTGACAACGCGGTCATCACCGCCTGCAGGCAAAAATGGCCTATCCCCAACCGTATTGGCCCACAGCTCATCAGTAAGATTTACACCGATGAGAGAAAGCTTCCATTTGCCGTCTGAATCACCAACAGATACAGCAGCATCAAGCGATACGTAGCTGTCCTGGACAAAGTCGTTAAAGTCATTGTTGCCGGCAAAATAAGAGCCACTATAGGCCGCATTACCGTTTAACCCGAATTCGAGCGTATCTCCCATCGGAACGACCAAATCCACGGCAACATTGCCTGACCATTTGGGCGCACGAGCAGCACGGCGTCCGTCCAGATCAACGTCGTCCGCATTGCCGGGAATCCCGTCAGGGTCGGACGAAATGAAAGTATCGGTAAATTTGGCGTCCGTATATCCAAGCGCACCTGAGAAGCTCAGGCCTTCCAAAGGCGTGTCCCAAACCCAATCGACATCAAAACCTTTGGTCGTAAGCTCGCCAGCATTGATTGTTAGAAAGCGAACCGCAGCACCATCAAAATTCTGAACCTGCAAATCGTCGAAAACAAAATAATATGCGGCCGTGTTTATTCGGAAGGTACCATTGGCCAAGATCGCTTTCGCGCCAATCTCGCCTCCTTTCGCAGTCTCGGAATCAAAGACAATCGAATCCAGTGCTGCCTGCCGTTCTGCGTCCGTGCCGAAGCCTGGGGTGACAAACTGAAGAGCTGCTGTCGGCAATATGCTGTTATCAATGCCTCCTGATTTAAAACCGGTTTTATAGGACGCATAAATGTTCAAATCCGGTGTGGCTTGATATTTGATGGTCACTTCCGGTGAGATGTTGCTGTCAGAAAATTTTATCGGTCCGGTCTGGAAACCTTCCGGTACAACCAATCCCAATCCACCAATAACGCCGTTTAGAAATGTCAAAGCGTTGTGAACGACCGGAAAAGACGTCCTGTGCGTTTTCTGTTCGTCCGTCCATCGGAGTCCGCCTGAAAGTTCTAGCTGATCGGTAATGTCCAATGACACACTGCCGAAAAAGGAGAGTGCCTCGCTTTTGGTCGCACGATCAGCGACCCAGTCATAGGTGATCCCGCGGGAGTCAGGGAATATGAATGTTGCGATAAACGCATTCTGGGAGGTTTGTAGAGGTTGGCTGCGGCTCTCCCAAAATCCACCGACCATGAAGTTGAACATACCGTCAAAGTCACTGGCAAGGCGAATTTCCTGGGTATATTGCTGCAAGCCATCAGAAAATGGTGCTGGCAGTCCGCCTGGTGAACCATCCGGCAATATGCCCACATAGCTGAAGTGATCAAGATGCTCATTCTCGAGATCCAGGATGCCGGTGACCGATGACAATGTAAGACTATCGGTTACATCAAGGTCCATCGCCAGACGGGCGAAGAATGTATTGGTTTCATTGTAGGATTGGCCGTTATAGCGATCTGCTCCCGTCGTGCCCGGAGCGATTACCTGTAACGAAGGATGTCCGTCAGGATGGGGATATAAGCCATCTTGAATATCACATGTGGAATTCGATGCTATAGACACGCCTGGAACCGCCAGAAATACATCATCGGCAACCCCATTGGCACCACAATCAATATCTGAGTGGCCGAGCAGGCTATCTCCTTCATTGTGATTATAGTTCAGTTTCAAATTGGCTGAAAAATTATCGACTGGATCCCACTGTAAAGTCAGCCGCCCGACAAAATTTTTGAGACCTTTTCCGGAGTCCGCAAAAACTGAAGGCGTTCCAGCTTCTAGTTCGACATATTTGTCTATGTCCTGATATTGCGCTGCTAAACGGATGCCCAACGTATCCGAAACCGGTCCGGATATATATCCGCCAACGGTATAGCCCTCTTCTTCAAACTCATAGGAAGCCTTGCCGCCAACTTCCCAATTGGCCGTAGGATTGGCCGATCGAACCGAAAAGACGCCAGCAGACGCACTTTTTCCAAAGAACAGAGACTGTGGTCCCTTTAGAACATCAATTTGCTCAACGTCAAAAAACGAAGCCTGAACCAGGCGCATTGTGCTGATAGATACGCCATCGAAATCGAAGGCCACAGCGGAATCAAACGCGGCGGAAATATTGGTGGTTCCAACGCCGCGAAGACTAATCTGACCGCCTGCGCCGGACCCGCCAACTTGCACGTTCAATGCGGGTATCCGGCTAACCACATCTGCGACTTCGTTGACCTGGAACCGGTCCAATGTGTCCGCGCCAAGGGAGGTTACGGTGACTGGCGTTTCTTGCAACGTTTCACTTTGTTTGCGTGCCTGTACAATGATAATCCGTTCGTCATCGACTTCGGCTTCTTCTTGCGCATATGCCGGAGTAATTGCAGCACCGCCGCCCAAAATAGCTGCCGAACAAATGAGCAGAGTACGAACCTTTCCAGTTCCTGGATTTAGCACGTTGTTAAACACTGATTTCTGCATTGATTTCCTCCCCAACACGCGGAGACAAGGTGTCCCAGCTCGACTTGATCTCAAACATTCTCGCGATGTTTTTTGTAGGGTGAGAATATGAATGACGTTACGGAATAAGCCACTAATGAAAGGGCTAGGATTGAGTGCAAGAAGGCTATTTCACGCGAATTGCGCTAGCTTTTTTGACAGGGAAGAGCCGTATATTCTCGTTGGAAGTGACGATTGAAGCGAAGGAACCCGGTGCCGGTTCGCAGGTTTTATTCGATTTGTGTTTTTCGTATCCTTGCCAAAAACAAACTCGCCATTTGCAGATGAACCATCCCAAATAGAAGAGTAGGGGGGGAGGCCTTTAGAACAACAACATTCAATCAATAAGATTGATAATATATATTATGTTAAATTATTGCTGACGTGCGCGTACAGGAGGCTCAAGGATCATTTCGCCTCCCTCAACGCGCCAACTCTTCATCTCAGATAAAAAATTCATGCCTAGTACATTGGAATCACCAAAGGCTTCAGCCACCACGACAGGAAGCTCCAGCGCCATCATTGGTCCGACCCGCAAGGCTTGAATGGTTCCACGTTGTGCTTCCACAGTACCATTTGCAGTATTCAGATAGGTCGGGAAACCGCCGTCGTTGATGTCGACATTTGCTGCTCGCGCTGTTTTTAAGGTCATTGCAGTAGTGGTTGCTCCGCTATCTATCAGAAACCGGACAGGCATACCGTTCACTTCGGCGTCCGCCCAATAATGACCGTCTGGCGATTGTCTGATCTTCAATGTACCGCCGACAACCTGCTGCTCGTTCGCTCCGGTTATCTCTCCAGTAACCTTGTGCCAGACTCCGATAATCTCTTTCTGATAAGAAAAGCCAACGATAAAAATTGCGAATATGGCTACCCAGCCCAAAACCGACCGAACAATTTCTCCTAGCCCTATGCGCCGGGAAAAGAGCGCACTGGCTACGAGCACCAAAGCACCTATCGCAAAAACAAGATTTATATTTTGATCTTCAGTCACATCTAAATCTCTATCACAAAACCATCAAAAGCCGGCCTGATATCTTCCGGAAGCATTGAACATAGATGGTTATAGTCCATCGATTTATCCATATGCGTCAACAGACTGAATTGCGGCTGTACATCCTCTATCAGATCCAGGGTCATGGCCAAATGTGCGTGGGTCGGATGCGGTTTGTCACGCAATGCATCGACGATAAAAATATCAGTGCTTTTGTAAAGATCGACCATATCAGCCGTAACTTCACCAAAGTCTGTGGCATAACATATTGATTTTCCGCTATATTCGAACCTTAGCCCAGCAGAAGTAATGCCGCCGTGAGGCTGATCGACGGTCTTAACTACAATGTCACCTATGCTCATTTCGTCTTTCAGGCTGCGCGCTTCGCAAATTGAAGGATAATATTTATGTCCATGAAATGCATATGCGAAACGGTTCTGCAAGCTCTCTAGTGCAAATGGCCGTGCAAAAGCTGGTATTGGTTCACGCGTTTTGTGAAAAACCTGTCTTAAGTCATCGATACCATGGCAATGATCTGCATGATCATGTGTCCAGATGACATTGTCGATAGAACTTATGTTACAAGCCAGAAATTGAGCGCGCAAATCTGGTGATGTATCGACCAAAATGCTGGTCGTGGGGCTTTCAACTATGATCGACACCCTGCTCCGTCGGTTTTTGACTTCGCTCGGATCACAGTCTCCCCAATCGTTTCCAATGCGCGGTACACCTGACGAAGTACCACAACCGAGTATGGTTAGCTTCAATGCCAAGATTAGGGGCGTGCCTTATTGAAAAGCTTGTAGAAATTCTTCGCCGTGGTTTCACAAAGTCTCTCATAATCCTCACCACGCAGTTCTGCGAGGAATTTTGCCGTGTCTGCGACAAAGGCTGGTTCTCCAGTTTTTCCGCGATGCGGAACCGGCGCAAGAAATGGGGCGTCTGTCTCAACCAGCAAGCGATCAATGGGGAGCTTGGCCGCCGTTGCCTGGAGATCTTTTGCGTTCTTAAATGTCACAATGCCTGAAATGGAAATATAAAGTCCTAGTTTCAGAGCTTTATGGGCGAATTCTTCGCTTGCTGTGAAACAATGGATCACGCCTGTATAAGCGCCCTGCTCCATTTCTTCTGCCATGATTGCGGCGGTATCGTCTTCAGCATCACGTGTGTGCACAATGATTGGCAATTCGGTTTCTCGCGCCGCATGAATATGGGTGCGAAAACTCTGCCGCTGGCGGTCACGGTCGCTATGGTCGTAATAATAGTCTAGGCCGGTCTCACCAATAGCGACAACACGCTCATGTTTCGCTTCCTCAACCAGTTTAGCAAGATCTATATCGGGATGCGCGTCGGCTTCATGTGGATGAATGCCAATGCTCGACCAGACGTCACTTTCGCGCTCTGCCGTTGCTACGATATCTCTCCATTCGCTTTCGCGCGTCGAGATATTGAGCATGGCTGTAACACCGCTCTCCCGCGCACGATCAAGTACGGCGCCCTGCTCTTCGATCAGGCCCTTATAGTTGAGGTGGCAGTGGCTATCGACAAGCATGTTTACCCTGCCCCCTCGGTTACAGGAACTTCAAGGCGGGGGAAAATTCCGCTAGGTGCTGGCAGCGCCAGACCGCTTTCAATCCTGTTCGTCATATGCTCAAAATCCCGTTTATCCGGGTCTTGAGACAGCAAATCGAGCATTTTATCGCAGCTTTCCGGGATGACCCAGCGGAGCATTATTGCCAGTTGGCGGATGGACTCTGCGGTATAGTAAAGCACGGTATCGGCGCGCGCGGGATCGGTTTTGCGTAAAGCCCAGGGTGCTTGATCGGCAAAATACTGATTGGTAGCGCTAAGCCTTTCACGCAGCAGATCAATGGCCGCATGAATCGGAAATTCGCCATTATCCATTAAGTCCGTCATCTTTGCGAAACAGTCTTCTAAATCATCGATAAGCTGTGCTTCCGATTCAGTTTTATCTCCTGCTTCAGGCACCTTCCCTTCGCAGTTTTTGGCGATCATTGACAGGCTACGTTGGGCCAGATTGCCAAAATTATTGGCAAGATCGGCATTGGTTTTGGTCACGATCATTTCTGCCGAGTAGCTGCCATCCTTCCCGAATATCACCTCGGACAACAGAAAATAGCGCAGTTGATCGACGCCAAAAGCATCGGCCAAAGCGATAGGATCAACAACATTGCCTACCGACTTCGACATTTTCTCTCCGCGATTGAGCAGGAAGCCATGGCCGAACACCTGTTTGGGCAGGGGCAAATTCGCACTCATCAGAAAGGCTGGCCAGTAGATGGTATGAAAACGCACAATATCCTTCCCGATAATATGCGCGATATCGCCGCCCTCATTCCAATATTTCGGATAAAGGTCTGTTTTCTCGGGATAACCCAACCCAGTCAGATAGTTGGTCAAGGCGTCAACCCAGACATACATGACGTGATTGTCACTCCCTGGAACCTTTACGCCCCAGTCAAAACTGGTTCGGGATATAGACAGATCATTGAGGCCGCCTTCGACAAATTTGATCATCTCGTTGCGTCGGCTGTCGGGTTTCAAAAAACCGGGATTCTCCTTGAAGAGTTTCAACAAGGGTTCCTGATATTTAGACAGGCGGAAAAACCAGCTTTCTTCGACCGTCCACTCCACCGGAGTGCCTTGCGGAGATAGCTTTTCCTTTGTTCCGCCCTCGCCTTCGGCGGCGATCAGTTCGCTTTCGTCATAATAGGCTTCATCACGAACCGAGTACCAGCCTTCATATTTGTCGAGGTACAGATCGCCATTGGCCTCCATAGCTTGCCAAATGGCCTGGCTGGCCTTGTGATGATCCGCTTCTGTGGTGCGAATAAAACGATCATAAGAAACATTAAGTTTATCGCACATCACGATGAATTGATTCGCCATTTCATCAGCAAGATTCTGCGGGGAAATGCCCTTGGCGCTAGCGGCCTGGGCCATTTTCAAGCCATGTTCGTCCGTGCCTGTCTGAAAGCGAACCTCACGGCCCGATAGGCGTTGAAAGCGGGCAATCGCATCGGTCGCAATGGCTTCATATGCATGACCAATATGCGGCGGTCCATTTGGATAGCTGATCGCCGTTGTGATGTAATAAGGTTTGGACATGAATTGCTTTCCTGATTCCCCACCTAAATCCCAGCTCGAATCTCGGAAAGGCCTGACGTTTACCGCTTCTCTTTATGCGCGCTCATCGCGTTGGGCAAGCGATCCCATCAGGCTACCAAGGCGAAATATCACAGCCTGGTTATCGAGCGCTTTGGGAGAGGCCATAGAGGCGAGTTCACTGGCTTCTCGCCAGAGATCTATGGCATTGCTCTTTGGCATGCCACCGGAGCCTTTGATATGCTGTGCCATCAGGTTTGGTGCACGGGCCAGAAACGCTTGATATCGCGGCGTTGCGGCTTTGAGAGATAATTTGCGAGCCAGATCGCTTTTAACCTGATTGCTCTTGTCGCCGGTACGCATGATTTCGCGTGCGAGGGCTTCGAGTTCTGCCAGTCCAGCATCAATATATTGTAACGATCGCCCAGGTGAGCCCTCTCCTGCTGCGATCAAAGCGCTGAGCTCTGACTCATCAAGCTCGGGAGCTATACCCGACAATACTCGTCGCATTTGTTCATCATCTAGTGGATCAAACCGCAATATCTGACATCGCGAACGGATCGTCGGCAACAAACGCTCTGGAGCATGACTGACCAGAAGAAAAACGGTATCTTTTGGGGGTTCTTCGAGGTTCTTGAGCAGTGCGTTGGCGCCGCCTCGCTCCAGGTCATCAATCGCGTCGATCATAACAACCCGATAGGTGGAGATAGAAGCTTGCGTGGTGAAAAGCGATTGCAGATCACGGATTTGTGCTATCGAGATATTGCGCTTCAGTTCATGCTCTTCCAGCGCACCCACGCCCTCTTCGCGGGCTTTCCTCTCTTCCTTGTCCGTTTTGCCGCCACGCTGAACGAGCCGGAAGTCCGGATGACTGCGAGCGGCGAGCAGTTTTGCGCTTTGGCTTTGATCATTCAGATCAAAGCCATCATTCTTCGCCTCTAGACCAGTATTTGAATCCAGCAAAAACTGGGCTGCCTGTTTAGCGAAGCCCGCCTTTCCGAGGCCTTTCGGACCAGCCAATATCCACGCATGATGCAAGGTTCCCTTGTCAAAGGATTGCCGGAAAACGCGCTGTGCCTTGTCATGCCCAATAAATGACGTCATGCCGTCAGCTTATCATATCGGTCAGATTTTGCAGTAATTTTGCCGTCACATCCTCCGGTGATTGCGATGCATCCACCAAGGTGACCCGACCTGGCTCCTCATCGGCATATTGCCGGAATTTTGCCATGACCGCGCGGTGATAGTCGCTGTCGCGACCACCTATGCGATCACTGTCCCCCCGATCCCGAGCATCGGCGCGGCGTGCAGCAACCTCTTCCGGCAGATCAAGGATAAAAGTACGATGTGGCATGAGGCTTTCACTGCCCACTTGATGTAGGGCCATGATATCTTCATCATTTAACAGCCCGCTGATGCTCTGATAAGCGCGGCTGCTGTCAATGAACCGGTCGCTGATAACCCAATCGCCTCGCTCAAGCGCCGGTTTGATCAAGGAATCGCAATGTTCCGACCGCGCTGCCGCAAATAGCAGCGCTTCGGTACGCATGTTCCATTTTTCGTCATGGCCGCTAAGCAGCAGCTCGCGAATGACCTCAGCGCCGGGCGTGCCGCCCGGTTCGCGCGTTAGAAGGACGGTGAAACCCTTGGTTCTGAGAGCCGCGGCTAACGCCTTGGCCTGCGTGGATTTGCCTGTTCCCTCGCCGCCTTCCAGACTAATGAAACGACCGGTCACGTCAGTCCTAACAAAGACTTGAAGCCGGCCCAGACCCGGTCAAAGAAACCTGCTTCCTCAACCGCTTCTCCTGCCACTAAGGGCATGATTTGTGTGCCTGCATCATCCGTTGATACGACCAAGGTTGCGATCTGTTGCCCCACGCTTATCGGTGCTTTTATCGGGCCATTATAGCGTATTTTTATCGAGAGGTTTCCGTCAGAACCCTTTGGCAAGGTTGCAGATAAATCTTTGGGAGCAATCAGACTCACAGAAGAACTGTTACCGAGTTGTACTTCCGCTGATTCGATTATTGTGCCCTTTTTAAACAGGTTTTTGGTTTCCCAAGCGTTGAATCCCCAGTTCATGAATTTCACCGATTCATTGCTTCGGCCGCCATAGCTATCCAGTCCAGCCAGCACCGAGATGATACGTCGCCCATTTTGTTCGGCAGAGCCGGTAAAGCCAAAACCAGCCTCTTCGGTATGTCCAGTTTTAAGGCCATCTGCTCCGTCAATTTTACCCAATAGTGGGTTGCGATTGGGTTGCGTAATCGGTTCGCCGCTATTGGTTTTGCCCCAGGTAAATTCTGTCAGCCCAAAGAAATCCTTGTAAAGCGTTGGAAAGTCGTCAGAAAGTCGTGCTCCCAGCAGCCCAAGATCACGGGCTGTGACCAATGTCTTGCCTTCATCGGGCCAGCCGGTGCTGTTACCAAAGCGGCTGTTTTTCATGCCGATGCGTTTGGCAGTTTTGGTCATCAAATCTGCAAAATTTTCTTCTGTACCGCCAATGGCTTCGGCCAGAACGACGCTGGCGTCATTTCCAGACAGCGTTATGACTCCGTGTAAAAGGTCCTTTACGGTTGGCTCGTCATTGACGCCGAGAAACATAGTCGATCCCTGCCCTGTCCATTTTTGCCAGGTTTCCCGTTGAATTTTGACTTTCTGATCCAGGGTTAACTTGCCTTTTTCAATTTGATCAAAAGCAACATAAACGGTCATCATCTTGGCCATCGACGCAGGGGGTATCTGTTTGTCAGCGTTTTTCTCGAACAGGATCGATCCAGATGACAGATCCGTCATATAGGCTATCGGCGCGTCGGTTTCATAGGCCGGGACCGCAAGAACAGCGGACGAAATAGCGAGTAGCGGCAGTGAAGCCCAAAAAAGTCTGTTCATTAAATTTCCGGTTCCAGATCAGATGTTGTCATATGGACCTGAACCTCGGATTCTACTTTCCGGTGCGCAGGATTCTTGCTTCGCTATAGCCGCGCTTTCGCGCCTGTGCCAGTCCGGCTTTGGCGTCTTTGTCGGTTGCGTAAGGTCCGTAACGCACCCGCCAGATCCGGCCAGTGCCATCAGAGAACACTCTCGCCCCGATTGAACGAGCCAAGGCATCAGCGCGACTTTTGTTTCCGAATGCCGCAACCTGAACGGTATAGCCGCCGGCGGTCGTCGGAGCCTTGCTGTTCGACACTCTCTTTGTTGTCGTACTCTTCTTTGCGGGTATTGGTGTCTTCGTTTGCTGTTCGGTCCCTTCGATAATGAACTTACCATCCCGGGCCCCGGGTTTGACGGGCGCGGCGCCTGACGTTGAAACATAAGAAGCACCAATGCCGCTTTTGTTGACTACCACTGCTGGTGCCGGAGCGCTGGCGCGTCGGACAACGGCATCAGGTGTCGGGAGTTTTGCGAGGTTTTTACGAAGGATAGTCAGCAAAGAATCCGGCGTTGCTATCCGCTCCGTAGCCACTCCGCCATTGCGCAGGACAACGCGCTCTTGTTCATTGGGGTTAACTTTGCGTACCCGTACGCCGGCAACGCCCTGTTGATCGATACCCAATTGCTTGGCTGCACCATGGGACAAATCGATCAGACGATCATTCGCAAACGGACCGCGATCATTGACCCTGACCAATATAGTCCGCCCGGTGTCCAGTGCCGTTACTTCGACATAGCTCGGCAATGGCAATGTTTTATGAGCGGCGCTTATCCCATTCGGATTGAACCGTTCGCCATTCGCGGTTGAATTGCCAGCCAACTCATCACCATACCAGCTGGCGTAACCGACCGTATCATAGCTGGCTACGTCTTCCGGAGTGTAAGTTTTTCCCCGAACTTTGTAAGGTTCACCAATTTTAACCGGTAAATCCGATATAGCGCTCGATGCGGAGCCGGATGCTGCAGGCGGAACGCGAGTATCGGCATTGTCATTCACACCATCGAAAGTACCACAACTGCCAAGCAACGCGGCAAGAGCACTGACGCCCAATAATCTAGCTGCGAATTTCATCTGCCAATAACCCCACTGATAACGCATAAAAATTTGAACAGTTATAATCCAATATCACACGATAATTGCCGGTTAGTAAATATGCAGTCTTGCCCTGCCCATCGGGTTCTAGCAATGTCGCCATCGTATCATTGCTCAAACGCCGTCCGGTCACTGGTGCAACACCCAGCGCACGCCATTCAGCCATGCTTTTCCACTGACTATGACGCTCATGCACACGAGGGCATCGCACGGCTTTGGTTTTGTTTTTTATGGTGCTGCGATTGAGTGACGCTGGCACCCGAACGGCAATTCCCCAGGGTTCACCGCGCCGCCAACCGGCATTTACGAAATAATTCGCGATCGATGTGACCGCATCGGCTTCGCTGTTCCAGATATCGGCATAGCCATCCCCACTACCATCTTTTGCAAGCCGGAGATAAACCGAGGGCAGAAATTGTGGTTTGCCCATGGCCCCTGCCCAACTGCCTTTCATGGCCGACTGGGGAACGCCGTTATCGATCATTTTCAGTACAGCGAGAAACTCTGCTTCAAACAAAGCGCGCCGACGGCCTTCGTAAGCCAGGGTGGCTAGCGCTCTAGGGATATCAAAATTCCCGGTGATCCGGCCATAGTTGGTTTCGTGACCATAAATCGCCATGATCATAGGGCCTGGTACACCATATTCGCGCTCGACATCAGCGAGTTTGGAAATGAGTTGCCGATATTTAGCCTTGCCACCATTTATCCGAGCAGCATCGACATGGCGACGTTTATAGGGTGCGAAGGGCGGGATGGCGCTATTGGGTCTGCCGCCTGGTTGGGATTGGTCGAGCTGAATAACCCGCGGATTATAGGTCAGGCTCGGCAATACGCGATCCAATGTACGCTGGCTTACACCCTGCGCCAATGCCTTGCGGCCAACCACTTGCAAATAGGAGTCAAAGCCGCTCGTCGACTGCGCAACTGCAACATTGTCACTATGGGCATAGGGCAAACTGAAAAAAGCAATGGCGCTACAGGCAATCGCAGTGGTTAAACGCATGAAAAACTTCCCTTCTTCATCATTGTGTCGCACAAACTGGCTCCAAGGGGAATCCCTAATGTCGCAGACCAGCAACAACTTGCCGGATAAGCGCATTTATCACAGTTTTTTTAACTGACACACGCAAATGCGATAAAATTCTTTGCGCTTTTAAAAAGAGGGCGCTAGGAGGCGAGCGGCTAGAGCGGACAGGTGGCAGAGTGGTCGAATGCACCGGTCTTGAAAACCGGCGAGGGTGCAAGCTCTCCGTGGGTTCGAATCCCACCCTGTCCGCCAGCCATAGTTTCAAATCATATAGTTAGCAGTCCGCATTCCTAATTTCTTGGTCCCTCTTCATTGCGTTCGGGAACATAGGAATCATCTGTTGAACTATCGTCCGGCTTCGCTGGGCCAGCATCTGGGTCATAGCCTTCCGGAATATATTCTCCTGACGTTGAATCCACGTCCTCATCTGCCGAGACGCACGCGCCCAGTAGCATGAGTGCGCCACTCATCAAAATTATTGATCTGTACATGATTATATCCTTCTTGCGGGTCCCGCCTGCTTTAAGGAACGTCAAGGATACAAACGCACCGCCTCGCAGCCAATGATATGCGACATGCCGAGCAGCATTTGAGATTTGAGCAATTCTAGCAAACAGATTGGCTCGGTACGAGCCGGGCAATCCGACGAAGTCTAAATTGGTTGTGCGGAGCTCGGTGCGCTTTTGGCGTTGGAGAGGTGCCCGTAATATATTCTATACAGCTTGAGATAAGCGAACACAGCGGCAGCGAAAAACATCGCAACCGCAATTGCCATGCCGATTAATTCGGCCACTCCTAATGCTACGAAGATGTTCTTTACGTGGATTACCAAACCATGCCCGACAAAGGCTGGAAAAGCGAGAATGCCGGTTATGACCAACAAACGTATTACAATCGGTGCGAAATTTGCGCTTGCAGCGATTTTACAAACGGCAAAGAGCAACAACACGGTCCCTGCAAATGCAGGGAAGGACAGAGGTTGGCCCGCTTCATTCAACCAATCCCGGCCAGCCAGCGGCACCAAAGCAGCGCCACCAATTAACAAAATGGTTCCATATAGTGTCGACTTGGCAACAAGATCTGATCGATTTTGATTTGCTCGGAGCCACAATCCAATCGCAAGACCGATGGCGACCTCCGAAAGCATGAGCGGGTAGGAATATTGGGCAACTAACATCAATCGACCCAGGCTCAGCGCACCAGTAACCTGGATATCAGCGAGATAGAATTGAAGTAAGGCAGACACCACTAATGCTGCAATCGCAACAGCCAAAGCTCCCAATATCATTTGAGAAGTCGATCGAACGACGCGTAACAAAATCCCCGATGTGGGAACCATTAGCAGATAGAAGAACAGAACAGTGTAAAACAGCCGTTCGGGCCAGATCGGATCAAAGCCATCAGTCAAAGCCATCTTCAGACCGACAACCAGAGCATTCAAGCCCACCCCAATCGCCAGAATGATGGTATTGGATCGGAGTTTTACTCGCATTCTGCCTGGGGATTTTTCGAGCACTGTCATGTAGAGCAGCCCTAGGCCCATGCCGAAAACCATCGCAAAGCCAGGCGTTCCAAGACGAAACGGAATTTGTGTCCATAGATAGGCGGTATCTTTCCACGCCCCCATTCGGTCGAAAAAAAATGGCATCCAATGCGCAGCGATGACGAGTAGCACCAGAATTCCACGAGCGCTGTTCAGGGCATCGCTGATCTCAGCCAATGCTCCGCGTTTCGATTTACTGGAATCGCTTGCTCCAGCCTCCGGATCGTCCTCTGCCGAATGATCCATCAGGCGGGCAATTTCACTTACACTATGGCCATCAAAGATATGGCCCATCATATCCTTTGAAAGTCCGGCTTGCTCGGCTCGCAACATAAGATTGATCGCGGAAAGAGAATCTCCGCCAATATCAAAAAAATTATCATCCCGCTTCACGTTCTCAACACCGAGCGCTTCGCGCCAGATATTCGCAATCTTCTGCTCCGTAGGGGTCATTTTTTCGAAGCCATCGGCAAGGGATGTGGGTCGCACGCCTCCATAAACAGCCGATTCAGAGTAGCGTTCCGTAATGGATTTGCGCTTGATCTTGCCAGTTGCGGTTTTAGGTATTTCAGGAACTTCAACCAACAGGATATCCGTTGGACTCAATCCGAATTCAGCAGCAATTTTCCGTGCATGTGTTTGCAGACTATCCGGATCGATATCGGGCAAATAAGCAATCATAACAGACCAGCCGCGCAACTTATCAGCTCGACCGGCAACACCAATTTGACCAACGGAGATATCTGAGATTTGATACAGACGTTGCTCAAACAGCTCCGCAGGAACCTTAATCCCACTTACGTTTAAAACATCATCGGCTCTTCCATCATAGTAGAGCAGGTCATTTTCAATGCGGCCAAGGTCTTTGGTAGTCAGAAAACCATCTTCGTCCGTCAGCGGGATCAATTTACCGTCAATCAACAGGCCATCGGCGACATGAGCTCCACCAATGCGGATTTGCTCCTCATCATTAATCTCTACATGCACCGATCCGGTCGGACTGCCGACACTTTCCAAGGTCGTTTCTGGCGCACCGTCTATTTTCAGGAAAGTTGTCCGTGACGCCTCTGTTAACCCATAATGCTGGACGATTTTCGCATTCGGAAAAAGCGCACGAACCGCCGCCTTCTCTTCGCCGCTCATATATTGACTGCCTATTTCCAACCAATGTAGTTTTTGGCCAGATTCCGAGAAAAGTTCTTGCTGCTGAATCAGAAGACGTAACATCGTCGGAACAGCGGAAAGCGCATTGACTTCACCGGCGGCAAGCATCGCGGCAAATTCATCCGGCCGAAAACCAGTCACGGGAAGATAGGCGCAACCGCCCACAGCGGCGATGGCACGCGCCCTGCCCAGCCCGAAAGAAAATGTTACCGGCACCGCAATATACTCACGGATGGATTCATCCATTTCCATGACTTCAGTCAATCTGGTGGTGACGTCGCTTAACGCCCGTCTACTGAGCAAGACGGCTTTTGGTATACCCGTGGTGCCTGATGTGAAGCTGATTTGCGCTGGTAGGGCTGAGTTATCGGGATCCAATTGCTCATCAAACCACCCTCCCCTGGATTCGATGGAGATATGCCGCGCAATCGACCATCCAATATCTGGACAGTCCTGACCCGGATCTACGGGCATGATGATATTTCCATCGCGCCAGGCTGCAAAAACCGATCGCAAATAAGCGACAGAGCTGACCTTATCTATTGTAATGATCTTATGGCCATCAAGTGCCATTATATTGCCCCGTTTCCATCCAAAGCGACCCTTTAATCTGCGGCCTATCAGCCCGAATATCAGCTGTCCACCAATGTAAACTTGTGCTCCCCGACTTTCCTCGAATGAGACGGTTATTACTGCAGACTTGCAGTTTCGGTACAATAACGTTTAGGTCGCGCTGCAAGGGGTGCTGTGTTTGAGCACAGGAGTATGCAGGCGAATTTTGGGGGAAATTAATGCCGACAGGTAAGCGCAAAATTCACTCTATTCAATTCTTGCGCTTTGTGGCTGCCACGCTTGTGGTTCTGTTCCACGCACATCTCGCACTTTCTAAGGAATTATTGGCCTCCGGAGCCGACAAAAACCAATTATATCTTTTTGGTTTTGGCGCAGTCGGCGTGCATATTTTTTTCGTGATTAGCGGCTACATCATGGTCCTAACCAATTCGCAGACCAGCCGGGCTTTTGATGCCAAACGTTTTTTCAGAAAGAGAATTATACGGATATATCCGATTTATTGGTTGCTTGCTGCGCTCTACATTCTGGTAAATACAGCGATCGGATCCGGCTATGATTTCTCACCTTATACCCTGATTTCCGCCCTCCTGCTCTTGCCCGACAATGCGCCCTTAATCATCGGACCGGCATGGACTTTATCTTATGAGATGTACTTCTACTTGATGTTCGGCATCGCCATGATTTTTGGATTGTTACGCGGCATTTTTCTGCTCTCGGCATTTTTCTTTCTGGCGATGGCTTATGGTGTGATTGCAGGTCCTGAAAATGAATCCTTAGCAATGGCAACCAACAGCTTGCTAATCGAATTCCTATTTGGTGTCTGGATAGCCTATATTACCGGGCGTAATAGATTACCAAAATGGCTGGGGTACATTTCGCTTCTACTCTCAGCAATGCTGTTCGCAGGTGGATTGTTGGTTGGCTATGAGAGCCTTCCGAGTGCAATAATCTGGGGAATTCCAAGCGCATTCCTAATTCTTGGTGTCGTTATCCTGGAACATTATTATCAACCAGCATTTGTTGAAAAACTGTCTCCCCTGGGCGACAGCTCCTACACGCTTTATCTGGCGCACATATTGATTATTACTCTGCTGGTGCTGATTTTGAAGGCATTGTCGATAACGCTTATACCTATCTTACTGTTGACGGCGATATTCACCATTATAGCGATTGTCTTATCTCACCAGTTCCATCTGAAGGTAGAGGCCCCGATGACCAGTAAGCTGAACACGTGGTTCGGTTCCTAGAGCCAGATCGCCGATTAGGAACAGCTTGCACTATTGAGAATACCAAAAATTAGTAAGCGTTCGGGTGAACCAGAACCTTGGCCGTGCCAAATAGAATGGTGACATCGCGCCACATGCGCCAGCCTTCCAGATATTCCAGATCAGACTGTAACCTGGCTTCCAGATCTTCCTGTCGGTCCGTTGCTCCGCGAAAACCACGAATTTGCGCCAACCCAGTAATCCCTGGTTTTAAGGCGTGCCGAAGCCAATAGCGCTGATTTATCTCCCAGAACAGCTTGTCACCGGCCAGGGAGCCCAATGCGTGCGGACGCGGGCCGACCACACTCATTTCGCTGCGTAAAACATTGATGAGCTGTGGCAATTCGTCGATGCTGGTTTTACGAATGAAATTGCCAACCCGGGTTACACGCTGATCATTTTTCTGCGTCGATTGATTCCCGTTTGCATCACCATTTTCCGTCCGCATACTGCGAAACTTGTAAATACTGAAGATCCGGTTGCCTTGGCCCACTCGGGGTTGTCGGAAAAGAATTGGCCCTGGACTGTCTAGTTTGATCGCAATCGAGACAATCACAAGAAGCGGCGCCAGAAAAATCAGAAGCGGTATCGTCACTGCGAGATCAAAAGCTCGTTTTTTCAGTCGATTGACAAGGCTTAAGGTACCTCGCGACACGACCAACGTGTCGTTACCGTCAAAGTCACCCAGTCCAATTGCACCCAGATTATTAGCACCGCCAACAATCAGTTCTCCGGTAACATCGGATCCTTTGAGAAATAATGCCCAATCCCCTCTGCGTTCACGTGTGCATGCAACAATGATGCGGTCATAACCTTTGACGACTTCTGACAGATGAGACAGCATATGCGGGTCCATCGGATCCGGGTACAGTTTTTCCGCCTGTGCATCGACGCAATACATGCCCTTTTCAAAAGCGACCGGCGGCACGCCATCAACTATCAGCAACTGATCAATAACAATGCCCCGAAGCTTCCACCATATCGCCTGGTGAACCAAAAAACGACCAATACCGATGAAAACGGCGCTGGCTGCAAAAGCGAAAGCGAAAGCCAAGCGAGAAATGTCGGTTCCAGTTTGAGAGAAGAAGGTAAACATCAGAACAATCATCGCTGTCGCGAATAACGCAGAAAACGGCCGTCTAACGCTCTCGGATAAGCTTTTCAGGGAATCAATCGAATAGGAATCGCGTGTGAACGCAAACATAAGGAAGATGGGAACAACCAGCAGCACGATATGATAGCCCTGCGGAGAGAGCCATTTGTCTTCACGCAGGAAACTGGCCATCAAAAAGCCAGCAATGATCGCTATAACATCCAGCGATTGCAGCACGGCATATAAAAATATCCGAACAGATCTGAGCGGCCAACGATCCGTTGTTCCGCTATTTACCTGCTGTTCTGAAAATGGGTAACTCTCGTCCAACTATCGCACCATACATATATACACAATTGTGCAACCCCAATTCTCGATAGAACAAAACCGGTCAGAAGGCCACAAACTAATCATTTGTTAACCAAAATTCCGGAACTGCCTGATATTGAGGGATTTCTAAAACAAAATCATGCAAATTGGCGGCTTAAGCATGGGTAGTGCGCGGAATTTACACATAATATCTTAATGGCCGCTGGAGCATTTCAGCCCATGTGTCTCTTTTTGACACAGATAGTGACGCCGCGGATAACATCCGTTATCCAAATAAGCGGTGGTTCATCACCTTAGTTTGGCGTGTCAACTATATGCCACCACTGCCAGTCCGAACAATCCTGCCCAGAGGACAAGGCTAATACCGACTATAACCGAGATACTAGCCAAGCCACTCAATTTGTCTGCCGGCTTGGCAGCAATGGAATCGCCAATTTGATCTTCCAATTGCTGCTGCAATTGGCGCGCCGGTGAAGGGACATAGATCGGGTCGGATGATCCCAGAGCCTTGATTTCCCCCGGCCCGTTTGCGGTTTTTTCGCTTTGGTCAGCAACGAAGCTCTCATCAAATCGAATTTTGCGTGCATGCATGACTGTGTCTCCTTCGGGAACAGTGCCCCAAAATTGGTTTCCCAATCGTTAAAGCGGCCGAAAGACTTGGACTTGGCAGGAGAATAGTTAGAGTGCTGCCCGTTGGATAGATATGCTGCAAGATCATGTAGGCAGATTTTTGGTACCGGCACAAAAAAACGGCCGACCCGCGAGGGTCAGCCGCTTTTCATCAAATTTTGTCTTAAATTAAGCCAGTTTAAGTGTCGGCTTCGCTGCACGACGACGGCGCATTGCTGTGCCGACTGCACCAAATCCGAAAATCATAAAGGCCCATGTTGCTGGCTCTGGAACCGCGTTAACTGCGAAGTTGTCAAACTCAAAAGAGTTATTGGTTGACGAAAACTCAATCGACTTAGCAAGACCAAGATCACCGTCAGTAAAGGTCAAGGTGACAATTGGGTTTAGCTCTTCGGATGTATAAGGTAATCCACCAGGAGCGCCAAAATCAAGAAGCTGACGACCCGTCAACGAGAATATAACATTATCGCTGGCATCCAACACATTCAGGTTATTGGTAAAATCAACCGAACCCCAAATAAAACTGAAGGCAGCA
Source organism: uncultured Sphingomonadaceae bacterium (assembly GCA_947497455.1). Classification (GTDB taxonomy): domain Bacteria; phylum Pseudomonadota; class Alphaproteobacteria; order Sphingomonadales; family Sphingomonadaceae; genus Parasphingorhabdus. The sequence goes on along the minus strand of CANMGU010000001.1, from coordinate 1,387,430 downwards.
ATATCGCCAGGGATTGTCGTCAAATCGAGAATTCCGGGAGTACCAGTCAATGGACCAACAGAGCCGTAAAAACCAGTGCTACCCAACGGCTGCGTATAGGTGGACGGCAATGTACCCGTAACAATCGACCCGCCAGAGAAGGCTGGCGTTGCAGATTCGAAATCAAATATTGGTGCAGGTCCTGAATACACTGCGTTACCCTCTTCATAGGACAAGACAATGGCAGCATTTGCGGATGTTGAGCAAAGTAAAGCGGCTAATCCGGCAACTTTTGCAACTTTCATAAACGACATGATATTAAACCTCTTTAACCAACTGCGACTTCACGCTGCAGTAAAAATTTAGCGACTTAGCAAAGCGCAATAGAATACCGTAGCCGATTCGTAAACCTTTTGTTTACCTTATAGGGACTTGTGGTCCTGATTTTGGGATTCTGTCCTTTACTGGGACGGTTGCCGAAAGAACGTGAATGGAATTTCATCCTATAATTCCCAATCAAATGCATCGTGATCGCATCATCGGTTGAACAAACCAATGAAACCATCGCCTTTTGCCTCTTTGGATCTCAGCTTGCCTCTTTAGATCTCGGCATTTTTTACGAATAAGATTTCGAGCACTGCCGATCATAATCAATTCGTTTCTAAAAACGAGGTTTACGCCTCCGTATATTTGTTCCGGTAAATACTGGTAAACGACATTGCAAAATTCGAAATTTTGGCTAATGGGAGGTTAACAGCCATGTTTGGGGTGCGCCAAAACGATGACATGGTAGAAGGTAACAAGGAATAAGATGTGTCCGATAACTTAGCAGCATTGGTTGCTTCAGCCGATCGTAGGCGCCGTGCCGCTGTAATTATATTTGGCGGCGTGCTTGGCGTTGCTGCGCTATTTCCAAATAACGATCGCGCCATGTGGGTCCCTGAATCCGAGACACCTTTTGTATTTACAGCGGTTCCAGAGAAACAGCCTGTCACATATTTAACCATACCCGGCGCTGACGCGCTGCTACGAAACTTGGTTGGTTTTGGTAGCAATATACCAGATCGCCGTCGCCGTTCGCGGGTTTTGCCTCTTGATCCCACTGCTGTTGCCCCTCCAACTGGTTCGGGCAATGTTCCAGGAGCGGCGGTTCCCGAATTTGGTGAACTGCCAACGGAACTCGCCGATGCGCAAACGGGGCCGGGCGGAATTCTAAACTCAGGTCCCGGTGGCGGGGTATCTGGCGGTCCAGCAACCCGCACAGGCGGCGGTCCGGGCGGAATTGGCGGCGGTGGAAGCGGCGGTAGCCCTGGTACGCTCAACGATCCTGTAGTAGATCCTCCCGCAGACGATCCGCCAGTTGACGATCCAATAGATGATGATCCACCGGTAATGTCTCCTGTTCCAGAACCTATTAGCTGGGCAATGTTTATCTTCGGGTTCGGATTGATTGGAACGATGCTTCGTCAACGACGCAGAAAACTGCTTACCGCATAAGATTTCTGCATTAAGCTGTTGTTTTAATTTGTCATTCTATGATTAATTGATCTTTGCGTATCGTTATCGAGTTCAACCTCGACAGCGCATTTAATCCCAGAAGTGATACTTCAGGCCCGCTTTCCATAACTGCGACATCCAGACCACCCAAAGTTCTGCCCGCGACTGTTATGTCGTCAGCTTGTCGCCAGGTCATTTGGCTGTAACCCGACGCAGTTCGTATTCTTTGTTGAGGGGCGGAGCCACCTCCCAGTCCGACACGCATCGCATCCTTATCGTTTAAAACAACCACAGATGCACCGGTATCCACCGCAAATTGTAAGGGCACACCGTTGATGCTGCCATCAATATAGAAAAGGCCGTCGGCGGCGCGAGTGATCTGATGTTTTCCCGACGGTTTGATTTCGGCAGCGGTTACAATTTCTGTTTCCAACGACGCGGTCATAGCTGTCGCAGATGGGGCAACTGAGAACAGCGACACTTGCAGTGCCGCCAGAAGAGCGCCACACAGTGTCATCGCACCAAAAAGTAGATTTACCGGTTGCCGTAACATGACGCTGCATTAGCAACGTGCAATTTGCGAACCCTTCAACGAAAGGGTAAATGCCAAATTAACCTATTCGGCGTTGTTGAAACCTTTTTTAAGCCGCTTTAGTTGCCGGCGCTGAAACAGGCCGATCAATAGAGCTCCGATAGCCAGGATCAGAAATTGCCAGAACACACCCCAATAGGGCCACCGCAAATCGTCTGCGTCACGATATAACACATAGTGATCCGGGTGCACTTTTACTCCGGCCTTTTGATAGAGCAGAACAATTTCGTCAGGCAGGCCGTCTTGTCGTAACACACCGCTTACAGCACCAGCAGGTCCATCCTTCGTTGGTATAATACGCCCCTGCTCTAGCAGATGCTCTCGCTCAGGTGCTCTTCCAGGTATCCGGTTCTTTGGCAAAACAAATTCCGGGCGAAAAACTTGAACGAAATAGCGTGTCGACTTTCGATCAGCCAATCGGCTCACAATTGGGATAAAATAGGTTCTTTGACTGTCCAGTACCAGATTGCGATTAATTGTCGCCAATTTCTGCCAATCCAGTACGCCATCAAGTTTGGCTGGACCTTCCTCGGGTTCGGCAAAGGGAATACTGCCAACATCAATATTCTGAACTTTGCCCTTTTCGTCGGGAAGCATCATCGTGAGGATAAAGGTTGTCAGCACAGCAATAGCCGCCAAACCGGCGAGGATAAAGAAACTCAGCATCGACCGCCGCGTTTTGCCCATCGCCTGCATCGCTTGTTCCTGAAGGGTAAGCTCGGGTTGATCTTGCTCTTTCTTTCTTCTGAGACGGAATACCAGCCACAGGATAAGAAGCAGCAATAAGGTCAACAAAAGTACGGGCAATGCTACGGTTAACAGCGGAAAATAGTTTCCGAACCACGAAAACTGCCATTCAGCTAGCCGTGAAACCAAGCCGCGATAGAATATCGATTGCGGCAAAAGCACCAGAAAGATAAAAAGCGCGAAGGCAATGGCCACCGGAACAATATTGCTACGCAAAGACGTAAGAATTCGAGATTCAGTTTTTTCGGCCATTTTCATACCCCCGCTGAGCAATTATCCGCCATCTATCAAGGTGTCTAGAGATTTATGCAAGTTCAACTTTCGGACTGATGCTCCGGTTGACAAAAAGGATGAGCTGACCGGTATATCATAGATTTATCGTAATTTTACATGCGTTTACTAGAATTCCATCGATTCACTATCCTAATCGAGAATTAAAGTGCCCTTATCATTATCTGCAGCAAGCGTACCCGTTACGGTATCTTCGGCAAGTCCGCTATTGTCTGCTATGGCGGCCGTTTGATCGCCTGTATCGAACTTCGGGGCGAGGATCGGGTCAATTTCAGGGACGTAAGTCACTTCATCTTCGGTTGGGTCAGTTTCGATATTAAGCTCATCAGTAACATCCATTTCCGCGTCGACCATCTCAACCTCAGACAGATCTTCGCCACTATAGTCCTGCGTAAAGGCTGCCCTCTTGCCCCAGTAGCCTGACCAACGATAGAAAATATGTGACCCCACGGTCTTTATTTTGTCCAGGTTTTTCGCCCAATATGGTACGATCCACACCGTGTGATAATGAGTGGCAGTGCCAACGCTGGGTTCTACGGTTCCCGAGATCGCATCTGCTGCAATTTTTTGAATGCGTTTCCATAAAGCTGGATTGGGTACACGGGCAAGAGATCCATCGCATGTGAATGAGAATTGACAGCCGGTCGAACGTTGGGATCCTTGAAACACCACGCCACAAATATTGTTGGGATATGCAGGATGTCGGACCCTGTTCAGTACGACTTGAGCAACCGCCCGTTGGCCTCGTTCTGCTTCAATTGCTGCCTCATAGTAAATAGCTGATGTCAGGCAATTGATAGCCGTGCTGCGGGATAACTCCATAGCAACAGTTCCCGGCACCACAAACGGCCTGGCTGGAGTAATCGTCTCTTCTGAGTCAGGTACAGATTTATTTAGCGCGATCGCTTCTTCAGGACTAAGCGCAAGCGTCAATCCATCTTCTTCGCTAAGCATGTCATCTGGCAAACCCGGCAGTGCAGGCAATTGTCGGTCTGCGGGGCGATCTAGCGCTACTGACGCCACCTTGTCCTTTCGCGGACCGATATTTTCCCAAAAAGAAGATGGCGATAGGAATAGACTGAGAACTGGTATCAGGCAAAAAAGAAGGACGAACAATATGATCAGCCGCCGCCTTGAACGCCAGCTCCGCGCGGGACGACTGTTTCCGGCCAATTCTTCGTTGGTGTCAGGCAATTTCATATTCTCAACCATGTGGCGAAACTAATCGCGCGCAACTCTCTTCATCATCTTGTAGCCGCCCCGTACAACGAAATTAGTCAGAAAGGAAAGTTCTGACTGATATCCAAACAATCTTGCGTGCGGTCTGACCCTGAAAGGTCAATACCAATAGCATGCCGCTTAACCAATAAAGAAATAGCGACCAGGATGTGCCGAATTAGAACAACCGGATTCTAACAAAATTAGCCTGTCTGTTTGTCTGGAAACCGCTCAAAAGATATGATACGCCCCCAATTTACAACATAGTGAAGTCTATAAACATCAACCGGTTAGGTTATCATCAGATATGGTAATCATGGCAGATTTTCTGCCTTCAAGCCAATAAGGGCAACAATATATGTCTAGTTTGACCGCTCGGTCCAGCCTGCCCAATATGAATTTATCCAATATCCTGCTGATATTGGGTTTGATCGCTATCATTGTTCCGACCATGATGTTTGTCTCCCAGGAAAGCTGGTCCAAGGAGACCGGGGCGCACGGACCGATTGTCTTGTTTACAGGTCTTTGGTTGCTCCGACGGAGATGGTTGGTCGCCAAGCCTGTTATGGAACCGGCCCCTACCCTGCCCGTGGTAGTGCTTGCGACAATATTCCTGCCGCTTTTCCTGTTCGCGCGCATAACCCAGATCATCGAAATCGAAGGTTATCTGATGTATGGATTGGTGCTGATCGCGCTCTACAGTGTGGTTGGTCAGACTGCAATGAAGGTGATGTGGTTCCCGCTCTTCTACATGGTATTTGTGTTTCCACCGCCCGATACACTTATTGTGCTCATTACCCAGCCTCTTAAGATACTGATTTCTGAGGCTGCAATCGGATTTCTTCATATGCTTGGATATCCGATTGGCGGCGCCGGTGTGATGATTCAGATCGGTCAATATCAGTTGTTGGTTGCCGCGGCCTGTTCTGGGCTAAATTCGTTGGTTTCATTGTCCGCTATATCGCTATTCTATATATATGTGCGACACCAGGCGAACTGGCGCTATTCTCTGTTGTTGAGCTTCATGATTATTCCGGTCGCGATCATTGCAAATTTCATTCGGGTCCTGATCCTCATTTTGTTAACTTACCATTCGGGTGAAGCCGCAGCACAAGGCTTCCTGCACAATTTTGCCGGTGTCACGATGTTTATGATCGCCGTTTTGACAATATTTGCCATTGATAGTGTTCTGGAACCAATCTGGCGGCGATTTAACGACAAGAAGGTACAAGTATGACTGCTGAAACATCAGGTACTGGCGACCTCTCAAGGGTGGAAACTGGCCAAAAAACTCTTGTTAACAGGCGTCATTTGGTCATGGGCGGTGCCTTTTGTCTCGCTGCGGGGCTGGCTTATGCACGCACACCTCAGGTCATATTTCCAGTTGTCGAAAAAACCGATTTTGAAAAGCTGATTCCGGAAACCATTGGTCCCTGGCAGTTTGAAACCTCGAGCGGCGTTGTCTTGCCACCTCCAGATGCTTTGTCTGATCGACTCTATGACAATCTGGTCACGAGGGTTTATTCTGCGCCAGAAGATCCGCCAATCATGTTCCTAACGGCCTATAGCAATACACAGGACGGCGTTCTGCAGGTGCATCGTCCGGAAATTTGCTATCCAGCTGGGGGATATGAACTAACACCGACCCGGCCAGTCACCATTGAAGATGGCCTCGGTAGTAAGATTCAAGCCAACATGTTCACAGCAAAAGGGCGCGGTCGGACGGAACATGTACTCTACTGGACCCGGATTGGAAACGAGTTCCCGCTCGCTTGGAGTCAGCAACGTCTGGCCGTCATTCGTGCCAATCTACGAGGCATTATACCTGATGGCGTGCTGGTCCGAGCCTCGCTGATCGCACCAACAATGGATGAGGCCATGCCTCATTTATCGCGATTTGCGGCGCAATTGAATCAGGGGATGAACAAACAGGGACGGGCACTGTTAAGCGGCATCAAAAGCTGAAGATAACGTCTCAAAAAGTCAAGCGACGCTCGTTATTCCTCGGGACGGTTGAACTTCTCAAACGGTTTCAAAACCATCATGATATAGGTTATGACCGTCGCTATCACGGCAACCGCGGCCAATTGATAGCCTTCGTTACCCAGATAATTTGCGCCAGCACAGCCAACAGAAGCCACGAGATACTGCCACAAATGATCAGGCGGATCATCCTCGACCGATCGGTCTAGAAATAATACGATCAAACCGCCAAAAATGGCTACTGTTAGCCAATCGTAAATGGTTTCCAATCTAGCCTCCCGTTGCTATGTACGCCTCTGTATATTTTAAAAGAGTTTCAAACAAGCCAATGATTCGTTTTGTCTTTTAACTGGACAAAATTTCAGGAGAAGTAACTGTGACTATGACCCTTTCTGCAAAATCCCGCGCATTGATGTGCCTAACTGCGGGTGCTCTGGTACTGGCTGGCTGCGAAAAATCCGCAGAAGGTCAGGTCGCGGCGGTCGTGAATAGTGAAGAAATCACGTTACAAGAAATTAATGCCGCTCTGAATGAAACGAATATTCCCGAGGGCGCAGACAAGAAAAAACTGCAACAAAATGCTCTCCAGCAGATTGTTGATCGTCGATTGCTGGCACAAGCAGCAAAGGAAAGCGGCATTGATCAGGATCCCGCCTATTTGATCCGGCAACGCCAATTGAGCGAAGCGCTGCTTGTTCAGATGTATGCCGATAAAGCTGGCTCAACTCTGAAAGTACCGGACCAGGCTGCAATTGACCGTTATACCGAGGCCCACCCTTTCTCCTTTGCCAATCGTACAATCTACGCCGTGGACCAGATTATATTTCCTTCACCAGCCAATCTTGGCGATCTGAAGCAACTGGAAGTTGCCAACACACTTGAGGACGTACAGAAGATATTGACGGAAATGGGTATTCAGTTCGCACGCAAATCAGCGCAAATGGATTCTGTACAGGTACCACCTGCCATGATGGCGCAAATTGTATCTCTTGATCCCGGCGAGCCATTCGTTATTCCGACCGGTGCAACCGTGACGGCAAGCGTGATCAAGGCACAGCAAAAGGTACCGTATAATGCCGAAAAGGCTGGCCCTGTTGCCGTAAAGGCCATTCGTAACGAAGAAATGGCCAAGATCATGAAGCAGCGCCTTGCCGAAGCAAAAACCAAAGCTGAAATTACCTATCAGGCCGGTTTTGAGCCCGCCAAGGACGCGGGAGAAACTGCGAAGACGCCAGCTGCAATATCAGAAGCTGTTGAGGTCCCTGCGGGCTAGTTTTCTTCTGCTTTCTGACGAACAACAAGACTTGCGGCGAGCACAAGCGCTGGAAGGAAAATAAACGCGTTTAAGAGCGCGTCTGTTGCAGCGATGATTACAACAATCGAGATCGCGAAAGTTGGAGGCAGGATATCCTCTCGCCTCTCAGAAATGCTGGTTTCCTCCGGTTGCCTGAACCATCTTGATAATATGGCAGCAACAGGCGAACCCAAGGCCAGCAGCAAGCCGATGAGGCCGAATTGTCCTGCGAGCAAGAGCGGGAGGCCCCACGGTCGTCTGCCCAATTCCGTCCACCAATCCCATTGACCGGACCCGGCGACCAGATTTTCCCGGATTACCGGGATGGTTTTTTCATCCTGCGATATGCGCCATGACAAAGAACTACGACCCGAAGACCGCAAAACACTCAAGACGGTCTGTCCCACCGCTGTTTCCTTTGCCAATGACCTTAACGGTATGACGCCGCTGACATAGACAGTCGCGCCGAGCAATAGAAGGACAAGACCCGGAATGGCAATTTTCCTCAGATGATGAAGAAATTGTGAGAAATATAGTGCAGCGATTCCGCTCAGCATCAGGAATATCGCGCCGATTGATTGTGACGCTATCGCCAGCAGAAACAAGATAATCGCGATCCAGGCCTTCGTCCTTTTTCCGTCTTCTGCCGGGGTTGCTCTGTACCGCCATATCGCGAGAACCGCCACACAACCGATCCACAATCCATATTGATTGCCATCCTCAAACATAATCAAAGGGCGATATCCGATATAGCGCTCTGCTCCAACTGCTGCGAAAGGATGAGCGCCATAGAGAGGATCATATAACCGAAGACCAGATATCCCCTCGATAAGTGCAAAAGGGACAAGCAAGAGCGTCAGCCCAATTAGGATATCTACCAGAACAAGTTGCCCTTCCCGATCCCGGTAATATGCGCGGCCTAAGAACCAGGGAATGGCCCACACCCCTCCAAGATAGAGGCTGGATTGCCATCCCGCTGGGTTGGCTTCGACAAATAGTGTTTGCGCAACTGGCCAAAGGCACCATCCCAGCATCGGCATATCCATTAATGTCGGACGAAAGCGAAGCAGAGATTTGCCATCAAACAAGATCGCACCGGTCAAGGCAGCCAAGCTGGCAATCCACGCTTTGGAAATCAGGGCATCGCTGGGCAACGCGGTTGTGATAATCCAATAGGGCGACAAGGCGGTCGTCCCCGCAAAATGAGTCTGCATCGCCGGATAGTAAGATACCGGAAGGAATAACAAGCCAGCAAAATAGACCATTGCCACCGCTAGAATTGGACGCAATATCGCAAAGCAAGCTATTCCTGTCAGGAAGAATGCGATATAGATTATTGATATTGCATCCATAACTTCACTCCGGTCCCACAGGTGCAGGTCCATTGCTATAGGGTTATAAAATTGAAATGTCGCTATTCGATAATCCGACCCAAGCCTTTGGAATAGTCTTTTTCTCCTTCGCAGCGCTGAGCTGCGCTTTCGCGATGCGTATTGCTTTCTGGCGCTGGCTGGCGGTTCTATATCTGCTGTTTGCAGTGGAGATTGGTTTAGGAGGGCGACATCTTTTCCATCTCAAAGTGAATGACGTCATGCATTCAGTTGGAATCTATGCCGATCGTGCAATTGTTCAGTGGATCCTGATTGCGGTGCTGATATCTGTCCTCCTCCTGTTTCTTTCCAGATATCGCGCTTCTCTGGGCATGATCAGCTATGGTGCTTTGTGGCGCAATATTGCTGAAGTTGCGACAGGATTGCTGTTGCTATTGTTCGTTATCGAACTGATCTCTGTTCATGAGATTGATGCTTTTATATACCAGACCTTGTTCGGGGTTATGTTGATCGGATGGATGTGGGCCGCCTTGGCTATTGTGGTGGCCTCAGCTGCGTTCCTCGATAAGCGTCGGATGAGATATTCCGCTATTGATAAAGCTCAGGACAAAGAACCCGTTTGATTTCGCCGCCGAGTACGGTAACGCGGCAAGGCAATTCAGGGGTTATGGGACAGTCATGAGATTATTATTCGCTCTGCCGGGATTTCATCGGTACGAACGCGGCGCTGAGGTGGCATTGCTTTCGGTTGCAGCGCAGCTTGCCCGAACTGGTGATGACGTTACCGTCATTGGGTCCGGTGAAGCCAAGCCGGATGATCCCTATAAGTTTATTCATGCAGGCTCAGTTCGCCGGGAGAATTTTGAAAAATTCCCGTTTCTGCCGCCTTTTCGAAGCGAAACTGTGTACGAAGAGGCCACATTTGCACCGAATCTTGCCCTGAAATACAAACCTGCAGACTATGACGCGGTGTTGACCTGCTCATTTCCGTTTACCAACATGACACTGCGCCGTCCAATTGTTGGCGGTAAAAAACCGTTAAATATATTCGTGACACAAAATGGCGAATGGCCAGCGATTTCTAACGACGCAGAATATCGCTTCTTTTCCTGCGACGGCTTGGTTTGTACCAATCCGGACTATTACGAAAACAACAAGGACAAATGGAATTGCGCAGTGATCCCTAACGGTATTTCAACCGACCGATTTCGACTGGGGTCGGGTGACAGGGCCAAGCTGGGTTTTCCAGAAAATCAAAAAATCGTTCTTATGGTGAGCGCCCTGATACCAACAAAAAGGGTAATGGATGGAATTCGGGCGGTGGCGCCGATGGATGGTACTCATCTTGTTGTCGCCGGTGACGGGCCCATGCGTGATGAGGTTAAGGCGTTGGCTGCTGAGTTACTGCCAGATCGCTTTACACAGCTGACGGTAACACCGGATCAGATGCCAACCCTGTACCAATCCGCTGATGTTTTCTTGCATCTGTCACTATTAGAATCCTTTGGCAACGTGTTCCCAGAAGCCATGGCCTGTGGTCTGCCGATTGTCGGGCATGACACGCCTCGCCTTCGTTGGATCGTGGGGGATGATGAGTTTCTTGTCGACACCCAACAGATCCCAAACATAACTCTAGCGCTGGCAGAAGCGCTTGCTGCTAGAGAAACCTCGCCAGCACAAGTATCGGAACGCGCAACCAGCTTCGCATGGTCAAATATCGCAGATCAATATCGTGATTTTTTGAGTGGTTTGCTAAGGGATCGCGCCTAAGCTGGAATGGTATCCAGCTGTTCGAAATAAGCAATGGTCTTTTCCAGACCTTCCTTCAATTCAATCGTGGGTTCCCAGCCTAGTTCAGATTTTGCCAATGTAATATCAGGCTGGCGCTGTTTCGGATCATCCTGCGGTAACGGCAAGTCGATGATTTTCGATCCCGAATTCGTCATCTCAACAACCAACTCAGCTAACTCACGTATGGAAAACTCGTTGGGATTACCGATATTCACAGGGCCGGTAAATCCGTCCTTGCTGTTCATCAGTTTCATGAGACCGTCAACCAGATTATCGACATAGCAAAAGCTGCGTGTCTGGCTTCCATTTCCGAATATTGTAATATCTTCGCCGCGAATAGCCTGCATGATGAAGTTGGAAACAACCCGTCCATCCGACGGGTGCATGCGCGGGCCATAAGTGTTGAAAATGCGTGCGACCTTAATCTCGATGCCATGTTGACGATTATAGTCAAAGAATAGTGTTTCTGCGCATCGTTTGCCTTCATCATAGCAGGAACGAATACCGATTGGGTTCACATTGCCCCAATAATCTTCGGTCTGTGGATGAACAACGGGATCGCCGTAAACCTCGCTGGTCGACGCTTGTAATATCCGGCATTTCAACCGTTTTGCCAGACCCAGCATATTAATCGCGCCGTGGACGGACACCTTGGTCGTCTGCACGGGATCATGCTGATAGTGAATTGGTGATGCCGGGCAGGCAAGATTGTAAATCTCGTCCACCTCTACAAAAAGTGGCAAGCAAATGTCATGACGCATGAACTCAAACCGCGGATGTTGCAGCAGATGCGCGATATTGCTTTTCGAGCCGGTAAACAGATTGTCTACGCAAAGCACCTCATGGCCTTGCTCGATCAACCGGTCGATCAGATGAGATCCGAGAAAACCGCACCCACCGGTAACCAATACACGTTTCTGTGAAAAATAATCACGGCTCATCCCAAATCTCCGGTAAATCTCATGCGCTGTTCGATACAGAGCGGCACGATAGCTAGCAAGAGTGATGATATGTTTAAGACGGACCAATTGAAAAAATTAGAGTTTCTGACATTTTCGCTGCAGAATATCACCGTGACCATTGGACATGGTTTCGTTACTAAGCCGAGTAGTTTATATTAGACCCGATGACAGAAAGAAATTCGGTTATGTCCATTATTCGATCAGCGGTTGCAGTGATGGCCTTGTTTGTTTCTTCGGCCGCTATTGCTGAGACTGACCCGATCCCACCAGGCGTTGAACTTCCACGCATAGCCAGTAATTTCGATATTGAAGACGAGATGGTTCCAGCATGGGGTGCCGGCAAAGTTCCCCCGAGTTCGGCGCCGGATGTTGTAGGGGCTTTCCGATTTTTGTGCAGTCCCGGTCAAATCAGCTTTGACGATCCAATTGTTTATCCAGGAGAGCCGGGAAGATCACATCTGCACCAGTTTTTTGGCAATACGCTGGCAGATGCGCATTCTACCTACGAAAGTCTGCGTAAGACTGGAGATAGTACCTGTAACAATCGGTTGAACCGCTCAGCTTACTGGATGCCGGCAATGATGAATGGTCGTGGACAGGTTGTGAAACCCCATCATGTCAGCATCTATTACAAACGACTGCCGGCTTCTTCCGTGGATTGTATGGACCGCAATGATCCATCGAAGCAGACATGCGTATCGATACCAAGAGGGCTGCGTTTCATTTTTGGCCATGATATGTTGAACAAATCAGGGAAAAGAACCGGAAATGGCTATTTCAACTGTAAAGGACCGACGGCAAAACCCGGGAAATACCCAGATATAGTGACGGCGGCAGAAAATTGTCCACCAGGCAACCAAATTGGCGCGCTGATCAATGCACCCAATTGCTGGGATGGCAAAAATCTCGACAGCAAAGACCATCGCAGTCACATCGCTTACCGCTCGCGTGGAAATGACGGAAAGGCACGATGCCCCAAAAGCCATCCCTATCATATGCCAACCTTCACTTTGGCTGCCTGGTATGAAACCGACGAAACTCTGGATGGGTCAGGAACGTGGGATCCCGATAATCCGAGTTGGCATCTGTCGTCAGACTATATGCCAGGAATGAAACCGGCTAAGCCAGGTACAACATTCCATACAGACTGGTTCGGCGCGTGGGACGATAAAGCGCTTGAACTATGGATGGCGCATTGCATTAATCGCATGCTCAACTGCTCCGGTGGGGATATGGGCAATGGCAAGCAACTAAAACTAACCAACGGGTACAGGAATAATGGCAAACAGAGAATTTTCGATCCTCCGCCAACGCCAAAAAATCAAGATCACAATCACGGTTCGAAAAATCACATGAACCATATGGAAGCTTCTGGCTCATGATCAGTTTAGCCGGTGGTCTAACCGGTCTGTCCTGGTTGATAGCCACACCGTTTCTTTTGCTCTTTGGCATATTCATCATTGAGGTCACTGCTGGCATGATCCGCACTGGCAAAGGCACAGACGCTTTCACTAATGTCCCGGAAAAACCTCTAAAAATAGCGATAATGATACCAGCACATAACGAAGCATCGATCATTTCTCGCACAATCAAAACACTTATCTCCGATGCTCCTGCAGAAACCAAAATATTGGTTGTCGCCGATAACTGTACCGACGATACGTCATCAATGGCCCGGGCTGCTGGAGCGGAAGTGGTAGAGCGGAACAATTTAGAACTGCGCGGAAAAGGTTATGCATTGGCATTCGGTAGAGATGCGCTTGCCATGGATCCTCCAGATAGCGTAATTATACTGGATGCCGATTGCACTCTTAGTCGAGGCAGTGCGCTCAAACTGGCGTATGTCGCCAATCGCCTTTCGGTTCCCGTACAAGCGACGAACCTGACACATAGCGCTTCGAATGCCCCGCCGGTTGTTCAAATATCGAATTTTGCAATGTTGATGAAAAACCTTATTCGTCAACGTGGAATGACAAGACTTGGCGGTGCGGCTCTGCTGACAGGTACAGGTATGGCATTTCCTTGGCGGATATTTGCGGATGCGCCGCTGTTCAACGGTGATTTAGCCGAAGACCTCGCCTTAGGCATCAGTGTTACCAGACAAGGACATACACCGGTTTTTCTGGAATCAGCCGGCGTATCGAGCGAAGCAGCAGCAGAGGAAGATACCTTGGTCCAGCGGACAAGATGGGAGCACGGTTTCCTTACGGCCGCGCGGGTTCAGGCTCTTCCTCTTGTTATCTCAGGTTTACGAAAATGGTCCGCACCCCAGCTATTGTTGGGATTGCATCTCCTCGTTCCTCCACTCGCCTTGCTGTTTGCAAGTGGGTTTGCACTTATCACCGCCACTGGCTTATTAGCGCTGTCGGGTGCCTCTCCCCTGCCCTTCCTAATTCTTTCCTTGACGCTGGCAATTGCCGCAACGGTAACGATCGCGGTCTGGTTTCTCGAAGGACGCCAAACATTATCTGTCAGTGCATTGATCCGGATACCATTTTACATATTGTGGAAAATACCTGTCTATCTCAAACTGTTCGATGGTGGTGAGACACGTTGGATACGCACGCGGCGCTCTGGCGAAAAAAATAGCACGGGTTCAGCGGACGAATAGCCGATTGGGGATCGATCAAACTAGTTTTTGCCGGATCCATTGTGATCGATGAATATCTTGAAAATTCGAGGGCCCTCAACCAAATAGCGGCGCCATAGCCGCGATGGTTCGCTAAGCAGGCGAAAAGCCCACTCCATGCCGGCTTTCTGGATCCAAACCGGTGCTCGTTTTTTGGCAGAGGTAATAAACTCAAGAGATGCGCCAATGCACAGCCCTACACCCTTGCATTTTCCCGATTTCAAACATTTATGGGCGATAATCTCGCTTTGCGGCGCTCCAATGGCAAACAGAACATAATGTGCATTGGCCTCTTCAATGAAACTAACGATATCTGCCGTTGCTTCAGGATTGTTCAGCACGCCCATCGGAGGAACATGCTGGACATAGTCAGGAGAAGGATAAAGTCTCGCGAGATCCGATAGCAAACCCAGATCGCCGCCAATAATCGCAACACGGTCTGCGGATGTCAGTTCGTGTTGGAATAAAGCGGCAGTAAGGTCACTGCCTGGAACAACGGTCAGACTAATACCGGCAAAGCGCGCCAAGGCACGAACAACCCTGCTGTCGCACAAGGTGAGAGCAGCTGCATCATAAGCCTCTCGAAACAGATCGTTTCGCGGCTCGGAAATGTCGGGATAGAGGGTCACAAAATGATCAACATTTGGCGTGACCACGTAAGAAAAACTATTCGTATGAGCCAGGTTGGATACGCGTTTGATCGCCTGTTGCAGGTTCAGAGGAGCCATTTGAATGCCCAGAAAGGGAATAGTGGCAAGGTCGTCAGCAGGCATGGCTAGCCGATCCGAAGAGGTACCAATGTCTGATGTCATTGCAAACGCCCGAAAAGACCACGTGTTGGCGGCGAACCGGGCGGCAAATCTATCGCAAAAATGACTCCTGCGATTTGTTCGCCCTTAAGCGCATCAAGCTTACAACTGTCCAGACCAGCCTTCTCGCAAGTCTCTCCGTAAAGACGCCAGGCCCTGATGGATGCAGGCGTATCCCGAGCATAAGTCCGCGTTGCCGCGATCGCCCGACCCCGATCGCCATTCTCAATCAAAAACCGGCTATAAGCGCCAAATAAAATTGGGTCTTGCGGGATGAGCTTTATGGCGTCGGCAAACACCCGTTTGGCTCCGTTTCGGTCATTTTTCGCGATATAGACATCTGCCAAACTGAGATAGCCCGGTACAAATTTTGGATTGTCTCTGATGATTATCTGCGCATCGTTGATGGCCTGCGCAAAATCCTGCTTTTCCAGGCTCTGTTTAACCCGAACCAAAAGCGCATCAGCATTGGTTTCGTCGTTCTCCAACAGGACCGCCGCCATGTCATAGGCTTCATCGGCCTCGCCCAGCTTTTCTAGAGTTCGCGCAAAAAGGGCTCTCGGTTCGGGCCAGAAACCGGAAGAAACAGAGCGCAGAATACGTCTCGCCTGCTCAGGCCGATCAACCGCAAGCAAATAGCGGGCAATTGCAACGCGAGATTCCAGCGAACCTTCTTGCGAGAGGAAATCCACAAGACTTTCATTAAGCGGCTGCTGGTCATACTCGAGCCACAGGCCAGTCATCATCGTCAACGGGCGCTTTTCATCCAGATTGTTGCGGAGCATTTCTTCAATAATTGCTCGAGCCTGTGCAATATCACCCGATTTATAAAGGGTATTGGCATAATCGATCCGCAAAGCCATGTCATCGGGCCTGTGGACCAACAACCTTTCGAAAGTTGCTTTCATTTCGGGAAGATTGCTGGTTTCACGATAAAGCTCGATCAGCGTCATATCGACGCCTTGGGTATATTTTTTGTCGGCTGACGTCTTTTGCAACATTGCGATAGCATCAACCGGATCACCAGTTAACGCCATTGTGCGCGCCTTCAATATAGTTCCAGCTTCGTCACCGGGGCGAGCGGCCAAAATGCGTTCGGCAAAACCCAAAGCTTCTTCATGCTTTCTTCTCACCAGTGCGATGAGGCCCTTGGTCAACATGGCTTCGGGCAATTCGGGAGAAAATGAAAGCATCGCATCGGCAGCGCGCTCGGCATCCTGCAAGTAACCGGTCTGCAGTCCCAATTGTGAGACCGCTTGCAATGCCTCAGGGTTTGCAGCTTCCAGCGACAAGGCATCTGAATAGGCTAAAAAAGCATCACGCGGGCGTCCTGAGGCCAGCTCGATCCTTCCTTTGAGGATGTGCAGACCGGGAATATCATCACGAAGTGCTATCGCTTCGGTTATGGATTTGCGCGCTTCATAGAAATTTCGTTCATCGAAATATTGCTGCGCAACGGCGCTAGCTTCCATCGCATTTTCAGCAGAAGAGCCACATGCTCCCAGCAAAGACACGAAAAATGCCGCCGCAATTGTGGCGTTAATCTTTCGAATCGGTCTTGTTAAGGATATATTGTGTCGTATCATGATACATATGTGTCACAGTTGAACTGGCTGAATTGTGGGATATTTCGGTAAAAATTGCGATTAAGTGAGATGGTCCGATGCGAATAGCTATGTTTTGCGGTGGCAAGGTTTAATATTAGGTTATATAGCACTCCGCTGTGAAGTTGAAACGATGGATGAGTAATATCAATGAAGAATCTAATATTGGCCATGATATTCGCGCTGGTCTCAGTTCCCGCCTATGCGCAATCCAGTCAAACTACACCTGATTCAGCCACGGCTCCAACTGCAACGCAGACAGCCTATCGGATCAACGCCGGTGATGATATTGAGGTTTATGTTTGGGGCGAAGAACGTCTCCAGCGGCAAATCCGCGTTTTGCCTGATGGTACTTTTTCATTTCCGCTCGTTGGACGGATCGAGGCTGAAGGCAAATTGCCATACGAGATAGAGTCTGTTGTCAGCAAAGGACTGGAGAACCAGTATCGCGGACAAGTGCCACAAGTAACGGTATCAGTGAGTTCACCTACGGGAATGCAGTTTTCAGTGATGGGACGCGTGAATTCACCGGGCAATTTTTCGCCGGGACGATATATTAATCTGCTGGAAGCCCTGAGCATGGCTGGCGGACCCAGCCAATTTGCGGATCTCGATGGCATATCGATTGTTCGCAAAACACCACAGGGTCTAACCACGGTAAGAACCAGACTGGGTGGGCTTTTTAAGCGGAGTGGAGCGGCTAACGCTGTATCAAAACGGGCCATTCCGAATATTCAATCAGGGGACACGATCATTGTGCCTTAAAAGGGCATTCTTGGGGGAAGGATAAAATCTTGCATAGATCTATATATTGTAAAAGCCCGCTGACATTAGCGGCAGGTAGCCTGCTTTGTGCAACACCAGCGATGGCAGAGACCACATTTGTCACAGATGTATCCATAGGCGCTGGCGCTTCGACCAATCCTTATCTGGAAGATGGGCCGGTAGAATCGACCGCAAGCGCGTCCATCAGCGTCGCACCGAGCCTCGTCGTTACAGAAGCCGCTACGACATTCAAACTTCGTGGATTTGCAAGGCTTGAAGAGTATGAAGAAGATTTTCGGACGAATAATGCTTATGGCTTGAGCGGCAGTATCGAACATGGTCTGACCGATAGAACAGATCTGCGTGCGCGGTTAGGCTATAGTGGCAGCATTGTCGGAATTAATGACGCGTTCTTTAATCCACCGGATGTTATCGACGATAATTTTCTTACCCCGATAGCGGATGATATCGCCTTGAACGGCCTAAATCAGCGACGGCATAGTTTTCAGACTGGTATCGGAATTTCGCATAGCTTCTCCCCTCTCGACAGCATTAGCGCAGATGTGGGCGCGACCGCTATTCGTTTCAGCGGTTCCGGCGTGCAAAACGAGTATAACTTTTTCAACCAAAATATTGGCTATTCGCGAGTTCTATCTGACAGAACTTCAATAGGTGCATCGCTTGGACTTGGAGAAGTCAATTATCTCGGTCAAAGGCAAGGTGATTCCACTATCATCACGCCGTCGGTTAACATTACACATCAGATATCTGAAGATTTTACGATTACTGCTTCTGCAGGTGTATCGTTTTCTGACGCTAAAAACGTGATCGGATCGACCAAATCCTCTGACCTGTCAGCGTCGTTTAATCTCTGCCGCACCGGGGAAACGAATAATCTCTGCCTCGGGGCCAGTCGTCAAACACTCCCGACATCCTTTGACGGCGTGCGTTCGCAAACATCCTTCACTCTCGGCTATAGCCAAACCCTGAATCGTACGGACAGCGTGAATTTAAATCTGGGTTATTCGCGGTCCTCCAACTCCATTCAGGGATTGTCAGACGATTTTGATTATCTGCGAAGTTCAGCAACCTATAATCATAAATTTTCCGAAAGATTCACGGGGTTTGTATCTGCAGGCTATTCCGACTCTTTCCAAACGGGTATAAACCGCCGAGCGAATACTCAGGTGAGTATCGGTATCAGACTAAAATTTGGTAATAATAGATGAACTTAGACAATCTCGACGACCAGGAATTTGATGGCGGCAACTTTCTGTCTCAAGTGCCTGTCATTATATGGCAGCGTAAGTGGCTTTTAGTCATTCCCTTTCTGCTCTGTCTGGCTGCCGGCATAGCGGCCTATTTCCTGCTGCCCACAGTTTATCGTTCGCAAGCCATTTTGCTTGTGCAGTCCGCTCAATTGCCGGACGATGTCGCTGGTGACGGTGCAAATGAGATCGTCGACCGCAGGATTGCGCGGATCCGGCAACAGGTACTCAGCCGTCCTGGCCTGATCGATCTGATAAACAAATATGAACTCTATCCTTCGGAAAGAGGCAGCGACCCGCTTTCCGAAATCGTTGGAAATATGCGCGAATCTGTTGCTATCTCGCCGATGTCTGCCGATATACAGCGCAGTGGTCGCGGACAAAGTTCGACAATCGCCTTTGCCCTCGCCTTTGAATATTCTGACCCGGTGAAAGCTCAGAGTGTTGCTCAGGATTTGACCGAGCAGGTCCTGCAACTGGACTCCAGTGTGAGTTCCGAACAGGCCAGCAGTACTGAAGAGTTTTTGACGGATCAGGCAGCAGGGCTTCAGCTTCAAATTCAGGAGCTCGAGAACCAGATCGCAACAATCAAGGCTGAAAATGGCAGCGTTCTTTCCAATAGCGGAATGATGGTCGGAGGCGGCGGCGGTGGATATGATGTCCAGATCGGCGCTCTGCAAAGAGAAAATTCACAACTTATCGCACAACGTGAAGATGCGCTGAAATCTTCTAATCGCGATCCCGTCGTTGCTGGTGCGGAGCAACAGCTTGCTGGTGCAAAGGCGGTCTATTCGGATAATCATCCCGACGTAATCATCGCCAAACAGCGCCTTGCAGAAGCAAAAGCTCTTGCTGAGCAGAACATTTCCAAGCTGCCAGTCGATACAATCAATCAGCAGATTGCGTTCAACAATTCGCAGATTGCAACGCTGCGCTCTGCAAAGGCGTCTGAAAATGCCCGGATGTCAGCTTCGCTTAGTGCTCAGGCTCAGGCACCTCTGGTTTTGCAGCAAATCAACCAATTGCAACAAAGACTGAATGGCCTGAACGAACAATATCAAACTGTATCGGGTCGGTTGCTCGCAGCACAAGCTGGCGTGAAAGCCGAAAATGAGCAGATGGGTGAGCGGTTATCAGTTATTGATCCGCCTGTTATTCCCGACCAGCCTTCTTCACCGGACTGGTTGCTATTGGCGGGCGGCGGATTGGCGTCCGGCCTCGCGCTTGGTTTCTTGCTGGTATTCGGAACCGAATTGTTTCTCCAACCCATTCGCGATCCCAAGACCATATCAAATGCATTGGGAGCAGCGCCATTGGTTGTTGTACCGACCATTAAAGAGGAAAATGAAGAAAAACCTGGCCGAACCTTCTGGCCCTTTCGGCGTCGCGAAGCGCATGCTGACTAGTTTTTAATCCAATCCCATTATTTTTGGAAGTTATTCTGTGTCCAACACCATTGAAAAACCACACGACTTTGCTGGCCCGGTAGTTATTCCGCATCCTGCGCAACTTGATGCCCTAATGCCGGTAGACGATACGCTGGAAACAAATCACATTGTCGGGTTTGATGGCAATGATATTCGATCACGGCCTTTTAATCTTTTGCGCTCCCAGGTTATCAAAACACTGGAAGCCAATAGCTGGAAATTATTTGGACTGACTTCTGCTACCCCGGCCGCGGGCAAGTCCTTTCTCTCATTGAACCTGGCTGCCGCACTGTCACGATTGTCAGACAAAACGATCTACCTGTTCGATCTGGATTTACGGCGAGGATCACTTGCCGATGCCCTTGGCATTGAAGGCAAGGTTGGTCTCGGTGAGTTTTTGTCCGGTAAGACTGATGACCTACATTCCATAGGACATCGGGTTGGCGATGGTAATCTGGCACTTTTTCCGTGCTACAGAGTAAAAAGCAATTCAGCCGAGCTGCTCGCTAGCAAACGCTTTGAGGCCTTAATGGCGGCAATCAAGAATCTGCCAGATGATGTTATTGTCATTTGTGATTTACCTCCGGCATTCGCAAATGATGATACAATCATGATCGCTCAGTTTCTGGATGCATATATGCTTGTTATTGAACAAGGTATCACGACCAAGAAACAGATGAACAATACCGTTTCGCTTCTAAATCCCACACCGTGTTTAGGAACTGTTCTAAACCGCTATGTCGGTGGATTGATAGATCCTTACGGCTATGGTTATGGTAGCGGCGCTTACAACAAATATTATTCTGGCTGATATTCTTCCGCCTCAGCGGAAATCAGCAGTATAGAGATGGACAGTTGCTTCTGATATCGGTTGCTTGAATTTTCCTTCACCGATTAAGAACTGCGCCGCTCTACCGATCATGATTGGGGCTCCCAAATAGTTCTCGACGACATGATAATGTTCACGATCGCGGTAGTCATCAATGTAGATCGTGGTGGCCGCTTCAACTTTTTTGGCATTAAGGGCTGTCGCTAATGCGCAAGCGATACGAAACCTACCGTCAATAAGAACCATGTCAGGAAATGAAGTTGCTTTTGCAATTTTTCTAAAAGGGCTATTTGCATATTTTTTCCAGTTTTCCAGACGCTTAGAAGTTGGCCTTGTAAATACTGGATAGCCCCATTCTTCAGTTAACCCGATATCACATACAATGATTTCTACCGGTGCCAGCGAACCCAGAACTTTTTGCATGGCTTCTGCAAAATGTGAATCTGATTCGACCGAGACTGTTTGAACGCCAGCTCTAGCGGCCAATAACGTGGATGCCCCTGAACCAAATTCCAGATAGGAGTTGGCCTTTGCGATTTCAGTGGTGAAGAGTGTTTCAAACTCGGGATCAAAGGCCGGCTTATCGGAAATGGTGAGATTATGACCTGCTCCGGATATGCGAAACCTTACAAACCGCCAAAGCGCGCTGAGGTCACGGATTGTTTGCGGAATCTTCGACATATCAGGAAGCTTCCTACCACATACACTTTAGAATTTGGTTTACTCTTTAGATCATTTGCATTCTGCCAGCATGGCGTCAAGCAATCGCCAGTGCATTTGTTAGGATATCTTTGGTATTAAAGAAAAAAGCCAATCGACAGAGGTTTCGGACTGTGTAAAGAAACATCTGGTCGCGCTTGGATAT
The DNA here is from genome assembly GCA_947497455.1 of uncultured Sphingomonadaceae bacterium. Taxonomy (GTDB): domain Bacteria; phylum Pseudomonadota; class Alphaproteobacteria; order Sphingomonadales; family Sphingomonadaceae; genus Parasphingorhabdus. Next base: position 1,365,549 of record CANMGU010000001.1, on the reverse strand, counting down.
TAGTGGAGTTTCATCTTGGCATTGCAACAACTCAATTCCCTATGGGTCGGCAACAAGCTGAGCTATTTGGAACGACTTTGTTTAACATCAGCCTTGGCGGTTGGGCATGAATTCACACTCTGGTCCTATGAACCGGACAAGCTTGAAGGCGTGCCACCCGGAATCGAGTTGCGCAACGCTGCTGACGTGATGCCACGCGAAAGATTGCTCACATATGCTGATACCGGTTCTGTCGCATTGGGTGCAAATTTCTGGCGGTATGAGCTGTTGGCCAAGGGGCTCGGCTATTGGGTGGACATGGACTTTTATTTCCTCAAACCGCTCGATTTTTCAGAGGATCATGTCTTTTGCTGGGAATATGAAGGTTGGGTCAATAATGCGGTTCTGCTGGCCCCTGCCAACTCCCCTATGGTTTCTGATCTCAACTCCATACCGCAGCCAAACACGCGGCCACCATGGTTTGGGCCGAAACGCTCCCTCGCTTTTTACTGGCAAAAGCTGACCAAAGGTCCAATCGGATTGGATGAAATGCCATGGGGCACTTATTCTTCAGGCCTCGTTACACATGTCATTCAAAAGAATAAAATTGAGCATTTTGCAAAGCCACCGTCTGTCTTTTATCCTGTCAGATGGAAAGATGCACGAGCGCTTTATGAACCTGCTGAGGTGGTGGAAGACATGCTCGAAGATGACACCGTCGCAGTTCACATGTGGCATAGCCGCCTCGTAGGACTGTTCGACAAACCGCCTGCTCCGGGTTCTTACATCGATCTCGCATGCAAGAAACACGCGATTGACACTTCCTACTAATCAGTAGCTACGTCTATCGGTTTAGCGCGCGCTTTACTTTGCGTGCCGACGCAACCACACTGCGGACAACGGGGATCTTGTCGAAGAACCGTAACTCCGCAATGTCAGTGCGCGATGGCCTTTGGTTTCCCAAAGCCGGTTCGGCAAATAGCGTCTCTACGTCGGGGAATGCACGTCGGTACCAAATATAAGCACCATCAATCGGTGGATGAATCCCGTCATAACTGAGATTTTTGAGATAATCAGCCAAATGTGCTGCTGTTTCAGCGGAAAAGCCCATCATATGAGCCCCGATGATATCGCTGTTGAGAAGATCTGACGGATCCGAAGCGTCATAGCCACCATAGAATATCGACCATTGCTTTGGCGGTAAGTAGGATTTGGCCTCTGCAATAAAGTCGCAATCATCTTCCAATATCAGAACACGGTGATTGTTAGTCGCCGCTTCATCAAGAATTGCGAGATGGCTCTGATAAACGCCCCGTGCACCTGGGGAGCTAAAGGGCCCAGGATCATCAAACTGAAAGGCCTTGAAAAACGCAACACGTGGATCATCCAATAGGCCTATGCGCGCCAATTCGCTCTCCATTTCCGCGCGCCGATCCGTGCGATATGGCAAATTGATAATCCTGATACTGTCAAATTGATCAAATATCACGCTGGCTCTCCCTGCCCATCTGCGCTGAATTCAGATCGACGATGCTTCGCTATCGCATTAGAAAAGAGCTGCGGTAAAGGAGATACCGCAATTTCTATATCAAAATAGCGATTTATGGTTTCTTTGGCCTCCAAAACCATTGCTTTGGTCCTGGTTTCTTGGGTTAAACTATCGGCCAATGCGCTTTCCAAGCCATTCCAATCTGCAGGATGGAAGAGCAAGCCGTTTACACCATCATCGACCAATTCCGGCACACCGGCAATTCTGCTAGCCACAACCGGTACACCCAACGCCATCGCTTCCATCAGCACAACCGGTAGCCCCTCCATAAAACTCGGCAAAACCAATATATCGGCCCGAGCGATGGCAGCAAGAGTTTCGGCTTCGGATTTGCGACCCAGAAAATTGACAAAGGGATCCAAATCGAGCTTCTTGCATTCTTCCGCAATCAAGGATTGCTCGGGCCCGTCGCCGAGCAACGACAGCTCAATATTCTGACCCCGTTTCCGTAGACTTGCAAAAGCCTTTAACAGTCCGGGTAGCCCCTTCTCGCTGGATAGGCGCGCAACACAAATGATCTGCCGCGGTGCGTCTTTTGTTATTCCTCCGGGTGGCGCTTCTGTTGTCAACGGAAGCTCATCCAACGCAATGCCGCAGCGCACAGTGTGAAATTTATCCCATTGAGAGGGCTCACAAATCCGCATGGCCTGTGCACGCCCGAACCAGGACACGCAGGCAACAAACTTAGCGGCAGCCACCTTTTCCGCGAGCAACAAGCCCGCCGGATAGTCCGTCTCCGAAATACCGTGGAGGGTCAGGCTCCATGGTATCCGGTTAAAATCCGCCGCCAACATCCCGACAGTCGCGGCCGAATTGGCAAAATGATTGTGAAGATGTGCGACCCGATCCTTTTTGAGTTGCGCCGCCAGTGTAATGCTTTCTGCAAAATGAAAAAGCGACCATAGTAACGCTTTTGCACCAGGAACCCGGTGACGCAGTGCTTTGCTCAACGTTTTCAAGTAACGGACGGGGCTACGGAATAGTGCCCCGATATGCGCGGTGAAATAGGTGCCAATGCCCTGCCCCAACACATAATATGTTTCATTCTGTGCTTCTACATCTGGAGGACTGTCTAGTCCCGAAACCGGTTTTCGAATGCTGTACGACAATATGTTAAGACCAACATTTCGAAGTTGCACGATCTCGCGCCGAATAAATGTGTGAGATGGCGCCGGATATTCGCTGGTAAGATAAGCGATCGGTTCTTCGATGCCCACCGTTTTAGCTATTGCATCTTCCTGTTTTTCTGGCGCGTTCATTTGTAAAATATCGTCCCACCCTGTTGCCCTTTGAGAATGCGAGCAATGAATCGACTTATACCTAAAGTTTCGCCGAATTTCCCAACCATATTCAGTATAGCCAGTTTCCAGGAAAATAACTCATCGCCTCCTGTTCGGATGGCCATTCGGGCAATTTGCGCCGCATAAAGCAAGGGCAACAGCAACAGAATATAGGGATTGAAGAGAGCCCCGATCACCAACAATACTGGTAGAAAGACTGCCCAGAAAAGTGCGCGGATTACTTCGCGTCGATAGAGTGGCCCTGTGGTTATTGTCTGGGCTTTATTGGTTGTCCAATAGACCTGTGCATAGCCAAATCCGCTGCGTACCGCCCGTAACCACCATTGTCGAAAATGAAGCATGGCGGCGTCATGGATCGTCATAGGTTCATCTATTCGCCAGATACGAAAGTCCTTCTCTCGCAGGCGGCTGCAAAGCTCGGGCTCTTCTCCAGCAATCAACCCGTCATTATATCCGTCAACGGCACAAAAGGCCGACACACGCATCAGAGCATCCCCTCCGCAGGCGTCACTTTCACCCACTGGCGTATCCCATTCCCGGTCGCACAGCGTGTTGTAAAATGAGACTGCTGGAAAGCGCTCACGACGGCGACCGCAAACAACGGCTGCATCAGGATGCTCATCCAGAAAATTTGTGGATGCTTCAATCCACCCTGTTTCCACTTCGCAATCCCCGTCGATAAACTGAACATAATCTATATCTGGCGCAATTTCCTGAAGCATTGCAAATCCCTCATTGCGCGCCCGAGCAGCGGTAAATGGCTTGGTCAGGTCAAGATCAAGCACAGTGGCACCCCGAGCAGCGGCCGCAGCCGGGCTTCCGTCGGTTGATGCGGAATCTACATATACGATAGGCAAACCATAGGGTGCCAGAGAATCCAAACATCTGATCAGACGCTCGCCCTCATTGCGGCCAATTGCAACAACCCCAACACGGTCATTGATAAAAGATGGCTTTGCGTCAGGCATTGACGATACTCCCATAGGCCATCCAGGCATCAAAATCCGCGACAATGCCCAATTGTGTGAAAATCAGACGCCAGACAATGACGAGCAGCACAAACAGGCCAAGCAGCGCAATGTCCTGCTTAAGAAACGAAAGCCCCTCTTTCCACTGAGAAACGGCCAGAGATAGATAACGGAACAGGTCTGCTACCGCTATGACACATAGTGCAGCGGCGAAGCCGGAATAGATTAGCGCCAAGGGGACACCCGTCACCAACCACAGCAATTTGCCGAAATTCGCCTGTGCGCTATGCACAGACTTTCCGATTCCGAGCATGAACGCCTCACCCATGGTCGAAAGGATCGAAAACCATGCACCGGCCATCAAGATGGGCAGCATGAAGGCGGCGGCGATATAACGATCATCATAGAGCAGCAATATTATAAGATCAGAGAGTGCGACGACCAATGACAATCCGCAAGCCGCCGCTGTCAGCGCTTTAAGGCGTAGTCCAGCAATGGCAGGGCGTAGTTCGGAACGATCCTTTGCAAAAGCTGCTACCTTGGGAAATATCAGCATATTACCGACGCGCTGGACCAACGCTCCAATCATGTCAGAAAAAGTCCTGGCTATGCCGTATATACCTAGGATCGCAAACGGCACTTCCTTTGCAAAATAAAGACGGTCAAAATTCATCGCCAGAAAGAATACTATGGAAGATGCAAACACCCATTTGCCAAATGATATGATAGCTCTGATATGATCACGGTTTATGGTGATCCGGTGCATTCGGAAATCGATCAGAAAAAAGCTGGTTGTCGTCGAAATACCAGTCGCAATGATCAAGCCTGCGACCAGAGCCCATATGGTTGGCGAGTAGAGTGCAAGCGCGATATGCACGATGGCCGATGCCGCCGCCATGCTCATATCAAATATCGCGATAGTCTTGACGGCTTGGCGCTTCTGCAAAATATAGCGGGAAGGAGACTGGAAACCGGTCAAGAGGAACACAGCAGCAATTATCGGAACAATCTCGCTCAGTTCGTTGCTGTCGTAAAACTGCGCCAATGGATTCGCAACCAGGAGCGCAAGTGCAAACAATAGCAAACCGCGGATAATCTGGATTGTCCATGCCGTGTTGAAAAAGTCTGGTTCAGCACCTTTACGGTTACTGACAATATTCTGACCAATGCCGATATCCGACAACAGTTCAACACCGGTACGAAAGGTGTTGACGATGACCATGATTCCAAAAAGCTGTGGCGCGAGAATACGGGCAAGAACGACGTTGGTAAACAGTCGCAATGCTTGCGCGGCTCCATAGGAACCTGTGACCCAGCCAATCTGGGATATCATCTGGCGAGAAATCAGTGTCATTCGTAAGTTCTTGCCCAATCCCCCATAACAACTGATGCCCTACCGCAAGTTGAGAGACTGTACATCACAAAAATCTAGATATTCCTTCGGGCCAAAATCAGTGCCCAATTCGCAAAAGAAAACCCGCCAGCTTTCGCCAGCGGGTCTATCTTTTAAAAACTGATCGCTGTTTAAGCGAGAGCAGGTTTTGCAGTCACTGACTTGCGACGGCGACGCAGCGCTCCACCGACAAGGCCGAAACCGAGGATCATCATGCCCCAGGTTGCTGGTTCAGGAACCGCAGCGACCTGGATGTTGTTGGTGTTGAAAGCGAAGTCAGGGTTCGCAAGAACGTCAAAGTTCACATTCCAACCCGTTGCATCAAATGCCGCAAGATCCAGAGCGGTGATGATGCTGTTCGTTCCGCGTGAAAGCGTTGGATCCAGGATCCCACGCTGAACTTCACCGAAGCCAACGTCTCTCCAGTGACTGGCTTGACGGCCGTCACCCAGGAATGAACCGGTTGAGAAAAACGCATCGCCGAACAGGTTCGTAGCGCCACCATCGATCGAGAAATAAGGCGCTTCGCCGTCTTCTCCGCCAACAGCCCAGTCCAGAACACCAAGTTGATCGCTCAACTCGCTGTAGCGGAATAGGTCGAGTGGCGTAGCAATGCGGAACGGATTGAGGTCGAGATCAGCAAATGTGCCATCACCAAATGGGATGTCAGGGTTACCGCCTACGAAATCGTACGTGTCCACACCCGAAGTAAAACCAAGCGCATGGCCGATTTCATGGATAGCTATACCAACAAAGTCGAATGCCCCTGCTGTGATCCCATCTGTCGGATCAAAGTCAAAAGCAAACTCATTACTGAAGGTAATGGTTGCATCCGAGGAGCCATCATCTGCCAAGAGGCCCACTGCCTTCAGATTGGCTGTGTTAGCGTCCAGAACCGCGTTGTTCGCACTGCCGTCGGCGTCCAGCGTCCGCACCAGAGGTGTAGCAACACCGCCGCCGCCATCATTGGGTGCTGAAATCAGCGCATTTACACCAAGAATATCTGTCCCATCATCATTGTCGAATTGCGACGCTACAAGGTTTGGAAATACAGCCTGGCTATCCAGATTGGTCGTGCCTGTTGCGCGAAGCGCATCAAGGAATGGCTGAACGAGGACGCCTGCGCTCGAGCTGCCAGCCTGTGCCAAAACATTGGGAGCCAATGCCTGGAAACCAACGTCAATGCGCACCGTCGCATCATTTGTGAAGACACTTTCCCAAAATCTTGCAGCAGCCTGAAAGCCTGCAAATGCTTTGGTGTCATTCGAAACACCACCAGTGTCATTCAATACAATTGTAAGTGCACTGGCTGGTGCAGTTGAGAGTGGCAATGCAAATAGCGCAGCGCCAGCAAGTAGTAACTTGGCTTTGTTCACGAATCTTCCCCTTTAGAATCCCACCAGAATAGGCGTTAACAATAAGTTAATCCTATTCGGGGGGTACAAGTCAATCGGATTTTCGCTCACTTTAAAAAAAAATCTGGACTGTCGGAATATATTACAACCTCGCGACAAGCTAACCTGGATTTAGCGCAGATTTCAGCCAGTAATCCCAATTATAACAGCCAGTTATCAGGAATATAGCCCTACCCCCATGCGCTGCTGTCCCAACTTGGGACAACCGGAAACAATGCACAGTGATGCGCTGACAGAATAGCATATGAGAAGGTTAAGTTGTTACAATAGATACCATTTTTAATATACACATGTGTGTATTCGAAATCCGTTACCACTCTGCTAGATTCCGCTTTCTTAACCAAAAAGCTCCACACCATCCCCAAAAGGACGATGGATTTTTTGAAAAAATCCTCTATTTGCTTGGCGAAGTTAGTCATTATTAGCAATGCGCGGGCGAAGTTGGGAAGAAATAGATCATGAGATTCGTTGCATTGGCCGTGATCATTCTTGCGATTCCGGTGTTTATGTCGCTGCTGCGACAGAACGCACAATATCGTCGATATCTTTGCTTCGCAGTCGGTTTTCTTCCTTTTGTCATAGCGGCATGGAATCTCGATGCGTCGATTATCAGTTGGGCTACCTGGCCTGGCCAGACCAAAGGCGTTATTATTTCATTGCTTGATGCACTTGCATTGGCGGTCATCATCAACAGCAGACGATCTCCCCTATTCTTTCCGTTTGTCGGGATAATCGCCGCCTATATATTTGCCGCATTTGTCTCGGTTGCCTTCTCCAACAGTCCTCAATCGTCTTTCTTCTATGTCTGGCAATTGGGTACGATGCTGCTTGTATTCCTTGCTTCGGCTAACATTTGTATGAATGAGGGTGGGCCAAAGTTGATCATTGCGGGCCTTGTCTGCGGTATCACGTTGCAGGCCGGCTTTGCCGTAAGCCAAAAATTTTCAGGCGTCCTGCAAGCGAGCGGAACACTGGGGCATCAAAACCTTCTGGGAATGGTTACGCATTTTGTGCTTTACCCATCGCTGGCCATGCTCCTTTCGACACAGAAGGGGCGCTTGCCATTATTGGGCGTCGTAGCGGGCCTGATTGTGGTTGCCTTTGGCGCTTCGCGAGCAACCATTGGCCTGACAGGCGCCGGCGTGGTCCTGTTGATCTTTCTTTCGATGATCCGGAAACCATCGGCAAAGAAAACCAAGGTAGCGGTTTTAGGAATGGTTGCGCTTGCAATAGCTGCGCCTTTGGCGATCAACTCGCTCGAACAGCGGTTTGCGGCTAAGCCAATTGGAGGCAGTAACGAGGAGCGGGAAGCTTTTGAGCGTGCTGCCAGTATGATGTTGGCGGACCATCCTATGGGTGTCGGTGCAAACCAGTATGTCATCGTGGCCAATAGCGGAGGATATTCGGAACGGGCCGGTGTTATCTGGAACTATGGAAGCCGGGCTGCCAAAGTCCATAATGTATATCTGCTGGTTGCGGCAGAAACGGGATATCTGGGTCTGCTCTGTTTCCTGATCTTCCTGTTTGTTCCCTTGATAGCGGCATTTCGATTTGCCTGGACCAATCGGGGCGATCCTCGAGGAGATTTGGCTCTCGGGATTGGAGTCACGCTCCTCATTGTGTCGCTGCATTGCCTCTACGAATGGATCTTGGTCACTTCTGTTGTCCAATATATGCTAGGTATTTCCATGGGCATGCTGGCCGGACTGATGATGCAGCGCAAAACCGAAAAGCGCGCCAAAATACGTGCCCAACAAGATACGCGATTGGGCGATTTGCCGGACGAGGCCGCTGTCCTCGCGAAATCCGTCTGACTTTCAGCTATTCGCGCAATATCGTTTCAAAGATCTTCTGCATACGCATTGAACCGTAAGCGCTCACATGATCCGCGTCGCTATAAAGAAGCCTATCTCCGTCTGACAGCGGGCATAGGCCGTCCCAACAGTAAAGGTCGTCAAAGCCAATAATTTTGACGGCAAACTCTGTTCTCATCCGATTAAATTGACCATTGGCATAAGCCTGCTTTCGCTTGTGGCTTGCGGTCGTCACCGAATATTGTTTCACGGCATTCTGCAATGTTTCCCTGTTTGAAAAACGTATCAGGCTGTCCGGATCGACTGATTGTTCAGGAACTTGCCGAGCCAGCACAATATTGACACCAATGGCGCGATAGGCCTGGATGGTGCGACGTAAGCCTCTTTCAAACGCAGCGCGGGAGTTATCAAGCGTTGCCTCACCATTCGGTTTCGAATTGAGATAAAAACTGACCTTTGGAACCCCATTGACCGTATCGTTAACGTAAAGAGACCAGCGCGCCACCAGGATGACGACCGGGATATTGTTGGCTTTTACATATTCAAACTGTCTCTGCGCCAGATCACGACAAGCGCCAAGTTCGACGAAACCGATCTGAACATAGGTATCCAGTAAAGGCGGACATCCCGCATGACCGAAATGTACAAAACTCACTTCAGCCTGTTCAGCGGCCTTCGCTACGGGCGGCAAAATGGCGGCTGACTGGCTATCCCCGATAACGGCAACTTTTACAGGCTGGTTTTTTGTTCCTAGGATACACGGTTTGAGTGAGGCTATATCCCCGTCATAGTCTTTCTCACAGTCTTGCCGAATCTTATTGGATTTCCCCGACTCCAGCAGTTGTTTCTGAAAGGCATTGGTCCGATTGGCTTGATAATAGCTCTTGAATCCCTGGGTTATATGGGCGCTATAGCCCAACCCGATAATGAGTGATCCGATCAGAGTTGACCCGATGAATATCTGTTTTTGGGTGTAGCGCGCCTTTTCACGGAAGGGTTTCTCAACAAAGCGCCAACTCAGATAAGCCAGGCTAAAGGTCAGGCCGAACAGTCCGGCAATCCATGAAATCGGGAGTTCCGTTAGGCTGTTGTAACGGGCGAAGGCAAATAGGGGTTGATGCCAAAGATAGGCGCTATAGCTGATCAGCCCAATCCCGACCAAAAGGCGGTTGCTCATCGCATGTCCTACCCAGGTGCCGGGCTGCGCGAACAATATGATCAGCGCTGTTCCCAATGTCGGAACAAGAGCGTAAAAACCAGGGAACGGCGTTTTCTCGTCAAAGGCGAATATCGCATATAATATTAGGATGATCCCGAATAAGCTGAGAAACTGTGCAGCCGGTAATGGGATTTCGGTATCCCGCTTTCGATTCAGATAGAACGCAGCCAATGCACCAATAAGAATCTCCCAACCCCGTGCTGGCAACAGGTAAAAGGCAGCTGTTGGTTCATTATGGGCGCCCCATTGACCGATCGCCAAACTCACCACAAACAAGATTGACAGAGCGACCAGAACCGCGCGTATCCCCTTATGCCATATCATCATTAGGAATAGCGGGAAGAGGATATAATATTGCTCCTCTACCCCAAGACTCCAGGTATGCAGCATGGGTTTCAGCTCAGCAGCGACGTCCCAGTATGATGTCGTCAGATAGAGTAAAATATTGTTGGAAAATAAAGTGGTTGCGATGATCGATTGACCGAAATTCTCAAGCTTGTCGGGAAGCATCCAGGCCCAGGCCAAGGGGATACAGACCAACATCATAAAAAATAAGGCGGGCAGTATCCGCCGCGCTCGTCTTTCGTAAAAGCCGAGCAGGCTAAACCGTTCCTCCGCCATTTCAGATAGGAGAATGCTGGTTATCAAATAGCCGCTGATGACAAAGAAAATATCGACGCCAACATAACCGCCCCCGAATGCCGGGAAACCAGCGTGAAACAATATGACGGGTACCACTGCCAGTGCCCGCAAGCCATCAATCTCGGGCCGATAGCGCAACGACAAATTAATCCCCGATCAGCGATTATACGGCCGAATGTATTTTCGGTCCGAATATCATTCTTCGTTTGATCGATATAATGGCGTTTATCAAGCGCCTATCCGCAATTGCATCGTGTCAGAATGCAACAGGCTTATTGTTCCTTTACCGGCCTCGTGTTGGAACTCATATAACCGGAATAAGCATCTGTGAAAGAAAACAAGACGCCATCTGCTTCTTCTGTGGCGTAATCTGTCGCTTCCTGTTCGGTGCTTCCATATTCCAGCTCATCCTTTTTCATGGCCGTAATCATAGCGCTGCGCTCGTCTGCGCACGCGTCTTTGGAAGCCTTCTTGAAGGCGCCTCGCGCTGTTTTCTGGTCCAGATGCGTGATTGTGAAATCAGTCAGACAATTGGAATAGCTCACCCTGCTTGTTTCCGCATCAGCCAAACCGGCAGTTGCGGTACTTAAGAGGGCAACACTCAATAATGCAAACATAAGATCCTCCTAATAACTATCTTGCAACATATCATGTTTCTTCGTCTACGTGGAAAGAAAAGTACAACAGCATGTAATAAGCATTCGGAGCACGAGAATGCCAGCGTCCAAAGGAATATTTCTATATATTATAGAGTTTTGATTCGATGTTCTGACATCTGGTTGTAAAATAACCGGCACTGATCAGCGACTTTTTGCTGTGCCTGGGTCAACATTGGCGTGCCGTTCTTGGGCTCGCCAAATGTGGTTGTTTCGACCACCCGATTATACCAGTGGGAAGCCCATATTCCATCGGTTTCGCGCCCTCCTGCTTTCCAGGACAACATCGCAGGATCCCAATCGATCTCTAACGCCGCGCAGAGCGCCTTCAGATGATTTTCCGGATCCAGCACAATATCGGCGCTATCCAGTATTATCGGCGCTTTACCGGTCAATTGCGCAGCATGGTCGATATAGGTTAATTGCCTTTCATATCCCAAATCATCGGGTGTTACTTCAACATGTTTGGCGGCGTAGCTGGCAACAACATGATCTGGATCTCGGATCAAGAAGGCGTGTCGGTGGTTGGGGAAATCGGTAATGGATACTTCATCTACCATATGATGCGGCATATGCTTCTGGTACCAGATGGCCTTACCGTCCGGTACCGGGCCGCGCATGGAATCTGCCACCGAAGTCCAGTCAACATCCATCGCAGCGATAATCTGGTCTGCCATGGGTTGCCGAGAACCGGTTTTTTGCAGAAATGCGCCATAAAACGGTTCATCGGTGACCGCACAATCATCGCGACTGCCAAAGCTGCGCATCATTGCGGTCGAGATATTGCGTGGCCCCGACCACATGGCGATACGAACCGGCGGTGACGTCATGACGCCGTGTCTCGTTCGATAAGGTCTTTATAGAGCATCTGCAGGCGTTCAACCATTGGCCCCCTGCCCTTACTCAATATGCGGCCATCCACCTCGGTAGCTGGTACAACACCGGCAAATGTACCGGTTACAAAGGCTTCGTCGGCACCATAAACATCGGTCAGGGAGAAATTCTTCTCGAACACGGGAATATCATTCTCGCGGCAAAGCCGAATGACATTGCTCCGCGTGATTCCGCCAAGACAATAGTCGCCGCTCGACGTCCACACTTCCCCTTTGCGGACAATGAAGAAATGCGTGCTGTTGCACGTCGCCACAAAGCCCTGTGGGTCTAGCATCAGCGCCTCGTCCGCTCCGGCCTGTGTCGCCTGTATACAGGCGGTAATGCAGTTCAGCTTGCTATGTGAATTCAGCTTCGGGTCCTGAACTGCAGGATCGCCGCGCCGGACATGTACGGTAAACAGCCGGATGCCATTCTCAACCGTGCTCGGCAGCGCTTCCTTATATTCAGGTATAACAACGATTGTGGCCGGTGAGACGACGACTCGCGGGTCCTGATAAGGTGTGGAACGGATACCGCGCGTCACCATCAATCGGATATGACAAGCCGTCATGCCGTTAGCCTCTATTGTTCCATAGAGCCGCGCTACGAGTTCTTCTCGGCTGATGCCAATATCCATGGCAATGGCTTTGGCTCCTTCAAACAGGCGGTCCATGTGCGCATCCAGAAAAGCAATACGGCCCTTATGGACCCGCAAGCCTTCCCAAACCCCGTCGCCTAGCATGAAACCACTGTCAAACACCGACACCATGGCCTCGGCCCGCGGTGTAATCGCGCCATTGACGTTGATCAGGATGGTTTCGTTGCGCGGTTCCTCAACATAATCATGCGTGCCTTTGGCCATCTTATTGCTCCTTCATCACTGCGCCGTCCCATGTCAGCGACCGTGCAATTCTGCTGATGTGTGGAGGAGCATTTCGCACATTGGCTTTCATAGAAATGTCCTGAGATAGTACCAATAAGCCCTTGTCTGGATTCACCATATTTCTCTCCTCCTCTATTTTCTTCGCTTTTCCAGAGAGAAAAACAGACTACATATGCAAAACCCGCTCATAGGCGTCGAGCACACTTTCATGCATCATTTCGCTGAGGGTCGGATGCGGGAAGACAGTGTTCATCAGTTCCGCTTCGGTCGTTTCCAGTGTTTTGCCCACCGTATAGCCTTGAATCAACTCGGTGACCTCGGCTCCGATCATATGCGCGCCCAGCAATTCGCCGGTTTTCGCATCAAACACGGTTTTGATGAAACCTTCGGTCTCGCCCAGCGCAATCGCCTTGCCATTTCCGATAAACGGAAAATTGCCGACTTTGACGTCATGGCCGGCTTCCTTAGCCTTGGCCTCGGTCAGGCCGACACTGGCAATCTGGGGGTGGCAATAGGTGCAGCCCGGGATGTTATTCACATCCATCGCATGCGGGTGACCGCCAGCAATGGCTTCCACCGCGATAACGCCTTCATGACTGGCCTTGTGGGCGAGCCACGGTCCGCCAGTGACGTCACCGATCGCGTAAATACCTTCGACATTGGTGCGGCACATGGCATCTGTCTTGATATGGAAACGCTCGTCAGGCTCGATGCCAAGCTCGTCCAGACCGACCGTTTCGACATTGGGCTGGATGCCCACCGCAACAATGACATGGCTGAAGTCATGGCTGGCCTTTTTGCCCTTGCTGTCTTCAATCTCCGCCTTGACGCCCTTGGCCGATGTCTCGATGCTCTTGACACCAGCGCCGGTCATGATGGTCATGCCCTGCTTCTTCAGGGACTTTTCGAGAAATTTCGAGATCTCCTCATCCTCGACCGGAACAACGCGATCCATCATCTCGACCACGGTCACGTCCGCGCCCATGTCATTATAGAAGCTCGCAAATTCAATCCCGATCGCGCCGGAGCCGATAACCAGCAGTTTCTTGGGCATTTCCGGCGGCGTCATGGCGTGGCGATAGGTCCAGATGCGCTTGCCATCAGCTTTCGCAAAGGGCAGATCGCGGGCGCGGGCACCGGTGGCGATGATGATATTTTTCGCGGTGAGTTCTTCGTCGCCCTTCTCCGTCTTGACGGCGACCTTGCCCTTTTCGACAATCTTGCCGTCGCCCATGATGACATCAATCTTGTTCTTCTTCATCAGATGGGTGACGCCCTGATTAAGCTGCTTGGCCACTCCGCGAGAGCGTTTGACCACCGCATCGAGATCCGCGCTGATCTTCTCTGCCACGAGGCCATAGTCCGCGGCGTGCTTCATATTGTGGAAGATTTCCGCCGAGCGCAGCAACGCCTTGGTCGGTATGCAACCCCAGTTGAGGCAGATGCCCCCCAGATTTTCGCGTTCAACAATGGCTGTCTTCAGCCCGAGTTGGGATGCTCGGATAGCCGCGACATAGCCACCAGGGCCGGAGCCAAGTACGATGAGGTCGTAGTTTTTTGCCATATTTCAGTCTTTTGCTTTCATGATTTGCCTGGCATCAAATACCAAGCTTTGTGAGGGGCCATACCATGCTGAAATGCCTGATCAATCCACACCATTGCTAGCGGTTCCAATTTCCGGGCATTGGTCAGCGGTCCATAGTCGATTGGATCAAAACCAATATCGCGGAGCAATCCGCTGACTGTTTCTTTCGCATCACTATGATCACCAGCGACAAACTGGATCGGACGTTGTGGGTAATCATGTGCCATGCCCATGACTGGTGAGCCAACCTGATTGAGCGTCTTAACCACCTTCGCAGTGGTATGTGCATCGATTACTTCAGCCGCGCTATTGTCAAAACCCAGTGCCAATTCCAGTCCGTTATCGCCCATCTTCAGGGGATTGTTACAATCGATCAGGATTTTTCCCGACAGGTCACCGCACTGCTCCAGTGCATTCAGTGTCACCGACCAGTCAACTGATAGAATCACGACTTCTGCCCATTGCGCAGCCTCATTGGTTGATTTCAGCGCGATACCATCGCCATTTTCATATTTGGAATCGCTAGCATCACGCACACCGTAGTTGACGTCATGCCCTGCCTTATCAAAAGCGGGTCCTAAAACACTGCCAACGCGGCCTTTTCCGATGACTGCTATTTTCATAGAGGTTCTCCTTTGGGGGATTAGGAACCACTGTAATGCCAACCGAACTAGGCGAGCATACCTAGCGGGTTTTCACAGAGCTCTTTAAACACCTGCATCAATTGCGCGCCGTCTGCGCCATCAATGGCTCGGTGATCGAAGCTGCCGGTGGCGCTCATCACGGTGGCGATTTGCAGGCTGTCGTCAATGACATGCGGGCGCTTCTGCCCTGCCCCGATCGCCATGATCATCGCTTGCGGTGGATTGATCACCGCGTCGAAATTCTTGATCCCGAACATGCCCATATTGGAGATGCTGGCGGTGCCGCCCTGATACTCGTGCATCTTGAGCTTGCCGTCCTTGGCGCGGCCCGCAAGATCTTTCATCTCGGTGGAGATAGCGCTGAGCGATTTGGTGTCGGCGCTGGTGATGATCGGTGTGATCAGGCCGCCGGGAATGCTGACAGCGACCGAGATATCGGCGCGGGCAAATGTCTTGAGCTGATCGCCGTCAATCGAGACATTGCATTTCGGTACCTGCATCAGGGAGACCGCCAGCGCCTTGATCAGCAGGTCATTGACCGACAGTTTGACGCCGCGCGGCTCCAGAGTTGCGTTGAGTTCGCTGCGCAGTTTGAGCAGCTTGTCGAGCTCGATATCCACGGTGAGATAGATATGCGGAATGGTTTGTTTTGCTTCGGTCAGGCGGCGAGCAATGGTCTTGCGCATGCCGGACAGTTTTTCGGATGTATGCGGGATATCGAAGTCATTGGCCGCTGGTACCGGAGCGGGCGCGGTTGTTGGCGCGGGTGCTGCGGCTTCGCTTCTAACCGGTGCGGTGCCGCCTTCGGCTGCATCAATATCGGCCTTGATAATCCGTCCGCCGGGGCCGGAGCCTCTGAGCGCGCCGAGATCAACGCCTTTCTGCTCGGCCAGACGCCGGGCCAGCGGGCTGGCCTTGATGCGGTTACCGTCCGATGTAGGTGCGGCAACTTTAGGGGCCTCATCCGTAACCTTTGGAGCAACCTCCTGTACCGGTTCCGCAGGCTTTTCAGCAACTTCCGCAACCGGCTTGGGCTTCTCTGCGGCACTTTCGTCAACTTTTGAAGCGGAGGCAACATCCTCGCCCTCTTCGGCAATGATCGCGATGACTTCGCCGACTTTGACATTGTCGGTACCCTCGGCAACGACGATCTTCGCGATCGTGCCTTCATCAACCGCCTCAAACTCCATTGTCGCCTTGTCGGTCTCGATCTCTGCCAGCAAATCACCCGAAGCGACCTCATCACCCTCTTTCACAAGCCATTTTGCCAGCGTCCCCTCTTCCATCGTCGGCGACAAAGCGGGCATTTGAAGGTTGATCGGCATGGAGAGGAAACCCTTATTCTATATCAACGTTGCAGGCGTTTATGCGCAAATCACAGGAAAGCGCAAGCTGTGTAAATCTTGCATATCACAGGCTTTTATCGCAAGCATGATTTTAATAGAAAAAATGCGCAGTCAGTTGGGGAGTTTTCATGCGTACTTATCTTGTGGTTATTGATGAAACTGAAGAAGCTAGCATCGCGCTGCGTTTTGCCTCGCGCCGTGCTATGAAGACTAATGGTGCCCTACATATTTTGGCGTTGGTCGAGAGTGAAGGCTTTGTCGCCTGGGGCGGTGTGCAAGCCACGCTCGAGGAAGAAGCAAAGAACCGAGCTGAGGCGCTGGTTTCGAGCGCAGCTGGGACATTGTTTGAAGAAACCGGAATCCGGCCATCAATCACTGTCAAAGAAGGTAAAGGCGCCAAGGATGTCCGCAAGCTAATGGACGAGATTGACGGTTTGGCGGCCCTTGTTCTGGGCGCCGCCGGTAACGGCTCACCTGGTCCGCTGGTCACCCACTTCGCTGCAACAGAGGCGGGCACCCTTCCTTGTCCGGTAATGGTAGTACCCGGGTCACTGAGCAAGGAAGAGATTGATCGCCTAAGTTAGGAGGTTAGCCCAGTTCACCCCGCGCCGGATAATCATTGGCCAGCGCATAATCTATTCCCATCAACAACTGATCGAGCGGCGGCCGCGTGAACGGCATGCTCTGCACGCTGGCGAAATAGAGAGTTTGATCAGGACGAACCAGTAACAAAGCAGGTTCAGAGAAAATTGCCGGCTCCGGACTGTCTGGCCGTCCGGCTGAAATATACAGGCCCAGTTCGCGCGCGATATCTTCACTCAATCCATAACCGAGCATCAATTCGTCAATACCCCAGTCTTCAGAAGATTTTTGGGCACGTTCCTGATCATCCATGCTGATGGCGACTGCAGTAACTCCCCGTTCGCTGAAATCACCGAGTTTCCGCTGCAGGTCGCGCAACTGACCCTTACAGATGGGGCAATGCAGGCCTCGATAAAATAGCAGCAGAGTGAAGTTATCTCCCGCGCGCTGGCTGAGTTGAAACTGCCCGCCATCGGTCATCGGTACAGTGAAATCGGGAACGGCTTGAGTCGGTATCAGGGTCGTCATCAGGATATCCTTTTATGATTGTGCCCAGTCTATTCGCATCCGGCGGCGGTCCGGTTACATTACCGGCTGCGATGACGAATATTTGCTGGGCGCCCTCGCTTTCCTTTGCGATGCGGCTTTCCCTTGGGACCGCTGCGACCGCGCCGAGGTTCATAGCGCCCGGGCATGTGATTAGCCCCTTCAGCAAGTTCAAAGAGCAGGCTTCCGGTGGCAGCGTTGGCCTCAACGAGCCGCAGGTCTAGCTTTTGACCGATATTGTAGGTTACGCCGGTATCTAAACCTTCCAACTGCTGCTTCTGCTCATCATAGTCGAAACGTTCCACGCCCAACGTTCGGACAGGGACCAAGCCGTCACCACCCAATTCTTCCACTGTGGCAAAAAATCCAAAATTCTGAACGCCTGTAATCCGGCATTTAAGTATCTGACCGACATGATCGGATAAATGGGCCGAGATATAGCGATCCACCGTCTCACGCTCTGCCATCATCGCACGGCGTTCCAATTGACTGATCTTTTCGGATATCAGGTCCAGCTTGTCGGCCATGTCCTTGCTCAACCCGCTTTGAGCCGGGATGAGATCATTCTTCGGCTTCGGCTGTTCCAATTTACAACCGCTGACCAAAGCACGATGCACAATCAGGTCGGCATAACGGCGGATCGGGCTGGTGAAATGTGCATAGCTTCCCAGCGAAAGACCAAAATGCCCCATGTTGGTGGAACCATAATAGGCTTGGGTCTGACTGCGCAAAACCTGTTCCATGACCAACGGCAGAATCTCCGCCTCACCCACTTGCTCGATCAGGCGATTGAACACCGATGGTTTAATCACCTGCCCCATTGCAAAACTGACATCAAAGCTTTTGAGATAGTCTTTGAGCGCGATTAGCTTCTCGCGTGAGGGCATTTCGTGGACCCGGTAGATCAGCGGTGATTTCTTGGATTCCAGCATTTTGGCCGCCGCGACATTGGCCGCGATCATATAATCTTCGACCAGGCGATGCGCATCGAGGCGTTCTCGTGTGGCAATCTCGGCAATGCGACCCTGATCATCAAGCACAACCCGTTTTTCTGGCAAATCGAGGTTGAGAGGCTCTCTGCCATCTCTGGCTTTTGCAAGTAATTTCCAGCACGCCCAAAGTGGTTCAAGGGCATTCGCCTTCATGGGATGGTCCAATTTTCCATCCATCGCAGCCTGCGCATCTTCATAAGCGATATTGCCAGTCAGCCGAACAATAGCCCTCGTGAATCGAGAGGAGATAACTTTGCCCTTGGCATTAATTCTAAGATGACATGCCAAAGCCGCTCGATCGACATCCTGTTTGAGCGAACACACATCGGTGGACAGCGCTTCCGGTAGCATCGGAACAACCCGATCCGGGAAATAGACACTGTTGCCGCGCTTATAGGCCTCACGGTCAAGTTTGCTGCCACTGCGAACATAGAAGGAGACATCGGCAATTGCCACTATGGCATTAAAGCCGCCAGCATTGTTGGCATCATCATCGGGCGCTGCCCAGATAGCATCATCATGATCACGCGCATCTGCTGGATCAATAGCGACAATGGACAAATTGGTGAGATCTTCCCGGTCCTCGTTGCTGAGTTTCAGCTTGGTTGCCTGTTCTGCTTCATCCAGCACATCAGTCGGAAATACTTGCGGAATTTCATATTTTTGGATGGCGATCAGGCTGAATGATTTTGGTGCAAAGGGATCGCCCAACACCTCTTTGACCCGCGCTTTAATCTGGCTGCCGCGACCAATGGGTTCTGCAAGAACCAGATTTCCCACTTCCGCTTCACCCAAATCGGATATAGCCGTACTGCGCCGGATTTTGCGGTCAACAGGCTTCAACCAGAACCGGTCGCGCTCGTCCTTCTCAACCACGCCCATCAACATATCGCTGCTTTGGGCAATCTTCTTCATCATGAAGGCGATGTACCCCTGTCCGCGTTCTTCGGTCCGAGCCAAAATACGATCTCCGACTGCCAGGGCTGCGCGGCGGCCCCGTTCTTTTATGCGCAGCCGTGGCGCCGGGGTTTCTGCCTCCCAGCGCTCGGGCATGCCTATTGCCTCATTACCGTCAATTTCCACGATTTTCAGGACCGTGACCTTGGGAATACCACCCATTTTATGGAAGGCGCGACCTGGAGTGCTGTCGATCAGGCCTTCATCGGCCATGTCTTTCAGTAAAGCCTTTAGTGCAATTTTGTCCGATCCGCGCAAGCGGAAGGCTTTGGCAATTTCACGTTTGCCGGCGGGTTGGTCCGACTTTTCGATAAAGTCCAATATCTGTTTGCGCGACGGAACCTGTCTCGGCTTATGAGATTTGGACGATTTCGCCATTAATAAGCTTTGCCGATAAGAATCCGTTCGACCGCTGGTTTACCAGTGAAAATACAATTACCATCCACCGCAGTCGCCTCGTTTGGCACATTGCGGAAGGTCAGTTTCAACTTTTTCAATCTCTCTTCAATCTGATCAAGCTCATCACCCGTCGCCCGGCACCATTGCACTTCCACCCAACCCGGATATTTCTTGTTTTCTTTGTAGAATTTCTGAACATCCGCAAAATCAGTCAAACCGCGGGTAATGTTGGAATCCAGCCGTTTCTTAGCTTCATCATGCAATTTGGTTTGAATTTCTTCCAACAATACAGGTACTTGTTCCGCGAAAGTATCTTTCGCCAGAATCTGCGCATCGAGCTTGCCATTATCCTTATACAGCGCATCGCGACGAAGAGCGGAGACATTGCCTTCCGCGACATCGCGAGGGCCGATTTCAAGAATGAGGGGCGCACCTTTTTTAACCCAAGACCAGCGCTTGTTCGATGCCTTCGCGCCGCTCTTATCGAGTTTCACACGAACATTCTCATCGAAAGCCCGCAGTCCAGACAGTTGCTTAGTAAGCACTGTGCAAAAATCGAGAACCTCTTCATCCTCTGGCTTGTCGCGCAGCATGGGAATGATCACAACTTGGTAGGGTGCAATAAGTGGAGGAACGCGCAGACCATCGTCATCGCCATGCGTCATGATCACGCCGCCGATTAGCCGTGTAGAAGTGCCCCAACTCGTCGTATAGGCAAATTGGAACTGCCCTTCCTTGTCCTGATAACGGATATTTTGAGCCTTGGAGAAGGTCTGTCCAAGAAAATGGGAGGTGCCGGCTTGCAAAGCCTTGCCATCCTGCATCATGGCCTCAATCGAATAAGTTGCGTCCGCACCGGGGAAACGTTCATTTTCCGGTTTCTCACCAGCCACAACGGGCATAGCCAAAACATTTTCGGAAAAGCTGCGATATAGCTCCAGTATATCAAGCGTTTCTTCCATTGCCTCATCGCGTGTAGCGTGGGCGGTATGGCCTTCTTGCCAAAGAAACTCGCTGGTACGCAGAAACATCCGTGTACGCATTTCCCAGCGCACGACATTGGCCCACTGGTTGATCATTACGGGTAAATCACGCCAGCTTTGGACCCATCGTGAGAAGGCGGTGCCTATCACTGTTTCGGACGTCGGCCGGACGACCAAAGGCTCTTCCAACTTTGCTTCGGGATCGACAACAAGGCCATCACTATCGTCTTTCATCAACCGATGATGCGTAACAACCGCCATTTCCTTAGCAAAACCATCGACATGTTCAGCTTCCTTGGCAAAGTAACTCAATGGAATGAATAGGGGGAAATAGCAGTTTTCATGGCCAGAGGCCTTGATCCGCTGATCCATTAGGAATTGCACCCGCTCCCAGATACCATAGCCCCACGGCCGCATGACCATACAGCCCCGAACACCAGACTCCTCAGCGAGATCGGCTTCGGCAATAAGCTGTTGGTACCAAGCTGAAAAGTCAGCTTCTCTGGTCACGGATAAAGCGTTTTTTTTCACGTATTCGGTTCCTGTCGGAAAAATTTCAGTTCGTTGGCCGACGGTAAATTAATCGTCGAGATTGTCGATTTTCGACTGAATGTCGGCAAGCTGCTGCTTGAGTTCCATTATCTCAATGTCTTTTTCAGACATTTCTTCTTCCGGCTCCGGTTCAACATCATTTGAGGCACTTTTGTCACCGATCCCCAAAGGGTTTAGTGCCTTTTCCACAACGCTGCCCAGCGGGCTCGACTTCAAAGCATTTTCAACGGCTTCCTGAAACTGTTTTTGGTTTTTAACAGCCATTTGTCCCAAGGGGTTCTTGTTTAACGCCCCTTCAACAGCTTCTTGAAACTGTTTCTGGTTCTTCCGAAAATTATCCATTGAGGCTTCCAGGTAAGAAGGCATCAACGACTGCATGCTGTTACCATACATAGAAATGAGCTGACGCAGGAAATTGACAGGCAGCATATTTTGCCCGCTGCTCTCTTCATCTACAATGATCTGCGTCAGGACATTATGCGTAATATCGTCGCCGGTCTTGGCATCCACTACAACAAAATCAACATCTTCCCTGGTCATCTCTGCCAAGAAATCGAGGGTGATATAGTTTGATGTCTGAGTATTATAAAGGCGCCGATTGGCATATTTTTTTATGATGATTGGGCCATCGGGATCACCCTTTTTCGTCTTCGCCATGTTTTCTCCTGCGAACCATATCGCTCTATTTTCTCAATATTGCGGCGATATGCTTTCTTAAAATTCCAATATGGTGATTGCATTAGACAAAATTGTGCATCGCCGCAACCAAAGCTGTGCTCAGAGTTTAATAATATGCAACTGGCAAGGAATTAGGCCGCTTTTATTGTGTGCAACTGCGATATGGCAGTTGCACAGTTTCAGACCCAATAACGTGCATAGCGATTGCCCAGTCCGGTAATCAGTTCATATTGGGATAGTCCGGATTGGCTTGACGCTATTGGCAGATCATATTTTGCCGTGACCCATGCAGATTCTTTAAGATGGGGTGCAGCCGTAATATCGATAGCAATCAAATCCATTGATACACGACCAAGCACAGCCAGCTCATTTTGATCGTCATCTACGAACATGCCTGTGTTGGAGAAACCGCGGAGATAACCGTCCGCGTAACCCATGGCCAATATCGCAATCGGATGATCGCGCTTAGCGGTATATTTAGCGTTATAGCCAACCCTGTCGCCAGTTCTTAGATTTCGGATCTGCAAAATTTGCGCCTGAGGAAAGACGACCTGCTGGATGACATTCGCCAATTCGGAACGCTGTTTTCCGCCATATAGAGATAGGCCGGGTCGCGTGCAGTCAAAATGATAAGCCTGACCAAGCGCAATACCAGCGCTGTTGCTCAGGCTAGCGCGTTTCCCGGGTACAAGCGGCATTGAAGATAAAAATTGATCGAGTTGGTCAGAATTCTGGGTAGTATCTTCGTCCGCCGATGCCAGATGACTCATCACAATATCAATATCAAAGCCACTCCAGTCGAATTGTTTTGTATCGGCTGCTGCGATACCCAGCCGATTCATCCCACTGTCGATCATGACGTCACAGGGACGTCCTGTTTCACGCCACCTGCGGACCTGCTCCATGCTATTCAATACCGGTTTGGCCACTCCTGTCATTGCATAGGGCATATCTTCGGCGCGTATGCCGTTAAGCACTGATATATTGCTGCTCTGATCAACATAGGGTGCCAGTTCCCGGGCCTCCTGCCAGTTAGCAACGTAAAAATCCTTGCAACCAGCCGTTTGAAGACGCTGAAGCACCTCGACCGCTCCCAAACCATAGGCGTCCGCTTTAATTGCGGCGCCTGCAGTGGCAGAGCCGCTCATCTCGTCCAACTTCCGCCAATTGGCGGTCAGCGCATTGTCATCCAGACGTAGTTTTACCGTTGCCGGGATTTCGATCCTGTTATCGCTCATGGTGCGGCGATAGTCAGTTTATTCGGCTTCGTCGAGTGCCGCTTCGGGATCATTCGGTATGCCCCACCAAGCCACGATAACGCCAAAAGCAACTACCACCCATGTGTACCAGAGCCCAGAATAGACATCTCCCGTACGCGCAACGATGTAACCCGCGATCAACGGCAGGAAACCTCCAAGGTAACCCGCACCTATATGATAGGGTATCGACATCGAGCTATAGCGTATTTTTGGCGGGAACATCTCGGCCAGTAGTGCTGCAACCGAGCCGTAGGTCAATGCGCTAAGTGCGCCCAGGATAAGCAAGATTGCCACTATGCCCAATATGCGCGTAGCTCCGAGTTGCTGCTCTTCAAAATCAAAGCCGGACCCACTAAGTGCACCGCGAATTCCGTCCCGGCGCGCCGCTCCATCGCTGAACCAAGCGGTGTCGACTGTGATTTCTTCGCTGCCTGCAAAGAGCTTCAATTCTGATGCATCCGTCACCGTATAGGCAACGCCAGAGGCCGTAAGGGTCTCCAAAATCTTGCCGCAATCGCTTTGTTCGCGACTGAACAATTCAGCAAAGGGGTCGGTGCTGCAGGCCATGCCTTCTACACGAACCGGAGTGGCCTCCGATGCCGCCGACAGTCCTGGGTTAGCGAGTTGCCCCAAGCCCCAGAATGACGGAAAGAGTAGAAACAGCGACAGGATAGCACCGACGATGATTGGTTTCTTACGTCCCACTCTGTCCGACCATTTGCCAACAACCAAGTAGAAAGACATGGCAATCAAACCGGCGAAAAACAGGATGAGATCGACGGTGAGGTCATCAACATTCATCGGGCCGCGCAAAAAGGACATTCCGGAGAAAAAAGCTGTATACCAAATTGTCGTCAATATTCCGGTAATCCCGAAGAGCGCAACGAAGATCCTTTTCTTGTTGCCAGGATAGGAAAAGCTCTCAGTGAACGGGTTCTTTGATGTTTTTCCTTCTGCCTTCATCGCCTGAAAAACGGGACTTTCATTCAACTTCAGCCGCATCCAAAGCGAAATACCTAGCAATATGATCGAGAGAAGGAACGGTATACGCCAGCCCCAATTGTTAAATTCCTCGGTTGGAATTAGGAAGCGGCAAGCAAGCACCACACCAATAGACAGCACGAAGCCGCCAGCGACACTGGCCTGAATATAGCTGGTGTAATAGCCACGTTTCTCCGTTGGAGCATGTTCTGCGACATAAATGGCCGCGCCGCCATATTCGCCGCCAAGTGCCAATCCCTGAAGGACTCGCAAGAAAATAACGATTGCGGGCGCTGCCAGTCCGATGGTTTCGGCACTGGGTATGAGCCCAACTCCAGCAGTCGCTATCCCCATGAGGGTGACAGTGACCAGAAACGTATATTTGCGCCCCAATCGATCACCCAGAAAGCCGAACAAGACGGCTCCTACGGGCCTGAAGCCGAAGCCGATGGCAAAAGTGGCCCAAACCAACAGGATTTCAAGTGTTTCATTGCCACTCGGGAAAAAGGTCGGGCCGATGATGTAGAACAATGTTCCATAGATAAAGAAATCATACCATTCGAAGACGGTTCCGGCGGATGACGCGCCAATGACGAGCCTGATTTCTTTGTCGGTTGGTTCGCGCTGCATTGCAACGCCTGCCTCACTGGCCATATTTGCCCTCCCCAAGGCGTTTTGATTATTCCAGTTCGAGTATCACTGCATCGACGGCAAGGCTATCCCCTTGTTCCGCCTCAACCGATTTCACGACCGCATTTTTCTCTGCGCGCAGGATATTCTCCATCTTCATCGCCTCGACAACCGCAAGCGGTTGTCCTTCCTCGACTTTATCACCCTCTTTGACGTGCAGTGCAACAAGTAGTCCTGGCATCGGGCACAAAAGATACTTGGAAAGATCTGGCGGAAGCTTTTCGATCATATGTATCGCATGTTGCGCAATATGCGCCGGCAAGACCTGTACCTTGTGTGTCGCGCCATGCGTGTTAAGCGCAAAGCCACTAGCCGTTTTTGCAATTTTCACCGACAGCGGTTCTTCTCCGATGCTCGCAAGGATCAGGCTATCGCCCGGCGTATAGGCGGCAGACAGGTCGACATCCTGCTCGTCGACCAATATGCCCTCTTCAGATACAGAAACCTGCTGAACACTGTCACCGATTTTGACTTCCCATTCAGACGGCGGTTGCAGCCGCTGACCCAATTGATTGTCGATACGGCGTGCACGATCAGCATGTGCGGTAGCCGCAAAAGCTCCGATAGCCGCCAGATTGCGATGTAATTCTTCAGATGCCGGTGCACCCTGAAAGCCATCAGGATATTCCTCGGCAATGAAATTAGTCGTGATGTTCCCCTCGCGAAACCGCTCATGCTGCATCAGCGCTGATAGAAAATCGATATTGTGACCGGGCCCGGTAATCTCGAACCGATTGAGTGCGTCAATCTGGCGATCAATGGCCTCAATGCGGGTTTCGCCGTAGGTGATCAGCTTGGCAATCATCGGATCATAGAAGATCGACACTTCCCCGCCTTCTGCCACGCCATCATCGACACGAATGCCATCCTCGGCTTCAGGCGGATTATATTTCACCAGACGACCCGTGGATGGCAAGAAATTGCGATAAGGATCTTCGGCATAGACCCGGTTTTCGACCGCCCAACCAGTCAATGTCACTTCATCCTGCGTCAGCGGCAGTTTCTCACCATAAGCAACGCGGATCATCTGCTCGACCAGATCAAGGCCGGTTATATATTCAGTGACTGGATGCTCGACCTGAAGCCGGGTATTCATCTCGAGAAAGTAGAAGCTCTTGTCCGCGCCAACGATTAATTCGACCGTACCGGCGCTGTGATAATCCACCGCCTTGGACAAAGCGACCGCCTGTTCACCCATTTTCTTGCGCATCTCGGGATCAACAAAGGGCGATGGTGCTTCCTCGACAACTTTCTGATGGCGGCGCTGGATCGAACATTCGCGTTCGCCGAGATAGATGACATTGCCATGTTTGTCGCCAAGCACCTGAATTTCGATATGGCGGGGTTGTTCGATAAATTTCTCGATGAACACACGGTCATCGCCAAAGCTGGCAAGACCCTCGCGTTTGGTTGCTTCAAAACCCTCGCGGACATCTTTCTCGTTCCACGCGAGACGCATGCCCTTACCGCCGCCGCCGGCGCTGGCTTTCATCATGACGGGATAGCCTATTTCACCGGAGATTTTAACTGCGTGATCGGTGTCACCAATTTCACCGATGTGGCCGGGAACAACGCTGACCCCAGCTTTCTCGGCCAGTTTTTTGGACTCAATCTTATCACCCATGGCCGCGATGGCATTGGGCGGAGGCCCAATAAAGGCGATATCATTTTCCGCCAATTGCTCGGGAAAACTTGTTCGTTCAGACAAAAAACCATAGCCGGGATGCACGGCTTCTGCGCCCGTTTCCTTACAGGCAGCGATTATTTTATCCGCGATCAAGTAGGATTCTGCAGCGGGAGAAGGCCCAATATGCACGGCTTCATCAGCCATCTGCACATGCGGCGCCCGCGCGTCTGCATCAGAATAAACAGCAACTGTCTTGATACCCATTTTCTGGGCCGTGCGGATAACCCGGCAGGCAATTTCCCCACGATTGGCGATCAGAATTTTTTTGAACATGTTTATCCAGTTGCCTCTAGTTGATTATCCCGCTGCTCCGCTTCCATTGGAACCAGACCCAATTTCTCGAACATTGCCTGATCTTTATCATCGCCAGCATTGCCAGTGGTTAGTAATTTGTCACCGGTGAAGATGCTGTTCGCCCCTGCGGCAAAACACAATGCCTGCGTGCTTTCTGACATGGATTCCCGACCTGCGGATAGACGCACCATCGACGCAGGCATTGTAATCCGCGCGACCGCAATCGTGCGGACAAACTCAATATCATCGATTTTCGCTAACGGTGTATCAGCCAGCATATCGCCGAGGACCGTGCCCTTGACTGGAACCAGTGCGTTGACAGGAACACTTTCAGGGTGTTTCGGTAACGTCGCCAGTGCATGCACAAAACCAACCCGATCTTCGCGGGTTTCACCCATGCCGACAATGCCGCCAGAGCAGACATTGATGCCGCTCGTTCTAACATTTTCCAGTGTTTCGAGACGATCATCAAATGTTCGTGTTGTGATGACCTTTTCATAATGTTCCGGCGACGTGTCGATATTGTGATTATAGTAATCAAGCCCCGCATCGGCGAGCATATCAGATTGCTTCTTTGTGAGCATGCCCAATGTCATACAGGTTTCCATCCCCATCTGACGCACGCCTTTGACCATTTCGATAATCGCCGGCATGTCACGGTCTTTCGGATTGCGCCAAGCTGCACCCATGCAAAAGCGCGATGAACCGCGATCTTTCGCCTGTGCCGCTGTTTGCAGAACCGAGCGAACATCGAGCAACTTCTCAGCTTTCAGACCGCTTTCGGCATGGGCAGACTGGTTACAATAGCCGCAATCTTCCGGGCATCCACCGGTCTTGATCGATAGCAATGTAGAAAGCTGCACCTGTCCTGGCGTATGATGCTGGCGATGCACAGTGGCTGCTTGAAACAACAGCTCATCAAAAGGAAGATCAAACAGATCGGCAATTTCTTCGCGCGACCAGTCTTGTCTTACATTATTTTCGTCTTCGGGGGATATTGTCTCGGGGACGTTCATTCAGCGGCTTCCTCGGTTTCGGGTGGCATGTTGTGGCCCAGCAGGCGCAATATGTCTGCGGCACATTCCACAATATTGCTGCCCGGTCCATAGATTCCGACAACACCCGATTTTCGGAGAAATTCATAGTCCTGCGGTGGGATAACACCGCCGGCAAATACCTTGATATCACTCCGCCCAGAATCACGCAGCATCTGAACAAGTTCAGGGATAAGCGTCTTGTGGCCTGCCGCGAGACTAGACGCGCCAACAGCATCAACATTTTCTGACAGAGCCAGATCGCGGGTTTCTCCCGGTGTCTGGAATAGCGGACCGGATATCACATCGAACCCCATATCGGTAAAGGCGCTGGACACGACATTTGCACCACGATCATGGCCATCCTGTCCCATTTTCGCGACAAGGATTTTGGGTTTGCGACCGAGGCGTTGCGACACCGCATCCACGCCGTCGACCACCAGCGCATATTGAGGATCGCCTTCATAAGCCGCTCCGTAAATGCCTTTCACCGGTGTCGGCTTGGTTGCATAGCGACCGAATGCCGCTTCCATCGCATCGGATATTTCTCCGAGAGAAGCGCGTTTGCGTGCAGCATCTACCGCAAGAGCAAGCATATTACCATCGGCCTTTGCGCCTTCGGTAATGGCTTTTAGCGCTGCCTGACAGGCTTCTTCATCCCGCTCTTTGCGCATCTTGTCGAGGCGGGCAATCTGGCCCTGCCGGACTTTGGCATTGTCGATATCGAGCGTTTCAAGCTGGTCTTCGTCTTCCAGAACATATTTGTTCACGCCGACAATAACATCATCGCCCTTATCGACCCGTGCCTGTCTGCCGGCAGCGGCTTCCTCGATCATGCCTTTGGGCCAACCGTCAGCAACTGCTTTGGCCATGCCCCCTTCACTTTCAACCCGCTCGATAATCTCCCAAGCCTTTTCGACGAGTTCATCGGTGAGAGCTTCGATATAATAGCTTCCCCCCAGAGGATCGACGACCTTGGTAATTCCGGCCTCTTCCTGCAAAACAATTTGCGTGTTGCGGGCGATGCGAGCTGAAAAATCGGTGGGGAGCGCAATGGCTTCATCGAGCGCATTGGTATGGAGCGATTGCGTCCCTCCCAATGTTGCCGCCATGGCTTCGATGGTTGTGCGTATAACGTTGTTGTACGGATCCTGTTCGGTCAGCGACACGCCAGATGTCTGGCAATGGGTGCGCAGCATTTTTGAGCGTTCCGATTGTGCTCCCAGATCGGTCATGACCCGATGCCACAAGGTACGGGCAGCCCTTAACTTGGCAACTTCCATAAAGAAGTTCATCCCGATGCCGAAAAAGAAACTCAGGCGTCCTGCAAATGCATCGATGTCGAGACCGGTTGCCATGGCCTGTTTTGCATATTCACGACCATCAGCGATAGTGAATGCCAATTCCTGGACGGCGGTCGCGCCGGCTTCATGCATATGATAGCCGCTGATGGAGATGCTGTTGAATTTCGGCATATGCTCGGACGTATAAGCGATGATGTCAGAGATGATCCGCATCGATGGTGCAGGCGGATAGATATAGGTGTTCCGCACCATGAACTCTTTGAGAATGTCATTCTGGATCGTGCCTGCAAGTTTGTCCTGAGAGACGCCCTGCTCTTCTGCGGCGACGATATAGAAGGCCAGACACGGAATAACCGCTCCGTTCATCGTCATCGAAACCGACATGGTATCGAGCGGGATACCATCAAACAGGATCTTCATATCCTCAATGCTGTCAATCGCAACGCCAGCCTTGCCAACATCGCCAACTACACGGGGATGGTCGCTGTCATAGCCGCGATGGGTGGCGAGATCGAAAGCCACAGACAGACCTTTTTGGCCCGCCGCCAGATTGCGACGATAGAAAGCGTTGGATTCTTCTGCGGTTGAGAAACCGGCATATTGACGAATTGTCCACGGCCGGCCGGCGTACATGCTGGCCTTCACACCGCGTGTAAAAGGTCCGAAGCCAGGAAGACCTGGATCGCCAGCATCATCCGCTGTGTAAAGCGGTTTGACGGCGATACCTTCTCGTGTCTCCCAAGTCAGATCGCGCCCTTTGACCTCTTTGTCCGCAAGCGCCTTCCAGTCTTCTATCGTCGGTTTATCGGTCATTATTCGCCCTTAAATTCGGCTTTCCGTTTCTGCAGAAAGGCAATTGCACCTTCACGTGCATCCTTACTGTCGCCGGCGCGGCGCTGGCCTTCTGCTTCTTTCAGAAGGGCCGACGAATAGTCGCTTTCTAGCGCTGCGGCCAGATTTTGACGCATGATACCTAAGGCCACCGTTGGACCATCCGCAAGTCGTTTGGCTAGCGTCAGAGCTTCATCCATCAAAGCTTCATCGTCTACGCATTTATAAACCAATCCCCAATCTGCGGCCTTTTCGCCAGGGATTTTTTCGCCAAGCATCATCATCTCCGTGGCGCGGGCCTTGCCCACCAAACGCGTAAGCATCCAACTAGCGCCGCCGTCTGGTACCAAGCCAATATTTACAAACGCCTGCAAAAAATAAGCGGATTTGCCAGCGATAGCAAAATCACTCGCCAATGCGATTGAGCAACCGACGCCTGCTGCTGGACCGTTGACAGCGGTGATCGTTGGGATATCAAGCTTTGCAAGCTTTAGCATGAGCGGATTATAATGCTTGTTAAGCGCCGCATAAGAGCCCTGCCCTCCAGATAAGGCGCTATCACCCCCCTTGGCCTGCAAATCGGCTCCCGCACAAAAGGCACGTCCTTCACCGGTGATAACTACAGCGCGCGCATCTTCAAGCTTATCAAGCGCCAGATAGATATCATCTGCCATGTCCAGGGAACATGCATTCAGTCGCGATGGCTGGTTCAGTGTGATCGTCGCCACTCGATCGGCAATTTCCAGTTTGATATTCTCAAATTCCATATTCTGTCCCTCTGAATTTCGGTGGATCAATTATCCTTTGGTGTTTCCATGATCTCGGTTAGCATCCCGCCCATATCCTTGGGATGCACAAAAAAGATAAGTGTTCTATGCGCGCCGATGCGTGGTTCGCCCAACACGCGTTTACCCATGGCTTCGAATTCAGCCTTGGCGGCATGGATGTCTGGTACTTCGAAACATATATGATGCTGGCCGCCCAGTGGATTTTTGGCGAGGAAACCGTGGATCGGACTATCCTCACCAAGCGGTTCGATCAGTTCGACCTGGGTGCCATTGGTCGGTCCTTCAGCTGGCGTATCAACAAAGCAGACCTTCACGCCCTGCGCCGGCAAATCAAACGGATCATGGATTGTCGTCGCGCCCATCACATCGCGCCAATGCGCAATGCTATCAGGGATGGACGGTGTGACGACGCCGATATGGTTCAGGCGGCCTAGTTTCAATGTGCTTCTCCGTGCGGAATGATCTTATGGACCAGTGGTGCAATCACGGCGCCAATGGCAACACCCATTATACCAGACAATATTGCAAAGCTTATCCCGCTGGCAAATAGCTGCGCCGTTTCAGGGAACAGACCGACCAAAGGATGAGAAATGATGTCGATAAGATGTTCAGGACCATGCCAGCCAATGGCGGCAATATTGTGTACGAGCAAGCCACCGCCAACCCACGCCATTGCCAGTGTCCCAATAATCGAGATAGCGCCAAGCAGTTTCGGCATGAACGCCACCAGACCGCGCCCAAAGGAAGCGACAAATCCCTTGTTTTCTGTCGCCAGGTGCAGCCCGACATCATCCATTTTTACGATGAGGGCGACTGTGCCATAAACACCTACTGTTATCACAATGCCGATTAGCGCAAGAATGATGCCCTGTTGCCACCACACTTCATCGGTAACCTCGGACAGGGCGATGGCCATTATCTCGGCAGACAGAATGAAATCCGTGCGGATGGCGCCGGAAACCATCTCATCCTCGCGGCCAGGACCTTCGATAATTGCGGGTTGATCATGCTTGGTAGTCTCATCCACATGCAGCCATTCAAGCACCTTCTCGGCCGCTTCATAGCAAAGGAAAAGCCCGCCAAGAATTAGGATGATCGGGATCAGAAACGGCGCAAACTGACCAAGCAGAACGGCTGCAGGTAGCAAGAACAAAAGCTTGTTCTTGATCGATCCCTTGGCGATCTTCCAGATCATCGGCAGTTCGCGCGCTGGGCTGAAACCGGTCACATATTGCGGTGTCACCGCAGCGTCATCGATGACCACGCCAGCGGACTTGGCCCCTGCCCGAGCGGCCGCTGCGCCTATGTCATCAACAGATGCGGCGGCGACCTTGGCAATGGCTGCGACGTCGTCGAGAAGGGCTACTAGTCCTGTTGGCATCAAACGACTCCAATCAACTGTAAAATTATAGAAATCACAATCAGCGCGCCGAATAACCACGTTAGAATAGCCATAATTCTCTGCCAAATCAGCGACGATCGGAAACCACGATCCATTCTCTTGACTGTATGAAGATTGGAGCCTTCTACCCACTCGCTTGGTATTTCTCCCCGCTCGTCCCAGCGATCAGCAAGCCGCCACATCCAGAGACCAATAGCGATCAAGGTGGCCGCAAGAAAGATTTTTAGTATGATCAAGAACATTGACTACAACGGTATATTGTCATGCTTTTTCCAAGGATTTTCCAACTCCTTGTTCCGCAGCTTCCGCAACCCTAGCGCCACTCTTCTCCGTGTCGAATGCGGCATGATCACCTCATCAACAAAACCCTTTTGAGCCGCGATAAACGGATTGGCGAAACGGTCTTCATATTCCTTGGTTTTCTCGGCAATTTCTTCCTCGGTCTTGCCGCGGAAGATAATCTCGACCGCCCCTTTCGCGCCCATGACCGCGATTTCTGCGGTCGGCCAGGCATAATTGAGATCACCGCGCAAATGCTTGGACGCCATGACGTCATAGGCACCGCCATAGGCTTTGCGCGTGATGATGGTGATTTTAGGCACGGTCGCTTCGGCATAGGCAAAGAGCAGTTTTGCACCATGTTTGATAATGCCATTATGCTCTTGTGAGGTACCAGGTAGAAAGCCAGGGACATCGACTAGGGTTACGATCGGAATGTTGAATGCATCGCAATAGCGGACGAAGCGTCCAGCCTTTTTGGACGCGTTGATATCCAGACATCCGGCGAGGACCATAGGCTGGTTCGCAACCACGCCGACAGTCTGGCCTTCGATACGACCGAAGCCGCATATGATATTGGCTGCATGTGCTGGCTGGATCTCGAAAAACTCGCCTTCGTCGACCATTTTCTGAATGACCTCATGCATATCATAAGGCTGGTTGGCATTGGCTGGGATTAGAGTATCGAGACTGTCCTCAAGCCGGTCCCACGGGTCGGCCGTTGGCCGCTCTGGCACTTCCTCGCGGTTGCTGAGCGGCATGTAATCGATGAAATCACGGGCAGCCAATAACGCCTCGATATCATTCTCATACGCAACGTCCGCAACACTGGTCTTGGTCGTATGGGTTACAGCTCCGCCCAGTTCTTCCTGAGTTACGATTTCGTTGGTCACCGTCTTCACAACATCAGGACCGGTTACGAACATGTAGCTGCTGTCTTTCACCATGAAGATGAAGTCCGTCATCGCTGGCGAGTAGACGGCACCGCCTGCGCATGGCCCCATGATCAGGCTGAGCTGGGGGATCACCCCGCTCGCGAGGACATTGCGCTGGAAGACATCGGCATAGCCGCCCAGCGAAGCCACACCTTCCTGAATACGCGCACCACCGCTATCGTTGATGCCGATAACCGGGGCGCCCACTTTCATAGCATTTTCCAGCACCTTACAGATTTTCTCTGCATGGCGTTCCGACAGTGAACCGCCGAAGACAGTAAAATCCTGACTGAAGACGAAAACGAGACGACCGTTTATGGTTCCGGAGCCGGTAACCACGCCATCGCCCGGAATTTTCGTTTCCTCCATGCCGAAATCGACGCAATTATGTTCGACATAGGTGTCTATCTCTTCAAACGAGCCCTCATCAAGCAGCACTTCGATCCGTTCGCGCGCGGTCAGCTTGCCCTTGGCATGCTGGGAATCAATCCGCTTCTGGCCACCGCCTAGATGAGCCTCCGCACGCTTGGCTTCGAGTTGCTCGATAATCGTCTGCATGGATCCCCCGATGTGATTGGATAAGTATTTTGACTATGGAAACGTCCCTAGCCAATGCACGGAGGATTATGCAATCGTCAATAAAAATTAATCGATCAATTAAGTTTCTCGAAAAAGGACGTTTGCCGTAACGTCAGCCTATTTCAACAATACCAGTTCCTCCGACATGCTCGGATGCAAAGCAACCGTGTCATCGAAGGCTTGCTTTGTTAAGCCTGCTTTCACCGCAACTGCCGCTGCCTGAAGAATTTCCGGCGCATCGGGACCGATCATGTGCAAACCAAGAATTTTCTCGCTCGTTGCCTCAACGATCATTTTGTAAAGACTGCGCTCTGGCCGGTCAGCGAAAGCATTTCGCATCGCCCGGAAGTCGGAAGAATAGACTTTGACATTGCCATATTGGGTGCGCGCTTCACCTTCGGTCAGGCCGACAGAAGCAATTGGCGGTTGAGAAAACACCGCTGATGGAATGCAACTATAGTCAACTGTCTTGGGTGTATCGTTAAACACGGTTTCAGCAAAAGCCTGTCCTTCGCGAATGGCGACTGGCGTTAACTGGACGCGATCAGTTACGTCACCGACAGCGTAGATGCTTTCAACATTCGTGCGGCTATATTCATCGACTTTAATTGCGCCCTTTTCGTTGGTTTCTACGCCGGCATTTTCGAGACCAAGGCCGTCGATTTTGGGGCGACGGCCGGTAGCCGCTAGTACGACGTCAGCACGCATAGCTGGCTTGCCATCCATATAGACATCAAGAGCCCCATCTTCTCGCTTCTCGATCTTGTCGAACGTGCAGTTAAATTTGTAATTTATACCTTTGGTCATCGCAATCTGTAACAATCGATCGCGCAAACTTTCGTCATAGCCGCGCAAAATGACATCGGAGCGATTCACAACAAAGACTTCACTCCCCAGTCCGTTGAATATCCCGGCAAACTCATTGGCGATATAGCCACCGCCCGAGATGATAACCGTCTCAGGCAGTTTCTCCAGATGGAACATTTCATTGGATGTCAACATATGCTCGCTACCTGGAAACTCTGCGACATCAGGCCATGCACCCACTGCGACCAAGATATATTTCGCGGTCACGGTCTTGCCGCTGGCCAGCTTCACTTCATGCGGGCCGACAATCTCCGCACGCTCCAGAATAATTTCGACATCATGGTTGTTCAGGGTCTGTGTGTAGGCCGAGTTCAATCGGTCGACATCGGCCAGAATATGATCGCGTAACTTTGTCCAGTCGAACTTGGCATTTTCCCAGGTCCAGCCAAAGTTTT
The DNA here is from genome assembly GCA_947497455.1 of uncultured Sphingomonadaceae bacterium. GTDB lineage: Bacteria > Pseudomonadota > Alphaproteobacteria > Sphingomonadales > Sphingomonadaceae > Parasphingorhabdus. The sequence continues at coordinate 1,330,268 of CANMGU010000001.1, read as the reverse complement.
TACCATCTTCTAGATCTTCCGAAAAATGAGAACCGTAAACCAGCATTTTTTTCGGAACACAGCCGCGAATGACGCAGGTTCCACCTACGCGATATTCTTCTGCGACAGCAACCTTTGCACCGTAAGAAGCTGATACTCGCGCCGCTCTGGTTCCGCCCGATCCCGCTCCGATGACAAACAAGTCATAATCATATTCCGACATTATATATTCCTTGATAACTCAGGCAGGAAACGCCCGGTTTTTTAGTGTTTCGGTCGAACCATCCGTTTGGTTACCATCCCCTGCCAATAGCGCATTGGCCATTTCCTTGCCCAGCTCGACACCAAATTGGTCAAACGGATTAATGCCCAATAGAGCAGCATTTGCAAAGGTGCGATGCTCATAAAAGGCGATAAGCGCACCCAATGTCCGCCCATCGAGATCATCCAGCAACACGGTTGTTGACGGTCTGTCACCCGGATAATTGCGATTGCTGTCGTCGGACGACTTACCGGCCATCAGAGCTGCGCCCTGCCCAAAGCAGTTGAGCAACAACCCTTGATGATGATCCGCGGCTAAAGAATGACCAGGCTCAATCACGGCCAGAAATTCTACCGGGACCAGATGGGTGCCCTGATGGAGCAATTGGAATACAGCATGCTGCGCGTCCGTGCCAACGCCGCCCCATGTGATCGGGCTGCTGTGGCGGTCGAGCGTTTTTCCATCTGCAGTTACGGATTTACCATTACTCTCCATTTCAAGTTGCTGAAGATAGTCAGGTAGTAATTTTAGTCGCTCATCATAGGCGAACACGGCACGGGTTTCGCAGTTCCGGACCTGACTATAATATTGGTCGCAAAACGCGGCAATAACCGGAATATTCTGATCAAAAGGTGCCTGCTTGAAATGCTCATCCATTTCTGCTGCGCCTGCCAGCATATCCTCAAAAACATCAAAGCCGAGTGTTAGGGCAACACTAAACCCGATTGAGGACCAGAGCGAATAGCGCCCACCCACTGTCTCCGAAAATGGCAAAACACGACTTTCATCAATGCCCCATTCGACCGCCTTTTCCGGCATTGCTGTTAATGCAACAATTTTACCAAACGGATCAGAGACCCCCTGCTCCGTCATCCAATCCGTTACCGACCGGGCATTAAGGAAGGTTTCAGCTGTGGTGAAGCTTTTCGATGCAATAACGAGCAGGGTTTTATGGGCATCAAATCGCTCCAGCACTGGCTCCAGTGCACAGCCATCGATATTTGAAATGACTGCCGTTTCATATTTCTCGTCGCCGATTTTGAGCGCTTCGAGCAACAATTCCGGCCCTAGTGCGGAACCGCCAATCCCGAGATGGATGATATGCTCAACGTTACCAAGTGCACCAGAGTCGATAGCTTCTACCAGACCCTGCATCCGTCTTTTAAGCAGTCGCGCATTTTCAATGCTGGTTTCCGCACCGATCCCGCGTTCTGCGGTATGTTCTGCCGCACGCCCCTCGCTGATATTGACCATCTCACCGCTCGTAAGGGCTTCAATCTGTTCTGATAGCCCCTGATCCGTAGCCAGTTTCTGAAAATTAACCAGTAAAGTGCCATCCATATGCGTTTTTGAAAAATCAAAATAGATACCGGATTGCTCAAAGCTCCATTGTGAAACACGGTTGGTATCGGCATCGAAGAGCGCCATCAGAGTCGATGCGGGATGATTTTCTATCGCAGTCCAGTGATCCAAAGCAGGTTCTTTCTTGTTAATTTCAACGGTCTATATGCCCTATTTTCGACGATAGCTCTATCTCGCGTCTTTCTTGTGAACAAGGCCCAATCCGCGGCGATTGTCGATAAATACTGTCTCTTGACCGCACGCTTCAATATAAGCAAAGGGGCGCGATGAAAGATAAAACTGCAGAGCGCTCAGAAACCGCTGATTTCATGGTATTCCTCGTAAAATTGGCGATATTCGTCATTATTTTGCGCAGTTTTATCGTCTCACCATTCAATATCCCGTCGGAATCCATGCAACCGCGCCTGATGGTTGGTGACTATCTTTTGGTTGCAAAATGGCCTTATGGCTATTCGAAATACAGCATGCCATTCAGCGTTCCGGTTATCCCTGGACGCATATTACCCAATAAGCCGGAACCGGGCGATGTTGTTGTGTTCAAGGCACCCCCGAGCGGTTCGGACGATTATATCAAGCGGGTTATCGGTTTGTCCGGCGATATTATTCAGGTCACCAACGGTGTCGTTTCGATTAACGGTGTCGAAGTTGAACGTAAAAAAATTGATGATTATGTCCATTTGGTATCACCGAATAGCAGTTGCTATGAAACCTATTTTGAAACAACAAACGTAGATGGCGAGCGAATCTGCCGCTATCCTCAATATGAAGAGACCCTGCCCAACGGTAGAAGCTACAAAATTCTGGACGTAAATGAAGCATCTATAGGCGATAATACCGAGAGCTTTGTTGTACCGGATGGTTATATGTTCCTAATGGGTGACAACCGTGACCGCAGCGCTGATAGTAGATTCCCCGCAGTAGAAGGACAGGCGATCGGTATGGTCCCGCAGGAAAACCTTGTCGGACGGGCGCTAGTATCGGTATTCTCGACCGACGGATCAGCAGAATGGATCAAGCCATGGACCTGGTTCACTGCAGCGCGCTGGAACCGAATTGGAGAGAATTTTGAATAAACCGGCATTTCTGGATTGGATTACCACCCTGACCGGGAAGGACCCTCGGGATGAAAAACTCTATATCCGCGCCGTTACCCATGGCAGTTTTGGCGATGACGATTATCAAAGGCTAGAGTTTCTGGGTGACCGGGTCTTGGGCGTGACCATCGCTACGCAACTCTACCATCAATTTCCCAATGAGCCCGAAGGCAAATTGTCCCAGCGCCTGAACGGACTTGTGTCAGGCAAAGTCTGTGGCGAGATAGCCAGCGAGATCGGTTTTTCTGATCATCTGCTACTCGGCAAGCAGGCTCGCGATGACGGTGCACGCCAAAGTAACAAAGTGCTCGGTGATGTCATGGAATCGCTGATTGGCGCACTCTATCTTGATCACGGACCCGAGGCGGCAAAACAGTTTGTTTTGAAATATTGGGGCGACCGGATATCGGGCATGGAAAAGGATATCCGCCACCCCAAATCCGCACTGCAGGAATGGGCCGCAGCGCATAATCGGAAAATGCCGGTTTACCAGCTTGTTGAGAAATCTGGGCCGCATCACGACCTGCGTTTCACGGTCAAGGTCAGCGTCAACAAAGTAGGCGCGGTAGAAGCCTCCGCAACCTCCAAACAAACGGCCGAGACTGAAGCAGCGAAACTTTTTCTGGAAAAACATACATGACCCAAAAATGCGGTGTAGTGGCGTTGATCGGCGCGCCCAATGCGGGAAAATCAACCCTGATCAATGCGCTGGTAGGCCAAAAGGTTGCGATAACCAGTTCCAAGCCGCAAACGACACGCACACGGCTGCTGGGCATCGCGATTGAGGATGAGGCGCAACTGCTGCTCGTCGATACCCCAGGTATTTTCGAACCCCGCCGACGACTAGACCGCGCCATGGTTTCTGCGGCCTGGGATGGTGCGGAAGACGCTGATATCATCATATTGCTTGTGGATTCACGCGCTGGCCTTGGCCCTAAAGTCACTGCGATCGTGGAGCGGATAAAGCACCGTCCGGAAAAATTGATCCTAGTGATGAACAAGGTCGATATTGCGGCAAAAGATAAATTGCTGACCCACGTCATGAAACTCAACGATCTGTGCGGGTTCAAAGAAACTTTCTTTGTTAGCGCAAAAACCGGAGATGGGCTGGACGAACTCAAGTCCTATCTGGTTGATGCCATGCCGGAAGGCCCGTGGCATTTTCCCGAAGATCAGGTGTCGGACGCCAGCGAGCGTTTATTGGCTGCAGAAATCACACGTGAACAGGTTTTTCGCCAGCTCCACGCAGAACTGCCCTACGCGACAGCAATTGCGATGGAACAATATAAGGAACGCCCTGACGGATCGCTGGAAATCCACCAGCAAATCCTGGTTGAAAAACCGACCCAGCGCGCAATCATTCTTGGAAAAGGCGGCCACCAGATAAAGGAAATCGGTGCCAAAGCCCGTGCTGAACTGTCGGAGATACTGGGTAAGACCGTACATCTCTATCTCCATGTCAAAGTCAGTGCGAACTGGGATGAGGACAAGAGCCTCTATCAGGATATGGGCCTAGACTGGGTTAAATAACCGAATGCGTTCAAGACAAACGCAATTATCGCGGTTGTATTTACGACGCTAAACCCCAACCAAAATGCCCCACTCGCCAATGCATTCAGGCGCTCTTCCACGCCCGTCCTAATCCTTTGCGCATCTAAGTTGCGATAACCCCTTAAGATCACGAACAACCGACCGTTATAAACAAAGTGTTTTACGCCCACGATCACAGCAATGCTCGCGGCTGCTTTCGCACAGTAAATGAACCACTCTTTTTATCCTCTCTGGGACAAGGTGAAATAAATGGTCGGAAATGTTCAAGCAGCCAAGGTTGAAGCCTTTCATAGCAGCAACCCTCAAATCGTTCAGGAGCGACGCAAAAAGGAGCGGCAACTGACCGTATTCCGACTGGCCAAAATAGCATCCGGTGCGGCAGAAGGATGGGGGTTTATCAAGAATATCTCTGGTAGCGGCGTGATGATAGAGATTCATCCAAGCTTTGAAATGGATGACACCGCAACGGTTGCCCTTACTGACGACGTCGCGCTTACGGCATCCATTCGCTGGCGCAAAGACACTCTTGTCGGCATGCAATTCAAAAATGAAATCAACGTTAATGAGCTGCTAGCCAGCCTGCGGGTTCACAACAAATATCATCTTTCTCGGCTACCGCGCGTACACATGCGGCAAGCAATCGTCTTCAGAATCGGATCGACATTGGTAAAGGCTGAAATCTGCGATATCTCTCCCGCTGGAATTCGCATCAATGCCGACTATCTGTGCGAGGTCGGCAACCAGCTAACTTTGGTGGTGCCCGATCTGGGAGATATCATCGGCACCGTCCGATGGCAAAAAGGGTCGGAAATCGGTATCAAATTCCACCAAAGGGTATCTGTTCCGCAAATAACTGATTGGCTGGCCAATTTTTACACTAAGGAAGTGAAGTCTGTTTCCGAAAATGGCGTTGACTAGGGTGAGCCCGAGAAGGACCCTTTGGTCCAACCCGTACTATCCTGCCGACGGTCATAGTTCTTGCGGATCAAGAATTGAGATCGACGTTAGCATGCAAAGCTCACGCTATTTTCCGTCTGTAAAACTGCCTCCGCCACTCATGGCCTGAATTGAACCAATCATATCTGTGGCGAATCTGTTGCCATTTTTTCTGGCTTCGGCCCATTCTTTATTGGTCATACAAACCTTATTCTTTCTCGCAAGGCTACCAATAATGGATTCGGTACGACATCTCACATAATCCGGATGACTTTTATCTGTAATCTTCTCGGGTTCAGCAGAATTGTCGGCTTCGTTCATCACATCCACTTGTTTGACGACATATAGCTGAGTTGCTCCCACCGAAGAGGAAAATGCGCCTATGACAACCATTGCGGCTGCTTTGCTTACAAGCCTTTTGACAGTGCTGAAAACTTCATCATCTTGTGAATCCCCTGTAAATTAAACGTCTATGTGTATAGCATAAAACTTCAAAGATCAAAGAAGACAAATATTCGCTAATACTGAGATAACACTGGTTTAGCATATAATATTTAAGCCTGAGATTCTCGCACTTCCTTCACTGGAATTACGGTTGGGACCGGCTTTGTGCTATTCAATGCCCACTTTTAGAACTCAGAGGACACTGCCTAGCAACTTCCTTATAGAGAAAGCGGACATCAATTATATCGAATATTCTAGTTCATCTTTTTCAAATCAATTACTGATATTATAAGTTATGGTTAGAAGATCTGATAGATCGCCGCTGAATGCCAATTCCGACCGCGAAAAGTTGTTGGAACGTAGGCTGGCAAGAAGCGAAGCGGCGAGAGAAGAAGCTGAACAACTTCTTCATACCAAGAGTCGATCCCTTGCTGCCGCCCAACAGCAGTTGCAGCAAAAAGAAGCGCAGTTGCTTGAACAAGTGAACCGACAGACTTTGTCCCTCATTAGCGCTCAAACTTTGGCTAAGGTCGCCACTTTCCACGGAGATGAAAGCCAACGTTTTACAGGATCCGAAAATTTTGCGGACGTAGTCGGTTCCAGAACACCGGTCACAAGTTTCGATCAATTTGCTAAAATGGTTCATCCGTTAGATCGGAACGAAGCGATGAAAATATTGCTTTCCGCTGAGAAGGGCGAGCTTGTTGACAAGCAGGTCGTCGGTGATTTCCGGTTTCTCGATCACGATGGCAAAACAAGATGGTTGCGATGGGCTGTTACGCAGAATCCATCCACCAAGGGTGCTGGCTTCTATGGATACGGAGCAGTTCGCGATATAACCGAAGAACGCCAAGCCGAACGGCAAGAACAGCTTATGCTCAAATTGAGTGAACGGCGAGCCAAACAGCTCGAAAAAGTCAGTGAAGATCTCCGCAACGCACGGACTGATGAGAAAAAGAAAAGTGAGCAATTGGAACAACGCGTAATCGAGATGGAGATGATGAGTGCGGAGCTGGACGATGCCCGTGCTAACGCCGTTGCCGCGGACAAGTCAAAATCACGATTTTTGGCGATGATGAGCCATGATATCCGCACACCGCTAAACGCAATATTGGCAACATTGGAGCTGCTTAGTATCTCGGATTTAGATGCCGATCAGGCACAGAAAGTCGAGCTAGCGCACCAGAGCAGTGATCAGCTCCTTTTCCTTTTGGCAGACATAATCGAAATTGCGCGCACTGATGGTTGGAAACTTGAGTTGGATCTGAGTGAGTTTCACTTGCCGCAACTGGTGGAACAGGCCGCGGAAACCTGGCGACCATTGGCGGCCAAGAAAAAACTAATAGTCTCAACGGAAATATCTCCGCAATCTTACGATTTTCTAATCACTGATCGCACGCGAGTTAGACAAGTGATCGACAATTTTGTCAGTAATGCGATTAAATATTCCAGCGATGGACATATCCACATTGCTGCTAAAACCTTCACCGACCCTACAGGGCCTGGCGTCGAGTTTGTTGTTTCGGATACTGGTCCTGGTATTTCGAAGGATATCCAAGCGCGACTCTTTGATGATCTTGATCGCGGTAATGTTGACAGTGATTTGATAGAGGGCACCGGTTTGGGCTTGTCCATTTGCAAGCGCATTGCAAAAGCCATGGATGGGGAAATCGGGGTTGAGAGCGAGATTGGTAAAGGCAGCAAGTTTTGGGTGAAACTGCCAGTTACCATTGGAGATGGGTCGCAAGCAGTTGAGGATCGATTGCAAAAACCGAGCATCACCGAATTCAATATCGATAACAGAGCTCCAAAACTGCTTGTTGCCGAAGATGTAGAAGCCAATCAAATCGTGCTAGTCTCTTTGTTGGAGAATCTTGGTTGTGACGCGGTAGTAGTCGATGATGGATCAAAGGTGATTGATGCTTTAGAAGCAGAATCCTTTGATGGAATATTCATGGATGTCTGGATGCCAACCAATGGAATGGAAGCCACGAAGCGCGTTCGTGCAAACCAAAAGCACAAAAAGATTCCCATATTTGGAGTTACCGCTTTTGCGGCAGATGAAGAAAGGGCAGCGATATTGGCCTCCGGTATGGATGGCGTGATCGCGAAGCCCATCAATATCTCGGGATTGACCTATGCATTGGAACAGATCTGTGGAACCAAGAGCTTTGCGACCGATGATCATCCGGATGGTTCAGTTCCCGATTTAACCAATCCCGAATATATCGACGCTGAAAAGTTTCGAGAACAACTATTTGCCGTTCCAATAGATCGCCGGGAGATTCTGACTGAAGCGGTTGGTGCGGACATTGAGAGCTGGTGCGATAGATTTCAACGGTCCTGGATCGCTAAGGATCAGGAAGGTGTGAGTGCGGCCCATCATGCACTGCGGGGAATCTGCAACGGTTTTGGCGCCTATTCACTATTGGAAAAACTGGAATCAATCCGACAAACTGAATCGTTAGGTGACAGTGCTGCGCTATTGCCGATTGAAGATATTGAACAACGAACAATATCTGCCCTCCGTCAATCAAGCCAGACGGCCGATCGACGGAGGGATTGAAGCAGGGCCCGAGACCTAGTAGGCCCCTCTTCCCGATATGACAGCCGGAACTGTCTGGGTAATAAGTTTGATATCTTTCAGGATCGATTGCTCCTCAAGATATTCCAGATCCATTTCTACCTGCTGTGCAAATGGAATATCGGCTCGACCTGAAACCTGCCATGTGCAGGTCAATCCTGGCTTTCCATTTAGACGACGGCGTTCACGCTCTTCATAGCTCAGCACTTCGCAAGGAAGGGCGGGTCGCGGGCCGACAACCGACATTTGACCGGTCAGGATATTTAGTATTTGGGGGAGTTCGTCCAGCGACGTTCGGCGTATAAATTTTCCAACTTTGGTGATCCGGGGATCATTTTTCATCTTGAAACACACGGAATCGCGATCATTTTGCGCAGTCAATGCTGCCTTTCGCTCGTCAGCATTTTTGTACATGGATCGGAATTTCCATATCTTGAACGGCTTTCCATCGGCTCCTATTCGGGTTTGCCGGTAGAATGGAGAACCGCGATCCTCCATGGTTATAAGCAGACAAATTGCAGCTGCTAACGGCCCCAGAAGAACAAGTGCAAGTAAAGCAATGGACAAATCCAATGTTCGTTTGGACGCTGCCGCATATCGTTCGGCATGTCCTCTCGCGACAAAAGCGTGCTTAACCGCATGAGCAATGAACCGGGTGTTGCCGATTATATAACGATTGGCTAATCGACCGGGTTCCATTGCCAATCGCCACCCCCATTCCATACCCATTTTTCGAACCAAAAGCGGCGCTCGCGCAATTTTCCCAGAATAATAATCGAATAGACCTCCTACGCCCAAAATAACCGGTACCGTGATTTGATCGCGATACTTGGCAATCCATTTTTCCTGCAGTGGAACACCCATTCCGACCAGTAATATTGAAGCGCCTGAGTCGTTGATCTTCTGGATGATTTCGTCGTCGGTTCCCTTGGTAAAGAAACCATTTTGCGTGCCTGCAAAGCGCAACCCCGGGATTGTGTTACGCATATTTTTTGCAGCAGTGGATGCTATACCAGGTCCACCACCTAAGAGGAAAATGGATTGATTTCTCTCCGCAGCCTGTTCGCATAGATGAGGAAATAGATCTGTACCGTTTAAATTGTCTATTTTTCCAGAACCTGAAAGACCGGCTGCCAAGCGAAGACCCGATCCATCCGGAAGCAGAATATCTGTTTCCTCAATAATCTTGTGATAATGATCATCGCGTTGGATTTGATTGACGCAATGCGCATTAATGAAATGGATGACATTGCGTTCCCCATCAGCCGCTGCATTTACAATATGCGATGCGACCTCGCCAAGATGTCCATTGGCAAGCGGCAGATTGAATAACGAAGGCGCTCCGATTTGATAAAGCCGCGCTGCCAATTCCGTGGCACGTGAACGCCCTATCAAAACGGGAGATATCTGTCGGCCAAGGTTCTGGCGGATGTTTTCTGCGGATTGATACTGACTCATAGTCTGGCTCCAAATTAGATTTGGATCTCACCTCGCATTTCTTATGCCAGAACCATTTAATCGTTTTATATCAATAATATATTGGGTTATCATTTGGTTTTCATGGATAAGATCCTACGCAAAATGCAACGATTTTCGCGAAATGCGAGAAACCGAATTCAGTATGCAACAACTGGAACAAGGTAGTTTGATCGTTAACTGCGAAGATGCCCGGAATAGTGGGGGTTTCGAAAACTGGCACAGCAATTGAATTGAAGTGGCCAAGTCATTTGGAAACCAACTATGTCAATCGCCGTATCAATTCACGAATACTCGACCATACACTCCATTGTGCGTGGGCTTTTGGCTTACGGATCTGCCGAGTTATTGAATCGCGTGGTTCGGTTGCTTGTTGTCATTGTCATTGCACGTCAACTGGTACCGGAACTGGTTGGCGTCGCAGCCCTTACCCTCAGCCTCTTCGAGCTCATCCGTGTCCTGGCCAATATTGGCGTTGGCCAGAAAATAATTGCCACAGACTCCCAAGCTCTCGATCAAGTTTGCAATTCTGCTTACCGGGTATTTTGGGTTTGGTGTGCGATTGTTGCTGGCATACAGCTTATTGCGGCAGCGCTGTTGTACAACTTTTTCGATAATCCGGTTGCTGCAAAAATGCTCGCTGCTTTGTCTGGGGTTTACCTGTTTATGCCTGGCGGACTGGTGCAATGCTTTCGACTTATGCGTGCAAAGAAACTGCCAACAGTAGCGGCAATTGGAACAACACAAACGATAGCGGATCATTTGATCACATGCGTATTAATCCTTGCTTGGGCCAATCCATGGGCGCTCGTCCTACCCAAATTGCTTACAGCTCCACTTTGGCTCATCATGATGAGACGGGCCCACGCTTGGAAATACAATCCTGCAAAAGGGTTCGCGCCCTTAAGTTCGATGCTGCAATTCGGCTCAGCAATTTTGATTGCCGATATCTGGCTCGCATTGCGTAACAACCTTGATAAGCTGATTATCAGCGCTTTGCTTGGTGTTTCAGCTTTGGGCAGCTACTATTTTGCATTCAACGCTGGCATAGGCATAGTTGGCGCTCTGGCTGCTGCGTTCGGCACCGTTTTATATCCGCATCTATGTGAGGCAAAGTCGGGCGGACGACAAAGAGCAACCCTTGGATTAGCGGTAATTTTGGGATTTGGGATATTCGGGTCCCTTACGCTGGTGCAACTTTTGTTCGCTCCTATCTATGTCCCCATCATTTTCGGGGCACAGTGGACCCATGCTATTCCTCTGATCCAGGTCCTTTCGACTGCCGCAATACCGATGATGCTGGGCGCACTTTTGTCAGCCTACCTGCGCGCAAGCCAACGGGCCTCACTTGATGCTTGGATTGGATCAGCAATCTGTCTTTCAGCGCTGGGGATGATGCTAGTCGGCGCATATTCAAATCTATTTTTAGCAGCCACCGGCTGGGTTGTCGGCACCGCCGCTGTGATTGGTGCCTATCTGACCATTTCCGCAATTCAATATTTCACAAAACGGGAGTTTTATCATGAATAATCCGCATTTCTCGGTCATTTTACCGGTCTACAATGCCTCCAATCAGATCTTGAAAACCATAAGCTCGGTGTTGAATCAAACCGAACGCGATCTGGAACTGATATTAATCGACGATGGCTCGACCGATGATAGCCTTGCACTCATGCTGTCTTTCGCTTCCCAGGATGAACGGATCAAACTCGTGTCGCAAGAGAACAAGGGTGTCTCGGCAGCACGAAACCTTGGCCTTGGTTTGGCACGAGGAGCATTGGTGGCTTTCATTGATTCCGACGATCTCTGGGCAAGCGACAAATTGGCGGTTCATCGAGAGTTACATCAACAAAATTCGAAAGCTGCTGCTAGTTACGCAAAGGTTGCGTTTATTGATCAACATGCTTCCAATGGTCGCGATGCCAGGACATTTTCGACCGTCAGATCGGACGAGTTATCGGTTGAACAGATCATCTCAGAAAATCCGGTATGTACTATGTCCAACCTGGTTGTGCGCAATGATATCATTCGAACCATTGGCAATTTCGAAGCGAAAATGTCCTATGCGGAGGACCAGGAATGGTTGGCGCGTTTGATTGTTCAAGGTCACCTAGTGGTCGGAATTGATCAATATCTTGTCGACTATCGGCTGAATCCATTGGGCCTCTCTGCAGATTTGCCGGCCATGTTTATTGGTTGGAGACAATTGGCAGATCAATATGCGCAAGCAGATCAGATTTCATCGTCTGAAGCTATTTATTGTCGCTATTTGTCGCGGCGAGCATTGCGTGCTGGAGCACCAGCGAAAGTTGCTTTGGCTTACGCGCTCCAGGGTATGCGTGCCGATCGAGAATCTTTCCTAGAAGATCAAAGACGAGGTTGGTTGACCCTGGTTTCAGCCTTCGCTGCATTCCTCATGCCACGCTCAACTCGCGTCCATCTCTTTGCCTAAAAGCCAGTCAGAAAGGACTGTCCTATGAATTACCCATCCATTTCAGTTGTAATGCCGGTCTATAATGTTGAAAAATTTGTATCTGCAGCCATTGAATCTGTGCTTGCTCAGACAGTCGAAGACTTCGAGCTGATCATTGTTGATGATGGCGGAACAGATAAGAGTATCGAGATTTGTGCGTCCTATGACGACCCTCGTATTCGCATTGTTGCGCAATCAAACCGAGGCTTGGCTGGTGCACGAAATACCGGGATATTGGAAGCCCGCAGCGAATATATCGCCTTTCTCGATTCCGATGACAGCTGGCATCCAGAGAAACTCGCACTTCACAAAATTCACCTGGATAACAATCCGCAAGTTGGCGTGAGCTATAGCGGCTCTCGGTTCATGGACAATGATGGAACCCTTCTTCGACAAATGCAGCGTCCGAAGTTGGCGAGGGTTAGTGCCAAGGATATAATTTTACGCAATCCCGTCGGGAATGGATCGACGCCGGTTATTCGCAAAACCGCGCTGCGCCAAATCGCTTTCTTCAACCGTGATGAACCCGATAGAATTTGCTTTTTTGACGAAACATTCAGGCAGTCCGAAGATATCGAATTGTGGATCAGGATGGCTTTAACAAACGGTTTTAAGTTTGAGGGCATCGATGGTCTGCTGACAAATTATCGCATTGGTTCAGGTGGACTGTCATCCAACATTGCCGCGCAGTATGAAAGCTGGAACCGAGTGATCGCAAAGACAAAACAAAACGCGCCGGAATTTGTTGAACAGATTGAAAATGAAGCACGTGCATATCAGCTGCGATATTTGGCCCGCCGCGCAGTACAGATGGGAGATGGTGCGTTTGCACTGAGCTTGTTGAAGGATTCCGTCAACAAATCATCATCGCCTCTATTAAAGGAACCGATCAAGTCAGTTTTAACATTCCTTGCGGCAACAACCGCACGGTATCTGCCATCCAATATTGTTGTAAAACTCGCTCATTCATGGACCGGCGGAAAGGTGTTGGCATGAAAGATAAAATGCAAATCGTCCATCTGCTCGATGACGTCGCCCTTGGCGGGGTGACTAAGAATCTCGAACTGTTCCAACATCCCGCCTTTGGTCGCCGGTTCGAAACAGTCGTCGAGGAAGCACACCCTGTTTGGAGTATTGCACCGCAATTTCCTGATGCTGGGGTAATTGTTGTTCACGTCTCGATGAGCTGGAATACCCTGCCCTTCATGTATTCCCTGGCGTCGCGGAACAGTTCTGCACAATTGATATTGGTTCATCACAGCTATTCGAGGGAGTGGGAGCAGCTTCAAGTGCCAGATCCGCCCCGCTTTCGCTCCATGCTAAAACTAGCACATAAGATTTTTGATCGGGTCATTTGTGTTTCCAATGAGCAAGCATTGTGGCTCACAGAAGCAACTGGACTCGAGTTTCCAAAGCGGCAAGTCATTTACCCGTGGAGCAAAATGAACAATCTGGTGAATATTACCCGACCTCATTTTTCACGACATGACCCCATTACTATTGGTGCTTATGGTCGATTTGTCCGCGAAAAGGGTTTTGACCGGATGATCGAGGCGGTGAACAAGTTGGGCATTCAGAATGACATAAAACTCAACATTGGTGGGTTTGGCCCAGAAGAAGCCGAACTAAGACGGTTGGCCGCAGGTAACGCCAACATCTCCTTTTATGGCACAGTAACCGACATTGATCACTATTTGGACCAATGCGATATCATTGCAGTGCCTTCTCGATTTGAGGCCTATGGCTTGGTAGCTACCGAAGCGCGTTGTGCCGCTCGGCCAATTTTGGTTTCGAATGTAGGCGGATTGCCAGAACAAATTGGAGAAGCCGGTATCTCTGTCGATTTTGACGACATGGAAGCTATTGGCCGAACGCTGCGCAATATCAGACATTTGCCGCTGGTAAACATGTCTGTGGCGGCTCGTGAAGACTGTCTGCGCGTAACCGAACAACGCGTTGCAGACTGGCTTGAGGTATTCGAAGCATTGTTGGGAAATGAATGCCTAGAAGCCGCTGCTTAATGTAATCACAATATTTTGAGTTGGGACCAGCAAGTGGCCCTCGTCCAAGACGGGGGCCACATTTGTTTGTGCTCAACCTAGTTTTGGAACGCAATCGGTTTACTGCTGAAAATGGGTTAGGCTGCAACCTCATCGCGCGACTCTCTTCTCAATAGCATCACGCCAGCTTTCTCGGCGGTGATTGATCATATATATCAGAGATTATCGAGCGCCGCGATCTACATGTCGATCAGTTGCTGTGGCAGCCTTGAAGCCCCTGCTCACCTGCTTACATTCGGGCCTGTTATCGCCTTATCGCTTTCATCGGCGCAAGATTGCAGGGCTTTTCCCAATAGTAACAGCGCTGGCCAATAAAGATAAGCCAGCGATTCCAAATTTTCACCAAAGCTGTACATTGTCAGCAACGCAACAATCGCAAATCCAATACGACCAACTGAAGATACCAAAGCTTTGCGAAACAAGTTTATGGCGCTGACGATCATTGGCACAGCTAAGGCGGTCAAACCCAGGATGCCCTTCACAAACAAAAGTCCGTACCAACTATGGTGACTTCCTATAAACATATATTCGACGAGATGTGGGCCGCGTTCAACAATTCCGTGTCCGAACCAGTAGGCCTCTGCTTCCCATCTTTCCAGGGCGATACGGCCCAATGTTGCTCTTACACGTGTGGAGTCGGCACGGGCACTGGAAAACTCGGATTGTGCGGCACTGAATGCCTCAAGAATGTCAATTGCAAACCAACCAAAGGTCAGAACGATAGGGAGTGCCAAAAACCATATCGCCGGCATCGTGATTTGCTTAAACAGAAATGGCAATGGACCAATAAGGAGCAACCCTACCAAAGCCAGACGAGATTGTGACATGAGAATGATGGCCAAGGCACCAGCTACACCCCAGCTTTTCCACGTACGATCCTTTTCCTGAAGTGCGCATAAAAAGTAGACCAGGCCAATCATTCCGGCTGCTGGTGACCAAGGTGCGAAGAACTGCCATCGTGGTATCCCAGACCCTGGTTCAAGCGTATATAGGACGGTTGCAAAATATTCTGATCCCGAACCACCTACAATTTTCAAAGGAGACACCCACAAAGTTTCCGGAAGCCCAATCAGGGGGGCTGCAACAAAAATTGGAAGGAGAAAAATGGTATATTTTGCTGAACGGCAAATCGCTCGGTAAATAATTTCTGACCTGATCGGTAAAATCGCACCAGCGAAAATGAACAAGGCGATCAACATCCAGCCTTTTGCCCAACCGATAGATGACTTAGCCATAGTAACTATGCTTAGACTAAAGTTAAAATGACCAACTATGAGAATGACCAACATTAAACCCATGGAAACCAGCCATAATTGAACGGAAAAATTGGGAGCTGCTAATCGCTTATTCTCGGGGAGGGCCGGTGCAATAAAGTAAAAATAAATCACCTGAAATGCCAGTGCGCACCCCAATATTGGTCCGACAATATAGAGTCCGCCCACCAACCATAACAGCCATGTGGCTATTATGGTGGAGTAGACTAAACGCTCGGCGCTATTTTGCGGATTATAGTCTGTCTGAACCATAGCAGCCCTAAAGCGACAAGGATGATGCAGGTACCCGCCAAAGCACCAGCGAATGCAAGCAACAATGATGGACTGGAAGGATTTTGTGGAACCGAAGGCTGCTCCAGCGTTTGTACCAACGGGTAGGATGCAAAAGGATCTTGTTTGTTAGTATCGATGCGAGCCAGTGCAGACGAAAAGACCGCTTCTGCAACCCGGTGATCACGAACCAGATCAGCGAGAACGGATGCTTGTTTGACCAATTCGCCGCTTCTGGCAGATTGGTTTGCGATGTCTTTGCGGATCTCCGCTAGACTTGCCCGTGCGCCAGCACTTTGCGAGCTGGCGATCACCATGCCTTGCATCAAATTGGATCGGCCGTCTGCAACAGCAATGTCAACATTTCTCATAATTGCTCGTGCGCTTAGGCCTGTTACGGATTGACCGCGCTTAACCAATGCTGCCTTTAGTTGATCTCTTTCCGTAACAACCTGAACAAAAGCACCATGGTTTTCACCCAGTGTGGCTCCCTTTTCCTGAGCTGAGACTTCCAGTTTCGCAAACCGATCCGCAAGCTGTTGAAAAACCGGATCTGATCGCAATCGCAATGCAGAATTTGCACCGCCAACGCCTTTACCAAGAATGGATGAAAATCTTTGCGATTCAGCAGACTTCTGTTTCACGGCCAACCGTGCTTCCCGCTCTTGCTGACGCAGCGAGTCCATATTCGCTATGCGGGTGTTAAACTGGTCCAGCGAAACAAGTCCGGTTGTTGCCTGAAAGTCGAGCAATGCTTGTTGGGTTGAACGAACTTTCTTTTCCAATTGCACAAGGTTTCTAACATCAGACCGCTCTCGCGTCTCTGCCTCATTTTTGCGCAGTCCGTCGAGTTGCTCTAGAAAACTTTCCTTTAAAGCAATCGCGCGTTTGTGCGCTTCCTTGCTGTTGCGACCTGCAATTTCTACTTGGATCAAATTGGTCTGATCGATCAGTTTTACGGTTGGAACCGGGAACTGGTCGGCCTGGTCACCTGTCTTCTCAGCGCTTTCTCGCAATGTAATATCGGTCATGAGGAGGCGCTTGTAGTTTTCGGTCGGACTGATGGTCGAGCTTGAAAAGGCCGACGAAACCGACGACTGTGCTTGGCCGATGCTTTCGACATTTAGTGAGCTGCCAGCACCGGAACCCGGAAGGATCAGGGTGAATTTGCTGCGATATTGTTCCGGCGCTAACACGAGATAAACCGTCGTGATCAGCCAGATCACTGCAATCCAAATTGCCGCAATATGCAAATAACGTCTATGTCGCCGCAGCAATGGTCGGCGCTGCTTAAATTTCAGCCACAGCCGCTCGGGCAGACCGGGTCTCTCCATTGTATCTTGCTTCACGATCAATCTACATTTTTCAGGAGGAAATAAGGGGAAGCTGTCTCGCCAACCAGGCTGATGACATCCCTTACGTTCATGGCAAAACTATCATAGCAGGCAAGACTATCCCCGGGCATCAAATAGGGATCTCTCTGATCACGATTATCCTGACGAACAAGCTTCTCCACGGAACGCTGGATCACGACGGACTGGCCGTTAATTGGGTTTCGCGACATCAATACCACTTTGCGGGCGGCATTCATCGCCGATCCCCCTACACAGTTTGCTGATACCATCGCTTGAGACAGCCGCGTTCCATAAGGAAGGCTGGTCGTTTCCCTTCCAATTGAGGAAGAGGCATTGCTGGCCGCAGGACGAGAAAGATTGGACATGAACACACGAATACCGGGCGCGGTTACCCGCGACGGTTTTACCAATTCACTTTGAAAACAATTTGTTGACCCTACGATAATGCGATCATTCGAAGAGAGAGAAATATCATCAATAAGGTTACCATCAATAGCACCAGTCAAATCCACTCGGGACCAACTATTTCCACTGACGACATAGACAGCCGTCAGATCAGCGTCGGGTCGGACGCCGCCTGCTGCTCGAATTGCTGCCGTGAGTGACCGACTGATATTGCGATCTCCGGAATTGCTATTGTCGAGATGAACTCCCCTTAATTCTGCTGAGCGTTGGCCGACCCGTACCATCCCTGGCTGGAATACCGCGCCTCCAACGGCAACGCTAACCCCACCCAATTCCAGAAGCTGCAATCGAACGCTGCCGCGCAGTCCTCGGATAAGACCGTTTGCCACAAGAGTACGGGAAATGGTTTGCTCGGCTTCAGCAATCGATAGACCAACCAAACTAATCGAGTGTCGACCATCAAGCGTAATTGAACCATTGCCGGCCAAAACATAAATTCTTGAAAGAGTCTCTTCATCACCTGAAACTTTGAGTTGAATCCGGTCCCCAGATGAAAGCAGATCTGGTTTTCGGATCAGCCTTTCCGATGCTATTTGTTGGTGCGGTAATGAAGACAATGGCAGAGCACCGCTAATGCAGCGAGGAGCCGAATTGCTATGGTCGACCTGTTGTTGGGGAGCATATTGGCTAGCCTCCAGGTTTGTTGGACGCTCCATAGTCGCGCAGCCGCTTGCAAGCGCAGCGCAAAAGCCAATAACCATCGTTTTTCTGAACATGATACACCTGAAATTATTAAACTCAGGATTGATAGTGCAATGGGCGTGCCAATGGCTCAAATCCACCAGACACAAAGGTTAACCCTCATGACTGGATCAAAAAATTTCGAAATATTTGCAATTTGCAAAGACTTTTGTTGCATATTGCGAATTTCCTATTTTGCAAAATGCAATTTATTGATGGAAAATCGCTAAATTCTGCCATTCGCAATTTGGCATAATTGATGCTTGGTAAGGGAAGAAACAAACAATATGGGAAAGCAAGAATGAAAGGCATAATATTTACCGAGCTGGTCCGGTTCATGGAGAAGGTTAAATCAGCTGACTTTGCTGATGCGGTTATTTCCGGATCAGAATTGCCCAATAACGGTGCTTTTACATCTGTTGGCAATTATCCTTCAGAATATGCTTTGAATATGGTTGCGGAAGCCTCGGCACAATCCGGCATTGAAGCGGCTGAGCTGTGCCGACTCTATGGGAAATATCTCTATGGCCGATTCAATATATTATATCCGCATATCATGGAGTCCTATCGCACAGCAGAAGCGCTTTTGACCCATGTTGGAAGCCACATTCACAACGAAGTCTGCATTCTTTATCCCGACGCTCAACCGCCGCAAATAACCGCTCAAGAATCCGCTGAAAAGACCATAATCTCTTATCAGTCCCATCGCCCTATGGCCGCAATCGCCCAGGGTCTCGTTCAAGGGTGCATGGAACATTATGATGATCGCCGCGCTCTAGAATGGAGCATAAGCGAGGACGGCAAGTCTGCAACATTCACAATTACGGGATAATCAAATGGTCCATCATAAGATATTGATAATTGAGGATATTGCATCGCTTTCCATGGCTTATGCTGGTCATTTGGAGTCAGCTGGGTTTGAAAGCTTCATTGTTGATAATTTGGCTGATGCCAATTCTCAGCTGCAAGAAAATCGTGCGCAATTTTCTGCCGTATTGCTCGACTTGCAACTGCCAGATGGCAATGGGCTGGACTGGCTCGCACAGAATCCTGATATTGTTCAGGACATACCAATTATCGTTGCAACAGCTGATGGATCAATAAACCGCGCAATTGATGCCATGCGACTGGGCGCTTATGATTTCATGGTAAAACCACTGGCGCCAGCTCGCCTGGTCACTGTCATAAAGGGTGCAGCCGAAACGAAACGAGAGGCTAAGCCCGCTGCTGCTCAACATTCTAACGAAAACATCGATAGTGACGCGTTGGGCGGATTCATTGGGGCCAGCCAGCCTATGCAATCGATCTACAATCAAATTAAGAATGTCGCAAAGTCGAAAGCTACAATCTTCATCACCGGAGAGAGCGGCACCGGCAAAGAGGTTTGCGCCGATGCCATCCACAAATCAGGACCGCGCGCCAAAAAACCATTTGTTGCGATCAACTGCGGTGCAATTCCGGAAGATCTTCTTGAATCCGAGCTGTTCGGCCATTTGAAAGGATCATTTACCGGGGCGATCTCCGATCGGGTTGGCGCTGTTCAGGCTGCCCATGGCGGAACGTTGTTTCTTGATGAGATATGCGAAATGGAGTTAAAGCTTCAGGTGAAATTATTGCGTTTTTTGCAGACTGGAACGGTTCAGCGCGTTGGCGCAACCAAGGCAGAAAATGTTGATGTTCGGATTATCTGCGCAACCAACCGCACCCCTTCCGTCGAAGTACAGCATGGGCGTTTTCGCGAAGACCTTTATTACCGATTGGCTGTCGTCCCTATTCATCTACCAGCACTTAGAGAAAGAGGTAATGACATTACTTTATTGGCAAATAGCTTTCTTGATCGGTTTGCCAACGAAGAAGGCAAAAGTTTTTCACCGCTTAATGCTCAACTTGCTCAAAAATTCGAACAGCATTCCTGGCCTGGCAATGTGCGTGAGTTACAAAATTTGATGCGACGTGCGGCCGTGATGTTTGCTGGACCTGAACTAGATGAAACCATTGTCTCGGAATTCACTGCAGCTTCTCCGCAAGTACAGTCTATCAATTTACAAGATCAAAATTCCGAGATCCCGTTAGATCAATTCTCCGAGAATAAGGGAATTGATCAGTTCGACAATATGACTCTCGATCAAGTGGAGCGATTGTTAGTCGATCGCGCCGTACAAAAATGCGGCGGCAGCCTGACTAAAGCAGCAAAAAAGCTGGGTGTAAGTCCATCGACGCTATATCGAAAAAAGGAAAAATGGGCCTCCAGCTTGCCGGCTGATTTCTGACATAATTTACTTGTCTCACAAACGACAAATAGAGACAGCAAGACAAAATGCTTTGCTGTCTTTATTCCTCATTCAAGTTTCAGATATGGTTAGAAAAATTTAAGCAATTGCGCAAATGCACGCACGTCTTCCAGCATTGTGGCGACCTGATACAAAAACAGGAAAAACACCGGATAGAACCACGCAGGATGTGAATAGGACCACTGAATTCCCCATTGCATTGCTTTGGAATTTTGGAACAATTTGATGCCCGCTACAGCAAAAAAGAGGCCAATAGCCGCCCCAACCAATATGTCGCTGGCATAGTGCAACCCAAGATAGATCCGCGGCAAGGCGATAAAAATGCTGCAATAAACAAAAGCAAAAGTTCCTAGCCTCCGCGATACCATGAATATGGCACCCACAATCGCAAAAAATAGGATAGCGTGATCGCTTGGAAACGAGCTGCTGCTCATCATGTCTGAGCTGAGCAGTTGCAGACGTTCGGGCACCTGCAGGTCAAGTGCCCCTTCTAGGAAAGGCCTTAGTCTAAAATCTGTGATCCGAGACAAAATCAGAGCGAATATCTCAGCAAAAACGCTGGCCAAAAGAGCTCCCATGATAGCAGCTCTGTTTTGAAACTGGGTCTTGCTTTCGGCGATCCAAAACTGACCGGGCTTAGCTATCCAAATATAGAGTAGAATTGCCACCAGCGTCCCGCCCTTAACAAGGTGGCTTGCGGAAATGGTAAGAACAGCTTCGTCGAACAGCTCAAAGCTGCCTAGCAGCTCTCCGAACCATAATGTAATACTCTGATCCAATTCACACTCCTGTCATTGCTTACGACATCAATCATGGCCTCCTTTGCTTGGGAGACGTTGGCCGATAGTGATGACAGGATGAGCAATGCTCATGCCAAACCGGAAAAGCGCATTTATTCAGTGACTTAAAAAAGCAGTGGAATGAATTAATTTCAGATTGCGAAGAATTATATCGCATTTTGCGAATAAAATGCGTTTCGCAAGTAAGTTTATAATGGTTAATTATATAATCATAATATTAACATCTGATATATTGGAAAATATAGTTTATGGCATATAGTTTGCTGATTACGATATCAGATCGTGAGATCTAGTTTTTAACTAGCAGATATCGGAAAACAGCTATGCCAGATTCTTGTTTTTATGCACAAGCCAACATTATTCAGCAGAATAGTTTCATAAAACGTTACAAATACACAGTCGATCCAGATGCATTGGATCAAATTAGAGCAGGAAAAAAGCGAACCGGAGTGGGAACATCAAAGCTCGTTCGTTCGAACTTTCATATTTGCCCTCCGGAACTATCTGCAGACATGATCGATAATTGGCTGTCTGGACGAACCAGCAAGGCATATTGGGAACATGTAAATTGGGTCCTGGAACGATATTCTGCTTTACCCACTTTGTGCCCTGTAATGGCTTGACCATTCACTGACCAAAATATGTTCAATGCAACCGCACTCAAATGTCCACCATATTTCCAAAGTGGGCATTCACTCTCAACAAGGGAACCTGCCCCCTATTCCGCTTTGGCCTTCACGGTCTTTTTGGCTGCCGGCTTCTTCTTTGCGGCTGGCTTTTTCTTGGTTGCTGCTTTCTTTTTGGGAGCAGCCTTTTTCTTGCGCTTCTTGGCCGGGCCCTTAGCAGCACGATCATCAATCAACTGCGCGGCTTCTTCAAGGGTTAGCTGATCCTTATCCACTGTCTTGGGCAGTGAAGCATTAGTGGTACCGTCAGTTACATAGGGACCATAGCGACCGTCCATCAGTTTGATTTCTTCTTCTGTGCGCGGGTGTTTGCCCATGATCTTGAGTGGCTCAGCGCCTCTGCGCCCGCCTTTGCCATTTTTCGCGGCGTCTGCGAGCTTGGCTACCGCTGCGTTCATACCGATTTCAAACACTTCCAAGGTATTTTCAAGTCGCGCGGATTTGCCGTCATGGCTCAAATAAGGGCCATAACGGCCAATTTGTGCGTTGACCTCTTTACCGGTTTCCGGATGCATGCCGACTTCACGTGGCAGGGATAGTAGTTTTAGCGCCCATTCCAAGCCGAAATCTCCTGCCGGAACATCTTTGGGAATAGAAGAACGTTTCGCTTCCTTGCCTTCGCCGCGCTGGACATAGGGACCAAAGCGCCCAACCATCTTGGTAATTTTCTCATCCGTATCGGGATCGACCCCAAGGTCCTGAGGGCCTTCATCCTCGTCAGCATTGGCACCACCGCCCTGGGCAAAGCGCCGTGTATATTTGCAGTCGGGATAGTTGGAACAGGCCACAAAAGCCCCAAATCGTCCGCCTCGGAGTGCCAGCTTGCCTTCATTACAGCGCGGACACAGACGCGGATCGCTGCCATCCTCTTTTTCCGGGAAAAGATAGGGCTCGAGGAACTTGTCGAGTTCTGCCGTAACCTCCGACGGCAGTTTTTCCATCACCTCTGCCGTCTTTGGCTTGAAGTCATGCCAGAAAGCTTCGAGTATTTTCTGCCATTCCGCGCGGCCACCACTAACTTCGTCGAGCTCGTCCTCAAGTTCTGCCGTATATTCATAAGCGACATAGCGTTGGAAAAATCTTTCCAGAAAACCTGTTAGGAGTCGCCCACTCTCCTCTGCAAAGAAACGATTTCCTTCGGTGCGAACATAAGCGCGGTCTTTCAGTGTCTTGATGATCGATGCATAGGTGGAGGGACGACCAATGCCGAGTTCTTCCATCTTTTTAACCAGACTGGCTTCACTATAGCGCGGTGGTGGTTGGGTGAAATGCTGGTTGGCTTCGACGGTTTTCTTCGCCGGGCTGTCGCCTTTCACCATGGCAGGCAACAAGCCGCCATCCTGATCCTTGCTGTCGTCGCGTCCTTCTTCATATAGCGCCATAAAGCCGGGAAATTTCACTACTTGACCGGTTGCCCGCAAACCAGTTTGACCGGTGCCGTCCAGCATGTCGATGGTCGTGCGTTCCAGATGCGCGCCCGCCATCTGACTGGCCATAGCGCGTTTCAAAATCAAGCTGTACAATTTGGCGTGATCGCCACTTCCTACTGTATCCCGCGTAAAGCTGGTTGGACGGATGGCTTCATGGGCCTCCTGCGCATTTTTCGCCTTCGACTTGTAGATACGCGGCTTGTCGGGGACATAGCTGGCGTCATAGCGATCAGAAATCGCCTTGCGTGCCGCAGAAATAGCGCTGTCATCCATCTGAACGCCATCGGTACGCATATAGGTGATCGCACCATCTTCATAAAGCTGCTGAGCAATCCGCATTGTGTGACTGGCCGAATATCCGAGTTTGCGTGCCGCTTCCTGCTGCAATGTCGAGGTTGTAAATGGTGGTGGTGGATTGCGGGACAGCGGTTTGGTTTCAACCGTCTCAATTGTGAAAAGGCCGTTCTCAACCGCTGTCTTGGCAACCGATGCTTCTGCCTCGTTCGACAGATCCATCTTACCAAGCTTTTTGCCCTGATGGATGGTGAGACGCGCTTCAAAGGCCTGACCGCCCTGCTCCATCTGAGATGTAATCGACCAATATTCCTGCGGATTGAAAACTTCAATTTCACGCTCGCGCTCGACAATCAGACGCAAGGCTACAGATTGCACACGGCCAGCGGATTTGGCGCCAGGCAATTTGCGCCACAACACTGGCGACAAGGTAAAGCCGACAAGATAATCTAGTGCGCGGCGGGCGCGATAAGCGTCGATTAGGTCATCATCCAGCGTCCGCGGATGCGCCATAGCATCGGTCACAGCAGCTTTGGTAATCGCGTTAAACGTGACACGATCAACTTTTTCAGGCAGCGCCTTTTTCTTCTTCAAAACCTCGAGCACATGCCAACTAATCGCTTCGCCTTCCCGGTCAGGGTCAGTCGCGAGCACAAGGCGCGTCGCCTTTTTGGATTCGTCGGTAATGGCTTTCAGTTGTTTCGTTTTATCCGAATAAGGCTGCCAGACCATCGAGAAGCCATCATCGGGATCAACGGAACCATCTTTGGGCGGCAAGTCGCGGATATGGCCGTAGGAAGCCAATACCTTGAAATCCGACCCCAGATATTTTTCGATTGTTTTCGCTTTGGCGGGTGACTCAACGATTACTAATTGCATATTTTCCGATTTTCATTTGTCTCACGTATACGCGCGAGGCTGTTGCACAAGTTAGACGTTCGTCAAGCCCTTGATCGACGAAAATGCCGTTTAGCCGAATTTTGCAGGATTTCAACTAGGCAAACTTACACGCGCGCCAGCATGGCGAGTCAATCGACCAGCAAGTTCCAACTCCAGCAAGGCCATTTGCACTGATGCCGCGGAAAGCTGTGATTGCCGAACAAGCTCATCGACGGAAACAGGAGTCATGCCGAGCAGTGCCATAAGCGCGTGCCGTTCCTTGTCGCCAATATCTTCCGCTGACACCCCTTGCACCCATGTTGCATCATCCGGTGCTTCCAAGCGATCATCAGGAATATTTATGCCGGCGGCGCGATCATCGAAATGGCTGATCAACTCAATCACATCGTCGACTGACTGGATTAGAGTTGCACCTTCGCGGATCAGTCCATTACAGCCATTGGATCGCGGATCGAGAGGAGAACCTGGAACAGCCATGACGTGACGTCCGGTCTCTGCCGCCAGTCGGGCAGTGATCAGGGATCCTGATTTCGGTGCGGCTTCGACCACAACGGTTCCGCGAGATACGCCCGCGATGATCCGATTGCGATAAGGAAAGTGTCGGGCTTTTGGTTCAGTGGCGGGCGGTTGCTCCGCCAATAACAGGCCCTCTCGAGCAATCTGCTGCTGTAACTGTTCATTTTCAGGCGGATAGTGAATGTCGATTCCGCCGGCAATAACCGCGACCGCGGATTGCGCAACAGAGCCCTGATGGGCGGCGGTATCAATGCCTCGGGCAAGACCGGAAACAACAGAAATGCCTTCGCTTATCAAGCCATTGGCCAAATCCCTGGCAAAGCGGCAGGCGGCAGCCGATGCATTACGAGCACCAACAATCGCAATCATGGGTTTTTTGAGTAGCGAGAGATTGCCGCGGTAGATCATCGCCGGAGGTGCGTTACTCAGTTCTGCGAGCAGATGGGGATAATCAGCATCGCCGAGGAACAGATAGCGGGCACCGAGTTTTTCAACCGCGTGCATTTCTTCCTCGATGACGGTTTTATCAGCTAGACGCGGCGCTCTGCTTCCGCCACGTGATGCCAGTTCCGGTATCATTTCCAAGGCATTGCTGGCCGAGCCAAAGCGGTTGATGAGCTGCCGATAGCTCACCGGACCGATATTGGCGGATCGAATCAACCTCAGCCGATCAAATTTATCTTCCATGCTATATACCGTGTAACGGTTGGGGGAATTCAGGAGGCTCCGACTTTGGGCTCTTCGCCTGCCATCAGGCGTTCGATATTAGCGCGGTGTTTCCAGATTACAAGCAACGCAAAACCAATAAACATCGGTATCCAGGAATAGAGGCCGACTATTACTGCCGTAACGGGCACCGAAAGCGCCGCAAGCATACCGCTGACCGAAGAATATCTCAAGATTAGTAGGCCGCCGAGCCAGGTAACTGCAAATACTATGCCCAAGACCGGGGCCAATGCGGCAACGATACCCAACAAAGTGGCGACCCCTTTGCCACCCTTGAATTTCAGCCAGACCGGATAAAGATGCCCTAGAAAGGCGCCCATGCCCGCCAACACGCCCAATCCGTCGAATACACTCGCCGCAATCAGTACCGCCACAGCCCCTTTGCCAACATCCAGTAAAAGTGTCAGCGCGGCAATCGCCTTGTTACCTGTCCGCAAAACATTGGTCGCACCAATATTTCCCGATCCAATATCCCGCAAATCACCACCACCTGTTAACCGTGTTAACAGCAGGCCGAACGGTATTGCACCCAGCATATAGCCGACGAAAACAGCTAGAATTGGTTCAATCCACATGGATTGCATCGTATCAAATCCCCTTTGATTTCCGGGAGCTATCTGTAAGAAAGCAATTGAGCAAGGCTTTTGCGTTGTAAAAACAGGTAAGTTCAATTGGTTGTAGGATCAGCTGAGACAGTTGATGCCTTGTGTTAACCGTGCTTAAGGGACGTGATGAAAGCCGAACAAGCAACAGCACCACTATTGTTTTTTGATACGGGTATCGGGGGGCTCTCCATTTTGCGAGAGTCGCAAAAACTAATGCCCACCGCACCAATTATTTACGCTGCGGATTATGCTGGCATGCCCTACGGAATGAAATCAGAAGAAGAGCTTTCCACCCGCATTCCGTTGCTTTTAGGGCGTTTGGTAGAACGCTATAAACCGCAATTGGTGACAATCGCATGCAATACCGCATCGACTATAGCGCTGGATGTGGTCCGGTCCGTTCTGGATATCCCGGTCGTCGGCACTGTACCAGCGATAAAGCCCGCCAGCCAGATGACGAAGACAGGCGTCATTGGCCTTCTCGGCACGAAGGCCACGATCCGGCAACCCTATGTCGACAGATTGGCCGCAGAGTTCGCAGCAGATAAGAAAATTCTGAGATTTGGCGCACCAGATCTTGTCTACGCTGCCGAAGCCAGGTTACGCGATGAGGTGCCAGACCCCAAAATCATAGCCAAGGCGGTTTCCGGTCTCACAGAACAGGAATATGGCGATCAAATTGACACGGTTATTTTGGCCTGTACGCATTTCCCATTGGTGCAAGACGAGTTGCAGAAATCTTTTGTTAGAGATATTCAATTTATTGATGGATCACCAGGGATTGCAAGACGGATTGCTGATCTTACCCGGCATGTATCGTGGCCAAAATCACCGAAAAACGGGGTTTTTGTGACAACCGGCTCCGTCGAACAACTATCCTCCTATCAATCAGCGCTGGAGACATTTGGGCTTACCACACTGGAGGCGTTGTAAGTGTAGCGCT
Organism: uncultured Sphingomonadaceae bacterium; assembly: GCA_947497455.1. Lineage (GTDB taxonomy): Bacteria > Pseudomonadota > Alphaproteobacteria > Sphingomonadales > Sphingomonadaceae > Parasphingorhabdus. Next base: position 1,302,811 of record CANMGU010000001.1, on the reverse strand, counting down.
TATTGCGAGTGGTTCGCGCTGGAAATTAAGAAAAAAGGTCGTTAATGGCCATTTCATAGGATCGCTTGGTAAGAATATGGAACAGGGAATAGTCTAAAGTGGATTACGACAAGGTTTTTTCTCAAGCGATTGACCGTCTTCACAGTGAAGGCCGCTATCGGGTTTTTATCGATATCTTACGGAATAAAGGAACTTTTCCTAACGCTCGCTGTTTTGCTCATCACAACGGGCCAAAACCGGTAACCGTCTGGTGCTCCAACGATTATCTCGCGATGGGGCAGCATCCCGATGTGATCGCTGCCATGGAAGAAGCGTTGCATGACGTTGGCGCAGGCTCCGGTGGCACGCGCAATATTGGCGGCAACACCCACTATCATGTCGAGCTTGAAAACGAGCTAGCGGAATTGCACGGCAAATCTGGAGCTTTGCTTTTTACCTCAGGCTATGTTTCCAATGAAGCCACGCTATCGACACTTACAAAAATACTGCCCGGTTGCATCATTTTCTCCGATGAATTGAACCATGCTTCAATGATTGCGGGCATCAAAAATAGCGGATGCGAAAAACGCATCTTTCGGCACAATGATCTTGAGCATCTCGAAGAATTGCTTGCCGCAGAAGAATCTGATGCACCAAAATTAATCGCTTTCGAGAGCATTTACTCCATGGATGGGGATGTTGCCCCATTGCACGATATTTGCGACCTCGCAGACAAATATAACGCCCTCACCTATTGCGACGAAGTGCATGCGGTCGGGATGTACGGCACTCGTGGTGGCGGAATTTCGGAACGTGATGGTGCCGCGGATCGTATAACGATCATTGAGGGTACTCTGGCTAAGGCGGTTGGAGTAATGGGGGGATATATTACTGCTGATCAAAAGATAATCGACGTCATTAGATCTTATGCACCCGGTTTTATCTTTACCACCAGCCTGTCCCCTGTCCTCGTCGCTGGTGCACTGGCGAGTGTGCGCCACCTGAAAAAGTCCAATGCCGAAAGAGAAGGCCAGCAAGCCGCTGCCCAGACGTTGAAAGACATGTTCTCTAACGCCGGGCTCCCAGTGATGGGTTCGACGACGCATATCGTACCACTACTAGTGGGTGATCCAATCAAAGCTAAGAAAATCAGCGATATTTTGCTAGCTGAATATGGTGTATATGTGCAGCCGATAAACTATCCGACGGTTCCGCGCGGTCTTGAGCGGCTGCGTTTCACTCCTGGCCCGGTTCACACTGAAGAAATGATGGCAGATCTTACAGAGGCCCTTGTTGAAATCTGGAGCCGGATGGAATTGAAGCTGGCAGCTTAGTCCAGTTTTCCTGGAGCTTTTTCCGATTTCGACACTATAGATGGGCATGACCAAAGCTGCCCAATGGATAGAACCCCATCCACATGGTATTTACATCAAGCCAGCTGATGCGTGGATAGACCCTTCCAGACCAGTCTCTAGAGCATTGGTGACGCATGGTCATGCTGATCACGCACGAAGCGGACACGAGAAAGTCTGGGCAACACCTGAAACTCTAGCGATCATGGGCTTGCGCTATGGCGTCACCTCTGGACAGGCCATTTCATATGGTGACGGTTTTGAACTTGGCGGGGTAAAAATCAGCTATCATTCGGCAGGTCATGTTTTGGGATCAGCCCAGATATTGATGGAATATGCCGGAGAACGGGTCGTTGCTACGGGAGACTATAAACGCAGAGCTGATCCCACCTGCGCTCCCTTCGAAGTCGTGCCTTGCGATGTTTTCATCACGGAAGCGACTTTCGCACTACCGGTTTTCAGACATCCCGACACGGCAATTGAAATAGATAAATTGCTTTCTGCCAGAACAGCAAATCCTGATCGCTGCATCTTGGTAGGCGCTTACGCCCTAGGCAAAGCACAGCGGGTGATTGGAGAGTTGCGAAAGGCTGGATATCATAGTCCTATTTACCTGCATGGCGCTCTGGAAAAAATGTGCCATCTATACCAGACACTGGGTGTCGACTTAGGCGATATCCGATCCGTTATGGATACCAAAAAGGATGATATGCGCGGCGCAATTATAGTGGCGCCGCCATCGGCCCTGAATGATCGCTGGAGCAGAAGGCTTCCAGATCCCCTCACTGCGATGGCTTCTGGATGGATGCGTGTTCGACAACGCGCGCGACAGCGTAACGTCGAACTTCCGCTGATCATGTCCGATCACGCCGATTGGGACGAGCTTACCCAGACTATGAAGGACGTCGCTCCGTCGGAAACTTGGGTGACACATGGAAGAGAGGATGCACTCGTACGCTGGTGTGAACTGAATCAGATGAAGGCCAGAGCACTGGAAATGGTTGGCCGCGAAGAGGAGGATGACTAAACGATGCATGCGTTTTCAAACCTCCTCGATAACCTGATTTACACACGATCTCGCAATGGCAAATTACGCCTGATCAGTGACTATCTGAAAAAAGCATCTGATCCCGATCGTGGATGGGTCCTGGCAGCATTGACCGGGGATCTTGATTTTCCCAATGTGAAGGCATCGGCTATGCGCAACATGGCGATGGAGCGCGTTGACGAAACGCTATTCAAGTTAAGCCGGGATTTTGTTGGCGATACCGCAGAAACCATCGCACTGATCTGGCCTGACATCAAAGATGTTGAAGCCTTTGATACGCCCTCAATTGGAGAAATTGTCGACGAGCTGGCTGCTGTCAGTCGATCCGATGCCCCAAAATTACTTTCAAACTTCATGGATCGCATGACGCCAAATGAGCGATATGCGCTGCTGAAGTTCGCTACTGGCGGAATGCGGGTAGGTGTTTCAGCACGCTTGGCGAAAACCGCTCTTGGCCAAGCGTTTGATCTAGCCGTCGAGGATATTGAAGAGGTTTGGCATGCTCTGACGCCGCCCTATTCTGAGCTATTCGCTTGGGGTGAGGGAAATGCTGAACGGCCAGATTTGGACGGTGTCGCGTTTTTCCGACCATTTATGCTAGCGCATCCCTTGGAAGACAAAATAGTTGATATGACCGACTATGCTGCCGAATGGAAATGGGATGGCATTCGCATTCAGATAGCCGGAACCGGTCATGAAACGAAACTCTTCAGTCGTGGTGGAGATGACATCACGGCAGCCTTTCCCGACATCGCAAACGCCTTTCAATCAACTGGTGTTGTCGATGGAGAGCTTTTGGTCCGAGGTGAATTTCAGGGTGGCGAAGCGGCAAGTTTTAACGCGTTACAGCAGAGATTAGGACGCAAGAAAGTCTCTGCGAAGATGCTGAATGATTATCCGGCGTTTGTTCGATTGTATGACATTCTATTCAATGGGGACATAGATCTAAGGGAGCAAAGCTGGACATATCGTAGAAAAGAATTGGAAAAATTCGTTCCGCTCTTGGATATTGAGCGATTTGATATCTCATCGATTTTGGAAGCGCGCGACTTTAATCATCTGACCGAATTGAGAGAAGGCACACGTGATGCTGCCATAGAAGGCGTGATGCTCAAACGTCGAGACAGCGCCTACTTGTCAGGCAGAAAAACAGGTCTCTGGTACAAATGGAAACGCGACCCGTTGGTTGCAGATTGTGTGATGATGTATGCCCAACGCGGATCAGGCAAAAGATCGTCTTTCTACTCCGATTATACTTTTGGCTGTTGGACGGAAGATGGCGAGCTGTATCCCGTTGGAAAAGCCTATTCCGGATTTACCAATGAGGAACTAAAAATGCTGGACCGGTTTGTACGTAAGAACACGATAAATCGCTTCGGACCGGTTCGCGAAGTTGAAAAGACAATGGTTTTGGAGGTCGCCTTTGATTCCATACACCAAAGCAAACGTCACAAATCTGGCCTGGCCATGCGTTTTCCACGAATATCAAGAATTAGAACAGACAAACCCGCCGCAGAAGCCGACCAGGTTGCTACTCTGAAAAAGATGGTCACCTAAAATAAAATGGCCCGCAGAGCCGGAGTTCTGCGGACCATAGGGGATCGAAATATCTGGCAGTTAAGGCATTACAACTGTATCAATGGCATGGATGACACCGTTGGATTGATTTACATCGGCCATAACAACTTTTGACATACCGCCTTTCGCATCAGTCAGAGTCAGCGAACCATCGCTTCCCATTGATGCTTTTAGAACACCGCCCTGGACAGTCGGAATGGAAGCGACTCCATCAGGCGCTTTCTTGATCAAGCCAATGACATCCTTGGCTTTGAAGCGGCCAGAGACAACATGGTAGGTTAATATCGAAGTTAAAGTCGCTTTGTTTTCCGGTTTAACGAGGGTTTCAACTGTACCAGCGGGAAGCTTTCCGAAGGCCGAGTTTAGCGGCGCGAACACAGTGAACGGGCCATCGCTTGATAATGTCGCGACCAGATCAGCGGCGGTGACAGCAGCGACCAGAGTAGAAAAGTCATCGGTACTGGCCGCTTTCTCGACGATATTCTGTGAGGACATTTCCGCGTGATGCTTAGCATAAGCTCCGCCGCCGCTTATCAATGCGAGCGAACCGACTAATGCTATTGCGACTTTGGAAAAACGAATATTCTTCATGGGGGTAACTCCTAAAAATTCATATCCGAAGATGGATATGCGAGGAGTTACGGAGAGAATAATCAAACGGATGCACGATGGCTCAAATAAATGTGATCTTGCCCGTTGCGACGGGTTCTCCGGTGGGTTTGGCGTGGGGAGTTTCTGACGGAGGCTCCATGGTTAGTTGTAAAGTTGCCGCCGAATTGATGAATTCTCGGTGGTCGCTGGGGACGGTCATCTGACTGACGCCGTCGCGGCCGATCTGGCCTAGGGAGCGGGAGACGCCATCTTGGCCAACGATCCAGATTTCCGGGGCGGTGTCGGTATCTGGCATGCCGTCAACATCAACCCGCATCTCGGCGGTCTGGGGGTCATAGGACACGGCGAGCACCAGCCCCTCAATGTTTCCGGTCAGTTGCGCAACCGCAATAGTGGCGGGCTCGGAAGTTGGCGCAAAGGGGCCAGGACCGACAATCAATGCAAGCGCCAGACAGGCGGCCAGCGCACCGGACGCTATCGCCCCCACGCGCCAGCGTTTCAACTGCACCACTGTATCGGACGACGATCCGTCATGAATCCGGTTTTCTATTCCCTCCCAGACCGACACCCTAGGCTCTACATCCTGGATTTCCTGAAAGAGTGGATCAATGCGTTCATTCCAACCATCAATCGCCTTGGCAAATGCGGGATCAGACAATTGCTTGCGCAGCGCCGCTGCCTTGTCATCGCCATCCAGCAACCCCAGTACCAGCTCGGCCGCCAGAGTTTCATCATCCGGTGCCTCAATATCCTTCAGTGGGTCTGTTTCTTCAACCATCGTCCATGCAATCCTTCAAACGCTTCAATCCCCGCCGAACCCAGCTTTTTACAGTCCCTAAAGGCGTGCCCAGCTGTTGTGCCAATTCATTGTAGCTATGCCCTTCAAAGAAAGCCGTACGGATAACATTGCGCTGCCGTGCTTCCAGACTATCGAGGCATTTGTTCAAAATATCCGCACCTTCCTGTTTTTCGAGCCTCTCCAAGGCACTTTGCTCATCCCCTGCCATATTCCTTATGGCATCCTCTGAAACCATAACCCTGGAACCGCCTGATCGTTTCCGGTCAATAGCGGTGTTGCGAGCTATCGTGGCCAGCCAGGTTATCGGACTGGCACGTTGCGCATTGAATCGCCCGGCATTGCGCCAGACTTTAACATAAACGTCCTGCAGCGCATCTTCCGCTGCCTGGCGATCATTTAAGATACGGAGGCAAACGCCAAAAAGTTTCGCCGACGTGAGATTATATATATCCTGGAACGCCTGACGGTCACCATCGGCGGCCTGGCTGATCAAGGCAGAAAGCTGCGCGCGGGCGCGATCTGTTTCACTGGATTGGGGCATGATCTCCGCCACAGAGACTATGACATTTTACCGAAGTTTCAAGCACCTATTATCCCAGTAAACCGTTCCGGATCAACATTGCCACCAGAAATTGTAATGGCTGTTCTGTCCGTTACAGCGGCCTTACCTGACAAAATCGCAGCCAATGCAACGGCCCCGCCTGGTTCCACAACCAGACGCAATTTTTCAAACGCAACCCGCATTGCATGATGTACTTCCGCTTTGGTTACAGCCACAGCATGAGCGTTGCGCGCCTTCAAAATATCAAAAGTCAGAGGCGAAACCAAAAGCGTTTGCAGCGCATCACAATCTGTGGGCGGCGGATTATCCTGCACAGGAACAATACTGCCGCCTTCCAGCGATCGTTTCATATCGTCCCAGCCTTCTGGTTCAACCACCGTTATATCTGCCTCGGGATTGACCAATGATATGCCGGAAGCAAGCCCGCCACCACCACAGCAGGCCACCAGATGATCGGGCGGCACACCGGCCTGCGCGACCATCTGTTCGCGAATTTCGACACCGGCGCTGCCCTGCCCTTCGATAATCCACGGATCATCAAAGCTGGGAACCACAACCGCCCCACTTTCACCCGCTAGTTCTGCCGCCAGCTGTTCGCGGGAATCGGTGAGACGATCATAGGTAATCACTTCCGCTCCCAGTTTCTTGGTATTCTCCAGTTTCGCCAGTGGTGCATCGGCAGGCATGATGATCGTCGCCTTCATTCCGAGGCGCTGCGCTGCCCATGCGACACCTTGTGCATGATTACCGCTCGAAAAGGCCACTACGCCGCACTTGCGTTGCTCTGCACTGAGATCAGTCAGACGATGCCAGCCACCGCGTATTTTGAAGGCGCCGATAGGTTGGAGGCTTTCCGCCTTGCACCAGATTGTCTTTCCATCAACAGTCAGCGGTAAAAGCGGCGTTTTGGGAAGAATATCGGCAACCTTGCCTGCGGCTCGTTCAACCCCCGCTGCACTTGGTTTGCGGGTCGGGTCCAAAAGTAATTGCTCTGTCATGGCGTCCTTCTATATGCGGTTAGATGATTCCTCTAGCGAAATGAGTGGATAATATGAGCAAGGTTCTGGTGATTGGTGCAGGCGGTGTCAGTTCGGTCGCCGTGCACAAGATGGCGCAGCTGATAGCCGCAGAAAAAGGTCCGTTTTCCGGGATCATACTGGCCAGTCGTACGGTCTCCAAATGTGAGGCCATTGCCGAGTCTGTTAAGGATCGTACTGGCGTATCTATTGAAACCACCCAAATCGATGCGGATGACGTACCCGCGATGACCGCGCTTATCCAACAAGTGCACCCCGCTCTCGTTGTGAATCTGGCTCTGCCTTATCAGGACTTGCCGATCATGGACGCGTGCCTCGCCACAAAAACCGACTATCTCGATACCGCCAATTATGAGCCGCGTGATGAAGCCAAGTTCGAATATAAATGGCAATGGGACTATCAGGATCGCTTCAAGGATGCAGGCATTATGGCGCTGCTTGGGTCCGGCTTCGATCCAGGGGTCACTTCCATTTTCACATCATGGCTGAAGAAGCATCATTTCGACCGGATCGACACGGTCGACATATTGGATTGCAATGGCGGCGACCATGGCCAGCATTTCGCAACCAATTTCAATCCGGAAATCAATATTCGCGAAGTGACAGCCCCCGCGCGTCACTGGGAAAATGGCGACTGGGTCGAAACCCCTGCTCTATCCCATAAACAGGAATTTGATTTCGAGGCTGTTGGCCCGAAGAACATGTATCTGATGTACCATGAAGAGATTGAATCCCTCAAAACCCATATTCCGGAGATCAAGCGCATTCGTTTCTGGATGACCTTTGGCGATGCTTATCTCACCCATCTGGAAGTGCTGCAAAATGTTGGCATGACCCGCATTGATCCGGTCATGTATGAAGGGCGCGAGATCATTCCGCTGCAATTTCTGAAAGCGGTATTGCCCGAACCGGCGAGCCTTGGCGAAACGACCAAAGGCAACACCAATATCGGGGTGATTGCGACCGGCGAAAAAGATGGTGTCCAGAAAACCCTTTACGTCAAAAATATCTGCAGCCACGAAGCCGCGTTTGAAGAAACCGGCAATCAGGGAGTGAGCTACACAACTGGCGTGCCAGCAATGATTGGATCGGCGCTGATGTTGTCCGGGCAATGGAGCGGCGATGGAGTCTTCAATATGGAAGAATTTGACCCTGATCCGTTTATGGAGATGCTGAACGAACATGGCTTACCTTGGACGCTCGAAGAGCTTGACGGGCCCTTAGCATTCTAGATGGAAACCAAGGCAGGCGATCCCGGCGCATTTGCGCATTTTGATCTGGCGCGGGTTCCCTCGCCTTCCTTTGTCATAGATGAAGTGGCTGTTCGTCGGAACCTTGAGATATTGACTGATGTAAAGGCGCGGTCCGGTGCGAAAGTGCTGCTTGCGCTTAAAGCGTTTTCGATGTGGTCCCTGGCGCCGCTGATCGATCAATATCTTGACGGCTTTTGTGCGTCCGGGCTTTGGGAAGCGAAGCTCGCCAGTGAGCATTTTAAAGGCTCTATCAGCACATACTCACCTGCCTATAAAGCGGACGATCTTATCGAGATCGCTGCCGTGTCTGATCATGTCACGTTCAACAATCCGACCCAGATTGAAAGATGGAAAAGTGAAGCTGGCCTGAGTCTCGATGACTGCGACATTGGTCTGCGTTTGAACCCTGAAATTGCGCTGGGTGAAACGCCAAAATATGACCCTAGCCAACAGCATAGTCGATTGGGATTTCCGGTGTCGCAGCTACAGGCGGATCATTTCAACGCTATTTCCGGCATTCATTTTCACAATCTTTGTGAGCAGAATTTTGATGCATTGGAACAAACCTGGGCCAAGATCGAACCGCTGATTGCTCCCTATTTTGATCAGCTGGATTGGATCAATCTGGGCGGCGGTCATCATATCACGCGGGATGACTATGATCGCGAGGCGCTGGTGCAATTCCTCTCCAACTTAAAAGCGAACTCCGGCTGCGAAATTTACCTCGAACCGGGTGAAGCGGTCGCGCTTGATGCCGGGATATTGGTCGGCGAGATACTGGACCTATTCGAGAACGGTATGCCCATTGGTATCACGGACCTATCCGCCACCTGCCATATGCCGGATGTTATTGAAGCGCCTTATCGTCCTGCTATGCTTGGAGAAGCCAGTGACGGGGACGCTATCAGACTTGGTGGACCAAGCTGTTTAGCCGGCGATATTATCGGCGACTATCAGCTTCCGGAACCTGCGCATGTTGGCCAGCGGATCGCGTTTCTCGATCAGGCCCATTATTCGATGGTCAAGACCAATACGTTTAACGGTGTGCCCCTGCCCTCCATCTGGCTGTGGAATAGCGAGACTGATGATCTGCGCTGCGTGAAGCAGTTTGACTGGACCGAATTTCGGGATCGGTTGAGCTAAAATCTCGTAAAAATTGCTGCATCGCAACAAATCTCCGCATTTGTGCCATATTTATCGGCCATAGAGACTTTACAGATTGTCACAACGGCCATATAGCCGCCGTCGCTGCCCCATGGCCGCTTGCGAATCCGCAAGGCAGCTCAATCGATCTTTAAATCTAAGGGGGTCCCTTGAGTTGCACAATTTCCATGATGCGCAGGAGCTGACGAAGGCTCTTTGCCCCGACATTCCCGTTTTGCTGAACCGCCCGCACGCTGCGCGGCGCGCGGCGCGTTATTTTGTCGAGCAGTTTCCCGGCAAGTCGCTTTATGCAGTAAAGGCGAATCCCTCACCAGCGCTTTTAAAGCTGTTGTTCTGCGCGGGCGTGACCCATTATGATGTTGCTTCGATTGATGAAGTGCGTCTGGTCCACCGGACGTTGCCCGATGCTGTCCTGTGCTTCATGCATCCGATCAAATCGGAAGCGGTGATACGCGAAGCGTATTATGATCATGGTGTGCGCGTATTCTCGCTGGATTCTATCGAAGAACTGGAGAAGATTGAACGGGCGACGAATGGCGCAGAAGACTTGACGCTTTGTGTCCGTATCAAGGTGGCTTCGGAATTTGCGCAGATTAGTCTGGCTTCGAAATTTGGCATTGATGTTGATAAATCCGCGATCCTCTTGCAGCGCACCCGTCAGGCCGCCGACCAGTTGGGAATATGTTTCCACGTCGGCAGTCAGGCGATGACACCGCTTGCCTATGTCCATGCATTGGAACGTGTTCGAACTGCGATTGTCGAAGCATCTGTCACCGTGGACATTGTCAATGTCGGGGGCGGGTTTCCATCCATCTATCCCGACATGGCCCCACCGTCGCTCAACCACTATTTCAGTGCGATTGATCGGACGTTTGAAGATTTACCGATCAGCTATTCCGCCGAACTCTGGTGCGAGCCAGGTCGCGCACTGGCAGCAGAATATAATTCGCTGATTGTTAAAGTCGAACAACGCCGCGGTGACGAGTTGTACATCAACGATGGCGCTTACGGCACATTATTTGATGCCGCCCATATTGGCTGGCGTTTTCCAGTGCAGTTATTGGGTAAGGGCTCGGACGAAGCGGCATTGACCGAATATAGCTTCTATGGACCGACATGCGACGATATGGATCACATGGCCGGACCCTTTGTCCTGCCCGTTGACGTGAAGGCTGGCGACTATATCGAAATCGGTATGCTCGGCGCTTATGGATCGGCGATGCGGACCAAGTTTAACGGCTATGGATCGATCGACGACTATGATGTCGAGGATGAGCCCATGGCGAGCGTTTATGTCGGCGATAATCTCGACCGGACCGACCACGAAAATGTGGTGTCTTTCCCCGGCGCATAGCGGCCGTTTAAGTTGCGTTTGACAATTTACAATATGTGACGCAGGTTCCGCCCATATTTGGGAGGATATCATGAGCACTGCAATTTTAGCGCCCGCGGCGCTGCTCGTCATCTGGTCAATCATCATGCTGTTCTGGATGGCTGGAACGCGGCTTCCGGCAGCCAAGAAAATGGGATTGGACATAACGGCAAAGCCCGGCGGGCGCGGGCCTGACATCGACCCCAACATGCCCGACAAAGTCGCGTGTAAGTCCCATAATTATACCCATTTGATGGAGCAACCGACCCTGTTTTATGCCACCGTTATCATCCTGGCGATTGCCGAGGCCGGAACCGGGATCAACCTCTGGCTCGCCTGGGCCTATGTTTTACTGCGGATCGCTCACAGCATCTGGCAGGCGACGGTCAATCTCGTTAATGTTCGTTTTTTGCTGTTCGTGGCGTCGACCATCTGTCTGCTGATCATGGCCATGAATGCGTTTTTTACGACTTTTGTATGATTTTTATGTGATTTTTTGGGGGGAAGAAAATGGAAAATAGTCCTATTTTACAGCCGGTTGTAGCGCTCATATTGTGGACCATGCTGATGTGGCTTTGGATGTATGTCACGCGTCTTCCAGCGATGAGCAAGGCGCAGGTTGATCCCGACAAATTGAGCCGCGAATCCACCGCTGGTGGTCTGGACGCTCTGCTGCCACCGGAAGTGCAGTGGAAGGCGCATAATTATAACCACCTGCTTACCGAACCGACACTATTCTATGCCGTGTGCATCGTGTTGGCAATTGTCGGACAGGGAGACGGTCTGAACCTGACCATCGCATGGGCTTATGTTGGCTTGCGTGTCGTGCACAGCCTGATCCAGGCGACGGTAAACAAGATCTTGTATCGCTTTTTGGTATTTGCATTATCCAGCCTGTGTATTATCGCTCTCGCCATCCACGCAGCGCTTGCGGTGTTCCACTAACCAGAAACGGTCCTTACCATGCCCAACCTTTTGAATGTCGCAATAGTTCAGGCGGCACCGGTTCCCCTGTGTATCGACAAGGGTATCCAACAGGCGGTCAGTCTCAGCCGAGAGGCCAGCGATCAGGGCGCACGGATGATCGGTTTTGGCGAGACGTTTCTCGGCGGCTATCCAATCTGGCTCGACGAGGCGCCGGGGGCAGCCTTGTGGGACCATCCGGGCAGCAAGGCGTTGCACCGTATTCTCATGGATCAGGCGATTGTCGAGAACGACCCGCGACTGACGCCGCTGCAGGAACTGGCCGATGCGCAAGAGCTCTGCATTTCCATCGGCGTGCATGAACGACTGCGCTCGAGCCTTTACAATAATCAGATGCTGTTCCGCCCGAACATGCCTGTGCTAAACCATCGCAAACTGGTTCCAACCCATGGAGAGCGCCTGATCTGGAACCGCGGTGACGGCTCGACCATTGATGTGCATCAGGCGGACTGGGGCCGCGCCGGAAACCTGATTTGCTGGGAGCACTGGATGCCGCTCGCCCGCGCCGCGATGCATAACTTGCGCGAAGACGTCCATGTCGCGGCTTGGCCGACGGTGAGAGAAACCTATCAAATTGCCTCGCGACACTACGCCTTTGAGGGCGGCTGCCATGTGCTGGCGGCGGGCACCTTGCTACATCGCGATGATCTGCTCGAAGGTCTGCAACTGGTTGGCGGCAATGCCGAAGCTCTAGCACTATTCAAGGAAATTCCGGACACGCAGCTGCAATTTGGGCAGAGCATCATTGTCACCCCCGATGCGACTGTCCTTGCAGCGGCGGGCGAAAAAGCCATGATCCTGACAGCTGAGATTGATCTTGATGCCGGTAAGGAAGCCAAGGCGGCACTGGATGTTGACGGCCATTATTCCAGAGCAGACGTGTTTGACCTGACGGTTGATACGCGGTCAAAGGCCGGGGTGAACTGGTCAGAAGACTAGATTGTTCCAGCTAGGTTTTCGTGAAGCTAGAAACCAACTCCACATGCGTGGACCATAGAAACTGACCAACTGGCCACAGCGAATCCAGCTTATACCCCGCATCGCAAAGTTGCTTCGCATCGCGCGCAAAGCTTGCAGGGTTGCAACTGATGTAGCAAATTTTCGGCACATTGGATTGCGCGATCTGGGCAATCTGATCACGCGCACCGGCACGGGGCGGATCTAATATAACCGCTCCAAATCGGTTCAATTCCTCTGGACTAAGGGGACGCCGGAACAGATCGCGATGCTCCGTAAATATTTGGCGACCCGACAGGTTAGCGGCCATTTTCAATGCGCCAATAGCGTCACGAGAACCTTCTGCAGCATAGACCTTGTGACTGTCACCTAGTGCAAATGTGAACGTGCCCAGACCAGCAAACAGATCCGCAACCAATTTGGCATCACCAACAGTTTCCAGCATCGCTGCGACTAATGCTGCTTTGCCATCACCAGTAGGCTGCAGGAAGCTGTTATGCGGCAAGGCCACGGCTACACCGTTAAATGTCACGGTAACGGGCTCCGGTTCCCACTGGGTTTCGGGGCCATAACCATTGTCCACGGAAAGTCGGGCGAGATCATTGGCCTGCGCAAAAGCCGCCAGTGCCTCGCGTTGCTCCAGGCTTTCCGGCTCATAATTTTTGATGCAGAGATCGACACCCTGGTCGGACAGGCTCATCTCGACATTCATGTCATGCTTGCGGCGCGCAACCGATTTTAGAAAATTGCGCAATGGATCAATCACGGCAAAAAGCTCGGGCCGCATGATTTCACATTGCTTAAGGTCAATAATCCGGTGGCTGCCTGCGCCGCTAAACCCGAGCTTGAAGCTCTTGCCCATCATCGCTGCCCGTAAGCTGGCTCTAATTCGACTATGCGGTTTCGATATCTGCGGTGGATGCAGTATTCCTGCACTAAGCCCCTGCCCCTCCAGCGCATAAGCAACACGATCAATTACAAATTGCGCGTAACTCTCATGATCCAGCTGTTGCAAGCTGCACCCGCCGCATTCCTTGAAATGCTGGCAAGGCGCGTCAACATGATGCGGCCCTTTTATGAGACCGCCTTCATCATTCAGCCGATCAAGCGGCGCTGAAAAGGCGACGTGGCGGCCATCAGCGGTGACACCATCGCCTTTGGCTGCAACGCGCAAGATAAGATTGGAATCGGTTTCAGTGCTCATAGGCACTCTTGTAGCGCTTTCGGGATATGATCAATCAGTATCTCCGGCGAAAAACTGGGACCGGCGAGTTTCGCTGCACGGCTATGCAGCCACTGCCCCTGTTTTGCAGCCAGAAAAGCATCATTCTCATTCGCAAACCGGGCCGCGATCATTCCGGCAAGAACATCTCCGGTTCCTGCTGTAGAAAGCCAGCTTGACGACGAGGATGCCAAAGACACTGCACCTTCAGGACTGGCAATCACACTGTCGCTGCCCTTGTGAACGACAACCGCACCGCTGTCGGCAGCCAGTATTTTCGTGAGATCGATTTTCGAACTTTTGCCGTTTTCAGACATTACCGCAAACTCACCGGCATGTGGGGTCATAATGACTGGTGCTGATCGATCCTTCAAAAGGCTAAGATCTGTTCCCCCTAAAAGGATTAAACTATCGGCATCGAGCAAAACCGGCTTGTCTATATCTAAAACCAGATCCAGCAGGCTTTCCGCATGTCTATCACGTCCAAGCCCTGGCCCGATGACAATGATCGCAATCCTGTCGTCGGACAATTGGCTTTGAAGCTGAACTCCATTCTCATGAGGTTTGACAACGATACTATTGCTGGGTGATGAAAATCCGGTTTCAGCGAAGATCTTTACATAACCTGCTCCTGATCGCTGCGCAGCCAGGGCGGCCAATTTGGCTGCTCCCGGCATATTGCCAGCGACAACTGCAACCAAACCTCTTGTATATTTATGATCGCCTGTCTTTGGCGGTTCAGTTTTCGGCCGCGCAAGCAGTTGGACATCCGAGGCTGTGTCAACGCCGATATCGACCCCGACCAGGTCTCCGATTAACCCACAAGCTGGCGCAAGATAATGCGCTGGTTTGAAGGCTCCGAGCGCAGTGGTCAGGTCAAATTGGGACACCGGATTAAGGGTCGCCCCGGTATCGGTTTCAATGCCACTGGGAAGATCAACCGCTACTCGTCGATTTGCTCCATCGAACAGGCGCTGGAGGTGATCTAACAGGACACCGGATACAGGTCGGGTCAGTCCGGTTCCAAACAGGCAATCGACAAATTGTTTTGCCGGTCGAGCATCTTGCAACGCAAATGTTTGTCCTCGCCACAGAGATCTTGCATTCCTTGAAGCATCCGTGGCAGGTTCACCGCTCGCCGCGATAGCGACGTCGATCCCTTTTTCAAGCAACGCCTGGGCAATGACATAGCCGTCACCGCCATTATTGCCGGGTCCACAGAGCACCAAGGTGGGGCAATGTGGCGCGGCCCGCCAGATATAGTCAGCGGCACCAGTTCCCGCCCTGTGCATAAGCTCAACTACTGATGTTCCGCCATCTATGAGTTGCTGCTCAGCTGCCTGCATCTGTGCGGCTGTCAGGATATGCCCATGATTGAGCACAACGCGCCTAGTTCCCGGCTTGTAGTGCCGGCTCGTCCGCTTGATTGGCGGCATCTGCCGTGTCAGATGTCTTCATGCGCGCTGACATAAGATATTTGTCCGAACCCACGCTCACCAAAATCCTATTATCTTCGACAATTTCGATCGTGGCTTTCTCCGAACCATCGGCAGCTTCCAATCCGCGACCGTCGGTAAGGACATTAAACCGGCGAAAGCCTCCATCGGGATGCCGGACGATCAGGGTCACACCATTTTCCCCAGACAGACGTTCGGTTTGACAACCGCTGGAAAAACTACTGTCGCCATTGATCGCACATTCGATCCTGCCATCATCAGCAGCTTGCGCCACTGCACTATCCTCAGCCTCTGCCAGGATGCTGTTGTCCGGTTTTCCGCAAGCTGTGACCAGCAAGAGGATCGTAAAACTGCTAAATATCCGCGTAGACATGTTTTTCTGCTTTCGCTCCGGGATGGGTAACAGCGCCCTTATAGGCCGGCCCCACATTCTGAGAATAGCGCCATAATGCACCTGACCCATAATCATTCACATGGGGTGTATATTGTGAACGGCGCTCTTCCAGTGTTTTTTCATCGACTTCGAGATCGATTGTACCGGCCTCCGCATCGATATTGATGATGTCACCTTCTTCTACCAAGCCGATTGGACCGCCATCGGCCGCTTCCGGACCGACATGACCGATACAAAAACCCCGCGTTGCGCCTGAAAAACGGCCATCGGTGATGAGGGCAACTTTTTCGCCCATGCCCTGACCATAGAGCGCTGCCGTTGTGGCCAGCATTTCACGCATACCCGGGCCGCCTTTCGGTCCTTCGTTGCGGATAATAATTACAGAGCCTTCCTTAATTTCGCGTTTTTCAACCGCGCCAAAGGCATCTTCTTCACATTCGAATATCTGCGCAGGGCCACGAAATTGCAGGCGTGCCATTCCGGCGACCTTCACAATTGCACCTTCCGGCGCCAGCGTTCCCTTCAAACCGACCACACCGCCTGTTTCGGTAATCGCATTCTTCACATCATATATGACCTTCTGGTCACTATTCCATGTAATCTCATCGATATTCTCACCCAAAGTTTTTCCGGTTACTGTGATGCAGTCACCGTTGAGCAGATCATTATCCATCATGGTTTTCATCAGCATATAGACGCCGCCGGCATTGTGCATGTCTCTGGCCACATATTTGCCGCCGGGCTTCAAATCAGCCAGATAAGGCGTAGATTTGAAGGCTTCTGCAACATCAAACAGATCAAAATCAATACCCGCTTCGCTAGCCATGGCTGGCAGGTGCAGCGCCGCATTGGTTGATCCGCCTGTAGCTGCGACAATACGGGCCGCATTCACAAAAGCCTCTCTGGTGCAGATATCGCGCGGCCGCAGATTGCGTTCGATCAGGTCCATAACCTGACGTCCTGCCGCCACCGCCATATCATCACGGCTCTCATAGGGTGCCGGAGCCATATTGCTGTTAGGCAATGACAATCCGATCGCCTCGGCGACGCAGGCCATGGTGTTGGCAGTGAATTGACCACCACAGGCGCCATGTCCGGGACAGGCGACTTTCTCGAGTTCAATTAGCTCCTGTAACGGGCAGTTTCCGGCGCTATGCTGGCCAACCGCTTCAAAAACATCGACAACAGTGACATCTTCATCATGGAAACGACCTGGCAGAATGGAACCGCCGTAAACGAAGATAGATGGCACATTGAGGCGCAACATTGCCATCATCATGCCGGGCAGGCTTTTGTCACAGCCGGCATAACCAATGACCGCGTCATAGCAATGACCGCGCACACTGACTTCGACCGAATCCGCTATAACTTCACGAGACACGAGCGAGGATTTCATCCCCTGATGTCCCATGGCAATACCGTCGGTTACGGTGATGGTATTGAACCGGCGCGGTGTACCGCCGGCTTCGATGACGCCTTCGCGCGCCCTATCCGCCTGCGCATCCAGCAATGTGTTGCAAGGCGCGCTATCATTACCTGCCGACGCAATACCGACAAAGGGTTTGGCGATATCTTCCTCGGTCATGCCCATGGCATAATAATAGCTGCGCTGCGGTGCGCGTTCCGGGCCGACGCTGACATGGCGGCTTGGTAGGTTGGATTTATCGAACGTCCGGGTCATTTATTGGTCCTGCAAAAGAGGGAGCTATATTTGCCGATCCTCCTTCCAAAACTGAGGCCTTCACGCAAGCCCTGTTCGAATTTTCTCGCACATTCGTAACATTATTTCGGCAAAACGGCGCTGTCCGGTTTCGTCCGTAACCAGATCCTGTCGGATTTCGATTTCAGTATAGGCTTTACCGATATCCTCCGCTTGTCTTTTCATCGTCGCATGAAGGTCTTTGCCGGAATAAGGCTGCTGATCGCCAACCACCAAATTTTCTTGTTCAAGGAACTGGATGGCAAGACGCGAGGCGGTTTCATATTCATTATACAGAACGCCGATCTCCCACGGCCTTTTCGCCTCCGTCCCATTGGTCCGCAGCTGCGGCGTGAAACTGTGCAGAAACAGCACCATCGCGGGATCCATGTCTTCGATTAACTCAGCAACCCTCACATGATAGGGATGGAAAAATCGTTCAAGGCGCGCTTTCCTCTGTTCATCACTGATGGCATTGCCGGTTAGAATCACGCCGTCACTATGCTCCGGTATCACTCCAGATTCATCGGAAAAGCGGTTTAAATCCACAACCAGGCGCGAAACCGTGCCCAAAATCGCTAGATAGCCGGGTGACTCGGACATATAACGAGCGATATTGGCGACTCCGATATCATAGGCAATATGCTCTTCCAGCAATTCAGCGGCGATGCCAAGTTCGATATCGGACGGCACATGATTGGACGCATGATCAACCACGATCAGCACACCCCGGTCTTCCGGAGCGCCAAAAATATCGAAAGCATCTGTCATTTCAATCCCCCGATCATGGTCCAAACATCTGGCAAGGCCAGCTTGACAGTTTGCTCGGCCGCAGCTGCCTCTTCTGCTGTTTCATAAAGAGCGAAACAGGTCGCACCAGATCCCGACATGCGCGCCATTATCGGTTCAGTTTGGCCCAGCCTGTTCAAAATATCACCGATGAGCGGGACAAGCTGTTCTGCTGGTTTTTGCAGGTCGTTGCGGCCCGACAAGGCCATATCCTTGGCATTATTCCCCTGAAGCGCGCCATGATCAATGCCATCCCAATCCGCGAAAACCGCTGCAGTCGAGACGGGAATACACGGATTTATCAGCAATGCATGACAGCCACTCAGCGCACCATTTTCGATAGGTAGCAGATGCTGTCCGATACCTTTCCCGACGCAGGTCTCGCTGAGGACGCATGCGGGGACATCGGCACCGAGCGGCTCTGACAGCTCAGCCAATTGCAATGTCGATAACCGGGTATTCCAGAAACGATTTAGCAAACGCAAGGTCGCTGCAGCATCAGCAGAACCGCCGCCGATGCCGGATGCGACCGGCAGACGCTTGTCCAGGATGATATCAGCGCCATGTGAATGATCGGAATGTGAAGCCAGCAGTTTCGCCGCATCAAGCACCAGGTTATCAACTATGCTCAACCCCCCGGAAAAGGGGCCGATTATCGAGAGACCAATCCCCTTTCCCGGCTTGACGGAGACGACATCACCGCAATCGACAAAGGCAAAAACCGTCTCAAGTTCATGATAGCCATTGGGCATTTTTCGCCGGACATGCAGCGCAAGATTTATCTTCGCGCAGGCAAGTTCGCTATCCGCCGATTTCAAGTCTTTTGCTGCCATCAGGGCGAAACGAGGTCCGCTTGCAGTCCCAGATCGATTTTTTCAGCGAGCCGCTTCATGTCTTCTGCTTCGGCAAATAATTTTGCTGATTTCCAAGCATAGCGCGCTTCATATTTGCGGCCAACCGCCCAATAGGCATCCCCGAGATGCTCATTGATTGTCGGGTCTTGTGGTTCCCCTGCCCGTGCCCGCTCCAGATATCCAACGGCCTTTTCATGCTCGCCCGTGACAAAATAGGCCCATCCGAGCGAATCCGTAATCGCCGGAGAAGACGAACGTATCTTGTGCGCTTTCCTGATCGCCTCAATCGCAAATTCAGTATTTTCACGGCGCTCCAGCTGCGCATAGCCCAGATAGTTTAATATTGTCGCCGAATTGGGCTGCAATTCATTCGCTTTTCTAAGCGATTCCAGGCCAGCAGGCCAAAGCCCAGCCTGTTCTTGCGCGCTGCCTAGCGAAAGCCAATAACTGGCCAACAAGTCGCTCGAAAAATTGCGCTTTTCGGCCAGTGCAATTGCTTGTTTGAAGGCATCAGCAGCCGCTTCATTGTCGCCGCTAACCTGCAGAAGCTGTCCCGACAATATCCGTAACTCAGGTGCTTCTGGATTTTTGGAGATGACGTCGTTCAATCTGGTCTTGGCGGCACCATAGTCTTCATCATCAACATATCCCGCAATCTCACGGCTGATCGCAAGTAACGCATATACGCTCTCACGCGTTATATTTTTCAGCTTCTTGCGGGCGGCGGCGTTATTCTCGCTATTTCCGTACGCCTCACCGAGGATAAGATGTCCATAATCACTGTCGGGGAAAACGCGCGCAGCGGCCTGTGCACCGACTAGGCCAAGAAAATAGGCGCGCTGAGATCCCAAGTCCGATGCCATTCTTTGCAACAGGAAACCTGTCCCGACCTGGGCATCCACCTTCTGCGCCAGTTTTCGCGCATTGCCGGCTTGAATATCGCGTACCATCTTTGCTTCAGGACCGGTGCGCTCGCGGTTCAGTATTTTCAGCGCCTGCTCTATGTCTTTTTTGGCAAGAAAATGCCGTGCTGCAATTATCCGAATAGGCGCCATGCGCACTTCATTCTGATCGACCAGGGCATCGATTAACTGCATGACATCGGCGTCGTGACCACGCGCTAATGCATGCAATATCAGCTGTTCCTGATGATAATAGGATGCGGTACTGTCCTTCTTTGCTACTGCAAGATCGGCCAGAGGGCTTTGTCCTGACGCCGTGGCTAGCCACGCGTTGAGTAAAGGCGACAAAAACCCGAAATTTCCGAGCGCTTCCAGCTCAACTATGGCCTGCTCTGCCGCCTTGAAATCATCTCGCGCGAACGCATCGGCGAACAGCAACAAAGGCATTTCGGCATCAACCTGCCCACGCAGATCGAGGGTCCGAACGGCCTTGATCGCGAGATCAAAATCTCCGACCTCGATGGCCTTTACATAAGCCTTGCTGGCCAGCAACAAATTATCGGGCTGTTCTTTCAGCGATTCAGCATAAATGGCGGCAGCCGCGGGCCTGTCCGATGATTCCGTCAGACGCGCTTCGACATATCGGTTCAGCGCATTGGCACCGTCACTGCGCTTGGCCAATGCAGGACTGCTGATCATAACGGCGATCAGAACACCGCTGAAACCTATCTTACATATTGGGGTAATTGGGACCTCCACCGCCTTCCGGAACAACCCAGTTAATATTCTGGTTCGGGTCTTTGATATCACAGGTTTTACAATGGACGCAATTTTGCGCATTGATTTGAAATTTCGGATTGCCGTCTTCACCCTCGACAAATTCATAAACGCCCGCCGGACAGTAACGCTGAGATGGGCCTGCAAATATGGGCAGGTTCACATCAACCGGCATGGACGCATCCTTCAATTGCAAGTGAACCGGCTGATCTTCCTCATGGTTTGTATTGGATAGGAACACCGAAGACAGGCGATCAAAGCTGATAACACCATCGGGTTTTGGATATTCGATGGGTTCACAATGTTCTGCCCGTTTCAGTCGTGTATGATCCGGATGATGCTTCATTGTGAACGGCATTTTGATTTTGAAATTTTCCGCCCACATATTGATACCGGCAATGATCGACCCGAGGAAGTCGCCATATTTTTCAGCGGCTGGCAACACATTACGAACAACGCGGAGTTCTTCGCGAACCCAGCTATTTTCATATGCGGTGCCATAGGCGGCCAGCTCATCGCTTTGCCGATCAGCCACAATGGCTTCAAATGCCGCCTCAGCCGCCATCATACCGGTTTTCATGGCGGTGTGCGTACCCTTGATCCGCGGAACATTCACAAAACCGGCGGAACAACCGATCAGGGCGCCGCCTGGAAAAAACAGTTTTGGCACGGATTGGAACCCGCCATCGTTAATGGCGCGAGCGCCATAAGAAATACGTTTGCCACCTTCCAAAATCTTACGGATTTCAGGATGTTGTTTCCACCGCTGCATTTCTTCAAATGGTGACAGATAAGGGTTTTCATAGTTGAGCCATGTGACAAAACCCAGCGCCACTTGATTATCAGCCTGATGATAGAGAAATCCGCCACCATTGGCGCCAGCTGTCAGCGGCCATCCCTGGCTATGAATGACTCGTCCAGGGACATGCTTGTCAGGTTCGATATCCCAAAGTTCCTTGATCCCCAGACCATAGATCTGTGGTTCGCTGTCCTTATCCAACGCAAATTTTTCTTTAAGAATCTTTGTGAGATGTCCGCGCACACCCTCTGCAAAGAAAGTATATTTGGCATGAAGTTCCAGGCCCGGTTGATAATCAGGTTTGTGACTGCCATCGCGAGCCACTCCCATATCACCCGTTGCAACACCTTTAACCGAGCCATCCTCATTGTAGAGGATTTCAGCAGCGGCAAAGCCAGGAAAGATTTCAACTCCCATATTCTCGGCACGCTCACCCAGCCAGCGGCATAGATTTCCGAGAGAACCGGTATAGGTTCCCTTATTATGCATGAACGGCGGCGTCATGATGTGGGGAATCGAGTATTTCTTGTTCTTGGTCAGCACCCAGTGTTGATTGTCGGTCACGGGAACAGCTGCCATGGGACAGTCTTCTTCACGCCAGTTGGGCAAAAGTTCATCAAGTGCTTTGGGATCCACGACCGCGCCCGACAATATGTGCGCGCCAATTTCCGAGCCTTTTTCCAGTATGCACACGGAGAGATCTTTGCCGGCTTCGTCCGCCAATTGTTTGAATCGGATAGCCGCGCTTAGTCCCGCTGGCCCGCCACCAACAATGACCACGTCATAAGGCATAGATTCTCGTTCACTCATCGCATTTTTCCTGTATTCAACTCGATAAAAATTTCTTACATTCGTCCTACCGCAAACGGCAACCCTTTGGACAGAAACATGCTTGCCCGCCAATTGACCAATTCGTCAACTCATGACTCTATGCATAGATGAATTTTTCTACACCTGCACATCCTGAAAACACGTCTTCGCGGCAGATAAAAAGCCTTCGCGACTGGTGGAGCCTGGCGGGTGTTGACTTGCACTATAACCGCAATCCAGCGTCGCTTCTTGCAGAGACGGCTCCGGTGGCGAAGCTCAGAGAACCCATAGCAATCGACAAGGCTGCCCCTACGGAAAGCAAGCCGCAGCCCGCAAAAAATGCCCCTGAACACCAGAACTTCAATACCGATTACCCCAAAAAACACGACACGTTCCTGACCTGGTTATCAATGCCGGAAAACCTGGTTGAAGCCCAATGGTCGAGCAGTCTTGTTCTGCCTACTGGTGTGATCGCGCCAGAAATTATGACGATTGTCGGAATGCCGGAGCAAAGCGGTTTGGCGCAAAATTCTCTCTATTCCGAAAAAAGTGCTGCATTATTGGTCAACATGTTGAAGGCGATCGGCTGCGATTCGCAAAATACCTATTCCGCATCCATCTCGCTGGCCCGGTCCTATGATGGTCGGATCGATTCCCAATATCATGATGTGCTCACGAAACGAATGTTGCATCATATCGGACTGGTCCAGCCCAAGAGAATCATATTCTTTGGTGACACGCCCTCCCAGCTGTTTTTCAACGAAAATTTGCTTGCGGCGCGTAAAAATAAACTATTTGTTAACCATATTTCATCCAAAACAGAGGCGATCGCGACCTTTCATCCGCGGATTTTAGTCGAAAGACCGGAATTCAAAGCGGAGGCGTGGAAAGATTTGCAATTGCTGACAAGGATTTAAGCGTAGTGAAAAAACAGTTCCCGGCAAAATTGAAAATTGCCCTCACATCTGCTCTCGTATCTCTTCCACTCTCTCCGGTGATCGCGCAGGATGGTGGGGCGGTTTTGTTCAAAAGCTCCTCGGTAGCAAAGGATATTCCTTCGCAATTGAAGCGCAAACAGTCAGAACATTACCGGGCACTTTTTAAAGCGATGGGCGGCAACCAATGGGATACCGCCAAAAATCTGATCGACAATGCGCCAAATGGCCCATTGAAATCCATCGCAAAAGCCGAGTATTTTCTGGCAGCCAATTCTCCACGTGCAGAACTGGGGCCATTGCTTGTTCTGGTCGGTGAAGCGCCTCATATTCCACAAGCTGCTCAACTCGGACGATTGGCAAAGAAACGTGGTGCGCAGCTGCTTCCCGATCTACCGCAACGTCGCAATCTGTCTTATGTTCCGGGACTACCGATCCGCAAAAAACCGAATGCCATAAAGTCAGACAGTGCGGCCAATGCCATTCGCGGCCGTATCCTGGGCTTCATCAAGAATGATAGCCCGCAATCGGCGGAAGCCCTTCTTTTTGAAGCAAATGACGTTTTGTCAATTGACGCTCGCACCGAACTCGAACAGCGGATTGCATGGTCCTATTATATCGAAAATGATGACAGTTCTGCTCAGCGCATGGCGCAAAAAGCTCAAAAAGGAAGTGGCCCTTGGGTCGTTCACGCTGATTGGGTCGCAGGACTTTCCTCTTGGCGACTGAATGACTGTCAAACAGCCAGCGCGGCCTTTGATAATGTGGGTCGTCGTGCGGCCAATTCGGACCTGCAGGCTGCCGGCCTTTATTGGGGAGCACGCTCTGATATTGTTTGTGGTCAACCGCAAAAAGCACAGGGTAAGCTGCAAACTGCCGCCAAACGTAGTGACAGCTTTTATGGCCTTCTATCCGCACAAACCTTGGGCATGGATATTGCAAAGTCAAAATCCAGCGCCGGTTTTGCGAAAGGTGATTGGAAAGCATTGGAACGACATGACAATGTCAAATCTGCCATTGCTCTGGTCGAAATTGGTGAAGAAGGTCTTGCTGACGAAGTATTGCGGCACCAGGCCCGGATCGGCAATTCCGGTGACCATGCTGCTCTGCTGAAACTCGCGCGTGAATTAAACCTGCCGCGGACACAATTGTGGCTGGCGCATCACGCGCCTCGCGGTTTTAAACCTGATGCGCAATCCCGTTTTCCTGCACCGAAATGGAAACCTGATGGCGGATGGCGCGTGGATCCTGCTCTAGTCTATGCGCATACTCTGCAGGAATCAGCCTTTCGCAGCAAAGCGGTAAGTCCAGCCAATGCTATCGGTCTGATGCAAGTGCGTCCCGGAACCGCTGGCGATATCGCACGCGCCAATGGAAAAAGATTTGAGAAGACCCAGCTGTTTAAGCCATCAACCAATCTTGAATATGGGCAATCCTATCTCGAATATCTGAGTGAATCCTCGATCACGGATGGCAAACTGCCAAAGGTCGCTGCGGCCTATAATGCCGGGCCAGGGTCGGTTCAGCGCTGGAACAATGAGATCCGGGATAATGGCGATCCATTGCTCTACATGGAGAGCATTCCCTACGTCGAGACACGTGGCTATGTTTCGATCATCATGCGGAACTATTGGATGTATGAAAAGCAAGCAGGCATCGCATCAGCAAGTTTGCGCAGCATGGCCCAGAACAAATGGCCTAGCTTCCCCAAAAAACCGGGCAAAGACAAAACGCGCTTTACCGCACGCTAAGCTTAAAGAAATCCGGATGAGCCGTCAGGCCCATCCGGTTATTGCATTAGTAACGATAGTGATCAGGCTTGAACGGGCCTTCCGGTGTCACACCGATATATTCGGCCTGTTCCTGAGACAATTTCGTCAGTTGCACGCCCAATTTCGCGAGATGTAGCTCAGCCACTTTCTCGTCGAGATGCTTCGGCAGGACATAAACGTCATTCTTATACTGCTCAGGGCGCAGCCACAATTCAATCTGAGCCATAACCTGGTTCGTAAAGCTGGCTGACATCACGAAGCTCGGATGACCGGTTGCACAACCCAGGTTGACCAAACGTCCCTGCGCCAGAATGATGAGCTTCTTGCCATCAGGAAATTCAACTTCATCAACCTGTGGTTTGATTTCGTTCCATTTCATATTCTGCAGACCAGCAATCTGGATCTCGCTGTCGAAGTGGCCGATATTACAAACAATCGCGCGGTCTTTCATGTCACGCATGTGGTCGACGGTGATCACATCTTTATTGCCTGTCGCGGTCACGAAGATATCAGCGCGTTTTGTTGCTTCTTCCATGGTGACGACTTCATAGCCTTCCATCGAAGCCTGCAGGGCACAAATGGGATCGACTTCGGTCACGATAACCCGCGCTCCGCCATTGCGGAGCGAGTCAGCTGAACCTTTGCCAACATCACCAAAGCCAGCGACACAGGCGACTTTACCGGCCAGCATTACATCAGTGGCCCGACGCACAGCGTCAACCAGCGACTCTTTGCAGCCGTAAAGGTTATCGAATTTCGACTTGGTCACACTGTCGTTCACATTGATCGCCGGGAAAGGCAGTTTGCCTTGCTTGGCGAGGTCATAGAGACGGTGGACACCGGTGGTGGTTTCTTCCGAAACGCCTTTGATCGTATCGACAGTCTTGGTCAGATAACCTGGTCGTTCGGCCAGAAAGCGCTTCAGTGTAGCAACGAAAACTTCCTCTTCTTCATTTTCTGGCGTGAACAGCTCTTCACCAGCTTCCACGCGTGCCCCCCAAAGCGCGAACATGGTGGCGTCGCCGCCATCGTCGAGGATCAGATTACAGGTTTCTTCAGGTCCCCAGTCAAAGATGCGCACTACATAAGACCAATATTCTTCGAGTGTCTCGCCTTTAATGGCGAATACTGGCGTACCACCCGCAGCAATTGCAGCAGCGGCATGGTCCTGCGTTGAGTATATGTTGCAAGAAGCCCAACGCACCGTCGCGCCCAGCGCCAACAGCGTCTCTATCAACACCGCGGTTTGAATTGTCATATGCAGTGAACCGGTAATCCGGGCGCCTTTCAAAGGTTGCTCGGCACCAAATTCTTCACGCAAAGCCATCAGGCCTGGCATTTCAGTTTCGGCAATCTCAATTTCCTTGCGCCCGAAATCGGCCAGAGAAATATCCTTGATCACATAGTCCTGGTTCGCTGTATCTGCTGCGGTAGCCACAATCATTCTCCTTGAAAGACGAATTGCCGCACCAGAAATCCCGGGCGGCAGTTGCATCATTCCTTAGCTTCATGCGGCTTTGGAAGCAAATATAAAGATGTCTTTATATTTGTAATTTAGTTATCAATTTTCGGTCGATGCGATAACAATCCCACAACGGCCGCCTGGCAGGTTCGGTGTTAAACCGTGGAATTGCGAGATATTCACCAGCGATGAAAGTTTGCTGTCTGTATCTGCCGCCGAATTTGCTAGCTCTTTCATCGCCTTGCACTCGGACAAATCACCGGAGCCGGCACCATATTTGTTGGCCAAGGATACCGCATAGCGATCATAATGCTGCATGGCCTGTTTCTTGTTCCGGCCTTTGGCGAAATGGCCGCGCAATATTCCATTGCCCAGTTTCAATAACGGCTTCTTGTCGCGCACGAAGCGGTTATAATGTGGCAGGACGTCATGCTCCGATTTCGCACAACGCAGTGCCGCAACCATCAGGCGGGACTGCAAGTCCCGAACATGAGCGGCATCGACCGCCGCCGGCGCCCAGCAAGCCGCTTGCGCCGATCCAGCCATTGTTATGCTTCCAATTATGCCGACCAGCATCAATTTCTTAAATTTAGACATTCCCCATAATCCCCTATTCCCATTGAGGACTATGAAACTGTTCTTTCTGGCTTAGAGAAATTCTAAGGGCATTGGTTAAGCGATATTCAGCATTCAAGTAACCAATTTCACTCAATAAACATCAATTGCGCCGGAATTTCACGCGCTCCCAAACTGCCCGGATAGTTTATTGGGGTCGATTCCTTGCGATTGCCAGGCCATTTCCCATTTGTCTTTCGCACTGGTCTCGTAAAGCCATTCCGATTCTCCCGGAGTGACCGACCATCCGTTCTGGGTCAATTCATGCTCCAGTTGCCCCGCACCCCAACCGGAATAGCCGAGCGCAGCAATCCATTTTTCGGGACCCCGGTCTTTGGCGATCGCGCCCAGGATATCGAGCGAACTGCTCAACCCCCAGCGCTGACCAACTTGCAAAGTGTCTGATAGGTTGAAATCGAGGCTGTGAAGAATGAAACCGCGATGCACCTCAACTGGTCCGCCAACGAAGACGTTGCGATCGTCGAGTTGTTCGGGTTCAATGTCAAATTGCTCCAATATCCCATGGAAACTGATATCAGTTGATATCTCGCCAATATTTATTCCCAGCGCACCGTTCTCGTCATGAGAACAGATGGCGATGATCGAACGAGAAAATCGCGGATCGGCCATACCCGGCGTTGCCAGCAGAAACTGGCCGGAGAAATAAACAGCATCTTCCATGACCACAGCATAAGTCACTTGCGATGTTCTGCCCATGGTAAAT
The DNA here is from genome assembly GCA_947497455.1 of uncultured Sphingomonadaceae bacterium. Taxonomy (GTDB): domain Bacteria; phylum Pseudomonadota; class Alphaproteobacteria; order Sphingomonadales; family Sphingomonadaceae; genus Parasphingorhabdus. Next base: position 1,274,903 of record CANMGU010000001.1, on the reverse strand, counting down.
TCGATAAACGGAGCATTATCATTCCATTGCTTGCAATTTCATGATGCTGTCACCACAAATGGATAGGACTCGCAGACTCTCTGCCGAAACACAAAAGGAACGATAATATGATCAACAAAGGCGACAAAATTCCAGAAGTAAACCTGGTCAAGGCAACCGAAAACGGCCCGGAGCAGGTCAGCTCCTCCGAATATTTCGCAGGCAAAAAGGTCGCATTATTTTCTGTTCCTGGTGCTTACACGCCAACCTGTTCGGCCAAGCATCTGCCGGGCTATGTTGAAAAAGCCGCCGAGCTGAAAGCCAAGGGCGTCGATGAAATTGCCTGCACCGCAGTCAATGATGCGTTTGTTCTCGGCGCCTGGAACAAGGATGCCGGCTCCGAAGACGTCACCATGCTCGCCGATGGCAATGGCGATTTCGCCAAAGCCGTTGGCCTTGAGATGGACGGTTCCGGTTTTGGTCTCGGCACCCGTGGTCAGCGTTTCTCCATGATTGTCAACGACGGTGTGGTTGAAGAATTGAATGTCGAGGCACCGGGCGACTTCAAAGTCAGCGCCGCCGACTATATGCTCGATCAGCTTTAACGCGATACAAATTTTGAAGAAACCGGCGGGAGCGAAAATTTCCCGCCGGTTTTTTAATGCCTACCACCCGCAGGATTTGCCCTTATTCTCTTCTTTCAGCCAATCCATCAACGGCTCAAAATAGCTGATCATTGCGGACCCATCCATTTCGCGCGTACCGGTAAAAGCCTCCAGAGCATCTGGCCAAGGCTTGGACGCGCCGAGTTCCAGCATCGCATTCAAACGCGCGCCGACTTCTTTGTTTCCATAGAAAGAGCAGCGATGCAGCGGTCCTTCCCAACTCGCTGCATCGCAGGCCGCTTTGTAAAATTGAAACTGCAGGATGCGCGCCAGAAAATAGCGTGAATATGGCGTATTGCCTGGGATATGATATTTCGCACCCGGATCAAACGCGTCAGCGGGCCGATCGACAGGTGGCGTGATACCCTGATATTGCTGCTTCAGATCATGCCATGCCTGCGTATATTCTGCGGGTTTTATGTCTCCGGAGAAAACCTGCCAGCGCCATTTGTCTACCAACAGACCAAAGGGAAGGAATGCGACCTTGTCCATCGCCTGACGCAACAGCAGCCCGACGTCCTTGTCTGCGCTTGGTACCTTCTCGGCATCCAGCAAGCCGACCTGCACCAGATATTCCGGTGTGATTGACAGCGCGATCATATCACCAATGGCTTCATGGAAACCGTCATTGGCACCGTCGAGATGCAGATAGCTTTGCTTGTTATAAGCGCGTTGATAATAGTTGTGACCCAGCTCGTGATGGATAGTCACAAAATCATCGCCATTGACCTTGATGCACATTTTGATCCGGATATCGTCAACATTGTCGATATCCCAAGCGCTGGCGTGACATACCACTTCCCGGTCTGCTGGCTTTGTAAACTGGGATCTTGCGTAGAACGTGTCAGGCAGAGGATCAAAACCAAGGGATGAGAAGAACCCCTCACCCGCTTTGACCATCTTCATCGCGTCATAGCCCTTTGATGTCAGCAATTCCGTGGTATCGAAACCAATGTCACCAGCCCCCTCTGGAGCCACAATTTCATAGATATTGCCCCATTCCTGCGCCCACATATTGCCAAGCAGATCTGCACGTATTGGTCCGGTTTTCGCCTGGACTTCGTCGCCATATTTTGCATTGAGCTTGTCCCGCGTATAACAATGTAGTTCGTCATAAAGCGGCTTGACCTGACTCCACAGCTTGTCAGTCAACTTGGCGAAATCATCGGCCGGCATGTCATAGCCGGAGCGCCACATCGCCCCGACATCGGCAAAGCCGAGTTCCTTCGCTCCTTCATTGGCAATCTCAACCATGCGGGCATAGTCATCCTTCATCGGCGCGCCGACATTACTGTGCCAGCTTGCCCACATTTCGGATAGCTCATCCGGATTGCGGTTGGTACCCATCGCGGCTTCGATATCAGAACCGTTAATTTCCTCGCCGTTCAAGGTCCCCTTCCCCTTACCATAGGCTGAGTTCAGCTTGGTCGCGATGGTATTCAGTTCCGTTGAAGCGCCTTCGGTAGTTGGGGCGGGAAGCACAATACCGCCGCGCAATTTGTTGAGTTTGCGAGTGGTCACCGCATCAAGACCCTGAACATCGTTATATTTCGCAGCATCGATCGCAGCCTGAACCGACATTGTCGTTCCCTCGGCACCGACCTTAGCTGCCAAGGCATCGGTATCTTCAGTGATATAGGTTGCGTTAATCCAGTAAATCCGACCGGCATCGACCGAGAAATCAAACATCTTTTTCTCGGTTTCTTCGACGAATTTCTTAGCGTCTTCTGACGTAGGATTGGTTTTATCTTTCATCCCGCCTTCTTCGTGATGTTTGGCATGGACGGGGGCGCTGACGGCAATAGCGGCCAGGGCGATAATCGAAGCGGCTGTTTTCATGGCTAATCCTCTGTGCTTTTATTTTGGTATGAATTGAAACTTTCTCACGGGATCGTCAAGCGCGTCGTTCGCGGTATCGCCAGATCAATGCGACGATCATACCGACCGTCCCGATGATCCAGGTTGCAATTTTCGGCGGGCGTGCAAAAGCAGCGATACTGGCCAGCGTGTCACTGCCTTTTGCCTGCAAGAGTTGCGTGATCTGACTCAGGGTCTCGACATAGTCGAACAGCCCGAACAGGAAATAGGTGAGCACCATGAACAGGCCCAGCTTCTTGAGCGACGGAGACTGTGCCTCCTGCCAGATTAGCCGCCCGCCCAATATTCCGCCGATGGTAAAAAGACCGATGAACACAAGATCACCGATCATGGACCATTTGGCGTAGTTCATCTTCCCTGCCTCTGCCCAGCTTAGCTGAATGGCATCAACCCGTTCGGCCGTCGCCGCGCTTTGATGATCCAATATTCCGGCAGGAGCTGTGTCTGTGATCAACGGCCCGCCGGTCACCACCACAACCAGGAACAATGCGATGCCGCCCAGCCAGAAAATCCAGAAATTGCGCCAACTAATATATCCCGGCATCTTTCATTCACTCCCTTTTTGATCCACGCTCAAAAACCGCAACATCTCCCGCGCCATTTCCGGCTTTGTCACACTGCTCATGTGCGTACCTGGAACCGCGACATGATGCCCATGCGGCAACAGATCGGCCAGCGCCTCGGGATTGCCATTATCGCGATCTTCCGATCCGCAAAGCACCAGCGTCGGTGTCGTGATTGTCTCTATCGCGTCCGGCTGCATATCCGAGAATGTCTTGAGCAAATGCGCCGCAGCCACCGTATCAACTTTTTGGCTTTTCATGAACTGGATTGCCAACCAGTGCGGATCACCGCGTTTAGCCGTATCGCGAAGCTCTATAGCTTTCAAAAAAAAGCCCTGCCGACGATCCCAGCCAGCCAGGCCTTCCAGCCCCATGCCCGCAAGGATTGCTTTTCCAGGTGCAATGTCAGTTGTGAGCAGTTTCGCGGTCGTTCGGGCACCCAGTGAGAAACCGCCTAGGTCATAGTCTTGCAGATCGAGATATTCGATCAGCGCCAATGCATCCTTGATCAGTACATCCTGCGGATAAGCGTGAGCTTCATGCGGTGCGTCACTTTGCCCATGCGCGCGCAGATCGGGCATGATCACCCGGAAACCCGCTTCCGCCAAAACTCCTGCATGACCAAATTTGATCCAGTTGGTTTCCGCATTGGAGAAAAGCCCGTGAAGCAGAATGATAGCGCGTCCCTGCCCCGCTTCATGTATCTTCAGTGTTACACCATCAAACGAGGAGAAGTCCCAACTCTTTACATCCACAATCATTGTCCCAACTTATTGCGCCAGGCGCTAACATCATCTGGCTGAGTCTGATGCTGGTCCGTTTGCGGATCCAGCGTGATTCCAGCCTGCTTTTTAGAAACCCAGAGATGGCCGACCGGTGCGATATCTGCCGAACCATCCAAAGTGCCGACTTTAAGAGTGATGGCCGTCGGCGGATTACTCCCGCTATGCCACAGCCGGGTTCCGCAATCCCCGCAGAAATAATTATGTTTCTGTTTTCCACTATGCGCAGTAGTTTCAAAAACCTCTGGTGAGCCAGTCACCGTTAAGACATCATATGTCATGGGAATAGACATTGAAAAAGCGCTTGCGCTCTGCTTCTTGCATTCCCCGCAATGGCACGCATAAGCAGGTGGTAACGTGTCGCCGATGGAATAGCGCACAGCGCCGCACTGGCAGCCTCCGGTATGCGTGTCAGTCATTCGGGACCGACATATTGCAGCCACTCTTCGCTGGACTGCGGCTGGGTTTCAAGGGTTGGTACGCCTTCGGGAATAACGATCCACGGCTGCTTGCTCGAAATCCAAAAATGCGCTGCGGGGCTTACATCCTTGCTATTATCGAGAGTGCCGACACGGATACTTGCCAGACCCGGTCTTTTGTCGTGGGCGGCATAAATGCGGCTCATGCATTTCGCACAGCCAGCAATGGTGCTGATCGCTCCACTGGGCTGCACAAATGTCCCCTCATTTAACTCGCCCTCAATAGTCAGGTCGTTCGCCATGATACCCATGTGCAGGCTGAAAGCACTTCCGGTTCGCCGCTGGCAATCCGTGCAATGGCAAGCATAGGGCCGCATCCTGAATCCGGGTTTAAGCGCGTAGCGAACCGCTCCGCAGAGACAGCCGCCAGTCAATGTTCCTTCCATTCCCAGAGTTTCTCCTTTCGTCCCAGTCAAATTATGATCCTGAAAACCCTACAAGAAATACGCGATATGAGAGGGAAATTCGATTGCTGCGAACATCATGGCCGTTGAACCGACGGGAAGCAGAGGGCCGTTTTTCCATCCGTTCAAGTTAAGCGTTTTTGATGAGCTAGGAAAGCGCAAATATCAGCGCTTGGCTAAGCCATTTTGCTTCATCCGCCAGACTGCCAATTCAATCCTATCTTGTCCGAAAAATGGCTCGCCGTCGAATACCAAAGTTGGCACCCCCCAATGGCCTGCGGCTTCCAGTGCATTCTGGTTCGCAGCAATCTCGCTGTCCAGAGCTTCTGCATGCGTCTCGGCTTCGGCTTTCAACTCGGGCAGATCAAGCCCGGCCCGCTCTGCCGCCAGTTCCAGATGATCGCCTTCATTCCAGCCCTGCACACCGCCCCAGATCAGGCGCGATACTTCATCCGCAAATTCCAGCCCCTTACCACGCCGCGCCGCCGCCTGCCCCATCCGCGTGAGCAGAAAGATGTGCGGCTGTTCATCAGCAATCTTGCGAGTAGCGATGTCCTGCACAATCGGATCGGGATTGGGCGGCGCCATCGGAATATCCATAAACTGTGCCACGCGGAAAATATCGCGAAATGTATAAGCCAGCCAATTGGGATGGTTTTTCTCGAAGAAATCGGGTTCACGGATTGCCAGCGGATAGACGAAACGCTGATTGATCGCGAGATCATATTCCTGGGTCAGCGCAACATAACGGCGGGTCGCGAGATAGCTATAGGGTGATCGGAACGACCAATATACGTCTGCTTGCAAAGTCATGTCCGTTCATTGCACCGAGATGGATTAGTAAGGCAAGGTCCAATGTCCGCATTGGGCGCAAAAGCGGACGTTAGAAATCCGTTCATTCTACGTCCGCTGAAAACCCAACGTTCTTGTTGACAGCTATTTCTCCAATCGCCGAAAGTAGGCATAAAGTTGCAGGCCTTTAAAAACAAAATAAGTGGCATAAGAGGCAAAAAACTAACACGCTGTAACGTGATTGGACTTTCGACTGAACAGCATCTTATACGACCCTCAATTTCTAGAATAGATCGACGGTGGAGCGATAGTGAAGATTCCGAACATTGCCAGCAAGCAGCTCGAACAACGTGGCTATTGGCACTTCATTGCAACCTTTACAGTACTGCTGATAGCTGCGGAACTGTTGCTCTATATTGCCGGTTGGATACAGCAACGACTGGGGCTTTCGTTACAAGATATGGAAATTGGGTCGCTGGCCGCGAACACGATTGTGGCTTTGACCAACGGTATCTTTACCTTTTTGGCGGTGGCTGGGCTTTTTGTCATCATCGAATGGCGACAATTGCGCTTTTCCGATTTTCGCGCCCGATATCGCGATGGCTTGATCTATAGTGTGACGGCGTTAGCGATTTCTATATTGGTTCAAGCGGCAGAATTTAGCTTGCTGAGGTCATTGGGCGTACAACCGCTATTTGCGGCCGGTGATCTAGGACCTGTGCTTGTCGCTTTTCCGCTAGCTTATCTTTTGTTGTTGGGCTTGATGGAATATTGGCTGCATCGTGCGTTGCATCACTATGATTTCCTGTGGCGCTTTCACGCCATCCATCATCAGATTGAAGACTTAAATGCGGCCCGCAGCTATTCCCATTTCGGGCAGGATGTAATCTACATATTGCTGATCACCACGCCGCTGGTACTTTTGATCGACGCTCCGCAGCAGCATATCATGCTGGTGACGACATTTTACCTCATATCCAATTATTACATGCATTCTGATGCCCCGGCGCTGTCATTTCCTGCGCCCTTGCGTCATGTTGTTGCTGACAATGTTTACCATCATCAGCATCATACACGTGATGTCCGCCATATTGGTAAAAACTATGCGTCCTTTTTTTCATTTTTTGACCGCATATTTGGCACACAATATATGCCGAAAGATGGAGAATTTCCAAAGACTGGCATTGATGGATATCCGCCAGTCGCTACGCTACGCGACTACATGCTACGCCCTTTTGGACCCAAAACCTAGGATTGCGGAATGAATTGGAAAGCAAAAGTTTTAATCGCGTTGCTGCTTTGCAGTCCGTTAATTGCGGCGGGTTATATGCTATTCGCCAGCGATGATGGCGGCCTTGCGAAAGTCCATGACGGAATAGAAAGCCAATTTGCCGAGGTGGCTCATCTTGATTGTGCTGCCGCAAACGAAGGAGCGTATCGGACATAACATGTTCTGTACTCCAGCGCATATTCTGAAATAGAAAGGGATATGGCCTTGCTATACCGATAAGATAATAAATGCTACGCTTCTCCAAAATTATACCGAGGGTTCAAAACCCAGACAGAAAATTTAGGAGTGCAATATGAAAAAGCTGTGCTTAATATTGGCAACAGCATCTGTGATGGTTGCGGCACCGGCATTGGCGTCTAGCGGCGGTTATAGTGGCGGTGACGGATTTGGCGCGTCTCAACCACGCGATCCTCGTGCAGCGGCGTTTAGCAAAGGCAAAAGAGCGTTCAATAAGCGTATTACTTGCAAGAAGTGCGAGTATAAGGGCGGCTTTACCGATGGTAAAACCGCGCGCGCAGTCGCCGCTAGGGTAAAGGCTGGCGAGTTTAATCTGAAGGCCAAGCAGCGACAAGCCGTACTCTATTATATGTCGGAACGTTATAGCATCATCCCTTGAGCCAACAGTCAACTGTCGCCCGGTCTAACGGCATATCGATGGGATTTTCCACTATTTTGACGGCGGTGGCGGCAATTGCGGCCACCGCCGGGCTTGTGTTGTTATCGCAAAGCGATGACAGCCCTGTCCTACCCTATGTTGCGTTGCTGAGCCTTGGTAACTTGGTCGTTTTCATCGGCATCTGGCGATCAACGGTACTGACGGTCCGAACGGTATTCAGCGTTGCCCTGATCCTTCATATCATGGCGATCTTTGGCTTTGCAGCCTTTGAAGATGACTATTTCCGGTTCATTTGGGATGGCTGGAGGTCGATAATATCGGGTACACCTTATGGTGTTGCGCCGGCCGAATTTTTTGGAAACACACTCCCCGATAGCAGGCTTGCGCTGACCCTGGATGGAGTGAACAATCCGCATTTGTCGACAATTTACGGCCCAACGTTGCAATTTATATTCTCGCTGGCCTATCTGTCCGCTGGCACGGATCCGATGGGGTTGCGGATATTTTTTGCTGTCATCAACTTGATCCTTGTGGCGTTGCTGCTACGTTGGACCAGTCCTGAAAAAGCAGCACTATATGCTTGGTGCCCTTTGGTATTGGCAGAAACAATCATTCACATTCATCCCGACGGCATAATGGCAATGTTGCTGCTGGCGGGAATATTATTGGCAAAGCGTTATCCGCTGGCCGCTGGCTTATTCTTCGGATTAGCCGCAGGTGCCAAAATTGTTGCGCTCGCCCTTTGGCCCCTGCTTTTGCGAATGGGATGGCGGGCCGTGGCATCGGCTATCGCAACATCGGCGGTTATCTATGGCATCTTCCTGATCCAGGGACAGGGTGCAGGATTCGAAACAACCGGCGTTTTCGCGGCTGATTGGTATTATAACCCCATGGGCTTTGCGTTGCTTGATACCCTGCTACCTTCCTCGATAGCAAGGCTGAGCGCTGCATTGATCGGTATTGGTATCATCATGGTCCTACATGCCCGAACCCGCAGTTTAGAAGTTGCACCGATAGCGATGATATTCGGCATTATTCTGCTGTTCGCACCCGCGGTGAACGCCTGGTATCTATTGTGGATATTACCGTTTGCGACAAAAAGCCGCATGGTCTGGCCTTTCGCGGCGGCAGTCGCATTGCCGCTCAGCTATCTGACGGGGCTTAACCTTGAAAACCCGGCGCTGAGGGATTTTGAAGTGCACTGGATGGCCTGGGTGGCTCAGATCATCATATTGCTGGCTGCTATTTTCTGGGATTATTGGTGTTATCAAAGAGAAAAGAAAGCCGGCGATCCGGCAGAGACTTTACGCACACCAATAGCGCAGCCCCAGGTTGCAGTCATCATCCCGGCACTGAACGAGGAAAATTCAATCGGATATGTTGTTCATGGCATTAAGACGCAAAACTGGTCTGCGCCGCCGTGCATCATTGTCGCTGACAATGGCTCTACGGACCGCACCATCAAACAGGCTTTGGCCGTCGGAGCGAAAATTGTAAGCGAACCGAAGCGCGGCTATGGCGCTGCATGTTTGGCGGGAATAGCCGCCGCACCGGCAGACACGAATATATTCCTGTTCATGGACGGTGACGGTGCAGATGTGCCGGAAGAAGGACCGGGTTTGATCGCACCGTTGATAGACGGCACGGCTGATCTGGTCATCGGATCACGGGCTTTGGGGCAAAAGCAGACAGGCGCCATGACCCTTCCGCAGCAATTTGGTAATTCGCTGGCGACTCGGCTGGTATGGCTGATTTGGGGTGAGAGAATGACCGATCTCGGTCCGTTTCGTGCCATTCGTGCCGATGCGCTTGATCGCCTGAATATGGCAGACCGGGACTTTGGTTGGACCATTGAGATGCAGGTCAAAGCCGTACAACACGATCTGCGCGTAGCCGAACGTCCGGCCAATTACCGCCGCCGTATCGGCGTATCGAAAATATCCGGTACGGTACGCGGCGTGCTGCTCGCCGGGAACAAAATATTATATGTGATCGGACGGGAAGCGTTCTTCCGTTAAGCTTAGGCTGTTTTCTTCCCGCGACGGCGACGGACAATCATTACGATTCCGCCAATTATGACCAGAAGAGCACCACCGGCAGCGAACCCCAAAACAGGGTTCGATCTTATCAGCCATAGGGGTGAGATAAAGTTGGAGTTCTCGGCGATGCCGGGTCCTTTGTTGTCATTGAGCCGCCAGTCGTATTCCAGAAATGTAATTTCCATATCACCACCATCAAGCGCTTCGACTTCAGCTGCGGACAATCCGAGGCTATCGGCATAAAGCGCAAAAAATTCGTCCAGCGTTTCGGCACCGCGCCAGCCTTGTTCGAAATCACCGCCATACCAGTTGAAGATGCTCGACACAGCGAGAGTTCCATCCTCAAGCCGGTTGCGAGTGCGGTCGCTCAAAAAACCCTGGGTCATCATCTCCAATTGTTGTTCCAACTTGCTTCCAACAAATGCTTCGTTGAGCAAGGCCGGGCAACCAATGCTTGCACAGTTCACGCCAAAATGGATGCGTGGGTCATTGTATAGTCCGCTGCCGCGGATCATGTCATGCTCGATATTGTCCAGAGATACTGTCTCATCCAAGAGCGGAATAAAGGACTTTTGCCAGGGTGACTGAGTTAATGATCCCAGTTCCTTGATCGACACCAAATCGGGATATTGCGTAAGAATTAATTCAACCGTCCAGGCGTTATAGGCATTGATCAGGAAAGCGAGTTGATCCGGTTTCGGCCAGCTATCAAACTCCGCACGGCTGACCTGTGCCATCGCATCCAGATAGGATTTCAGCGCGGCACGATCTTCCTCAAATTCCGCATAGTTTACAGTTGAGGAACTGCCGTCCGGCACCATTTCAACATTATCGGCCAAAAGCGCATTCCAACTGGAATGATCAAAATCTGCCGCCTGTGCGGGCGCAGAAACGAGAAGGGATAATAGGGCGATATAGCGATGTTTCATGTCGAGCCTTGCGGAATAATTATGTGATGTATTCGGAATGTATGACCAATATTCGTCCCAAAGCCAGCAAGCGTTGCTATGCGCCAAAAAATGATCAGATGCGAGTATCGCCGCCGCGCTTTTTCATTCTGTGTCGACGATATAGACCGCCTGCTGGTAAAATTTTGCTAATCTATGGATTTCGCTGTGGTGAAGGGTGAATCCCATCCGGTCAAAAGTTTCCAGCCATTCGGCATGTGACCGGTTGCTGTGGGGATGACCGATAAATTCCATATTGGTAATCTTGTCCGTTAGCTTGGTATAAGCGGCCTGGAATGGAGTGTCATAGACATCTTCCATAATCATCAATCTTTTTGAAACACGCCCGGCTTCCCGCAGGATGTTGTCCGGCTCAGCCGTATGGTGCAACACAGTCAGGAGCAAAGCGATATCAAATGACCGGTCCGCAAATGGCATGATATCGCCATCATATATGGTCGGCTTCAAGTCATCCGTAATACTGTTGTCGGCTATATCTAGCGCGGTCACATCCAGCCCTTGTTCACGAAAAACCTTTACAACGCTGCCGGGGCCTGAGCCAATCTCAAGCAACCTATCCGCTCGCTCGATCGCGTCTTTTGTCAACCGGTATTTCCGCTGGGCGTCAATTTCCCAGACAGCGAATATGCTCGGACCAATAAGAGGGGTTTTCCAGAATAGCTGCATTCAGTTTCGCCTCGTGACATTGTTAACCGATATTCGCACTGCCAATATTAGTGCTGCATTACCAACTTTCGGGATATTGCGGTCACTGCGCTTATGTCTGTTATGGACACAATAGTAGACATTGGTGACGAATGGATGTCATTTCTTTATGGACTGAAATTCACGCAGACGAGGGGGGGAAACAGGATGATGGTCACAAGAAACCGGCATAGCGGACCATCGTTCACACGCGCGAAAGTAGCAATCGGTCACATTATTCTTCGGTCACATTACTCTTCCATCGATACCAAATTTCCGGTACTCAATATCTTGTCAGCAAAGTCGCGAGCGCAAGAAAGCGAAGTTTTGTTCGTATGGAAAGATTAAAACCGATGAAGAGAGTATTGATTTCTGCCACATTATTAGCGTTATTTGCCAGTTCTACTGCGGCTTTTGCTTCGGGATCGACTGGCCGCGGTACCGCTGGGAACGATTGGGGTACGCAAGTCAAGCGAGGTACCAACAGCCGCATCTCAAATGAGGATCGTCTGATCGTCCAAGGCCGCGCGCAAGTGCGCCGGTACATTACCTGCAAAAGCTGTGAGTATCATAACAAGCTCAATCGTGAAACAGCGCCTGAAGTTGCTCAGGCCGTGCGCGCTGGTCGCTTTGAGATCAAAGGCAATCGCCGTAATGCCGTGCTCGCCTATATCAAAAAACGCTACGGCATCTGATTAAAATCACTAGATGAACCCGAAATAAAGATTACTAGGGCAACCATCGTAACACGACTTTGACGCATAGGCATGTCGCGAACAAAGAGTGTAACGGCGAAAACCACAAAAAAAGAAGGCCGGTCGAGGTCGCTTTGTATTGGATCAGCAAGGACGAATGGATGAGTCGCCGGACGATTTCAAAAAACGGTTGATGTGATTGTAAACGTCCGCTTTCGGGATATGGCTGCCATAACGCTAGTGTCCGCTTTGCGCCCCAATCCGAGACCTTCGCATCCGAGATCTTAGTTCCTAGGAGCGGACGTTAAAGGACAGCGGTCATCTTTAGTCCAATGCCAATTTCACAGCTGCCACTGCTGCTTCAGTATGCGCATCCAGAAAACCGTGCCCCCATTCCTGGTGGTCAATTATTGTTCCGTTGGTGAGATATGGACCAATACGCGGTGAATATTCCGCCAATTCATCGCCCGGCACCAAAACAGTTATGCGATGCGCGAGACCAGCTACTATATCAGGGAATCTGCTTGCATATTCGAATGCCGCCCGATGCCCCCATTCATAATTTTCTCCGACGCGTAGATTCTCGGCAAATGACATTGCCATAGATTCCAATCCTGTACCCGGACCGCGATGATGAACCACGTTTTCCCACATTGTTCGAAACCTTGTGCCCTCTATGTCCAGGGGAATGTGTTTAAAGGTTTCTTCCATCTGCCTGAGTTCGTCCGAAGAAAAAACCGGAGCTGAGATCATTACAATGCCGCCGACTTGATCGGGTCTTTGATGCGCCGCTTCTGCTGCGACTTCAGAACCGGTATGATAACCCACTATATCGATGCTTTCCAGATTGAGCGCATCGACAGCTTCCCAAAGGCTCTGCGCGTAGTCTTCGATGGATACGGGCGGAACAGCCGGTGGAGGATCGGATTCTCCAAAGCCCGGATAGTCGTGCGCCATGACAATACGGTCATTGGACGCTTGCTCCATGAAATTGGCAAAAATCCGACCCGATTTAGGGCTCATATGCAAGCAAGCCAACGGTCGTTTATTTGTCTGGGTCGGATGTGCAACGCGCAGGTGTATCTGACCGCGCTTGCCATCCACAAATTTTCGAACTGGTCTTGCCACAAACAATCTCCCAATCAGGGGTTCACATAGCTCATGCGTCGAACAGTAGAAAGCTTAGCATAGGCCTTTGCGATCACAATATCCTAACGGCAGACGTTAGGGTTGGTCGAATTAGGGTCCAGACTCATTTGAGCCACCAGATGACGGCAGCCGCTATGGCGATGGTGCCCATGAAGTTTTTCGATTTTTCGGTCGAAGCGTGTGGCAACCCTGCGCCAGTCCTTGAAGCGGCAGAACCTGCGTTCAACTTTGCGCCTCCGGCTGTCCGGTCGACCTTGATGCAGCTACTGTCGATAAACAGTCGGTCAGGTGCATCCTCGGCCCCAGCCAATGCGCTGAAGCTGTCTTCCCATATCTCATGCTCTGCCCAACACACAAAGCGGTTGTAGAGCATTTTCTTGGGACCATCGCGATCCAAAGCAAAATTCGTTTCATCAGCGCACCATTGGTTACTTTCTTGATCATGCGCCTACGTCATGCTCAAAACCTCGAGCGAGAGCATCAGTTTCTCTGCACCAGCTAATTGGCTGCAATTTGGGGAAAGTCAGACAATCCGCTGCGAGCAGACTGGCACTTAAGTTAGGTCTGAACCTAAGCATGTCGGTGCTGGTCCTCGAGCGGGCTTGAGCATGAGATTAAAACTGGACTACCCTAATCGTCTCACTGCATATATCCATCGCCATAAATTCTCACGTTATCTCCGTCTTGATCAATGCATACTATCAGAAAGCAAATTGCTCTTGATGCAGTTTGGATTCGTTGACGCCGAGCTCACGAAGCGCGTTCTTGCTCCAGTCCATCAAGGGATCTGGTCCGCACAGGAATACCTCTCTGTCGGCTAACTCCTCGATTGCTTCTAGATCAGAAAGTTGAACACGCCTTTGTTCAATGCTCAACGCAGCATCGGGAAATTCCAGGGTTAGGATATCAAGCGCGGTTTGAGCTTCTGAAAGGGCGTCGCCCGTGCTTTGAAAAGCAAGGATACGAACACTGAGACTTTCTGGCAATGCGCTGCTTGTCGCCAAAAAATGCCTCAAGACGTTGATGTCATCGCCGCGCCCGGAGAACACCAAGACGATCTCAGAAGACATCTGTTCGGGGAGGGTTTTTGCGACATTCTTTATCCCGTCCCACATCGCCATGAATGGGGTGATACCAACACCGCCCGCGACCCAGAGCATCTTCGCCGGAATAGTTGGGGCTCCGCCTGCCGGATCTGGAGTAAAGCAACTAAACCCGACACCAGCGCCCTTGAAGTCCACCTGCATTGGTTGCTCGATCTTTTGGGCCGCATATTTATGCAAGAAGTTGGACATCAGCCCGCCTGGTTTGCGCTTGACCGTCACACTGACCTGATTGGTTGATCGGAACAGGTTTTTCTCTGCATCAAACTCCGGAGCGTTTGAGAGAGTCCAGGTGCGAACAAAGTCTTCGTTCACCATTTGAGGATTGGTTTCATTCATGTGGCTATACCCAGAATCGAGCATCCCGGAGAAATCGAAGATGCCGAAGCCACCCGGCATAGGCATTTCAATCTCTTCCGACAAATCAAAGGTGAATGTGCGAACGGTATCGGAGATTTGCCGGGCCGAAACGAGTGTTGCTCCAATCGGATTGGATGCCTCAACCGCATCAGCAATATGGCCCATCGCGTCCAATTCAGACCGAAGATATCGTACAGGAGGATTGTAAGGAGAGTGCTGTTCTTCAGATACAAGTCGCAGGTTCAGCGCGCCTTTTACAAACACGGCTCCAGTCACTTGGATGCGCGTAAGTAGGCTAACTCTCGGCATGATTGCTTCTGCTTCAGTGTCGTACAAGTTTTCAGCATGGCCGGTGACGTAGAGAACATCGCCCGTGGTAAAATCGGGAAACGCCAACCCGACCTGCCTGTCGGTTTCGATATTTCCCAATGACTGATAGAAACGGTTTCCAGAATGATCTGGCAGGATCAGATAGGTGGTGACGCCGTCACCGCCCCTTTCTTCGTACAAACGCATAAAGCCCGGAGCTCCACCGCGATGATTGAGCCCCATATCTCTTTGGTCGAGAGACGCATCATCACCGTTCTCACTGTGTTTTGTCGCCAGAAACACTGTGCTTGCCCGAGCAATCAGATCCTTTGAAGCATCTGGCAAAGCTGCTGTGAGCGCATCAAAGCTATCGAGGGCTAGCTCAGCCTCTCGAGCCTTATGCTCTAGCGAGCGGACCGTGATGTATTTGGGGCAATTGCCCAGATGCTGATCGGAGATCAGTCGCAGACTAACTTTGCCGATTGTGTCGAGTGAGATGGGCTCGATGAGTCCTGCCAGTTTGTTGCGCCGGCGATTGGAGAAATCGACCCCTACTCCGGCAAAAAGGCGGCGATCATCGTCAGAGGGTTTCTGGTCTGGTCCCAAAGCTCGAACGAAAGGATCGTAAGGGTTCACTTCGGCGACAACGTCAGTCTGGTTACGGCCATATGTTGTGATGCCAATAGAAGGGTCACTATGCGAAGTGGTGACCAGAATACTAGCCCAGGGCCGCCCCTGTTTATCCAGCGTCGCTAATGTCAGGTAAGGAAGCCCAGCAAAGAATTCCGAGTGCTGCTGAGGCATATACTTTTCGATATAATTTGGCACGGAAATTGTCAGCTCGTGCGGTGTGCCACGGCGCTTTTGAATCAGCGCCTCGCCACTATGCCATGGATGTCCTGCGGTCATTTTCGATCCTTTCATCGGCGATATTGGGCGCGACTGACCTTCAGATCAGCCGCGCTAGCGAGAGAGATTGCTGTATCACGGATTGTAGTGTTAGGTCCGGGATATAGGATGTCTTGCGTCATAATCATGATACGGCGCCCCAGCTTGGGTCAAGCCGCCGCAGGAATAGGTGATTGGGCCATTGCGACAAAGCGATCTTGCGCCTCGATCCGGCCAAGCCAGCTACGAATATTGGGGTAGGCATCTAGGCTGACGCCACCTTCTGGAGCATGGGCAATGTAGCTATAGCCGGCCACGTCGGCCAAAGTCAGGCGTTCGGCGACAAGGAAGCTCTTTCCTTCTAGATGCTTTTCCATGACCTCGAACAGGGCATGGGATTTTGCAATGCAAGCCTCATGATCGAACGGTGCGCCAAAGACCGTGACGAGACGGGCACAACATGGGCCAGCGAAAATCTCGCCAGCTGCGACGGAAAGCCAGCGCTGGATCTTTGCTGTCTCTACCGGATCGCGCCCCGTCCATTCAGCGGTCTCGCCATAGCGCTCTGCCAGATAGGCAATGATACCGTTGGAGTCCGACAACATCGTGCCGTTATCGTCGATTGCTGGAACTTGACCGAATGGGCTGATGGCAAGAAATTCGGGTGCTTTGTGAGCGCCATTTGCCATATCCACTTCAACCGTTTCGTATGGCAGGTCGAGAAAGGCGAGCATCAGTTCTGCCCGATGACTGTGGCCCGATTTGGCCACGCGGTGAAGCTTGATGGGTGCTGCATTGGCGGGGAAGTTGGTATTCATGACTAATTCCTTTGTGTGGTTCTGAGGTTGAGTGGAGGGAGGGTATTTAGAGGCCGAGATCGGACAGGTCCGGATGATCGTCAGGGCGTCGACCAAGCGGCCAGTGAAACTTGCGATCTTCTTCGGCAATCGGGTGTTCGTTGATGCTGGCGTGGCGCGCAGCCATGTAGCCATCGGCGTCAAACTCCCAATTCTCATTGCCATAGGCACGGAACCAATTGCCGCTATCATCGTGATATTCGTAGGCGTAGCGGACCGCGATGCGATTACCATCAAATGCCCAGAGCTCCTTGATCAGCCTGTAGTCGAGCTCCTTGGCCCATTTCCGGGTCAGGAATTCTTCAATCTGTGCACGGCCCTGCGGAAATTCCGCGCGGTTGCGCCACTTGCTGTCGGGTGTATAGGCGAGCGCCACTTTCGTCGGATTGCGCGAGTTCCAGCCATCTTCTGCCAAGCGGATCTTTTCGATTGCCGTTTCGGGCGTGAATGGCGGTAGCGGCATACGGAGGGCTTCTTTCTGTTCCATGGATTGACTCCTGCACTTGGTAAAATTGGAGGGAGGTCTGCGGTGGGGGTGAAGGAGGGGAGGATGCCGCAGACCTCCCATGGGGGATCAGGCCGCGCGAGCCGCTTCAACGACGGGGAAATCGATCTCCGTGCCGAATGCCTCGTTGAGGTAGTTGGTCAGAATATTGTAAGCGACATGACCAACAATCTCGACCAGCTCGGCATCCGAGAACCCGACCAGTCTAACTGCGGCAAGGTCTCCATTGGTGATACGACCACGTTCCTTGGCCACTTTCACAGCAAATTGGACCGCTGCATCCGCCTTGGCATCGGTGGAACGACCATTACGATTAGCCTCAATCTCGGCCTCATCTAGCTTGGCGACACTCTTTGCAAGATAGGTATGGGCGCTGTTGCAATAGCTGCAACCATTATAGTTTGCGATGGCGAGTGCGATCCGTTCACGGGTTGCTGCGTTAAGCGCACCCCTGGAGAGCGCGCCGTTCATGCCAAGCATACCTTCGAGCGTGGCTGGACTGTTGGCAACCAGGCGAAAAAGGTTCGGTACGGAACCGAGCGACCCTTCGACGGCTTCGAGCAATGGGTGGGCACTCTGCGGCGTACCTGCAATGGTATCGGGGGTAGGAATTCGGGACATGTGTTTTCTCCATTTGATTGAGCAGATGATCTGCTTGTGAAAGGAGAGATAAGGTGTTCCGGATACCAGAAGAATATATGAAATTTAAAATGGATTGTTTTGCAAATTAATAGTAATAGATGAGACGATTTATGGACCGAATTCAAGCCCTTGAAGTTTTTATAGCAGTGGCCGAAGCGCGAAGTTTTGCTGGTGGTGCGCGCAAAACAAGGCTCAGTGCTCCTTCGGTAACACGGGGAATAAACTCGCTTGAAGACCGTTTGGGCGCGCGGCTGTTCACGCGAACTACACGGCGCGTGCGGCTGACCGATGTAGGTCAGGCCTATCTGGAAGATGCGCGGCAAATATTGGAGCACTTGCAGACTGCAGATGATGCCGCAGCCGGTGCTGCTACAAATCCGGTCGGCCAGCTACGGCTGACTTGCTCACATGAATTCGGGCGTATTTACGTGATGCCTATCCTGACCGAATTTCTCAGTCTCTATCCTGATGTCTCGGTCGATGTGGTCATGGTCGACCGCATTGTAAATCTGGTGGAGGAAGGGTTCGATATCGCGGTACGGATCGGACATTTGCCCTCGTCTGATCTATCTGCAGTGAAGGCCGGCCGTGTCCGCCGAGTGGTGTGTGGATCGCCAGACTACTTCGCCCGGCACGGAATGCCACGCGCGCCTGAGGATCTAGCGGCACACAAGACTGTCGCGATCAGTCCGGTCAGCCCTTCTCCAGAGTGGAGATTCGGCTATCGGATGGATCAAGTGGTTCGAGTTGATTCACGTCTCACGGTAAGCAGCGTAGCATCGGGAATTGAGGTTGCACGGAAAGGCTGGGGGCTCACGCGCGTCTTGTCCTATCAAATCGGACCCGACCTCGAAAACGGGGCTTTGCAAACAGTGCTCGAGGATTTCGAGCCCGAGCCTTTACCCATTCAACTGGTGCATGTCGAAGGGCGCCGTGCAGCGGCAAAGGTGCGGGCGTTCGTCGAACTTGCCTCCCAGCGGTTGCGTGCGGTCGCTGTCTTGAATTGAGCAATGGCAAGAACGCGGTCAGTTTCTGCAATCCGTTGACGGTTAGGCAGATAATTTTTTCGCAAGATCAATAAAGGCGCGCAATCGTGGAGGCATATGACGCTTCGTTCGGTAATTGAGCGAGTAGCGCGGAAGCTCAGGGACTTCATCAGCGAAAAGGCTTACCAGCTGCCCATGCTCGATCGCCTCTCTGGCAGCCTCGCGATAGACATAGGCCACGCCCAATCCACTCCCTGCCAGCTCGACCATCGATCGAAGATTGTTGACGACAAATCGTCTTTTCGGATTGACCAAGCGTGGACCATCCTGACCCTGAAATGACCATGGCGCGACATTCCCCGAATTGCCGAACGCAAAGAAAATCCCATCGTGATCGAGAAGAGCGTCAGGACTGTTAGGTGTGCCTCTCTCCGAGAGATAGCCGGGTGATGCGACCACCGCCATTTTGAGTTTCGGTCCGAGGGGTACCGCGTGCGTATCCTGTTCGAGAAGCGTGTTGGAGCGGATTGCTGCGTCAATGCCACTTGTCACCAGATCGACCTTGGCGTCATCATAGATAAGCTCGATTTGTACGTCCGGAAATTCCTTGGCAAACTGAGCGAGAAGTCGATCAAGAAAGAATGGCCCGGCGCTGTATGGCGCGCTGAGTTTGAGTGTGCCCGCGATCGCATCCTTCGCTTCATCCAGTTCCTGAATGGCGACCTCGAGGTCGGACAAAGCCGGTAGGCTTCGCGAATAGAGCCTTTCGCCAGCGGCCGTGAGCGCCACCGAACGGGTCGATCTTTCAAACAACCGGACGCCAAGCCGGTCTTCGAAGCGCTGGACGGCTTCACTGATTGAGCCTGCCTGAAGGTTCAGACGTGACGCCGCGGCACGGAAGCCCTTTGCACGAGCAACTTCGGCGAAGATTGTCAGATCGCTCAATTGTTGCCGTTCCATTGTTCGTTTTACCTTACACTGTGTTCTTTAAAATACGGATTATCAGATCAATCTAATGAGCCTATCTGTCTTTGCAAGTCAAAACTGCAACAAAGGAGAATCAACATGACAGAACGTGAAGAAATCGAAGCCGTCGTCGAAGCTTGGAACAATGGCCTGGATGCTGGCGACATCGAAGCGATGGTCGCAACCTGCCACCCTGACACCATGACCGTAAACGAACGCCAGCCCGTAACAATCGGATCGCAGGGCATCCGCGATAAATATAATCCCCGTATCGCTGCGGCGGCTGAAATCACGTCGGGATATGATATCGAACACTTGCAGTTCTTTGGCGATGTGGCGGTCATATCGGGTCGTTTTTACGGGACAATGAAGATGCGCGACACCGGAGAAACGCGAAGCCCTGAAGGTCGCTTGGTTTTGGTCTACCAACGCGATGAGACTGGTGCCTGGAAGATGATCCTGGACATCGACAATAATGGGCCGGCCTGATCCCCAGCAGATCGTGCTATACCGGCGCGGCCTGTCTTCCCTTGAGTTAACATAGCAGCGCAAGTTGGTTTAACTCCTTGCGCTACCGATATCGTCCAACCCAAACTGATTGAGGTTCCTCAATGACAAAACACATAGCACAGCAACCACGCGAAATTGCCGATTGCGTCAGCGCATATCTTCAAGAAGGCGATCTGGATGGAATTGTTTCAATGTTCCACCCTGATTGTCTGGTCTTCTTTCCGCCTGATGCACCGCCGAGTGTAGGCCTCGACGGAGCGCGAAAGGCCTTTGAAGGCTTTCTGGACGTGCGCCCCGGGATCGAAAGCAACGTCTTCAGCGAAGTGATTACGGGTGATACTGCCATGCTCAGGGCGAGCTGGCGGGTTATCGCACCCGACGGATCGGTCATGGCAGAAGGCCAATCGACGGAAGTCGCCAAGAAATTGGACAATGGTGGCTGGGGCTATCTAATTGACTGCCCCTACGGCCCGCCCAATCTTGAGGACGCTGCGTGATGGCTGATCAAAATTTCCACTAGCATGAGTTAAGCCTGCAGAACGAAATGGGCATGCGGGAACAAATCGACATGCTCACGGATAGGCTGATGCATGATGAGATGCCCGATCAGCATCACGCTTTCTTTGCCGGTCTTGAATATATTTTCTTGAGCACGGTTTGCGAAGACGGTAATCCCTATGCTTCAATCCTGACTGGATCGGCAGGTTTTGTTTCATCAGCTGATGCAAAAACGCTGACGATCACCAAGCCGGTGGATGACCGGAGTCCTGCCTTTGCTTCATTGGCCGTTGGTTCGCCGGTCAGCGAGCTAGGCATCGATCTCAGCAATCGTCGCCGCAACCGCATGCATGGGCGGATTGCTCGTATCGACCAGAATGGCTTCGATATCACCGTTAGCCAGAGCTACGGCAATTGCCTCAAATATATCAGCACGCGGGCGATCACTGATCGCGTAGCCTTACCGGTCAACCCCGCGCTTTAGGATCGCAGCCTTAGCCGAGCGGGCTGCACATCATGTCAGCAGTTCACTGTCTGCCATTTCCAAAAATCGCTGCAAGGCGTTGGAACGGACGCGGTTGGGCGGCGTCATGGCGTAAATTCCTCCGTTCCGTAACGACCAGTCAGGAAAAAGTCGCGTCAGCTTGCCATCTTTCAGTTCGTCCCTGACCAGAAAGTCCGGCAGAACGGTGAAGCAGAAGCCCGCCGTCACATAAGCGCGGATCGCAAGCGTAATATTTGCCTCGGAAACGATTTTCGGGACGATAATCCGTTTGTCACCTCCCTTCTCGAAAACCCATTCTGTTTTGCTGGCAAATGCGTGGCTGCGTATAAAAGGCGCACCGTTCAGATTGCTTGGACATTCAGACTGGAGCTTGGCGGCGCTTGTCGGTGAGCAAACTGCAATCTCCTCAAAGCTCATGAGCTTGCGCGCTCGGTTACTCGAATCGCTAAGCTGACCAATCCTGAAAGCCAGATCGTACCGATCCTCAATGATGTCGACCAGGCTATCGGCAAGACGCATATTCACGGTGACGTCCGGATAGACTTCTTGAAACCGGGCCGCAAAAGGGGCGACGTAGGAAACGCCAAAATCAACTGGCGCTGTGATTCTCAGAACGCCGCGCGGTTTTCGATCGCGCTCTTGAACACGCTCATATGCGTTATTGGCCTGAGTCAGGGCTGATTTGGCATCCTCATAAAAAACACGACCTGCTTCAGTCGGTTGTAAATGCCGGGTGTTCCGCAGCAGGAGCGGCGTCCCGATATCAGCTTCCAGCAATTGCAACTGCTTGCTGACAACCGCCTTACTGATGCCGAGAGCCGCAGCGGCACCTGTAATCGTCCCGGCGTCAACCGTCGCGACGAAGTGGGCTAGCCTGTTCAGGTTATTGCGCCGGGTCATGGCAAACACCTCGATCTGAATGAGTGACTATTGTTAGCTTATAACTGACAGTCTATCCTAATCATATATCTTTTGCTGACGAAATCAATTGGCTAATTCGGTTTCGAACACAGCAGGAGAAATATAATGTCCGACGAAAAAACAGTCATAGTCTACGATACATTTTGCGGCTGGTGCTATGGTGCCGCGCCCGTTTTCGATGCGATCGTGGATGCCGGTGAAAATGTAGAAGTGCTCCATCGGCACCTGTTCGAAGGCGCCGCCGCCCCTCGCATGAACGAAGGCAAAGGCGACCAAATCCTAAGAACCATCCCTCAGGTCGAAACTCTCACCGGCCAGTCCTTTTCCGAAGCTTTCAAGGCCAAGATCGCACGTTCGCAAACCGAAGTTCTCGAATCCGGGCTTTCGGCGCAGGCGGCAGCGCTGGTGCATGATCAGGGCCCCGAAAAAGAGTTCGCCGTGCGTCATCGTCTGGAGACACTGCATTTCGGTAAAGGCGTATCGTCAACTGATCGTCAGGCTATCATCGAAGCCCTCATCGCCGAAGGTGTTGCACCAGGGGACGCCGAGCGCATCGGCACACCGGAACTTGAAGCCAAGGCCGCCGCTCTTGCTGATCGGGCGAAGGCGCTGATGGAAGAAGTCCAATCGAGAGGTGTTCCCACCGTCCTCAAGATCGATGGGGATAGGAAGACACAGCTTGACCATCAGGCCTTTTACGGCCGCCCCGAAGCCATCGAGGAAATCTTCGAACTTACCACCACTGCCTAAATTCATATCAAAAAGGAGAATATCATGACCAATACTACCAAAACCGTAACGATCTTCGGCGCAACCGGCGCCCAAGGTGCACCCGTTGTCCGCGAAGCACTCGCCAAAGGCTATAAGGTTCGCGCCGTTGCCCGTGACGCACAGAAGATCAGTGCGCTGCATCCGGAAGCCGAAGCTGTCGCTGCAGATCTGGCGGACGAAGCCGCACTCACCGCTGCACTCGAAGGTGCGGACGCCGCGTTCCTGCACTTTCCACGGCCTGAAGGCCCGGACGACAGCCAGAATTGGGCGGCAGCCTTTTTTGGCGCAGCGCACAAGGCGCAATTGCCTTTGCTGGTCTTCGTGACGGGTGGTCCCTCCGGCGATCGCTTCCCCTCATCAGTAATTGTCGATGCAACAACGCATGGCATGAACGCCGTTTTGAATTCCGGCATTCCGTCGATTGTCCTACAATCGGCAGTGTATCTGGAAAACCTACAGCCAGAGGTGTTCCTACCCGGTCTGCGCTCAGAAGGCACACTCGATTATCCACCAACCCCGCGCGATCTGAAAGTGCAATGGACGTCGCATATCGATCAGGCAACGCTGGCCGTGGCCGCGCTCTCTCGTCCTGATCTCGTCGGGCAAGCTTTTGAGATTGGAACACCCGATGCGCTGACCGGTGATGAACTTGCCGAACTTATGAGCGGTTGGGTCGATCGGGACGTCACATTCGATCCGATGAGTCCCGAGGCTTTCGGCCAGCGCATTGGTGATGCGTTCAACAGCCCCGGAGCCGCTTTCGCCCTTGGCGATCTTTATGGCTCCATCGCAAAACTCAACGGCGATGCGATGGCTATCGATACCGATGCGCTAGAAACCACCTTCAGTGTGAAGTTGACCTCGGTCGCTGACCACATCAAAGCATGGCCAAAAGTCAAGGATGACGCGCTGTCATCTTAGATAGCCCCGACTGTGTGATCTCTTTCTCAACCATAATCGGCAGAGCAAGAGATCACACGCCTCCCAACCAGGAACAGGAAGACCGACAAGATCGCTGTCTGCATTTGTAGACGCCCTCCCTGGCAAATACGTCGATAAAGGAAATTAAAATGTACTACATAGATGAAGCTGTGATCTATAGTTTTCAGCATGGTGTTGGAGCGAACGGCGCGGGATATAGTCGGTTTGGTCGAATTCTCTATATCCAGTCACGCAAGATGTTTCGCAGAATTCGAGGATGGCTCGCCCGGTGAACCGAATATCTTGCATTTGAAGGCTCGTGCAAAAACCGATGCAACGCGGGATGATCAAGTGACCGACACAATGATTTTGGCGTTTTCCAGCATTGTCTGCGCGACGCAGTCTGCGGCGAACCAGACTCTGGCCTAATTTTCTCTCATTCCTGGAAATTTGCAGGGAATTTTTCTGAGAATTTTGACACAATTGAAAAATTGCACAGGCGGGACACCACGGGCTGGCCTTCCTCCTCCCAAACATAGAAAGTGTTCTAACTTTCTCCGGTAGGTTGCGCATCAACAAACTAAACTGTTTCAACCACAATCCTAACGTCCGCTTTTTCGCCCAAAGCTGCCGAAACCCGATAGTCTGCAATCGGCCCAGTTGCGGTCATCAAAAACGACCTAAGATAGTGTCCGCTTTCGGGATAAAGCGGACAGACCGGACGAACCGCTTATCCCTTCTGCAAATGCTTGCGCCCCAGCAACTCCGCAATCTGCACGGCATTGAGTGCCGCACCCTTGCGCAGGTTATCGGATACGCACCAGATGATCAGGCCATTGTCCACGGTCGGATCTTCGCGCACGCGGCTGATATAGGTGGCGCTGTCGCCGACACATTCAACCGGGGTGGCATAGCCTTCGTCCTCGCGTTTATCGACCAGCATGATGCCGGGCGCTTCGCGTAGAATTTCCTGGGCCTGTTTGGCAGAGAGTTCATTCTCAAACTCAATATGAATCGCTTCGCTATGGCCGACAAAGACCGGTACGCGGACGCAGGTGGCGGTCAGCTTGATCTTGGGATCGAGGATTTTCTTGGTCTCAACGACCATTTTCCACTCTTCCTTGGTTGAACCATCGTCCAGAAAGACGTCGATATGCGGGATCACGTTAAACGCAATCTGCTTGGTGAAGACCTGGTTTTCCTTGGGATCACCGACAAATATCGCGCGGGACTGTTCGAACAGTTCATCCATACCGCCTTTGCCGGCGCCGGAAACGGATTGATAGGTCGACACGACAACACGCTTGATTGTCGCGGCATCATGAAGCGGCTTGAGCGCGACAACCATCTGAGCGGTCGAACAATTGGGGTTGGCGATGATATTGCGCGCCTTATAGCCTGCAATCGCATCGGGGTTCACTTCGGGCACAATCAACGGCACATCCGGATCCATCCGGTAAAGCGAGCTGTTGTCAATGACGACACAGCCAGCGGCAGCTGCCTTTGGTGCATATTCCTTTGTTGGTCCCGACCCGGCGGCGAACAGCGCCATATCCCAACCGGAAAAGTCGAAATGCTCGATATTCTGCACCTTGAGCATCTTGCCGGTATCGCCTAGTTCCACTTCGGTACCGTGGGATCGCGATGAGGCCACAGCCGCAATTTCATCAATTGGAAATTCGCGCTCGGCGAGGATGGTCAGCATTTCGCGTCCGACATTTCCGGTCGCGCCAACAACTGCAACTTTGTAACCCATGAAACTTTTCCTGTGCTGAATATGAAAACAGCCGGTTTTCCTTTTGAGGAGAACCGGCTGCCTGAATTTGTTATGAAGCTTTCTTTACTTTGCTTCAGCGCCTTTGGCTGGCTGGTTCACGCGGCGTTCCGCAATACGCGCCCGTTTACCTGTGCGGCCGCGCAGATAGTAAAGTTTCGCACGACGAACGACACCGCGGCGGACCACTGTGATCGATTCGATATTCGGTGAGTAAAGCGGGAACACACGCTCAACGCCTTCGCCGAAAGAAATCTTTCTAACGGTGAAGCTAGAGCCCATGCCGCGGCTGGTCCGTGCAATGCACACACCTTCAAAATTCTGGGTACGGACGCGCTCGCCTTCAACAACGCGAACACCAATGCGCAGCGTATCGCCAGCGCGAAATTCCGGGATATCTTTAGATGCTGCAAATGCTTCTACAGCTTCTTTCTCAAGTGTTTGGATCAGGTTCATGACCGATCTTCCTTTTTCTGTCCTCGCGCACCAGAGGGCGACTGATCCGGAGCATCCCTGTGATGCTCCCATAAATCGGGCCGCCTTAGCCGTGTATCTTCCTCTGCCCTTTGTTTCCGCCAAGCAGCTATTTTCGCATGATCCCCCGATCGCAAGACTTCAGGGATAATACGCCCTTCCCATTTCTGAGGCCGGGTAAACTGCGGATATTCCAAAAGTCCGGTTTCGAAACTTTCATCATCTCCGCTAGAAGACGCGCCCATTACCCCGGGAAGCAGCCGAATGCAAGCGTCTAAAAGCACTAAAGCACCCATTTCTCCGCCAGAAAGGATATAATCGCCAATCGAGACCTCTTCAATCGGCCGCGCGTTGAAGATCCGCTCATCAAATCCTTCGAAACGACCGCAGAGGATAGTGACACCCGGACCGGAAGCCAATTCCCGCACACGCGCCTGTTTCAGCGGTTTTCCGCGCGGAGTCATCGCCAAGATCGGGGCATCCGGTTGACGTTCCAGCGCATGATCAACCGCCGACGCCATGACGTCAGCGCGCAAAACCATGCCCGCACCGCCACCAGCTGGCGTGTCGTCCACGGATTTATGTTTGTCGGTAGCGAAGTCGCGCATCTGGATGGGGTCGCAGGACCATTTGCCCTCTTCCAGCGCCTTGCCTGCCAATGATGTGCCGAGCGGACCAGGGAACATGTCCGGATAAAGGGTTAGAATTTGGGCGGTGAAGGTCATCACTTTCCCCGTTTCTGCATTTTTTTGGATATGACTGCTCCGAGTACAAAACCAACAGGGGCAAAAACAACGCCCAATCCAATTAGCAAACCATTCTCCATGTCAGCATGAAAACCGGTTCCTCGGAAAACGGCAATAGCGGCAACCACTGTTACTATCATGGCCATATTCAAACCGCCTGATAAGAGCCACTGGCTTCGGCCGGATTTAGTCGAAAAGAGGCGTTGAACAAGCGATGCTGTGAAGATCGACAATATGAAAAGAAGCGCTATGGCAATGATCAATTCCATTTGCTGGCCTCCAGTTCCTGAAACGTCAGCCAAGTCTGGGATATTTCGAGCGCAAAAATTTGGCCATTACGGGTCATTTGTCGTGCCGCGTCTGTCGAATCTCGAGGATAACAAAAGTCATGATCGAGATCATGAGCGCCATCGCAGCATATATCACTATGGTCTGTACCGGATTTTCATCGCCCGCCCGATCTTCGGAAAAGGCGATTAAGGCCATACCAGGCGTCAGAATAAACTGTCCTGCTAATATCGTACTGGCCATGCGAACGAGCTGATCGCGCTTTTGGCTCAGTTTCCAGCCAATAATGGCTGGGAAAGCCGCTACCATTACGATTATTCCGATAAAGACTATCGGTCCGGTCATGGTTCCACAAAATCCGACAAAACAATGGCCGGATCGCTCCGCATATCAATGGCACCCACGGGAACCATGAATTTCTTACCGCTGGCACGCTCGATTTCGATGACATCGCCAGCGCCAAATTCGTAGATGGCGAAGATCTTGCCCAGTTCTTCGCCATTGTCGGAGACACAGCGCAGCCCGATAATGTCGATATGGTAGAACTCGTCGTCATCAAGCGCTGGCAGTGACGAACGTGGAATAGATAGTTCCGTGCCACGCGCAGCCTCTGCTGCATTGCGGTCTGTAATTTCGGTAAATCGGGCGATGGCGCCCATTTTATGGGGCTTGACGGATTTCAGCGTCAACGCGCCATCATTATAGGCTTTGTGCTGCTTCAGGCTGTCTAGGCTCTCGCAGAACAGTTTGAGCCGAACCTCGCCCGCCACCCCATGCGCGCCAATGATGACGGCAAGAGGGACGGACGTGTCCGGATCAACGCTGGCCAAGGATTAACCCTCGGACTTTTCTTCAGTCGCTTCCTCAGCAGCAGGAGCCTCTTCAGCTGGTGCTTCTTCGGTTTTTGCTTCTTCGGTAGGTGCTTCAGCGGCAGCTTCTTCAGCGGCTGGCGCTTCTTCTGTAGGAGCTTCTGCAGCTGCTTCTTCCGCTGGAGCTTCCTCAGCAGGCGCGGCTGCGGCTTCTTTCGCAGCTTCTTCTGCAGCGGCAGCTTTTTCCGCTTTCTCTTCAGCACGCTCGGTTGCTTTTTCGCCCGGTTTCGCTTTGTTCGGGTTGTTCCGCGCTTCGCGCTTCATCAAACCGGCTGCGTCAAGGAAGCGAGCAACACGGTCTGACGGCTTGGCGCCAACACTCAACCAATGTTTTGCCCGATCAACATCCAGAACCACACGCTTTTCGTCATCCTTGGCGAGCAGCGGATTGTAGCTACCGATACGCTCGATAAACTTACCGTCACGGGGCGCACGGACATCGGCGATCACGATCTTGTAATAAGGACGCTTCTTGGAACCACCACGGGCCATTCTCATTGCTACTGACATAATAAACCTTTCTAAAACAATCTAATAAATGGTATTTCTAAAACTATTTCTTCTTATTCAATAAATTCGCGAGATCTGGGGGTAGTCCACCAGGGGACATATTGGGCAAGCCCGGCATACCGGACATGCCGCCATTTTGACCGCCCATGCCTGCACCAGCAGCGCCGCCGCCACCGCCAAACATCGACATCAGCCCCTTCATGCCGCCCATTTTCTTGATCTTCTTCATCGCCTTGGACATTTCCTGATGCATTTTCAGGAGCTTGTTCACATCCTGCACGGTGGTGCCGGAACCCTTGGCAACACGGACCTTGCGTTTGGCGTTGAGCAAGCCCGGGCGCACCCGTTCTTCCTTGGTCATCGAACCGATAATTGCATCCATGCGCACCAGAACCTTGTCGTCCATTGCGCCGCCCGCCATAGCTGCCTTGGCCTTTTTCATGCCTGGCATCATCGAGGCCAACGCCCCGAGACCGCCCATCTTGGTCATCTGACGAAGCTGTGAACGCAAATCATTCAGGTCGAACTGACCCTTGGCCATTTTCTCGGCCAGTGCCTCGGATTCTTCCTTGTCAACGGTCGCAGCGGCCTTTTCCACCAGACTGACAACATCGCCCATGCCCAAAATGCGGCCAGCAACGCGTTCTGGATGGAATTCCTCCAGCGCATCGATCTTCTCTCCAACACCGACAAATTTGATCGGCTTGCCGGTAACCGCCCGCATAGAAAGCGCTGCACCACCACGGGCATCGCCATCCATCCGAGTGAGAATGACGCCGCTGAGATCAACCTGCTCAGAGAAGTTGGACGCGACATTGACTGCGTCCTGACCGGTTAGAGCGTCGACAACTAGCAAGGTTTCTTGCGGCTTAGAGACATCGGCTACGGCCTTCATCTCGTCCATCAATTGTTGATCGACATGCAAGCGGCCTGCTGTATCGAGCATCAATACGTCGAAACCCTGCAATTTTGCCGCCTGTAGCGCGCGCTTCGCAATCTCAACCGGTTGCTGGCCTTCAACAATCGGCAACGTTGCCGCACTGATCTGCTCGCCCAGCACTGCCAGTTGTTCCTGGGCCGCCGGGCGATTGACGTCGAGCGAGGCCATCATGACCTTCTTATTCTCTTTGTCTTTCAGTCGTTTGGCGATCTTGGCCGTGGTTGTCGTTTTACCAGAGCCCTGCAAACCGACCATCATGATTATTGCAGGCGGCGTGACTGCCAGATTCAGGCCACTGACTTCCGCACCCAGCATATCTGCCAAACCGTCATTGACGATTTTGACGACCTGTTGGCCCGGCGTGATGGACTTGAGAACCGATTGACCGACAGCCTGTTCGGTAACCTTTTCGACGAAATCCTTTACAACGGGCAGCGCAACGTCCGCTTCAAGCAAAGCAATACGCACTTCGCGCATCGCTGCGCGGACATCTTCCTCTTTCAGCGCGCCGCGGCCACGCAGCTTGTCAAAGACGCCGCCGAGCCGGTCGCTTAACTTGTCAAACATGGCGTCTTCCTTTCTCTCAAACCGGCTGAAAACAGCCCAAAAAACAAACCCAAAACCGGGCAACGCAAAAAACGCCGGTGGGCGAAACCTCGCTGACCGACGTGTGAGTTTTTTAACTCGAAACTGAAACCGCAACCCAATTTGTGTTGCTATTTGCGATGCCCCTAGTCGATCTCGATCGTCCCTGCAACCCCACACTTTCCTCAATATAAGCAGTCTTAACCAGAAATTGAGGATTATTCAGGCAATAAGCACACTGAAATATTGTGGGAAATCCGTCATGGGGCAAAATATGTCGGCAGATAATAATGTGAAGTCCGTTAACAAGCATGCGATCACGGCGCGGCGTGATGTCGTGACCAGTGTGATCGTCATCTTCGCAATCCTGATGTTCGTCGGCACAGGCGGGACCGTCATAAACGAAGCCATTGACTCGCTTTCTGGATATGGCGGCGGCAGCGACAAGATGCTGGTTTCAGCATTTCTCCTCAATATCGCACTTATTTTATTCGGCTGGCGACGTTATCGCGATCTTGCCGCAGAAGTAACCGAACGCGCCGCAGCCGAAGAACGCGCGCATTCGCTTGCCGTGACCGATCCGTTGACCGGATTTCTCAATCGCCGGACACTGACCGAAAAAACCACGGACATGATAGCCACAGCGCAGCGTAAAAACAAAAGCACCGCTTTCCTGATGCTCGATCTGGACAATTTCAAGACCGTCAATGATGTGCATGGCCATAGTGCCGGCGACATTGTCCTGAAAGAGGTCGCTTCACGGATCGCAGCGGTTATTCCTCCGAATAATTTGCTGGCCCGGCTAGGCGGCGATGAATTTGCGTGCGCCTTCATTTTCGATCCGGATCAGCCGGAAATGGTTGATAGAATTGCCGATGATCTGATTGACAGCATCGCCATGCCCATTGTCGAAAATAGCAATCATCTGGTGGTGACGACGTCTATCGGGATGTCGCGTTTTGACTTTGAATCGGAGGGCGTTGATGTTCTGATGCGCCGTGCCGATATCGCCATGTACAGCGCCAAGAAACAGGGACGCAATCGTTTCTGCTGGTTTGATGTATCGATGGAGCAGGAACTGCAAACGCGTAACACGATTGAATCGGGCATGCGCAAGGGCATCCCGAATGATGAATTCGTACCTTATTATGAACAGCAGATCGACCTTGCGACCGGCAAGTTGACCGGATTTGAGATGCTTGCGCGCTGGGATTCGCCAACGCAGGGGCTTGTTTCTCCAGAAATATTCATTCCGATCGCCGAGGAAACCGGCATGATCGGCGACTTGTCGATGAGCGTCATGCGTCAGGCCTTTGAAGATGCCAAGCATTGGGATCCTAGCCTGACAATTTCAGTGAACATCTCTCCAGTACAGTTGCTGGACCCATGGCTTGCACAGAAAATCGTCAAGCTGTTGGTTGAGACTGGCTTTCCGCCAAATCGACTTGAGATCGAAATTACAGAAAGCTCTTTGTTTGAGAATCTTAGCCTCGCGCAATCGATTGTCGGTAGTCTCAAAAATCAGGGAATCCGCATTGCGCTGGATGACTTTGGTACCGGGTATAGTTCGCTTGCCCACTTGCGCGCCCTGCCCTTTGATCGGATCAAAATTGACCGCAGCTTCGTGACCTCCATCCTCGAAAACCCCGAAAGCGCAGCTATCGTCAAGGCCATTACTGGCCTCGGTGAAAGCCTTGGCATGCCGATTACGGCCGAAGGTATCGAAGATAAGGCCATTGAGAATGAATTGCGCAATCTGGGTTGTTCCAAGGGACAAGGCTGGCATTATGGTCGCCCACTGTCGATGGAACAGGCCCGTAAAGTGCTTGGGGAGCGCAATTTGCTGCCCGCACAGCCCGCCGCTATGGGCAAGCATGAGGACGCGGTCGAAGCCCCTGTCGCTCAACCACAGCTTAAAGCAGGATAATTAAGCTTTGAGGAGGGCAATCGCCTAATTCTATTGCTGGACTTGCCGCCCTGTCATCCCTAAATCGCCCATCATGACTATCGGGCAATTTCACAAGATGCATGGATTGGGCAATGACTTTGTCATTATCGATGCGCGCGCGCCTGGTCTATCTGATAATCTGGCGATGCCCCCGGCCAAGGCGGCCGCGATTGCTAATCGGCATAGCGGCATTGGTTGCGATCAACTCATCATCCTCAAGCCTTCCGGCAAGGCAGATGTTCGCATGCAAATTTATAATGCCGATGGCGGAGAAGTCGAAGCCTGTGGCAATGCAACACGATGCGTTGTGAAGTTGCTTGGCAACGAGACATCGATTGAGACCAGTGGCGGCATGATATCGGGAAATGTCACTGATGAGGGTGCGATTGTCGATATGGGCGAGCCCAGATTTGACTGGAACGCTATCCCTCTCGCCTATGCCATGGACACGAATCACATGCCGGTCGGCTGGGAGGATTTACAAGACCCGTCTGCCGTCAATGTTGGCAATCCGCACGTTATATTCTTTGTCGAAAACAGCAATGCAGTGGCACTGGACCGGCTGGGCCCGATGATTGAAGTTGATCCCCTCTTTCCGGAACGGGTGAATGTCAATGTTGCCCATATGCAAGCTGGCGAGATCCATCTGCGTGTTTGGGAACGCGGCGTTGGACTGACCCGCGCCTGTGGGACCGGGGCGTGTGCAACGGCAGTGGCTGCTATCAAGCGCGGGTTGGTCGAAAGCCCGGTCAACGTGCATTTGCCTGGTGGTACATTGATCTTGTCTTGGCAAGATGGTGGCCCGATCATGATGCAAGGCCCGACGACTTATGTCTTTGCTGGCGAAGCAAATTGGAACGATTTCGGATGAGCGGCCCTGACATCATCGGAATGGGATGCCGCCTCAATATCGCTGAAAGCGAAGCGATACGGCAAAGCCTTGCCGCTTCCAAAGTGGATGCCGACCAACTGATCATCGTCAACAGCTGCGCGGTAACCAATGAAGCCGTGCGACAAACCCGCCAAGCGATACGGCGTGCCAAGCGCGATAATCCGGACAAAAAGGTCGTGGTCACTGGTTGTGCGGCCCAGATTGATCCGGCGATGTTTGATGCCATGCCCGAAACATCCGGTGTGGTAGGCAATTTCGATAAATATGATGCGGATAATTTCAAATTCGGCCTAGATACCAACAAACCGGATATCCGGGTCTCTGACATCATGCAGGTCAAGGAAACCGCACCTCATATGGTCAGCGCCTTTGCCGAACGTTCCCGCGCCTTTGTCGAAGTGCAAAATGGCTGCGATCATCGCTGCACCTTTTGCATCATTCCTTACGGCCGTGGCAATAGCCGCTCAGTCCCTGCTGGCCAGGTTGTTGAACAGGTTCAGGTGCTGGTCGACAAAGGTTTTAACGAGGTTGTACTGACCGGCGTTGACGTGACCAGCTACGGTCCCGACCTGCCGGGCAATCCAAGCCTCGGCCATCTGGTTGAACGGGTTTTAAAACATGTTCCAAATCTCAAACGGCTGCGGCTTTCATCAGTCGATGGCGTCGAAATCGATGATCGGCTGTTTGATATTCTTACTGGCGAGAAACGGATGATGCCACATGTCCATCTATCGCTACAGTCCGGCGACAATATGATTCTCAAGCGCATGAAACGCCGCCACAGCCGAGAACAGGCGATTGAACTGGTCGCCCGTCTGAAGGACAAGCGCCCTGAGATAGCCATTGGTGCCGATATTATAGCCGGCTTTCCGACAGAAACCGACGCGATGTTTGCCAATAGTCTGGATATTATCGACCAGTGCAAAGTCATTCATGGTCACATATTTCCTTACTCACCGCGCCAAGGCACACCAGCAGCAAAGATGCCACAAGTGGACGGTATCGTCATCAAGCAGCGCGCCAAGCTATTGCGACAAAAAGTGGCTGAGAAGGCGCAGGCTTGGCGTGACAGTCTTGTTGGCTCTCGACAGCATGTCTTGTGCGAGCTCAGTGGCAAAGCAGGCTATGCCGAGAATTTTGCCCATATCAGTTTTGAGGAAACCATGCCAGAAGGCCAGATAATCCCCGTCGAAGTCATTGCGTCTGATGGCCGGAACCTGATCGGAAGAAAAATCATATGAGTGAAAAACCGGGGTGGAAGGATCGTCTATTTGGCGGTTTCAGCAAGACATCGGGCCGCCTGACTGAGAATCTGACCGGTCTTGTGACCAAAGCTAAGCTTGATGACGCGACACTCGACGATATCGAAGATGCGTTGATCATGTCTGATCTGGGGCCCGCAACCGCAGCGTCAATCCGAGAGAAACTCTCCAAAGAACGATTTGAAAAAGGTCTCAGCGAGCATGCGGTTCGTGAAATTATTCAGTCTGAAATTGCCGAAATATTGGAACCTGTCGCGGTCCCATTGGAGATAGATGCCTTTCCTCGCCCGCAAGTGATTTTGGTTATCGGTGTCAATGGCTCTGGCAAGACCACGACCATCGCCAAGCTTGCACATCTGTTTTTGGAGCAGGATTATGGCGTGATGCTGGCCGCTGGCGATACTTTTCGCGCCGCAGCCATTGGACAGCTTAAGGTCTGGGCAGAACGGCTTGGTGTTCCCATTATCAGCGGTAAAGAAGGCGGCGACAGTGCCAGCATCGTCTATGAAGGCGTCAAGCAGGCGACTGCGACCGGTATTGATGTGTTAATAGTCGATACAGCCGGACGACTGCAAAACCGCTCTGAGCTGATGGATGAGCTAGACAAGATCCGCCGGGTGTTGGGACGGCTCAATCCCGAAGCCCCGCATGATGTTGTGCTGGTGCTGGATGCGACCACAGGGCAAAATGCCTTGTCCCAGATTGAAGTGTTCAAGGAAGTGGCGAAAGTGACCGGCCTGATCATGACCAAATTGGATGGCACTGCACGCGGCGGGGTTCTGGTCGCGGCGGCAAAGCAATTTGATATGCCAATCCATGCGATTGGCGTTGGAGAAACAATGGAAGATCTGCGTCCCTTTGACGCCGATGATCTGGCGGCAGCGATAGCAGGAATTGAAGAATGAGTGATGACGTTATTAATGTAGAGCCGAAAAAAGAAAATAAGGGCTTGGGCTTCGCGCTTGATTTCGCGCCGTTGCTGATATTTTTTCTGGCTTACAAATTCTTTGGGATCATCGCGGGGACGGCTGCCTTCATGGTCGCCATCCTGATCGCCGTCATCATTTCAAAGTGGAAAATCGGTAAAATATCACCGATGCTTTGGCTTTCAGCGGTTCTCGTGGTCGGCTTTGGTGCGCTGACCATCTACTTTAATGACCCGCGTTTCATCCAGATCAAACCGACAATCATCTACACTGGCTTTGCGGTTATATTAGGTGTTGGGTTGCTGCGGGGGAAAGCGATGCTCAAATATCTTTTGCAGGCTGCATATGAGGGGCTTTCGGACGAAGGTTGGCTGAAACTGTCGCGCAACTGGGCGATCTTCTTTGTCGGTATGGCGCTACTCAATGAGGCTATGCGATTGACGCTGAGCTTTGACCTCTGGCTCACACTGAAAGTATGGGGCATCACGATATTGTCGTTTATCTTTGCCATTGCCAACGTCCCGATGCTGATGCGGCACGGACTTGATCTCGGGCAAGATGAAGATGCCGAAGAAGCAGCGTCAAAATAAAAACCGCGCGCCATTTTGAGGAGCGCGGTTCGTATTGGTCAATTGGAAAAAGGCCTAGCCTTGGTCGGCGCGGCTCACCCCTTCCCCATCAAGATTCTGAGCAACAAAGTCCCAGTCAATCGCATTGTCGAGCAAAGCCGACACATAATCAGGACGGGCATTCTGGTAATCGAGATAATAGGCATGCTCCCATACATCGATGGTGAGAAGCGGCTTCATATCGTGAGCAACCGGGCTATCCGCGTCGTGCAGGGACGTAATTTCCAGCTTATCACCGTTCAGGACCAACCATGCCCAACCGCTGGCAAAGTGCCCAACCGCTTCGGCTTTGAATTTTTCCTTAAACTCTTCAACTGAACCAAAGTCTGCCTCAATGCGGCTTTTCAGTTCTGCTGGCATATCTTTTTTCTCAGGGCTCAGGCACAACCAATAGAAACTATGGTTCCACACTTGCGCCGCATTGTTGAACAATCCGCCGTCAGCAGCCTTGATGATCTCTGACAATTTCTTGCCTGCATGATCCGTACCTTCGATCGCGCCGTTGGTTTTTGTGACATAAGCATTGTGATGTTTGCCGTGATGATAGTTGAACGTTGCTTCCGAGATTAGATCTCCAAAAGCGGTTTTGGCATAAGGAAGCGGGGGAAGTTCAAAGGACATTGAGAATTTTCTCCATAGTTAGAATAACTTTCAGACAGCGCATATGGTGAAAAACGGCTCCGTGAGCAACTGTCCATTAGAGCGTATGTGCAAGTAACAGCGTTTTTCCGTGACATAAATGGCTTGAAGGCATAATATTGCGCTATTGTTAAAGGCCAATCTTGGGGGAGAATATAATGGCAAAGTTATTTGGCAATCTGAATCTGGTGATGCTGGTGGGTTTGATACTCGCCATATTGATCATTGTCGGCGTCGGTCCACTGGGCGATCAGGTAAATGGGCTGTTCCGTTGGCTGCACACATTTTTCGGCGTACTCTGGATCGGCTTGCTCTATTATTTCAACTTCGTCCAGGTTCCGCAAATGCCGAATATTCCTGACGAAGCCAAACCGGCAGTGTCTAAACATATCGCGCCGAGCGCCCTCTTCTACTTCCGTTGGGCGGCTTTGTTCACGGTGATAACCGGATTGGTCGTCGCTCATCTGACTGGTTATCTGCAGCAGGCCCTGATGATGCAGGAAGGCTATCTGTTGATCGGTATTGGCATGTGGATGGCACTGATCATGGCCTTCAATGTATGGGTTCTGATCTGGCCAAACCAGAAAAAAGTTTTGGGCATTGTGGAAGCGGATGCGGATGCAAAGGCATCTGCGGCCAAGGTTGCTTTGATAGCTTCACGCACAAATACATTGCTGTCCTTGCCGATGCTCTACTGCATGGTGAACGCTAATCTCGGCGGTTAGTTCGACCATAAATAATTACGGAAAGAGGGCTTTAGGGCCCTCTTTTTTATTTGTTCAAGAGCAACCGAGCGCTGATCTAGACTATTTTAGCCGCCGTGCCAGCTTGTGAGCCGGACCAAAGCCGATAAACGCTGCGCCGATGAAGGGCATCGCCACCACCCATAGTCGTACTCCAGTAACGCCAAGCGGGCTGGCAATGCTAATTGCTGCCGTTGCTGCCAGGCCGGCGCAGACTAGCAACAGACCAATGATCAAGCGCCAGTGAGGCAGATCAGCTCTCTCGCCCTGCCCGCCGGTGCCGGCTTGTTCATATTTTGCGAATATCATGATCAGCGGGAGTAAGGCGGCAATATATAACGCAAACCAGACTGGCCGCGCCAACCACCATGCACCGCTGCCTGGAGCCACCTCCAGACCAACACCGCCGAGTAACCAGGCCGCAACCATCACCAATACAAACGCCGTTAAATGCCAGAGGTAAGTCGTCATGATCATGCCATTCAGCAAGACAACGCCGGTCCAAATTTTGATATTATCGAGCATCCGTCGACCCATTGGCTCCAAGGCGAGAACCAGTCCGGTCTGCGCGATGCCAAGCGCCAACAAGGCAATGGTTGGCGGCATACTGTTGCTAACCGGTTCACCTGGTACGCCGATCATGGCTATCGGATAGGGACCAAATGCGACCAGCAGCCCAAGCGCAATCAAGCCGCCGATGCCCCAAATCAGCGCTTTGGTTGGCTTGGCAAAATAACCTTCGCTCCATGCATATCCCAATTGGTGCACTGCCAGCCAGATAAAGGCAAAGTTCACAAAATTCACATAGGGCATATTCAGCGCAAAGGTCGCCGCATCAATCGCTATCGCGCCCGCGACCAGACCCCAGAATGATGCCATCCCAAAGCGCTTCCACAGAGCATATGTGTAAGGCACGACGGCCCCTACCATCAGATAAACCGCGAGAAACCAAACCGGGATCAAAGCCAGTTGTGCAGCGAGTTCAACGATCTTGCGATCCACGCCCATCGCCGTGCCGAAAAGGGCAAATATTGTCCAGATCAGGAAAAGCGGCAATACCGGATTGATCAATCGACGCAGGCGCCCCGTAAACCATCCCGCATAGGAACCATTGTTGCGCAGATTGGCCGACCAGGAAAGTCCATGGGAAAAACCACCAACAAGGAAAAATACCGGCATGACCTGAAAGCCCCAGGTCAACCATTGTGTCCAGGGTAATATACCCAATAGATGCCCGCCCTGCACGACCCCGTCCTCGATATAGGGTGCAGCAACCAGCCAATGACCAATCACGACAGCAAGGATTGAAAAGGCCCTCAGAAAGTCGACATAGCGATTGCGTTCAGGCGGAGCTTTGAGGGCCATATCCTGTGCGCGGGTCCATAGATTTCGTTTGGTTGCCGACTCACCGCGCTCACTCATATGCCCTCACACCCCTTAGTTTTGCATAACTTACATAAGGTTTGTGGCATTCCGTTCAAGAGAACCACCTATCGAACCTTATACGGATAGTGCTATGAATTCTATCCTAGCAAATCGTGCCGTTTGAGCGAATGGCGCAGCTGATCGTAGGTCAAATTGAGAGATTTAGCGGTCTGTCGCTGGTTATAGCGGGACTTGGCCAAAGCTGCTTCCAATATGCGTTTTTCGAAAGCCTCGACAGCTTCTTTCATATCATCGACAGATGAATAAACCGGTGCTGCAGGAGTCGGAGAAGATGGTTGAGCGGGTTCCGCATCACTTTTCTCAGATGAAACGCTCGCTTCAACTGGCGCGGATTGCCGTGAGGGCATTTCTTTCGGTTTCCACGGCGACTCAAATGGATCGAAAACAATATGATCAACAGGACGATTATAGTCACCCCATTGATAAACAGCGCGTTCAATCACGTTGCGGAGTTCCCGAACATTACCTGGCCATTCATGGCGCGCCAGGGCTTCCGATGCCAATTGGCCGAAACCAGGCCATTGCTCCCACTCCAGCTCTGCAGCCATGCGTCGTCCAAAATAGTCCGCCAGGACAGGAACGTCACCCTCACGATATCGCAACGGCGGAAGCGTAACGACCTCGAAAGACAAGCGATCGAGCAAATCCGCTCGAAACTTCCCTTCCTCAGCCATTTTGGGCAGATCGGCATTGGTTGCCGCGACAATCCGCACATCAACCCGCTGTGGTCGTGACGACCCTATTCGGGTGATCTCTCCATATTCTACTGCGCGAAGCAATCGCTCCTGTGCAGCGGAAGACAAGGTACCCAGTTCGTCGAGAAACAATGTACCACCATCTGCCTCCTCAAAACGCCCCACTCGATTTTTGGTTGCACCAGTAAAAGCACCAGCTTCATGACCGAACAGCTCGGCCTCGATCAGAGTTTCTGGCATGGCAGCGCAGTTCAGCGTGACCAGCGGACCATCCCAGCGCATACTTAGGCGATGAAGCCGTTCGGCGATCAGCTCTTTACCTGTCCCGCGCTCCCCGATAACAAGGACAGGACGGTCCAAAGCAGCCGCGCGGCTGGCTTTTTCCACCGCATCTAGAAAGGCTCCGGACTCTCCGATAAATTGATTTTCGCGCTCCATGGCCAATACATAGTGCAATTTCCCAATAAATAGCAATTAATACCATGTTCATTTTGGTAAAATTTTATTATATCTATATATATCAATGCTTTATAAAATTGGCACGCCTCCTGCAATGTTAGTTTCGAACCCGAAAGGGACTGAAAATCGACCAAACGGAGGACAAAATGTCAGCAACTACGAAAACAGGCAAATCAATGAATTTAAGCAGAACCGATGTTTCTGCCATCATTTCAGTCTTGTTGTTCAGCCTGACGATTTTGATCAGCGCCGTTGGTCCTGCTGAAGCGCAAGGCCCGACCATCTCAGAAGATGGTACAATTTCCCCAACTGTCAGCTATAAAGCGTGACAGGCGAAATGGCCGGGACCCCTTCTTTCCCCCTTGCCGAAGTTCGGTCCCGGCCACCTTTCCAGATTGAAGACGTAGATTTTACCGAAGACCAGCCTGAACGTTCGAACCATTCCAGGCACAATGCTAGCAACTACCGGAGTTTAACCATGGGTATTTTTTCAAGAACACGCGATATCATCGCTGCCAATGTTACGGACATGCTCGATAAGGCGGAGGATCCATCCAAGTTGATCCGTATGATCATCCTGGAAATGGAAGAAACCCTTGTTGAAGTCCGCGCTTCTGCTGCCCGCACCATTGCGGATCAAAAGGAAATGCGCCGGCATATTGATAAGTTGAACCAGCTCACCGAAGACTGGAATGAGAAAGCGCAACTGGCACTATCCAAAGGCCGGGAAGATCTCGCCAAGGCGGCGTTGATCGAAAAACGCAAAGCCGCTGATATGGCCGAACAGCTTACGGTAGAGATACAGGTGCTAGACGATGCCTTACGCGCTTCGGAAGGCGACATCGCCAAGCTGCAAAAGAAACTACAGGAAGCACGCTCTCGCCAGAGCAGCCTGGTTAACCGGCTCGAAAGTGCGGAAAACCGTTACAAAATCCGCGAAATGTATAATGGCGACAAAGTTCATGATGCATTTTCAAAATTTGAATATCTGGAACGTCAGGTGGACCAGGCCGAGGGCCGTGCCGATGCGCTAACCATGGGCGGTGAACCGGAAACGCTCGAAAACCAAATTGCTGCGCTCGAAAGCAGCGACAAAGTTGATGATGAACTGGAAGCCATGAAGGCGGCCATGAAGAAAGGTGACAAATAATGGAAAACATACTCGTACCGATATTCGTTGTCGGCATGCTGTTCATCGGTTTGCCGTGGATCATCTTCCACTATGTCACCAAATGGAAAACTGCTGCCACAATTACCAATGAAGACGAGCAGTTGCTGGATGAACTTCACAGCATGGCTCGCAAATTGGATGACCGTATGGAAACGATCGAACGGATC
Source organism: uncultured Sphingomonadaceae bacterium (assembly GCA_947497455.1). Classification (GTDB taxonomy): domain Bacteria; phylum Pseudomonadota; class Alphaproteobacteria; order Sphingomonadales; family Sphingomonadaceae; genus Parasphingorhabdus. Next base: position 1,234,014 of record CANMGU010000001.1, on the reverse strand, counting down.
ATGGCGGCGGACAATCCGGATTGGCGTCAAGCTGCGCTTCCCGGTCCTAGCAAGGATCCTAAACCGACACTCGAAAACTTCGACAATCTTTTGAAAAAGGAAAGGCGTTAGTCATGACTTCAACCCGCACGAAATTCTATCTTGATAAGCAACGGGCTAAATGGAGTGGTGTTTGCGCCGGAATATCAGACTATACGGGCATCAACGTCGTATGGGTCAGACTGGCAGCCGTTATAGCAACCGTAACCTTCGCTTTTCCCTGGACCTTGGTCGCCTATTGGATTGCTGCAAAGTCCGCTGACGCAAAACCAATGGAACTATATGGCGACAAAGAGGAACGGGAATTCTGGCAGGGCGTCCGCCAGTCACCACGCCGCACGGCACGTGATGTCAAATCCCGCTTTCGCGAGATAGATCGCCGCCTCGCCGACATGGAACTTTACTACACAAGTAGCAACAGCGCGCTCTCTAACGAGATTGAGCAGCTGCGCTAGAACACACGAGAGATTTAAGGGAGATTAGATATGAATTGGGGTGGACCGGGATTTGTTATCGCGATCATCGCCGTCTGTTATGCGGGCTGGATCATAAATAACTGGATCAGAGCTAAGCATGGCTATCCGCTCGAAGATGAATGGGGTGGATCAACCGATAAAGGTAACCCAGACGCTCAGCGCAAAATTGAATTGCTTTCCAATGAGAATGAGGAACTGGTCGGTAAAATCGATCGGCTGCAGGAACGCCTCGCTGTACTGGAACGGATCGCAACCGACCCTGCCAAAAGGACGGCAGATGAAATCGAAGCTTTACGGGAGAAGGGATAATGGAAGCCATTTTAGCAAACCCCTCAATTTTATGGCCAATTGGATTTGCCTGTACCGCAGTGACCGTGGGATGGGTGATAACAACCTGGATGCGCATTAAGAACGGCTATCCACTGGAAAATCAGTGGGGCAAAGCAGTTTATCCGAAAACCGACAATGAAGCGGTGGAACGTGTCAAATTGCTGACCCAGGAAAATGCCGAGCTGCGCGCTGAAATCGGGTCCATGAAAGACCGTCTCGCCAATGTCGAACGGATTGTGACCGATGACAGCCACCGGTTAACCAACGAAATCGAAGCGTTGCGCGCACCGAAGAACTGAGGAGATCGACATGATAGAATATATTGCTTTGTTGATCCCCTTTGCTGGCATTGGCGTAGGCGTATTCGCTATCTGGACCAGTCATCAACAGAAAATATTGAAGATGCAGTCCGAGATTTCTGCCGAGAAGGCTGCACAATATGCAGCCAGCAACCAACAATTGGAGCAGCGGGTTAGAGTTCTAGAACGGATTGTCACGGACAAAGGCTTTGATGTTGCCGGACAGATTGAAAACCTGCGAGACGAACCGGAAATGAAGGAATTGAACTGATGGATTGGCTTGGATATCTGATTCCTCTTGCCCCATTTGGCCTTGGCGGTCTGTGGATATGGACCAGTCACCAGAGCAAGATGATCGACAAGCAAAAAGAGCTCCTGCTGCTCGGCAAAAGCGCTCCGGAAAGCGAAGATGGTCGGCGGATGAATGAAGACATGAAATATCTGAAAGAGCGCGTTGCCACATTGGAGAAAATAGTGACCGATGAGCGCGGTGCGCGGGAACTTGAAAGTGAAATTGCGAAGCTGAAAGACAGCTAAGCGGAACTTAATTGGAGGGAATAGAATAAATGAACCCGTTTGAAATGGTTGTCGCCATCATCATCGTCATCACGGTTGGAAAAGTGGTCAGCACCCGCATTCAGGCCAAGCATGGCATTGCATCAGACGAAGAAGGCAACCCGGTAACATTGGTCGATCCCGACGCCGGACGACTGCGCGAAGAAGTCAAATATCTCAAGGAACGCGTTGCCGTTCTGGAGAAAATCGCCACCGATGATCGCGGCGCTCGCGAACTCGAAAATGAAATTGAGAAATTGCGGGACCAATAGGACGGTTCCTCAAGAAAGCAGGAAGAGAAGAAGGATAGCATCATGCCAGAACCCAGTTTTTACCTGATGACTGCTGCATTTACCCTGATCGGACTAACGGCGGTCTCCCTTATCGCCTTGCGTGGATGGCGCGACTGGATTGCGCTCAAAACCAAGGAATTGGAGCAGCAGCGCGAAGAAAATCCCCCTAGCGCAACGTCGCGAATTGAGGTCGCGGACCTCAAGGAACGCATCCGCAAGCTGGAGGCCATCGCTGCCGGAGTAGAGCTTTAACAAGCAGACCCTAAAAAGGGATGACGCGAATCCCCTGCCCTGCTAGCGGGCGGGGATGAGCAAATTTGAAGATCTTGTAGAAGAATATGAATTTCTGGAAGCTGATGACCGATACCGGCTTCTGATTGATCTGGGTAAAGAGCTGGAACCTATGCCGGATGCCCTCAAAACCGACGCAACACTTGTACGCGGATGCTCAGCTTCGGTCTGGGTCTATCCGACAAACCAGGATGATGGGCGGTTGCACTTTCTGGCAGACAGCAATGCTGCGATCACCAAGGGCATCATCGCATTGGTCCTCGAAACCGTCCAGGATCAACCGATTGATGCGGTTTTAAAAACGGATATTGCCGAAAAATTGGCACCGTTTGATTTGAAAAATCAGCTCAGTTCCAATCGCACCCAGGGCATCCCCAACATGATAGCGCTGATCAATGAAACAGCACAGCGGTATCAGACATGATCTGGGCCGTTCTGCTTCTCATTACAGGACCTGATGTTCAGGAAGTTGAAGTTGACGAACCCGGCTATGAGCATGATTGTTCCGGACAGCCCATACAGAATTACGAGTTGCGTCTTACCCCTTCTGACATCAGTTCAGCCGAGGTCGGCTTTGGTTCCTATAGTAACGAGCCGGTTCTCAATATTGTTTTTTCAGAAACCGGCTATGCCAAATTTGCCTCCGTTCAGAAAGGCCGCCTCGGCAAAAGATTTGCTCTCTGCTTCGAGGGCCGTCTGTTGAGCGTGCCAATTTTGAATGAATATATCTACGGTCGCACGGCCCAGATATCCGGTGGTTTTACGATCGAAGAAGCGACAGAGTTACAAATTCAGATGAACAAGAACAATGGGGCGCCTGCGGGACCTTAAACCGGTTTCCAGACCCGCCGTTCTTCTGCAATTTTCAGCACATCAAAAGCGGCCTGTGCGGCCTGGAACTTTTTGGCGGCTTCCTCGTCACCAGGATTGACGTCTGGATGATATTCCTTGGCCATAGCGCGCCAAGCTTTCTTTACAGCTTCGAAATCGACATCAGGCGTCAGGTCAAATATCTCTAACGCTGTCATTTCGTCGCGCGAGCGGCTGCCATCGCCTGACCCCATCCAACTGTAGTGTTTCGCTTCCTGATAGGCGTTGGCATCGCGCTGTTCGTCTGCTTCGCGTTTCGCCCGTTCTTCCTTATCGAGGCCTTCGAAATAGTCCCAGCCACGATTATATTCCGCCGCATGTTTTTCACAGAAGTACCAGCGATCAGGACTATTGGGTGATTTGGGCGCAGGACAATTGCCCGCTTCGTTACACCCATGCCGGTCGCAAATCTTAACCTGCTCTGCTTCACGCGAGCTTTCATAGCTGCCCCAGCGGGGGAAACCCCAGTTATCGGATCGTTTTGCTTTTGGCATAACACTCTCTAACAAAGGCCCAGCGCCAGTTCCAGCCATATTTAAATACCAGAGGGTCTATAAGCCGGGTTCTGTCCATTCTTTTGCAAGAAATAGCCAGTCATTCATCTTGGCGATGCATTGCTGCGCCGCTCTAGCAACCAACCCGGGCTGCAGGCCGAAATAGCCATATGCCGCCCCTATTTGGTTTTGCTCCAGGTGGGGTTTACCGTGCCAGATCTGTCGCCAGATCCGCGGTGCGCTCTTACCGCACCCTTTCAACGTCACGGGGTCGAAACCGTCGCGACCTGCTTTCTGTTGCACTGTCCCTGAACAGGCGATCACTCCCCTGCCCGCCGGATGTTATCCGGCACCTTTAAATCGTGGAGCCCGGACTTTCCTCCCACCTTCGCCAAAGCTTCGGTGGGCAGGCCCGTAATGCAATTAATTGCGGAGCCTGCCTGCCGTAGCTTTAGCGAAGGCAGGCGACTGGCCGACCCTCTGGTGTGCTCTATTTAGTGATTCCGCGCTCTCTGTCGAGCATTAAAGACAATAGCAGTGTACGACATTCGCCATCGATCACACCGTCGACATTTTTCGGCCGAAAGCGCCGCTGAAAAGCACGAACCGCATCCTCGGCAGCAGTAATATCATATCCAAAGCGTTCCAGAGCCAGCATGAAGCCGCCATCCGTCCATGGCGGCTCACCTCGGTTCAAAGATGGTTTCTTAAGGGCAATACCGTGTCTGGCAAGCCGATCCCAGTCAAATAATTCGCCCGGATCCTGCTTTCGCGCGGGCGCCAGGTCGCTATGTCCAATGACATTGGATGGTACGATATCATGCCGTTTGACAATATCATGCGCAAGCCGCGTCACCGAATCCATCTGCTCCTCGGGAAACGGTACATAGCCCCATTCATGGCCCGGATTGACGATTTCAATGCCGATGCTGGCGCTGTTCACATCTTCGATCCCGCGCCAGTAACCACGCCCTGCGTGCCACGCGCGATTCTCTTCCTTGACCATGCTGACAATCTGGCCATCTTCGGTCACCACATAATGGGCGGATACTTTGGCGTCTGGATTGGCGAGCCAGTTTATTGCAGAAGCCGCATCTTTCATGCCGGTATAATGCATGACCAATATGCTGACCGGCAATTTGCGCTCGTCAAAATTGGGCGAAGGCGTCCAGATCATATCCATCGTCAATGCCCTCCCTCGATCACACCGTATCAGGCAACTATTGCACCGAGCAACAATTCTGTATCGGAAGCTGGTGAAACCCGCAGATCACCGCCATTTTCGCAGGATAACTCGCGAGACATCCAGGCAGCAGCTGTACGGGCGCTTAGCTCCGATTGCGGCAAAGTGCCTTCAAGCGCTGCGCGAATACCGTCATCCAGCGCAATTTTCGGACCTTCAGCGCGAACGACCACTTCGATTCCACTATCGCCATGCTCGGCCCCGACATCCAATTGCCCGCCGCGAACCAGAGCTTCACGGGCAATGAGAGCGAGGTTCAAAAGAATCTTGATCGCCTTTTTCGGCAGCGTACCGCTTTGAACGGCCCAACCCAAAGTTATCTTTCCTTGATCTCCAACCAGGCTTTCAACCAGTTGCTTCGCTTCTGCAGGGTCAACTTCATCACCAAAGCCGCCCGCAGCTCCAAAGGCCAATCGAAAATATTTCAGCTTGTCCGCTGATGCTCGCGCACTATCCGCAAGCAGATCAAGGCAGCGATCCCGCATTTCCGGATCTGTTTCATCTTCCAGCAACTCAAGGCCGTTATTTATGGCGCCGACTGGGCTCAGCAGGTCATGACATAATTTCGAACAAAGCAATGCTGCAAGATCGACACCGGATTGAGACATGAAATTGGACCTTTAAATTGTGAGTTATCAGTTGTCCGCTGTTTGGCCCTTTGTGCTTTGGCAATCAAGGGTGATTGGGTCAAAGCGGTCATATATTTGACCATTTTCAACCGACCGCCAGGCTGCCGCAGCATGACCATTGATAATCAGCCATATCCGGTCATCTGGTGACGCCATGGCAGCATCGGTTTTTGATGGCTCAATCGCACCCGAAGGATGGGAATGATAATAGCCGATGATTTTGGGGCCATTATACCGCATCGCCCGTTCGGCCGCGATCAGATCAACGGGGTCTATTTCAAAATGGTGCAACCGATTTCTGGCAACATTTTTCGTCGCCTTGAAGCTCGAAACTGTCCCATTATTGCCAAATAACAACCCACAAGTTTCCTCTGGAGCCATTTCACGGGCCAGTTGCTGCAAATCGCCCAATATCGCGCTTGATATGACCAGTCTCATAGCCCACATCTAGGCGATGACAGCGGGGCAATCCATAAAATCCGGCATCGTGCCTGAAACCGACAAGAAACAGCGGCTTGATGCAGCCTTGGCTGGCTTTCTCGATGACCTGTCCCGCGAGCGGATCAAAAACCTGATCACTGGCGGCAATTTGTTGATAGACGGATCCACCTGCACCGACCCTGCCTCCAAAAAATGTGCCGGTAAGACGTTCGCGCTTACCGTCCCCGCCCCGATCGAAGGCCCTGCACAGCCGCAGGACATCCCGCTCGATGTGGTTTTTGAGGATGATCACCTGATTGTCGTCAATAAACCGGCAGGATTGGTTGTTCATCCTGCTGCTGGGCACCCCGATGGAACATTGGTCAACGCGCTACTCCACCATTGCAAAGGACAATTGTCCGGTATTGGCGGTGTTACGCGACCCGGCATTGTCCACCGGATCGATAAGGATACTTCCGGATTGATGGTCGCCGCGAAAACCGACAAAGCTCATCAGGGCCTGACGGCACTATTCGCCGCTCATGATATCGAACGGCGCTATCTCGCGATCTGTAATGGCCGTCCGAATCCCCCGTCGGCGACGATTGAGGGCAATATTGGCCGGAGCAATACAGATCGCAAGAAAATGGCCGTCGTCGGTGATGACAAGGGGAAAACAGCGATCACCCATTATACGACCAAGGAACCGCTAAATGGCGCCACTTTGGTGGAATGTATGCTGGAAACCGGACGCACCCATCAGGTGCGGGTCCATATGTCCCATATCGGGTATAGTCTTATCGGCGATCCGCTATATGGTACTCGTCGAAAATCATTGCTTTCCGGCAGAAAAGATATTCGATTTTGCCGTCAGGCATTACATGCTGCTATTCTTGGATTTGTTCACCCCATAACGGGAAAAAAATTGTTATTTAACTGTAACTTTCCACCCGATATGCAGGAACTATTCAGTAAGTTGCGTGTATAGATATTAGATACTATATGGAATGAGACCAATGGGTGCTTGATGAGGCCCGGCGGCAAACCAGAGAAGGAACAAAAATGGCTAATAATAGCAATGTTCCGGCAAAAATCCCTGCCTTAGGGGGGGACGCGAGCCTGAACCGTTATCTTTCGGAAGTGCGTAAATTTCCGTTATTGACACCTGAACAAGAATATATGCTGGCGAAACGCTATTCTGAACATAAAGATCAGGAAGCTGCTGCCCAGCTTGTAACGTCCCACCTGCGACTCGTGGCTAAAATCGCCATGGGCTTTCGTGGCTATGGCCTACCCGTATCGGATTTGATTTCCGAGGGAAATGTTGGCCTGATGCAAGGCGTGAAGAAATTTGAGCCCGATAGAGGTTTCCGCCTGGCAACCTATGCCATGTGGTGGATCCGCGCGTCGATACAGGAATATGTTTTGCGCAGCTGGAGCCTCGTGAAAATGGGCACGACCGCCGCACAGAAGAAGCTTTTCTTCAACCTGCGCCGGATGAAAAACAATCTTGAGGCGTTTGAAGATGGCGACTTGTCACCTGAAGATGTGAACAAGATTTCAACCGACCTGGGCGTGGCCGAGCATGAAGTGGTCAATATGAACCGCCGCATGTCGATGGGCGGTGATGCGTCACTGAACGTCCCATTGTCGGAAGATGGTGATGGTGGGCAGTGGCAAGATACATTGGAAGATGACGGCCCACTGCACGACCAGCAGATTGCTGATGCGCAGGAAGCCGATTTCCGTCATGATATGCTAACCGAGGCGATGGAATCGCTTAACGAACGCGAACAGCATATTCTTGCTGAACGGCGTTTGTCGGAAGAACCAAAAACGCTGGAAGACTTGAGTAAAGTCTACGAAGTCAGCCGCGAACGGATTCGCCAGATTGAAGTCCGCGCGTTTGAGAAGCTGCAAAAGGCGATGCTTCGCATTGCTGGAGAAAAACAACTACTCGCAGCAGGTTGATTACCTAACTTCCCAATAAATCAGAAGAATTTGGCGCCCCGAAACAGCATTTGTTTTCGGGGCGCTTTTTCATTATCTGATGATCATGGCTGCAAAATCCCGCCGAAGAACCAAAGCTCTGCCCTCGCGCATCATCAAGCTTATTTTCAAGCTGATAATCTATTTCCTTTTGATCACTATTGCCTGGGTCGGCCTGCTGGCATTTCTGCCACCACCGATTACCGCCACGATGATCATGGATGACAACAGCATCACCAAAGACTGGGAACCCCTCGAAGCCATATCACCCAATCTGGCCCGGGCGGTCATAGCGGCCGAAGATAGCAAGTTCTGCAGCCACGATGGCTTTGATCGCGAGGCCATTCGTTCCGCAATCAAGCGCAATGCACAAGGCGGCCGTATCCGCGGGGGCTCAACCATATCCCAACAAACCGCGAAAAACGTGTTCCTCTGGCAAGGCGGCGGCTATTTCCGAAAGGGACTGGAAGCCTATTTCACCTTTCTGATCGAGAAGATCTGGGGAAAGAAACGCATCATGGAGGTCTATCTCAATGTCGCGGAAACCGGCATTGGCACCTATGGCGCGCAAGCGGGTGCCCAGCGCTATTACAAGAAAGATGCGTCAGAGCTCACCAAAATCGAAGCCGCACGTATCGCAGCTGCCCTGCCCTTACCCAAGAAACGGGCGGTAACCGGAGCCAGCGGATTTACACGGCGCTATGGCAATACGATTTCTGCACGGATTAATGTGGTGAAGCGTCAGGGGTTGGATGCTTGCGTTTATAAATAGTTTCCCCGAGATTTGACCGATGCGATAAACATATCGCCTATTCAAGCAAATTGATGGCCTGAATTTCACCAACGGGATGTTGGTCGCTTACATGGCGAGAAAGTACATCAACCTTGAACGAAGGCGAGAAACGGCTCTCCATTCAGGGCCTGAACAAATGAAAAAACCACAAAGGCCAGATAGCCAACCGAGAATCCCGCCACCAACAACAATGCAAAGCGGCTGTTTTTCACTCCTGAAACGCAGAGACCAAATAAGGGAATGGCATGCATTGCATGGGTTGCAAAGAAATGAGCAACACGCAGATCACCCTGCTGTCTTGACCAGCCCATCAAAGGAAAACCCTCTCCATTTGACATAGCACTTCCGACAAGATGAGTGCCCTGACTGGACAGAAAACCAGCTACAAGCGCAGTCAGAAAGAAGGTCAGCACCAATCCGGTAACAAGGGCAAGCCTCAAGGCCGGATTGAGAGCGCTGTTCGGATTGCGCGCGATCAGAATGCCGTAGATCAGCGCCGCGCTGGTCAGCGTTGCCGCAAATGCGCCCATTACCGGATAAATCCAGGTCATGAACGGATTGGACGTGTTGAAATGCGATGGAGTACCAAACATTGCAGCCCCGCTAATCCAGACAACCTCCGCTAGAATGCAGAAACCAACAACAAGGGAAAAGACCCGATAGGGCAGTTTGCGGGTGGTACCGTCTGGTAACCAGCTGGCAAACCATACTAAAGTGGCCAGATATATGGTCAGCGCAAATTGAAATTTCAGTGGCTTTGCCCAGATATTTTCAGCCTGCAACATGCGATTATCCAACCCCATTGCAGCGAGCGTCGGGATCATCAACGCAATAAGAAACAAAGTGATGGCAGCAAATACCGGTTCCAGGGCATAAATCCGCGCAGCAGAGCCTGCCAACCCATTGAATCGCGAAATGGTATTACCAGTCATATCGCAGTTGCCTTCTCATTCGAGGCACCTCTGATCCGGTTGATTGCGCGAAATGTCATGAACAAAAGCAGGCCGACCGGACCGAACATAAACGTTAAAGGCAAACAGGGTAGAACCAACCAGAAGGGAATGCTTTCTTTGCGTGCTGTCCGGCACTCCCAAGCACCAACAAACAGATCGAAGGCGAGATAATGGATCCACCCTGCCAGCGCGATCTCGGGTTGCCGGAACAATGTCATAGCGTCTTCGAGGCTTCCAAAGCCGCCGTCGACGCCGGTCCAAAAGACCATGATAAGTGCCGTGTAACCTACTGACAGAATGATCGGAATGATCCTGCCCGATACCCATTCCGCTATTCTGGGAATCAACGGTGACATCAAAAGGATGATCCAACCGACAAGCGCAGTCGTGCTGGCAAACGAAAATATCTGAGCATTTTCCATGCAATAACCTCTATCTAGTCACTGTCAGGATTAGTGCTGAACTATTAACTAGACAGTGTCAAGACGAAAAGATATTGAGCGCTATGGCCAGAAACCAATCCACCGATAAGAAAGCTTATCATCATGGCGACCTGAGAGCGGAATTGCTGCGCGCCGCAGAAGCGGTACTGGAGGAAAATGGCATCGAAGCATTTTCACTGCGCGCGGTTGCCAAACGGGCAGGAGTCAGTCACGGGGCACCGGCCCATCACTTCACCGACGTAAATGGATTCCTGACCGCGCTTGCAACTATTGGTTATGAACGCTTTATAGAAACCCAGAACGCGCGCCAACGCAGTGCCGATGCGGACCCGCGTGCGCAACTGGCCGCCTCCGGTCTTGGTTACATTGATTTTGCGCTCGAAAGTCCGGCGCTTTTCCAACTAATGTTCTCCTCGCAGAAACCGGATAAATCAGACAAAAGTCTCGCAGCGGTTGCTGACGCGGCGTTCGATAAACTTGTCCAGGATATAGGTAATGTTCACAATTCTAATCCGCGCGAGAATCCCGCGATGATGCGGGATGTGATGGCGGCCTGGGCCATAGTTCACGGATTAGCGGACCTGATGATTGCCGGGCGAACGGTTCGGGCTCTGCAACTTGGAGATATGAATGATAGCGAGCGCGATGACGTGCTTTCCGACCTGATCCTGCGCTCTATCGGCAAATGAGAGGCGTCATATTGATACTTCCTTCAGGTTCCGATTCTCCACAAAGGCGAACATCAGGGACTGCTAGAGAGATTCCCTATTCAAATTCAGTTCTGGAAACTCTCGAGATGTATTTTTCCGTCGTCTGATATCTCGTCCCATGATGCTTTTGATCCTGCCCAAATATGGTGAGCAACACGAAGGTTTGTGGTGCTTGTTTCAATCAGCCCCGCGGGAACGAACATGTTCGTATCATCATTCACTCCAGGCAATGCCGACCCACAGGTTCGACAGAACCAGCTTTGCCAATCGGCATTTGGTTTGGTCCAGCAAGCGACTTGGTCTTCGCCAGTGATCCAGCGGAACTTGTCTTTCGGGACTATCACAACCGCGACACCATTATTGCCGGTCCACCGGCGACAGATAGAGCAGTGACAAACGAATATGTCTTTGGGATCAATATCAATCGCAAATGTTACTGAACTGCAATTACAGCATCCTTCTACCATGACCTATAATTCCATTTCTAGTGAGCAACAGTTCAACGGTCATAGCAAAAAACCTGACAATCATGTCAACGCATGTCGCGATATGGAAGCTACGACCATTGTCGCCTGCTTTCAGGATAGAGCCAATCTGTGATAAACAGGAATATACGAAAATTGGCCGCCTCTTTGAACTAAGCTCCGGTCAATGACGCAATGATCAGGAAACGACATGCAGAAATCTAGCATTATCTCAGAACTTGACGCCTTGACCGAATTTTGGTCGCAAAAAATACTGACCGAAGCAAATGGATCGCTGTTCAAAGTCGCGAAAGGAATTGGCTCCACCCATTGGCACAAACATGATGACCAGGACGAACTTTTCATAATATTTGATGGCGAAATGAAAATTGAATTCCGCACCGGCGATGTGATTCTTGAGAAGGGAGAGATGCTCACAGTCCCAAAAGGGATCGAGCACAGGCCGTCTGCAGAAAAAGAGGTGCGCTTCTTGGTTGTCGGACTGAATATTACTTCAACGAAAGCGGGTGGAAAGCCAAATTAGATCGAGTTTTGATGGTTTGGCGCCGCTATGCGGTATCATGTGAGTATCGGACAAGAATAGCCACGGTCTGCACCGTGGTTCATATTCTCGGGATGCTAAGCCGCGTCTTCCTTCTTGGCCTTGCTGCTCTTCGCAATGACCTTCACTGGCTCTTTGGTGCCAGCGACGACATCCTTGTCGATCACAATCTCATCTACATCTTCCAGATCAGGAAGATCAAACATGGTGTCGAGCAAGATGTTCTCAACAATAGACCGTAGACCGCGTGCACCCGTTTTACGTTCAATCGCTTTATTACCGATGGCAACCAGAGCGTCTTCGGTAAAAGTCAGACCGACATCTTCCAGCTCAAACAGCTTTGCATATTGTTTGACAAGAGCGTTTTTGGGCTCCTGAAGAATCTGAACCAGCGCATCAATATCCAGGTCTTCGAGCGTGGCTATAACCGGCAAACGACCAACAAATTCCGGAATCAGACCGAATTTCAAAAGATCCTCAGGTTCACCGTCAGCTAGCAACTTGCCAATCTTGCGTTCTTCCGGGGCGGCAACGTGGGCGCCGAATCCGATGGATTTGGCTTCAAGCCTGTCACCAATGATCTTTTCGAGGCCAGCAAAGGCTCCGCCGCAAATGAACAGGATATTCGTGGTATCAACCTGCAGAAATTCCTGTTGCGGATGCTTACGACCACCTTGTGGTGGAACGCTGGCAGTTGTGCCTTCCATAAGCTTCAACAGGGCTTGCTGAACCCCCTCACCCGATACGTCACGGGTAATGGAGGGATTTTCCGCCTTGCGGCTAATTTTGTCGATTTCATCGATATAAACGATGCCGCGCTGCGCTTTCTCAACATTATAGTCGGACGATTGCAGCAGTTTCAGGATGATATTCTCAACATCTTCGCCGACATAGCCCGCTTCAGTCAATGTCGTGGCGTCAGCCATCGTAAACGGCACGTCGAAGGTCTTTGCCAATGTCTGTGCCAATAGCGTCTTACCGCACCCTGTGGGCCCGACGAGCAAAATGTTGGACTTGGCCAGCTCAATGTCCCCGGATTTGGCGGCGTGGTTGAGGCGTTTATAGTGATTATGAACGGCCACAGACAAAACCCGCTTCGCCCGGTCCTGACCGATCACATAATCGTTCAGGACATCGCAAATCTCTTGCGGAGACGGCACTTCGCCATCTTTCTTGCCAGTAATCGCGCCCTTTGTTTCTTCGCGGATAATGTCGTTGCAGAGTTCAACACATTCGTCGCAAATGAATACGGTTGGTCCGGCAATCAACTTGCGGACTTCATGCTGGGATTTTCCGCAGAAAGAGCAATATAGCGTGCTCTTCGAATCAGATCCCGTCAATTTCGTCATAAAAAGTCCTTAAAACTGGGCTAGAAACTGCAATCTAACCCTCAATATACAAAATGCTACCGCTTTTTTTAGCACCATCCGTAGCTGCCGTTAAGTCTATCAAAAGCGGCTTAATTTTCATTTAGTCCCGCGATAACGCCTTATTTAGCATCTTCATCAGCGGGTTTTGGCCGTTTGTCGTAGACCTCATCGACAATGCCAAAGGCTTTGGCCTCATCGGCTTCCAGGAACGTATCCCTGTCCATTGCCTTTTCGATCTCTTTAATCGGTTTTCCGGTATATTTGGCATAAAGCTCGTTCATCCGGCTACGAATGCGTAGAATTTCCTTGGCCTGAATTTCGATATCAGATGCCATGCCCTGAGCGCCGCCAGAAGGCTGATGCACCATGATCCGAGCATTGGTCGTCGCCATACGCATGCCGGGTTCACCCGAAGCCAGCAGAAAACTGCCCATGGAAGCTGCCTGTCCGACACAAACCGTACCCACACGAGGACGGATATACTGCATCGTATCGTGTATCGCCATGCCTGCGGTCACAACACCGCCAGGCGAGTTAATGTAAAGATAGATATCTTTCTTCGGGTTTTCCGACTCCAGAAACAAGAGCTGGGCGGTGATGATCGAGGCCATACCATCCTCAACTTGACCAGTTACAAAGACGATACGCTCCCGCAGCAGCCGTGAAAAAATGTCAAAGCTGCGCTCTCCGCGGTTGGATTGCTCAATAACGACGGGAACAAGAGCGTCGACGATCGGATCATGCATGATAATGTGGTGCCTTCTGTGAAAAATCAGGATCTGAAAATGGGTGCACCGCCAACCGGAGTCCCCATCCGTTCAGCCCTACATCGGTGTATCTTAAGCAATGTTCAAGTCGGTTAAGGATTTTTTCCAAACCAATATGGTCATCGGATGACATTGCGCATCAAATATCCTCCGGCTATGCTCCCAGAATCACCGAAACATCCCGTTTTCGCAGGAGATATTTATGCCGTCATATTCGCCTTCCATTCCTGAATTTCATGCCGACGAAGATAATGGAGCGTCAGATCCTATGGCCTTCATGATGAAACGGATGCTGGAAACGCGGACGGTGATGATTTTCGGAGGTGTCGATCAAAAACTGGCCGAGCGTGTATCTGCACAGATGCTCTATCTTGATCATGTCAGCGACGAACCCATCCGGCTGCTCATCAATTCGCCCGGTGGTCACGTGGAGTCCGGCGACACTATCCACGATTTGATCGAATATATCAGCGCGCCCGTCGCCGTTATCGGAACGGGTTGGGTGGCCAGCATAGCCACTCATATATTCCTCGGTGTCCCTACCAAACAGCGGTTTTGTTTGCCCAACACCCGTTTTCTGATCCATCAGCCGTCCGGGGGCGCAGGCGGGAAGGCATCCGACATCGCCATTCAAGCAGAAGAAATTGTCAAAATGCGCGAACGAATCGCTCAAAAAATCGCAGAAGCGACCGGCCAATCAATTGACCGTGTGCGCAAAGATATCGACCGTGACTATTGGATGTCGACAGATGAAGCCAAGGAATATGGCATCTTGGGCACCGTTATTAACAAGGCTGATGAAGTCAGCTTCTAAGCCAAGAGACTAGCCGGAGCATGCCATGCATGTCCGGCTAGCATGAACTGGATTGTTATTTCTTTGCAGCGGGCTTCTTGGCCGCTGGCTTTTTAGCGGCAGTTTTCTTCGCCGCAGGCTTTTTCGCGGTGGTTTTTGCCGGTGCTTTTGCAGCAGCCTTTTTCGCCGCTGGCTTTTTGGCCGCTGGTTTCTTCGCAGGAGCCTTCTCGGTTTTGGCTGATTTGGCAGCAGGCTTTTTCGCGGCCGGTTTCTTGGCAGCAGCTTTCTTCGCCGGCGCTTTTTTCTTGGCCGGTTTAGCTTCTGCTTCGTCTTCAGCTTCGATGGCAGCTTCCAGTTCGTCGCGGGTCACCGTCTTGTCGGTAATCTCTGCTTTTTCGAACAGGAAGTCGACGACCTTGTCTTCATACATGGGCGCGCGCAGTTGAGCAGCAGCCATTTGATCCTGCTGAATATATTCAACGAAACGTTGACGGTCTTCTTCGCGATATTGCTGAGCAGCCTGCTGGATCAGCATGGACATTTCCTGCTGGCTGACTTCTACGCCATTGGCCTGGCCAATTTCGGATAGAAGCAGGCCAAGGCGAACACGGCGGACAGCAATCTCACGATATTCGTCTTTTTCGTCTTCCATTTCTTTTTTCGCTGCTTCCGGATCTTCTTCCTGAGCGGCTTCCTGCTCCAGCTGCTGCCAGATCTGGTTGAATTCAGCTTCGACCATTGTTGGCGGCACTTCAAAATCATGCGAAGCAGCCAATTGATCCAGCAACTTGCGCTTCATATGAGTGCGGGTCAGACCATTGAGTTCCTGCTCAATCTGACCTTTCAGCAATTCAGTCAGTTGCTCGAGACCTTCGAGTCCCATGGCTTTAGCCATTTCATCATCGGCCTTAGCAGCTTTGGCGGTCTGCACTTCACCGATAACAACATCAAATGTTGCATCTTTGCCCTTCAGGGTCTCGACATTATAATCTTCCGGAAAAGTCACTTTGACCAGAACTTCATCATTGGCTTTCTTGCCAACCAACTGGTCTTCAAAACCAGGGATCAAACGGCCAGAACCAAGCTCGATGGCCATACCCTCACCCTTGCCGCCGTCAAAGGGCACACCATCGACCTTGCCTTCAAAATCGATCAGGCACTGGTCACCGATCTTTGCTTTGTGGCTCTTCGCCGCAGTTTCAAACTGTTTCTGGCTCTCGGCAAATTTGTCGAGCGACTCCTGAACGGTTTTCTCATCCGCTTCGACCTGCAAGCGCTCGAGCTTAATGCCGTCGACAGAAGGTGTGGGAACCACAGGCAGAATTTCGAGCTCAACTTTCACTTCCGCATCTTTGCCGGCTTCGTAACCGTCGGCCAGCGTAACACTTGGCTGCATAGCTGGGCGAAGCTTGTTGTCCGCGATTGTTTTTTCAACGCTTTCCTGGACCGTGCTGCTCAGAGCATCCTGCATCAAGGCATCATTATGCATCTTGCGGACCAGATTCGCTGGAACTTTGCCCTTACGGAAACCCGGCATATTGACCTGTGGAGCCAATTTCTTGACCTCATTATCCACGCGCGTTTCAATGTCCTTCGCGGAGATTTTGATGTCATAGGCCCGTTTCAGACCTTCGTTCAGCGTTTCAACAATCTGCATGATTACCCTTTAATGCCTTCATAATTTCTATTTCGACCTGTTTTTCGGTGTTTTGGTGCGGGCGAAGGGACTCGAACCCCCACACCCGAAGATACCAGAACCTAAATCTGGCGCGTCTACCAATTCCGCCACGCCCGCACGAGTTACACCGTCAAATCACTATCGAATTTTGATTGACGCGTGCGCCTAGCGGATCGATGCCCAAAGGGCAAGAGCCGGTATTGCAATCTTGCGAAATCTTCGGGAATTCAGGCTAAACGCCGGGCAACCAAAATTATAACCATCTCAAACAGAATATCGCCACCAACGATCCTTCCAAAATTTCTTAAATAAATTGCATTTAAAAATGTTTCTATTAGTTCGTTAAGAGGGATTCGGGGGGCATTAATGAACAAATCGCATTCGTTGCGTCATGCACAAATGATGCAATATTGTTTTCGTCCAGCTTTAGTTGCCGGACTGGGCTTACTACTTTGTGCCAATCAGACTGAGCAGATTGAAGAACTCGAACAACAGACCGCGACATTGCCTGTGGTTTCGGAAAATGCAGCGCTTGTTGAAGCCGAAATTGAAACCACAGCGGCAAAAATCGTCCTTCCTTTTAATACACCAATTATGGTCATGCTGAACGAGGAACTGTCCAGCAAGTTTGCAAAACCCGGAGACGAATTTTCGGTCACGGTTTTGGATGATGTGAAAATCGATGAGACCGTTGTTATTCCATCTGGCAGCCAAGGCTTCGGTGAGGTCCGTTTCGCGAATGATAATGGCGGATTCGGTCGTGCCGGACTTTTGGATGTGACTTTGCGCCATATCGAGCTGGGCGACCATAAAATTCCGTTACGAGGTCGCTTTCGGCAAGAAGGCAAGAACAACAATGGTGCGACGATCGCAACGTGGGTCGCCGTCGGTGTTTTTTCTGGGTTTATCAAAGGCAAAGAAGGTGTTTTGTTAAAGGGACAGGAGCTCAAGGGTAGAACAGCTTCCGAATTTATATTCGAACCAAACAGTCTTGCTTCAACAAACCAAACAGAATTCGAAAACACCTTTGTTGCCTCCAGCGAAACGGAGGCGACCCAAGCCGAGAAGCAATCTTCGGAGACAGACATTCTCGAAGCGTCTGAAAAACAAGAAATGGCTGCAAAAATTTCCGATGAGATACAGCAACAAAATAATCTAACAACAGAGGGAGAAAATATCGATGAATAAAAATCAGGCAACCGCAACAATTGCATCTGTCTTGATCATGTTTGGCGGCACAGCCACATATGCGATGGCACAAGAAGCGGATCAATCGGAGCCAATTGAAGAACAGGGCGCGGCTGTGGTCGAAGAAGCTGCAGTAGAGACACTTGATGTCAGCGAAGACCCAAGTTCACCCCTGCCCGCTGAAACAGCTCCGGCAGTGGTTGACGATACCGCATTAACAGAAACGGTTGCAACCAAACCCAAGCCTGAATGTGAATTGCATGTTTTTCCGTCGCTTGAGGGCGAAGCGCAAACGACCGGCTGGTTGTCAGGATTCGGTATCGTTGGAGCAATTGCTGATGCCGCAGCTAATGACGGAAAGAACAAGAGCGAAGGCGATTATTTGCGCGATGCTCTTGGCCCACAGATGCAGGTCCAGTCGCTAAAGTCCATTGACCTTCTGGCAGAAATGAACCTTCCTGAAGCTCAGATTATTTTCGAAGAACCAATTGCGGATCGCAAGATTAGTACGAAACAGAAAACTCGACTGACTGATTCTACTGCAACTTGCTATGTTGAATTTCTCGTTACACAGAATTTTTATCGCAAAGCCGCGATTTACGGTCGCTCTTTAAATAACCGGTTCATTTACAAAGACTTTCGAAACGGCCTTGAAGAAACGAAGCTGGTCAAAGGCCGGGGCGGGAATGGCCTGAAGCATTTTCCTCCCAAAACACCGGAAGAAAGTGAGGCTGCAGAAGCCGATTTGCAGCAGGCTTTTGTCGCAAACTTCAAGGAATTTGCCAAAAAGTTACAAGCCAGGAAACGGCGTTAGACGCGATAACGGGAAGAGACTGCTGCTAAATGTCCTGCAGTCTCTTCCTGTGATTCCTCAAAGAGTAGATTTAGCCCAGCACTTTCTTTAGCAAATCATTCACGACTTGTGGATTGGCTTTGCCCTGCATCGCTTTCATGGTCTGACCGACGAAAAAACCGAACAATTTGTCTTTACCGCCGCGATATTCTGCGACCTTGTCTTCATTTGCCGCCATGACGTCAGCGATGACTTTCTCAATCGCGCCGGTGTCGGATTCCTGCTTCAGACCTTTTTCTTCGACGATCTTCGCTGCACCATCGCCGGTTTCGAGCATGATCTCGAACACTTGTTTGGCGATTTTACCGGAAATTGTTCCATCTGCGATCAGACCGAGAAGCTCAGCGGCTTGCTGAGGAGAGACCGGGCTTTGTTCGATGGACAGGCCCATTTTGTTGAGCGCGCCAAAAAGCTCTGATGTGAGCCAATTAGCCGCAGAACTGGCGATCTTCTCGGGCTGCTCAGCAGTCTCAAGCAACTCTTCAAACCACAGCGCAGTTTCATGCTCCGCCGTCAGAACCGCAGCGTTATAGGCGCTAAGGCCTAGAACATTTTTATACCGCGCCCGCTTTTCATCCGGAAGCTCCGGCAAGCTGGCTTTGCAATCAAAGATAAAGTCATCTTCGAGTTCCAGCGGCAGCAAGTCTGGGTCCGGGAAATAGCGATAATCATGTGCATCTTCCTTGGACCGCATCGAACGCGTTTCGTTCCGGTCCGGATCGAACAACCGAGTTTCCTGAACAATTTCACCGCCCTCTTCCAGCACATCGACCTGTCGTTGGGCTTCATATTCGATCACCTGCTGAATGAAGCGCAGCGAGTTCACGTTTTTGGTCTCTGTCCGGATGCCCAGCTTGTCGCCTGGCTTGCGGACGGAAACATTGACGTCCGCCCGCATGCTGCCCTGTTCCATATTGCCATCACAGCTGCCTACATAGCGTAGAATCGATCTGAGCTTCCGGACATAAGCTGCTGCTTCTTTGGGTGAGGTCATATCTGGCATGGATACGATTTCCATCAGTGCCACACCGCAGCGATTGAGGTCGACATAGCTCATCGTCGGGTGCTGATCATGCATCAGTTTCCCAGCGTCCTGCTCAATATGAATACGTTCGACTCCGACGGTTTTGCCATGAGCATCCGGGTCTTTTTCATCAAGCGAGATCTCGACTTTTCCTTCACCAACAATCGGGTGGTAGAGCTGGGAAATCTGATAGCCCTGCGGCAGATCAGCGTAGAAATAGTTTTTCCGGTCAAAACGCGAATATTTGTTGATCTGGGCGTTGAGGGCAAGACCCGTGCGCACGGCTTGACGAACACATTCCTTATTCAAAACCGGAAGCATTCCGGGCATCGCCGCGTCTACAAGACTTACCTGCGTATTTGGTTCTGCGCCAAATTCGGTGGAAGCCCCGGAAAAGAGTTTTGCATTTGAAGTAATCTGGGCATGGACTTCGAGGCCGATCACGACCTCCCATTCGCCTGTTGCACCCTGGATTCGATAGGTTGATTCAGTCATATTCACCACCACTGCTCCGGCTTCGCGACAAAGCCAGCCCGTTCTTCCAGCGCCAGACCGGCGTTAAACACGCCTTGTTCGTCCAGTGCCTTGCCAATAACTTGCAGCCCTAAAGGAAGCCCCTGCCCGTCCAGTCCTGCTGGCACCGACATGGCCGGCAATCCCGCGAGGCTGCTCGGGACCGTGAACACGTCGTTTAAATACATGGCCAGCGGATCATCGGCTTTCTCTCCCAATCCAAAGGCGGCACTTGGTGCGGTTGGCGTCAACAGCAGATCACAGCTTTCCCAGGCCTTGTCAAAGTCCTGAGAGATTAGAGTTCGGACCTTTTGGGCCTGCGTGTAATAAGCATCATAATAGCCAGCAGACAGAACATAGGTCCCAATCATGATCCGGCGCTTTACCTCAGGCCCAAAGCCGGATTCGCGGGTGGCGGCATACATATCCTGCAGCCCTGCTCCGTCTGGCAGATCGCGCATCCCGTAACGCACGCCGTCATAGCGTGCGAGATTGGAGGACGCCTCTGCGGGTGCGATGATATAATAAGCGGGCAGCGCATATTTTGTGTGCGGTAAAGAAACGTCGACGATCTTCGCACCGGCATCTTTTAACCACTCGATGCCTTTCTGCCACAGAGCATCAATTTCAGGCGGCATATTGTCGACCCGATATTCCTTGGGAATACCGATACGTTTGCCAGTGAGGTCGCTTTTTAGACCCGCTTCCCACTCGGGAACCGGCAAATCAAGCGAAGTGGAATCCTTGGGGTCAAAGCCGGACATCGCTTCCAACATAATCGCACAATCGCGAACGTCATGGGCCATGGGGCCCGCCTGATCGAGCGAACTGGCAAAGGCAATCGTGCCCCAACGTGAACAGCGACCGTAGGTTGGTTTAAAGCCGGTAATGCCCACAAAAGCTGCGGGTTGGCGAATAGAACCACCCGTGTCTGTGCCGGTCGCCGCTGGACAGATACGTCCGGACACAACGGCAGCGCTGCCGCCGGAAGAACCACCGGGCGCCAGATCGG
This sequence comes from uncultured Sphingomonadaceae bacterium, assembly GCA_947497455.1. Lineage (GTDB taxonomy): Bacteria > Pseudomonadota > Alphaproteobacteria > Sphingomonadales > Sphingomonadaceae > Parasphingorhabdus. The sequence continues at coordinate 1,212,963 of CANMGU010000001.1, read as the reverse complement.
TATTGCCGCCATCATTGCGCCGCCATGGCGAGATCACATTGCCGAACGCACTGGTTTCATTGGATGATCCCATGGCAAACTGATCCATGTTCAGCTTGCCGAGCATTCCGGCACCTGCCTTGAACAAGTTTGCCGAAACGGTTGATTCATATTGCGGTGTAAAACCATCCAGAATCAGACTGCCGGCCGTGGTTACGACACCCTCGGTACAGAAAAGGTCTTTCATGCCAATCGGCACACCGGCCATTTTCCCAAGCGCCTCACCCGCCGCTTTCGCTTTGTCGGTCGCTTCCGCCGCCGCTAGTGCGTGCTCCGGCGTTTCTACCAGCACAGCGTTTAGTGACTTTGCAGCGCTTACCCGGTCGACAAACGTCTCTGCGACTTCTTTCGCGGTAAAATCGCCAGCCGCCACACCCGTGCGGATGCCTGCAATGCCCAATTCAAAAATCTCAGCCATTATTCGATCACCTTCGGCACACCAAAGAAGCCATGTTCAGCCACTGGTGCATTGGCAAGAACCTTGTCGCGGACATTGCCATCACTGACGACATCATCGCGCAAGCGCAGTTTATTGGGGATTACAGCGGTCATCGGTTCGACCTTGGAGCAATCCACTTCGCCCAGTTGCTCAACCCATCCGAGGATGTTGTTAAGCTCTGGCACCAATGCGTCGGCCTCTGCCTCAGTTACGGCGATCCGAGACAGGCTTGCGATCTTTTTGACGGTTTCTTTATCGACTGACATGATTCATTCTTTATCGGTTCATCTTTTTTCGGGTAAGGGCACAATATATGTGTATCTCGCGCCGCTAGCATTGGCGCGAGGCCGCTTCAAGTTGAATGAGCGGCAATAGCCCAAATTGGAGTAAAATAATTGGCGCGTAAGTTTCTCTATTTCGTTGCAGCCATGATCGTATTGGTCATCGCAGGGGCCTTTGTCCTGCGTGTCTACGGAGAAGAACTGGCCGAAGTCGTGTTTGTACCTGACACCGAGTTTCAGGCGCAGGAAGTGCTGGAAGACAGTATCTATGCCGATGTTTCGATGTGGTACGCCCGTCCGGAAATCAAAAAAGGCAACCCTGCCCTCTGGTTGCCGCAAGGATATGAATCAAGCGGAGACGCTCCCAATAAAGACCAGCGCGCCGCGATTTTCTTTGTTCACCCGACATCATTTATCAACAAAGACAAGTGGAACGCCCCGCTTGGTGACAAGGAAACCGAGGATCGGACCAAGATATTTCTGCGTGGACAGGCCAGTGCTTTCAACAAAGCCGGTGATGTCTGGGCGCCGCGTTACCGCCAGGCCACGCTCGGCGCTTTCCTGACCGAGAAGAAAGAGGGTCAACAAGCCCTGGATGCCGCCTATCAGGATGTTCTGATTGCCTTTGACTATTTCATTAGCGAAGTCCCCGACGATCGCCCGATCATATTGGCCGGACATAGCCAGGGCAGCCTGCATCTGACCAATTTACTGAAAGACAGGGTCGCGGGCACGCCTTTGGCCAACCGAATCGTAGCGGCCTATGTGGTTGGCTGGCCGGTTTCGGTCGAGGCTGACGTCCCCGCGCTGGGTCTCGACATATGCGAGTCCGCTGAACAGTCTAATTGTCTCTTGAGTTGGGAAAGCTTTGCCGAACCGGCCGATTATGGCCGCATCGTGGAGGTTTATGACACAACCATCGGCTTTAATGGCGAGCCGCGCAAGGATACAAACTTACTCTGTACCAATCCCATAAACGGCGACACCAATTCCGAATCAGCGGCAGAACTGAATCTCGGCACATTGGTACCCAATGATGAACTAAGCGATGCAACGCTGGTCGCTGGCGCCGTTCCTGCGCGCTGCGACGATCGCGGTTTTCTACTTATCGGTGATCCACCAGATCTGGGCCCATACACCCTGCCCGGCAACAACTATCATGTCTATGATTACAGTCTGTTCTGGCGTAATGTTCGCGAAGATGTGATGAAAAGGATGACTGCATTTCTCTCGCGCTAATGACAGACGACCGAAGCGCTTTTCGGGCTGCGCTGCCCGATGGCGGACGCTTGCTGGGACTCGATGTCGGCACCAAGACGGTGGGCATGGCACTCTGCGATGCGCAGTGGATGATCGCGACCGCTGCGGAGACGATCGAGCGACGGAAATTCTCAAAGGATCTGGAGCGAATCAAAACCGTCATTACCGATCAATATGTTACCGGATTCGTTGTCGGCCTGCCGCTCAATCTTGACGGCAGCCAGAGCAAACAGACTCAGGCTGCAAAATCATTTGCCCAAAATTTGCGCCCAGTTGGCCTCCCTATATTGTTATGGGACGAACGCTGGAGCACGCAAGCCGTGACCCGTGAACTGATCGCTGCCGATGTCAGCCGGAAACGGCGCAGCGAAGTGGTCGATCAAATGGCCGCTGCGTATATCCTGCAAGGAGCAATTGACGGGCTTGCCGCCGTAGAATGATGGCTCTATAGGGCTGGCTTTAATGACATCGCAGCAAACAGGTTCACCTTCCGCCGCCGGACATCAGTTTCCCGCAGGATCGGACGCTTTTCCCCATCGCCATCTATTGGGTATCGCAGGATTGCAGCCCTGGGAGTTACTATTTCTGCTGAAAGAGGCGGAACAATGGGTCGATCTCAATCGCAAATCTAGCAAACATGTCGATCGGTTGGATGGGCTAACAGTCATCAATGCCTTTTTTGAAAATAGTACACGCACGCTGCTATCGTTTGAGATTGCGGGCAAACGCATGGGCGCCGACGTCGTAAATATGCATGCTGCGCAATCCAGCGTCAAAAAGGGTGAAACGCTGATTGATACAGCGGTCACGCTCAATGCCATGCGGGCGGATGCGATTGTCATCCGACACCGCAGCTCCGGTGCCGTGCAGCTGATTGCGGACAAGGTTGACTGTCCGGTCCTGAATGCCGGTGATGGAAGCCATGAGCATCCGACTCAGGCCCTATTAGATGCGCTGACCATCCAGCGGCGTAAAGGCGATATCAGCGGGTTGACCATTACGATCTGCGGCGATGTCATGCATAGCCGAGTGGCCCGTTCCAACATCTATTGCCTGACCACTTTGGGCGCAAGGGTGCGAGTATGCGCGCCGACATCACTGTTGCCAGCGGCTCTTGATCGCATGAATGTTGAGGCTTTCTCCAATTTTGAACAAGCGCTTGACGGAGCTGACGTTGTGATGATGCTGCGGCTGCAGAATGAACGGATGAACGGGGATTTCATTCCGAGCCCCAGAGAATTCCACCACCTCTACGGTTTGACCCGAGAGCGGCTGGCACTGGCGAAGCCCGATGCACTGGTCATGCATCCAGGACCAATGAACCGTGGAGTCGAGATTAGCAGTGATATTGCCGATGATCCTGATCGGTCCGCAATAACCGAACAGGTAGAAATGGGCGTTGCGGTCCGAATGGCCTGTCTGGACGTCTTAACCCGGCGATCTCGCGGCGTGGAGGGCTGGTCATGAAACAGCTGTTCACCAACGCCAGAGTGCTGATTCCCGGGGAAATCACACCACAAACTGTCAGTGTGGAGATCGAAGGTGACCGCATTGTAGGCGTAGGGGCGACAATTGCACCAGACGGCCATGATGTAGTGGATTGCCAGGACCAGCTGCTGGCTCCCGGCATTATTGACCTTGGTGTTTTTGCCATCGACAAGCCCGCCTTTCATTTCGGCGGCATTACCCGCGCGGCCTTAATGCCCGATCAGTCACCGGCGCTCGATCTGCCAGCGATGATCAAACATAACGCGTCTGAGGGAAAACCGGATTTATGGTCTCATCCTCTGGCTGCTGCAACAAAAGGTCTGTTGGGAAACGAACTGGCAGAAATCGGTCTGATGAAGCAAGCCGGAGCCAGAGCTGTAGCGACGGGCAGAAACTGGATTGGCGATAGCGGTATCATGCTGAAGCTGCTCCACTATTGCCGGTCGCTGGACATGCCAGTCATTGTGCATAGCGAAGATAGTGGCTTGACCGCCGGTGCAGTTGCAACGGCTGGCGAAACCGCGACCCGTCTGGGTCTCCCCAGTGCGCCTGCATCGGCCGAAGCGCTTTCCATTGCGCGTGATATCGCCCTAGTACGAGAAAGCAGCGCTCATGTTCATTTCCGGCAGGTGACCACCGCTCAAGGCCTTGATCTGATACGCGCAGCAAAAGCGGAACAGTTACCGGTAACTTGTGGCATTACGCCCGCCCATCTTTTCCTGTCGGATATTGCAACCAGTGACTTCAGAACTTTTGCACGGCTGTCACCCCCGCTGCGAAGCGAGGATGATCGCACAGCATGTCTCGACGCGATAAAGGACGGAACAGTTGATGTGATTTCATCGGGTCACGACCCGCGTGGTCCCGAGGACAAACGCTTGCCATTTGCCGAAGCTGAATCCGGTATGGCCGGTGCCGAGACATTGCTGGCACTTTCGCTTAATCTTGTGCGGGACGGGATCATCGATATGCACCGCTTATTTGAGTTGCTTGCCACCACTCCGGCAAAAATATTGGGTGTGAAAGCAGGGCAGATTTTCAAAGGATATGAGGCTGATCTGATTGTGATCGACCCCGAAGCTCCGTGGCAGGTTGATACGCGAAAAATGGCGGCATCCGCAGGCAACACACCTTTTGACAAGCTACCCGTACAGGGACGGGTTCGTGCAATATATAAGGGCGGAAAAGCGCTTTAGCTTTCCCGCCCTTACAATGTCTGTTTCGAAGGACTAGCGCGCAGCTAGTGTCTTTGGCTTTTTACTGGCCATTTGCGTTGGACGCACATTCTGCACATTGCGCACAATACAGTTTCCGCCTTTTGCTTTGATACCGCCACACATATCTTGAGCAGATTGTTCGTTACCAAAGCCCATTGCTGCCAGACGATACAATGTCTTGCCATTCCGTTGGATCGGAGAACTTGCATATTGGAACAATGCCAGATCTTTGTTCTGTGAGGACAAGATACCCCAAGCACGTTTCACATTTTCAGGTGATGAGAAGACACCAAGTTGAACCAAGTGCTTACCGTTCGAAATCGAGCGAGCGCGTGGTGTGAAAGCCACTTTCTGCATAATAGGTTTAACAGCTGAGATCGCTTGTACCGCAGCCGTTTTCACCGGCGCAGCTTTAGAAGCTGGTGCTGGCACATCAGAGCTTTCAACAACGAAAGTCTTTTCGGCAGCTTTAGGAGCTGGCTTGGCCACAGGCTTCGCCTCGGCAGGCTTGCTCGCTGGAACAGCAACCTTGGTCACTTTGACATCATTTTCCTTCGCCATGAAATCAACATCGGAATCCGCCGCTGGTGCAGGGCCAACCGCAGGTAGTGGTACATCACGGTCAAAGCTCGCAACTTCCCGGCTGTAATCTTCAGCGGGAGTGGCCGCTGCAACCGCCGGCATTTCAGGTGCGGAGTTCAGTGCCAGACGCACAGGCTGACCTGGGTCGTTAGCGACAGGCTTGACATTCAACAAAGAAGCAACACGCACTTCATAGGCGCCAGGACGGGCCATTTGTGCCCATTGCATCATACGGCTGTCGACTGTTGCCGGCCTCATATCCTGCATGGCCATCAATTTGGCTTCTTTCCAGCGACCATCTAAAGCGTAAGCAAGACCAAGATTTTGACGCGTACGACCGGTAACGTTCGAACTGCGGATGGCCTGTTCCAACTCTGCAATAGCAGCTTTGGAATCACCCGCCAGTGCCAGCGCCAGACCATAGTCAGCGGTTGGAATGAACCGACGGTTATTCTCAATCAACTGCTTGGCCTTGTTGGCTTTACCTTGCGCCAATTGAGCAAGGCTGAGGCTCAAAACCGTCCGAGCATCATTTTTACCGAGTTCCATTGCGTCGAGAAAGCTGCGCTCGGCCGAAGAGAACCGGCCAGCTGCCATGTAGGAATGACCAAGTAAAGCCCGTGTTTCAGGATCGGTACCGACACCGGCAACAGAGCGTTCAGCATAGACAATCGCCTTCTCAACCTGCCCCTTGCGGAGTGCTTTATCAGCTTTTTTGGCATATCTCGCGCCATCTTTAACCGTCGCCGGCTTGCTCGATGAAGATGCAACCGAACCACCTCCAAATGGACCACAACCGGTCAGTGTCGTCGAAATGACCATGGTTGATGCGGCCAGTTTCAGTATCATATCGCGTTTCATAACAATGCCCTCGCAATTAAATTCAATGTGTTCAGTTTAAGCCGCGCCGCGTGACGGAATGCGCTCAGCCAGATCGTCAAGTTCGGGGATAGACCTCAAATATTCATCGACAGCTTTGGTTACCAACTGCTGTGCCGAAACATTCTTCACAGCCGTTGCCAACCGCAGTTTCAGGTGCCTGTCAGCATCCAAACGTAAGGTAAACGCAGCCTTGGCTTTGCGTGTCCGGGACTTTTGCGCAGGACGACGCGTCTTGGCCGGCTGTTTGACCGCAGCCGTCTTTTTACGGCGCGGAGGCACAACCCCTATGCTGGAATTTTCTGCAACCGGAGCCACTTCGCGCGAGATTGAAAGCGGGACGGGAACAGCCGGCTCTGATTTTGTCACCTGCTCCTGTTCCACCGGCTCTGCAACAGACACTTCTTCGCGTGCTGGTTGCTGGCTTAACTTCGCTGCAATTTCTTCCTGCTGCTTCTTGACCGCAGGAACGACATCCGGAATGGCACCCGCCAAAGGATTATAGTGATATTGTTCCGGCTCCGCAGTGTTATCTGCATCGGTTTGCCCTGCTTCATGATCCGGATTCGCGTCATAACCCATGTCATTCCAGCCAAGATCTTCATTTTCTTGATCAGAATGCGATGGAAACGCCATGCCCTGACGCCGCATGGCGGGTTTTGCACCACCCTTGCGTGCCAATAGGGACGATGACAGCGATGCTAATGGCTTAGGTTCGCTCATATTCTCTGCTCCTCCCATTAAGACCCGATGACCCGGCGGCCGAAATTGCCTCCAGGTCGTTGAACACCAGCATTCGGGCTGGGTGTCATCGCAGGCGATGAAAATACAGTACGGCGGAAATTCTTCTCCAACCGGTCTGAGATGTAACCCCAGAGCTGCTGAATCTCTTGTGAGGAGCGCCCTTCGGGATCGACTTCCATAACGGTACGACCATCGATCATCGATCCGGCAAAGTCCGTGCGATGATGAACGGTAATCGGCGCAACAGTACCATGCTGCGACAGTGCAACCGCAGCTTCCGAAGTAATTTTCGCTTTCGGCGTCGCGCCGTTTACAACGAACAGCAGCGGTTTGCCTGCGCGTTCGCAGAGATCCACGGTCGCGCCGACAGCACGCAAGTCGTGCGGACTAGGACGGGTTGGGATCACGATAAGTTCAGCAACAGAGATCACCGACTGGATCGCCATGGTGATCGCGGGTGGCGTATCAATGACGGCCAGTTTAAAGCCCTGTTGTCGCAAAATAGCCAGATCGGCAGCGAGGCGCGATACAGTTGTTTGGGCAAATGCCGGCAGTTCCGCTTCGCGTTCGTTCCACCAGTCGGCCAAAGAGCCTTGTGGATCGATATCGATAAGTACAACCGGGCCTGCGCCTGCCAGTTGTGCTTGTACGGCCAGATGGCCCGACAAAGTTGTCTTGCCGGAACCACCTTTTTGGGATGCCATTGCTAGAACTCGCACTCTATTCCCCTTCGTCATATCGCGGGTTGATCAGATCGTCTGAATTACATTCATCGCCTTCTCTGACAGAACAGGGCTAAAATAGGGTTAACGAACACGGGATGTTTTTTGCCGGGCCAAAATTTATTTTACACGATGTTAGAAACGAGCTTCACCGCCGCTTAAAACTTTTGATCAAGGTTACGAATAATTTGCAAATTGGCGTTAAGAGGAAATTACGCATATGATGCATTTACCAATTTTAGCAGACCAAGGGCCTTTCGCATGAGATATTCAAAAATAGCACGCCAGCTGGTGTTGGCATCAGCAATTTTGGGATTGGCTTCCCCTGCGCTGGCCGACGTAAAGGCGGGTGTGGATGCCTGGGGGCGCGGCGATTACAAGACAGCCGTAGCTGAATGGCGCGGTCCCGCTGCCGGCGGTGATGCAGATGCACAGTTCAATATGGGCCAGGCTCATAAACTTGGCCGGGGCGTTGCGATGGATTTGGATCAGGCTGAACGTTACTATAAGAAAGCCGCTGATCAGGGCCACCTGCAAGCAAGCGACAATTATGGATTGATCCTTTTTCAGAAGAAGCGCCAACAGGCCGCCTTGCCTTATCTGCAAGCATCAGCAAATCGTGGCGAACCACGCGCACAATATGTCCTAGGCACCGGGCACTTTAACGGCGATTTCGTGGAAAAAGACTGGATCAAGGCCTATGCCCTGATGACACGCGCCTCTGCAGCCGGTTTGCCGCAAGCGACATCTAATATGGCGCAGATGGACAAATATATCCCGCTTGATCAACGCCGCCGTGCCATTGAACTGGCCGGTCAGATGGAAGAGAGTGAAAAGCGCGTTCGAACCGCTCAAGTGGGCGGATTGCGACCCGTACAATCGTCAGGCGCTATCCAGACAGCGCAATTGCCGGCCTCAAAGGCTGTCTCGCCAAAGATTGTTCCAACACCAAAACCAAAAGCACCGCCTGCGACCAAGCCTGTGCCAGCACCTAAGGTTGCGGCAGCACCAAAACCAGTAGCTGCACCAAAGGTAGCAAAGCCAGCCCCTACACCGGTTCGCACCGCCTCTAACGGGAAATGGCGTGTCCAGTTGGGAGCCTTTGGCAGCCAGAACAAGGCCAAGGCTCTTTGGAACACGCTCGAAAAGCGGGTATCGGGCTTAAATAATTTGCAACCCTATCTGGTCGCGGCCGGCAATATAACCCGGCTTCAAGCTGGGCCCTTTGCAACCAAGACACAAGCCAGTCGGATGTGCAGCACCGTCAAGGCCTCCGGCAATGATTGTATCGTAAAATCCCGGTAATATTGTGGCCTTAGCTGCTTATTTGGCTTCCCATTTATCAGCACCGATTCCTTGAATGTAAAGCAAGGCGCTGAGATCATTATGCTTAATCGCCACGTCGGCGGCCGCGGCGGCCTTGGGCTTAGCGCGATATGCGACACCGGTTCCTGCCAACGCAATCATCGGAATATCATTGGCACCATCGCCCACAGCCATACACTGGCCAAGCGAAAGCCCTTGCGACTGTGCACTTTGCCGGAGCAATTCAGCCTTTCGTTGAGCATCAACAACAGAGCCGGCTAGCTTTCCAGTCAAATGGGAGCCTTGCTCCTCCAATATATTCGCTTCTGAGCTATCAAAACCGATATCCCGCGCCACCGGCTCAGCAAATCGTGTAAACCCTCCGGAAACCAATATGGTCTTTGCGCCGCGCGCAGCCATCGTACGAACCAAGGTTTTCGCACCCGGCATTATCTGGACTTTCTCATCAAGACACCGATCAATGGCGGAAATGTCAAGGCCAGCTAACAGCGCCACCCTACCCCGGAGCGCCTCTTCAAAGTCCAGTTCACCCAGCATTGCGCGCTCGGTGATTTCAGCGATTTGGTCTTTTATCCCGGCATATCCCGCCAGCTCATCGATGCACTCAACGGTGATCATAGTGCTGTCCATGTCCGATATCAGAAGTTTCTTCTCTCGAGCCTCGGCTGGCTGCAGAACGAAATCAATCGCGGCTTCATCAATCGGCAACGCTTCGCGCAGCGCCGTAATTTCGCCTTCACAGATAATATCACCCGCTTTGCCATCGATAATCTGGCCAATCTGTTCAATCCGGGCGCCTGCATCCGCCAAACGATCGGCAGCTGAACTTAGCTCTCCCTTTTCCAGCTGATCTGCTGCTATTAGCGTGGCAATGAGCATATATTCTCCAAGAGACAAAAAAGACGTCGCTTTGATCGTCGGTCCGACCGCCAGCGGTAAATCCGCCTTGGCATTGGACTTGGCCAAAAAGCAACCCTCCGTAGTCATCAACGCAGATAGCGCGCAAGTCTATAGCGACCTCCAAATCCTTAGCGCGCGGCCCAGTGCAGAAGAGATGGACGGAGTATCGCACCGGCTATACGGCTATATTGATGGCGCAGAGGCCTGTTCCGCCGCCCGATGGGCCGCAGATGCAAAAGCGGAAATAGCCGAGGCCCATGAGCGCGACATATTGCCCATATTGGTTGGTGGAACGGGCCTATATGTGCGGACCCTGTTCGACGGGATCGCGCCTATACCCGAGATTGATCCTTCCATTCGGACGGAGGTTCGGGCTTTAACGGTAGACGAAGCCTATACAGCACTCCTGAAAGAAGATCCGACATCAGCGGACCGATTAAACCAGAAAGATTCGAGCCGGATTATGCGTGCACTTGAAGTGGTTCGCTCATCTGGCAAACCTATGGATCATTGGCATGCCCATATGGCTGGTGGGATTGGCGATGACATTGCCCTGCACCCTCTGGTGCTCTTGCCGCCGCGTGAATGGCTCTATGAGCGTTGTGACCGCCGGTTTGGGGTCATGCTGGAGGACGGCGGCGAAGCAGAAGTTGCAAATTTGCTAAAAAGGGATCTGCCAGCGGATTGCCCGGTGATGCGTGCAATCGGTGTCCCTGAAATCGCCGCATGGATACAGCACGAGATCAGTCTCGACGACGCAAAGGCGATGGCGATGGCGGCAACCCGGCAATATGCCAAGCGTCAGTTTACCTGGTTTCGCAATCAGTGTCCCGCCGAATGGCCACGCTATGAAGAGATTATAAATAATGATAATCTGGATTATATTGTTAGATTATTACAATAATTGTCCTTGACATAATATATATAAATAGGTAGCGCGCCCCATTCGAGCCGTCACCGCCTGCTTTCTTACACGTTGCGTTGCGGTGCAGCATCGCCTATCAAACGCCCGCCGATCGCGGGTTAAACAGTAACTATGGAGCGCAAAGTGGCCGAAAAAAGCGGTGCAGAAATATTGGTTCAGACCCTGCTTGATCTGGGTGTAGATACCGTATTTGGTTATCCGGGCGGCGCGGTACTGCCAATTTATGATGCGCTATATGATCATCCGAAGATAAAACATATTCTTGTTCGGCACGAGCAGGCAGCGACTCATGCGGCCGAAGGTTATGCCCGATCAACCGGCAAGCCCGGCGTAGTTCTGGTCACGTCCGGACCAGGTGCCACCAATGCAGTGACCGGCATCACCGATGCGCTTATGGACTCGATTCCGATGGTTGTGATCACCGGACAGGTTGCGACCAATCTGATCGGTTCTGATGCCTTTCAGGAAGCAGATACGGTAGGTATTACCCGGCACTGCACCAAGCATAACTATCTCGTAAAAACCCCTTCCGACCTGGCTGGCGTGCTGACTGAGGCTTTCCATATTGCCACTCAGGGCCGTCCTGGCCCCGTGGTTGTTGATATTCCGAAAAACGTGCAGGTTGCCGAAGCTGAATTCAGCTCCCATAACAACCTGAAGAACACGCGCTATCAGCCTCAGATTGACGGCGATTTCAAGGCCATTAACGAAGCGGCTGAGATGATCATGAATGCCAATGCTCCGGTACTTTATACCGGTGGCGGGATTATCAACAGTGGACCTAAGGCCAGCACCATATTGTGTGAATTGGCAGCGCTCATGGGTGCGCCTGTTACATCAACGCTGATGGGCCTAGGCGCCTTTCCTGCATCTTCGAAACAATGGCTCGGGATGCTGGGTATGCATGGCACTTATGAAGCCAATATGGCCATGAACCGTGCCGATCTGGTGGTTTGCCTAGGGGCTCGCTTTGATGACCGGATTACAGGCCGGATCGACGCTTTCTCGCCCAATAGCCAGAAAATCCACGTCGATATCGACCGGTCCTCTGTCAACAAAACCATTCGTGTCGATCTACCGATTATCGGCGATGTGGGACGAGTCATGGAACAATTGCTTGCGGTACTGAAAGGCCGGAAGTTCACGACGCCTGATTATGAAGAATGGTGGGCTCGAATCAAAGGTTGGCGAGCAACCAATTGCCTCGCCTATCCCGAGAGCAAGACCGAAATCATGCCGCAAGAGGCTATCCGCAAGCTGTGGGAAGCTACGCATGAGCAGAGTCCGATCATCACTACCGAAGTCGGCCAGCATCAGATGTGGGCAGCGCAGCATTTTGATTTTGAAAAACCCAACAAATGGCTGACCAGTGGTGGGCTCGGCACGATGGGCTACGGCCTGCCTGCCGCTATTGGTGCCCAGCTGGGTGACCCCGATGCGCTGGTCATCGACATTGCCGGTGAAGCCTCGATCCAGATGAACATTCAGGAACTGGGTACAGCCAGCCAATATCGCTTGCCGGTTAAGATTTTCATCCTCAACAACGAATATATGGGCATGGTCCGGCAGTGGCAGGAACTGACCTATGAAAGCCGGTATTCTAATAGTTATAGCGATAGTTTGCCAGACTTTATCAAGTTGGCCGAAAGCTATGGCTGGACCGGCATCTTGATCGAAGATCCTGCTGATTTGGAAGCGGGTATCAAAAAAATGATCGAAACCGATGGACCTGTTCTGGTCGATTGCCGCGTCGCGAAACTGGCCAATTGTTTCCCTATGATTCCATCAGGAGCGGCCCATACCGAGATGCTGTTGGCACCGGAAGATGTCAAAGGCACGATGGACGATAACGCAAAGGCGCTTGTGTAATGCATATCAAGGAAGAACAGGTCGAACGGCATGTCCTGGCCGTATTGGTTGACAATGAAGCCGGCATATTGGCGCGCATCGCTGGAATGTTTACCGCACGCGGTTATAATATTGAAAGCCTGACTGTAGCCGACATCAGCGCCGATCACGCGATTAGTCGGATTACCATTGCCACCAATGGCCCGCCGCACGTGATTGAGCAGATCATCGCCCAGCTAGATCGCCTGGTTCCGGTGCACAGTGTCCGCGACCTCACTGAAGCTGGTCCCCATGTGCAACGCGAACTGGCTTTGGTCAAAGTTGCTGGCAAAGGCGATAATCGGATCGAAGCGATGCGCCTTGCTGATGTCTATCGTGCACGCGTGGTCGATGCGACAACCGAGAGCTTTGTATTCGAAATTACCGGTGCACCCGACAAAATCCAGACATTTGTCGGCCTGATGCGGGAAGTCGGCCTGGTTGAAGTCGGTCGCACTGGTGTTGTTGCCATCGGCCGCGGACCAGATGCAGCATGAAAACTCTATTACTAGCTCTAATTATCTGAATATAAGGAAGAATAATGAAAGTCTATTATGACGCAGATGCCGATCTAGGCCTCATCAAAGACAAAAAAATCGCGATTGTCGGCTATGGCAGTCAGGGCCATGCCCACGCACAAAATCTGCGCGATAGCGGCGTCAAAGAGGTAGCCATTGCCCTACGCGAAGGGTCCGCAACCGCGAAAAAGGCCGAAAGCGCTGATTTTAAAGTGCTCAGCAACGCTGATGCAGCCGCTTGGGCTGATATTGTCATGATCCTGGCTCCCGATGAGCATCAGGCCGCGATCTATGCCGCAGACTATCATGAAAACATGAAACCTGGCGCCGCCCTTGCCTTCGCCCATGGTCTGAACGTGCATTTCGGCCTGATTGAACCCCGCGATGACCTGGATGTCATCATGATCGCACCAAAAGGACCAGGCCATACCGTACGCAGTGAATATCAGCGCGGCGGCGGCGTCCCTTGCCTTGTTGCCATTCATGCCGACAAGAGCGGCAATGCTCATGATGTGGCCCTTGCTTACGCCTCCGGTGTCGGTGGCGGTCGCTCCGGTATTATCGAAACCAATTTCCGGGAGGAATGCGAAACCGACCTCTTCGGTGAACAAGCCGTTCTTTGCGGCGGGATCACGCATTTGATCCAGGCTGGCTTCGAAACACTCACCGAAGCTGGTTATGCTCCGGAAATGGCCTATTTCGAATGTTTGCACGAAACCAAGCTGATCGTCGACCTGCTCTATGAAGGCGGTATTGCCAACATGCGCTACTCGATCTCCAATACCGCAGAATATGGCGATATCACAACGGGTCCGCGGATCATTACCGATGAAACAAAAGCGGAAATGAAACGGGTCTTAGCTGACATTCAATCCGGTCGTTTCGTCAAGGATTTCGTCCTCGACAACCGCGCGGGTCAGCCGGAATTAAAAGCAGCGCGGAAACAGGCCGAAGCGCATCCGATCGAGAAAACGGGTGCTGAGCTCCGTGCCATGATGCCTTGGATTGGCGCCAATCAATTGGTCGACAAGGAAAAGAACTAGTCTCTAGCAAGCGCTTAAGTAACCACGTCCGCCTTAGACATTTTATTGGTTAGGCGGCGTGGTCTCTTGCTGCCGCAAAGCTCAGCAGTTCGTCGGCAACATCCTTGTCGCAAGCTGCCGTCATTTCGCTAACGGCCGCTGTCAGGCTATTGCTGCGTTCGGCATTTTTTGATGCCATGGCCCATTCGGGAAACTGCCTGCGCCTAACAAAACCGCTTTTCAACAGAATTACCGCAGTGTGGCGCGGATCTGATGCGATCCGATTAAACGTATCTTCCACCGCGCTCTGATCGCCTTCCAGATACTGCAGGAAGCGTTTTTTGTCTTGAATCAACAAACCAGTAATATCGTTATGGCCATTATTCTTGCGCGAGGATGCGAGTATCTGCTCAATTTCTGGCCTACCCACTTCTGGTTTAGGCGTACTCAGATATACCAGTCGAAACATGTATCGCTCCCCAACGACGATGAAGGGGGAAGCTAGTGCAACTTCGTTAATTATTTACCAGCACATCGACAGTTCAAACAAAAAAGGCGGCGAAGACCTGCTTCGCCGCCTTGTATGATCATTGGATTAACGTTTAAGCGTCGTCGTAACGCGCATCCGCTGGAATTTTGGGAAATTCCGTGTCAGCCTTTTCAATAAAGCCGGGGATATCTTCATTCCAGGTATCCTGAACTTGCTGGTTGAAGTTCAGATAGAGCTTGCCATCGACAATCGCGTACAGCGTTGGATCACCCGATGCGAGCTTTCCGCGTGAAGCAGCCCAAGCGCAGTGCCCACCATATTGTGGAGCAAATTTGGCGGGTTCCGCCTGAAATTTCGCTGCGTTTTCGGCAGTGGCAAAATGATATTCAACACCATTATATTTGACGCGATGTTCATCGCTACCTTCAACAGGCACACCGTCGCCTTCAAAATAGCTGACCGTGTCATAGCCGCTCACTGCGACATTTTCCGATCCAGCAGGACCAGTGAACACCGGGACCTGAACCGCATCACTGACTTCAGCAACAGCAGCTTCAACGGTTTCGGTTGTTTCTGCTGTATCCGACGATGGGGCAGAACATGCGATGGGCAAAGTCGCCATCATGATGGCTGCAAGAAATGTTTTATTCATTGGTAAGTCCTTCGAGAAATTTGTTTGAGAGGGCACGCTGCTTTAGCACAAGCTAACCCCCTCAAACCACTATTCATTATTGAGGCGCACAGGCGGCGGCACAGGCACCACAAGCGGCTGGCTCGGCAGCACAGGCTCCGGCATCAGCCGCACAGGCGGCAGCGCAGGCTGGGGCGGCAGCGCAGGCTCCGCATGCCGCGGCTGCACAAGCGCCACAGGCTGCAGCACAGGCCGCCGCTGCACAGGCGCCACAGGCTGATTGGGTCGCCGGTGCTGCGGTACAGGTGGCCAGTGCGGCCGATGGTGCTGCTAGGGACAGACCACCCATAACAGCGAGCATTGCGGACAGTTTACGGGTATTGTTCATGGTATTTTCCTTTGAGTTTAAGTTTAGGTTAGAAAGCTACGTGACGAATAGGGGGCCGGATTAACCGCCGAATTTGGCGGTGTCCGGGAATTTTGGCCAGTTAATGTCGGCCTTTTTGATGAAGCCAGCGACGTCGGTCAGCCAGGTTTTCTGAACCTGTTTATTGACGTTGAGATAAAGCTTGCCGCCAACCACTTTGTAGACCAGTGGATCACCGGGAGCGAGCGAGCCGCGTGACATTGCCCATGCACAGTGACCACCATATTGCGGAGCAAATTGCGCCGGCTTTTCCTTGAATTTTTTGGCGTTAGCGGCGGTACTGAAATAATAGTCAGCGCCCTTATATTTCACTTTATGTGCCTTGCTGCCTTTGACAGGGACGCCGCTTCCGGTGAAGTAAGACGTGACGTCATAACCACCGACTGCTGTGTTACCACCCTTAACACCTGTATAAGTCGGGCCAGCAATGGCCGCGTCAATAGGAAGGGCGAAAGTTCCGGTGGTCGCAGCTAGTGCGAGCGCCAATGGCATAATAAGATTTTTCATTTTTTGTTCCTTGGTAAGATTTAAGTTCTTGTGATTGAGGGTAAAAATAATTTCGTTGAGCCGTCATGCTCGTTGATGGTTTCGCGAGGTCGAGTGAAAAGGTTTCACTCCCGGCAAAATAAATTCGCCAGCATGGTTGATTTTTGCACCGCAAGAGATATGAATATCCGCATGAGATGTGCCTCAAACCTAGAGCTACACCGACTTATGCGCCCTTAGGCGTAGCTGAGCTGCTGCTTGATGCGGTGGCCCCGCCTAAGGGATTATTTTTCCAGAAAATTGAAATTAACTAGCAATTTCCGCCTTGCGTGAAATCGCTTGCAGCATAAGAGTATCGATCATGCATCCTATCCCATCTCAAAAATATCGCCCCTTTGGTCAGATTGATTTGCCCGACCGCCAATGGCCGTCTCGCGTCATCGAAAAGGCTCCGCGCTGGCTCTCCACCGACCTGCGGGATGGCAATCAGGCACTCATCGATCCGATGGATGCGCAAAAGAAACAGCGTTTCTTTGATCTGCTCGTCAAAATCGGGATCAAGGAAATTGAAGTCGGCTTCCCATCCGCCGGTGCGACGGACTTTGATTTCATCAGCGGCCTGGTTAAGTCTGGTAGCATACCGGACGACGTGATGGTGCAAGTGCTGACCCAGTCCCGCCGTGACCTGATCGAAACCAGCTTCGCTAGCCTGGAAGGCGCAAAACAGGCCATTGTCCATCTCTATAATGCGGTTTCACCCGCATGGCGTGATGTTGTCTTCAAGCTGGGCAAGGAAGGTGTAAAGGACATTGCCAAGGAAGGCGCAACAATCCTGCGCGAACAGGCAGAGAAATATCCAGATACCGACTGGCATTTTGAATATTCTCCTGAAACTTTCTCGACCGCAGAAATCGAATTCAGCCTGGAAGTCTGTGAAACGGTCATGGAGATTATCGAGCCAACCGCAGAGAAACCGCTAATCCTTAACCTGCCAGCAACAGTTGAGGCCTCGACGCCCAATATCTACGCCGATCAAGTAGAATGGATGTGCAAACATATCAGCAAGCGTGATCATGTCGTAATCAGCCTGCACACGCATAATGATCGTGGCTCGGGTATTGCGGCATCGGAGCTGGGCCTGATGGCCGGTGCGGACCGTGTTGAGGGCTGTTTGTTCGGCAATGGCGAGCGCACGGGTAATGTTGATCTGGTGACACTGGGCCTCAATATGTACACGCAGGGCGTTGACCCAAAGCTTGATTTTTCCAACATGGATGAAATCGTCAACACCGTGGAATATTGTAATCAACTGCCGGTTCCGGAACGCCACCCCTATGCCGGAGAACTGGTCTTCACCGCCTTTTCCGGTTCCCATCAGGACGCGATCAAAAAAGGATTTGCCGCGCAGGAGCAGCGCAATGACGAGCTTTGGAACGTGCCTTATCTGCCGATCGACCCGCGCGACATTGGCCGCGACTATGAAGCGGTTATCCGGGTCAACAGCCAATCCGGCAAGGGTGGTATCGCCTGGATATTGGAGCAGGATTACGGGCTAAAACTGCCCAAGCGTCTGCAGGCCAATTTCAGCCGCACAGTGCAGGAGCTTGCAGATGAAACAAGCCGAGAACTGTCTGCCGAAGACATCTGGGGTGCGTTCCAGAAACGCTATCATCTCGATGGTGGCGGCAAATACAGTCTGATCGACTATCAGGAAAGTCAGACCGGAGGCGAACGCATATTTGTTGGTAAGGTCAAAGGGCCCGACGGAGGAACGTCCGTCAGTGGCCGCGGCAATGGCCTGATATCAAGCGTTGTCGACGCCCTCGCCTCTTCTCTTGGTATCACGCTGGAAATCATGGACTATCAGGAACATGCCCTCGGTTCGGGCAAAGACGCGCAGGCGGCGGCCTATGTCGAATGCAAGACCGGTGATGGCCGCGAATTCTACGGTGTCGGCATCAATAGCGATGTCGCCAGAGCCTCGGTTGAAGCCCTGCTCAGTGCGGTAAATCGGATTTAGCAGGCGGATTAAGCAATCGGTTAAAATAACAGTGGAATCCGCTGCAGCTTGGGCTATGGCGGAGGTCTAAGCTTTTCCGTTTAGCCTTTTCTATTGGGGACGTTATGACTTTACCTGCTATTTTCGACAATCTTCGCTTGCCGCTTATCGGTTCACCTTTGTTTATCGTATCGGGACCGGAATTGGTCATTGCGCAGTGTAAAGCCGGTATCGTCGGGTCCTTCCCTGCCCTCAACGCACGGCCCCAAAGCCTGCTCGATGAATGGATGCATCAAATTACAGAAGAGCTTGCGGCATGGAACCGGGACAATCCCGACAAGCCAGCAGCTCCCTTTGCTGTGAACCAAATTGTCCACAAATCCAACGATCGTCTCGATCAAGACATGGCCACCTGTGCCAAGTGGAAGGTCCCGCTGATCATCACGTCGCTGGGCGCCATCGAGGATCTCAACACCGCCGTGCATAGCTGGGGCGGGATCACCATGCATGACATTATCAACGACCGCTTTGCCCATAAGGCAATCGAAAAAGGCGCCGATGGCTTGATTCCGGTCGCAGCAGGCGCTGGTGGTCATGCCGGTGTTATTTCCCCCTTCGCGCTGATGCAGGAAATTCGTCAGTGGTTTGATGGCCCTGTTGCCCTTTCCGGCTCAATCGGTTGTGGTGCATCCATATTGGGCGCGCAGGCTATGGGCGCGGATCTCGGTTATATGGGCTCCGCCTTTATCGCGACCAAGGAAGCCAATGCCGATCAGGGTTATAAAGACGGAATCGTCGAGGGCCGAGCTAAGGACATTGTCTATTCCGACTTGTTTACCGGTGTGAGCGGTAATTATCTGCGCGGTTCGATCGAAAATGCCGGTCTCGATCCCGATGATCTGCCGCAAGGCGACTATAAGACCATGAACTTCGGTTCCGGTGGCAATACCGAGAAAAAGGCCTGGAAAGATATCTGGGGCAGCGGTCAGGGCATCGGTGCCATTGATGAAGTCCGCTCGGTTCAGGACATGGTCGACAAACTGATCAGCGAATATCAGGAAGCACGGGATAGCTTAGCGACACGGTTTAACTACTGATCCGATCAATCCTGCCCTTGGCTATAAGCATGGAGTATAGTTGATATGCGGAAGTCCCAAAGGGTCGCCATTGCACTGTTGGGTTCTGTCTTGTCGGCTTTTCCAGTTGCCGCATCTGAACCCCGAACAATCGAGAATAATGAACCGCTGGTAATGCGGATAATTTTCGACGATTGCCTTGGTTTTATCCAAAAGGATATTGTACCTTTTGAAGGCTTGGCTCTGCTACCCATCACGGCCAAAGGCAAAGATATGGTCCGTGCGCGCTATACTGAGAACGGCGCCATACATCACCTCTTTTCCGACCGCTATGTCGTAGCGTGGGGAGAGGATAGCGAGGATCGCTATTGCATTCTTCTCACATCACGACCTTCCGACAAAACGATGATGCTTGGGGTAGAACGGGCTGGCTTTCCACAGCGGTTAACCGAGCGTGCCGATGCAGTAGGCATGACAGAGAACGACATGCCTGGTAATTTTTCGCCGCTCAACACCATGTCTTGGCGCAAACCGGATGAGGATGACAAACCGGGACTTAGAATGGTGGTGATGCCAACCGACGGTATGGAGGATCAGAAAATTGTCGACGCTGGACTTATTGTCGTGGCTGATCGATCTGATGGCTTGGACGACTGAGACGCACTACTTGTTCTCTGGTCGTGCCTTCGCTTTCACATAAACGCCACGCCCCATTTTTTCAGGCGGAACCAGATTGTCTCCATCGATCTTCATGATGACCGTACCGATAGGGTCGTAACGCGCGCCGTCTTTCGGTGGATCGTAGATGAGCGTCACTAGCCCATCCTCAGACCTCCAGCTTCCGCCAGAAATAATGTCCAGTGACCCAACGCTGAGATACCATTGAAAACTGCCATCCTCTGACAATTGCAATCCCGAGGCTGTTTCCATCACGCCACGCAGAAAATAGCGTCCCAGCATCTTTTTTGACGCATCATGATCTTGTGCATTCGGCGAAGCTTGCACGACATCGCTACCCGAATCTTCGGATATTTCAGCCGATTGCGGGCCAGAAAATGCCAATATTGATGCCATCAAGCTGTTGATCAATTGGATTGTCATAGATCCGTCTACATCTCTCCGCGTTGACGGCGGATCGCGAACCATTTTTCGACATTGGCATTATGTTCGGCCAGCGTTTTGGCGAAAACATGCCCGCCTTTGCCGTCCGCGACAAAGAAGAGATAATCACTATCAGCCGGATTAAGCACCGCTTCAATCGAGGCGCGCCCGGGATTGGCAATCGGCCCTTTGGGCAGGCCGACCATGGAATAGGTATTATAGTCGTTCACAGCCGCGATTTCGGACTGGCGAATGCGGCGGCCTAGCGGCTTGCCTTTGGTAATCGGATAGATAATCGTTGGATCGGCCTGCAGCATCATATTGCGATTGATCCGGTTGCTATAGACCGCCGCAACGGTACGTCGTTCGCGGGCCAGCGCCGTTTCCTTCTCGACAATTGCCGCCAGGATGATCGCTTCTTCAGGAGTCTTGATCACGCTCGCAGCGGTTTTCTGGGGCCACAGTTCCGCAATTGTATCGGTCATTGCCTTCTGCATCCGCGCGACCACCGCCGCACGGCTTTCACCGCGCTCAAAACTATAACTGTCTGGCAACAGCGAGCCTTCTTCAGGGACCGGGATATCGCCGGTCAGCAGTTTTTCGGCCATGAGTTTTTCATGCACGATGATCGATGGCGTGCCTTCCGGTATGGTGATCAGTCGCTGAACCGTTTTCCCGCCCTGCAAAATGCCCAAGATCGTTGCGTTGCTGGCGCCTGCAGGAAAGATGAATTCCCCGGCCTTGATCGGTTCCGATCCACCGAAAATTTTCGCGCGATTCAAGAACGCATCTGCAGATTTGATTACGCCTTCATCCTCCAGCGCTCTGGCCGCCATGCCCAGGCTGGAACCCGACTGGACAATGAATGTCCGCTCCTGCTCCAATGGTCCGGAGGCCGTCCAGCCATAGATGAAATTGCCCGCCACCAGGCCGATAACGACCGCCGCGATGACGAGGATAAGGCAACCGAAGCGCCGCATGATGGCGCTATACCGCCTTCATGATGACGCTGGCATTGGTCCCGCCAAAGCCAAAGCTGTTGCTGAGCACCGCTTTGACTTCACGTTTCTTGGCGACATGCGGCACCAGATCAACATCTGCGCAGCTTTCTTCCGGATCATCCAGATTCAGTGTCGGCGGTACAGTCTGATCACGCAGGGCCAATATGGAGAAAATCGCTTCGACGGCCCCTGCACCGCCCAGCAAATGGCCGATGGCAGATTTGGTCGAGCTCATTGACATGGTTGCGATATCCTCGCCGAACAGCCGGCGCACAGCGGCCAGTTCCAGAACATCCGCCATGGTCGATGTGCCGTGAGCATTGACATAGTCAATATCGGCAGTGGTCAGACCAGAGCGTTTTAGCGCCATTGCCATTGAATTGTACGCGCCCACACCGTCAGGATGTGGTGCAGTCACATGATAAGCGTCGCCCGACAGGCCGTAACCAACCACTTCGGCATAGATGTTCGCACCGCGAGCCTTGGCGCGTTCATATTCTTCCAGAACAACAACGCCAGCGCCCTCACCCATGACAAAACCATCACGGTCTTTGTCATATGGCCGCGAAGCAGCGGCTGGGTCATCATTTCGCTTGGTCGACAGTGCCTTGGCTTGTGCAAATCCGGCAATACCAATGGGACAAATAGTGGCTTCAGCACCACCGGCAAGCATCACATCAGCATCATCTAAAGCAATCATCCGCGCTGCATCACCAATGCTATGGGCGCCAGTAGAGCACGCCGTGACAACAGCGTGATTGGGGCCCATCAGGCCATATTTGATAGAAACCTGACCGGAGATCAGATTGATGAGTCGCCCGTGGACAAAATGCGGGCTTACCCGCCCTGGGCCGCGCTCGTTAAGAACCAGTGATTCTTTTTCGATACCCGGCAATCCACCGATTCCGGAACCAATAGAACAGCCTGTGCGCAATTTTTCTTCGTCGCTTAACTCGGTCAGCCCAGCATCTTCCAATGCCTGCCCAGCGGCATCGATGCCGTAAATGATGAACGGATCAACCTGACGTTGCACCTTATGATCGACGCGCAAATTCGGATCAAAACCATATTCATGGTCAGCCGGTTTCACTTCACAGGCGATATGGCATTTCTGGTCGGAAGCATCGAAACGGGTAATCTTTCCAGCACCGGATTTTGAAGCCAGGATATTGCTCCAGCTTGTCTCTACATCTCCGCCAAGAGGCGTTACCAAACCCAGTCCGGTCACTACAACACGACGCATGCTATGCTCCTTATTTCAGGCTTCCCTAAGCCCCAATTCAAAAGCGGCCACCGGTTCAGGAAATACTTCCCAGGCCGGTGAGCCGCTTTGTAATCATTTAGCGATCATTGGCCCCGGAATATCAGCCCACAAAAGTGGCCGCATTCCAAAATCAATTAGCCCTTGTTGTTGTCGATAAAATCGATCGCGTCTTTGACGGTCGCGATTTTTTCAGCCGCATCGTCAGGAATTTCGACGCTGAACTCTTCTTCAAACGCCATCACAAGTTCAACAATATCGAGGCTGTCAGCGCCCAGATCATCGATGAATGCCGCTTCTTCGTTTACTTTGTCAGCTTCTACACCAAGATGCTCAACAACAATCTTTTTTACGCGGTCTGCAGTCTCACTCATGAGAGTTCCTTCTTCGTTGGTATTAATTTCTAATTTGTCCTAGTGGCATGGCGCGTTGCATGCAAGAGGGCAAGCGCAGCTTTATGAATGAACGCTGTTTATTGTTCTTATTGTCGCAATTCGCCGTTTCGAAAGTCTTCTTCGATACCGTACAAAGCTCCGCGCCATTCCCAGTAATTATACGCTAGTTCCCGCAATTCCTTGTCTTCGGGATAGCCCGCTGCGGTCAAATCCTTGTCCATTTCTCCGGACAGGAAGAGATCCTCCAGCATATATCGCCCCGTTGGCTTTACATTATCGCTATAATATTGATCCAAAAAGGATTTAAAATCTCCCAATTTTTGGATTTTCTGCACTAGCCCGTCTTGCAGTATCCAGCCATCCATCAAGGAAACCCTAAATGCACTTCGCGTCTGAATATCTGTCCAGTCGTGCTCAGCCTGACAATCTTCAGTCAGTTCCTTTGCTGACTTGAACGCATCGACTTCCTTACCCCGACGCGCCAGCGCAAAATATACCTGCGCCTGATCGGCAGAGACTTTCTTGCTCACACAATCGAAATTTTCAATTGTCAGCAGTTCCGCTGTCGGCCGAAGCGGTTCGGGGTCTGCGATCATCGCCAAAAGTAATATGGTCGAGAACATTGTGAAAACCGACTAGCTGATCATCGCCATGCCGCCATTCACGTGCAACGTCTGGCCGGTAACATAGGACGCTTCGTCGCTCGCCAGATAGGTGACAGCCGCCCCGATATCCCCACCAGTGCCCATTTTGCCTGCAGGAATTTTACGGTTTATCTCTTCTTTTTGCGCATCAGTCAGTGCCTCGGTCATCGGTGTGGCGATAAATCCGGGAGCAACACAGTTTACGGTAATACCACGTGAAGCCAGCTCCTGCGCCAGCGCCTTGGACATGCCGACCAATCCCGCCTTGGACGCAACATAATTTACCTGCCCCGGATTACCCGTAGCGCCGACAACCGATGTAATAGAAATGATCCGACCGTGCCGGGCTTTCATCATCGGCCGCGCAGCTGCACGGGCTAGGCGAAAGGCCGATTCCAGATTAACGTTCAGGACATCCGACCAGTCATCGTCCGACATGCGCATGACCAGCCCATCACGCGTAATCCCCGCATTATTCACCAATATGTCGAGCTTACCGAGCTTATCAATGACTTGCGGAACCAATTCATTGACTTCGTCAGCATCAGCAAGATTACACGGGATGACGACATGTCCATCCCCTTCCAGTTCCGGAATAAGATCCATCAATGTCAGCTTGCGCGTTCCAGACAAGGCAATTGTCGCGCCGCGTTCAGCCAGCGACTTGGCAATTGCGGAACCAATGCCGCCCGATGCGCCAGTTACCAGCGCGGTCATTCCTGTCAGATCAAACATAAAAAATTCCTCAATATTCCAAATAATATAGAACGAAATCTTCGGCCTTGGCGCCATTGGATTCATAAAGTCTGCGAGCTGGTATATTATCTTGTTCTGTGCCTAACCAGCATTCTTCACAGTCGCGTTCGTCTGCCAATTTCAAGACTTTGGCAAGTATTTGCTTTGCTATTCCGTTCCGTCGAAGATTTTCAACAACATCAATCTCGTCAATATAGAGCTCATCTGCCTTGTCAGGCCGTTTGTGGATCATTGCAGTGCACTTGCCGACCACTTTTCCATCGAGCTGCGCGACAACCAGCCAATGGCTTGGTTCCGCCAGAAAAGTGGACAGCCGCGCCGGATCGACAGGATTGTCGAACAAATCATCGGCCACATCATCCATCAGCTCTTTATTATCGTTGGTGACCTCATATATTTCTATGGCCTCCAAATCCACCAAATCAAATATCCTTCAGAAAGCCTTCAATATCATCCATTGCGATAAGACTGGTTGTCTGAGCTTCCTTGTTTATGCGTTTCACCATTCCACCAAGCACTTTGCCACCAAATTCGACAAACTGCTCAACACCAGTCTCGGACAGATTCAGAACCGATTCCCGCCAACGCACGGTTCCCGTGACTTGCTCCACCAGCAATTGGCGTATTTCGTCTGTATCGCTCACCGCATCTGCTGTTACATTGGCAAATATCGGAACAGCGGGCGGCAATATGCTGGCTTCCGCCAGCGCTTCTTCCATCGCCTCCGCCGCAGGCTGCATCAGCGAGCAATGAAATGGCGCGGAAACTGGCAACAACACACCGCGTTTAATCTCATGCTCTTTAACAAGTGCAATAGCACGTTCGATCGCTGCCATATGACCGGAAATGACCACTTGGGTTGGGTCATTGTCATTGGCAACCGTACAAATGTCGCCCTGCGCTGCTGCTTTCGCTAGGCTGGCGGCCTTCTTGATATCCGCGCCCAGCAATGCGGCCATACCGCCCTCACCCACCGGAACCGCCTTTTGCATCGATTGACCGCGCAATTTCAACAATTCCGCTGTTGTTGTCAGATCCAGCGCCCCCGCTGCACAAAGCGCGGTATATTCGCCCAGACTATGGCCGGCGACATAGGTACAAAGATCCGCCATCGGCTTGCCGCCCTCTTTCTCCATAACCCGGAGAGTCGCGATCGCATTGGCCATGATCGCCGGTTGTGCATTCTCTGTTAGGGTCAGCTCGTCTTCCGGGCCTTCACACATCAGCTGAAAGAGATTCTGTTCCAGCGCGTGATCGACTTCCTGAAAAACTTCGCGCGCGGTATTGCTGGCTTCAGCAAGCGCTTTGCCCATGCCAACCGCCTGGCTGCCCTGTCCTGGAAAAATAAACGCCCTCATGCTTGCCCCTTATCGGTTTGTTGCTTTGTTGTCCCTGCAGGTAAGAGGGAATGGAAGTGCATGCAAGTATCACGACGTAAATCGCTATCACTATTGCACCACTATTCCGATTGCCAAGTTTTAACTGAGCAATTAAGCATCGGGAATGAGCGAGCCCGTTTCCGATCAAGGACTGACTGTTTTTTGCCGCAGGACACTCGGCAAAGATGGCGAGTTATCTGGCCTTCGAAGACTTTCGGGCGGGGCCAGCATGGAGAGCTGGGCATTTGCATATGGCGGTGAGGAATTTGTCCTCCGCCGATTACCTGCCGGAATTTCACCGGATGACGAAGGATTGCGCGGTGTGCCGCTGGCTACCCAGGCAGATATCATCAATCTGGCGGTTCAGTCTGGTGTCACAGCCCCAACGGTCCGAGCGCGGCTGTTGCCGGATGACGGCCTCGGCGAAGGTTTTGTGATGGACAAGGCGGAGGGCGAAACCCTACCTCATAAAATCCTTGGCAATCCGGAATTTGTAGAAGCCGAGGGCAAACTTACCGACCAATGTGCGGCGGAGCTTTGGAACATCCACAATATCGATCCTGGCCCGTTATCCGACAATCTGGAATATTATACCCCACTGGATCTAATCGGTTTGCAGCAAGACAAATATGACGAGATTGGTGGCGCCATCCCGATCTATGAATATGCCTTTCACTGGCTGACCGAAAACGCGCCCGTTAGCGAAGCGAGAAAGCTCGTACATGGCGATTTTCGCATGGGTAATCTGATGATCAAGCCCTCAGGCCTGTCCGCCGTGCTGGACTGGGAATTGGCGCGGTTGGGCGACCCTGTTCAGGATCTCGCCTATCTTTGCACCCCCAGCTGGCGCTTTGGCCACTATGAGAAAGTTGCGGGCGGCTTTGACACAGCGGAAGCGTTTCTGGCTGCCTATGCGCGGCATAGCGGCGAAACTGTAGATCCGGACCGTTTCCGTTTCTGGTTGATCTATTCCACTGTCTGGTGGGGCGTCGCCTGTCTGGTCATGGGTGAGATCTGGCGCAGTCACGGGGATCGGTCATTGGAGCGTACCGTCATTGGTCGCCGCGTTTCGGAAGTCGAAATTGATCTCGCGCTTCTGTTTGAAGAGATTCTGCCTCGGGACATCTGCACTTCATTGAACTGGGAAATGCCCGAAGCCCAAGATGCCAAAGGCGAAATCGGTTATCATGAGCTGCTCACCGCGCTTTCCGAATGGAATAGCAAGACGGTCCAACCCGAACTGAAGGGCCATGACCGTTTCCAATCCAAAGTGGCTGGCAATGCACTCGGCATCGCCCAGCGCCAGGCCAGCTTTGGCCCCGCCTTTCAGGCCGCGTCGAACGAACGGTTAAAAGCTATCGGATTTGACCATGGACAGCTCTGCATCGCGCTTTCAGAAGGACGTGTGGGTCCGGAACATCCGGGTCTGTGGGATCATCTCAGGCTGTCTGCACTGGAACGCCTGTCTATAGACCAATCCAAATATGCCGGCCTTGCCGTCGCTCTCAACAAATGGAACCCATGATATGAGTTTTGACATTCCACAGGATATTGAAGACTATCTCACCGTTCTGGATGATTTTATCGATGCTGAAATCAAACCGATTGAGCAGCGCGACGATAATATCCGTTTTTTTGACCATCGCCGCGAAGACAGCCGGACGGACTGGGACAATCAGGGCCTGCCGACCAAGGAGTGGGAAGAGCTGCTCGACGAGATGCGCCGCACCGCCGATGCAGCTGGTCATTTTCGTTATGCCCTGCCCAAGGATTTTGGCGGACAAGACGGTTCCAACCTAGGTATGGCCCGCATTCGCGAACATCTCGCGCATAAAGGCCTGGGCCTGCATAATGATCTGCAGAATGAAAATTCGATCGTCGGGAATCTCGTCCAGCCCCTCATGGTGCGCGATTTCGGTACCGAGAAGCAGAAGCAAGAATGCATTCCCGCGATGCTGAAGGGCGAAATGAAATGGTGCTTTGGACTGACCGAGGAAGATCACGGCTCTGATGCGACATGGATGGATACCACGGCCGTACCCGAGCAGCGTGATGGAGTGGATGGCTGGCTGATCAACGGCAACAAGATGTGGACCACCGGTTTGCACGTCGCCACTCATGTCATGACCTTTGCCCGCCACCGTGGAAAGGACGGCGACGCTCAGGGTATTGGCTGTTTTCTGGTTCCCACCAATGCAGAAGGCTTTCAAATTGGCGAATATATGTGGACCTTTAACATGCCCACCGATCACCCAAAATGCAGCTTCACCAATGTCTGGATTCCAGCGGACCAAATATTGGGAGACCTCGACATGGGTCTCGCTGCCGCACAGCATTTCGTCCACGAAAACCGTATCCGACAGGCCGCGTCATCACTGGGCGCCGCGCAATATTGTATCGATGAATCAGTAAAATATGCTGGCGAACGCAAGCCGTTTGGCAAGCCCTTGGCGGTCAATCAAGCGATCCAGTTTCCGTTGGTAGAATTGCATACCGAAGCGGCCATGCTGCGCCAGTTAATCTATAAAACCGCAGCGCAGATGGACGGCATGGCCAAGGTCGATGTCGCCAAATATCTCTCGGCGCAAGTATCTATGTGTAACTATCGCGCCAACCGATTGTGCTGCGATGCGGCCGACCGCGCAATGCAAGTTCACGGCGGCATGGGCTATTCCCGCCACAAACCGTTCGAACATATTTACCGCCATCACCGTCGCTACCGGATTACTGAAGGTTCGGAAGAAATTCAGATGCGCAAGATCGGCGGCCACATGTTCAAATTTATCAAGTAAGGCAGGGCATAAGGTTCGCGCACCAGAACCTTACCTTAAGTCCAGCAGCTTCCTGTCACAAATCAGCCAGAACTTTTTCAATTTCATCGAACAAGAGATCAAAAGCACCGGCGTCTTGGGCGGTCAACTGCGCAATATTCTCGGTCGCGTCTCGCAATTTGTCGACGTCGATCCCGGTTCCCGTTACAAAATTCTGAAGCAGAGAATTGACTTTGAAAATGGCCCGCGTGACGCGATCGGATTGCGCATAATTGCTGCCTATGCGAGCAAGAAGGATATGCAGGCTGTCACGCAAGCTGAGCAATGGGCCGGTCAGTTCAACCATTTGCTTCTCCTTTTCAAAACACTCTAACTATCGCCGCAAGATGTCCCAAAGTCCGGCGCAAACGGGTTCGGGTGACGGCTGCTGCAACCCGTTTTTCTTCCAGCGTCAATGAACTGCGATCACCAAGCAATAAACCGTGATAGTCGCGATGCGTCTCGCGCAGCATTGCCACGGTCTTCGACAATGCGATTGCCAATTCCGGCAATGCCTCCTGCCGTTCGATCAATGCCATTTGCTGTACAGCGAAACGATGTCTTTGATCGAATTGTTCTGCGGGAATGCGAGGCAGTCGGCTCTCAATAAGGGTCAACCGATTGTCGATCTGCAGCAACCATCTCTGATTTATTCGGCTCAGCCTGTCGATATCCTTGGCGAAAGCGGCTTGATCCAGCTGAATTTCAATTTCGCGCAAGTCGTCGACGCGCGCTGATTCATCGATAATCTCGCTAAGCAATGACAATGTGTCCTCAACCACGTCTTTCTGATCATCAGTCAAGGTCGGTAACGCTGCATCTTCTTGCCCTGTGATGCTTCCCAAATTGGCGGCGACCGCGTCAAGAGTTGCTTGCGCACCAATCAGCTTGCCAGCCAAGTTTGTGGGTTCGCGGGTAACTATTGCATCGACTGCGTCGAAATAAGCCACCAGCCCATCAATCACAGCCAGCGATGGACCAAAGTCCTGGCGTGTCAGGCGCGTCAGTTGAAAGTCGTTATCTTGCCTGCTGCCCTGGCGACAAACTGTCTCTTTTTTGTTTGTTTCTCCTTGGGCAATTAGCGGTGCAGGAAGACGGCAATTGGGGTCTGCGGCAACCAGATCGATGAGCGCCTTTCGGTTTTCCGATTGGACATCGGCCATCAATACCCGTGTCGCATCGGTGGCTGCACGTGCCGCATCGGTCATCGTTCCAGCGCGCTCAATTCGGATCATATTGGTGGCACAGCCGGAAATGCTAAATGCCAACGCCAATGCGACTAATAGCTCGGCTGATCGGTAGAGCTTCGACACAAGAATGTTCCTAATCTCGCTTTGAGAGCACTCCTATACCATATCTGGGTTCAAACTTCCTCATCTCAGCTGATTATGGTCTGATAGAACTCATTTTGTGCACAGAAGCAGATTGGAATTTATTGCAGCGGTATCCAATTGCCATGCGCGCCATAGGGAACCCGATCAGGCAATCTTATGGTCGCTACGGGATCAGCTTCAAAATCCTTGCAATCCAATATGACGAAGCTTGACTGATCTGTTGCTTCATCATGGACAAAGGTCATTGCAAAGCCATCATCTTCATCGGTTCCCGTTTGCACGAATGTAGGTTCGCCACCACGGACGCTAGCCCCCAGTTCGTGCGACTTGCACGCCCCCGATTGCAGATCATATTTGAGCAACGCCCTGCCATAGGTTGGTTCTTCCGGATTACCTTCGCCATCCATCTCCATCAAATAACCATAGCGAGACGGAAGGCCTGTGAACTGTTCATTCACCCGGCCAAAGTCTCCGGGACGATCATCGAGCTGCTCTTCGGTTACCTGACCGGTCTTCAGGTCAATAGTCCAGCGCCACAGATAGCCAACATCGCTAAAGTCACTATGGCTCCAAGACCCCATGCGGGAAGCAATCATTACGATCTTATCCCCTTCTTCGAAAGCGTTGACCGTATGAAAAATTGCGCAAGGCGCGATTTCGAACCATCTCACGTCCGCGTTATTGCCATTGCGTGGCATCACCCCCAGACGCGCTCCTGCATTTGGGCGAAATTCATAGGGAAAGCCCTTCATCGCCATTTCGAAATCAAAAACGACCGGCAGATCAAGAAAAATGGAATAGTTTCGAGTGACAGCAAAATCATGCATCATCACTTTCTGAGGAATATCTATACCTTCCAGCTGTTTTAGCTCACCATCCGCCCCAACCCGTATATATTGTAGGAACGGAGCTTGGAAATTGGCATAGGAAAACGCCAATAGCTCCCCTGTTTCCGGACAGATTTTTGGATGGGCCGTCATCGCTGTGGTCAGCGCGCCGTCGTAATTCTGCATCCCAACAGTGCCGAGATCCTGATCTATAACATATGGCCATGCTCCTTCGTTAAGCGCCAATATCTCGCCATTATGGCTCACAATGTGGGTGTTCGCCTTGCTGTGATCCCATTTTCCCATATGACCTGCTTGCAGAGGATCCTCGCCAAAACCTATCGTTTCGACATATTTGCTTCGATACCATTCGGCATTGCCATCCTGCAGGCGAATACCGTGCAATAGACCATCTCCAAAAAACCAGTGAACCGATTGTCCTGAGCTGGGGTTGGGCCCGGTACGTATGTAGGTGCCATTCAAGTTCTCAGGTATTTCACCTTCTACGATAAGGCCAGTCGCCGCCTTCTCTTCCAGAACAGGGGCCCAATTGCCGCGCAGATGCCAAGGTTTTTCCAATGCTTCAACTGACATAATATATCCTTCCGATACGCGTCTTATCCCAAACAGGAGCCCTTTCTGACTACTGCGAATTTGGTTAGCTTAGCGAGGCAGGTCAAAGGGAGCTTACCTGTTTTCCCTCAAATCACAGCACTTGCATTCGTCCTGCAAATCCGCCATAGGCCCCGCTTCCGCGCAGTTCGGACTGCGAATCACGCGGAAAATGAAGAAAGCCGGAGGGGCGTGTCAGCATGGTGCGGCGTCAGCGATCGGTAACATGAAGGAAATGAAGCATGCCGCATTATGAGCATGTCTTCCTCGCGCGTCAGGATCTGAGCCAGTCTCAGGTCGATAGTCTCGCTCAGGAAGCTACAAAAATTGTTGAAGCCAATGAAGGCAAAGTCGTTTTGACGGAAACTTGGGGCCTGCGTACGCTGGCTTACAAGGTTCAGAAGAACCGCAAGGCCCATTACGTAATGTTGCGCCTCGACGCGCCAACCAACGTGATTGCCGAGCTGGAACGTCAAACCCGCATCAACGAAGACGTGATCCGTTTTCTGACCATCCGCGTGGACGAGCATGAAGAAGGCCCGTCCGTGATGATGCGCAAGCCAGACCGTGACAGCCGCCGTGGTGGCAGCGATCGTGGTGGTGACCGCCCTCGTCGTGACCGCGACGACAGTTAAGCTAGAAAAGGAGTAATAAACATGGGACGTCCATTTTTCCGTCGCCGCAAAAGCTGCCCCTTTTCCGGCAAGAACGCACAACCCATCGACTATAAAGATGTAAAAATGCTGCAGGGATATATTTCCGAGCGCGGCAAGATCGTACCTAGTCGTATCACCGCAGTGTCCGCCAAGAAGCAGCGCGAATTGTCCAAGGCAATTAAACGCGCTCGCCATCTCGGCCTGCTGCCTTACCTCGTGAAATAGGAGCAAGAGACATGGATATTATTTTGCTCGAACGAGTCGAAAAACTGGGCGGCATCGGCGATGTCGTAACCGTGAAAAACGGTTATGCACGCAACTATTTGCTGCCTAACAAAAAAGCCTTGCGCGCCAACGATGCGAACAAGAAAGTTTTCGAAGCCAACCGTGCGCAGATTGAAGCGGACAATGAAGCGAAACGCAAGGAAGCTGAAAGTGCTTCCGGCAATGTCGATGGCAAACAGATCGTTTTGATCCGTGCCTCTTCCGCCAGCGGCCAGCTTTATGGCTCGGTTTCGGTTCGCGATATCGTGGAAACATTGGCTGCCGAAGGTGCCACTGTTGAGAAAAGCATGGTGATCCTCGAAAAACCAATCAAGACGCTTGGTGTTTTCGATGTGCGCATCCGTTTGCATCCTGAAGTTTCTGTCACTGTTGAGGTCAATGTGGCTCGCTCTGATGACGAAGCTGAACTGCAGAAAGATGGTATCGACGTGATCGCCCAGATGTTTGAAGAAGAGCAGGCTGAACTGGCTGCTGCGGCTTTGGCACCTGAAAGCGAAGATGACGGCGAAGAAACCGAAGCAACGGAAACAGAAGAAGCTTCAGAGGAAGCAACTTCCGAGGAAGCTGCTGAAGAAACAGAAGAAAGCGCTGAAGACAAAGCATAGTTTTTCTCAGCAAGTGATTGAAAAGCCCGGAGCTGGTGCGTTACAGAGTAACAATCCGCCTCCGGGCTTTTTCTTAGGATTGAAGGCATATTGACCAATAGTTGGCAAAATCAGTTTTCTCAGGATGCCCGACTCCTGACCCATCTGGTTGATCTACTTACCGATCAAGTGCTGTTATCGCATTTGACGGAAGACGACTATCGCAAGGCAAGCTTTCTCGATCAGCGCATCATTACTCCGCAATTGCGGCGACAGCTGGTCCCATGGGCGGAGCTTTCGAAAATCAATCAGTCCCAAGGCGCCGCGCCGCAATATATTTTTCACATCGGCCATGTCGGATCGACATTGCTATCACGGCTTCTCGGGGAAATTGATACTGTACTCGCACTCCGGGAACCACAGCTTCTGCGCACTTTATGTGAGATTTCCCAAATACGGTACGAGCCGGAAAGTCCGTGGTCGCCAGAAGTCTATGAAAAGCGCTTTTCCGATACCGTCCATTGGTTATCGCGTTCGTTCCATCCCAATCAACGGGTGATGATCAAGGCCAGCAGTTTTGTTAGCGAATTGGCCCCGCAGCTACTGGCAATGCCAACGGATGCATTGTTTCTTTACGCTCCGCTCGATCGTTATATCCCCACGATATTGGCTGGCGAGGCATCGGTTCAAGAAACTCACTTGATGGCCAGCGCCCGTCTCAAAAGACTCACCCAACATCTGGGCGAACCGCCTGCACGGCTTTGGGAGTTATCATTAGCCCAGCGCGTTGCGATGAGTTGGATGTGCGAGCTGGTGACGCTTTTCATCGCACAGAAGACAAGCCAGTCCGCCAACGTCTTATGGATGGATTTTGAAGCATTTCTCAATAGTCCCCAAGATCAATTGATCACCGCCGCATCGCACTTCAGCCTTGATCTGTCAGAGCAAAAAGCGGCTGAACTGGTATCGGGTCCCATCATGTCTTCCTATTCCAAAGCACCGGAACATGATTATAGTCCCAATTTGCGTCAGGAATTGCTGGCAGAAGCCAATCAAAACCACGCCGCTGATATACGCGCCGCGATCCTGTGGACGGAGAAAATAGCTACTGAATTTCCTCTGGTAGCTGATGCGATGCAATGGATTGAAACGAGAAAATAATGTTCAAACAGCTAAAATTACTCGACCAAAGCCAGGTCAATGAAATCAAAAAAATCGCCAGTAGCGGTCAATTTGTAGATGGGAAGATCAGCAATCCCCACTCAAAGGTGAAAAACAACCTGCAACTGCATGATCTGGAAGCCTACAACACAACATCGAAGATTCTCCATGATGCATTAATGTCCAATCCAGAATTTACAGATTTTGCTTTTCCTGAGAAGGTCGCTCCTCCATTGATCACTCGCTATCAACCGGGTATGCACTACGGGCTCCACGCAGACAGCGCGATCATTCCCCTGCCCGATGGGCCTATTCGATCAGACATTAGCTGCACAATTTTCTTGAACGGTCCCGAAGACTATAAAGGTGGCGCATTGCACGTAACTCAAGGTGAAGCCGGCATGCGCTTCAAGGGCGTTCCTGGAACTGCCATCGTCTATCCATCCCATACTCTGCACGAAGTCGAGCCGATCTCGCAAGGCGAGAGAATGGTAGCGATTACCTTTATTCAAAGCCGCATCCGCGATGTCATGAAGCGTAACCTCATGTACGAGTTGAACGAAGTCGCGGCATTGGAAGGATTAAATATGCGAGATGAAAACTACACCCGCATGCAAGCGCTGCAATATAATCTTATGCGTATGTGGATGGAGTAAGCTCCTGCCTAATAGCCCATCAGGCTCATAACTTCCTTGCGGCTACGCGCATCATCGAGGAAGCAGCCCAGCAGACGACTGGTTGTCATACCAACACCTGGTGTGCGAACGCCGCGCGCGGTCATGCAGCTATGGCTGGCCTCGACCACAACGGCGACACCATGGGGTTTCAGGTTGTCCCAGATACATTCTGCAACTTCCGCCGTCAGACGCTCTTGTACCTGCAAACGCCGAGCGAAGCCGTGAAGCACCCTTGCAAGCTTGGAGATACCAACAACCCTGTCTGTCGGCATATAGGCGATACTGGCCTTACCAATGATCGGCGCCATATGATGTTCACAGTGCGAATGAAACGGAATGTCTTTGAGCAGAACCAATTCATCATAACCGCCGACTTCCTCGAATGTCCGCGCCAAATGGATAGCGGGGTTCTCCTGATAGCCTTCGCAATATTCTTTCCACGCACGCGCGACCCGCTTTGGCGTGTCCAGCAGCCCTTCGCGCTCTGGGTCCTCACCAGACCAGCGCAGCAAGGTCTTCACCGCTTCTTGCACATCATCAGGAACAGGAAGTTTAGCAGCCTCGCGGGCAGCAAGGGCATCTTCAATAGTGTCGGAATAGTCGGCCAAAAGGCAATCCTTTACGGGTGGAAGAAAGATACAATGTCAATAAACTAAGCATCCCCGTGCAACAGTGCAAGTGCACCTATGACCGTATCTTGAACATTGAGAGGAAAATGGCGCGCCCGGGAAGATTCGAACTCCCGACCCCTTGATTCGTAGTCAAGTACTCTATCCAGCTGAGCTACGGGCGCGCATTGAAGGCAGTCAGATAGGGGGAGATTCTTCTGCTGGCAAGCCATTTTAACCTGTTTTTTGCGAAACCCCTCTATTTATCTGTTCTTCAATTTATGGAGCACAGAAAATGGGTGCATGGGGTACTGGTAGCTTTGAAAATGACAGCGCGCAGGATTGGGTGTCTGATATTACAAGCCTGAGTGATGTGGCTGCCAAATTTGATGCGTTGGCCCGTCTTGAAGAGTCGGACATTGATGTCGACCTGGCATCAGAGATCATCGCAGCGGCCGAGATTGTTGCGATATCTATGGGCCAAGTTGCGCATGATATCCCCAGTAATCTTCTGAAAAAGCTCGATAAATTAGAAAAAGCAGATGCCGCGCTGATTGAACAGGCCAAAATGGCCGTTTCCGAAGTTTTGGGTG
Source organism: uncultured Sphingomonadaceae bacterium (assembly GCA_947497455.1). Classification (GTDB taxonomy): domain Bacteria; phylum Pseudomonadota; class Alphaproteobacteria; order Sphingomonadales; family Sphingomonadaceae; genus Parasphingorhabdus. The sequence continues at coordinate 1,176,941 of CANMGU010000001.1, read as the reverse complement.
ACTCCGAACTGCTTGATCTGTGGTCTGAGGATTCGCAGGACAGCGCTGGATGGAATCTGGCGATTACCGGGCTAATCGCGCGGCTTAACTCCGATGTAACAGCCAATCCACCATCGCCTGCTGAAGTCGAAGAGATTTCCGGCGGCTTCGGTCCTTGCGTCTTTTGCAACAAGGATATTGAACCAAAGGATCTCACCAGCCTTTCTATTCGCGACATGAGTAGCAAAGACAATATGGCGATGTCCTATGGCGTATATTGCCACCTGCCCTGCCTGAATAGTAAACTCCACCCCCGCCGCCTGATCCAGAACTGGAAATTCAATGTCGATGACGCGCTAGTGGATAAGATCCTACGCGGTCCAGCTGACTAACGCTTGTCAAGCGCCGCCTGAGCTGCCGCGAGCCGCGCAATCGGGACCCGATAGGGTGATGCACTGACATAATCGAGGCCGGTCTCCTCGCAAAAGGCAATGGAAGCCGGATCGCCGCCATGTTCTCCGCAAATCCCTAGTTTGATGTCACTGCGGGTCGCCCTGCCTCGCTCAGCGGCCAGTTCTATCAATTGCCCAACACCTTCCACATCAAGACTCACAAATGGGTCGCGCGGGAATATGCCCTTGTCGACATATTGGGTTAGGAAACGCCCGGCATCGTCACGCGATACACCCAGCGTAGTCTGGGTTAAGTCATTGGTCCCAAAGCTAAAAAACTCGCCATGCTCAGCGATTTTTCCGGCCATCAAGGCGGCGCGGGGCAGTTCGATCATGGTGCCAACCAGATATTCAATACGGCGGCCTTTTTCAGAGAAAACTTCTTCGGCCATCCGGTCGACAGCATCTTTCATCAGTTCCAGCTCACGCGCCGTGGCTACCAGTGGAATCATCACCTCTGGTATAGGCGCTTCGCCGCTGGCTTCCGCGATTTCACAGGCCGCTTCGAATATCGCACGCGCCTGCATCTCGTAGATTTCGGGATAGGTCACACCAAGCCGGCAACCGCGATGGCCCAGCATCGGGTTAAATTCGTGTAGTTCATTGGCCCGCTGCTTCAGAGTTTCCACACCGACATCCGCCGCCGCTGCCACTTCCTCAAATTCCGACTGATGATGCGGCAAAAATTCGTGCAATGGCGGATCGAGCAAGCGGATCGTCACCGGCAGTCCGACCATGACCTCGAATATCTGGCGGAAATCCTCGCGTTGTTCGGGAAGAAGCTTGGCCAGCGCTTCCCGCCTGCCCGCCTCATTGGCGGCAAGGATCATCTGGCGAACGGCCGTGATCCGCGAGGTTTCGAAAAACATATGTTCGGTCCGGCACAGGCCAATACCTTCGGCGCCGAAATCGCGAGCAACCTTACAATCCTGAGGCGTTTCGGCATTGGTGCGCACACCCAGACGGCGGACTTTATCGGCCCATTCCATCAGCACACCAAAATCGCCGACCAGTTCCGGCTGGATCGTCTTCACGCGCCCTGCCATTACCTGACCATTGCTGCCATCGATGGTCAGAATGTCGCCTTCTTTCAGCTCACGATCCCCAATTTTTAGCAGTTTTGTCTCATTATTGATGCTCAGGCTGCCTGCACCGGAAACGCAGGGACGACCCATGCCGCGCGCAACGACAGCAGCATGTGACGTCATACCGCCACGGGCCGTCAAAATGCCCTTGGCCGCGTGCATGCCGTGAATATCTTCCGGCGAGGTTTCGACCCGCACCAATATCACGTCATCGCCCATTTCCGTGCGGCGTTCCGCGGTATCGGAATCGAATACAATGATACCGCAAGCCGCCCCTGGAGAAGCCGGCAGACCGGTGGTTAGCACGTCGCGCTTGGCATCGGGATCTAGCGTCGGATGAAGCAATTGGTCCAAAGCCATCGGATCGACCCGGGCAACGGCTTCTTCTTCGGTGATCAGTCCGTCATTCGCCATATCCACTGCGATTTTCAGCGCCGCCTTGGCGGTCCGCTTGCCCGCGCGGGTTTGCAGCATCCACAATTTTCCGCGTTCGACGGTAAATTCGATATCCTGCATATCGCGATAATGGCGTTCGAGCAGATCAAAGACGTTGGTCAGCTCGCCATAGGTTTCCGCCATCGCTTCTTCCATGGAAAGCGGCTTCGCATTGGCCTCTTCCCGCGCAGCCTTGGAGAGATATTGCGGGGTACGGATACCCGCGACCACGTCTTCGCCCTGCGCATTGATCAGCCATTCGCCATAATAGGCGCTGTCACCGGTCGAGGGGTTGCGGGTAAAGGCCACACCAGTGGCCGATGTCTCGCCCATATTGCCGAAGACCATCGCCTGTACGTTAACAGCCGTGCCCCATTCGGCGGGAATATCATTGAGCCGGCGGTATACCTTAGCCCGCTCTGCCTGCCAGCTGCCAAAAACGGCGCTGACCGCGCCCCAAAGCTGGTCATTCACATCCTGAGGGAAAGGCTTGCCCCATTGCTCTTCGACAAGGCCCTTATATTCGGCCACTAGCGCTTTCCAATGCTGAGACTCCATCTCAGTATCCGTGAAGAAGCCATTATCTTCTTTGGCTATTTCGAGTGCTTCCTCAAAACTATCATGATCCAGTTGCAGCACCACATCGGAGTACATTTGGATGAACCGTCGATAGCTGTCCCAGGCGAAACGCTCGTCACCTGAGGTTTTCGCGAGGCCTTCGACCGTCTCATCATTCAGTCCGAGATTGAGCACCGTATCCATCATGCCTGGCATGGAAGCCCGCGCTCCAGAGCGGACGGAAACCAGCAGCGGATCGGCAGCATTGCCGAACGTCTTGCCCGTTATCGCTTCGATATGTGCAACGCCTTGCGCCACTTCGCCGTTCAGACTGTCGGGATAGACGCCCCCTTCATTCATGAAGCGCGTGCACATTTCCGTCGAAATGGTGAAACCGGGAGGAACCGGCAGGCCGATATTGGCCATTTCCGCCAGATTGGCGCCTTTGCCGCCCAATAGATTTCGCGCTGCGGTGGCATCTGTTGGCGCGCCATCTGCTTGCTTTTCAAATTCCTGGCCACCACCGAAACGATATACATATTGAGTCATATTATGTTCTATCTCCGAAATTTGTCGGCCCAAAGTTCACACACATCACAGGGCATCGATCCGCAATCACATCATCCCTCAATCTTGGAGAAATCCGCAACCTGATGGACGGCTCCGCGGAAACGGGCAAGTAGGGCTAACCGCGCCGTCCGTTTGTCTTCGTCGCTATCGTTCACGGTTACATCCTCGAAAAACTGGTCAATCGGTGCACGTAGATCGGCTAGCGCGGTCATGGCTTTTTCAAACGCTTCTGCTTCTATGGCTGCAGTCACATCGGGTTGTGCGGCATCCAGCGCATCGATAAGCGCCTTTTCAGCTTTTTCGGGCGTGTAGGAAAGAGATTCAATATCGCTCTGCTCAACCTTTTCTTTCTTCAGTATGTTGGCGGCGCGCTTGTAACCGGCGAGTAGATTTGCTCCGTCTTCGGTTTCAACAAAGGCTTGAAGGGCATTCACCCGATGGACCATGCGGATATTGTCGCCATCATGCTCTACCGACACAACAGCATCGATCATATCATGCCTGATGCCAGCATCGCGCTGTTGGACTTTCAAACGGTCAATGAAGAAACTGGCAACATCTCTCCCCGCATCCAATCCGCCGTCGTGCGCCGCTGCGGTGATAAGATCACGCATCGAAATGCGGATATTATTCTCTAATATCAATCTTAATACGCCCAGCGCTGCGCGCCGGAGGGCGAACGGGTCTTTTGAGCCGGTAGGCTTTTCGTCAATCTGGAAAAACCCAACCAAAGTATCCAGCTTATCCGCCAAACTCACCGCCACCGTCACCGGGTCGGTGGGCACCTCATCGCCCTGCCCGACCGGCTTATAATGATCGCGGATCGCATTCGCGACGGCCTCTGACTTACCTTGTTTCTCTGCATAATAGCCGCCCATCAGACCTTGCAGGTCGGGGAACTCGCCGACCATTTCAGTGACGAGATCGGCTTTGCAGAGACGTGCGGCCTCAGACACTTCACCATGAAGTGTATCGCCGGGGCTGGACTGGTAAAAACCATTCCCTTCTAAAGAAACCAACCACTCGGCCAACTTGGCCACACGCTCTACCTTGTCGGCAACCGTGCCCAGTTTTTCATGGAACACAATGTTGCTCAATTTCTTGGCATGCTCTTCCAACGGTGTCTTCTGGTCAAGCTCCCAGAAGAATTTGGCGTCGGACAGCCTTGCCGCCAGCACTTTTTCATTGCCCGCAACAATTGCCTTGCCGCCGTCGGTGGCGTCAATATTGGCGGTGCAGATGAAATTCGGTGCCAGTTTGCCGGATTGATCGCGGCAGATAAAATATTTCTGATTCACCCGCGCGGTGAGCTGGATGACCTCTTCCGGCACATCCAGAAAGGCGGGATCAAAGCCACCGAGCAAGGGCACAGGCCATTCGGTCAAGCCGGCATTTTCAATCACCAGGCCTTCGTCCGCCACCAGTTCCAGTCCGCCGTCAGATGACGCCTTGGCCGCGCCTTCGCGTACAATCGCCTCGCGCTCGGCCTGATCGACCAGCACATGGCAAGCGCGCAGTTTTTCGGCATAATCACCGGCATTGCCAATCGTTACCACTCCGTCATGGTGAAAGCGGTGGCCGACGGTTTCATAGCCTGACGTCACGCCGTCAATTTCGCATTCCACCAGATCATCGCCCAATATCGCAACAATGCCGGACAAAGGTCGCACCCAGCGCAGGCTTTCGGTCGAAAGGCTCGCATCGCCCCAACGCATGGATTTGGGCCATGGGAAGGCCTTGATGATCGCCGGAATAGCCTCGGACAGGACATCACTGGTCGCTCGGCCCGGCTTGTTGATCACGGCAAAATAGGTCGCCCGACCCTTGACGTCACGAACCTCAAGCTGGTCACGGGTCACGCCATTTTTGCGGCAGAAGCCGTCAACCGCCTGATCAGGCGCGCCTTGCGGTGGCCCCTTGGCTTCTTCGCTCACCGCTTCAGTCTGGTCGGGTAGATCCTTTGCAATCAGCGCAAGCCGCCTTGGCGTCGAGTAAACGGTAATATCCGCAGCTTTCAGGCCAGCGTCACTCAATTGCGCGACAAACAAGCGTTCGAAGTCCGCACGCGCCTTGGCCTGCATACGAGCGGGAATTTCTTCGGAGAGCAGTTCTAGCAGGAAATCAGCCATTATGCCGCCCACCCGTTCTTCGCCATATAGGCTTCACAGCTGCCTTTCGCGAGATCGCGGACGCGGCCCATATAGCTGGCGCGTTCCTGTACAGAGATCACGCCGCGTGCCTGCAAAAGGTTGAACACATGGCTCGCCTTGATCGCTTGTTCATAGGCCGGAATAGGCAGTTTTGCCTCAAGGCAATTTTCACATTCGCCAACCGCTTTGTTGAACAGGTCAAACAGCGTTTCGGTATTGGCAACCTCGAAATTCCACTCCGACATCTGCTTCTCATTATCTAGGAAGATATCGCCGTAACTGACTCCAGCTCCATTATAATCCAGGTCATAAATGCTATCGACGCCCTGAATATACATGGCGAGCCGTTCGAGCCCGTAAGTCAGTTCGCCAGCCACCGGCTTGCAGTCAAAACCGCCCATTTGCTGGAAATAGGTGAACTGCGTTACCTCCATGCCGTCGCACCAGACTTCCCAACCCAGACCCCAGGCGCCCAATGTTGGGCTTTCCCAGTCATCCTCGACAAAGCGAATGTCGTGGAGCATCGGATCAATGCCGATGGCGGTGAGGCTGTCGAGATAAAGCTGCTGAATATCCGGCGGCGAGGGTTTCAGGATCACCTGATATTGGTAATAATGCTGCAGCCGGTTGGGGTTTTCGCCATAGCGTCCATCAGTGGGCCGGCGGCAAGGCTGCACAAAGGCGGCATTCCATGGATCGGGACCCAGCGCGCGCAAGGTGGTCGCGGTGTGGAACGTACCGGCGCCCATTTCCATGTCATAGGGCTGCAGGATTGCACAGCCCTGCTCACTCCAATAATCGTGGAGTTTCAGGATGATCTGCTGGAAGCTCAACACCTTTTTGGGCGGCTTCTGGGACAGGTTCGTATCCGGCAATGTGAAAGCTTTCTTCGCGAGTGCAATATGTGTCGCGCTTGCTTTGGCGAAAGCACGCAATAGGGTCAAGCCGTGATTGGCGTTTTTGCCCTACTCCGCCGCTTCCAATTCTCGTACCGGCGCAACCGTTACCGGCGTCGCGTTGAGCACCGCGTTGCCGGATAGCGGGTCAAAGCTCTCGGGATCAGTGAGATCATTGATCGAAACGCCCGGTTTTGCAGCGGCGACAGACAGCCCCACACCTTCACGGCCATGACCGAAGCCATGCGGGATCGACACCACGCCGGGCATGACGTCATCGGTGACCTCGACGACAATCTCGACGCTGTTCACTCGGCTTTCCACGGTTGCCATATCACCGTCCGCCAGTCCGCGCTCGGCGGCATCGTCAGGATGGATCATCAATGTGCAGCGTTCCGGTCCCTTGAGCAGGCGCTTGCTGTTGTGCAGCCAGCTATTGTTGCTCCGCACATGACGGCGACCGATCAGGCGCAGCATATCCGGGCGGGAATCGCTTAACGAGTCGGCGAAACGTTGTAACTCTGCGAGAAAATCGGGATGCGCGCATTGGATCTGCTTATCCTCTGTCAACAACCGGTCCGCCATGCAGGGGCGCAATGGCCCCAGGTCAATCCCGTTCGGCGCTGCTTCGACCTCTGCCAGGGTCAGGCCTGCAGGCGAACTTTGCAGCATATTGTCGAGTACATCCCGCGGCTCGCGGATATTGGGCACATCCTGCCCGTCGGTCGCCAATATTTCGCGGGCGAGTTCAGCGATGATTTCCCAGTCGGCTTTCTCGCCATCCTGAATGTCAAATATCGCAGGAGAATAGCTGGCATAGTTGCGCACCGCCAAAGGTCCGAAAAAGAACGGATAATGGTCCTTTTCAAGCGGCCCACAAGGCGGAAGGATATAGTCGGCATGGCGGCTGGTTTCGGTAACATACATGTCGAACGAAACCATCAGATCGAGCTTCTCCAACGCGCGATCCAGCCTCGCGCCATCGGGGGCCGACAGAACCGGATTGCCAGTGATAACGAACAAGGAACGGATTCGTTCATCATCTTCGCGTAGCATTTCCTCTGCGAAAGTGATCGTCGGCAGCTCGCCCATCACCACCGGCATTTCGCCGCGCGCCGTCTGGGTTTTCCGGACAGAACCCCTGCCCACCAAGTTGATCGTATCGAGCGCCGGTTCCGGCACCATCGTGCCGCCTTCACGGTCGAGATTGCCCGTTGCGATATTGATAATCTGGATGAGCCACTGGTTAAGCGTGCCAAATTCGCAAACAGAAACACCCATGCGCCCATAAATCGCGGCCGGTTGGTCAGCGCCAAGTTGTGCCGCTATGTCCCGCATGTCTTCAACCGCTATCCCGCAATGGGCAGACAGCTGCGTCATATCAAAACCGGCAATCGCTGGCTCAATATTTCCCCAGCTATCGTCCATAATTGCTTCAAGGCGAGAAATATCCGCATGACCATCGTCAAACACCGCCTTCAATATACCGATAAACAAGGCCGTATCGGTCCCGGGTTTCACGAAATGATGTGCATCGGCCAGTTTCGCGGTTTCCGTCCGGCGGGGATCGATTACAATCAGCTTACCATCGCGCGCCTGCATTTCCTTCACGCGCTTCTTGAAGTCCGGCACCGTCCAGATACTGCCATTGGAAGCCGCTGGGTTCCCGCCAACGATCACCAGATACTGGCTACGATCAATATCAGGCACAGCGGCTAGGCTGACATGGCCATACATATGATATTGCACAACATGATGTGGAATCTGGTCCAGCGTGGAGGCCGAATAGATGTTCTTCAAGCCCATCGCCCGGCGCAACGTGCTGATCTGGGTTGAAATACCATAATCATGTGCACTGGGATTGCCCATATACATGGCCGGTTTCGCACCGGCCTCTTTCAGGTCCTTCAGTTTACTGGCAATTTCCTGAAAGGCGGTTTCCCAACCAATTTCCTGCCACTGACCATTCACTTTCTTCAACGGCTTGTGCAAGCGGTCCGGATCATCCTGCAAATCCGCGATGGCCGTCGCCTTGGGGCAGATATGGCCACGACTCAAAACATGATCAGGATTGCCTTTGATCGAGAGAATCTCACGGCCTTCGACTTCGACCAATACGCCGCAATTGGCTTCACAGATATGGCAGGTACGGGCGTGAACTTGGCTCATGAAATATCTCCTGATTTAACTGAGCAATTAGCAGAGTGATAAAGCAGTGACCACCGCCAGCAGGGAAAATTATTTGCATTTTGAAAAATTGCTGGGATTTCCGACATAAATAGGCAATTAACAGTCATAGCTCATCAATCCCCCGGTCTTTCGATCAAATTGGAACATATGCCCATGACGCGTCGCTGGTTTTCTCCGCTAATTTGCTTGCCATTGGTGATCGGTCTGGCCGCTTGCCAAACAACTCCGGCACAATCGGCCACCGCATCAGCGCCTGCCGAGGTAGAAATCGCTACGATACCAGACGATCCCGATCCGGCGCTCTGGGTTTTGAAGGACGAGGATACGACTATTTATCTGTTCGGAACCGTCCACATCCTGAAACCAGGCATGAGCTGGTTTGATGAGGCGATTAAAGAGGCATTTGATGAGTCTGGCGAACTGGTCGTCGAGATGATCGAGCCTGAGCCGGCTGCAATGATGAAAATTGTCAGCGATCTGGCCATAGACAAGACAGGTGTTTCCTTGCGCGACAAACTCAATGCCGAAGATCGCGCTGCCTATGAAGCCGCACTGAAATCGCTAAACATGCCAGTCAACGCATTTGATCCTCTCGATCCCTGGTTTGCCAGCGTCAGCTTGTCGCTCGTACCCCTGATGCAGAACGGATATGACACCAATAGTGGTGTCGAAGATGATCTGACGGCCACAGCAAAAGCCAAAAATATGAAAATTGTCGGCTTGGAAACCGCTGAGCAACAATTGGGTTTCTTCGACAATCTTCCGGAAGACGTGCAGATCCGTTTTCTCAATTTCAATGTGAATTCCATAGACGATATGGCCGATGGCATGGAAAATATGGTCGCACACTGGGCCAATGCCAATATCAGCGCACTCGCAGAATTGATGAACGCGGGCCTGGAAGAGAAAATACTCTATGACACGTTGCTGTCCAATCGCAATGCAGATTGGGCCGAGTGGGTGGATGACCGGATGGATCAGCCGGGAACCGTATTCATGGCGGTTGGTGCGGGTCATCTCGCGGGTGACGCGAGTTTGCAAGCAAAGCTCAAAGAGCGTGGCCTGAAAACAAAACGCGTAAAATATTAGGGTCTTTCGCTCAAAGGCCCTTCTTTTCGATCCCTATGATGCCCAGATAATGTTTATGAAATATGTTCAAGCCCTATGGGCCATTCTCGCTTCAGCCTGTCTTGTCGCCTGTTCTAACACTCCTGAACCGGTTCAACTGGATACCGCCAAGGAAGGGAAACCTGCGCTTTGGAAAGTCACTGGCACCAAAGCGGAGCAAAAGGGATCTGCCTATCTCTTTGGTACAATCCACATTTTGCCCAAAGGGGTAAATTGGCGAACCGCTGTCCTTGAAGAAGCCATTTCTGACTCTGATCAACTGATTATCGAGGTACTGGGATTGGAAGATACGCAAAATGCCGCCAAGATATTTGCCAAACTCGCCATTTCTCCCAATCAGCCAGAGATCGAAAAACGGATAAAGCCCTCCCTGCGTGATGATCTGGACGCGGTTATCGATAAAAGTAATATTCCCGAATTTGCGCTTAACCGAATGGAAAGCTGGGCCGCAGCGCTGTCACTTGCCTCCGCACAAACAAATGCTTTGGGTCTGGATTCCAGCGAGGGTGTAGAAAAGAAACTGGTCGCGCAATTTGGTGAACTGAAAAAACCTGTCGCGGGTCTAGAATCGATTGAACAGCAATTGGGTTATTTCGATACCCTGCCAGAGTCGCAACAGCGCGACATGCTGACTAGCGTGGTCGAGGAAGCCGCCGACACGAAAGGCTCCTTTGAAAAACTGTTTAACGCCTGGATATCAGGCGATACGGATGGGATCGTGGAGCTTTCCAAGGGCGGTATATTGGAAGATCCCAAGACCCGCGAGAAACTGTTAGTTGCCCGCAACAAGGACTGGACAGAGCAGTTGGACAAAAAAATGCAAGGGCCCGGCTTATCATTTGTAGCAGTGGGCGCCGCTCATCTTGTTGGGCCAGACGCTGTGCAAACCATGCTGGAAGCGCGCGGATATAAAATCGAAAAAATTCAGTAAGATAGGTTCTTAGGCTCGTTTATGTCATTTTTGTTTGATCAGGAAACCGCGCTATTGCCGCGCGGAACCGACCAGTTTGTCGCCGAATGCAGGGAAATTTTCCAAAATCCATCAGGGGCTGCCTTTGGTGGATGGGTAGCGGCTATTGCGGCCCGTGCTGTCGAAGAACATCCCGATTGCGCTGCTCCGATTGTCTCCTTGCAAATGTCCTATTTGTCAGCTGTGGCGCCTGGCGAAGTGGAAATAAGAGTAAGCTTGCTCAAATCCGGCGCATCGACGCAATTTTGGCGTGCAGAGCTCTTGCAGCGCGATGCGATCACAAATACTGCGGATATTGTTACCAGCAATCGCAAGCCAACAGATATCGATTATCAACTCGCGCGACCAGAAACAAAAGCGATGGACGGAGGCATTAAGCTCGAAGTTATGCCGATGACCCCGAACTGGGTCGCCACTTATCAACAATATATAGTACAAGGCACGCCATTTTCGGACAATGGAACGCCTGAGACCATGACCTGGATTAAACAGGAAGATGGCCGTCCGATTGATCGCAAGAGCATTATTGCCATCTGCGATACTCCAATGCCGAGAACCTTCTTTCTATCCGACATTCCTCGCATGGGATCGACAGTTTCCATGGCCACCTATATCTATGCAAGCGAAGAGGATATCGCGGCTGCGGGCTCGGACCATCTCTTGCTTCGGGTTTCTGGCGCGACTGTAAGAAACAGTTCAACGGACCAGCGCGTCGAACTATGGTCAAAAGCCGGAACCCTGCTGGCGACAAGCAATCAGATCGGCTTTTTCCGCTAGGGAAATATTGTCGGTCATTAACCCGCAATTTGCCTTGCTTTTCCGCTAGTCTCTGCCTATAGCGCCCTCTTTCCGGCCATGAGCACCCTGGAGGCGTGGCGGAAATATCGTAAAAACTTATTTTTTGGAGCAACATTATGAGTGATCAGCTGACATTATCAGCCGAGCCTCGCGAACGGGCTGGCAAGGGAGTCTCCCGTGCATTACGTCGCGAAGGCCGCATCCCCGCCGTTATCTATGGCGATAAAAAAGACCCTGTAACGATTCATGTGGAAGAACGCGCGCTGAACAAGCTGCTCGGTACCGGCCACTTCATGAACTCTCTGGTCATGGTAGAAGTAAACGGGGAAAAAACCCGGACCCTGCCGAAAGATGTTGCTTTCGATCCTGTTAGTGACCGTGCACTGCACGTTGATTTTTTCCGCCTTGCCAAAGGCGCGAAAGTACAGGTCGATATTCCTGTCGTATTTGTAAACGAAGAAGAATCACCTGGCCTGAAACGTGGCGGCGTGTTGAACGTTGTTCGCTTTGAACTGGACCTCATGTGTGATGCTGACAAGATTCCTGATCAGATCGAGGTGGATGTCACCGGTCTGGAAATCGGCGATTCTGTTCACATTTCCGATGTGACCCTGCCCGATGGTTCCGAGAGCTCGATTACTGATCGTGACTTCACCATTGCTGGTGTGACCGCTCCATCCGCACTCAAATCTTCTGAAGACGAAGCTGAAGAAGGCGAAGAAGGCGAAGAGGGTGAAGAAGGCGCTGAAGGCGAAGCAGCCGACGGTGAAGGCGAAGCAGAAGGCGGTTCAGAGGACTAGACCTTCGCACCCAAATAACTGTAACGAAAAACCGTTCATGCTACGCTTGGCGAAGTATGGACGGTTTTTTTGTAACCGGGTTTAAGGGAATTCACGCATGCAACTATGGGTTGGCCTTGGTAATCCGGGTTCACAATATGCTCTTCATCGCCATAATGTCGGCTTCATGGTTATTGATGCATTGGAAGAGGTGCACAATTTTCCCTCACCCAAACAGAAGTTCCAGGGTTGGGCCATTGAAGGCCGGCTGGGTTCCGAAAAACTGCTGTTGCTGAAACCCGCAACATTCATGAACGAAAGCGGTCGCAGTGTTCGTGCTGCAATGGATTTCTACAAGCTGGAACCGGAAGACGTGACCGTCTTTTACGACGAGCTCGACCTGGAACCGTTCAAGATCAAGGTAAAGCGTGGCGGTGGCACCGCTGGCCATAATGGCATCAAGTCACTGGTTGCTCATATCGGTCCAGAATTTCGACGGGTCCGCATCGGCATTGGCCACCCCGGTCACAAATCGCGGGTTCATGGCCATGTTTTGGGCAATTACACCAAGGCAGAGATTGATCCGCTCGCAGGCATGCTGGGCGCAATAGCGTCTGAAGCTGAATGGCTCGCCGAAGGCGACGACGCGCGGTTTATCAGCGATGTCGCCCTGCGGCTGCAAGACGGCTGATTACAAAATGAGGTATCGGATCAGCTATAGCTGACACGAACCCTTTTGCGCCGACGGATGGCTGATCCCGTCATAAAGAAACCGAAGATCATCATTGCCCAGGTGCCTGGCTCAGGGACCGAACCAAGCAAGTTAAACTGACTGTCCATATCGCGGGCCAAGGCTTCGTGAATTGGTGCTGAAAAATGAACACCGTCAAACGAGAATATCCCCTCACAACCATTGGCAATTGCGGCAGGACCAGCGAGTTGGCAGGTCGTATCCAGCCTTTGCGGTGGCAATCCCAGTGCTGCCGGATCGGTAATCAAACGATTGAAGAAATCCAGATAATCATAACGGAAGAATGATACGTCATTTGCAAGGGTGAGCGCTCCAAGTTCCTGCGTCAGATAGGCCTCACCAGCGAAGCCGAGTGGACTTGCGATGGGAAAACCCGTCAGCAGAAAATTACGAACACCAAGATCATTCAGTGCCTGAACGCCGGCGGCATAGTCCTGGGCTGCCTGGCGAATAAAGAGATCGGCATCGACCGGATCATCCGGCGCATTGAAGATGTCATTGCCGCCGAAATTGAGAATGTAGAGGCCGTTCCGGTCAACTTCATTACCTGGTGCCGCAAGATATCCATTATAGAGATCGAGCTGTTCGCCCAGATCAGGGACAAAGGGAGCGGTGTTCGAAGCACGGGCACCACCAAATGCAAAATTGGTTCCACCTTGCAGCGATGCGACGGTCGGCGCACCGAACAATTCGATGCTGAGCAAGTCGGTATAATCAAAGCCGTTGGTGAACCGGCCATTGAAATAACCTTCGGCTGGGGACGGAATTGTGCCGCCGGTAGCCGTGAATACATTGCCGGCGTCAACCAGGCTGTCGCCAAATATGGTTAGGGAGGTATATTGCTGCGTATCCCGCTCGGCCTGTGCCGGAACCGCTGTCGCCAGAATCAAACCACTTGCGAGCGCACCAAGTAAACGTGCTTTCATATCCACTCTCCCCGTTTTTTATCGTTAATATTTAGTAACCTGCACGCATTCACCGATGAAAGCAATATCCATCGCATCTTGCTACTGGTAATCACACCGGAGGCCCGCTATCGAGCACGCTTAATTCCACGGAGTGACACAAATGGGTTTCAAATGCGGTATCGTTGGCCTTCCCAACGTCGGAAAATCAACGCTGTTCAATGCGCTTACCGAAACGCAGGCGGCACAGGCAGCCAATTATCCATTCTGCACGATTGAACCCAATGTTGGTCAGGTCGCTGTGCCCGATCCGCGATTGCAGCAAATTGCCAAAATCGCTGGCAGCGCGAAGATTATCGAAACGCAACTCGCATTTGTCGACATTGCCGGCCTGGTCAAAGGTGCGTCACAGGGCGAAGGCCTTGGCAACCAGTTCCTGGGTAATATCCGCGAAGTCGACGCGATTGTGCATGTTCTGCGCTGTTTTGAAGATGACGATATTCAGCATGTTTCCAACAAGGTCGATCCGATTTCCGATGCGGAAGTGGTTGAGACCGAGCTGCTGCTCGCCGATCTGGAGAGCCTGGAAAAACGCGTCCCGGCCTTTGAAAAGAAGGCAACCAGCGGCGACAAGGAAGCAAAGATTGCCGCAAACGTACTAGGCCAAACGCTTGAATTGCTGCGCGATGGCAAGCCCGCTCGATTGACCCAGCCCAATGATGATGAAGAGCAGCGAATTTTTGATCAATCACAACTGCTGACCGCCAAACCTGTACTCTATGTCTGCAATGTCGATGAAAGCGATGCGTCCAACGGCAACGCCCTGAGCGCTGCCGTTTTTGAAAAGGCCAAGGCCGAAAACGCAGAAGCCGTGATTGTGTCTGCGGCGATAGAATCCGAACTGGTTGGCATGGAAGCGGAAGAACGCGCGGAATATCTGGCGGAACTGGGTCTAGAAGAATCTGGCCTCGCCCGGGTCATTCGTGCTGGCTATCAACTGCTCAGCCTGCAGACCTTCTTCACCGCTGGTCCAAAAGAGGCCCGCGCCTGGACGGTTCACAAGGGCGCCAAGGCGCCGGAAGCTGCCGGCGAAATTCATACTGACTTCGAGCGCGGCTTCATTCGCGCTGAGACAATCGCCTTTGATGACTTTGTTTCCCTGGGCGGCGAAAGCGCGGCACGGGATGCCGGCAAGCTCCGCCAAGAGGGCAAGGATTATGTCGCGCAGGATGGCGATATCATGAATTTCAAATTCAATGTCTGATTTGTCATAAAAGCCGGTTAGACTGAAACCAGTCTAAAGGGGTGGTTATGATTCGATATATATTACAGGCATTTGTCGCTTGCGCTTTGCTGGCGGGATGCGCCGCTACACAGACAGCAGAAACGGTAGAGGCATCGACAGCGACGAGCACCAGTGCCCTACCCGACCAGCAGGTCCGCGAACCGATCACGATGTTAATATCTATTGACGGGTTCCGCCCCGACTATCTGGATCGCGGTATCACACCTCATCTCAGCGCGCTGGCGGCATCTGGTATATATGCTGATATGCGGTCCAGTTTTCCAACCAAGACTTTCCCCAATCACTGGACTTTGGTGACGGGCAAAAGGCCGGACAACCACGGCATCGTTGGCAACAGCATGGAAGATATGGCACGCCCCGGCCAGAAATTCACGATGGCGAACAAAGACCCTTTTTGGTGGGATCAGGCAGAGCCTATCTGGATAACGGCCGAGAAACAGGGCGTGCGCACAGCAACCATGTTCTGGCCTGGGTCTGAAGTGGAACTGGACGGAAAACGGCCAAGCGACTGGTGGCCTTTTTCAGAGGCCCTGTCCAACGACCGCCGCGTCAATGCTGTGGTTGATTGGATGCGCAGGCCCGCGGCAACGCGCCCACAATTGGTCACGCTCTATTTTGATACCGTCGATACAGCTGGCCACTATTACGGCCCGGCACCCGGCGAGAAACTCCATGCTGCGATCAGCGCGATTGACCAGAATATCGGTCATCTGAAGGAACAGCTCGCCGCCTTGGGCCAACCCGTGAATCTTGTTATCACATCAGATCACGGGATGGCCGAAACCCACCCTGACCGCGTAATCTATCTCGACAACATCCTGCCGCGCGATCAATATCGTCTGGTTGTCGACGGCAATTATGCAGGGATCGAACCTTTGTCAGACGACATGACCGCCATCAACGCGGCCTTCTTGAAACCGCATGACAATATGGAATGCTGGAACAAAGCCAATATCCCTGCCCGCTTTCAATATGGCAAAAACCCTCGGGTGCCATCAATCATCTGTCTACCCCAGTCCGGTTGGGTTGTTTATCAAGACAAGCCCGGATGGATGACCGGAATTGGCGGCGGCCATGGCTATGACCATCTGCACCCGGATATGATCGCTTTTTTTCTCGCTAGTGGCCCAGGCATTGCTGGCAATGGCAAGATCGAAACTTTCGATAATGTCGATATCTATTCACTGCTAACGCATCTGGCAGAAATCAAAGCGAAGGAAAGCGACGGCGATCTCTCTCCATTTAAACAGGCGCTAAGACCCTGAAACCTTGTCATAGAAACAGGGTTCATCAGAAAGATCACCAATGCTTTATTATGAAGATATCCAGATCAACGTCGTCCAGAAATACGGTTCCTATGAAGTCACCCGGGAAGAGGTAATCGACTTCGCCACGAAATATGACCCGCAACCGTTTCATCTCGACGAGGAGGCCGCTGCGAAGACCCATTTTGGCCGCTTGTCTGCCAGCGGATGGCACAGTGCCGCGATGATGATGCGGATGATGGTCGACCAGATGAACGCTAATAAACAGGCCGGATTGGGTTCACCTGGTGTCGAGAATCTACGTTGGCTAAAACCAGTCTATCCAGGTGACACGCTGCGCTGCGAACATGTGACGTTGGAGAAACGACAGTCGGAAAGCCGTCCGAAAATGGGAATCATGAAAGGCAAGATCACTGTGCTCAACCAGCATGACGAGAAAGTCATGACGATGGAAAGCACCGGACTCATCAAAGTTCGTGGGGACTGATCAGACAGTTATGCGCCACATTCATAAATGCCTTCGTACATGTTGGAACCAGCCTCATCCTGGCTGATCTTGAGTGTCGCAGGCCAAAAATAGGCGCCTTCCTTTTCACTGCTCGGTTCGCCACCAGGATGTTCGATTGTCACCTCAACCGCCTCGCTGGAAAAAACGCCACCTGCTTCAACTTGCGCAAGACCAACGCCGTTATGTGTCAGGACCACAACAAAGTCGTTGATCTTGATCGCCCCTTTGCCTGCAATTTTGTCGCTGTCCGGCGCAGTGGCCGCGAACAGAGGATCTTTGTTGCCTTGAGCAATAAATGCACAACCGGCTCCCGCTTCTATGGCTTGGCTAAATTCATCGTAGACCATGGGCATCAAATAGGGACGGCTAATGCCATCACCGATGCCGCCGTCCGGCTCAACGGGAAGCACTTCCTCTTCTTCCGCCGGTCCAGAGGGTTCATCGTTTTCTATCGGAGAACAACCCGCGGCTACTAATACTGCCATAACCAATGCGAAAATCCTCATCACTTTCTCCCAAAGAGCTTTTCAATATCGCCATGCGCCAGTTTAACCCAGGTAGGACGGCCGTGATTGCACTGGCCTGAATGGGGGGTCACTTCCATTTCCCGCAGAAGCGCATTCATCTCCGCGACATTGAGCACGCGCCCTGCCCGCACAGATCCGTGACAGGCCATAGTCGACGCGACATGATCTATCCGTTCTTTCAGCGACAAAGCTTCGTCATAGGCCCCAAGTTCATCCGCCAAGTCGGTGATCAAGCCTTTGACATCGCCAGCACCGAGCATCGCCGGCGTCGCACGCACCAACATGGCAGTGGGGCCGAATCGTTCCAGTTCCAGCCCGAATTCGGACAATTCCGCCTGACGTGCTTCAAGGCGGTCGCAGGCATTTTCATCCAGCTCCACAACTTCAGCCATCAACAAGGCCTGAGACGCAACTGTCCCGCCCTCAACGGCCTTGCGCATCCGTTCGAGTACTAGCCGCTCATGGGCTGCATGTTGATCGACAATGACCAGCCCATCTTCTGCTTCTGCAACAATATAGGTCTTTGCCACCTGCCCCCGGGCGATGCCGAGCGGATGGCTGACTGCCTCGGGAACCGGTTCCGCCGCCTCTTCAGCCCGGCCCATCAAAGGCGCCAATTCATCGGGATTGATCCCACCATATGCACTTTTATCGGCGTGCAGGCCGCCTGTGGCTGCAGATGGATAAGGTTGCGAGGCTATGGTGGCTCTGCCCCCGCCCGGCCCCTGCGCTGTAAAAATACTCGTTTGCGGATCCGGCGCCTGTGGTTCTGTTTGCCAATTGGCCAAAGCGGATTCTGCCGGACGCTGGACCGCGCGAAAACCGCCTTCGTCCAAAGCACGTCGCAAACCACTGACAATCATTCCGCGAATCATCGCCGGCTCACGAAAGCGTACTTCGGTTTTTGCCGGATGCACGTTTACGTCCACAAGCTCCGGCGGCATGTCGATAAAGAGCGCCACAATAGGATGACGATCCCGCGCAAGCATTTCCGCATAGGCTCCACGCACTGCACCGACCAATAGCCGGTCTTTTACAGGTCTGCCGTTGACGAACAGAAACTGATGGTCCGCAACGCCGCGGTTATAAGTCGGCAGACCTGCGACACCAGACAGTCTAACCTCCTCGCGCACCAGATCGACCGCAACACTATTGGCGCGCAGCTCCTTGTTGGTCAGCGCCGCCACCCGATCGGGACCGCTTTCACCGCCCTGCACCGCGATAGCCTTGCGACTTTCATGGGTCAGCGTGAATCCGATATCGGGCCTGGCCATGGCAAGTCGCCGCACCACATCCACGCAGGCAGCATATTCGCTGCGCGGCGTGCGCAGGAACTTTCGTCTGGCGGGAACTTTGGCAAATAGCTGCTCCACCCGAACTTTGGTGCCGGGCGGGATGGCTGCCGGTCCGTCGCTTTCGACTTCTCCATGGTTGACGATACGTGTCCAGCCATCTTCGCCTGCCACCCGGCTTTCGATGGTCAGTCGCGCGACACTTGCAATGGAGGGTAACGCCTCGCCGCGAAAACCTAATGTTGCGACCATTTCAATCGCTTCATCCGGCAGTTTGGACGTTGCGTGTCGTTCCAGTGCCAATGTAATGTCATTGCGGGTCATGCCGCAGCCATTGTCGGCCACCTCGATCAGATCAAGCCCCCCTTGCTCGAGGCGGATATTGATCTGGTGCGATCCCGCATCAATGGCGTTTTCGACCAGCTCTTTTAGCGCACTGGCCGGACGTTCGACCACTTCACCGGCTGCGATCCGGTTGATCAGGCTATTTGGGAGTCTTCTTATTGACATATCGCCATTCCTAGCCCAAGCGATCATGCCAAGCGACCCTTGATTGTGACTTAGTTTCTCGGGGGGATTTGCTGGACGATCCGAATGCTTAGCTTCATCCCCCGTTCAGCCAAAATGTCGCTATGGTTTTAGGGAACAGCGTTCGCTGTAAATATAAGAAAACACGGGTAAAAACATGGTATTTGGAAATCTGTTCAAGTTCAGGTCTCAGGACATGGCAATCGATCTGGGAACAGCCAACACGGTTGTTTACGTACGCGGTCAGGGAATCGTCCTCAACGAGCCATCGGTTGTTGCAATCGAAACGGTCAACGGCATCAAGAAAGTCAAAGCGGTAGGCAATGATGCAAAGATGATGATGGGCAAGACGCCTGACAGCATCGAAGCGATTCGCCCACTGCGAGATGGCGTCATCGCCGACATCGATGTGGCGGAGCAGATGATCAAGCACTTCATTCAGAAAGTGAACGGCAAGAGTAAGCTGTTCAGCTATCCGGAAATTGTGATCTGCGTTCCCAGTGGTTCCACCTCTGTCGAGCGCCGCGCCATTCGCGATGCAGCATCCAATGCCGGAGCCAGCCAGGTGTTTCTAATTGAAGAACCGATGGCAGCCGCTATTGGAGCCGACATGCCAGTCACCGAGCCGATTGGTTCCATGGTGGTTGACGTAGGCGGCGGCACGACGGAGGTCGCTGTCCTCTCGCTGCGCGGGTTGGCTTACACGACCTCTGTCCGCACCGGCGGTGACAAGATGGATGAGGCGATTGTCTCCTATGTGCGCCGTCACCACAATTTGCTGATCGGTGAGACGACAGCTGAGCGGATCAAGAAAGATTTCGGCGTCGCTCAGGCGCCTGCTGATGGCGTAGGCCACACGATCCACATCAAGGGCCGTGACCTGGTAAATGGTGTCCCTAAGGAGATTTCGATCAATCAGGGCCAAATTGCCGAAGCGCTGAGTGAGCCTATTGGTACCATTATCGAAGGCGTACGGATCGCTCTTGAAAATACGGCGCCAGAACTGGCCGCTGACATTGTTGATCAGGGCATCGTCCTGACTGGCGGCGGCGCTTTGATTTCTGGACTGGATGAGGCGCTTAGTGATGAGACCGGATTGCCGGTCACCGTGGCCGAAGATCCATTGGCCTGTGTCGCCATCGGAACGGGCCGGGCCATGGAAGACGAAATGTTCCGCGGCGTGCTCACCACGGCTTGATGGATGATTTGACCAGAATGAAGAAATTGGGAGGATAAGCAAGCATGGCGCCGCCACGAAACCGGCGCCCAGGATTTTCCAAGCGGGCGCAATATAGCATATTCGCCAGCTACTTACTGGGCATATTAGGAGCTGTCGTCGGTCTCCTCCTGCTGCTTATCTCCATTTTCGACCCCCAAGGCTTTGCTGTGCTGCGTACTATTGGTGCGGAAGCAACTGCGCCAGTTAGCAAGACCCTTTCTGAAGTCGGCGGAGCCACCGGCAATGCGGGCGATAATATCTCCGCCTATTTCAACGCAGCGTCCAAAAATGCGGCGATGGAACGTGAGTTGAGAAGCAACCGCATTGAGATACTCGAAGCCCGCGCGCTCAAACAGGAAAATGAGCGGCTGAAACGGTTGCTCGATCTTGATAAGGAAGTACCCGATGCGATCGGAATGGCACGGTTGATCAGCTCGACATCTTCCAGTTCCCGCCGGATGGCAACTTTGGGACTAGGAACGACCGATGGCATTTTAATCGGACAGCCGGTGCGCGCGCCCGAGGGCCTGGTTGGACGGGTACTGGAGGCTGGCCCAACGACGGCGCGGATATTGCTGGTTTCCGACAGCCAGAATGTGATGCCGGTGAAACGCGCCAGTGACGAGTTACCGGCCTTTGCGACTGGCCGCGCTGATGGTACCGTTGACATTCGACCGATCAATCTCGGAATCAATCCCTTCAAGGGTGGTGATTTGCTCATCACTTCGGGCAGCGGCGGCCTCTATGCACCGGGCATTCCAGTTGCCGTTGTGATCCGCAAGACCGATACCGGTGCCATAGCACGGATATTGGCGAATGCCGCTAAAGTCAGCCACGTCATCGTTCAGCCGATGTTTCAGGCGGAAACCGTTGCGGCGATCGAGCAGGAAGAAATTGGCGGCGATGGCATCGAAACGGAAGGTAGCGAATAGTGGCAAAACCCTATCGTTCCCGGATAAATCGTCAGCCATCCCAGTTTCGCATCAAATTCATTCCGTCCATCACGGTCATAATGGGATCGATGATCACGGCCTTACCGCTAGTTACGGACTATCCGATCCTGCCGCCAATGGGACTTCTGGTGCTGCTCTCATGGCGCCTGATCCGTCCGGGCTACTGGCCGGTATGGGCAGGCTTTCCTCTTGGCATGGTTGATGACATGTTCAGCGGGCAACCCTTTGGCAGCGCCGCCTTTTTATGGTCGCTTGTGTTTCTGGCGCTGGAAACACTCGATCGTCGCGGTGTCGGCAGGGATTATTGGCAAGACTGGCTTATCGCCTCCCTTTCCATCATTTTTGTGCTAATATGCGGCATGCTCGTGATCGATTTCCAATCCAATCTCCTCCGGCTCGAAATATTGGTGCCCCAGATTCTGCTTTCCATCCTCCTTTATCCATTCGTAACCCGCTTGATTGGCGCGATTGACAATTGGCGAGTAGCAGTATGAGTATCAGCGGGGGCAAAACGATAAGCGGTGCGGTTCAAGCACTGACATTTTCGCGACGAGCCACCATCATTGGCGGCCTGCAGGTTGGCATCGGCGTTCTTCTCGCTGGGCGTATGGCCTATATTTCAGTGGCGGAGAATGAGCGTTATCAGCTTCTATCCGAGAGCAATCGGGTTAATCTAACGCTGGTTCCACCGCGGCGGGGCTGGTTGATCGATCGTAACGGCAAACCGATCGCAAACAACAAAACCGATTTCCGCGTTGACCTGATTCCCGATCGCATGCGCGATAAAGAGAAAACCGTTGCGACACTGGCTCAGCTCTTATCGTTGGATCAGGAAGAGATCGACAGGATCGACAAGGAACTGACACAGGCGAGCAGCTTCCAACCGGTGCAAGTTGCGACCGGACTGGATTGGGAAAAATTTGCAGCGGTCAGCGTGCGGCTGCCCGATCTTCCTGGTGTCTCGCCCCGACAAGGCTTTTCCCGCTTCTATCCGACGGGAGCTGCGGTCGGCCATCTGGTCGGCTATGTCGGGATCGCCTCGGCCGAAGACTATAAGGAAAACCCCGATCCAATATTGGTCACGCCAGGTTATAAGATCGGCAAGGATGGTCTTGAAAAGACGTTTGAGGACCGCTTGCAGGGGAAACCGGGCGCCAAACGGGTTGAGGTAACCGCGCGCGGCAAAATCGTTCGGGAACTCGACAGCAGGCCGGACGTTCCCGGAAAAGCGCTGCAACTGACCCTTGATGTCGATTTGCAGGAATATGCCGCCCGCCGGCTCGGTCCGGAATCAGGTTCGGTAGTGGTGATGGATTGCGAGACCGGTGATATCCTCACGATGACGTCTATGCCATCTTTTGATCCTAACAGCTTTTCGGATGGTATCGGACAGACTGAATATGGCATGTTACGTGACGACGATCATGTCCCCCTGCGTGACAAATCGTTAAAGGGTCTGTTTCCGCCTGGCTCGACAATCAAGCCGATGGTGTCACTTGCCTTACTGCGTGCTGGTATTGATCCAGAAGAAACCGTCAGCTGTCCCGGTGGATTGCGGGTGGGTAATCGCTTTTTCAATTGCCACAGCACCCATGGCAGCGTGAACATGAAGCGGGCAAATGCCCAAAGCTGTGATACTTATTTCTACAAAATGGCATTGCGCATTGGATATGACGCGATCGCACTGATGGCGCGTGAACTCGGATTAGGCGCAAAATATGACCTTCCGGTTGCCTCGCAAAGCTATGGCACAGTGCCGGACACACAATGGATCAAAAAGCGGCATGACCGTGAATGGGCCAATTTTGATACCGTGAATAGCGCTATTGGACAGGGTTATTTCCTGTCCAATCCCTTGCAGCTTTGCGTGATGGCCGCCCGCATGGCCTCAGGAAGGAAGCTAGAGGCCAAATTGCTGTTCGAACAAGATCGGCCTGCAGCAACACCGCTGGATATTTCTCCAGAGCATCTGTCCTATGTCCGCGAAGCAATGAGCGAGGTGGTAAATGGCGCCGGCACGGCAAGACGCGCACGACTCCCGCTCGAGGATATCAAGTTGGGCGGTAAAACGGGAACTGCGCAAGTCGTCAGCTTGAAATATGGCCGTGGAGGCCGTGATGTGCCTTGGAAATTCCGCGATCATGGTTTGTTTGTCTGCTTCGCGCCGGTTGAAAATCCGCGCTATGCTGCGTCTGTCGTGATTCAGCATGGAGGTGGTTCTTCTTCTGCTTATCCGGTAGCCCGTGACGTCATGACGTTTCTTTATGATCGCGAACAGGCAATGGAGAAGCTGATAGCCCTGGAGGAAAGCTGGAACGGAACCATCTCCGAGCGCATGGATCGACAGCTCGCCGCTTATCGCGCGCAGAAGGAGCTGGAAAAGGCAATAGCTGAAGGACGCATACCCCCACCTCAAACCGAAGCAAATGGTGAAGGTTCTGCTGCCGAAGTGGGGCAATAGGCATTGAACGATTTTATTCCTGCGCCCATTGCGCAACTTCCTTGGAAAACAATATTACTGCTGCTTGTCATGGCGAGTTTTGGTTTCGTCGTCCTATATTCGGCGGCCGGCGGTAGCCTGACGCCTTGGGCGGGCCTGCACATGATACGCTTTCTGGTCTTTCTCGGCATGGCTATTGTCTTTTCGCGATTGAAAGAGAATTTCTGGAAAACCATTGCTTTTCCCGTCTACATTACCGTTGTTATCATGTTACTGGGCGTGGAACTGATGGGTGCGGTTCGCGGTGGTAGCCAGAGATGGCTGAGCCTTGGTTTCATCCGCATACAACCTTCGGAACTGATGAAACCGGCAATCATTCTCGCGGTCGCTCGTTTTTATGATCTCTTACCAGCGGGTCAGATACGGACATGGGGCGCCATCTGGCCGCTATTGATATTGCTCGCATTTCCTTGCGCGTTGATATTGTTGCAACCCGATCTTGGTACGACAATCACTGTAGTGGCCGGTGCCATGACCGTCGCTTTCCTGGCCGGTTTGCCGATGCGTCTGTTTATTGGCGGAGCGGCAGCGGTTGCCGTCATCGCGCCCCTCGCCTTTTTCTTTGCACTAGAAGAATATCAACAACGCCGAGTGACTACATTCCTCAACCCCGAAAATGACCCTTTGGGAGCGGGCTACCATATCAGCCAATCCAAAATTGCAATCGGGTCCGGCGGGATATTCGGCAAAGGCTTCTTGAACGGCACCCAAAGCCATCTCGACTATCTCCCCGAAGGACATACAGATTTCGTCTTCGCCACCATGGCAGAGGAATGGGGCCTGATGGGCGGCGTTGCGGTACTGACCGGCTTTTTCCTATTGTTCCGGTGGGGCCTTGGCGTCGCGATGAAGGCGAAAACGCGCTTCTCACAGCTCGCGGCCGCCGGACTCACGACAACAATATTCTTCTATGTTGCGATTAATCTGATGATGGTCATGGGCCTTGCACCCGTGGTCGGCATTCCCCTGCCCTTCCTCAGCCATGGCGGATCGTCGATGATGACCATCATGATCTGCATCGGAATATTAATGGCCATTGACCGCCATCCGGGCCGTCGCAGCGGAACCTTTGGATAAAGTCAAGATCGTCCTTGAGACGGTTGTTCTCCGGACAGTCCAACCTATATAGGCCCTGTATCGAAAATAGGGACGCTTAGCTCAGTTGGTAGAGCAGCTGACTCTTAATCAGCGGGTCACAGGTTCGAACCCTGTAGCGTCTACCATTTTCGCGGATCTAAAAATAATGCGGGACATTGTTTTTTGCACTAATCCCGAACGCAGACCAAGCGTATCATGCTGCCAGCACGCCCCAAGATACCGAGAATTCGATACGTTTATCGCTGTCATTGATGGTGCCAGAAGCGGACTGTTGGACGCTTTGTTTAATGCGCTCGGGCTTCGGGCCATATCCGAAGGAAATTTTCCGTAAAAAATGCTTCCTTGGTTGCATCATCTGCATCGGCCAGATGCCTGTCAAATTTTCCGAGTGGATCGCGGCCACCTTCGACATGCGGATAGTCGCTGCTGAACAAATAAAGGTCCGGGTTTGACTGCGCAATCATATTGGCAACGTCTTCATGCGGAAATGGGGTAAAAGCCATTTGTGCCCTGATCTGTTCCGATGGCGTACGGTCAAAGCGCACGCTTTCATCCGCGCGGCTGTAAATGCGGGTTAAATCGTCCATCCGGCGGAGCAATTCCGGTACCCAGCCAGCACCCAGTTCCACGGCGGCTCCGCGCAGATTTGGATACCGTTCGAAGAGACCTTCAGCAACCATCATGCTGATAAATGTTTCCACCGCTTGGTGCAGAACGAACGCGTCTTTGGTGCGTACATTCTCTCCGCCACCCATCCAGTCTTTGACAGCGGCGCGGCCATTGTTGTTCCACGACTTCATCGCTTGCAGCGGTGATCCGCCGACATGGAATAGAAAAGGAATACCCGCCTCTGCCAGCTTTGCCCAAAACGGTTCGAGATCGACATGGCCGCATGAGAAGCCAATCGGGGCCCTATGAGGAACCCAAACCGCGTCGAGTCCGGATTCGATCGCAAAATCCAGTTCTGCGATTGCCATTTCAGGAACATCCAGCGGAGTGATTGCCACACCAAGCAATCGCTCATCATCGCTGCAAAAATCTGCCATGTGCCGGTTATGTGCACGTGTCGCCCCGTAGCGCAATCGCGCTTCGGTTTTGGAACTGGGGTGAAACGGCAACGCTACACTGTGGGTGGCGAATATAAGCTGTTTGCGAAACCCCAACAGATCGACCGCCTTTGAACGGTCTGAGGAGTTAAACGCACCCAGGGCCTGTATTTCTTTGGAAGTTTGAATCAAATCGTCACCCAGAGCGATCATGGTATTTTTGTGATCCTCGCTATGCTGACCGCCTTGCTCCATGATAATCGCGACCTCGTCGTCCGTAACGAGCGAAGCACTGTAACTGACTTCGGGAATTTCATCTCGCAAACCAGGATCAGCATATGATTTAAGAAAGTTGGGGAGCTCCATGATGTGGCTATCTGCATCGTAGATAGCCCTATTTTCAGGCACGTAGGTCATCTGTTTCTCCCCAGTCGCTTTTATCAACTCACATTGTAGAGTAGCCTAGATGCAATTTCTTCACAACATCGCTGCAGCAAGCGTGCTCATATGGAATAAGACCGATTTTGCTCTCAAATCAGACATCAGTATTAAGTCCGCTTTATCCCGAAAGCGGACTCTTTGCAGTTTCGTTTAATGGCGTTTTTGAGCGGCAACTGCGTTGATTAACCAGGATGATTGTCAACAAATATGACGGTGAACTTGCCATTGCCCTCATCGACAAAATTTAGATTGTCAAAATGGATATGCTTGCCATCGAAACCATCGTTGACGAGGCTTAAGACGCTTCTGCACAACTCAATAGCAGCGGCGGCATTTAGCTGCAGTTCGAAACCGTCGTTGCTGGAGTTCTTTGCACCGACAAATGTTTCGTTTTCATTCCGCTCATTATTTGCTTCTATGCGTGATAAATCGTCAATGATCTTTGCCAACATTCAATCAATCCTATCAGTTTTCAAATATATCCAAATTCCGCTTCATCCCGAAAGCGGACACTAGCTTAGGTCATTTTTAACGACAGCAACTGGGCCGATTGCAGAAAATCCGGTCTTGGCGGATCAGGTCGTGGAAACGGACGGTTGGCTAACGACCGATGCGGATGCGAGATAGAGGGGTCGAATCGCCCGAACGCTGCCGGTCAACGATATTAAATAACGAGAGGAATAGAGTTGCCCGCCGAATGCAAGATTACCGGCAACAACAGACTGCCTGTCCGCAGGCGTATCCACACGGCGAGGAATGAAGGGATTGCTGTTAGGCCAAGATAGATCGGATCGAAGGCGAAAATCCCGTCAGAATAGCTAAAGGCATGGGCGAGGCCGAAAAGTAGACAGGATAAAATCGCGCCCCACCCCCACTCGACGCCAAACTTCCGAACGCGGCCTGCGTAGGTTTCATAAAGCGCAAACAAAACGATGCCCCGATAGAAGGGCTCTTCCTCGAAGCTTGGCATAGTAAGTTGGAACACAATCGTTTCAGTCGACGCGCCATCGTTCGGAAATGCCAAAGCAATGGCGACGAAAAATGAACAGTACGCTATGCCGAGCGGGATGCAGCTCCTCAAACTGCCTTCTGCCTGTTTGAAAGTAAGTCCCGATCGCCGCCACCCAAAGCCCGGAAGTGATGCAATGATCAGTGTACACGCGAGCGCCAAGACTTTGCCCTGCCAGTTCCATTCTGAGTCCGGGAAGACTTTTGGAATGAGGCCGTAAGCGTTCGTGAGTAGTGCATCGTTAAGAAAAACCAATCCAGCAGCGACAAGAAGCCAAGTAAAGGAGAAGTTTGTCCGATTGGCGATGCCAATCAATGTGCCCAGGACTATCAGCAGCGCCAAAACGCCGGCGATCCCGATAACGCCGTCCACAGATGCTCTCCTCGTGACCTCCTAAGCTGGACACGCTGTAACACTCTACCAATACAGTATGCAACAACCTCAAGGTCCAGACGGCCAAAAAAGACAGTCCGCTTCCCATTCCAACAAGAGACGGTGAGCGGGTGGCAGTTCTTGGGCCGGTTGCGGCAAGTCTGCTGTTAGATCGAGCAACGCCGAATGCTGCCATTCCGCTTGTGACCCAGATTGCCGTCGTAGATCCAACCCGATTCAGGCCATCGAAGCGGCCATATGTTCATACGAGATGAATGAAGATATTCGCATTATTGAAGAGTCCAACGTTGTAGAATAACTCAGCAGATCAGTGGCTCGTTGTAATAGCAGGTTGCCATGCCCATATTGCTTATACGCCGTTGAGCTCCATTGAGCGAAATTCTGTCCGGCATTGTCTCTTCACGATCAAAATTTCATTTGATTGGCTTTCCTGAGGCAGGAAAAGTAATCGCCGTGCCCGGAGTCTGACAGCCCGGCATGCGCGATCCTGAAAGGGCAGCAATATGATCGCCTATTTCCTACTCGTGCATCGTTACCCCGCGCAATTCAAACGCCTTTTCAAGGCAATCTATGTGCCGGGCAATGTCTATATAGTTCACGTCGACAAGAGTTCTGGCACCGAACTGGCAGAGGAGCTTTCTGACTTTCTCGACCCCTATCAAAATGCCGAGATCCTTGTGCCAAAGGACGCGCTCTGGGGCGGCTACAGCCTTGTTGATGCGGAGCTGCGCGGCATGTCCCGCCTTCTCGAAATGGGCGACCAATGGACCCATTATATCAACCTGTCCGGCCAGGACTTCCCGCTTAAGAGTCAAGAATATATCCGGCAGTTCCTTTCCGCAAACCCCGGCAAGCAATTCATTCGCGCTCTGGATCAGCGAAAGACGCGACCGGAAACCCTGAACCGGATCAGCCATCTTTTCGTCGAGGCAGACGGAAGGATAAGCGAAACAGGTGTGGCGCGTCCTTATCTGGCCGACGCTACGCCCTTTATCGGCACCCAGTGGAAGGCGGTAACCCGCAGTTTCTGCGAATTTGTCTGTCATGACCCGAAGGCCGAGCGCTTCAAAGACTTTTATCGCAACAGTTTCATTGCCGATGAGGCCTTTTTCCAAACCGTGATTATGAATAGCGGCGATCAAGGCATGGTAATGAACGATGATCTGCGGATGATCGATTGGGTACCTGATGGCGATATCAAGCTGCGTCCGCGCAACTATGGGGTGAAGGATTTCGGCGATCTGCAACGCAGCACCGATCTTTTCGGACGCAAATTTGATGCTGAAGATGATACCGAGATCCTGACGCTGCTCGAAGGGCATCTTAAGTCGCAAGCAGCGAACTTATATCGGCCAACGGTCAATGTGCCAAACCCGGTTTCTCATTCCCGTGTACCGGAGGTCATTGCCGCTTGAACGACTGAAGATATATACTTGCCGAGAAAGGACGAAGCCATGGCCAAATCACGAAAGAGATCAAACCGCGAATTTCGCAAACCTAATACGACCATTCCCGCAGCTCAACTGCCAATGGATGAGACGCAATGCTGATTTTCGTTAAAAAACAAATCTATCCATCTTCACTCACTAACATAGCACAAAGAGTTCTTTATCCCGCCAGAACTATCGCGGCTATCTCTTCTATGTTGCCGTCCACAACCAATGGCGATCCTCCAACAATTCCAACATTGGTCTGACCATTCTCGCTGGAACGTAACCAAGCGATATTCGTTGCAACTACCATATAATTACCGCCGCGCGACTTGAGAGAAATGAATTTCATGATTGTGTCTCCTGACACGTTCTGCACTAGCTGACGAAACTCTTTTATAGATTAACGGTCAGCTTACTATTTGCAGGACCATTGTCTTCGAGGGCGAGCATAGATGATTGATCCGTAATCGCACCGGAAATCCATTTTAATAATAACGTTAGGACATGTTGGCCTATAGGCCTAAGAGAGTCGTGCGGTTTTAAAAGTTGGCGCATTGCGACCCAGCTAAAACTTTCAGATTGCTTGCTGTGAAGTGGGTAGGTGCGAGAATTCTCGTTCAACCACCGCGCGCGCCTATTCTATGTCGCATTTGCCAACGTTTGTTTGCCTTTGCTGCCTGACTACAGACGTGACGCAGACTTAACCCAAAAGGGATACCACCATGGCGAAATCACAAAGAAAGTCGAAGCGGGAAATCCGCAAACCAAAGGCGGAGAAAAAGAAAAAGAACAATGTCTCGAACCCCTCCACCAAGGCCGGCATTGTCCCAGGTCTGGAGAATATGAAAAGCAATCGGGGAAAATCATAAAGTCGGAAGGAAGATATTAATGCGTGTGGAGGCTAAAATGTGCCGTGAGCAGCAAGCGATACAGCTTGCAATAGCTGAAAATGATCCTCTGCAGAGCCGCCGCGATGTTGCGGCAGCGGCGGCCAAGGCATGGGGGCGGGAAGCTCTGCAAGCTGACAAACGTGAAGCTGGCTATATTGATCCGCGCGACCGGCTAGATGCTGAAATTACACTGGAATTTGCCCAGGAGGCAGATTTGGAAAGAAGCGAGAATGACCGTTAGACTGCAAATAGCCTATGGGCTGATTGTCTTGATCATGACAGCTGCAAGTATTGGCCTTTATTACTACCGGAAGAACGAAAAAGACAGACGTGGTGGTTGGTAACGTAAACACCACCAGCCCACTCGTTTTGGTATCCAGATTGATAGCCCGACTTTCGTGAATCCAAGTTCAAAAGGAATTCTGAATATGAAGAAATTTCGGATTAGTCCGCCAATCGCCGTTGTCCTAATCTTGCTTTCAGCCTTGGCCTTTATGGCAGTGCAGAAGCAGTTGGCAGCTGACAACTTTGATCAGTTAACTGATCGGGATTCCAATCGAGGATCTAGCTTTGAGAATTAGAAAGCCAAGGTTTCCAGTCAAAATTGGATTTCGGGATAGAATTGAAAATACTCCGGTCGACATGCAATTGAAGCTTGAACAAGTCCGGGCAAGGACAATTGCTTACCAGCTTGAAAACATCTTGCTCGATCTTGATGCGATCAATGCAAACGTAGCTGCAGTTCACATTGACGTTGCCATCATAAGTTTATGCGAAAAGTATAAACTCTCTCGACTCGATCAGCCTTGCAGTTAAACGTCCACTATCGGGGCATTGCGAATCCCATCGGAAGATCCGAAACTGGGGCGCAAGCCGGCTGATAGCTTCTTCACCCTCGTGTCCGCTTTTGCGCCCATAGCGGACATTAGCGATGTGACAGCTTTATCCCGAAAGCAGACTTTCCGATTTCTTTCCCAACAAAGCTAAGACACTGCGTCAACCTTGGCTCTTACCTTGTCTAGTATTTTGAGCAGGTTTTCTCTTTCGCGCACGGTCAAAGGTTCGAGCAGAAAGTGCATGTTCTCCATATCTTGCGCTGCGATTGCATCGCGCAACTCAATGCCGGCAGCGGTTAGCCGATGAACCTTTGCTCGGCCATCTTTGGGGTGGGGATCGCGTTTCAAGAAACCTTTGCGGATTAGGCGGTCCAGCGCAGATTGTTGGGTCGTTGGCGCCACGCCTAATGCATCTGCGATCGCTTTGGCAGGGCAATCGGGATTGGCGCTCACAAATCGGATCGTCTGAAAATCCAGGGGGCTGTAGCGCATCCGACCTTGTGCAGAAGGAAAGGATTGTTCGTTCACAAGGAACAAGTTGATGAGCGAATTGATATGCGCGTGAAGACGCGCGGCCTGATCATTTTTCATAGAGTCCAATAAATCACTTGTAATACGATATTCGTATTATATAGTACGAATATCGTATGAATGAGTCGTGCGATCCCCTAACACCAACAAAGGACCCTCGCAATGTTAAAACTGAGTTTAGCCGCTGCGCTGATTGCCGCTGCGACCCCCCTCTCAGCCGTCGCTGGAACCGCTGAAGCCGACCCCGTAAACAACGTCGTAATACCTCTATTCGATGCCGTTGCACAGGAAAACCTTGCCTCCGCGCGGTCACTCCTCGTCGACGGGGCGCCCATCTATGCGATGTTTAATCCCACAGGTCAGACGGATACTGCTTCCATCCGCACTTTCCCCGCCGTAGCCTATTTCGGAACGGTTACGCAAAACTATGAGAATATCGTGTTCTTGGACAGAACTTACAGCGTGGCTGACGATGGCAAAACTGTGTGGATGGAAGCCAATGGTAATTTGCGCCTGGAGAAGACCGGTAGCCCCTATCTCAACCGCTATGTGTTCAAGATTACCCTGAATGATGAGCAGAAGATCACTGAGATACGAGAATGGGTGAACACTGTGACGCTCTCCCAGCAGGGCATAACAGCAAACTAAAGTGATGAGCCCGGATCGTCGCATAATGTACATGATTGGAAGAGCGGGGCTAGCCTCGCTCTTCATTCTCGGCGGAATCAATAAGATACTGAACTTTGAAGCCACGCTTGCCACTATCGAATCCTCGCTTCTTCACCCTCCGCTTATTTTCTTGCTGGCAACAATTGGACTTGAATTGACCTTGGGCATGGCACTTGCGTTTGGAACAGGTCTCGCTGGATCGGCCGCTCTTGTGCTTTCGGTATTTACCCTCGCAACCAATGCGTTGTTTCATCGATTCTGGGAGCTGTCAGGAGAACTCTATACATTGGAACTCTCGCTGTTCTTCAAGAATGTCGCCATTGCAAGCGCTTTGCTGGCCATTGCCAGCATCGAGAATTCGGCTTCAAGACAAACATCAGAATCCGACCGCAACTGATCGTCCGCTATGGGATGATCAGCGGCACGTCAGCGTAGTTTGCGCGAATGTCCACTTTTGCGCCCGACGCAGATATTAGGTACCACAGGAAATCCACTCCCATGAAAAAAGGCGGGTCCCAATGGAACCCGCCTGAATTTTTCAAACAAAGTGCGAAAAAAAATGGGAGGTGCCCAGGCACCCCCCAAATTATTATTTGTTTACGGCGTCCTTCAAGCCCTTGCCGGCTTTGAATTTAGCTTGTGTAGATGCAGGAATCTGCATTGGCTCACCCGTACGTGGGTTACGGCCTGTTGAAGCTTTACGCTTTGAAGTAGAAAATGTTCCGAAACCGACGAGACGGACTTCGTTGCCGCTCTTCAGCGAACCTGTGATAGAATCGAAAACTGCGTCCACGGCTTTGCCGGCATCGCTTTTGCTCAGACCACTGTGGTCTGCAACGCTACTGATAAGATCCTGTTTATTCATAATGGGTATCCCCCCTTCTCTAAAAGCAACTCTTGATTGAATCGCAACTTTGTCTGGGGTCAGTAACAACAAGTGTGCCCCTTGAGTCAAAGGAAAACCGCCAATTTTTGGGTCAAAGATGTAATATTTATGTCAAATGGTTGAATTTGGAACAGTTTTAGGCTTTTTCGGCCATTTTCAAGACGCAGGCGACGTGATCAGGCGCAGAAATCACCCATAACGACTCGCGCTCGTCTGCGGTTAATGGCGAGCAGTAGACCCGGCATCGTCAGAAACCGGAGCAGTCGCGTGACTGGCCAGTTCATCTGCATCGCTCCACTCGATTGGCTCGACTTTTTCAGCCAGGGCCAGAGCCAGAACCTCATCGGCATGTTTGACCGGAATGATCTTCAACTCGGAGGTAATATTATCCGGAATTTCGACCAGATCTTTCTCATTCTCCGCTGGAATCAGCACCGTCGTGATACCACCACGCAGAGCGGCCAGCAGTTTTTCCTTTAGACCGCCGATCGGTAACACCCGTCCACGCAGAGTCACTTCACCCGTCATGGCAACATCACGGCGCACAGGAGTGCCAGTAAGTGTGGAGACAATCGCCGTTACGATTCCGACACCGGCTGATGGCCCATCCTTTGGCACCGCGCCTTCCGGCAAGTGGATATGGATATCTTTTCGGCCAAATATGCTAGGTTTGATGCCATAGGTCGGTGCGCGCGCCTTGACGAATGACAAGGCGGCCTGAACCGACTCAGTCATCACTTCACCCAGCTTACCGGTTGTCTTGATCTGCCCTTTGCCAGATACCGTGACCGACTCGATTGTCAGCAATTCACCGCCGACTTCGGTCCAGGCTAGGCCGGTAACAGCACCGACCTGGTTTTCTTCTTCACCCACGCCGTGGCGATATTTGCGAACACCAGCATATTCGGAGAGCGTGTCAGGAGTAATCTCGACACTCTTATACTCCCCTTCAAGAATGCGGCGCAGCGCTTTGCGGGCGAGCTTTGCGATCTCGCGTTCCAACGTCCGGACGCCGGCTTCGCGGGTATAATAGCGTATCAAATCACGCAGGGCATCATCATGCAGTGCGAATTCGCCCTTTTTTAAGCCATGGGCATCAACCTGCTTTTCGATCAGGTGGCGCTTCGCAATCTCGACTTTCTCGTCTTCGGTATATCCTTCAAGGCGGATGATCTCCATCCGGTCCAGCAGAGGTTGCGGCAAGTTCAGCGAATTGGCCGTCGTGACAAACATAATGTCCGACAGATCGATATCTATTTCCAGATAATGGTCCTGGAACTTGTCATTCTGCTCCGGATCGAGCACTTCGAGCAACGCTGATGCTGGATCACCACGGAAATCCTGTCCGAGCTTGTCAATCTCATCGAGCAGGAATAGCGGATTTGATGTCCCAGCCTTTTTCAGGTTCGAGACAATTTTACCCGGCAAAGAACCGATATAGGTCCGGCGATGACCCCGGATTTCAGCCTCATCACGTACACCGCCCAGAGATTGGCGAACGAATTCGCGGCCTGTTGCCCGTGCGATCGAGCGCCCCAATGACGTCTTACCAACACCTGGAGGGCCAACAAGACACAAGATCGGGCCTTTCAGCTTGTTGGTCCGTGCCTGCACAGCGAGATATTCCACAATCCGCTCTTTCACCTTTTCCAAAGCGAAATGATCATCGTCGAGAATTTTCTCCGCCTGCTTGATATCTTTCTTCAGGCGGGATTTTTTGCCCCATGGCAGACCCAGCAATACATCAAGATAGTTGCGCACAACCGTCGACTCGGCCGACATAGGCTGCATGCCCTTAAGCTTCTTATATTCCGCCTTGGCCTTGGCCTTGGCTTCCTTGGAGAGTTTCATCTCCTCGATTTTCTTGCCCAGCGCCGACATTTCATCGCCTTCGCCGTCCTCGCCATCGCCCAACTCGCGCTGAATCGCTTTCATCTGCTCATTGAGATAATATTCGCGCTGGGTTTTCTCCATCTGGCGTTTGACGCGACCGCGAATTTTCTTCTCGACCTGCAATACGCCAAGCTCACCTTCCATGAACGCGAATGCCATTTCGAGGCGCTTGACCGGATCGCTTTCGATCAACAGGCTTTGCTTGTCCGCCACTTTGACATTAATATTGGCAGCGACGGCGTCGGCCAGACGCGATGCCTCTTCAATCTCGCCAAGCTGTACCACGGTTTCCGCAGGCATTTTTTTGTTGAGCTTGGAATAATTCTCAAATTGCTCAACCACAGAACGCATCAAAGCAGTCGCCTCGGGGCCCTCTACCTCTTGCTCTGCGACGAGATCGACATTGGCCAGCACAAAGCCGTCACTTTGCTCATCCAGCGAAACATGCTTCGCGCGCTGTTTTCCTTCAACCAGCACACGGACTGTTCCATCAGGCAATTTCAACAGCTGCAATACCGTCGCAACCACACCAAGATCATAGAGCTGATCCCGTCCGGGGTCATCCTCGGCTGGATCAAGCTGTGCGACCAGGAAAATCTCCTTGTCGCTGTCCATTGCCTTTTCCAACGCCACAACCGATTTGTCGCGGCCTACGAAAAGCGGCACGATCATATTCGGGAACACCACAATATCGCGCAACGGCAACAAAGGCAGTGCTTTTGCTTGAGGGCTAGCAGCGGGTGAGGACTCGGATTGTGACATTGATACTCCAAACTGTAGCGCAAATTTCTGCGCTTATGAGCTTATATGGGGCGCTCTGAGATGACTTCAACCACTATAAAGCCATAGTGCAAGGAAAGCGGCAATACCGCTAAAAGGGAAGCTTGAAGCCCGCCGGCAAGCCCATGCCTCCGGTCATTTTGCCCATTTCTTCGTTGCTTACCGCATCGGCTTTGTCACGCGCATCATTAAAGGCCGCGGCAACCAGATCTTCCAGAATGCCTTTCTCTTCGGCCTTCATCAAACTCTCGTCGATGCTGACACCCAATATACGGCCCTTTGCAGTCGCTTTGACCGACACCAGACCGCCGCCGGATTTTCCCTCCACCTCGATACTGTCGAGCTTGGACTGTGCCTCCTCCATCTGGGTCTGTACGGTTTGCGCCGCTTCCTGCGCTGCTTTGATCATTTCTTCCATTGATTTCATGCTTGTGAGCTCCTTGATTCAGGCCGGGATTCCGTTTTGGCCTGATCTGCATTATTTTCCAGTAACTCCGCATCGGGAAAAGCTTCAAAGGCAGCTTTTACGAGCGGTGTATCCAATATAGCCTGCGTCGCGGCATCCTGATCAAGCTGTGCCTGCTCGGAAATGCTGGGTTTTGCTTCGCCCTGCCCCTCTTCTATCGTCCAGACTGTTCCCGTTGCATCTTTCAAAGCGTCCATGATCTTTTTAAGATCAGACGCTGCAATCGGCCGCGCGGATTGATACTCGATAACGGGCGCAGAAAAACTGATAATACGCATATCAGCTATTAATATGCTTTCCAATACTGGCGAAATCGCGCCGATGATTGCAATGACAGCCTCAAAGTTCTGCGGGAGGTCGTTTTGAGGAGCCTTCGGTTCGGCTTCAATCGGCATTGATGGTTGCGGTGCGATATTTTCCGGTTCGATATTTTGAACCGGAATTTCCGCAATAGGCGCCGGCGGTGCTTCGTGAACAGGTGCAGCTATGGGAGCAGGTGCAGGTGCAGATTCAATAGCAGCGGGAGCCGCAGGTGCAGTGCCCTGCGACAGCATCTTCGCCAATTCACCGGGATCTGGCATGTCGGCCGCGCAAAGCACCCGCAAGAGAGCCATATCGCACGCTTCGCGCGGCATATGGGCTTGCTGTACTTCCTCATAACCTTTGAGAAGAAGTTGCCATAACCGATGGAGAACAGGATATGATAACTGTTCAGCCCATTGTCCGAGCTGAGCCTTCGCTTCATCCGACAAGGTCGGATCATTGGCTCGACCAACCTTGTACAATGTCACCTGATGGCAGAGCGACAATAGCCCATTCATGAGTGACAAGGGCTCAACACCTACACGATATTGCTCATCAATCGCATCGAGCAACGCACTTGAATCAGCTTCCAGAAGCAATCCAAACAGACTCCGCACGGCACCGCGATCAGACAGTCCCAGCATTTCCCGGATTTGCAACGCCTTGACGTCACCGCCGCCTTCCATATCGGCATGGGCTATGGCCTGATCGAGAATGGACAGGCCATCACGTACCGATCCTTCGGCCGCCTGAGCGATCAGGTCGAGGGCTTCCTGCTCTGCCTGCACGCCTTCTTTTTCGACGATATGGGCAAAATGGGCAGAGAGTTGCTCGGCCTTGATCCGTTTCAGGTCAAAACGCTGACACCGTGATAGCACTGTGATCGGCACTTTGTTGACTTCGGTCGTAGCGAAAATGAACTTCACATGCGCTGGCGGCTCTTCCAGCGTCTTCAACAGCGCATTAAACGCGTTTTTCGACAGCATATGAACTTCGTCGATTATGTAAATCTTGTAGCGCGCCGAAACCGAGGAATAGCGCACAGCTTCGATAATCTCGCGAACATCATCGACCCCGGTATGGCTTGCCGCATCCATCTCGATAACGTCAATGAAGCTGCCTTCGGCAATAGACCGGCATGGTTCGCATTTTCCGCACGGATCAATGGTCGGACCACCCTGTCCGTCTTCACCAATACAATTTAGCGCCTTGGCAATCAGCCGCGCCGTCGATGTTTTACCAACCCCGCGCACCCCGGTCATCAGGAACGCATGCGCCAGGCGATCGCGCTTGATCGCATTGCCGAGCGTCTGAACCATTGCATCCTGACCAATCAGCTCAGCAAAGCTTGATGGCCGATACTTGCGCGCCAGCACGCGATAAGGCTGCGCAGCAGCAGGCGCTGGATCGACAGGCGCTTCCACGCCGCCAGCGGCAAATATGTCGGGTGAATCGGACATCGGGAGAGTTTAGGCGCAAGCCGCCAGCTTGTCGAAGCTTAAACAGCGATTGGGCACAAAAGCCTGTGTAAATTTTGTGAGTAGGAGCCGGGCGACCCGTAGAAAAATCGTTACGGCTGCTTCCTTCCGGATCTGACCGGGTTGGCGAACACTACGTCCACCCGACTCCCGCTGCGCATATGGCGAGGAGTCGCACAGAATTCAAGTGTGGTTTTGCGTCGAACGCCTAATCCGGAAGCGCAATCAAGCGGACCACCGCTCGCGCGACATCCGCCATGGCCGCCTCGACCTCATTTGCCGAAGCTGTTGGGCGATCCGTGTAGATTGTAAGAATTACCGGTTTAGCTGCAAATTCAGCAGTAGACGGCCAGATAATCGCGATATCGTTGCTAGCGATCCCTCCCGCTGCCGTACCCGTCTTATTTCCGACGGGCCAGCCCTTGGGCAGACCGGCCCTGATCCGTGATGCACCGGTTTTGCTCTCCTTCATCCATTTTTGCAGTGTCAGCTTGTCGATATCAAGCGGGGCCCCCTCTATGATGAGCTTTTGCATCAGCCTGGCCATGGCCTCCGGGCTGGTGGTATCGCGCGGATCACCCGGTGCATTTTCATTCAATTCCGGTTCGATACGG
Organism: uncultured Sphingomonadaceae bacterium; assembly: GCA_947497455.1. Lineage (GTDB taxonomy): Bacteria > Pseudomonadota > Alphaproteobacteria > Sphingomonadales > Sphingomonadaceae > Parasphingorhabdus. The sequence goes on along the minus strand of CANMGU010000001.1, from coordinate 1,138,431 downwards.
TCTAGACGCGTGATCTTGTCACCCTTCGTTCGCACAAATTTGGTAAATGCTTCTGGTCCGCCGACAGCGTTCAAAATCAGATTTGCAGCTGCATTATCGCTGGTCATCACCGCTGCCCCGGCAAGCTCGTGCAGAGACACCGACTCTTTCGCCGCCAGTTTCTTCTCGACAAACGGCATATAGGGAATGCTATCCGACGGTTTCAGGTCGAATTTTTCGAACATGTCGACCGTGCCCGCTTCGTGAGCCGCAAAGAGGACGGAGGCCAAGGGTGCTTTAAAGGTTGAACACATGGCAAAACGCTCGCTCCCGCGGTGCGTCATGATCAATGCCCCGTCGCCATCCAATAGCGCAACGCCAAGCCGTCCGCCGATACGCTGTTCAATGGCCGCCAGCTGCGGTGCATCAATCATTGCAGGCTTTGGTTGCGCGTCGCCATTGCTATTCGGCGACACCATGCAGCCGCTAATCAACACCAAACCAGATGAAAGCATGAATGTCCTGCGGTTGATCACCTCTAGACTCCCTGCATATTTCGGCTTTCCGCCGGAATGTGAACCGTCAGGCCATCGAGATCGGATGTCAGCGTAATCTGACAGGCCAAACGGCTTGTCCGGCGCGCACCAGCAGCGAGATCAAGCATGTCTTCTTCCATTTCCGTCGCTTCGGGCAATTTGTCGAAATCCGCAGCATCAACGATCACATGGCAAGTCGAACAGGCCATTTGCCCTTCGCACGTGCCTTCGAGAGGTTGGTCATGGATTTGTGCAACCTTCAATAGGTCATCGCCCTCAGACGCTTTTGCAACCACAGTCTGCTCACCGTCAGCGCTGACAAAGTTTACCGTAACGTCGCTCATGCAAACTGCGCCTTTACTGCTTCGTTGATATATTGTGATGCGATTTCAATATCTTCCAAGCTGTTATAGCGACCGAAACCCAAACGAATCGAAGATTTGATTTGCGCTGATTGCAGTCCCAATGCTGCCAGTACATGGCTCGGTCGACCAGATCCACTGGCGCAGGCCGAGCCCGCAGAAAAGGCGACCCCCCGGACATCCGACATTAAGCGAGCCACATCAACGCCGTCACGGCGGATATTGAGATTACCCAGATAGCGTTGATCCATCGCGCCATTGATTGTCCAGTTTGCAAAACAGCTTCGCGCTTTATCGGCCAAAGCCTGAATATGGGCTGCATCATCATCGCTTCTTTCCAAACACAGCGCTGCAGCGCGCCCGAATCCGACGCATAAGGCCGGCGACAATGTGCCTGAGCGAATTCCTTTTTCCTGTCCACCACCATGGATTATCGGCGGCAGATCAATCCCGTCACGCACCCATAAGGCGCCAATGCCCTTGGGTCCGTATATCTTATGAGCCGATATGGCGGCCATATCGATATTATTCGGGATAGCGACCCGGCCATAGCCCTGGACGACGTCGCACAGCATCAGCGCACCATGCTCGTGCGCCAAATTGGCAATCGCTTCAACCGGCTGAATAACGCCAATTTCATTATTCACCAGCATGGCCGCAACAAGTGCGGTCTGGTCATCAATTGCGCCGCCCAAATGTTCCAAGGAAACAATGCCGTCGGGACCTACCGCATGCCTTTCGACCATGAAACCATGCTCGGCGAAAGATGAAGCAGTATCGCGGACGGCGGCATGTTCGCTGTCGAGAACGATGATCTTGTTGCGTCCGGCGGCTTTCAGAGCATGAACGGCCCCGAAACCCAGATTAATTGCTTCGGTTGCGCTGCCAGCGAACAGGATCTTTCCGCCATCCGGCAGCAGATTTGCCACCTGATCTCGCGCGACTTCGACGGCAGCGGCAGCTTTACGCCCCAGCAAATGCGCGCTGTGCGGATTACCGAAATTGTCGCGCAGCCAGGGAACCATGGCGTCAAATACTTCCGGCGCGAGCGGTGTCGTGGCCTGATTGTCGAGGTAAATTGGATCGTTGGCCATCGAATCAGACCTTGTGCGCTGCACTAAAAATGGATTTCCACTGCTCGATAAAGTCATAGACGTGCGCGCGCGTGGTATCGCGACCGATACTCACTCGTATCACCTCTCGCGCTGTTGCCTCTTCAATACCCATGGCCTCAAGAACATGGCTGGGTTTCAAGGTGCCAGAGGAACAAGCACTGCCTGCCGATACTGAAAAACCGGCCATATCAAATTTGATCAACTGCGTATTCGCAGCGACACCCGGCATCTGATAGCTGCCAATCGTTGCAATGCGCGGCGCATTTTCGGCCATGATAGCGCCGCCCTCGGTTTTGATCGCATTATCAAGATGTGCACGTAGCTCCGTTGCCCGACCCGCCCAGTTGGCAGGTGCCTCCAGAGCAGCCACCATCGCCATGATATAAGGCAGGTTCTGGGTGCCGGAACGATAGCCCTGCTCCTGTCCGCCATGCGCGTGCAGCAGATTCAGGTCCTTGATCAGCAGCGCTCCAACTCCGGGAGGGCCTCCAAATTTGTGGCCAGCAATGATAATCATGTCTGCATCGGGAAGCGGCATTTTTCCAGCGGATTGCGAACAGTCCGCCAGCAGGATCGCACCGCGATCCCGTGTCACCTTAGCCAATGCTTCCATGTCCTGCATCACACCGGTTTCGTTGTTGACCGACTGTATCGCGACCAACGCCTGCTCTTTCTCGCCTTTCAGCATGTGATTGAGCCGCATCGGCACGACCAGACCGTTGAGATCAACCGGGATGTTGCCCGCGCCTTCCGCGAAACGCAGAACCACATCATGCTCGAGCGGGGAAACCAGTTGCCGCAAGGGCTTGGTCTGTTTTAGCGCAATGGCAATCGCTTCGCTTGCGCCGCTGGTAAAGATTACCTCACCATCCCAATCCAAAGCCGCCTTGAAACGCTTGCGCGCATTTTCCAGCATCGCTCCAGCAGCACGCCCGTCTGCGTGAGGTGATGACGGGTTTGCCCAATGCGCAAACCCTTCCAAGCAGGCCTGTTGCGCGACATCCAGCATCGGCGTGGTCGCGGCATAGTCCAGATAGATGCGTTTCTGTTCAGACATTTTGCTAGGCTAAACCCTTTGACAATTGCGGGATTGAGTTGCGGATTATTTCACTCTCTCTATATAGACGCTTCATTCAGCGCAAAAGCTAATCTGCCTTTTGACGCCATTCAAATTTTAATCTTGACCATAGAATTGAAAAAGCCATGCCTGACGTAATTTTTACCGGACCCGAAGGACGCCTCGAAGGCCGTTTTAGCCCCGGACCACGTGACCGCGCGCCGGTTGCGATGATCCTGCACCCGCACCCGCAAGCAGGCGGCACGATGAATGATCGCATCACGCAAGCGATGTACAAGACATTCGTACGGCGCGGCTTCGCAACGCTGCGATTCAATTTCCGCGGTGTGGGCCGGTCGCAAGGCACGTTTGACAATGGTATCGGCGAACTTTCCGATGCGGCCTCGGCGCTCGATTGGGTGCAGAGCATCCATCCCGAAGCGCAGACCACGTGGATTGCAGGCTATAGCTTTGGCGCCTGGATCGGCATGCAGCTGTTGATGCGCCGCCCAGAGGTCCGCGGATTTATTTCCGTATCTCCGCCGGCCAATATGTATGATTTCAACTTCCTCGCTCCCTGCCCATCCTCCGGGATTATCATTCAGGGTGTGAATGACGAAGTTGTAACACCGGTTGCAGTTCAGAAACTTGTCGACAAGCTGCGGACCCAGAAACATATCACGATTCATCATGATGAAATTCCGCGGGCCAATCATTTCTATGAAAATGAAATGGAGCTGCTGATGGGATCGGTCGATAATTATCTCGACATGCGTCTCGCCCCGGATTCACCGATCAAATAAGTCTTCAGCCGGGATTGTCTGGAATCGCAATTCCGCCACCTGTCGGTGCATTCGGCGTGGGCACAGTCCAAATGGCGACATTGGCAAACATAACAGCGGCGGCAATCAGCATGAGCACGCCTTGTTTCTTGTTTTTGCCTGTGCGGATGAGATAGATTCCGCCAGCCAGCAACCCTGCACCGGCGAGCATCAATACAGACAATATCCAGTCAGCCAATGATCAACTCCTTCGCCCAAATATTGCCGTCATAATGCACCGATATCAAGTTGCGATTGTAGTGATGAGCTGACCGCCTTCGCGACCAGTCTCCAGGCGAATGGAAACGGAAGCAACATTAGAACATAAAAAGAACATATCAATTTTATCGGAAAACAGATAAGAACGGGCGGTGCAAAGCGATTCCCCCCTGTTGATCTTGGCTGACCTACCGCCGTCGTTTCGGCTGACCGACCTTAAATTATCGGAAGAGGCATCGCAAATCATTAGCCTTTCCCGGTTCAGGCATCAGGATCTCGACGGATGGGCTGCAATAATCGCCGGCATGACATTCACCATCCTTCTCCAGAGCGCCGATGAAGTAGCGCAGACCATCGCCATAACCGATTGCGATCACATATTCTGCAAATCACCTGACACGGTCTTGTCCGGGATCGCAATCGCGTTGGGCGAACATATAAGCTCTGCCAAGCATGATGAGACCGTCAATCGGGCCTTGTTGCAACTGGCGCGGTATGTCGGTCAATCTGTCCATGCCAACAGTGTGATTTGGCGACCGGCAGGACTGAATATCGGGTTTGAATATTTTGCCGGAGCTACCGACCACTATATGGCGGGCGGCCCATTTCCGGTATTGGCGCAAATCGCCATTTCGGAAACCCGCGACCATGTTTTCCAGACATCTGGCCTGTCCTATTTTTCCGATCAGGAAATAAGGCTGAGCGCCCCCGCGGACCTTCCTTCGAACGAAGTGGTCAGGCGATTGGTGCGCCTTGCACATGATATTGCCACTGATGGCAAAATTGAACGACCAGTCGAAACCAACGGATTGGTTGCTGGCGAAAGGCTATCGTTCACACCGCGAAATAATGGACAGATTGTCGACATTGCAATTGTCGCAGATGATCCACGACAATTGCACTAGTCGCAAATTTGGGTTTACGCCGCTGTTGGTGCCGCTTCCCGTACATTCTGGTCGACATGCTCAGCAAACTGCTCGAAGTTATCGATAAACAATTTCACCAGCTTCTGGGCCGTTTCGTCATAGGCGGCTGTGTCTGACCATGTCGAACGCGGATCAAGGATCGCGCTGTCTACGCCAGGTACCGACACCGGCACGTCAAAGCCGAAATTGTCGTCGCTACGGAATTCACCGTCGTTCAGACTTCCATCCAGAGCCGCATTCAAAAGAGCCCGCGTAGCCTTGATCGGCATACGATTGCCTTCGCCATATTTACCGCCGGTCCAACCGGTATTGACCAACCAGCAACGGACGCCGCCTTTGGCGATGCGTTCTTTTAGCAGATTGCCGTAAACCGAAGGATGACGGGGCATGAACGGCGCACCGAAACAGGTCGAGAAAGTCGCTTCCGGCTCGGTAACGCCAATTTCTGTACCAGCGACCTTCGCGGTGTAACCGGACAGGAAGTGATACATGGCTTGTTCCGGAGTCAGGCGAGAAATTGGCGGCAAAATGCCGAAAGCATCGGCTGTTAGCATGATGATATTCTTGGGAACCGGCCCCATATTCTTTTCAGATGTATTGGGAATATAGTCGATCGGATATGCGCCGCGGGTATTTTCCGCCTTGCTGTTATCGTCAAAATCAAGTTCCCGAGTCTCCGGGTCCATGACAACATTTTCCAACACCGTGCCGAAACGGCGGGTAGTCGCATAAATTTCCGGCTCTGCCTCTTCTGACAGGCGGATCATCTTGGCGTAACAGCCGCCCTCGAAGTTGAATACCGCGGTATCGGACCAGCCATGCTCATCATCGCCGATCAAGGTGCGGCTGGCATCGGCTGACAATGTTGTTTTGCCAGTACCGGACAGACCAAAGAAAATCGCTGTATCGCCTTCCGGTCCCATATTGGCCGAGCAGTGCATCGGCATGACGGAATCCAGTGGCAGCAGATAGTTGAGCAATCCGAACACAGATTTCTTCATCTCGCCAGCATAAGCGGTGCCACCGATCAGAATGAGCTTCTCGGTCAGGTTCACGGCGATAACCGTTTCACTGCGCGTCCCATGACGCTCTGGGTCAGCCTTGAAGCTCGGCAAGTCAATAATCGTATATTCTGGCGCAAATCCGGCCAGTTCGTCACTGGTTGGGCGAACCAGCATCGTGCGGATGAACAGATTGTGCCAGGCCAGTTCATTGATCACCCGAACATTGACACGGTGCTCTGGTTGCGAACCACCAAAAAGATCCTGCACAAACACAGTTTCTTTCTCACCAAGGGCTTTCAAGAAATCTTCCTTCAGCGCGGCAAAATGTTCCGGCGTCATTCCGACATTGGTTTTACCCCACCATACGCTGTCTTCTGTCTCACCATCACGGACGATGAATTTGTCATTGGCCGAACGGCCGGTATGCTTACCAGTCTCGACCACTAGGGGGCCGTCTTTAGCCAGATGTCCTTCGCCCCGGGACACGGCAGCTTCAACCAAAGCGGGCGCGCCGAGATTCCAATGTTGCTCTGCCGCGGTGGCAAAGCCCTGATCATTTAACGTTACAGACGAAACTTGTGGCACGATTATTCCCCTAAGGCTTGAAATTAGGAATGGTTGTTTGCCGGATTCGGCAAGTTTGTGCTGGCGCTTATCGTACCATAACGAGTCGGTCAAATTCACAGATTGCCTTGAAATTCGGTCTGTTTCGATATGGGAAAAATGACAACGATGGTCATTTACAGAAGTCCGCCGCACAGGCACATGCATGCTTGTGCAGGCGCGTCGCTTGAATTAGGTCGAACACGAATTATTTTTTGCAAATGATAATCAGGATAGTGCTTTAGATGGCTGCGAATATTGCTCTTGTTGACGATGATAGAAACATATTGACGTCCGTATCCATCGCGATGCAGGCGGAAGGCTATGTAACGCGGGTTTATTCTGACAGCGAAGCAGCGTTGCAAGCTATTCTCGACAATCCGCCCGACCTTGGCATATTTGATATCAAAATGCCCAAAATGGATGGCCTGGAACTGCTTCGCAGGGTTCGGGAAAAGAGTAATTTGCCAGTTATTTTTCTGACTTCCAAAGACGAAGAGCTGGATGAAGCTCTTGGTTTGGCCATGGGGGCAGATGATTATATCAAGAAACCCTTTTCCCAGCGCTTGCTCATTGCCCGCGTCAAATCGATTCTGCGCCGGGCTGAACTGGTCAAATTATCGGATGAAGAAGCGGATACCGAAGGCTTGGAACCACTGATCCGCGGCGGATTACAAATGGACCCTGCCCGCCATCTGGTCAGATGGAACGGCGACACTGTAACGTTGACGGTAACCGAGTTCATGATTTTGGAAACGCTCGCCAACCGCCCAGGCGTGGTTAAAAGCCGTAACCAGCTGATGGACGCGGCCTATCAGGATGACGTCTATGTCGATGACCGGACTATCGACAGCCACATAAAGCGCTTGCGCCGGAAATTCCGCGAAGTAGATCCCGAATTTGATGCCATTGATACGCTCTATGGAGCCGGTTATCGCTACAACGAGTAAATCTGAGGACGCCAAGGACGATCCCGAACTGTCCCTGCGCTGGTCTGCCCGGCTGTCGCTGACAACCCGGATTCTGGCCGTGAACATTCTTGCCATTGCGCTGTTGGCGGGCAGCCTGTTCTATCTCGACAATTACCGGGATGAACTTACTGCCGAACGGCTCAGCCAGGCCCGCCTTCAAACCCAAATTATCAGCGACGCGCTTAACCTGCAGACAGAGACCAATCGCGAGGATCTGATTACCGATTTCGCCACACATCTGGATGGTCGGCTGCGGCTCTATGATCAAAGCGGCGCCAAAGTTATCGACAGTTTTGATCTTGCCGAGCCAACCTATGAACTTAGGGATCCGGAAGCCCAGCCCTGGCAGAAGGATGTCGCCCGGATGCTCGACCAGGCCATTGAATTCATCGTGCTCAGCAAGCCAATCACCGCCTTTGCAGAACCTGACATGGACACGGTCTCTGCCTGGCCAGAATTGAAATTGCTTGCCATTAATACGCAGCCCAATAGTGCGGTGCGCTATGCTCCCGACCGCACACCTGTGATTATCGCGGCCTCCCATTTGCCAAGCACCGATCATATCCTGCTGCTTACCAGCAATGCGCGAGATATCACCCGGATTGTTCGTGCCGAGCGGTCCAATGTCGTCCTGGTCATTTTTCTCACCGCAATAGTGTCTGTTTTGCTGTCCTTATTCCTGGCGCGCACCATTGTAACGCCGATCAGGAAGCTGGCACGGGCTGCCGTCCGTGTACGCCTTGGCCGGGCGCCGGAAATAACCGTGCCACGCATGCCCGACCGGCGCGATGAAATCGGCCAGCTGGCCCGTGCACTCGCCGATATGAGCGGTGCATTAAGCTACCGCATTGATGCCACCGAAGCCTTTGCCGCCGATGTCAGCCATGAAATCAAAAATCCTCTTGCATCTCTGCGATCGGCACTGGAAGGCCTCGACCGCGTTGATGACCCTGATTTACGGCGGCAGCTTCTGGATGTCGCCAATGATGACGTCCGGCGGATTGACCGACTGATCAACGACATTTCAGAGGCCTCGCGGGTTGATGCCGAATTGGCGCGCGCAAAATTTCAGCAGGTCGATATCGGAAAAATGCTGGACCAGCTGCTTGCAGCTCGAGAACAACGAGACACGAATGAAAGCGCAAAAATAGCGTTTGCCCGACCTGGTCGGGGCGTTGCCATAGTGATGGGTGATGATGACCGACTCGAACGCGTATTCAGCAATATACTCGACAATGCGGTATCCTTTTCTCCACCAGATGGGTTGATTGAAATACTCGCAACTCTGGATGCCAGTGAAGTGGTGATTCAGATATCTGATCAAGGTCCGGGCATAACCCCCGAACAACGCAAGAATGTGTTCAAGCGTTTCCATTCGGATCGACCGGCAGGCGAAGCCTTTGGCAAGAATAGCGGGCTTGGCCTTGCGATAGCCAAGACCATCATCGAAGGCCATGAAGGCACAATCGAGGCAATCGACCGACCCGACGGGCAACAAGGCGGCTGCTTTGAGATACGTTTACCAAAGGCTGCCCGAGGGACAGCGGCTTGATGTCCAAGGAAACCCGCCATGCAAGCTGTGTCGCTATCCAGGGCGCAGGCGTTATGGTTTCTGGTCCCTCCGGATCGGGCAAATCAGACCTCGCTTTACGTCTTATCGACCGGGGAGCCATCTTGATCAGTGACGACTATGTTGAACTTCACGATGATGGTAACCAGATATTCTTGAACGCGCCTGCAAAAATAGCCGGGAAAATCGAGATTCGATCATTGGGTATTTTTGACTGTGACCATGTTTCGAATATTCCGCTAACATTGCATGTGCAGCTAAAACAAAAACCGGAACGCTTTCCATTGGATAGCCAGACAGAAACAATCATGACAATGGCGATCCCGACAATCACTCTGAATGCATTGGAAGCGAGCGCCCCGATCAAAGTGGAAATGGCGCTGAAACAACTGTTGCAAAAGTCAAAGGACGGTTGAGCATGGCCAACATAAAACAAGTGTTGTTGATCACCGGTTTGTCCGGAGCCGGAAAAACAACCACCCTGAAGACTCTCGAAGATATCGGGTGGGAGACTGTCGACAATTTTCCGATCCGACTGGTCGAAGGCTTACTCAACACTCCGCCATCCAGCTCACGCAATGACGCTGATCCCCCCCTGGCTCTCGGCTTCGACAGTCGAACGCGCGGATTTGATCCTGATAAACTGATCAAACGTGTAAAAAAACTTCAGGAGAATGAAAATTTTCAGATCTCCACGCTCTATCTGGATTGCGCAGGAGGGGAACTGGAACGGCGTTATAGCGAGACACGGCGGCGTCATCCCCTCGCCCTGGACCGCCCGGCCAAGGAAGGCATTGCGCTAGAACGCAGCCAATTTGAACCCTTTCGGCGGTGGGCCGATCATGTCATCGATACCAGTGATTTATCCACCAATGACCTGCAACGCCAAATCCGCGAAGAATTTGCACTGCAGGACTCGGACTTCACCACAATCACCATTACCAGCTTTGGGTTCTCCCGCGGTTTGCCCAACAATATTGACCTGCTTTTCGATGTCCGTTTTCTATCAAATCCATTTTGGGATCCTGATTTAAAGCTCATGACCGGACTGGATGCACAGGTGGCGGAATATATTTCTAAAGATCCGGCCTATGCAGAAGCACTTGAAAAATTTGAAGAAATGCTGAAATTCCTGCTGCCCAAATATGTCAAAGCGGGTAAGGCCTATGTCAATATCGGAATTGGATGTACCGGCGGGCGTCACAGATCGGTACATATCGCAGAAGCATTGAGCAAAAACTTGCATGCCGCTGGATTTTCGCCCACTGTCTCCCATCGTAATTTGGCATCACGGCCAATGGAAGCGCTGGAAGCCATGCAAAACCAGAACGGAAATAAGGGTATTTAATCGCGATGATCGGTTTGGTTCTTGTTACCCATGGCCGATTGGCTGTCGAATTTATTACCGCGATGGAACATGTTGTTGGTCCGCAAAAATCGATTATGTCGGTTTGTATCGGGCCCCATGACGATATGGAGCAACGCCGCGATGAAATTGCGGATTGCATCAAGAAAGTACAAAATGGAAAAGGCGTTATCGTGCTTACCGACCTGTTCGGTGGTACGCCTTCCAATCTGGCCATTTCCCTTATGGATAGGGGCGACGTCGAGGTTATCGCTGGTGTGAACCTGCCGATGCTCATCCGGCTTGATGGTGCCCGAAAATGCATGGATGTTTCCGAAGCTGTTGCCGCTGCAAAAGAAGCTGGCCAAAAATATATCAGCGTCGCGTCTGAAATTCTTGGAAGCGATGCGTGAGCGAGCATCGCAAAACTGTCGCCATCACTAACAATCGCGGGCTCCACGCCAGGGCCAGCGCAAAATTCGTCACCTATGTCAGCAAACTGCCCGAGGGCTTGTCGGTAAAAGTCGGCAAGGACGGTACCGAAGTCACAGGCACATCAATCATGGGCCTGATGATGCTGGGTGCTGCCAAAGGCGACAGCGTCGAGATTATTGTCCAAGGCGATCAGGCTGAAAGCGCGCTCGAGAAACTCGCTGGTCTGGTTGTCGACGGCTTTGGCGAGGACTGATATCCGTGCCCTCCCCTGAACGCCGCCAGATTACAGGTTTTTCCAACCCAACGATTAAGCGGTTGAAAAGCCTGCGTGAAAAGAAACATCGCAAGCGCGAAGGCCATTTTCTTGCGGAAGGACTACGCATTCTGACCGAGGCGCTGGATGCCGGCAAAACGCCGAAATTGCTGGTCGTTGTGGAAGATGCTGAACTGCATCCGCTCGCGCAGAAAATTGAACAGGCGACTTTTGATGCCGGCGGCGAAGTAATTGAAACCAGCGAAGCCATTATTGCGAAGCTATCGGGCAAATCCAATCCGCAATCGATTATCGGTATTTACGAAGATCATCCGACCCCGCTGGAAGATCTCGACCGCAATGCAGCGCCGATCTGGCTGGTCGCGCAGGCGCTTCGCGATCCGGGTAATCTGGGAACAATTTTGCGGACCGGCGATGCGGTCGGTGCCGGCGGCTTGATATTGATTGACGATTGTGTGGATCCGTTCTCGGTGGAGGCCGTCCGGGCCAGCATGGGAGCCATTTTCACGCAGAATATTGCGCAAGCACCATGGTCACATTTTGTCGAATGGTTGCGGTCCGGCGCTGGACAGCTGGTCGGAACCAGCTTGAATACCGACAAGGACTATCAGGCCGTACGTTATGAGGAACCCACATTCCTCTTGATCGGAAACGAAGCGCAAGGACTGCCGCAAGACTATGAGGCCGCCTGTGACGTGCTCGTTAAAATGCCGATGATGGGCAAAGCCGATAGCTTGAACGCCGCAATTGCCAGCGCCGTTATGGCCTATGAGGTACTCAACCAACGCCGTAAATAATCACCAGTTGGCAATATGGATCAATATGCTATTCTGTCCCGGGGGAGAGAATATCATGAAAAATATGCTATTGGTTACACCAGTATTGCCGCTGCTTCTGGCGGCCTGCGGAGAAGGTGCGCCAGAACAACCTGCTGCAGAAGAAGAACTGACGGAATATAAAGCGATTGGCACCGAGCCGGGCTGGGCCGTCGATATCAAGGATGATCAGATCGTCTACACGTCACAGGAGGCTTCCAATGATTTCAGCCTGCCCGTCCAACGGATGAAAAGGACCACAACGGGTTGGGAAGTGAAGGGCTTTAGCGATCAGCACAACATTACGCTGACCATAACTTCTGGTGAAAAATGCAATGATGGTATGAGCGATCGCGAATATGCTGACACGGTTAAAATTGCTGTCAGCGAAGTCGGTTATCGCGAAGGTTGTGGCGGTGACATATTGTCCGATCCTGAGGCAGAAGCCAGCTGACCATCGGACTTTGGTCAGAGGCGGCTATTCCGCCGCCTCGTCTTTTACGTCCCGATCATCTTCGATCAATGCGGCTTCCACATCATTGGAATAGCGCGGCAAAGCCTCTATTTCAGCGACTGGATCGAGATCTTTCTTTCCGGTTTCAATGCTGAGTTCCGCAAATTTTCGGCCGGTGGCCATGACGTTGCGTTCAAAGCTGCCGACAAACTTGTTGTAATTGCCAACCGCACTGCCGAGGCCTGATCCCATACGTTTAAGATGCTCTCCAGCGACAGCAAGCCGGTCGTACATTTCCTTGCCCAATTGCCCGATTTGCTTGGCCTCTGCAGCCATCTTTTCCTGCCGCCAGACTCCCGCCACCGTGCGTGCTATCGCCACCAGATTTGTCGGCGTGGCGAGTAGTACCTTCTTCTCGAAAGCATGGTCCCAAAGTGTTGGTTCATGCTCCAGCGCCGCGGAGAGAAAATGCTCCCCCGGAACGAACATGATCACATAATCGGGTGCATCTTCAAACTGGTCCCAATAAGCCTTTTTCGACAGGCCATCGATATGGGTTTTCATCGAATTACAATGGCGCGCCATTGCAAAGCTGCGCGCGTCTTCATCTTCCGCTTCAAAAGCATCCTGATAGTCGTTGAGCGAAACTTTCGCATCGATCACCAGTTTCCGTCCGCCCGGTACACTGATCACTGCATCGGGGCGGAGACGGCCTTCGTCCGTGTCGATGCTTTGCTCGGTCACAAAATCAGTATGCTCAGACAGACCGCAGGTTTCGAGGACATTTTTCAGTTGCTGCTCGCCCCAGCGGCCGCGTGATTTCGGCGCGTTGCGCAGGCTGTTGACGAGCCGAGCGGCTTCCTGCTGCACCCTGTCCTGCCCCTGACGCACCTGTTCAATGGTCGCGTTGATACCGGCATAGGATTCGGTCCGCTCTTTCTCGATCTTCTTGATCGATTCTTCATATGTCGCGAGCCGCTGGTGCACTGGCTGGAGCAGTTTGGCGATTTTCTCGCCGCCTTTTTCATTGGCCTGGTCAAACCGTTGATCCGCACGCTCCAGAAACTGGCGCTGTGCGCTTTCCAGCATTTTTGCACCGACTTCGGAAAATTGTGCGGAGAGCGATTCTTTTGCCTCCACCAATTGCTGCATCTGCTTTTCGTGATTGCGGGCATCGGCTTCCAGCGACGCCAGGCTTTGCTTCGCGGCATCACGATCTTCTCGGATAGCATCGCGTTCGGACCGGGCTGTGTCCCGCTCTTGCTGCACACCGTCGAGCATGGATCTGAGTGACGTCGCTGTTTCCTCGGCCGCTTTGGATGATGCAGCCGCTGTGCGCGTACCCATGAACCAACCTGCAGCCAGCCCGATGATTAGCGTAACAATAGCTATGAGAAGAGCGACAAGTGCGTCCAAAACAGGTCCTTTCCACTGGAACGAAACAAGAACCTAGGCCCTCTCAGCTCCACATGCAATAGAGGTTTTTCCAAAGGCAATAACCAGCATCATAACCGGCATGCTTCGGTATCTTTTCAGCATATTGCAGGTCTGCGACCGAATCCTGAAATCGGTTCAGGATTGCGGAGGCAATTGAACTAGGCCGCCTCTTTGCGGTGCTTTGCCAGCTTTTTGAGAACCATCTGTCTTTTCAGACGGGAAAGATGATCGATGAACAATATGCCCTCAAGATGGTCCATTTCATGCTGCAGGCATGTTGCCAGCAAACCGTCCATCGGTTCTTCATATTGTTTACCGGCTTCATCTTGCCAGCGCGCGGTAATCGTGGCCGGGCGTTCGACATCGGCATATTGTTCCGGCACCGACAGACAGCCTTCGCTGTAAACGTTCAAATCCTCGGAAGGATCAAGAATCTCTGGGTTGATGAAAACGCGCGGATCGCGAACGACGTCATGCTCATGATCGCAATGCTCACCATGTTCATGGTCATGCTCTACCGGCTCCTGAAGATCGATAACCAGGATACGTTTGGGTACGCCCACCTGAATAGCGGCAAGACCGATACCCGGCGCGTCGTACATGGTTTCAAACATGTCCGCGATCAGTGTTTTCAGCTCGTCATCAAACACGGTAACCGGCTCTGAAACAGTTTTCAGACGCGGGTCGGGAACTTCAAGAATAGGTAATATAGCCATGGACGAAATTTAGGGATTCTAGCCAGATTCGTCAAGGACTGGTCGCAGCGGTGTTACGACACTTAATCGTTGCTGATCGGGCGGCGCGAACGCAGCGCCTGTGCCAATGTCCCTTCGTCGAGATAATCAAGCTCCCCGCCCACCGGTATGCCATGGGACAGCTGGCTCAGACGCAGCGGATAGGTTTCGAGCCGCTCGGCAATATAATGGGCAGTCGTCTGGCCTTCCAATGTTGCATTCATGGCCAATACCACTTCATCAATCCCGCCCTGCTCCACGCGTGTGATCAGCTTGTCGATCGCAATATCTTCTGGGCGCACACCGTCCAGCGCCGACAGCCGTCCACCCAGAACATGAAATTTACCAGGAAACAGGCGGGACTTATCCAGAGCCCACAGGTCTGATACCTCTTCGACCACGCAAAGCGATTTTTCGTCCCGGCGCGGATCGCTGCAAATCTGGCAAGGGTCCTGTGTATCGACATTGCCACAAATGGTGCAGGTGACGAGATTGGCATCGACCTTTTCCATCGCGGCCAATATCGGCTTCATGGTTGTTTCAGGGCGTTTGAGCAGATGAAGCACCGCCCGCCGTGCGGAGCGCGGGCCCAGGCCGGGAAGTTTGGACAAAGCCTGAACCAGATTTTCGATTTCCTGCGAAGCCATGATTTGACCTTTAGGGCCATGATGTGCGTGCTGCCAATATAAAATCTTGCTGTCCTACACGGATGAGTTTGGCTAGGGAGGCAACATGACTCACAAACCCGTTAAATTCGCCACATTCAAGACGTTACGGAACAAATTCACTTTATCACCCAAACCGGATCAGGGGGGTGAGAATTGTGTGAACTTTGGAGCGGCCAGAAGCTCGCGTCGTCGTAGGAATATCCCTGTGACATGTGTGAACTTTGCTTTGACACTCTACAAAAAAGCCTGTGTGATCTGTGTGAACTTTACCGCTATCGATATGGTACGGCAGGTGCGATCATGACCGTTGAAACGCCCAAAAAACTGCGCCTAGCATTCATGGGTACGCCAGAATTCGCGGTGCCGGCATTACGCGCGTTGCATGCCGCAGGACATGAAATTGTTGCCGTCTATTCACAGCCACCACGCCGCGCCGGGCGGGGAAAGAAGCTCAGCCCATCACCCGTGCAGAAAGTCGCCGAGCAATTGGGAATTGAGGTCCGCGTGCCGGTTTCCTTGAAGAGCAAAGAAGCCCAGGCGGAATTTTCCGCGCTTGATCTGGATGCGGCTGTTGTCGCCGCCTATGGCTTGATTCTGCCGCAAGCGATATTGGATGCACCGAAAATGGGGTGCCTTAATATTCACGGCTCGCTGCTACCGCGTTGGCGCGGCGCAGCTCCGGTCCAACGGGCGATATTGGCTGGCGATGAAGATACCGGTATAACTATCATGCAGATGGAAGCGGGTTTGGATACCGGACCAATGCTGCTCAAATCCATTACATCGGTCGCGGAGAAAACTACAGGCGAGCTTACCGAAGAACTGGCGCGAGCCGGGGCCGATCTGATGGTGCAATATCTTGCTTCGCCGGGAGACTATCCACCAGAGGTCCAGGATGATGCACTCGCCACCTATGCCAAGAAGATCACCAAGGAAGAAGCCCGTGTGAACTTTGATCAGCCAGCCTCAGCAGTACTGCAGCAAATTCGCGCATTTAATCCCGTGCCGGGCGCATTTTTTGAATTTGGTGGCGACCGCTTTCGTATCCATGCTGCCAAGCCAGTGAATGTTTCCGGTAGAGCCGGAATATTGCTAGACGACCATATAACAATTGCATGCAGCGAAGGGGCTATCAAACCCACTTTAATTCAAAAAGCAGGCCGTCCGAAACTAACACTTGCGGAGTTCCTAAACGGCACCCAAATCCCCGTGGGCACATCACTGCAATGACCCGTTTTGCTATCACTCTGGAATATGATGGTCGCCCGTTCATGGGCTGGCAGCATCAGGATCACGGCCCCAGCGTCCAGCAAGCCGTTGAGAATGCTATCAAAACTATCACCCAGCAAGAAATTCGCGTGTTTGCCGCTGGCCGGACGGACGCCGGTGTACATGCGCTGGGCATGCGGGCTCATTTTGACCTCGAGACAAGATTGACGCCGTTCCGGTTGATGGAAGGCCTCAATGCCGGACTGCGTCCCCATCCTGTCGCGGTGCTCGCCTGCGATATTGTCGATGATGACTGGCATGCCCGCTTCAACTGCATCGGGCGGCGCTATATGTACAAGATCACTAACCGCCGTGCACCACTGACATTGGATAGGGGACAGAGTTGGCAGGTCGCCAGACCGCTGGATGCCGGAGTGATGCATGATGCAGCGCAGTTGCTGGTCGGGCAGCATGACTTCACAACCTTTCGCTCAACCCATTGCCAGGCACAGAGCCCGGTAAAGACGTTGGACAGCATTTCCGTCACCCGCTTTGGTGAAGAGATAGAGGTGGAAGTCGCGGCGCGATCTTTCCTGCATCATCAGGTGCGCTCGATGGTCGGCTGTCTGAAGTTGGTTGGCGACGGCAAATGGACGCGTGATGACTTGCGCAAGGCGCTGGAAGCCAAGGACCGCGATGCACTGGGCTTCAACGCGCCGCCGGATGGACTCTATTTTGTCGACGCGATTTATCCGAAAGCGGAGAAGAAGTCAGAGACCGAATAGGCGCTGCAAGGACTTATCGAGCATCAGCAATTGCCAGAGCAAGCGACTGTTATCAGCCTTTCCTGCTATATGATCCTCGGCCACTTTGCTTAGGGCCTGCTGATCAAACCAACCCATCCGGGCCAGCGCACCAGCACCGGAAATTGCTCGCGCTTCATCGGCCAGCGGCCCTCGGAACCATTGCGCAATCGGCGTTACAAAGCCCATTTTCGGGCGATAGAGGATATCTTGCGGTAAATAGCGTTCCATCGACTTTTTCAACAGATATTTCCCTGTCCCACGACGCACCCGCAGGTTAGTCGGCAGTCTGGCGGCAAATTCCATCAGCTTGTAATCGAGCAACGGCTCCCGCGCCTCCAGGCTCACCGCCATGCTGGTTCGATCGACTTTGGTCAGGATATCGCCGGGCAGCCACATTTTCATGTCGGCATATTGCGCCTGATCCAGACCATTGCGCGCTGGTGCACTCTCCATCAGTTCAATCATCCGGGTCTCGCCCCGATAGCCATCCAACTGCTTCGCCATCGCATCGGAATAGATTGCATGACGACCCGCTGGCGTCGTCACCCCGACCGCTTCCGCATAGCCTTCCGGTCCGGAGCGGGCGAGCGACAGCAAGGTAGACTTGGCACGAAGCGGCCGCGGTGCCCAATCGGCCTTGGGATAGACCTTGCCGAGCCAGCCCAGAGCCGGACCGCGAAGGGATTGCGGGATCAAGCCCCTCACCCGTTCTTCAGCATGGTGGAAAACATGACGGCGATAACCGGCCAGCGCTTCATCTGCGCCATCGCCTGACAATGCGACGGTCACATTCTCCCGCGCCAGCTCGGCCACACGATAGGTCGGCAACGCAGAGCCATCGGCAAAAGGTTCATCAAAATGGTCGGCCAGCCTATCGATCAGTCCGAAATCATCTGCCGCCACGGTTCGCGCGCGGTGATCGGTTTTGAACCGTTCCGCCACCCGTTCGGCATAGCTTGTCTCGTCGAGCGATGCTTGATCAAAGCCGATGGAACAGGTTTTAACCGGTTGCCGGCTCTTCTCCGACATCAATGCAACGACCGCACTGCTATCCACACCGCCCGACAGGAACGCCCCCAAGGGCACGTCAGCAATCATCCGGGAACCAACCGCATCTTTCATCAGCCCGACCAGTTCTTCTTCAAGCTCTGCAGCCGACGCCTTGCTGCGCTCACTAAAATCCATATCCCAATATTGGATGGGTGCCGGTTCCGGCTTACCCTGTTCGAGCAGCAGATAGTGACCTGCAGGCAGTTTCTTGACGCCTTTCAACAGCGATCGATGATCTGGCACATATCCGAATGCAAGATAGTCATCGACAGCGCGCATTTCCGGTTCGCGGCGCAGCAAGGGATTGGCGAGCAAAGCCTTCAGTTCCGACCCGAACAAGATACTGCCATCCGATACTGGCGCATAGAAAAGCGGCTTCACACCCAGCCGATCCCGCGCCAGAAAAAGCTGTTTGGTCCGCTGGTCAAATATCGCAAAGGCGAACATGCCATTGAGCCGCTTAAGGCAATCGGCACCCCATTGGCGCCAGGCATAAAGAATGACCTCGGTATCGCTGCTGGTGGTGAAATGATGGCCGAGCGATTCGAGTTCGACCCGAACGTCCTGAAAATTATAGATCTCGCCATTATAGCTGATTACCTGCGCTTCGTCGGCGGTCAGCATGGGCTGTGCCCCACCTTCCAGATCGATGATCGAGAGGCGGCGATGCCCCAGACCGACACCGGGAGCAGTCCATATCCCCGAACCATCAGGTCCACGATGCGTCAAGCTATCGGTCATCTTGCGGAGGCGAGCGGGATCAACCGGCTTGGCCGTCTCCAGATGAAATATTCCCGCAATGCCGCACATGATGTGCGCCCTAGCGCAGACCTGCCATTTCGTCAGCCAATTTATCAAGTGGACCAAGCGCCTTGCGAAAATCCTCCATGGCAGCGGCCGGTCCAGCTTCATCCACTTTCTCAGCCGAAATCAATATCGCCACCGCTTGCTGGTTGCCGCCGAGCAATTTGCTCTTCAACGTTTCGAGCTTCACGGCCGACCCACTTCCGGTTAATATGTCACCGATCCGATAGAAGGACTGCACATCGCGTGTCACTGGGCCGGGAGCCGTTATTTGTATCGCCTTACCTGACTCCGGAGCCTTCAGATCGCGACTCCAGGACCAGTCCGTTCCGGGATCAAAGGCGCCCTGCCCATAACCAACAATCTCACGGCCATCTTCCTGTCGATCATATACGGCAATGGCGAGATCAACTTCCGAACCACTGGATGCATGCCGATAGCGACCGAGCAATTGATGATTAGCACCATCAAATCGTGGCTGCCAGTCGAATTGCGGACGATAGTCCACGCGCTCCCAGCCCTCGACCTTTGGCAAGGCAATCTTGTCAGGTACCGGTGCGCTTTGCGCGGCCAGTGCCGCTGTCCACAATACCGGCGCTGCAATCATTGCAGCCATCACGATCATGGTGTGACTCGGCGCCAGCTTTGATACCGTCGTTCGACCTTGCGCGATTGCATCTCCATCGATCATTGGCTCGTCAATCTTGCGATCAAAAAATGGCCAGCCAATAATCATGACCAAGGCAAGCACAAAAGCGAAGAAGAACCAGCCATAGAAGATATGATCAAAGCCCGTCGCAAAATCAGTCGTCGTATGGTGTGCAATATAAATTGTTCCAAATGCCCGAATGCCATTGGCGATGATAGGCACCGCCAGCGCAGCCATCATAAAGGCGGTTCGCCGCCGCCAGCTCTGGAAACATATGTTACTGACCAGCGCGCCATAGGCGATCATTGCAATCAAGAATTTCACGCCGGAACAGGCCTCCGCCACTTCAAAATAGCCGGTGGGTGTTGAAATAAAAACGCCATCGATAAAGGCAGGGATATTCGCCCAGCCAAGGAAGACCATAGACATTTTCGCGGTGATGGTCTGCAGCAGAGGCACAAATTCCTCGCCAAAAGGTACGAGAAAAAAGCTATAAAAAAGCGGGAAAACCAATCCGCGCATGATCCTGCGGCCCAGCAACGTGATGACCGCTCCTTGCAGCATCATGAGCAGACCTAGATGCTTGGCGAATGACACTCCAGCCGCTTCGCCAAGTAACCAACCGGCAGCCGCCAACCCCATCCAGAACAATCCCGGAGTCCAAATCGCAGGTGCAATTTTTACCAACTCCTCGCGCCGCTGTTGCACCAGCCAGAAAATGATCGGGCCGATCAGCAGACAATGATTATAAGTCGACACATTCCACCAAGCGTCAAGCATCGCTAGGCCATCGCGCCAAAACACTATCAGGATTGCCGCAACGGTCAGAGCCAACAGACGCAGATGCCTTGTCCAAAGGCCATCGTCCGATGCCTCTACACCCTCGCCTATCCGTTGATTGATTGCAGCGCTTCTCATTCCACCGCCTCGAGAAGTTTTCCCCGATCAATATCGCATAGGCTGGCAATATCAGAAAGCTGGGTTTTCCAACTATAATCAGAGCGGATCAACGCGCTGGCTTTATCGCCAAGCATTTTAGATTTTTCACCGTCGGACAATAGTTCACTAACCAGCATTGCTTCATGCTGCACATCGTCGGCGACATAAAAATGCTCGCCGTTAATCGCGGCAATACCCTGCGCTGCGGGAGCGGAAGCCACGACTGGCTTGCCCATCGCCATTGCCTCGAGAACCTTGTTCTGGATACCCCGCGCAATACGCAGGGGCGCAACCACGATATCGGCGGCCTTTAGCCAACACCGGATATCATCAACGCTTCCGATCACCATCGTGCCGTTCATACCATCAAGCCGGGCCACATCGGACGTCGGCGCCCGACCTACAATCGCAAATTGCACATCGGGATGTTGCTGAAGGATTTTGGGCATCACCTCTTTCGCGAAGCTGGTAACCGCTTCGACATTTGGACGATAATCCATCTGTCCGGTAAAGACGATCAATGGCCCTTCATGCGGGAGTTCCGTTGCGGCAACTTTCACCGGATCATAGAAATCCAGATCAATCCCGTTACCGACCGCTCGAACCTTCTGATCATCGAGATCCGAACGTTGCCGGAAAAGCTGTGCTTCGGCTTCACTGACAAAGAGCGATTGATCTGCGCGCTCACCAATCTGCCTTTCGAAAGCCCGCAATAATTTCCCTTCGCGCCGGTTGATCCAGGTCATCGGACCAAATCCTTCAGCGGCGTAACTTTCAAATTTGGCGCTATCGACATCAACGAAATCCATTATCACCTTGCCGGAAAACCCTGCAGGAATAAATTGAGCCATCTGACCTGAGAAAACGAATATGCAGTCAATTGTCCGCGTTGACAGGGTGTTGCGGACATAGCTCCGTATCACCGCACTCCCGAATGCCGTTAGCGAGACTGGCCGTCCAGAAGCGAGGGCTTGTATACCCGCCCACCAGTTGGGCTTAGTTCGTCGGACGATCTGAAACGAAGCGAGAGCTTGCTTGATATCACTCTCTGCGGTTTCCTCTATAATATCATCAGCGAAGCAGCCCAGGTGTACCGGCCGATATTCCATCAACTTACGCAGGATATGGTGCGCGCGTATCTTGTCGCCGCGATCGGGCGGCCATGGCACGCGGTGGGTCAGGAATAAAATCTCACCCATCAACCAAGGCCTTTTGCGATCAGCGGCCCCAGTCGATTTGCCATGGAAAGCGGCAGCCTCTGCCACACAGCAACCTGTATTCGGTATTTCGGACTCAGCGGATTCACATCGCGCGCGTCTTCGCCATCAGCGGTCCGAACCGCATAGGATAGTGGCATCGGTTCAAAGCCCCAGTTTTTCTTAAAGGAATAGGCCCCGGTTCCGGCCTTGGAACGGCCAAAATCAAAACGCAGGCAACCCCTTTCACGGGCATGGTTCATCAGCGCATAGTACATCACATCATTGGCCCGAAGGCGACGTGCATCGAACGTACCTCCGCCCCAGTAGGGCATTACGATTCCGTCGTGATACAGGCTCAATACGCTCGCCACTGGCTTTTCATCATCCAACACGGTCAAAATGTCCGCGTCAGTTCCAAACCCATCCAGAACTTCATCAAACAATGCCTTGGGGAAAACCGGCGTCCCAAGGTTACGTACGCTTTCTGCGTATACAGCGTAATGATCCGCGCGATCCTGCTCGCTGTTACCGATACGAATGGCAAGATCGTTCTTCAGGCCTTTGCGAATCTCTGCGCGTTGCTTGCGTGGTATGGCGAGCAATTGGTCGTCATCACTCGTGGCAAGATCGGTCACAAAGCCCGCATAGATACCGTCCTTGTTCTGCCAGTTCTGGCCGGGACTAGGTCCGCCGCGTAACTCAACTGTTGGAAAGCTATGTCTCTCGGCAAAATCCCATATTGCATCGGCCAGCATTTGAGTTGCCTGATCGCTTGTGCTCAGCACGCCTCCGCCGACAGCGAAGCCCGATGAGACTAATGCGCGTCCGAATAACGCAGAATGGATCAGATGCAGTGGCAACAGAGCCTCGATATCGCCTTGGCTGTTCTCCGCTAACATGTAACACCATTCATGCCCGCAAGCCTTAGAAACGGCCCGCATCCAGGCTGGTCGATGGAAAGCGGTGCCCTGAACATGTTCTTGGACAAACTTGTCAATGCGCGCCAGTTCGTTCGGATCATCCTGATCCAAAACACGAACGTCTAACGCCTTGAGTGAGAAAGGCATGTTCATTGCGCTAGCTCCGCCTCCAAAGAGGCGAGTTCATCCACTCTTCCCCAACGGAAATCTCTACCGACACGGACAAGTTTGGAACGCATGATTCCCAGATTGGTATAATGACGCAGCTTCGACTTGAGCGGCGCATTGCCAACCCGTGGTTGCTGCGGGTCAATTTCCCAAGGGTGGAAATAGAAGATTGCACCACGTCCGTCATCCTTGTGCATCTTACGAATAGCTCGATCATAGAGCACGTATGGAAGTAGCCGAAAAAACCCGCCGCCTCCTGATGCCAGAACTCGATTCCCGACTTTTACCGTCGTAACCGGCAACTCTATCAAATCCGATCCTGCCACCGGCTTCCAGGCAAAACGCGGTGAGCCTGCCCAACCATAATGATCATGCCTGATCGGCGCGACACTGGATGAATAAAGATACCCCTGCTCGGCCAATATCTCATGTGCCCATGGTGTGCGTTCGTCGATGGAGAAGCTTGGCGCACGATATCCGGTCACAGCTCGTCCGCACGTGTCTTCGAGGATTTTCCGGCTGTGCTTCAGATCATCTCGAAATTGCTCCGCAGTCATTGTAAAAACGCGCGCATGATCATAGCCGTGACTGGCGACCTCATGCCCCGCTTCAACGATGCGTTGCATCAACTTGGGATAGCGTTCTGCTACCCAGCCGAGCGTAAAAAAAGTTGCCTTGATTCCGACTTCTTCGAAAAGATCGAGAACCGCATTGCTATTGCGTTCAACACGATGTTCCAAGCCGTCCCAATCGGCACGATCGATGACCGTTTCAAAGGCTCCGACCTGAAACCAGTCTTCGATATCCACCGACATAGCATTGAGCAAAGCATTTGCTTTTCTCGCCTTTTCTATGGGTTCAGGCCGCGCGTCCTGCATTGACATAGCTTTCCTTGCTTCGGATGTCGCTTTCGACCCAGTCGACAAGCATCGTCAATACACGATGCAGACTTTCGTCCTGATTATCCATACGGGATTCAATCGCAGCGAGCCTTTTGGATATGATCCCCATGCTGTCTGCTGTTGCATCGTCTGATACGGGTTGGGCAACCGGTGATGGATTTACAGCGACGGGCTCTTCAACCTCCTGCACAGGAACGCTATCCGCATGTCTGAAAGGCAGAACTTCATGATCATCTGACGCTTCCTCAGAACTGCTTGTTAGTGCGCTTTGCAATTCCGCATCAGCAACTGGCGCTGCAGGCGTAAACTCTTCTGGAGCCGAAACCAGTTCGGGTTCGACCTGCTTTTCGGCCGCACGAGCAGGTTTCTCCCACAACGGGCTTTTTGCGGTCGCTGGATCAAATTCAATCTCAGGCTCGACAATGTCGACTTCTTCCCCGTTCAGGTCGGCGAGTACCCGGCCAACCAAAGCTTGATCAATAAGCTCAGCATGCTCGACAGCTCCCATAAGCAAGACACGGCTCATCAGCGTATTGATCTTGCGCGGCACACCTCCGGTTTCACTATAGAGCAAAGAGAAGACATCGGATGTGATTTTGGGACGCCCAGACCAACCGCTCTTCGCTAGTCGGTGCGTAATATAGGGCTCAATTTCATGCGCTTCCATCGGTTCAAGATGATGGTTGGCAATCACCCGCTGGCGTAGCTGCTCCAGTCGATCAGAGCTTTGTAACAGGTCTCGGAATTCAGGCTGGCCGAGAAGGAATATCTGCAGCAAAGCCTGCCCGCCTAATTGGAAATTGGACAGCATCCGCAGCTCTTCCAGAGCGCTGGTAGGCAGATTTTGCGATTCATCAACGATCAGCAAACACCGCCGTCCCGCACGCGCTTCACTGTGCAGAAATTCTTCAAAAGCACTGAGCAGTTGCGCCTTGTCCATGCCTTCGGTTTCAATATCGAAGTTGTTCGCAACGACGCGCACAATATCCTTACTGTCCAAAGCAGTGGTCACAACATTCGCTGCGGCCAATCGCTCGCGATCGATGGTTGCCATCAAGTGACTAACCAGAGTGGTTTTGCCGGCACCGACATCACCCGTGATGACAATGAAACCTTCACCCTGCGCAAGACCATAGCCCAGGTAAGACAAAGCCTTTCGGTGGGTCAGGCTTTCAAAATAATAATGCGGATCCGGGGTCAGCTGGAATGGCCGACTTTTCAATCCATAAAATTCTTCATACATACTGGTATCTCCCACCTACTCTTGCGGTGATGTGTTTAAAATTCATATTGTAGTCCGAGCAGCGCAGAGGCTGTAAGTTCGCTATCAAAACCATCCTGTTGAAAGCTATCCAAGCCAACCGCTGCAGTACCGGTCAGACCTGGTATGATCTGACGATAATAGGCCGCATTTGCGCCCAGAGCGAGCACATTGGGCGCGCCTGCAAAACCACTATCCAGAAGGTTTGCGTAGACATTGGTATCAAAGCTGGAGCGGGCATCAATCTGGCGGCCAATTGACAGGTTGGCATAGTAGTTTTCGTCCACCAGCCCATCGACACTTGATAATCCGCCCAGTTGTGAAGCGAAGAAACGACGGCGCGAATAGCCTGCCGCTACCGCAGTATTCCATCCATTATAGCCATATGCGAGTTGGGCATTCACACCGCGCGCGCGAAACGAAGAAGACGCTGCCGATTGCAGAGCATCATTGAAACACAGGCTACTCGTCTGGCCAAAAGCACATCCATTAAGTTCGCCACTTAGCGGATTGCGGCTGCTGGAAAAACTGGTCCCCAATGATGCGAGGTTGTCGTTCAGCAAATTACCAAAGCCCGACACAGTGTCATAGACCGACACATTCAGCGATGTGTTCTCGTTCGGTTGATAGCCAAGGCTACCAGCATAGGTCGTGCTGCCATAGCGGCGTCCGACACGCGCCTCGAGAGAGGTCCGCCGGCTAGGACGCCACAGCACACCAGCATCCCAAATCAGTCCGTCTTCATCATAAGACAGCAGGCGAGGAGACGCTTCATCAGTCACCAAGCGGCCGTCATTGTCGACCACTGGATCGCCGTTAACATCCCGCAACGCATCGCGTTCGGAAATTTCAATATCTTCATAGCCAACACCGCCGACAAGCGCGACCGTTGGCGTCACCGGAACCGTTACATCGGCGCGAACATATTTGCCCTCGAAACGCTGATCCAATTGCCCGGCATCTTCACGTTCATAACCTGCACCGACAGACCAACCAAATGGCAGATCACCCGGACTCATGCCAACGCTGGCGCTAGCCGAATGGCTGACTGAGTCGTCGAAAATATCAATCGGCAACTGACCAGGCGGCAATATACCGGTATCTTCACTTTCAACCTTTGTATACCCAACGCGGTAGTTGGCATTCACATCCAGTGCGCCGATATTTGTCGATAAGGATGGTCCAGCATATACCGAATAGACTTGGGTTACATTGTCTATGTTGCCAACCGTATTGGACGGCGCTTCACCGCGAATATCGATACGGCTGCGTGTTGCAATACCGCCGGCCTCGAGTGCCAACACATTGGGAACAACCTGAACACTACCCCGAGCCAGGCCGCTCAATATGTCATCGTCGCCAATGTCATCTTCATAGAAGAAACGCCGCTCATAGCGCAAATTGACCTGTGCTTCCGCCTGGCGAGTCTGAATTGAAGTTTCAATACCAGCAGCAACAGTCGTATAAGTCAGAACGTCTGAACCGTTTTTCAGATCGGCCACCAGAACCTGCTGAACTTCCAGATAGGGCGTTACTTCAACATTACGATCCTTGGCTTGCGCCGGCTGCATAGCCACAATCATCAGCGGCGAAAACAGCGCCCCGAATTTCAACATACGCATGGGTTTACGGCTGGTCACTGTTACTCTCCATATCCATAATAGGATCCAAAGCTCCGCCCTGTCGGCGAGAATTTCGTGCCGTTCAGGAGCAATTGGATATTGTCGCAGCCGGCCATCAGGCTAAGCGCGTCGCGCAAGGCTGTTTCAGTTGTTTCGTCTGCTTTCACGATCATCACGACCTGCCCGACATGAGTCGCAAGCACCGATGCCGGTGATGCCGACAAAGCAGGCGGGGAATCAAAAATAACAATCCGGTTGGGGTTATGCTGGGTCAACCGATTGAGCACTTCCTGTGTACGAGAAGAAGCGAGATATTCGGTGTCGGCGTTAGTCTGTTCACCTGCTGGCAGAATGGCAAGACCGGCAATGTCAGTGTGGATAATGCACTGTTCAACTGGCAATTGCGGATCGGCCAGCGCATCCATTAATCCCTTGCTGCCTTCCAGACCAAGGCTGGACAATATGCTCGGCTTGGCAAAATCCGCATCGACCAGCAGCACTTCATTGTCTTTCTCCGCAGCAATCGAGAGTGCGAGATTCAATGCACAAAAAGTCTTGCCCTCATTCGGATGAGCCGAACAAATCAAGATACGCTCGCCATGGGGCAATGCGGCTTGTTTGCTTGTGCCCTTGGCAGCCATCAATAATTGTCGCTTAATGATACGAAATTCTTCGGAGATGCCCGTGACCGGACCATCAGGCACAACGAAACCAGCTTCCCGCAGTTTATCGCGATCAACAATGACCCGCGGCCCATCATAAGCAGGCTGGTTTCGGGATGGCGTCCGTACGACCTGCTGCTTCTTGGTTTCCGGCGTTAGTATCTCGGGTCCGTAATTTCGTTCAGGACCGCCCGCCTTAGAAGGAACATAGTCATAGACCTGTGCTGCGCGTTCCAGCAGAGAACTTGATTTATTGAGGGGATTATATTTGTTCATGTTCTCTCCTCAAGCCACCATGCCGCGCTGGATAAATTCCACGACCATCAACAGCGCAAAAACACCAAACAAGGCGCCGCCCGCGCTGTAAAACAACCGCATTTTCTTTTGCCGGATGACACGCTGACCACTCGTCAATATCTGCGACACCGACCCGATGACCGGCAATCCGCTGGCTTTTTCCAATTTCGCCGAAGTCGGATAACTGGTCTGCAACTGCCCCATCGCGAAAGCTGCGCCGACACCGCCACCAATGCCAACAAATAATACCATCGCCAGCAAAAGAGGCCGGTTGGGTGCTGCAGGTGAGCGTGGACTAGACGGGGGATCGATAACCTTGAACTTAACCGAGTCCGTTTCCGATTCGACCTGTCCACGCAACTTGATCTGCTCACGATCCTGAAGCATTTTGTCATACTGGGATTTCAGCACGTCATAGTCGCGATTGATCCGTGCCATCTCTGCGGCAACACCAGGTTCCAGCGACTGCTTTGATGCAAGTTGAGCCATGTCTGCCTGAATGGCATTCTTACGAGCCTGCAGCGCAGCAACCGACGCTTGGCGTTCGGCGCGCATGCTTTGCAATGAACTATAAGCAGGATTTGGTGTACGATAGCCTGAACCGCCAGAACCTTTGGGTTGTGCAGCCACCTGCGCACGAAGGGCCGCAATCTGGCTCTTCATCGCGATGATATCGGGATGACTGTCGGTCCATCCTCGTGCGCGCGCAGAGGCCAATTGCCCTTGCGCCTGCGCCAATTGTCCGCGTGCACCACCGCCGGAACTGGCTCCGCCAAATCCGGGTGTAGCAATGGTTGGCGGTGTTCCTGCAAGCTGGCCGTTCAGCGCCGCCAGAGAACTGGAAGCCGAAGCCAGTTGCGATTCAATCTGACTGAGTTCTGCTCGAGAAGCCTCGATCCGCTGACTGATCGATCCGACGCCCGGCAATAGTCCCAGGTTTTCCGTCTCAAACTCAACCCGTTTTTGTTCAGCTTCTTGCAGAGCTTTCTCTCTATTTGCGAGTTGTCCATCAAGAAATTTCAGTGTCTGACTGGTTTCGTCCCGGTCACCGGAAAGGTTTTCTTCGACGAAGATATCGATCATCTTCTGCACAATTTCACGGGACAGAACCGCGTTTTCAGCATCGGATAGATTGCCGACAGATGCCGTCGCCGTAATCTCGAAAAGATTGTCCTTTTCCGATTTGATCTCGATATTCTTGCGAAGCATCTCGACCTTGCCAGCCAATTCGCGATCGCTAGCAACCGAAAGGTTCAAATCCGTCCCGCGAACCACTTTTTCCAGATTTATCGTGGATGCCAGCGTTTCCTGCACCCGGTCCATATTTCTTTTGCGGTCACGAGATTCGATGCCGACTTTGTCCGACAAGATGGACTGCATCTCTACGAATACGCGTGCTTTGGATTCATAACTGTTCGGGATCAACGCAACGACCAGCCAACCCAAAAGGCATATGCCCCAGGCGACAGCCAATGCGAGCCAGCGCCTGTTCCAGACGCTGTGCAATGCTACTCGAATTTCATCATAAAGGCCGTTCATTGGTCTTTTCGATCCCTATAAATTTGATGCAAGCGCGAACTAGAACATGCTCTTCGGAATGATGATCACGTCACCCGGTCGCAGCATCACATTGGCTTTGGTTTGACCGCGATCGAGCAGATCACCAATGCGCAGTGCATATTCCTGCTGTTTTCCGGTCCCGCGATTATAGCGAACAAGCCGGGCTTTATTGCCGGATGCGAATTCCGAAAGACCGCCGACTGCGATCATCGCATCGAGCAATGTCATGTTTGCGCGATAGGGGATCGAGGCTGGCTTCTCTGTTGCACCAACCACTCGGATTTGCTGGGAAAAGGTGCCTGAAAAATTATTGACGATAACCGAAACGAGCGGCTCGTTGATATATTCGGACAATTGTAATTTCAGGTCTTCAGCCAGCATGGCGGGCGTTTTGCCTACAGCGGGCATGTCAGTAATCAGTGGCGTGGTAATCCGGCCATCAGGACGCACTTGAACCTTCGCGCCGAGCTCAGGGTTGCGCCAGACGAAAATGGTCAGCTCATCTAAGGGGCCGATAACATATTCTTCACCGGGGCCTTCCTGCATGGAAACAAACGATGCTGGCGGAAGCTGCGGCCCAGAAGAAGTGCCTGCACATCCAGCCACTGCAAGAGAGGCCAATCCAGCACCAATCAAATATTTCGGTAGCTTTCGGTTTTTGAACGCAGCAGTCATTTTCATTTCCTCGTAAACAGCCATTGCTGACCAGCCGATTCCACGAGGAAATGGGCCAATCACACATAATCACGAGAATGCTATCGGCGAAAATAGTGAAGATAGCGTTAGGATTGATTGAAATTAGGGTTAATATTTGGCTGTTTTCATGGGATTATCGAATCCCGCCAGTTCAACTAACCAAAATCTCCTTTGCCGGCCCCTGCCCCAGAAAATTTGCAGGGCTTGCAGTTGCGCCATATGCGCCTGCGCAGAATATGGCGACAATATCACCAACCTGGGCAACAGGCAGCTGGGCGCGGTCACTTAGCATATCCAGCGGTGTGCAAAGACAACCTACAATCGACACGACTTCTTCCTCCGGGCTATCATACCGAGTTGCGATTGCCGCGGGGTAGTTCCGCCTGATGACAGTGCCGAAGTTACCACTGGCAGCCAATTGGTGATGCAGTCCGCCATCGGTGACCAGAAATATTTCACCTCGGCTCTCCTTGCGGTCGATAATCCGAGTCAAATAGACACCAGTCTCGCCAACAAGGAACCGCCCTAGTTCAAGCGCAAATTGTGTCTTTGATAAAATCTTCGGCAGGTCAGCAAGTTGTTGCTCCAGAGCATCGCCGATCAGGTCCACGTCCACCGGCTCATCGCCTGGGAAATAAGGAATTCCGAAGCCCCCACCCAGATTGACATGCTCTGGACCATGACCAATTTCCTCAGCCAGCCGTGTCGCAAGTGCTATGGTCTGCGCCTGTGTTTCGATAATCGCATCCGCTTTCAAGGCCTGAGATCCCGCAAAGATATGGAAACCACGCCAATGCGCTCCTGCTTCAACAATCTTACGCACGGTTGGTGCAACCAGTTCGGCATCCATACCAAAGGGTTTGGCTCCACCGCCCATTTTCATGCCGGATCCCTTCAGATCAAAATCGGGATTAACGCGAATAGCCATGCGCGGTTCTAGCCCAGCTTTGCTCCCGATAGCCAAAGCGCGATCACATTCGCTAGGCGACTCAATATTGATCGTCACCCCGGCCTCAATGGCCGCTAGCAGCTCATCATCACGCTTGCCGGGCCCAGCAAAGCTCATTTTCTCCGCTTTGGCTCCTGCCTTTAAGGCCATGGCGAGTTCGCCGCCTGATGCAATATCAATCCCATCAGAGAGCCCGACCATATGCGAAAGCACAGGCGCATAAGGATTGGCCTTCATCGCATAATGAATATGCACTGCGTCCGGCATGGCATTTCGCAATGACTCCATCCGTAGATCCAGCAGGCGTTTGGAATAGACAAATAATGGTGAACCATGATCGGACACAAGTGCGCTCGCTTTTGAACCGCTTATCGCTAGCTCTCCATCAAGACATTCATAGCCTTGGGGTATCGGACCGACCGGTTTCACTTTACTCATGATTTTTCATTCTCTGTCAAAGCGTTGCGGTCGATCTTGCCATTCGGGTTTTTGGGAAATTCTTTCAACATCCTGATATCGCGAGGGTGCATAAAATTCGGTAAATTCCGTTTCATATATTTCCGCAAATCCTCTTTAATATTCCGATCGTCTGAATCATCCTTCGCGCGCGCAAACAGGCAGATCGCATGGCCCAACCGCTCATCAGCAACCCCAATAGCGACCGCTTCTGCAATAAAGCCAGATTCAATCGCAACTTCTTCGATTTCGGTAGGGCTGATCCGATTACCGGAGCTCTTTATCATATTGTCGGTCCGCCCGACAAAATAGAGCAAACCGTCTTTATCTCGCCGGACCGAGTCCCCTGACCATACGGCTGTTCCGCCATATTCGGACTCAATAGGAGCCGGTTTGAAACGCTCAGCAGTTCTAACAGCATCCTGCCAATATCCCTTAGCCACCAATGGCCCGGCATGAACCAATTCACCTTCTTCACCAGCAGCAGCAATAGCACCATCTGATCCGACCACCATGATCTCCGCAAACGGAATTGCAGTCCCCATGCTGGTGGGATTGTCGTCTATAAGAACCGGATCAAGATAGGTGGATCGAAATGCCTCGGTCAAACCATACATCGCATAAATATCGGTGTTTCTGCCAAAAATGGACCGCAATTGTTCCACCAGCGACGGCGTTAAAGCCCCGCCACTATTCGTCAAGCGCCGCATGGATTGCGCCGCTTCTTCCGGCCAATCCTGATCAACAAGTTGCACCCAAAGCGGTGGAACCGCCGCCAATGTGGTAATCTCGTGACGGGCGCACCCTTTGGTCACATCACGCGGTGTCAGGTAGTCAAGTGGATAGGCGCAACCACCGGCATACCAAGTGGAGAGTAGTTGATTCTGTCCATAATCGAAGCTCAGCGGCAATACGCATAAGGTACGATCATCCTGTTCCAGCTTCAAATAGTCTGCAACGCTGACCGCCCCCAGACTGAGATTGGCATTGCTCAGCATGACCCCTTTCGGGCGGCCGGTCGATCCACTGGTATATAATATTGCCGCCAAGGCCTCAGTATCAGCGTCTTTTTCGCTCGGCTCCAAAGGGTCGGATATCGCCGCGATATCAGTTACAACCGAAACATCTTCTCGGATTACGCAGTCATGATCGAGAGGTTTGTCATCAAGAGAGTTCACGCGCCCCTTGTTTGTGATCAATAGTTTTGCACCGCTGTCTGCAATGATATGCTGCACCTGTGCAGGCTTCAAAACCGGGTTGATTGGCACGTGCACGAGCCCAGCTCTCACCGCTGCCAGCGGCATGATACAGGCAAGTTCGGTCTTGGGAAGCCACGTTGCCACGCGATCACCTTGGCCGAAATTCTGTCCCAAAAGCCAGCGTGCCAGCAAACCAACACGATGATTTAACGTCTTGTAGCTAAGAGACCCCGAACGGGTGACCAATGCTGTTGCCTCTGGATCCCGGCCAAGGGCAAGACGATCCAGTGGGAAAGCGGCGTTTGTGACTGGTTTGTTCAAATGCTTGTACCTATGGGAAAAAGAACAAAATTGTGACAGATATGACCTTGGCTATGAACAGTGAATATCACGATAACTTCCAGTCTGCGCAAGCGGTAGCGGGTGAAAAACTTGGTCGGACAGATCAAAGATCGCTTTTTGATCGGTTTGAGTGGTTGCATCATCTGCACGAATTATGTTTGCCAGACAATAAACCCCTCATTGTTCAAAGCGCTGAAAACGGCGAGCAAGCTTGGTTTTTCCTCATGAAAAAGGGCCTGGGTCGCTACACTGCTCTCGCCAACTGGTATAATTTTACCTTTCGGCCCATTTTCACTGGCGACTATGATGAGGTCACCAAATTGGCTTTGCTTGCCAATATCGCCAAAACATTAACCGCCCATTGTCATCGCATTGAAATCGCGCCTGTTCCCGAAGAAGATCAGGCCGCCAGTCTGACTGAAAGGGCCTTTGAACAGGCGGGTTGGCTGGTTTTCAAATCCAAAGCAGATGACAATCATATCCTGTCGGTCAACGGCCGCACCTTCGATCAATATTGGGCAGACCGCCCTAGCAGATTGCGTAATACGGTCCGCCGCAAGGCAAAAAAGAATATCGTATCCATCCGCATCGAGACCGAATTTTCAGACGAACATTGGGATGATTATCTCAATGTCTATGCAAAAAGCTGGAAGCCTGAAGAAGGTAATCCTGATTTCCTTAAAAATTTGGCCAGACAAGAAGCCGAAGCCGGATGTCTGCGTCTCGGCCTTGCTTATATTGACGGCAATCCCGTTGCCGCACAATTCTGGACGGTCGAAAATGGAGAGGCCCTGATCCACAAACTCGCCCATGTTGAGGATGCCACGAAATCATCGCCAGGCACTTTATTGTCTGTTGCCATGTTTCAGCAGGTCATAGATGTCGATCGCGTTAATTTGGTCGACTTCGGCACTGGCAACGATCCTTACAAACGCGAATGGATGGAAGATATTCGTCCGAGATATCGTCTGGAGATGTTTTGGCCCAATAACCCCCTTTCCTGGCTATCCATACTGAGATACCAGATGTCAGCCCTTGTAGGAAAGCGCTGATCGCTTTAGGGAAGCGCCGTTGTCCGGAGTCGGGGGTTTGTTGATGTCGGAAAATCTTGATTTGGCGCCAGAGGCCGCAGTACGTGCCGTAATGCAGGACATCCTTGGATTGGATGCAGCGCAAGTCAGCGCCTTTACCGCGGATACCGAGCTTTTCGGAGCTCTACCAGAGCTTGACAGCATGGCCGTGGCCGGACTGCTCACCGAGCTTGAAGATCGTCTGGATATCATGATCGAGGATGATGAGGTTGACGGCGAGCTGTTCGAAACCTTCGGCAATTTGGTAGCCTTCGCAGAGATGAAGGTCGCTGGGTGACGGCAACGCTCGAATTTTCGAGTTACCAGTTTGAAGGCCGTGATGAATTGTGTCTGATCGCAGGGGCTCAGCATAGCCAGACGATCCTTCTAATCCCGCCCTTGTTCGATGAAATGAACCGTATGCGGCGAATGATGATCGATGTCATGCGGTTGCTGGACAGCAAGAATATAGGCAGCGTCCTGCCGGACCTCCCTGGCACCAATGAAAGCCTGTTTCCCGCTGATTTGACCAGTCTGGCGATCTGGCGAAACGCTCTACTCGCTTGTCTGACCCAATATTCGTCCACTCTGTCGATCGCCGCCTTTCGCGGGGGATGTTTGATTGACAGCTTTGCCGATGATGTTCGGACATGGCGGTTTTCTCCGGTCAAGGGCCAGGTCCTTCTGAGAACCATGATGCGCACTCGCATCGCGTCCGACAAAGAGGCTGGGCTATCAACCGATATGGCGCAAATTACTGCCGAAGCGCGCGGCGGGAGCGTCAATCTAGCAGGCAACAGCATAGGGTCTGCACTCTTTTCAGAACTGGAAGAGGCCACACCGACTTCGTTGGAGAATGTCCATACCGTGCAACTGGATAGCAGTACGCGCGCAGCGGACGCCAAGCTCCCTGGTTCCGCGCTCTGGCTGCGCGCTGAGCCTAGTGAAGATCTCCTGTTGTCTGGTGTCATTGCCGACAGTCTGGCCGCATGGGTGAGCGAATGACGCGGTCCTTTCATCAATTTGTGTGCGAGGATCAATTGCTCGCAGGAACGCTTGATCACGGCCAATTGACAACCGGCCTGCTGATTGTCAGCGGCGGCAATGAAATCCGCGCTGGTGCCCATGCCGGCATGGCAAAACTGGCGAATCGCATGGCGCGGAAAGGCTTTCCGGTTTTCCGCTATGATCGCCGCGGTATTGGTGACAGTAGCGGCGCAAATCAGGGGTTTTTGGAGACGCAGGCCGACATTCAATCGGCGCTTGCCTGTTTTCGTCAGTCCAGTCCGCAGATCGAAAAAATTATCGCCTTTGGTAACTGCGATGCCGCATCCGCCTTGGCGTTATTTGGCGCCGAAATCGCCATTGATGGCTTCATCCTTGCCAATCCGTGGGTAATCGAAAATACTGAACCTTCATCCGATGCACCCACTGCCCCACCACCCTCGGCGGTTCGATCACGCTATTGGGAAAGGTTGAAAAACCCCAAGTCGATCATCGATCTGCTGACCGGCAAGATAAACCTCAGAAGACTTGCAAAAGGCCTTAGGCAAGCCATTAAAAAACAAGAAAATACAAACCTCGCAACGCAAGTTCAAACTGGACTGAATCGATTGACAAAGCCTTGCCATATCGTGTTGGCCAACCGGGACACCACAGCCCGTGCGTTTCTCGCGGCATGGGATAGCAAAGCGTTTCGCAAAACCAAAAGCTTGCCTCAGATAACGATGGCATCACTGGATAGTGCTTCACACAGCTTTGCTGATAAGCCTTCCGAGTGTTGGCTGG
This sequence comes from uncultured Sphingomonadaceae bacterium, assembly GCA_947497455.1. Lineage (GTDB taxonomy): Bacteria > Pseudomonadota > Alphaproteobacteria > Sphingomonadales > Sphingomonadaceae > Parasphingorhabdus. The sequence continues at coordinate 1,102,558 of CANMGU010000001.1, read as the reverse complement.
ATAGTCAGATACTCCAAGCGCTCGAAAACGCCTGATTATTCGGCGGCGAGCAACTCAAACTCTTCCTCAGCCAGAAATCGCTCTGCATCCAGAGCAGCCATACAGCCGGTTCCTGCCGCTGTCACAGCCTGCCGATAGACGTGATCCATCACATCCCCGCAAGCAAAGAGGCCTGGGATCTTGGTTTTGGGTGTGCCAGGCTCGACTTCGATATAGCCGCCATCGATCAGCTCGAGATGATCCTTGAAAATCTCGGTCGCAGGCGCATGGCCAATGGCGACAAATGCACCATCGGTGGCAAGATGGCTCTTCTCACCGGTCTGCGTATCAACAAGGTCGACACCAACCAGTCCCTTGGGATCACCGCCACCCACAAATTTCTCGACCGTCTTGTTCCACAATACGGTAATTTTCGGGTTGGCAAACAAGCGATCCTGAAGGATTTTCTCCGAACGCAAGCTGTCACGGCGATGAATCAGCGTTACGTCATCGCTGTGGTTGGTCATATAGAGCGCTTCTTCGACGGCAGTATTGCCGCCGCCAATCACGACCACTTTCTTGCCGCGATAGAAAAAGCCGTCACAAGTGGCACAGGCCGAAACACCCTTGCCGCCCAGTTCTTCTTCCCCCGGTACACCCAGCCATTTGGCCTGCGCACCGGTGGCGATGACCAGCGTGTCACCCTCATAGACCGTGCCGCCATCGCCGATCATCCGGAAAGGACGTTGCGAAATGTCGACATCGACAATCGTGTCAAACATGGTCCGTGTACCGACCTTGTCCGCCTGTGCCTGCATTTCTTCCATCAACCAGGGGCCTTGCACGACATCGCGAAAGCCGGGATAGTTTTCCACGTCGGTGGTGATGGTCAACTGACCGCCGGGTTGCAGCCCCTGCACCACAATCGGTTCCAGACCAGCACGTGCGCCATAAATGGCGGCACTCAGGCCAGCAGGGCCGGAGCCCAGGATCAGCATTTTCGTACGATGTGTCTCGGTCATATTTCCATCCTAGATTCGTTTTGTTCCACATAAGGATGCAAGGCCTGTCTCGGCAAGGGGCCACAAGAGAAGAATCGCTGTTGGCACAGATACGAGAACTATTGAGGTGCGGAAAAGGCGGGATTTTTGTTCAACTCAAGCGCCGGGCGCTGCATTCCGAAAACTGACGTTAGAAATCAATCGAAAATGCCAAGTTTATCCATTAACTGAATGGCATACAGCCTGTAACTTGTTGCCATCTGGGTCACGAACATATGCGCCGTAATAATTAGCGTGATATTGGGGCCTTAGCCCCGGCTCACCTTCATCCAAACCACCATGACTTAATGCTGCGGCATGGAACGCATCCACCATAGCTCTATCCTTTGCGAGGAAAGCTACATGGCTTCCATTCCCATTTGAGGCTGGTTGTCCATCAAATGTAGGGCCAATGAAAATTTTAGGTCCAGTCATCTCTCCATAAGCTGCACCGCCGGATCGATTGAAAAGCAACGGCAGTTCAAGAGCCAATGCTACAGCCTTCCAAAATGGCTCTGCTATTATCCAATCATTGGTTCCCAATGTGATATGGCTGAACATAGCTATTGTCCTCAATCTTGGCTTCCCAACTCATCATAGATTGAAACTATATATCTTAGCAAATCTGCTTGTTTGCGGACATTTGCATCCTTCCCGCTATTTCCCGAAAGCGGACGTTAGACATCTCCAAGCGAAGTTGGCACAATGGGTCCTCAACAGCGATTGCCGCTTGATCTGGCTACTTTTCAGCCGACCGACAAAGCCACCCAAATAGCGATGAAGAAAGACGCTCCGCCCATCATCACGAAACTGTGCCAGATCGAATAGCGAAAGGGATATGTCTTGCGGGCATAGAAAATCGTACCAAGAGAATAGAAGACGCCGCCTGCCAACATTGCAAGAAGCGACAGTCCAGGCAGTATTTCCAGCAAATCCGGCACGGCAATTAAGCCCATCCAACCCAAACCAAGATAGGAAGCAAGGGACCATCGCGAATCCAAATTCTTGCCATATATCTTGTACAGTATCGCAGGAATTGTGAGCGCCCAAACGATAGCGAGAATGAGCAGGCTAAACTCCGTATCCGCCAGAACAAAAAGTGGGGTGAACGTTCCGGCGATCGTCAAGTATATCGCAGCATGATCTATTCGGCGCAGCGTTAGCCGTTGATCATGATATGGCGACAAATGGTAGAACATGGAAATCACGTGAGAAAATATCACACAGATCACATAGACTCCCGACGCTCCGATCACGGCCAAACCGTGTCCGGCAGCGGACTGCAATAGCAATGCCAGGCCGCCAACCAAAATCAATACCAGGCCTATGGCATGGACAATCAAATCAGCGCGGCGCTCAAGTTTGTCTGGAGTGGGATACATTCGCATAACATCATTGGAGACGGGATTATGTGTCAGCATATTTATTGCGGACAGTCACCCAATAAATAACAATTGCTTGTCCGTCACACGACTACAAACGAGGAATGACACTCATTGGTGGTATTCAATTCCGATACCATCGGATGTCTGAATTATCCTGAAAACCGAGCCCCCCTGGTATCTACCCATTTAATGTATTCAGTTTTCTGACCGATGAAACCACATCCGTCTCAAAAGCTCATCACGCATCACAAATTGACGGTACAAAGCGGCACCGGCATGAAAAATGAACAGCAATAGGGTGAGCCTGCCACCAATGCCATGCGGCAGGCGTGGTTTGAAATCCCAGAAATCAGGCAGCACTGCCTTGACTACTCCGAAGATGATCGGTCCGGCATCGAAAAGAACCATCATTCCAATACCGCTTCCGACCATGCCCAAAATGACAATATAGAATAGGAAATGCACAGCCTTGGATGCCCGATCTTGCCAAACAGGCATGTGAATAGAGTCTGGCTTTCTATCAGCGAAAAACCACCAAAAGATGCGCAGCACGGTAAGAAACAGAACGGCTAGACCTAGCGGAATGTGGATACGCAAGATTTCCGCCTTCTTGGCAATGTCCTCAGCGCCGCCAGCGGTGAATCCGGAACCCAGCAGAGCCACTATAAGCAGGGCGCTTAACCAGTGGATTGCAATGGCCACGGAACCATATTGATCAATCGAGCTTTTTGCAGGCATGAGATGCTCCCGTTCAGGCGACACAGTGGCCGGGAACGTCCAGTTTTTTGAAAAGATGGGGTGATACTGTTGCGCTGTCCGGATAGCGGCCAATACGTTTCTGGAATTCTGGATCTGTGAAGGCGTTGCGGAAACTTTCGGCGCTTTCCCATATCGCGTAGTTTAGAAATGTTGCGCTGCCACCAATTCCCTTGTGTAACTGAGTGGAAATATATCCCGGCTGAACCTTCATAAATTCAGCGTCATGTGACCATGATGCGATCAACGCATCCTGATCGGCGGGATCAACCGTAAACACATTAATGAGAGCAACCGATCCATCCTCATTTGTTTGCATTTGATCCATCAGACTGACGCTGTCATTGAGTTCCTTTAGCTGAGGCATTTTTCTTCCTTTTCTAGTTCGAGTTTTCAGATTGCTCCCGAATGGATTGCAAAGTGTTTTGGATTTCTGTGAGTTGTTGAGCAGACAAGTCTTTTGAAAGCGCATTGACCCATTCGGCTTGCGCCGCGTTGATTTTGGCCATGACCTTTTTACCTTCACCACTCAGGGAAAAGAGTGGTGCGCGTTTGTGATCGATATTCATAGAGCCAGTAACCAGGCCCAGTTTTTCAACATCATTTATGATCCGCTGAACACCCTGCCGGGCCAACCCCATTCGTCTGGCAATTTGCGAAACAGTGAGCGGCTGCCCTTCCTCATCGATGGCTCCCATGATCTGCCAACGTGCACTGGTCAGACCAAAAGGTTTGGTGATCCGATTACCAGCATTGAGCAATTCTCCGTTGATCCGAAATATCTCCAGAATCAGTTGGGTGAGTGCCTGTCCATCGATGCTTCGCTTTGCCATTGGCATCATATAGTCGTTTTGACAATATATTGTCAATTAAATTGATCTGACCGCTAAGGGACAACATATGTTCGAGTTAAACTTGAGTATGCGCGGCGTCCGCTTCTACGGCCGAAGCAGACATTCGCTTCAGAACTGTAAACCCCAAAATCGGGCATAAACCGGTACCGAAATCTAACGCGCAAATTGCGCTGGAATATCTGGATCGTTCGTATCCAGTAGCGGAATGATATCCTCTGGCAGGTCAGCATATGCATGCGTCCAGCGCGACACCCAATTGGGATCTTTGACTTTACTGGGATGATAACCGGGAACCAACGAGCGCAACATGGCTGGTGAGGCCTTGATCAGAAAACGCGAAACCATCTTCCATAGTCGTAGCCTACTGCCAAAACTATTCCACAGGCCGTCACGCTTGAGCATGCGCTTATAGCCTTTGCGACTTGCCCAAGCGACATGGAGACTGCCGTAGATCAATCCCCATGTGCGCGGCCAGTAGTTGCCATATAGGTCCTGATAGAGATCATAGGCGACATTCTTGTGTTCCGTCTCTTCGACCATATGCCACAAGATCAAGGACGACACCGATGGATCAGCATTTTTGAATAAGTCCCGCCGTTCTTCAATGAGCCATTCGGTCATGCCCATCGTCATAGTTTCAAAACCCGCCGTATAGGCCAATCTCCAGCGAAGGCTTTTCTTCTGAAACTTCTTGTATTCGACCGTCATCTCATCTTCGACATTTGCCAGTTCTGGATAGTGCGTTTTCAAAATTTCGTTGTATCGGCGGTGGTTCTGAAAATGATTGCCTTCCTGCGCCATGAAGCCGTGGACATCATCTTTCAGTTGCTTGTTGCTGGCGCTCTTCAGCGCCTCTCTGACGGTCTTGATCAGAAAAGGTTCCAGATAGGGCATTGTGAGGGATGCTCCGTTGGCCATGTGGCTCCATTCGGGCCGACCTGGATGCCAAACCGGATTGATACCTTCTTCGAAAGAGAATGGAATGGCGCGAACTACGATACCTCCAGCTTGTGGATGCGGAACTTTTGCTCGTGCGTTCATGCTTCTGACTCCAGTGATTGATATTTCTTCCATGCGCCCCATGCAAAAAGCCCGAACCCGATATGCACGGCGATAATGGGCGGCCAGCCGAAAAGGTAGATGATGTTGTTGATCGTCACGTCGCCCGGAAATGGGCCGCCGCCAAATTCAAGACCGCGGGTGCTGAAAACCGCATTGGCAATAGCGGGTAACGTAAACAACCATGCATAGGTGAGCGATGACCAGAATAGCCAAGTCTGACCTTTTGGACCCAGTGTCACAAATGGGGCGGCGGCAGCCAATGCGATAAGAATCAAGCCATTGGTAATGCCCTCCAGATGCGCCATATTCCAGGCGCGTCGATCGCCACCAATTTCCACAGGAATATCGGTAAAAAGAGGCCATAGATCGAGAGCGCCCAGCAGGAAGAAGAAATAGAGCCAACCGCTCAGAGCTGCTGAAATTAATAGTCCGACCCCATTGAGTACGAGCAACGCCCTTCTCTTATCGCTCAGCATTTTTCTCTCCCTCACTTTTTATCGGAACAACATTGGATAATTTGGCAACGGCGTCCGGGCTCAGTTGCTCCAACGCTTTGCTGCACCAGTCGGTCCATTCACGTTCCCATCTGATCCCAACTTCCAAGGCAAGTTTTTGACCAACATCAGACAGAGAATCCTTGCCCGCCAGCAACTCATATTTTTCTATATATCTGGAATGACGATCACGATGGCTTTCCAGTCGCAGCATCAGATTTTCTCGAAAGGCTTCAAGGTCAATCGATTCCAAACGATAGAGCTGGATCAGAAAATCATCCTTCAGCTCCTGCGGCTCATTGGGTTCACGAGACCAGTTGAACAAGGCTTCACGGCCTTCATCCGTGATCGTGAATACCACCTTATTGGGCTTGCCTGACTGCTCAACTTCTTGGGACGTCACCCATTGCCTATCTTTCAACTTGGCCAGCTCTCGGTATATTTGCGAGTGCCGCGCGCGCCAGAAAAAGCCAATCGTCTTGTCAAACAGTTTGGCTACATCATAGCCGGTTTTAGGCCCCTCGCTAAGCGCTACCAATATTGTATATTTGAGCGACAAGTTAATCCCCTTCATACTCCACTAATGGAATATATATGACAAAAGTTGAATATGAGTCAAAGTGTTTCTATGCTGAAGCAAGGAGAGCAGAATGTCAGAAAAAGTCTTGGTAGAACGCCGCGGTGCAACGCAGATCATCACCATCAACCGCGCCGAAGCGCGCAATGCCGTTGATCCTGAGACCGCTGAGGCCCTAAAAACGGCGTTTGAGGCGGGCGAAGCGGATGATGCGGTCAGGGTTCATATTTTGACTGGAGCTTCAGGGCATTTTTGCGCGGGAGCAGATCTGAAGGCCGCTGCTGTCGAAGCACGTTTTCAGAAAGAAGCTCCGATGGGGCCCAGTTGGTTGGAACTCAAAAAACCTTCTATTGCCGCTGTTGAAGGCCATGCCGTTGCGGGTGGGCTCGAACTTGCAATCATGTGCGATTTGCGCATCGCAAGCGAAGAAGCCATTTTTGGAGTGTATTGCCGAAGATGGGGCGTGCCACTGATCGACGGTGGAACGGTTCGATTACCCCGTTTAATCGGGCAGTCCCGAGCTTTGGATATGATTTTGACAGGCCGGGCCGTAGGCGCACAGGAAGCTCTTTCTTTTGGTCTCGTCAATCGCATCGTATCGCGGGGAGATGTTCTCAGTTCAGCCATCGCGCTCGCGGAGAAGCTCGTGGCATTTCCGCAGGAATGTATGAACAACGACCGCGTGAGCGTGGAAAAGCAATGGAGCTTGCCAATTGGCGACGCACTCAAGTTTGAAAACAAAGTGGGCCAAGACTCGCTTCGGGCTGGAGCCGCATCGGGTGCTGCTCGGTTTGCTGATGGCAAAGGACGGAGTGGAGATTTTGCCGATATCTGAAGAAGCTCTGTAACCAACCTCCCCCTTTTGCTCCCGCAGCGGATATCAACAACAAAAGCCATAATCGATCATTGCCGTTCTTCCCATGCTTCACTATCAACAATATAATCATCATAAGGGCGAAAGATTGTCGCATCACGATTTGATCGATCTTGTCGTATCTGAATCGTGACTGGAAATTGCCGACGGAAATCACTGCGAAGCATAGGATGTAAGATGAGTTTTGGGTTTCCAATATTGCTGCTGTCAATGCTCGCAAATGGGCAACCCCAACCAACGAAACCGAGAGTCGATGACGACATGCTGGTTGGCTCTGCCGAGGAGATCAGCGCGATGCCAAAGCCGGCGCTTCCTGAATTTGATGTCGAGTTTGAGTTAGCCGATACTCTGATTGAGAGTATTGCGGATGCTTGCTCTCAACAATTGGATGTGGAACGCGCAGTTTTGAGCCGGGCGGAACGCTTTGAAAGCCTCTCGCGCTACAGATATCAACTGGATACAATGCATCGGTCTTTTTCGGCAAACTATACCAATATTGGATTGGTTTTCTATCATGGCCAGACAAATGCCCTGCGCGAAGGCGCATCGGAAGACAGCCGGTCAGCGGCGAAAACCGAATATGTGGATTATGGACTGATGCGCTTTGCGTTGGATTACAAAAACTGTGCTGATCTTGCGCTATCGCCCGTTGGCTTTGCTTATCTGCAAAAATTACCCGCATTTGATAACGCAAAAAGGGCAAAACGGGCGGCGCTGGAGAGTGAATTTGGCAGCTATCACAGCTTCAAGGGGGAACCGTTGATCCTTCAAATCGAGCCGTCAAAATAAATGATCAATCTGCGAAGCTTGATCCTGAAAGCGGATGCTTCACCGTACTGAGCTTACTTGCGCATCCGAAGTCGAGACGTCGTCGTTTCTTGCTGGGTGGGTCTTTGATAACCTGTCTGCAGTCGTGATTCTGACCGCCGGTTGAGAGGTTCGTTCAACACGGATTTCAAATGGTCGGCCAATCGCAGAGACAAAGCCATGATCGTTACGGTCGGGTTGGCCCAGCCACCAGTCGGAAACACACTGCTGCTGGCGACAAACAAGTTCGGACTTTCATGCAGCTTGCAATCCTGGTCCACCACCCCGCTGTCTGGTGCATCGCTCATACGGGTGCCGCCCATATGGTGATAGCCTCCGATAGGGTGGCTCGATATCAACGGATCACTCTTCCAGCGCGCAGAGGTTTCCGACAGCCAGTCTGACAAGACGACATCACCCCAGCCCAGACGACGATATTCAGCGCCGACAGTTTCCATCAGGACCTTCACACTGCGCTTGTCGATCTCGGACAACTGCCAATCCAATTCGACCTGTCGTGTGCCCAATCGATCCGTTGCACTCCCAAGCATGATCCGGCTGTTGCGGTTGGGCGCCTGCTCAGCACGCACGATGGCAAAGACACCCAATTTCCCTTTATTGACCTTCATATTCATAATCGAAGACCAGGGATCTGTTAGTTCCAGTCCCTTTACCGCCAGTTTCTTCAGACCATGGTAACGGGCCCGCCAAAAACGACTGGAAGGCAAATCATGTTTCAGTTTGCCAGTGACGGCCCGAAACAACTCCATCTTCTCGCCCTCTCGCAATCGCGGAGCGATACTAATAGACGAGTTTAAAATCCCCTTCTGGCGCTGCAGCGTATCTGCCGGCCGAAGATAGGCGGCGTAACGATTGCCAGCATGGCGAACCGCACGCGGCAGCGCCATCAGAGTCTGGGCGAGCTTCTTTGGTAGAAACTCACCGCCACGCGCATGGGGATGCTCCATGAAATATCGACCCAGAAGATCATGATTATTTCCTAGCCCGTCCGGCCTCTTGCCGACGGCAGCCATTAACAAGCGAACGGTTTCAATCGCCCCGGCGGCCAGAACAAAAGCTTTCGCGGATATCTTGGTGCAGTGCCCGGTTATGCTCTGGGCGCGCACATGCTGCACTGCATTTTGCGCATTCACGTCGATATCCGTTACAGTCGCATTTAACAAAATACGGGTATGGGCAAAACTGGCCCTATCAGGGTTGGTAAACCGTTCGCCCTGCTCATCAAAAACCCACAGATCGCTATCGAGTTTCTCTGCATCAAATGGCGGCGCAGATCTATTGATGGTGGACCAAAGATTTTCTGCACTGGGCTGTTTCAATCCCAAACGATCGAAAACCTGTTTGTAGTAAGGCGACAGATCCTTTTTTGTAATCGGCCAGCCGCTATGCGGCAAATAGTCGCGCTGTTCAAAATCGATCGCGTCAAGCTCCGCACAACGCCCACCCCAAATTGCAGCCGTGCCACCGAACAACCGCAAACGTGAGTCATCCAGGTCATAATAGGGAATCCCGATATTCTGGCCATGTGCCAAAGACTGAACCGCCGGGTCGAAATCGCGTCCACCGCTTTCGACTATAACGACATCCCGTGTCGGCGAACTCAGCGCCTCTGCCAGCATTTGGCCCGCGACACCTCCACCGATAATACACAGATCAGTGACCAGTTGCCCAGACACGCCACCTTTCGCTAGATCCAATATCATTTTCAATTTCTCGCTCTGATGCATTGCCAAAAATATTACTTTTTGACCTGCTACCGGGCAATTTGCCCGAGGGGGATTATGCGACTTCCATCATATGGTAATAGAAATCGATTATAGAAGGCAAATATTCAAATTTGAGATCATTTTTTTGACAGAGAATGTTCGGCAGTCATCTATACCCTCTCAGGTTTATTCATCGCATTAGTAAGGTTCGTGCAAGACCAGTGATAGGTTACACCTACCAGTTCAATACATTCGGAGGATTAGCTCGTTCATTGCAATATGCAGGCACAACCCGCACAGCAGACAAGCATGTGCGCCATTTGTGACCACATAGCTTCTGTTTGGTTCAGCTAAAAAATTCAGGCGTTACCGAATATTTCAGAACCGCAAGGTAATGTTCCGGGCCAGGGCCGGTGAGATTGTCTCGGCAATACGTAACGCCTTGGTCATACCGATATTGGCTTCATCCTGATCGCGTTCAATAGCAACGACAATCTGGCGCGCGCACTCTTCAGGCGGCATTTTCTTCGTCGGATTGCCATCGTTCATCTGGGTGTCAACAACCGGCGGCAGTGCCTCAATCACTTGGATATTACTATCTTTAAGCTGTTCGCGCAGACAAAGCGTATAGGAACGCAGTCCGGCTTTGGTCGCACAATAGATCGGTGTTCGTGCGGCCGGCGCGATCGCGAGTCCGGAGGTAACATTCACAATCGCGGCATGCGGCCGCGTGCGCAATTGGGGCATCAGGCCAGTAATTAATCGGATCGGAGCATTGAGATTGGCATAGATGCACACATCGCCGGCATCTGTGTCTGGATCGCCTTCGCGAAAATCATGATCAACGAGCTGCCCTGCATTGTTAAGGAGGACATCTATATCCCTATCTTTCCATTCAGAGATCAACGCATCCACGCCAGCGGCGTTAGAGAGGTCGGCCACGATTACGTCGAAGCCTTCATCACGCATGGCTTGCAATCGCTCCGGATTGCGGCCGGTCAGCGTGACATTCGCGCCCTGCTCTTTCAACTGGCGCGCCATTTCCCGTCCGATACCGGCGGTGCCGCCAGTCAATAAAATATGTTTATTCGCAAGTTCCATATGTCCCCATCCATGCCGTTCCAACCATTGCGATATCTTACCGCACCGTGGCAGCGTTTTATGGCTCCCGCAACTGTCGAGAAGAAGCGTTTCTGTTGAAATGCTTTGATATCGCGGAAACCAGATTACCTGATCATCGGAGTTTTCCAGCAACAACCATTGACGAGAACACATCCCGTGGTTGACATCTCGTGCGATCCTGTCTACGCGCTAAGCCGCAGAAAACTGCGATTGAGCAGGATTCTACAAGGTGCGCGCCCGTAGCTCAGCTGGATAGAGCGCGAGACTTCTAATCTTGAGGCCACAGGTTCGACTCCTGTCGGGCGCGCCATTCTTCTTTTGCTATTTTTTGAAGCCGCGCTGGACCGCGTCCATTGGCTCGGACGTGACCGGATAGCCGATGCCCTCCGGAATGCACAGATATGCGCCGTCATCGCGTTTCTCGATTGTCGGCGATACCATTGTCACCGGATGACGGTTGCTGTGGTCTGCGGCTTCGGCAAAGGATCCGAATTGTGCTAGGCGCTCCAGATTGCGTTTGGTTGGGAAGATGATCTTGACGTCGCCGGCTTCGGCTTTTTGCAACACGCCTTGCGCGCTGCTCCAGAACAGATTGTAGTTTTCGGTTTCATCAACTGTCGCCTCGGCAGCGTGATCGTCGTGGGATATCATGTAGAAGCGGGTATCGAACACTCGCTTTTCCGCAAATGGCGGACACCAGCGTGTAAAGGGCACCAGCTTGTCGAGATGCAACTGCCAGTCAAATTGGTTGCATATATCCGATAATATCGTCCCCTCATGCAAAGCGGCGCGCGCATCAATCACGCGGCGCGGTGCAAGATCGCCATCGACGGCCACCGCAATACCGGTTTCTTCTATCGATTCCCGGATAGCCGCGATCCGCGCGCCATATTCCTCAAAATCATCATGGCCTAAAGTCCGGGCAAAATCATAATCGGCATCATCAACCCTGCCACCTGGAAAAACCGCCGCGCCTGCCGCAAAGGCCATTTTCGCCGACCGTTCGACCATCAGTAATTCCGGTGCCACTGCTCCGGGCTGGTCTCGAAAAATAACCAATGTCGAGGCCGGTATCGGTTTCGGCATCGGTTTTCCGGTCAAGGCATCAATCGCGGGCACATCAGTATTGTTTGTCATGACAACCTATGAACAGCATGGCTCAACCAATGTAAAGCTATAGCGCACATCAACAATTGTTCCGCCGATTTGCCAAGCCGGACGGATCGTGGCAATCATGCGGTCATGGGAATTGTAGAAATACTGGGTCTGGCAGGCAGCGTAAGCCTTTTGTCGGGTTGGCGATTATATCTCACCGTCTTTGTCACAGGCCTCGCCATGCGCCTGCAATGGATCAGTCTGCCGGAGAACTTGCAGATGCTTGATGCATTGGCCAATCCGTGGGTATTGGCGATCAGCGCACTTGGCGCGCTGGCGGAATTTTTTGCCGATAAGATCTTATGGCTCGACAGTATCTGGGATACCATTCACACCGTTATCCGTCCACTGGGCGGCGCTTTGCTAGCGTTGGCAGTTGTCGATTCTGGTGATCCGGCATGGCAGGTTGTCATCTTCCTGCTTGGCGGCGGCGCAGCGTTGATGAGCCATGGTGCCAAGGCCGGTGCCCGCGCGATCGTCAACACCAGTCCCGAACCGGTTAGCAACGCCGTCGTGTCCACTGGCGAAGATGTTGCCACCGGCGGTTTGCTGATCCTTGCCTTTGCCAATCCTGTCGCGGCTTTTGCAATTGCATCTCTGCTTCTGATCTTTTGTATCTTTCTGGTCTATAAGGGGTATCGGCTTTGGCGAAAGATTGTGTCCAGTGGCAATTGATGCCGCGAGCTACTCCTGATGATCACATCGCCTTTTCTCTCAGTTTTGCTTGCCTTTTGAAGACGATAAATTAGCGTGGCCCGCCACAAAGGAGCGGGTTTAGATGGCAGTGCAACAGATTTTGGTAATTGATGAAGGCACCACTTCGACGCGAGCGATGCTCTTTGGTGTCGATGGCAAATTACACGGATCTCAGCAGGAAGAATTGCAGCAATATTATCCCGCCGCCGGCCTGGTGGAGCATGATGCCGCTGAAATCTGGGACAAGACTCTGCGCTGTTGCCAGAAAATGATCGAACAGGCCGGTGGAGCGGAAAAAATATCCGCCATCGGAATTACCAACCAGCGCGAAACCATTGTTGCGTGGGACAAACGCACGGGCGAGCCGCTCAGCAAGGCGATTGTCTGGCAGGACCGCCGCACGGCGGAAACATGTGATGCTCTGAGGGCCAAGGATCTCGAGTCCATGATCCAGGCCAAAACCGGATTGCTTCTGGATCCCTATTTTTCCGGCAGTAAAATGGGTTGGATGCTCAAGAACTGGCCTGATATTGCTGACGCTGGAGATAATCTGGCGTTCGGTACCATCGAATCCTATCTTATTTTCCGGTTGACCGGCGGCAAGCATGTTACCGACGCCAGCAATGCCAGTCGGACCATGTTGATGGCTCTGGACAGTCACGACTGGGACGACGATCTTCTGGCCTTGTTCGATATTCCCAAAAAGACGCTACCCAAGATTGTCGACTGCGCTGGTGATCTGGGTAAGACATCATCCGATCTGTTCGGAGCACCCATCGCAATATGTGGGTCCGCCGGTGATCAACAGGCCGCGACCATTGGTCAGGCGTGTCTGGATACCGGTCAGACCAAAGCAACCTTTGGAACGGGTGCGTTCATTCTTACCAATTGTGGCGGCAAACCACCCAAGTCAGATAACCGTCTCTTGTCGACAGTTCTCTTCCAAATGGATGGCAAACGGACCTATGCGCTAGAGGGATCGGTTTTTGTTGCTGGCAGCCTGATGCAATGGCTGCGTGATGATGTGGGATTGATCCAATATGCTGGTGAAAGCGAAGAATTGGCGCGGTCGGTTACCGACAATGGCGGCGTCTACCTTGTCCCTGCCCTCTCCGGTCTGGGTGCACCGCACTGGAAAGCCAATGCCACCGCAACGATTTCCGGTCTCAGCTTCGCTGCTACCAAGGCCCATATCGTGCGTGCCGCTCTCGAAGCGATGGCATATCAATGTCACGACTTGAAGACCGCTTTTACAGCAGATGGTACGGACTGGCAAAGTTTACGGATTGATGGCGGTATGGTGGTCAATGACTGGCTGGTGCAGGACCTTTCCGATGTATTGGATATCCCGGTTGAGCGGCCTGAGTTTTTTGAGACCACCGCCCTTGGCGCAGCTATGCTAGCGGCGGTAGGTGCCGGCATTTATAACTCTCTGGAAGACGCATCAATCATGATATCCGGGCTGGGAACATATCACGCCACGATCGATCCGTCACAGCGCGAGACCCGTCTGATCGGTTGGAAGAAGGCGGTGGACAGCGTTCTGGGCAGTTAAGCCCTACCCCGTCTTTCGGCTGAACCCAGGCCGCTTGTTGCAAGTATCGGTCTGAAAGCCGTTCCAGACATGACCGTTATCGATCTTTTTCACAAAATGCCCCTGATCATTTTGTGTTTCAAAATTAAACTGTTCGATATTGATTGGTTCATCAAATTGCATCCCAAACTCGCGGCCACTGAACCAACGCACCGTTCCGGATACTCTGCCAAAGCCTCTTTTGTTGATTTCCACTGACTGCCCGACCTGTAATTCTATCGGCGAAGTTGCTCGAACGCCATAGGTCGAGAGGTTCCGGACGATAGAGTCATGCGGCCCTGAAGCATCAGCAAATAGCTCGACCTTCACGAGCTTTCGTATCCGCGGTTCACGAAAAACCGTCTGTGCCTTCTCTTCCTTCAGATTTTCTAACGAGTTGATCATCCTTGTCGTCCGATATTCTGGGTTCAACAGAATTTACGGTTGTTGAGCCGGAAACTTAAGCACCGAAACCGATGATCAGCCCGTTAATTGGATGGCCTAGAAATATACTCACCTTTGGTAACGTAAACCACTCAGAGACAATTGTTTTATTCTGCAAAGGCAGTTTAAAATTGCGCCATGGTGAAACTTTTTTCGGACAAACCATGGACTCCTGCCGATTTTAGCTTATCAAAAGAGCCGGGTAACATTCACACACGTGGGTAATCAAAGTGGGTGATTTGATTAGGGGTGGCTTCGGCCAGCTTGGAAAAATTGCGCTGGTGGTTGCGTCGATCGCAGCTATTTGGGCGAGCTTATGGTATGCTGCAACCACACAAACGGCGAAGCAGGCTCAGTCGTCGGCTGCGTCTGCGAACACAAATGCTCCGACCGCCGACTTGAACCGTGAGTCGATAAAAGACTGACGACCGCGCATGAAACTGCATATTGAAAAGCGCTGCATTGGATAAAAAAAGGGCCCGCCAATCATGGCGAGCCCTTTTTTATTTGCTGCGTTAGCTCAGTGACTATGCGTCTTTTTTCTTTTTCTCGGCTTTCACATCAGCCCAGATCGTCTTGTACGACAAGAACCCAAGTATCGTAGCGATCAAAAGGAAGGCAATGACAGCCCAGCCGGTCTGTTTCTGCTTGATCAGCGATGGTTCGGCAGTCCAGATCAGGAAGGCCGAGACATCTTCTGACATCTGAGAAACGGTCGCCTCAGTACCATCCGAATAGGTAACCTGACCATCACCGGTAATCGGTGGTGCCATCGCAATATTCAGATTCGCAAAATAGGCGTTGTAGTGCAGCCCCGTTCCAGGGCGATTGGCTTCTGGTAGCTCTGCTGGCGGATCGGTGTAACCGGTAAGCAGCGAATAAACATAGGGAGCGCCGCCGTTACGCGCTTTGGTGATCAGCGAAAGATCAGGTGGAATAGCATTGTTATTGGCCGCACCAGCCGCCACATCATTGGCAAAGGGCTTCGGAAACTTGTCCGCTGGAATAGACGGACGTGTGGATGGTTCACCGGTATCCGGGTCGATAGCTGGCGTTTCAATCGGCCAATTTGCCGCAATAGCCTTCACTTCATCTTCGTTATAGCCAAGTTCGGCCAGATTGCGGAATGCGACCAGACGAATGCCATGGCACGCAGCACAGACTTCTTTGTAGACTTGAAAACCGCGCTGTAGCTGTTGTTTGTCAAATTTGCCGAAGGGGCCGTCGCTTGCAAAGGACACATCCTTTGGTCCTTCGTGAAACTGATATTCCACAGCTTTGACGGGTGGATTAGAGATATACTCAACCGCGCCGCGCCCAAATGAATAGATCAGCATTCCAGCAAAGAACAAACCGATCAATATCCCGAAAAATCTTACCATTACTTCAGATCCCTGTTTCTTAGCTGGCTTGTTCTAGTGGCTTGCCGGTTACTGCTTCGGTTATCGAATTTGGCAGCGGCTCTGGTTTCTCGATGCGAGAAAGCAGCGGCAATATGATCAGGAAGTGCGCAAAATAATAGGCACTCGCGAGCTGGCTCAGCATCACATAAGGCTCTTCAGCCGGCGCACCGCCACAAATGCCGAGTACGACGATGCAGGGGATGAGACCAAACCAGAAGAACTTCTTGAACCGGGGGCGATAGTCGCCGGAGCGTACTGGTGACTTATCCAGCCAAGGCAGGAAGAACCAGACCAATATGGCAGAGAACATTGCCAGCACGCCGAGCAGCTTCGCCGGAACGAACAGGAAGTCGAAGGTAAAGGCGCGCAAAATTGCGTACCATGGCCAGAAATACCATTCCGGAACAATATGCGCCGGTGTCGAAAGCGGGTTTGCTGGAATATAGTTATCCGCATGGCCCAAAGCGTTCGGCATGAAGAACATCATCCACGTAAAGAAGATCAATGCCAACCCCAGGAACCAGCCGTCTTTCGCCGTATAGAAGGGATGGAAAGGAACTGTATCCTGTGGCCCTTTTACATTAACGCCCGTTGGATTGTTCGATCCCGGGATATGCAGCGCCCAGATATGCATGATGATAACACCAGCAATCACGAACGGCAGCAGATAGTGCAGCGAGAAGAACCGGTTCAGAGCGGCATTATCCGGTGCAAAGCCACCCAATAGCAGTTCTTGAATCGGCTTGCCTACCAGCGGTATTGCTTCGAACAGTCCGGTAATCACTTTCGCGCCCCAGAAGCTCATCTGTCCCCATGGCAAAACATAACCCATGAATGCGGTTGCCATAGCGAGCAGATAAATAACAACGCCAAGCAGCCAGATCATCTCACGAGGAGCCTTATAAGATCCGTAATAGAGACCGCGGCCAATATGGAGATAGATCGCGATGAAGAAGAAACTCGCGCCATTGGCATGGGCATAACGGATCATCCAACCGCTGTTAACGTCACGCATGATGTGTTCGACCGAGTCAAAAGCGATGTCCGCATTGGCGGCATAGTGCATCGCCAATATGATACCCGTGACAATCTGTACCACCAGAAAAACGCCGGCGAGTGAACCGAAGTTCCACATATAGTTCAGATTGCGTGGCGTCGGATAACCCGCACCGAGGCTGTTATAGATCATTCTACCAATTGGTAGTCTGTCATCCATCCACTGACCGAATTCGGTAGCTGGTTTATATTGCTGTGCCCAAGGAAAACTCATTTTTCTTGCCCCTAGCCGATTTTCACGACGGTATCTGATAGGAAACTATATTCCGGTACTTCCAAATTGGTTGGTGCCGGCCCTTTGCGAGTCCGGCCCGCCGTATCATAGTGTGAGCCATGGCAAGGACAGAAATAACCGTCATACTCGCCTTTGACCTCACCTTGTGCTGCACCGAGCGGAACACAACCCAGATGGGTACATACGCCAAGCGTAATCAACCAGTTTTCTTTTCCGGGCTGCGTGCGGTCAGCGAGTGATTCCGGATCACGCAGACCTGACAAATCAACGTCATTGGCAGCTTCAATCTCTGAAGCGGTCAGGTTGCGGATGAAAATAGGTTGCTTGCGCCAGCTGGTCTTGATCGCCTGCCCTTCTTCAATCGCGGAGATATCCACTTCGATCGATGATAGCGCCAATACGTCTGCGCTGGGATTCATCTGATTCACTAGCGGGAAGACGGTTGCGACAACGCCGACGCCTCCAAAACTCACCGCTGCGATATTGATGAAATCACGACGCCGAACACCGCCAA
Organism: uncultured Sphingomonadaceae bacterium; assembly: GCA_947497455.1. Lineage (GTDB taxonomy): Bacteria > Pseudomonadota > Alphaproteobacteria > Sphingomonadales > Sphingomonadaceae > Parasphingorhabdus. The sequence goes on along the minus strand of CANMGU010000001.1, from coordinate 1,084,805 downwards.
TTTCAGTTTCCGAGACAGCCGAATCACTGGGTTCAACCGCGGTATCAACACTAGCCATGCAAACATGCCCTTACGTTTGTTATGTTCCCTGTCTGCCAGATCGAGGGCGAACCCTCAATATGTTTCATTTGGCAGCTATTGGCGCGCCTGATAGCCGCGAAGACCATGGTTTGCCAACAGTCAATTTTTGATTGACCAAACATAATGAACAACCCCATGCTGAACGTCTTATGAGAGTAGCCCTGTACCAACCCGATATTGCCGGAAATTTAGGAACAATTTTAAGGACATGCGCTTGTCTTGATGTATCGGTGGATATCATCGAACCTTGTGGTTTTCCGTTCAGCGATCGCAGTTTGAAACGGGCTGGAATGGACTATTTTGACCATGCCGATTTTACTCGGCACGCGGATTGGGATGCCTTTCTCGCTTTTGTTGATTCACGATCGGCAAGGATCGTTCTGCTAACCAGCAAGGCCGAAACCGCCTATCACAAATTCACATTCCGGCCGGATGACATATTATTATTCGGATCGGAAAGTGCTGGCGTGCCCATTGATGTGAATCAACGTGCCGACGAACGAATCACCATAAAGATGAAAAATGGCATGCGCTCATTGAACCTTGCCGTTTCTGCAGGCATGGCGCTTGGCGAAGCGCTCAAACAGACAGGACAGTTTTCGAAATGACAGCACAGCCTCCCATTCGCCAAAATGACAACCCGCTGGATGACCAGCAGTTGCGGGCACAGACCTGGTTTGCCGAGTTACGCAACAATATCTGCGCCGAATTTGAAGCTATCGAATCCGAAGCCGGCAGCGATGCGCATTTCGATTATCTGCCCTGGGATCGCAAAAATCCCGACGACAGCCCCGGCGGCGGCGGTGTCCGCGGTGTCATCAAAGGCAAGGTTTTCGAGAAGGCGGGTGTCAATATATCGACCGTTGACGGCACATTCAGCGAAGAATTCGCTAAGTCCATTCACGGAGCAGCAGACAACCCGCATTTCTTTGCAACCGGCATCAGCCTGGTGGCTCATATGGCAAACCCGCATGTTCCGGCAGTCCATATGAATACGCGCTTTCTGTGCACGACCAAGCGCTGGTTCGGCGGTGGAGCGGACCTTAATCCCCCAATTCCCTATGACGAAGATACAACTGACTTCCACAGCCGGCTGAAACAAGCCTGTGATGCCCATGATCCGGACTATCATGCCAAATATAAAAAATGGGCAGATGACTATTTTTATATCCCGCACCGGCAAATGCATCGCGGTGTTGGCGGAATATTCTATGACCATCTAGAGCTCGAATCGAAAGATGATTTCGACCGGCATTTCGCCTTCACGCAGGATGTTGGCCGCGCGTTTCTGGATATCTTCCCGAAGCTGGTACGGCGACGCATGGGCATGCCGTGGACCGAGGATGAGAAAGAAGAACAGCTAGTCTGGCGTGGTCGTTATGCCGAGTTTAATCTGGTATATGACCGGGGCACCACTTTCGGCCTGAAAACCGGCGGCAACGTGGATGCTATATTGATGAGCCTGCCGCCCGAAGCGAAATGGAGCTGACGACGTGACCACGATTGCGATACCCGGCGTACAATTGGCTGTGATCGTTACCTATTTTGAGATGAAGCAAAAGCCGTCGGCTGCAGACGAACAATCCGATCTCATTTTTTCAGCCTGGGATCGTCCGGATCTGGATGAATATAGAAAGCTATTTCGAAAAATCGGAGATAAGTGGCTGTGGTTTGGTCGGTTGTTGATGTCAGACGAAGAGCTGCGGTCCACTCTTTACAATGATAAAATCGAGATTGTGAGAATTCAACATGGTGAGAATATCGTCGGGTTTGTAGAGCTTGATTTCAGCGATCCCGGTCATTGCGAAATAGTCTATTTTGGACTGGTGCCGGAAATGAACGGCAAAGGCTATGGCCGCTCTCTAATGGCGGAAACGCTCGATCGCGCCTGGAAAGACGGTATCGAACGGGTTTGGCTACACACCTGCACCAACGATTCTCAGCGCGCGCCCAGCTTTTATCAGCGTGCAGGCTTTACTGCTTATAAGCGAGAGGTCGATATGCATGACGACCCGCGTCTTACCGGCCATCTGCCGATGGAAGCCGGACCTCATGTTCCGGTTATCAGCTGAACACTTCGCTCACGTCTGATCCCTTGCCGGTCAATTGCATGTAGATTGATGCAATCACGCCAGCGAACAAAACCTGCAAGGCCGTGCCGCCAAGCGCAGAGACCAGATTGTTGATCAACGGCCATCCCGCGCCACTTGTTGCCAGCCCCGTTATGACCCCGATGATCATTTGCAATACACCCACTGTAATCGCTCCGATTATCGCAATTATCAACACCAGCAACAGAATCGAGAATCCATTTTTGTCGGTGCTTTCCCAGCTCATCTTCAGCACATCGAGAGGGTTTTTGGTGCCTGTATCAGCCATGGCTATCGGCACCAAAATCAGGCGGCAAGCGACGTAGAGACCTGGGATGACGAACAGCAGCATGCCGGCAAAAGTGACTAGTCCGGTCAAGATATTGGCAAGCAGAAAAAAAGGGAAAAGCCGCAGCGCCTTACCCAGGTCATCCGCCACTGTACCGCTATGAGATGGCGCAATAGTAAGGAAAACGACAAAACCACCAAAGCTGATCAGCAGATTGGACAATATAACCGCCAACGCATTCTCACTGAAATATGATGAGTAAGCTGCAGTCATCCCGCCAAAATTTTCAACGCCGTCCATTACCGGTTGTCCGACAAACTGCGCCATCAGCAGTGTCGGCAGAAACACAAAAACTCCTGATATTGCGAGTATCGCTTCCTTATGATCGCGCAATATTGCTATCGCACCGTTCCAGCATTCCATATAGTTGAGCTTCATCACCTTAACCCTCAGGATTGAATTTCATTGTTCGCACTCTTGCCACCAGCGCGCCAATTGTGCACGGAAATTCTATGACGATCTTGTCTGACATTGAGTGGCGCACCAGCGACAGTAAAATCGCCTATCCGGATGCTGTGGCTGAAATGGAATGCCGCAATGCTGATATTCATGCCGGAGAGGCACGGGAACTGATCTGGTTTCTGGAGCACCCGCCCCTTTACACCGCAGGCACAAGCTCAGATCCGACCGAATTGCTAAGCCACGAATTTCCGGTTTTTGAAACCGGGCGCGGCGGGCGGCATACCTATCACGGCCCTGGTCAACGTGTGGGTTATGTCATGCTCAATCTGAAAAAGCGGCAAGCAGATGTGCGCAATTTCGTTCACGCACTGGAAGCCTGGGTGATTGCCGCCCTTGCTGAGTTCGGTATCAACGCCCGGGCGGTGGACGGCCGGGTGGGCATATGGTGTGACACCCCGCAGGGAGAAGAAGCCAAGATTGGAGCGATTGGCATTCGCATCCGCAAATGGGTCACGATGCACGGTTTTTCAGTCAATATTGATCCGGACCTCAGTCATTTTGGCGGCATCGTTCCTTGCGGTATCAGCGAGTATCCTGTGACCAGTTTGAAACAACTCGGCATTGCGGCAACGCTGCAGGACTTTGACAAGGCACTGAAAAAAACCGCACCGCAATTTTTATCTGCGATTGCCAAATAGACATAAAACAATATGCTCACACACTATACAGACTGGGAAACACCATGAAAAAAATGATTGCAACCTCCATCTTATTGGTAGCCGCACTGTCCGTTTCAGCCTGCTCCGGGGATCCGGAAGCACCTGAGGCCGAAACCGTTACAGAAACCCGCATGGACGAGGTCGATGTCATTGATGGCACTATCAGCGATGATATGGTGGATGTCGATGCACAGCCCACGGGTGAAGAACCAGCCGAAGGATCCGATGAGTCTAACGAGACATCTGGTAATGATTCCGAGGAAGAATCGGAAGAATGATCAGTTAAGCCAGACCCAATATCTTATGGGTTTGCAGGGATAGCCGCCATTTGGGGTGAGCCTGCACAAAGGCGATGGCTTCCTGCAAATTGGCAGCATTGGCCGCGTTGTCCAAACGCGCGTCCATGGGTTGCACCAGATAATGGGCAAAATCCCAATCCTGCATCGCTTGCCAATCGCTGTCCGTTTGTGGCCAAACCAGTTTCAACTCATCGCCGGAACGCTGCACCGTTTCGCTACCCGCTTTTGGGCTGATGCAAATCCAGTCGATGGAACGCGGCACGGGAAGCGTGCCATTGGACTCAATGGCAATCTCAAACCCGGCAGCGTGAAGCGCATCAATCAAGGCGTCGTCAACCTGCAACATCGGTTCGCCGCCAGTCAGCACGATGAAGCGGGCATCGTCGCCCTCACCCCAGAGGTCGATTACTGCGGCAACCAAAGCGGCTGCATCGTCAAATCGACCACCGCCATCTCCATCCATTCCGACAAAATCAGTATCGCAAAACTGGCAAACGGCATCACTGCGATCTCTTTCCAGACCGGACCATAAATTGCATCCTGTGAAGCGGGTAAACACAGCGCGACGCCCACTATGTACACCCTCGCCTTGCAGCGTCAGGAACATTTCCTTGACCGCGTAACTCATGGCACCAATGCATAGCGGGTTGGATCGGCGATCCCCGCTTCCTCAAAACCCTTCTGGCGCAAGCGGCAGCTATCACAGAAGCCGCAATGCAAATTGCCTTCTGCCGGATCATAGCAAGACCAGCTCAACGCCGGATCAATGTCCAGCCGTCGGGCTTCCTTGGCGATATCCGCTTTGGTCATATATTGCAGCGGGGTTTGGATCGTGAAACCGCTGCCTTGATCACCCGCCTTTGTGGCAAGGTCGGCCAATCTCTCGAAGCCCTCGATAAATTCAGGACGACAATCAGGATATCCGGAGTAGTCCAGCGCGTTGACACCAATGAAGATATCCCGGGCATCGCGGGCTTCCGCCAGCCCGAGAGTCAGCGATAGAAATATCAAATTACGCGCAGGGACATACGTTACCGGAATATCATTGGTGACACCGGATTTCGGAACATCAATATCGTCGGTCAAGGCAGAACCACCAAAACGACTCAAATCAAGCGGCAGGATGATATGCTCGCTGACCTCCAGTTTGGCTGCAATCTGAACCGCCGACTGCAGTTCGATTTTATGCCGCTGATTATAGTCAATGGTCAGCGCAACAATATCATAGCCCTGCTCGCGCGCAATTGCGGCCGATACCATCGAGTCGAGCCCACCGGATAGCAGGACAATTGCCTTTTTCTGAACTTGTGACATGCCCGTCCCGCTAATCCTCTTCGCCACGACAAGCAAGTATTTGAACGCGGCAGGGTCAGATTTTGAAAAAAATAGGGCCGCAGCTTCATCGAAGCGCGGCCCAGTTAGGCTCTAGTTCAAGCCAAAAGGGAGGAAGTCATGCCAGAAGCATGATTGCTTTGACTTAGCAGAAACATGGTAAATAAATGTTTAACGTCCGCGCCGAACAGGCTGGGCTAGCAGTCACCTGTTCTGCGGCCTTCAACACTGAAGGAAAATGGTGCATTGCCTTCGATCCCCTGCGACTGGATTTGTATCAGCCCGCTGGATTCGCGTTTAATTGTCGTCACCCCGTGGTCCGAGCTGCCACATTTGTAGCTGACGCGGACACTATTGGGGGTGTCTTGAATGACATAGCGCGAACAATCCGTTTCACGATGCTGAATTTGCAGCAATATTCCTGGATCGCCGAGACAGACTTTCTTTCCAGGTTCAACAGAACCACGGCCTTTGAGCGTCCATTCCCCTTTTTGCAATCCGTCAAGAAGGGCCAGTTCCGGTGCTTGAGCCGGCGCTGAAACAGAGAAAGCCAGAAATGCAGCAGCGGTTGCGCTGATAGCCTTTATCAGTGTCGTGCTGTTCATTCCCTGATCCCTTTAATTTTCAATGATAAGCGATGCATCCGCTTCATCGTGTAGTTGGCTTAAGAATATGGCGAATATCGCGCCCAATTGCGGCGATTAATTGTATGATTCGGACAGTTTTTGGAAAAATCCCAGAAATACGCGTTCAAGTTCAATTGTTTAAACTAGCACTCGAAATTGTGAATTTCTTGCTACAAAATGCACAATCTATCGAGATTGTACCATCCGCGTCGACCATATCCTCCTTATCTTCTTTCGGGAATCGTGCGATCACATCCCTGATATGGTCTTCATTACACCGACAACCCTTAACGAGCGGTTTACCGCTCAAAACCCTCACTTCGTCGCTCTCACTAAACAGCCGCCATAGCAAATCTTCCAGCGGCAAATCGGCATCAACAAGCTCTTCTGGCTGGACGCTACTGCCCATCACAGCCACGTGCTCCCACTCCGGATGGTTCATCCGGACATGCAAGCGTTCCTTGCCTTCCTCGCCATCAGGCAAATGCTGCACCAGCAATCCACCAACCACCGTGCGATCATCCTCGATATCGAGTGCAACACGTATCACAGTGGGAATCTGTTCGGACTGCATGAAGTAGTTCTGCACGGCTTCGGCCAGGCTGGCGCCCTCGAGCGGTACAATCCCCTGGGATCGCCCTCGCGGTTCGGGGTGATCAAAGGTGATCGCCAGATACCCTTTGCCAAACAAGGCCATCAAGCTGGGTTCCAACGGCTGGCTGACGAGGCGCTCGGTATCAAACTGAATATAGCCCCGTATATCACCATCCTTATAATCGCATGCCAACAGGCTGATTACGCCGCTTTCGGTCTGGGCCTGCAACGTCAATTGCGCTTCCTCCTCTTTCAGAAGAGCGCCCAGCAACGCTGTCAGACACATGGCTTCAGCCAGCAAGGATCGTATCTGCGGCGGATAATCATGCGCGGACAATATATCCCCGAGTACAGGCCCCAGTCTCACGGCCCGCCCCCGACAATGTTTTGCGGGGATAGAGAATGAGAGGTTCTTATCGATCAATGTCGGCAAATTCGGGTTTTCAGCCATCAGATCTGCCCAAAGGCCCAGCGCAACACTGATTTCTGGGCGTGGATACGATTTTCCGCCTCGTCCCACACCAAAGACTGGGAACCATCAATAACCGATGGCATAACTTCTTCTCCGCGATGAGCCGGAAGACAGTGCAGAAACACGGCGTCGGATTTGGCCTGCTCCATGATGACATCATTCACCTGAAACGGCATCATCGCGTCCATTTTTGCATCGGCATGCGCTTGTCCCATGGACACCCAGGTGTCAGCAACAATGACATCTGCGTCAGCAACAGCTTCCATGGCATCGCGATAGAGTGTGACATTTGCTCCAGCGGCCTGAGCCGCGGCAATAAATTCCTGATCAGGATCATAGCCTTCCGGGCAGCCAATGCGCACGTTAAACTTCATAAGGCCAGCCGCTTCGACGATGCTGTTGAGCACATTATTGCCATCGCCCAGCCATGCCACTTCAAGTCCGGGCAATGGTTTCCCGTGCTCGATTAGCGTGAGCAGATCCGCAACGATCTGGCAGGGATGAGACAGATCAGTCAGCCCGTTTATCACAGGCACGCTGGCATTGCCCGCCAGCTCTTCGATCTTCTCATGATCGTCAGTCCGGATCATGACGGCGTCACACATACGAGACAGGACCTTGGCGGTATCGGCAACTGTTTCACCGCGTCCTAACTGCATCGAGCCGCTGTCCATGACAATGCTCGTGCCACCCAATTGGCGGATTGCTATATCGAAAGACACTCGGGTCCGGGTGCTGCTCTTCTCAAAAATCATGGCGAGGACATGATCTGCAAGCGGTGCATCTTTGTCCGCCCTTCCCTTGGGCAAGCCTTTGCGCGCATTCTTGCGATCCAGCGCATCACTCAGCATGGCCGCAATAGCGTCACCACCGGCGTCGGACAAGTTCAGAAAATGCCGCGTCATGAGTCCGCTGCCTGATAATCAGCCGCGCCAGCTGAGAGTTTTTCGATGAACGTCGCAATATGGCTTTCATCAATGTTGAGTGGCGGCAATATCCGCAATGTGTTGTCGCCAGCTGCAACGGTCAGCAAGCCATGATTGTCGCGCAAATGAGCCACAAGAGGACGGGATTCTTGAGTCATGGTTATACCAAGCATCAAGCCATGCCCGCGAACACCCGTGAACAGAGCGGGATAATTTCCGATAAACTGTTCGATCGCCGCGCGCAGTTTACCACCAATGTCTCGCACATGCTCCAGGAACTCATCATTCGCGACCACATCCCAGACCGCATTGCCTGCTGCCATCGCCAATGGGTTGCCACCATAGGTTGAGCCATGGGTACCCGGAACCATGCCGCGTGCTGCTTCTTCTGTTGCTAGACAGGCACCAAACGGAAAACCGCCGCCAATACCTTTGGCGCTGGCCATGATGTCAGGCTTTATGTCGTAAAGCTCATGGGCATATAGTGCCCCGGTCCGCGCAACGCCGCACTGCACTTCGTCGAGAAGCAGCAATATGCCGTGTTGGTCCGCCAACGCACGAAGACCCTTCATGAAGGCTTCGGATGCTGGACGAATGCCGCCCTCGCCTTGAATCGGCTCGACCAGAAATGCCGCGGTCTTCGGACCTATCGCAGCTTCGGCGCCTTCCAGATCATCAAAATCCACATATTTGAAGCCAGCAAGCAGGGGAGAAAAACCATGATGCATCTTCTCTTGATTGGATGCTGAAATGGTCGCCATGGTCCGCCCGTGAAAAGCGTTTTTGAAAGTGATAATTTCAAACCGGTCGCTGCCCTGAGATTGGTGATAGACACGTGCCGCCTTGATCGCGCACTCCACCGCTTCCGCACCGCTGTTGGTGAAGAATACGGTGTCGGCAAAAGTTGTATCGACCAGTCGTTGGGCAAGCTTTTCACCTTGGGGACTGCCATAGAGGTTTGACACGTGCATCAGCGTCGCAGCCTGTTCCTGAATCGCCTTGGTGAGATGCGGATGGCCGTGGCCCAAAAGGTTCACGGCAATACCTGTTGCGAAATCTAGAGCACGGCTGCCATCTTCGGAAATCAGCCAAGCGCCTTCGCCTCGCACAGGACGAAAACCACACCGAGGATAGACGGGCATGAGCGGGGTAATCGTCATCATTATTTCCTTTATTTCTGGGCCATAGATAAAATAGAAAAGGCGACCCGATTGGCCGCCTTCTTTAAGCAAGCCTCTTATATGCATGAACAGGATAACGGTCAATCATTGCAAATTAGCAGAAGCGATCGCCGCCCCTATTGATTAATCGATTGAAGCAATCAAACATAGTGCTTTAATTGATTTAGCGAGATGACCAATTTGTATTATAAGCAGGTCAGAATCTAATGAATTAAACCCCAAAAATTTTACAAGGAGAGATCCCAATGGATATGAAAACACCCGGAGCCAAAATCGAAGGTTGCCCGATGGGCTTTGATGGCGGGGTGCGTGAGCTGCTCGGTCGACAAAATCGTGACTGGTGGCCCAATCAGATACCGGTCGATATCCTGACCCAGGGCGGCGCCTCCCCCGACCCGATGGGCAAAGATTTTAACTATGCCGAAGCATTCAAGTCCATTGACTATCAGGGCCTAAAAAATGATCTGACCGCACTGATGACCGATAGCCAGTCCTGGTGGCCGGCAGATTATGGGCATTATGGTCCTTTCTTCATCCGGATGGCATGGCATGCTGCGGGCACCTATCGTACGGCTGACGGCCGCGGCGGTGCGGGCGAAGGACAGCAGCGTTTTGCGCCGCTCAATTCCTGGCCCGATAACGGTAATCTCGACAAAGCGCGTCGTTTGCTCTGGCCGGTTAAACAGAAATATGGTGAGAAAATCAGCTGGGCTGATTTGTTCATCCTCGCTGGCAATGTGGCCATCGAATCAATGGGCGGCCCGGTCTTCGGATTTGGCGGCGGCCGTGCAGACACTTTCGAGCCTCAGCGCGATATTTACTGGGGCAATGAAGACAAGATGGTCAATGAAGGCGTACAGACGCGCATTGATCCCGACCAAGATCTGCTTCTGGAAAACCCTCTTGCGGCGATTCAGATGGGACTCATCTATGTGAACCCAGAAGGGCCGGGTGGAAATCCTGATCCTGCGCTGTCCGCTCGCGATATGCGTGAAACCTTTGCCCGTATGGCGATGAATGACGAAGAAACCGTCGCATTGACCGCCGGCGGTCACGCGTTCGGTAAAGCGCATGGCGCTGGTGATGCTGGCCTGGTTGGCGTTGAACCAGAAGGCGGCGATATCACAGCTCAGGGCTTTGGCTGGCTCAGCACTCATGGAAGTGGCGTCGGCGGCGATGCCATCACGTCCGGTCTGGAAGGCAGTTGGTCTTCCACGCCAACCCAGTGGAATGGCAATTATTTCCGTTTGCTGCTCGACTATGAATATGAGTTGGTGAAGAGCCCAGCGGGCGCCCAGCAGTGGCAGCCAATTGACCAGAAGGAAGAAGACATGGCGCCACATGCCGCCGATCCTTCCAAGAAGGTTCCAACCATGATGACCACCGCCGACATGGCATTGAAGGTGGATCCAGAATATCGCAAGGTTTCGGAACGTTTCCGCAATGATCAGGCGGCGTTGGATGATGCTTTTGCACGTGCCTGGTTCAAACTGTGCCACCGCGACATGGGTCCAAAAGTCCGTTATCACGGTCCTGAAGTCCCAGCGGAAGACTTGATCTGGCAGGATCCCATTCCAGCTGGCCAGAGCATCAGCGACAGCGATGTTGCGGGTTTGAAATCGGCTATATTGGACAGCGGCCTGACGGTCAGCGAACTGGTTAAAGCGGCTTGGGCTTCGGCATCCACCTATCGCGGCTCGGACCATCGTGGTGGTGCCAATGGTGCCCGCGTTCGTCTGGCTCCGCAAAAAGACTGGGCAGCGAATGATCCGGCTGAACTTGGCAAGGTTATTTCCAAACTGGAAGAGATCAAAGGCGATAGCAATGTCAGCATTGCCGACCTGATCGTTCTGGGCGGAACCGCTGCAGTTGAGAAAGCAGCGAAAGATGCTGGCTTCAACGTCGACGTGCCATTCGCAAGCGGACGTGGCGATGCCACAGACGAGATGACAGATGCTGACAGCTTTGACCCGCTTGAGCCCAAAGCAGATGCATTCCGTAACTATCTCTCCGCCAAACATAGCGTACCGACAGAAGAGTTGATGCTGGACCGTGCGTCGCTGCTGAACCTCAGTGCGCCGGAAATGACCGTTTTGGTTGGTGGCTTGCGGGCGCTTGGTGCCAATAGCGGCAACAGCACGCACGGTGTCTTGACGGATCGTCCTGGTCAATTGACCAACGACTTTTTCGTCAACATGCTCGACATGAACACCGTTTGGGAAGCTGTGGATGGCAGTAACGAAGAAGAGTTTGTTGGCAAGGATCGGAGCAGCGGTGAACAACGCTGGACCGGAACCCGCGCTGATCTTGTCTTCGGATCCAACTCCCAGTTGCGCGCGCTTGCCGAAGTGTATGCAGAAAGCGGCCATGAAGAGAAGTTCGTGCAAGACTTCGTCGCGGCCTGGACCAAGGTCATGAACGCCGATCGGTTTGATCTCGCGTAAGCAGATCTAGAATCTAAGAATAAAAGACGGCTCGCTGGGAAACCAGCGGGCCGTTTTGCTATCAAAGCTTGGCTTTTGAAGCTTCCCAATTCTGTCCGTCAAATTTCGTGATGTTCGGTTCCAATTCATGCCCCACATTCAGGCAGTTATAATTGACGCTATAGCTTTCAGGGTGGGAACGTGGCTGATAGAAGCTCTTAACCCCGCAATGGCTGCAGAATAAGTGATCGGCCTGAGCGCTGCCAAATTTATAGCTGGTCAGATCGTCCTTGCCCTTCAGCAAATTGAATCGATCATGCGGAATGAACAGGTGCAGGTAACCAGTGCGCGCGCATATCGAGCAATTGCAATCCAGCATCTCCGGCTCCGGATCCGCCAGAGCAGTGAAGCGAACCGCACCGCAATGACATCCACCCTCGACTTCGATCACGATCGCACCTCGGTGGAATGAATATCAATCCGGTTCTCCAGCGTCCGGTGAACTGGGCATTTATCAGCAATTTCTAGCAACTTCTGGCGCTGCTCGTCCGATAAATTCCCGGTAATGGTTATGGCACGGTCAATCACATCAATCCGGTTGTCATCATTGCTACAGGTACTGCAGTCTTCGACATGTTCACGGCTGTGCTCCAGTTCAATATGTACGCCTTCGAGCGGAATGCCTTTCCGGTCAGCATACATTTTCATCGTCATGGACGTGCAGGTCCCTAAGGCGGCGAGCAACAGGTCATAGGGGGATGGTCCGCTATCCTCTCCACCAAAGGAAACGGGCTCGTCCGCAAGAAAAACATGTTTACCCACACGGACCGTTTGCTGAAACTTACCGCTCGCCGTTTCGACGGAGACAAGGGATGGATTGGTCGCCATTTTTTACTCCACAGTTACCGATTTCGCGAGATTGCGAGGTTGATCAACATCTGTACCCTTTGCCACTGCCACGTGATAGGCAAGCAACTGCACGGGTACGGCATAAACCAGCGGGGCGATAAGCGGATGAACCTTCGGCATTTCAATGGTCGCCATACACCCCTCGCCCGCTTCAGCCAAACCGGCTGCGTCGGAAATCAGCACCACCTTGCCGCCTCGCGCCATCACTTCCTGCATATTGCTGACCGTTTTTTCAAAAAGTGGCCCGGATGGCGCCAGCACGATGACCGGCACGGCTTCATCAATCAGCGCAATGGGGCCATGCTTCATTTCACCTGACGCATAGCCCTCGGCATGGATATAGCTTATTTCCTTGAGCTTCAGCGCACCCTCCAATGCCAGTGGGTAATCCGGACCGCGGCCGAGATAGAGCACGTCCCGTGCCGGCGCGATGAGATGTGCCATATCGGCTATGTCCTCATCATGGGCCAAGGCGGCGTTCAGCGCAGCCGGTGCCTCCGTGAGATGCTCGACAACTTCATGCTCTTCATCACGGGACATTTTGCCCTTCACGACAGCAAGATGCGCGGCGAGTGCAGCCAGCACGGCCAACTGGCAGGAAAACGCTTTTGTTGACGCTACACCGATTTCCGGGCCAGCATGGGTTGGCAACAAAAGATCTGCCTCACGTGCCATGGAACTGGTCGGGACATTGACCACCACTGCAATTTTCTGGCCCTGCTCCTTACTGTGGCGCAGCGCTGCCAGCGTATCCGCCGTCTCGCCAGACTGTGAAATGAACAGCGCTAAACCGCCCGGTTCCAGCACCGGATCGCGGTAACGAAATTCCGATGCCACATCCAAATCCACTGGTACCCGCGCAAAAGTCTCGAACCAATATTTCGCGACCATCCCGGCATAGTAGCTCGTACCGCAAGCGACGATGGTGATCCGCTTTATGTCCTTGAGATCAAAATCCATCTGCGGCAGCGCGACTTGTTGTTCGAGGGGACGGATATAGCTTTGCAGGGTCTGCGCCACCACGGTCGGCTGCTCGAAAATCTCCTTCTGCATATAGTGACGATACTGACCCTTTTCGATGGTTGCCGCCGACACGCCAGAGGTGGTTACTTCCCGCTCCACGGGATTGTTGGCGCTGTCGAAAATCTGTGCGCCATCGCTGTTAATCACAACCCAATCGCCTTCCTCAAGATAGGCGATTTTCTGGGTCAGCGGCGCCAATGCCAGCGCATCTGACCCGAGATAGGTTTCACCTTCGCCATAACCGACCACCAAAGGCGATCCGAGCCGCGCACCGATGAGCAGATCAGGATTCGACTTGAATGCAATGGCCAATGCAAAGGCACCGCGCAGCTGCGGCAATACCGTCTGCACGGCCTCCTGCGGAGATTTGCCAGCCTCGACCTGCTCACTGACGAGATGCGCTACGACTTCAGTATCCGTTTCGCTTTCAAAACTGCGACCTCGCGCCGACAGCTCTTCTCGCAGCGGTTTGAAATTCTCGATAATGCCATTATGGACCAGCGCCACTTCGCTGGTCGCATGCGGATGGGCATTGCTCGTCGTCGGTGCACCATGGGTGGCCCAACGGGTATGGGCAATGCCAATCATGCCCGGTGCGTCGTCCTTCTTCAGCACCTCTACCAGATTGACCAGCTTGCCCTCGGCGCGGCGGCGAATGAGTTGGCCGTTATCGACTGTACATACACCGGCGCTATCATAGCCGCGATATTCCATTCGCTTGAGACCGTCGACCAGGCGATCCGAGACGGCATCCTTGCCAACAATTCCGATAATTCCGCACATATATCTGGGCTTTCTTCTTAGAGAGTATAGGGAACGCGAATACCCGGCATTTCAGCAGGAAAATCACGTGTGTTTCGGGTGATCAAGATGCGCCCGGTAAGCTGGGCCGACGCAAGAATGACGGCATCCATGGCCTTCAGGCGCCTCCGGTCACTACGCAGCAAGGCTGCCCGCCGACCGATTTCCTCGTTCACCTCAATGATGTTGAAAAAGGACAGAAAGTCTTCTGCCCGGTCGCCATCGTCAGGCAGCGCCCGAGTCAGCACTTCGACCCAGGTCAGGCGGCTGATATAGCGGCGATCATAGCGCTGCAGCTCAACATTGGCGCGGCCAACATCATTAAGCGCATCGAATAAGATGTTGCTGTCGAATACCGCTTCGTTCACGAGGCGTCCTTCTTGCGATAGCGCTCGGCCTCGCGGTCATCATCGGCGTCGAAAAGGTCGGGGAATTCCTTGCGCACGTCCCAGTAATCAGGGTCCCAGGGCCGCGTCCAGGACGCGCGCTCACGCCGTTGCCACGCAACCGGGTCACCAACCGCCCGGCGCTCACGCCACATGCCGAAATATTTCTCAATCCCCTGCTTCGACACATCCGCCCGAAAGGCCGCCACTGCATCACGCAGCAATTGCGCCCGCGAAGTCTCCTGCGCCGCCGCCTGCGCGTCGAGCCACTGGACATCTTCTTCGGATAAATCAGCAAGAATACGAGTCATGATATGGTGATATCATATCATGATATCATGTCAAGTAGATCCGGATTGTGGCAAGATGTAGATATTTCTTTCCAAACTGTCCGGAAAAGAACACCGCTTCTCGACAACACCGCCCAGCTTTTCCACAAGCCGCCTTGCTGGGACATTATCATCATTCATGTATGTGCGCACCGCATCCCATTCGAGATGTTCGTAGCCAAAGCTGATAACAGCCTTGGAAAGCTCCATTGCCAGACCCTGCCGCCGGAAATGGGGCATGATCCACCAGGTCAATTCCGGACAGGGCCATCCTTGCGGATGGACCAAACCGGCTCCACCCACCATATTTCCCGATTCCTTGTGATAAGCGGACCACATTCCGAAACCGCGGAGTGTCCAGTGACCGATATCATATGCCAATTTCCGCCAGGCCTGCTCGGCGCTTAGCGGACCTCCATAAGCCGCCGATCCGACTTCATCGGCATAAAATCTGCTGTAATTATCAAAATCATTCCGCGACGGCGCGCGGAGGAACAATCGTTCCGTTTGCATTTCTGGAATAGTCATCGCTTGACTATCACTTCCCCGCCTTCTTCTTCGCACTCACCGCGTTAAACCGGTCAGCCCAGCCTTTTTTCGCGGTTTGCTCTGCCCTCACCAGCGCCAGATCACCGGTTTCTACATTCTTGGTCAGCGTTGCGCCGGCGCCCACTATTGCACCATCGCCAATCGTCACGGGCGCCACCAAGGCACTGTTGCTGCCGATAAAGGCCCCCTTACCGATCTTGGTCTTATATTTGAAATAGCCATCATAATTGCAGGTAATCGTGCCGGCACCGATATTGGCGCCCTCGCCTACTTCGGCATCACCCAGATAGGTCAGATGATTGGCTTTGGCGCCCTTACCCAGTACTGCCTTTTTCATCTCGACAAAATTTCCGATTTTAGAGCCTTCCTCGAGCACGGCTCCGGGCCGTAGTCGAGCGAAGGGGCCGACATTGGTATTCGCGCCAATGGTCGCGCCCTCGATATGGCTATGGCCATAGATTCGCGCGCCGCTGGCTACCGATACGCCTAGACCAAAAATAACATTTGGTTCTATTACTACATCTGAAGAAATGTCCGTATCATATGAAAACCAAACAGTTTCTGGAGCAATCAAGCTCACTCCATCGGCCATCGCCCGCGCCCGCCGACGCTGTTGCCATTCTCCCTCGACGGCGGCCAGCTCGGCGCGGCTGTTAACACCCGCAACCTCGGCAGGATCATCCACTTCAATCACCGCGCTGGCCTGACCCGACAACATCACTATATCCGGCAGATAATATTCGCCCGCCGCATTGTCGTTGCCAATCTGGTCGAGCAGGATGAACAGGTCGGTCGCCCGCGCCGCCATCAACCCGCTGTTGCACAGGTTGACCGCGCGCTCGGCCTCGCCGGCATCCTTATATTCGACCATTTTTTCGATCTCACCCTGGTCGCTGGCGACAATCCGACCATAGGCGCCGGCATCATCGGGACGAAAGCCAAGCACCACTGCGCGCGGGTCGGTGCCGTCATTCAGCCGCGCTATCATCGCCTGCATGGTGTCAGCGCTAACCATCGGCACATCGCCGTAGAGTATCAACACATCGCCAGCGAATCCCTTCAGCGCTGCATGTGCCTGGGCCACTGCGTGGCCTGTGCCAAGCTGATCTTCCTGCACCGCGATCGCGACGTTACGCCCCTCAACGCTCGCTTCAATCTGCTCACGCCGTGCACCGACTACGACAACGGTCCGCTCCACGCCTATCGAATCGACTGTATCGAGCAAATGATGGAGCATCGGCTTGCCAGCAATCGGATGCAGCACCTTGTGCGTTTCCGATTTCATCCGCGTGCCTTGTCCGGCGGCTAGTATAATGGCTGCTAAAGGACGGTCACTCATGCCAAAAACTCCGAATATCCTGTTCCAAACGCTGAATTTGCGCCCCATGCCATGATGCGGTTGCTTATGCCAGCAAGATCGGTTCTATGCAGGGACTATGACAGAAATTTCTTTCGATATCATTGGCTTTGATCTGGATGGAACCTTGCTGGATACCAGCATGGAACTCGCCGCTTCGCTTAATCACGCGCTCGAGAGCGCAAATCGGCCACAAGTGGATGAGCAATCCATCCGGTCGCTGGTCGGTATGGGCGCAAGGCATATGCTCGAAATGGCGCTGGAACAGTCCGGTGGCAGCGACAAGGATCTGGTCAAAAGCCTGATGCCCGTTCTGATCGATCATTATGAGGCTAATCTGGGCAATAATGCTCCCGCCTTTGCCGGATTGATTGGCGCTATGGATTTGCTGCAGGATCAAGGCGTCAAAATGGCGGTAGTGACTAATAAATTCGAAAGCCTCGCCGTGAAGCTGCTCACCAATGTTGGCTTGATTGACCGCTTCGTCACCGTCATTGGCGGCGACACGATGGGCAAAGGCCGCAGCAAACCAAAGCGAGACCCGATTGACGAGATGATCCGGCGCTGCGGTGGAGTGGTAGACCAAACGCCTGCTGCCTTTGTTGGCGACAGTATTTTCGACATTAAAGCGGCGCAAAATGCCGGTATTGCAAATGTAGCAGTGAGTTTCGGCTTTCTGCATCAGCCGGTTGAAGAGCTGGGCGCTGACGCGATTATCGATCATTATGACGAGCTTGTTGCAACCCTGGTCACACTGAGTCGCTAACCGTCAGCCCTTGCGCCACTTGGTCCATAAATGACGGGCCAGCATCAGCGGCGGCATCCTGAGCCAATGAGAGCGGATATAGAAGGCTTGCCGTATGAACTTTCGGCTTTCCCTTCCCCAACCATCACGGGCCAATAGCCTTCTAATGTAGAGATAGTCCGCGAACCTGGTGTGGCCCCCGCGATATTTATCGACCGGCGTATCATAGAGGCGGGCCGCCAGGCGTATTGCCCGCGCCAGATGCGGCTCCAGCTGATGCAATCTCGCACGCACGCCCAGTTCGGTCCAGAACTCTTCATCCGCACCGGAAAATTGCCGGACGAGCCTGTCGATATCCCACAGGTTGCGTAAGCCTCCGGCCAGATCGCCATCAGCAAAGAGATGGGCAACAGAGTGGAGCAACATGTCAGCGGGCGACATGACGTAGAGACCTGAGTCCAGCTTGACGGCTGCATCCAGCATTGCTTGGGGATTTGGTGTCGGTTTAGCGGTCAACGGTAATGTTGTGTGATGCACATCGATCATCCGGTCCCGCTCCCGATGGATGAGCGGCGGTAATTCATGCATATGTTCGCGATAATATTGGTCATCATAAGGATCTGGCTTGACCCATTCCCAACCCGCATCCAGTAACGCCTCTTCAACAGCTGGCAGCGAGTCTTGTGCGGCCATGATATCGAGATCACCGATGCTGCGACCAATCCCCGCATCAAGATCGCCAGCGACATAGGCGGTGCCTTTCATCAGCACGACTTTGCAGTTTAGCGATGCAAGGGCACGGCGCGCGCAATCTGCTTCCCAAAGCGCTTGTTGTCTCGCAAGATCAGTAGCTTGAATCGCATCTTTCAGAATGGGCCTGACTTGCTCTGGCACTGTAATATTAGCCAGACGATGGGCCAGACTGCCAATCAACGACTCTGCCCGGGCAATGCTGATCAGGTCCGTCCATCCGGCGCCATCAAGCGAGAGTACCGTCACCGGGTCGCGCAAGGCATCGACTAAAGATTGAGCATCGCGCATCATGGAAGCTCGCTCCACAAGCTATCAATCAGGTCTTCAGCCTGATCACCCGACTGATAGTCCATCGCTTTGGTCGGCACGGTATCAACAAAGTGGGTCAGCGCCCGAAAGCCAGTCTCTCCAAGAGCGACATAATTGGTCGACGCCTGTGTCAGTCGTACAAATATCTCGCTCTTGCCCATATCGCGCAGGGCAGGATCATGACCAAAGCGTGGAAACAGAAGCAATGCAGGCTTGGCAGTATCGGCCATCCGGTTCACCGCATTCTGTGGCGGGATGACGTGGCGGATATCCCCTTTGGGCGTCCCCTTCATCAAAGGGCCGAAGCGATTTTCTGGTACGATCGCTCGCATCGCGGCAATGGCCTCGTTTTTGAGGCTGATTAGTCGCGGGAAGCTATGCACCATGCCGGTGTCCGGATCGAGCAACGCAAATTCGTCACCCATGAACCGCCAACCTTTTTCCGCTAGCATGGCGGATAGCGTGGACTTTCCGGAACCCGACAGGCCGGTCATCAACAATACCTTACCGTCTTTCTCGACACTGCTGGCATGCAGCAAAAGATGCCGTCGCCAGCCTAGTGCCATTTGCAGATTCATACCCATTTCCGCAGCCAGCAGGCTTTGATCAAGTGGCAAGGGAGCAGCATCAGGCAGCCAAAAATCGCCGGAGATATGAACCGAAGGCCGGATATAGCGCCGCCAGGGCTTTTCAGGCTCCAACCGCACGGTGAAATCTGCGTAACCGTCCTGCGAAACTGGGTAATTCTGGTAGAGAGCTGCCAACTGATCGAGCGGCCGCTGCCAAGCAGAGACCAGCCGATATCGTGTCGGCCCGACAGTCAGATAAAGCTGATGCATGCGCGCCACCGTGCCTAAACCTTATCCACGAGACCAAGCGAACATAGTTCAACAAGCCTTGCCAGCACGATTTCAGCGGTGTCACCGCTATCCTCGAGATCATAGCGATCGGACAATCTGCCTGCGATATCGACGGCTGTCAGAGCCTGTTCTCCCATAACGGTCAATATCGCCGGCACGGGATCAGCTACGATATGCGTGATACCCGATGATTTCTGATAAACCAGCGTCATACTGTCCAGCGGATGCTGGATCAGCCCTTCAGAGGCTGCGGCGCGATAAAGCTGGCTCATTGGCTGTTACACTATCCCTGATCACGGCAATTCGTTCGAAAAAGCCGTTAGCATGAATATGTTAATAAGCATTGGCTTTGAAACCAAAAATCAGCGCAAAACTATCGCGGCATCTGCAGAGACGCGTAGCAGGTGAAGCCGCTTTGCCCGGACTGGAGACGCCGGATATAGTTCACATAGGCTTTCGACTGATCGTAAGATGTGCCGGGAAGAGACCGGCCATTCATTGCCCGCTTCACTTCTTCCCCGGTAAAATTCCGGCCTGCGGGCGGAAATGCGCCCGGCGTGTCGGGTGATACAATTTTTCCGTCTGGACCAATATATCCGCCAGCAGCGTGATTTCCAGGAACCGCGATCTCGCAGTTTAGTACCGAACCAGCGGTCTGCGCCAAAGCGGGCTTGATGCTGACAACCGCAGAAGCCGTCACAGCCCCCATCATCAGCGCACGGCGGCGTGTGACAATCGCAGCATTTTCAGAATCGTCGGTTGTCCCCGATGATCTATCATTCTGGTTTAGACTGTCTGTCATAGCGTAATAATTTCCTCTGAATGTCGCCCTTAGAGCGAAAATCCTTTAAATGCGAGTAAACAGTCGCCCGTCCACTCTGTCGTCCATAATCGGGACAAACCGGCCAGATTCCTTAACGGCACAAAGGCCGCCAACTGACCAAAACGATATAATCGGGTTCAAAACTGACATTGCCATTGCTGTTTTTGCGAAAACCCGCCTAAACATAGCCACCGAATTTCATCGCAACGGCCAATATGAACACAATTTCTCCCTTTCGCCTGATTCTTGCGATTCTTCTGATCATTGGAGGAGCGGTTCTTGCTGCACAAACATCGGGCGCGTTGATGAAAATCATCATCATGTCGGCCTTTGGCGTTGTTTCTCTGGCAATTATAGCACTGGAAGACCATGCACCGGCTCAGCCGGACTTCAGCGCGTTGGAGCGCCAGAAAAAGCGGATTTTATTTCAGGGCAGAGCCGAAGCTTATCAGGATGTGATAGATCCGATCACGGATCCGATTCTGCTCATTCGCAATGCCAAAGTAGCCGCTGCCAATCCGGCAGCGCGAAATTTTCTCGGCGATCATATTATCGGTGAGGACGTTCGGGTCGCCATCCGTCACCCGGCAGCCGCAGATCGATTAGCCAATCCCAATGCCGAGCATAGCGGTGAACCCATTTTGCTGGTCGGCGTCGGCAGCGCGGATCAACGTTGGGAATTGCGTATTCACGCTTTGGGCGATGGTTTGAAACTGGTCCAGCTTTCTGACCAAAGCAGTCGCTATGCTGCAGAACGCATGCGCACTGATTTTGTTGCCAATGCAAGTCATGAATTGCGTACGCCGCTGGCGGCGATAAAAGGCTTTATCGAAACTCTGGAAAACCCGGAAGCTGGCAAAGATGAAGACACACGCGCCCGTTTTTTGGCTATCATGTACCAGGAAGCCGACCGCATGCAGCGCCTGGTCGAAGACCTGATGTCTTTGTCGCGCATCGAAGCAGAAAAATACCAACTGCCTTCGGAACCGGTTGATCTGACGGAACTGGTGGCAGAGGTGAAAACCGTTTTTCTCAATGGCCGCACCAAAAAGGATGACAATTTTGTTGTTTCAGCACCTGACAACTTGCCGATGGTTCAGGGTGATCATGCACAATTGTCTCAGCTGCTCCACAATCTGGTTAGCAACGCTTATAAATACGGGCGGCGTGGCGGGACCGTAACGGTTTCGGTTAAACCCAATCGCACTGGTTCGATGCTGCGACTTTCAGTCACCGATCAGGGAGACGGAATCGCAGCCGAACATATTCCCCGGCTAACCGAACGCTTCTACCGGGTCGATAAGGGACGCAGTAAATCAATAGGTGGGACCGGATTGGGCCTAGCGATTGTCAAACATATTACAGAGCGCCATGGCGGCAGGATGGAAGTGACCAGTGAGCAAGGAATCGGCACGACAGTCACGATTTTTCTACCGGTGATCAAATCATCCAGCGATCCTGATGCCGCATCCGTAACATATCTGTCATAAATCTGTAACCAATAGGACACTGCCTACTTTTAAACGGTGCCCATCCGGTCAGAAATCAGAACCGATTCTTGACCAATATATCAACACTCCACAGATAACGGGGACAGCATAATGTTTAAGAAAATCGCTCTATTGGCGGTATCAACACTCGCCTTGGCGGCATGTCAGGATCAAGCTTCCGGCGGACAAGGTGGAACACGCAGTGAAGTTCGGATTGTCGGTTCTTCGACTGTTTTCCCTTTTGCTAAAGCCGTTGCTGAGCAATTTAGCGCGGGCGGTGCAAATACCTCGCCGATACTGGAATCAACCGGAACGGGCGGCGGAATGAAGCTATTCTGTGCAGGTGTAGGCGCCAACACACCCGACATTGCCAATGCATCCCGGCGGATGAAGGCTTCCGAATTTGAAATGTGCGCAGAAAATGGCGTTACCGACGTTGTTGAGGTTCAGATCGGCATTGATGGTATTGCGATTGCCCAAGCCAATGAAGGCCCAGCGATTAAGCTGACGCCAACGCAGATTTACAAAGCCATTGCCGAACGTCCATTTGGCAAAAAGAACGAGACGAAGAACTGGTCGGATATTGATCCTTCGCTCCCCAATATCGCAATCAGTGTCTACGGTCCTCCATCGACATCAGGCACCCGGGATGCGTTGACAGAATTGATCATGGAAGTCGGTTGTAAAACCGATGCCACAACCAAGGCGCTAAAAGACACAGATGAAGACGAATATGACGCCATCTGCCACGATGTCCGTGCCGATGGCGCTTATATTGATGCCGGCGAAAACGACAATCTGATCGTCCAAAAGCTGAAAGCCAATCCAAATAGCCTCGGAATTTTTGGTTATAGCTTCCTCGAGGAAAACACCGACTCCGTTCGCGGCGTTGCGGTATCCGATGTCGAACCTGCCTATGAAGCGATTGCGTCAGGCGAATATCCAGGTGCCCGTCCGCTTTATATTTATGCCAAGAAACAACATGTTGGTGTAATCCCTGGTCTTCAGGAATATCTCACTGAATTTGTCAACGCAGGCGGATCGGATGGTTACCTGATTAAAGCCGGCCTCATTGCTTCGCCGGATGACATTCGTGCCCAAATGGCTGATACTGTAAAAAATATGCCAACTTTGACCGGTACTGAACTGAAGTAATTGTTAATCGCGGTGCGGGGTACTAAGGACGATGCCTCGCACCGCGCTTCTACATATTCCGAATCAAGGATCAGTTTTCTACCGTGACAGGCTCCATTCTCTTCTTACTGATCATCGTCCTTGGAGGCATGGCTTGGTTTTTTGGCCGTGTTAAAGCGAACCGCTTTTTAACGGACAGTAAAAAAAGGGGGGAGGTCCATTCGCTTCCCAATTACCATGGTTGGTATGTTGCACTTTGGGCCATCGGCCCTGCCCTGCTTTTTTTGCTCGTCTGGAACATCACCAGCCCCGCACTGATAACGGATGCGGCGCTTGCCAGTCCGGCTGCCGAACAGTTACCGCAAGACGCATTTGCCCGTGGATCGATATTGGCGGAAGCGCGTTCAATCGCGTCTGGCCAACAAGTCAAAGCGTTTAACCCGCTTTCCCAGTCGATGGTCGAGCCCTATAAGACCGCAATCTCCTATTACCAGACACTGGGCGCAATTGCAGCGCTATTGCTGGTCTTTGCGGGCGGTGCTTATTCCTGGCTGAGATTGAAGCCGGAACTAAGGGCACGGACCAAGATTGAGCGGATAACGATGATGACGCTGCTTCTCGCATCGCTCATCGCAACCATCACAACAGTCGGCATATTTGCTTCGTTGATTTTTGAATCAGCGCGCTTTTTTTCGATGGTTTCGCCCATCGACTTTCTCTTCGGCACAGAATGGAACCCAAAAGCGGTAGCGGGTCCTCGCGGAGAAACCGGGTTCGGCGCCATCCCCTTATTTTGGGGCACCGTGTTCATTGGTGCAATCATCGCGATGATCGTTGCGATTCCGCTAGGCCTAATGAGCGCAATCTATCTCACTCAATATGCTCCGCCCAAATTCCGCGCCTGGATGAAGCCGATATTGGAAGTTCTCGCTGGCGTTCCTACGGTGGTCTATGGCTATTTCGCTGCCTTGACGGTTGCGCCTGCCTTACGCGATTTTGCCGTTTCTATCGGGATTTCCGGGGCCTCGTCAGAATCTGCTCTAGCGGCTGGTGTGGTTATGGGAATCATGATCATCCCGTTCGTATCGTCGATGGCCGACGACAGCATTGCTGCGGTGCCCAGCGCCATGCGCGACGGTTCTTTGGCCATGGGCGCCACGAATAGCGAAACCATTAAGAAAGTTCTGATCCCCGCAGCTTTGCCGGGCGTTGTGGGCGGAGTATTGCTGGCGGTTAGTCGGGCTATCGGTGAAACGATGATCGTGGTGATGGCCGCAGGCTTAGCCGCGAACATGACGGCTAACCCGTTTTCCAGTGTTACAACAGTGACCACCCAGATCGTGCAATTGCTCACCGGCGACCAGGAGTTTGATAGTCCCAAGACGCTAGCGGCATTTGCGCTTGGACTGGTGCTGTTTATCGTGACCTTGCTGCTCAATCTCATCGCATTGAGAGTGGTGAAGAAATATCGGGAAGCTTATGAATAGCACGACCGCCTTGGTGGAAGAACGCAATCCGACCGACTGGCATAGCAATGCCATGCAAACCCGCATTCGCAAGCGCTATGCCGCTGAGCGACGGTTTAAAGCACTGGGTCTGGGCGCGATTATTTTATCTGCAGGGTTCCTTGCCTTTCTATTGATCGTCATGGTCGGCAACGGACTTCGCGGCTTCACCCAAACCGAGCTACCGGTTGAGATAGATTTTCCGGCAATGACCGGCGGTGCCTCGGCAAGTCAGTTTGAAGGCGCCAATGGAGAAGCCAATCTTCGGACACTAGGCGTCCGGGATATTGTGAACACCAGCGTCGAGATTCAATATGGAGACGAAGGCAGCGCGCTGTTCTCTGGGGGTGGCTGGCAAGCGGTCAGCGCGGCGATTTTGAGCGATCCGGACATTGTTGAGACAAAAACCACCTTCTATCTTCCAGCAGAGTCAGAAATTGATGTTGCGTATAAGGGTGATGGCAGTGCTTTGGCAGAAGCAAAAGTCACTGAACTGAGCGACCAGTTGAGCACTGGATTCAACTGGAATTTCCTAAGCAATTCCGACGCAACAGATCCCATGCAGGTGGGGATATGGGGAGCACTTAAAGGCTCGCTAATCACCATGTTCATCACATTGTTGATTGCTTTCCCGATCGGCGTGCTTTCAGCGCTCTATCTCGAAGAATATGCACCAAAGAACCGTTTTACCGACCTGATTGAAGTTTCGATCAATAACCTTGCTGCGGTTCCATCGATAATCTTTGGCTTACTTGGCTTAGCCGTGTTCCTCAATCTCTTTGGATTGCCGCGGTCCGCCGCATTGGTTGGTGGTTTGACCTTGGCTCTCATGACCATGCCGGTGATTGTTATTTCAGGGCGCAATGCTGTCAAAGCCGTTCCGCCATCCATTCGAGAGGCCGCTTTAGGGATCGGTGCCAGTCAAATGCAGGTTGTCTTCCATCATGTCTTACCGCTCGCCCTGCCCGGCATCCTGACCGGTACGATAATCGGTATGGCTCGTGCGCTCGGTGAAACTGCGCCGCTGTTGATGATCGGCATGCGCGCCTTTATCGCAACGCCGCCAGGTGGCATTGTTGAGCCCGCGACCGTTCTTCCGGTGCAGATTTTTCTCTGGTCCGATGAAGTGAATCGCGGTTTCGTGGAGAAAACCTCTGCTGCGATAATCGTCTTGCTTCTGTTCCTTCTCACAATGAACGCTCTTGCCATTTATTTGCGCAATCGTTTTGAAACCCGCTGGTAGATGATAATATGACCGAGTTACTCGATAGCACCAGTTCCAGTGAAAGTTCGACTATGACCGATTCCGCAGCATCCGCCATCTCTGCCGGCGATGGGCCTCTGAAAATGACCACCCGCAATGTGGATGTTTTCTATGGCGAGAAACAGGCCATTAAAGACGTTTCGATTGATGTGACCATGGATAACGTCACGGCATTCATCGGTCCTTCTGGCTGCGGGAAGTCGACTTTCCTGCGCTGTTTGAACCGGATGAATGACACGATACCAATCGCTAAAGTCACTGGTGACATCACCCTCGAAGGTGAGGATATTTATGCGCCTCAGATGGATGTTGTACAGTTGCGCGCGCGGGTTGGCATGGTTTTTCAAAAACCAAATCCTTTTCCCAAGTCCATCTATGATAATATCGCCTATGGCCCACGCATTCACGGGCTTGCCAGCAGTAAGGATGAACTGGACAATATCGTCGAAACTTCACTTCAACGCGCAGGTTTGTGGGGCGAAGTGCAGGACCGGTTGCAGGATAGCGGAACCGCATTGTCTGGCGGCCAACAGCAAAGACTATGCATTGCGCGCGCAATTGCGGTCGATCCCGAAGTCATCCTGATGGATGAACCCTGCTCTGCGCTTGACCCCATAGCTACGGCCAAGATTGAAGAGCTGATCCATGAGCTTCGCGGGAAATACGCTATCGTTATCGTGACGCACAATATGCAGCAAGCTGCCCGTGTCTCGCAACGGACCGCCTTTTTCCATTTGGGAACACTGGTCGAATATGGCGTAACATCGGACATATTCACCAATCCCACGGAAGAAAAAACGAGAGATTATATTACCGGACGCTACGGATAGCAGCCCAAATAGGGGAAGGAACCCGACAGATGCCAAATAGCGGCGCAGAACATACCGTCAAAGCCTTTGACACCGACATTAACGAATTGCGCGGCATGGTCGCGGAAATCGGCGGTCGTAGCGAGCAGGCCATTTCCAAGGCGATGCGCGCTTTGGAAAAGCACGACCTGAAGCTGGCCGAAGAAGTTGTCGCAGAAGACAAGCTGATCGATGATCTGGAGAAACGCATTGATGATCTGACTTTCCAGACCATCGCCTTGCGGGCACCGATGGCAGATGATTTGCGCGAGTTGATTGCGACATTCAAAATATCGGGAGTTGTCGAACGGATAGGCGACTACGCGAAGAATATCGCAAAGCGTGTACCGGTAATCGCCAGCACCCATAAACTGGGTCCCGCGTCCCTGCTGCCGTCCATGTCGAATATTGCTTCACAACTGGTGCGCGATTCTCTCGAGGCCTTTGCGCGGCGCGATGCGGATCTTGCACTGGAAGTCAGTGAACGGGATCAAATCGTCGATGACTTCTACACCAGCATTTTTCGGTCTGTGATCACCTATATGATCGAAAACCCGAAAGATATTGGGGAAGCCGCACATCTGCTTTTTATCGCCAAGAACCTGGAAAGAATAGGCGATCATGCAACCAATGTGGCGGAAATGGTCTATTTCGCTGCCAAGGGCGAACCGATGCCGGAACGTGATCGCGGCGAAAACCCAACTGATCTTCTGGAGGAACCGAGCGGAGATAGCGAATAATGTCCAACGCAAAGCTTTTACTGGTTGAAGACGATGCTGCACTGGCGGAGCTGCTCTCATGGAATTTCAAAAAAGAAGAATATGATGTCATTCACACGGCAGACGGTGAGGAAGCCCTTCTGTTGGTCAAAGAAAATCGCCCTGACGTCATTTTACTCGACTGGATGATCGAGAATCTTTCTGGCATTGAAGTATGCCGGCGTCTGCGCCGTTCACCGGAAACAGCGAATATCCCCATCATCATGCTCACTGCACGTGGCGAGGAAGAGGACAAGATCCGCGGATTGGAAACCGGGGCAGATGATTACATCACCAAGCCGTTTAGCCCACGCGAACTGATCGCACGGGTCAAAGCCGTGTTACGGCGCGTTCGCCCTGCCCTAGCAGGAGAGAAGTTGGCCTTTGGCGATCTGGAAATGGACACTGTTGGTCATAAGGTGAAACGCAGTGGCGATACCATACCGCTTGGCCCAACAGAGTTTCGTCTTTTGCGCCATTTTCTGGAACACCCCAATTGGGTATTCTCCCGCGAGCGTCTGCTCGACAGTGTCTGGGGTCAGGATAGCGATATAGAATTGCGGACCGTTGATGTGCATATCCGTCGTCTCCGCAAAGCTTTGAATGCAAACCAGCGTCCGGATATCATTCGAACCGTACGTTCCGCCGGATATGCACTGGATACCGAAGCGGCTTGAGCCATTGCCACCGTTGGATACAAAAAAGGCCGGGTTAAACCGGCCTTCTTTTATGTTTTGTCTGCTATCACTAGAACGCAATTTGCGCCCGCGCTCCGATAACATCGACCGAGTAATCCTCTGGTGCGCCGGTCACGATGCCCAGCGCATTGCCATAAGACAAATGGCCATAGTTCACTAGAAAGCGGACATAGTTGACTGGTGTCCAGATCAATGAAGCCATGTAACCATCCTGCGTACCGCCGATAACGCCCGCATCGGTTAGATCAAGCCGGTCATAACGCACATTCACTTGCCAGGCGCCAGAACCGCCGGAACCGACGGGGTTCTTTACCTTCACACCTTTGAAAACACCGCCTCGATATTCCCGCTTGTCGTCTGTCAGGAACAAGCCAGCTTCGACCGAACCGCCAAAGAAGGTTGGGTTGGCCAATCCAGGCCGGCTAACCTTTGCCCAGTGGGTTTCCGCGGCAGCGTGGAAACGACCAGATATAACCGCCGCTTCAAGACCATAGGTTAGCTGCTCTTCAGCATCGATATTACCCGTATTGATGAACCGCGTATCCACGCTGTGAATCAGAGGGCGTTGACGATAGCGCAGTGAATCAATTTCGTCGCCCAGATCCTTCCAATGGACAGAGCCGCCAAGATGAAGCTGTGCATCACCCAGTTTCGGCGCAAAAACAACACGCCCGTCGAGGCCGATGCTGTCATTGCCATCGCTCAGATCATCGATATTGTCGGTAAAAACACCACCTTGCAACAGGAGATCACCCGTTTTGTAAGCTGCTGAAATACCGACCTGACGCTCAAAACCGAAGGCATCGGTAAAGGCTGATCGTTCAATAAAACTGGTGTCGTTACTGCTCGATAATTCTTCCAGCGACTGGAAAGTATTATGCTGCCCGACAGTCACCGTCAGACCGCCGTCTTTATAATCCAGATAGGCGTCCGTTATTTCCACACCATCCAGAAGATCGGCTTCAAGTTTGTAGCCGAATCCACCAGGTATCTTACCTTGAACGCCCAAGCGAACCCGGCGTGCTTCGTTGGAGAAGCCTTCGCCAGGAATATCAATTGTCGAGGGCACGGATGAAAGATTGTTGAAATCATAGAGAATACGACCACGCGGTTTGAAGCTCCAACCATCGTCGGTTTTGATTTCGGGAGCACCCTTGAAATTGATGCTGGTCTTTTCTTTGGTCTGCGCCACTTTCTCAACCGCGGCGACCTGTTCGCTTTGCTTTTGCTGCACCGTCTCCACATTACCAAGCTGCGCACGGAGACTCACTACTTCCTGCTCCAGCTGGTTCAATCGTTCCAAAAGCGCTGCTGCTTGTTCGCTAGAAATCTGAGCTGCAAAAGCCTGACTGGGCAGCAATGCCAGAATTGCTGCGCCGGCTGTGAGTGTAGATTTAATTTTCATCGTCATAGAATTCCCAGACCATATCTTGAATGATTGGTGTCGGCTCTATGATGGTTACGTTTCGAAAAAACGTCTTTTTTGTTTCAGTTTTTTTACGAACATTTCAGAAGCAGGGATTTCTGACGAAACAGGCTTATTCCGCAACCAGTTTCATCAAACGGCGTTCCATAGGGGCAAGCACGCCGGCAAGTTCATGACCGCGCTTTAATATCTGACCATGCTCACCATGCAGCGTCCATATACCTTGTTTGTTGCGATTAGCCGGGCGCTTTTCAATCCGCATCTGAGGCCGTTCTGATGTCCGGCGAAAGGCCGCAAAAATCGCTGCGTCCTTCCCCATATCCAAAGCATAATCCCGCCAGTGTCCAGCTGCGACCATCCGTCCATAGAGATTGAAAATGCGTTCCATCTCTTTGCGTTCAAATCCCACCTGAATAGGGGTTTCGGTTTTACTGGGAAAAGATGAAACGTTGGAATTGTCAGAACGCATCAGGCGCTGTCTCGTTTACTTTCTGATTTGTCACCGTCCGCCTTGTCACGTCCCTCTGCATAAGCAGCAATACGTTTTTGCAGCCGCTCCATCTCACATTGGAGGATTTCGAGCTTCTGTGTTGAAGGATCGAAAACCTCGCTGCAAGGCGTTCCGTACGGGGTGAATTCTTCCTGATATTGTTCTACCTGAACCAATGTAGGACGCGCGCGCACACCGACCATAGTCGCTCCCTCAGGTACGTCCTGAGTAACCACGGCATTGGCACCAATACGCGATCTCTTGCCGACAGTTATCGGTCCCAATATCTGCGCGCCGGACCCCAGAATCGCACCATCATCTATCGTCGGATGGCGTTTACCACCCACGCCATTGGTCGGATTAGTTCCGCCTAAAGTAACACATTGATAGATGGTCACATTATCGCCAATTTCTGCGGTTTCACCGATCACCGAAAAACCGTGGTCAATGAACAGATGACGTCCGATTTTTGCTCCGGGATGAATATCAATCGCTGTGAACAGGCGTGAAATATGATTTACAAAACGCGCAAAGAAATAGAGTTCGCCCTTAAACAACCAATGCGCAACACGATGCAATCCGACCGCCAATACGCCGGGATAGAGCAGTACTTCCCAGCGGGAGCGAGGAGCAGGGTCCCGCGCTTTTATTGAATCCAAATATTCACCCAGGTCGCGAAACATGTTTTTCTCCGGCGATTTTACATGTCTTAAGTTAGTGGCCCGACCATTATATTTCCAGTCCTTTCTTGCAACCTATTTGGAAAGGCCATTTTTCCCCTCGCATTCATCATAAAAATGAATTATTATTCAAAAACTCATCGAAGGAATGAATGATTTCAAATTACCTGCCAACACTCAAACAGCTGCAATATCTAGTATCACTGGAAGAACATGGCCATTTCGGGCGAGCGGCGGAAGCCTGCTATGTTACGCAATCCACATTATCGGCCGGCATCAAAGAGCTGGAAACGCTTCTCGACATCATGCTGGTGGAACGCACCCGTCGCGTAGTCCGCTTTACGGAGCTTGGCAAAAAAATGGTGGAAAAGTCCCATCGCATATTGCGTGAAGCCGAAGAACTGACTGACATGGCCCGCTCCGCTGGCCAGCCGCTGGCTGGTGACATTCGGATGAGCGTCATTCCAACGATCGCCCCTTTTCTTCTGCCGAAACTTCTAAAGCGCCTGCGAACAGAGCGACCAGAGCTCAAATTATATCTCAAAGAAGAAACCAGTCAGGCGGCCTGTGATTCTCTTAGCCATGGTCAAGTCGATTGTGTTTTGCTGGCCCAGCCTTTCGCTTGCGGTGACGTAGAATCAGAATTGTTGTTCAATGACGAAATTCTCATAGCCTTTCCGAAGGATGATCCGCGCGACCCGCCCCAACTTGTCGATCCAGCGCTTATTGATGAAAATCGGCTCTTGCTATTGGAAGACGGACATTGTTTGAAGGACCACGCTCTGGCTGCTTGCAATCGGCCAGAACTTCGTGCCTCGGCACGGATGATGGGCACGTCGCTTCATACTTTGGTGCAGATGGTCGACAATGGACTAGGGCTAACCCTGTTGCCGAAAATGGCTATTGATAGCGGTATATTGGCTGATACCGAAATACTCGCGCGCCCGCTCAAATCCGATCATGCCTTTCGCGATATCGCTCTGGTCTGGCGGAAAAACAGCCCGCGGAAGGACGAGTTTCGCCTTCTGGCGGAAATTATGCGCCAAGGCCAAAGCTGGGTTACAGACAAATCGGTTCAATGATCCCAACTTGATGCGGCATCAATATCTGATTGGCGTTCCTCTACCCAGTTTTCGGTACCATCTTGCATTATCTCTTTTTTCCAGAATGGCGCCACTGTCTTGAGCTGATCCATGATGTAAGAACACGCTTCGATCGCTGCCTGCCGATGATCCGAGCACGTACAGGCCAGCACAATCTGTTCACCCAATTGCAATCGCCCGATCCTGTGAATCACGGTAACTCCATGCAAATCCCATTTCTGATCGGCCGAATCAGCGATTTTGCGCAAGGCCTTCTCGGTCATCGCCGGATAATGTTCCAGTTCCAATGCCGATAACGAGCCATCACCTCGTACTTGACCGACAAAACTGGCTACCGCTCCGCCACCAAGACCAGCCAATTGGGAAATTTCCGATCCGGCATCAAAATCATCTTCCAATATCCGGATCTTGATCATCCGCCTGTTACCGGCGGAAATATCGCCAGCTCCTTCGCTGCATCAAAAGTGGCATCCAGCCTGACAAAATCTTGATCAAGAGCAAACCGAAGCCTCTCTGTATCGGAAAAAACATCCCGATAAACCGCTTCCTTGTCTTTCAGATATTCCAGAAGTTCGCCAATGGTGCCGATGCCATCAGGACAGTCGACGATATCATGGTCTCGGCCCAGCCGTTCCTTTACCCATGCGAAATAGACGATGTTGAGTTGCTTTGACATTATTGATGAATATTAGTCCATGTGCTTCAAGCCGACACGAAGATAGTCCCAGCCCGTTATAAGCGTCAATATCGCTGCGGCCCAAAGCGTCCAGATTCCGACAGTTTGGATAAACTCAAAATGCGGCAACCCACCTGCCAATATCAAAGCGCCCAACGAAATCAGTTGGAAGGTGGTTTTCCATTTGGCCAGCTGGGAAACCGGCACACTGACTTGCAGGCCCGCCAGAAATTCGCGCAGCCCGGACACTGCAATTTCCCGCAGCAATATGATCAGTGCGGCAATAACGTTATAGCCTTCTATATCCCCTGTTGCACAAAGGATAAGGATGACCGAAGCGACCATGATTTTATCCGCAATCGGATCAAGAAATATTCCAAGCTTTGAGACTGTTCCCTGGGATCGAGCAAGATAGCCATCAAAGTAGTCCGTGATCGCCATCAAGGCATAAAGGACGGTCGCCAGCAAATAACCGAGTTTCCAGTCTGGCCACCACAGCAGACCAACTAGAAAAGGCACGGTAAATATCCGCGAGAGCGTCAAAATATTTGGAAGATTCAACATATTGCCCGCTCCCATAACGAGGTTTGACGCAAAGTTAAATGGCATCCTTATCCTAAGCGCATTTACGACGAAATTTTCGGATATTCAACGCCTTGCGCTATCGGACAACATCGTTAGGGTGGCGACCAGTCTAATCCCCTGTCTGACCACGCGAAACAACAGGAAAACTCCAAAAATGACACCAGCCCTTAGACTATTGGCCAAACGCCGTTTCTGGCCGTTATTTGTCACACAACTGCTCGGCGCATTTAACGACAATTTGTTCAAATTTTCGATGGTGATCTTGGTCACCTACGGCATTTACAAAGATCCAGCGCAGGATTTCCAATTCAACGCACTGGCATCGGGTATTTTTATATTGCCCTTTTTCCTGTTTTCGTCACTCGCTGGCCAACTTGCCGACAATTACGACAAGGCACGCATCACCAGGCTGGTAAAAACATTAGAGATTGCAATCGCAATTATTGGCGGCATTGGACTGTGGATACAATCAATTCCAATCATGCTGACAGCACTGTTCCTGCTGGGCCTGCAATCCACATTTTTCGGTCCGATCAAATATGCAATTTTACCGCAGCATCTGGGAAAGGATGAAGTGTTAGCGGGAACCGGTTTGGTAGAAGCAGGCACCTATATTGCGATATTGGCCGGAACGATTTTGGGAGGTATCATTATTGACCGCAATGGGAATGGCGTTGAACTGGCTGTTATCTCAGTCCTTATTGTGGCGGTTGTCGGTAGAATTGGCGCTCAATATTTACCAAGCGCACCACCACAAAAAACGGTTGAAAAAATTGACTTCAATTTTGTCCGATCATCTATCAAACTTATCTCTGCCACCCTGCATATCCGCAGACTCTTTCTTGCGATAATCGCAATCAGCTTTTTCTGGACCATTGGCTCGGTGCTGATCATCCAGTTCCCTCCTCTGGTCGAGAATGTTCTTACGTCCACACCGGCTGTCGCTAGCCTGTTCCTTGGCGTATTCTCCATCGGCATCGCTATTGGATCTATCCTGATAAACCGATTGCTAAACAGCGAAGTTTCTGCACGCTATGCGCCCTTTAGCGTCCTCGCAATGGGCGGTTTCGTTATCATACTCTTCTTCATCGCTCGGGGTTGGGAGGGTTTGCCAAATGGTGAGTTATATACATTCGGAACTTTTATTATGCATGATGGAGCATGGGCGTTGCTGGGCACGCTTGCAGGCGTCGCAATTTTTGGCGGTATGTTTGTGGTTCCGCTTTATGCCTTTTTGACTACCACCGTTGATATTAGCGAGACTGCAAGGACAATTGCCGCAAATAATGTCGTCAATTCCGGATGCATGGTCCTGGGTGCCCTGGCCGCACTAGGACTCAGTCTTCTCGGTGTTTCGACAACCGAACAATTGCTTCTCGTAGCAGGTATGTGTGTCGTTGCCGCCTGGCTGGGCCAGCAATTGCATCTTGCCTGCGACTAAACCGAGGTCCTGGCAGCCTTCAAAAAATGAATAGATAGAATGCGGTAAAAAAGGCCGAAAAACTGAGCGCGAAGAGACTTGCATCTTCGTTGAGCCATTTTTTTGGCATCGCTGCGGTCTCTTCCGCAGCGACTTCCTGCTGGGGTGACACCAGAGCTTCCATTGGAAGA
Source organism: uncultured Sphingomonadaceae bacterium (assembly GCA_947497455.1). Classification (GTDB taxonomy): domain Bacteria; phylum Pseudomonadota; class Alphaproteobacteria; order Sphingomonadales; family Sphingomonadaceae; genus Parasphingorhabdus. The sequence goes on along the minus strand of CANMGU010000001.1, from coordinate 1,050,199 downwards.
CTTAGGCGAAAAGGATGCCTAGCACCCTCATTGCGAAGTACGAGCGACCGGGTTCTTTTTTGCTTCATGGGTATTTATTAACAATTTGTTAGCCATGAAATCCATCGAAAAAACCATCGCCGATCCGCTTGTTCCGATCTGGTACAAGATAGCGGCAGCCAACCTCCCCAATGGAGAAGCAAAGGCCGCAATATGATCGAGTGGAAAAACACATCCATATCGGACCATTTGCAGCTATGGAGTCAAATCTGACGAATACTCCAGATAAAACAGCCAATATATGGCTCAATCGCAAGGTAATCTAATGATTGTGTGATCTTTGCAACAACCTCCAAAATTCGATCCGACAACGATGAATGTGGTTGATTTCAAACAATTGTTATGGCAGTGGGCCTTTCGTATTGAGTGAAATGCGAAACCCTAAAGGAGCATATTATGCGTTTCGGTAAAATTGGTATGGCTGCTGTTGCAGCCTCAGCTCTGGTTGCTACACCTGTCTTTGCACAGGCTGCTCAGCCAGTTTCTAAAGTTTCTCAGCCTGTTCGTGCTGATGCAGCTTCAGATAAAGCAGAAAATCTTGAAGGCGGATCGGGCATCATCATTGCTGTTCTCGCCGCTGCCGCAGTAATCGGCGGCATCATTATCGCAGCCGACGGCAGCGACGATGATCCAACAAGCCCCTGAATTCAGGTGCTAATCTAATTTAAAATGGCGGCCTTTTGGTCGCCATTTTTTTTGCTTTGTTATCGAATATCTCTAAATAATTCTATGCACGCGCACCAATGGTTGCACATGGCCATCATATTTCCCATATCCGGTTTATGACAGAAAATCAGCAACATGGCATGCAACAATGGCATGGCACCACCATAGTCTCCGTCCGTAAAAATGGGAAAGTGATCGTCGCTGGTGACGGTCAGGTTTCCATGGGACAGACGGTCATGAAACCCAATGCGCGTAAAGTTCGGCAATTACATGATGGATCCGTTATTGGCGGCTTTGCAGGCGCTACGGCTGATGCATTCACGCTATTCGAGCGTTTGGAAGCGAAGTTGGAACGCCATAACGGTCAGTTGATGCGCGCCGCAGTTGAGTTGGCCAAAGACTGGCGCACCGACAAATATCTGCGCAATCTGGAGGCTATGATGATCGTAGCCGATAAGGATGTGACGCTGATTCTTACCGGCAATGGTGATGTACTGGAGCCAACACAAGGGATTGCGGCGATCGGTTCAGGTGGTAACTACGCTTTGGCTGCCGCTAGAGCCCTGATCGACTATGAAAAAGATGCGGAAAAGCTTGCACGAAAAGCTATGGCAATCGCCGCCGATGTTTGCGTCTACACAAATGATCAAGTGACAGTCGAAATACTGGACAGCAACGGATAACCACCTATTGTTCGGGCCGTGTTAGCAACAACGCCCCTCAATCGCAGAACATTAATCGCCAGTGGCGCATCGCTATTTGGTGCAACCGCTTTGTCCGGATGTATGACGGCCGGTCGCCCTGCCCTGTCACTACAGTCACCAAATTGCCTGCCGCGCGTGCGTTCAACGCAAAACCGGGTCATTCGCGAGCTGGTTGGACTTAGGCCTTTTCGCAGGTCAGGATTTGTCGTCCGGCGTGAACCGTTTGGCGACAAACAAATCGTTCACAATTACGGTCACGGCGGCGGCGGAATCACTCTGGGCTGGGGAAGCTCACGCTTGGCGGTCGATCTGGGACTTCCCGGTCATCAAGGCCCTGTTGCGGTACTTGGCGCCGGTATCATGGGATTGACAACGGCCCGGTTAATACAGGAAGCGGGATATCCCGTTACGATTTACACCAGCAAGTTGCCACCGTTAACAACCTCAAACATTGCTGGCGGCCAATGGTATCCAAGCACGGTTTTTCAGCACTCCGCAGTGACCTCCGCCTTTCGGCAGCAATTTGTTGCAGCCGCAGAATATAGCTATCATCGTTACCAGCTGCTGGCTGGAGAGCGGTATGGTGTGCGCTGGATGCCGAACTATGAGTTATCTTCTTCGCCAACCGCGATGGGCCGCACGGACATGCTAATCCGATCCATGCTGCCAGCCATGCGAGAACTGAGCAGCGAACAGAACCCGTTCGGCTCGCAATATGGAAGAGTTTGGAACGCCATGTTCATCGAACCCGCACGACTATTGCGCGAACTGCAACGTGATATCCTGATCTCTGGCGGCAAGATCAAAGTACGACATTTTTCGGAACGCAGCCAGCTGTCGGAGTTACCCGAGGGCCTGATTTTTAATTGCACAGGTCTGGGTGCCAAATTGCTGTTCGGTGATGACGAACTCATAGCTTTGCGTGGACAGCTTGCAGTTCTGTTGCCTCAACCTGAGCTTGACTACGCCTATACCGCAACAAATGGTCTGTATATGTTTCCTCGTTCCGACGGAGTCATTCTTGGCGGAACAAGCGAAGCCCAGAAAACCAACCTGGAGCCGGATCGTGAAATTGCAGACAGGATCATCAACGGCCATCGTGCGATAGCAAATGCGATGCATTGTGCTTGATAAAAAACAATAAAGCCCCAAATCTGCTTCTTCTAGTTAAACTTACATTGGACATTTATGAACAACGAACTCACTCCCAAGGCCATTGTCAAAGCGCTTGATGAACATATTGTCGGTCAAAAGGAGGCCAAGCGCGCCGTGGCGGTGGCTTTACGGAATCGCTGGCGGCGGCAGAATTTGCCGGCTGAACTGCGCGAAGAGGTGACACCAAAGAATATATTGATGATCGGCCCCACCGGCTGCGGTAAAACGGAAATCTCACGCCGCCTGGCCAAACTTGCGGATGCGCCGTTTATCAAGATCGAAGCGACCAAATTTACAGAGGTTGGCTATGTCGGGCGCGATGTTGAACAAATTGCCCGTGACCTTGCTGAGGAAGCCGTAAGACTGGAGCGCGAACGTCGGCGTTCTGCAGTCCGAGAAGCGGCAAGCGATGCAGCCATGAAGCGATTGCTCGACGTCCTCTGTGGCGAAAATGCCAGCGAAGCGACAAGAGAGAGCTTTCGCCAGCGCGTTGTGGACAATCATATGAACGACACAGAAATTGAAATTGATGTCGAAGATACACCCAATACACAAATGGATATCCCTGGCATGTCTGGCCAAGTCGGAATGATAAATCTGTCCGATATGATGGGCAAAGCCTTTGGTCAAAATGCCATGAAACGCCGCAAGATGCGGGTTGCTGATGCATGGGACAAACTGATCGAAGAGGAATCAGACAAGCGTCTTGATGATGATGACATTGCTCGGGCCGCTATCTCCGATGCCGAATCCAATGGTATCGTCTTTCTTGATGAAATTGATAAAATTGCCGTCAGTGATGTTCGCGGCGGATCGGTTAGCCGTGAAGGCGTTCAGCGCGATCTGCTACCTCTTATTGAGGGAACGACCGTAGCAACCAAATATGGTCCGATGAAAACTGATCATATATTGTTTATCGCATCAGGTGCTTTTTCTATATCCAAACCCAGTGACATGTTGCCGGAATTACAAGGTCGACTGCCGATCCGTGTGGAACTGCGTGCCCTGACGGAAGAGGATTTTGTTCGCATTCTTACTGAAACAAAAGCCAATCTGCCGAAGCAATATATTGCGTTGTTGGGAACTGAAGAAGTCACCATAGATGTCACCAAGGATGCTATTGAGAAACTTGCTCAGATCGCCGCAAACGTGAACGAAACAGTTGAAAATATCGGGGCACGACGATTGCAGACCGTGATGGAAAAGCTTCTGGAAGATATCAGCTTTGATGCGGAAGATCGCAAAGGTGAGACAATTTTGGTGGATGCGGCCTATGTCGACAGCCAACTTTCCGATGTTGCAAAAGACACGGATTTGTCGAAATATGTGCTGTAGGATTATCATATTGATCTAATGGAGGGAAAAATGGCTGAAGGTGGGTGTTATTGCGGATCGGTGAGATATGAAATTTCCGGGGAACCGATCAATCAATCCATTTGCCATTGCCGGGACTGCCAGAAAAGCAGCGGCGCAGCCTCGGTCGCCTGGATCATGCTGGATCAGGACGAGTTTTCACTAACCACCGGCACGCTCAAGACTATCGAAGGTCAAGGCGGTGCCGAGCGCCATTTCTGCGCGGATTGCGGAACCGGTATTGCCTATAAAAATGCCAATATTTTGCCTGGGATGATTGATGTGCAGACGGCGACCCTGGATCAACCTGATAATTATATCCCGGAAATGAATATTCAGACTGCCGAACAGATTTCGTGGGAAAAAGTCGCACACGAAATGCCAAGTTTTGATCGTTTTCCACCACAGGAATAATCTCAACCCCTGTAACCGGATCTCGTAGCATGACGAATAACCGGTGAAACCCATAGGAGTATAAAATTGAAGCGGAAAACAACTTTATTGGCTTTGGCCCCTGCACTCGCTTTTGCGAGTTGTTCTGAACCCCAGAATCAACCCGAAGAAGGAATTGAAGCCAGCGAGAGCGCAGAATCCGGGATGGCGGAAGAAATCGCCGAAGTACCGAGCATTGATGCTGGTATTGCGGTTGGAGCGACAGCGCCTTTGGACGCCAATTTCAAAACCGCAGATGGAGAGAAAACACTGGCCACAGTCTTGGAAGACGGCGCTGCAGTCCTGGTGTTTACGCGATCAGTGGAATGGTGCCCTTTCTGCCAAACCCAACTGAAGGGCATCAATGCCATTGTCGGTGATCTGCAAGAACGCGGGTATAAGCTATATGGTGTGAGCTATGACAGTGTTGATAGCCAGGACCGCTTCTCGAAGAACCAGATGCTGGACTATAATATGCTGTCGGATGAGAGTTCCGCTGCCATTGATGCATTCGGTCTGCGTGATCCGCAATATACCGAAGGCAAGGCGCTCGGGGTTCCTTATGCCTCGGTTGTGGTCATCGACAAGGATGGCAAGATTACCGCCAAGTCAGTATCGGGCGACTTCAAGAAGCGCCCCACCAATGACCAGCTGCTTGCGATTGTCGACGCAATCTAGAGTTATCGGGATCCCACGGTAGAAGCCGCGTCGGTTCTCATCGTCGCGGCTTTTTTATTTCCCTCAGGCAAGACAACCAATTTCCATTTGGTCGAATCTTTCAGATATTTTATCGCCAGGTGCTGAACCTCTTCGGGTGTGATCACTGTATAGTCAGTGAGCAATGTGCGGAGAACAGTAAACTTCTTGGGATTGAAACTCGCGCCTTCCAATTGACTCATCCAGAAGCTGTTCCCGCTGCTTGCTCGCGAAATCAATTGGCGCAGTGGCTCCACAATCCGTTTCAATTCATCTGGGCTGACCGGGTTTTCGCGCAGGTCCTTGGCGATCAAGTCCGCGACGCCATAGAAACGGTCGATATTGGAGGGGGTGAGTTGGCTGGATGCGCTTATGTAGCCGCCGGTTTGGAAGGCAACGGGCCAGTTGTTAATGACTTGCGGACTATAGCTTGCCCCCTCTTTGGAGCGCAATATCTCAAACATCCGATCATTGAAGATCGACACCAGTACCTCCAGCTTGCGACTTTCACGAATATTTTCGAGCCCACCGCCTGTTGGCCAAGCAATTAGGGCCGCCGCGCGTTCATTATCGCCCTTGTGCACCAAAATTTCTGGACCCTGCTTTGGTTCTGGAAACATAGGTGACCGCCCGCCATCAGGCATATCGTCTGGCTTGCGTTTCCGCAGTGCGCCAAATGTTTTCAGCACCGCTTCAACCGCCTCATCCCGGTCGAAATCACCAAATAGCATCAACTCTATCGGACCACTCGCCAAGATGGGCTTCCAGAATTTTTTGAACGCCTTGGGTGTCAGCGCATTGAAATCATCCTTATCGGGCGTTTTCCAACGGGGATCCTTGCCGCGCACAAGCCATTCCAGATCACGCTGCAATACCGCCTGAGGAGATGCAGAAAAACTGTCATAGCCAATCAGGGAAGCAGCGCGTCCACGAATGACCGGAGCATCATCCCAACGCGGTCTCTGCAATTTGGCGGCTATCAGATGGAGCTGGTCTTCGAGATCTGCCGCCCGTGTGTCCGACTTAATCTCATAGGCGTCATCATCAATTTCAAAACCCAACCCGATCCGGCGACCAGTGGTTATTTTGTCGAGCTCTTCTTGTCCAAGTTTACCGACGCCGCTGGCCATCAAGGCCATGGCTCCGGTCCAGGCCAATCCTTCATCGTCTGGATTTAGGCCACTATAGCCTTTTCCAAATCGGGCATTGACCATGATCTTGTTGCGTTCAGCTTTGTTCGGGAAAAGCAAAACCCGAACGCCATTTGAAAGAACCAATTTTTCGATATCAAAGCGTTTTATTTTCTCGGAGGACTTCACCCGCCCCTTACGCCCAATACGCGGCAATGCATCAAAGCCAAGGCTAGCCTGACGAACCCGTGCATTGCTTGCTGCCTTAACATCTTCGCTAAGTGCAGTGGCCAACTTGTTTTTCCCATCGTCAACCACCGTCGGTGAGGTCAGCAGCGCTCGTGTCGCAACGCCGCTAAAGAGTTTTTGCGTCGATTCCAGCAATCGTTGAGGCGTGTAGAGGCCACGCATGTCACGGAATACATCAAGTGCTGTTTGCGGTGTCGCAACGGTTTCGCGAATATCAACGGCATTGACAATATCATCGGCCTGCTTGCGTGCAGCCTCCGTTGCGTAGCCTTCCACACCGATCGCAAGAGCGGCATCAAATTCTGCTATTTCCCTCGCAATATCCGCTTCCGACGGCGCATGCGTTGTAGCGTCGGCAATAACCGCCCGAACATCTTTCAACGCCGCAGCCCAGTCGTCGGTCAGTGGCACAATATTGACGAATGTTCCGTCTACTGAACGACTGACATCATCCTGATTAACATTGGCCTGCAGATAGCTTCCGCCTGCCCTTGCCCGCGATTCCAATCGACGATTGATCATCTGTAAGGCCAACAGGTCAATCAACAGCTGCTGATTATAAGCAATTGTATCATCTACCTGTTCCCAGGGACGCACTGTTGCCAGCGAGATGAAACGCGGCAATGTCGGTTCGATAACCAAACGGCTGCTATCCGCATCAGCGACAGGATCGCCGAAATCAGGAGCAATCCCCGGCTCGCCTTTTCCGCTCCAATCGGAAAAATGCTTTTTGAGAAGCTTTTCAAACTCAGCAGGATCGCCGTCACCGGCGATCACCACAACCGTGTTTTCAGGGCGATACCAGCGCTGATGAAAAAGCTGCAGCATCTGGGGCGTTGCCGCTCCCAATGTCTCGGGCGTCCCGATCGGGGCACGGCTCGCCAGCCGCTGGTTTGCAAAGAACAATTCACGAGTAGCATCCTGCACTTTCGTTTGCGGCCCCCTGCGTTCTTGCAATTCTGCCAGAACAACCGGCCGCTCAGCATTGACGGCGGTAGCATTCAAGCCAGGTGCGCTGATCATGCCGGAGATAATCTTTATACTCTCATCCAAACTCGTGGGGTTCGCATTCGGCAAGTCAAGTTTGTACACCGTCTGTGTTGGTGTGGTTTCGGCATTGCTGTCACTGCCGAACGTTGCACCCAATCGCTGCCAGACTCTCTTGGCTTCACCGTCGGGCACATATTCCGAACCCCGAAAGGACAGATGTTCCATGAAATGGGCAAAACCCTGCTCATGATTCTGTTCCATCAACGACCCGACATCAATCCGCACGCGAATCGAAACCTGGCCTGGCGGAACTCCATTCTTTTTGACGGCATAACGCAAACCGTTATCGAGCACCCCAAAAGTCCAGCTTTTGTCGACCGGAACATCGCTGCCCTTGTACAACCAAGGCTGTTCAGTTTCCTTTTCAACTTGAGCATCCTTGGCATCCTGGGATTGCGCCAGAACCATTGGCGGTGCCAATGTCAGTCCGGTGAAAAGGGCAAGTGTAGTAAGAACGCGACCAGAAGCGCTGATAAATTTATCCATGGGATCATGTTATACGCAGGCCTTATCTTACTGGCCAGTGAATAAGACATCAGAGCAACATGCAAAATTTAGATGACCAACAACGGATAATATGACCGAGCGAGGACAATTTAAACTTGATAGGCCGGTCAAATACTCCCACATATCAAATATGCTTATAGAAACTGAAAAAACCCCCAATCCGTCCACCCTCAAATTCTTGCTGGGCCAGACGGTCATGGCTGACGGAACCCGAGATTTTGCTTCCCCAGAAGATGCTGAGATTTCTCCCCTTGCCGAGGCGCTGTTTACACTTGGCGACGTATCCGGCGTTTTCTTTGGATCAGATTTTGTATCGGTCACCGCAGGACCGGGATCAGAATGGTCTGAAGTCAAACCGCAGGTATTGAGCATCCTACTGGACCATTTTTCAGCTGGATTGCCATTGTTCAAACCCGGTTCGGCGGGCGAGATTCATATTCCGGCCGAAGAAGAAGTCCATGATGATCCGGAAGATGCTGATATTGTCGCGCAGATTAGGGAACTGATCGAAACACGCGTCCGCCCTGCCGTCGCCAATGATGGTGGCGATATTGTCTATCGCGGGTTTAACCGCGGTGTTGTGTTCCTGAAAATGCAAGGTGCTTGTGCCGGATGCCCATCATCCACGGCGACACTGAAACATGGCATTGAATCACTGCTCAAACATTATGTACCAGAAGTGATTGAAGTACGGGCCGCATAACGCGCTGCAACTACAACAGACAAACGGGAAGCTTATGAATCAGCCACTTGATGATGCTGCACTGGATCAGTTATTCCGAAAAGCACGCACATATAACGGATATCACGATAAACCAGTTACTACAGAGCAGCTCCATGCGATCTGGGATCTGATGAAAATGGGCCCAACCAGCGCAAATATGTTACCGGCACGATTGGTCTGGTGTCATAGCTCCGAAGCAAAACAGCGTCTCGCCGACTGTGCTGGAGAAGGCAATAAAGACAAAATCATGGAAGCACCCGCCGCTGTGGTAATCGGGATGGATCAGAATTTTCATGAATATCTCCCGGAACTTTTTCCGCATACCGATGCCAAAAGCTGGTTTGAGGGCGACCTCGAAGGCAGAATTCAGGGTGCAATGCGCAACAGTTCCTTACAAGGCGCATATTTTATTCTGGCAGCCCGTGCGATTGGATTGGACACCGGCCCGATGTCGGGTTTTGACAATGCAGCCGCAGATCAAGCTTTTTTCAGCGACCAGCCCAGTGTGAAATCGAATTTTATCTCGACACTTGGCTATGGTGATCCCTCGACCATATTCGACCGTAGTCCACGCCCCGCATTCGAAAAATTCAACACCATCATCTGAGGGGCATTAACAAATCTATGGGCAGCCGTATTCTGACGATAGACACTGCAACCTCGGCTTGCTCCGTGGCCTTGTTTGAAGATGGCAAACTCATCGCTAGCGACTATGAGGAAATCGGTCGCGGGCACGCCGAAAAGCTGGTCCCGATGATTGCACAGCTGCCGAACAAAGGGCATGCCAATCAAATTGTCGTCAATTGTGGCCCAGGCAGCTTTACCGGCGTACGCATCGGTTTGTCTGCTGCAAAGGCACTGGCCATGGCTTGGCAGGCCGAAATATGCGGATATCAGTCTCTGCATCTGGTAGCGGCGCAAGCCTTGAACGAAATGGAACACCCCTCTCCTGTTTTTGTTGCTATGATAGGTGGGCATGGAGAATTTTTTGTTCAGAATTTTGATAAGCATGGAAACCCTATGGATGATTTGCTTTCTCTTGCCCCCGAGGCTGCTCTTCTCAATACGAACGCGAACCGTTTCGCTGGCTCGGCTGCACAATCATTGAGTGCACTGACCAGCGGCGTAACGGATCATAGCATCCTGCCCAATGCGGCAAAATTTAATCTGTTGCCCAAAACTTACGGGTATCTGCCACCCACCCCTGTTTATGGTCGTGCGCCCGATGCACAGCCCGCACATCAGGCCTAGAGATATGGCTGACAGTGCCCCTTATCTGCAAAACAAAGAGGCAGAGCCTGGCGCAGGCACAATGATTGATCTGGAACATGGAGGATTTGACGATCTGAAAGTCATTATGCGCATCATGAAATCGGCATTTTCACCGCTTTACGGAGAATCTTGGAACGAGCACCAATGCCGCTCGATGCTCGCATTGCCCGGCACACAATTGTTGATTGCTAGTATTGCAGATAGCCCTTGCGGCTTTACGATCAGTAGAGAAGCTGCCGGAGAAGAAGAGTTACTGATGATCGCGGTAGATCCTGAGTGTCAAAATACGGGTATCGGCCTCGCCATGATGCAACGGCTCGTCGAAGACGCAATGAAAAACGGCGTCACAGCAATTTTTTTAGAGGTAAGATCCAACAATCCTGCACAAGGCCTCTACAAAAGACTTGGTTTCCAGAAAATTGGACTTCGACCGGGATATTATACAGGCGACACAGAAGAAAAATTTGATGCAATTACCTACAAAAAATCGCTCTGAAGATGAAAGCAACGCAAAATCAACACATGATATAGTTTGATCGTTGATAATCCGACATTCCCATGAAAGTAGCGACACAGCATGTAATTGCTGAAAACTACAAAATAGTCGCGCAAAGAGGTGGATATGACAGAGGAAGATGTTGCTCTGAATGAGACATTGATAACCCTCACTTCAGATATAGTTGCTGCGCATGTCAGCAATAACAGTGTTGCGGTTTCAGACTTGCCGCTGATCATCAACAATGTGCATAGCGCGCTAGCTGGGTTGTCCGGAAAAGCGGCAGAGCAAGCCCGGCCAGAGCCAGCTGTCCCGATAAAATCGTCGATCAAACCAGATTATATTGTTTGCCTTGAAGACGGCAAAAAGCTGAAAATGCTGAAACGGCATCTGATGACGCACTATGGCATGACACCGGATGAATACCGTGTGAAATGGGGACTCCCTAGCAACTATCCCATGGTCTCGCCTAACTATGCAGAACAGCGGCGCGAGCTGGCCAAAGCCATTGGTTTGGGCAAGAAAAAGAAGAAACGCTAAGCACTCCACTTGATTGGCTTCCGACAAAGGGAAAATTGCGTGAATTTACGCAATTTTCCCTTTGCTTTATTGCTTCCCGATAATAGGGTATTGTCGATAATGCGGAATGGAGCAAATGCCGGACAAAATTGATCTCGAAAAGCTATGTGCTGAAAAAGGGCTGCGGATAACCGAGCAGCGCCGGGTTATTGCACGCGTGATATCGGATGCGGATGACCATCCCGATGTGGAGACCATGCATGAGCGGGCTTCTGCCGTTGATTCGCGGATATCCATCGCAACCGTCTATCGTACCGTTCGCCTGTTTGAGGAAGCCGGCATTCTCGACCGCCATGACTTTGGTGATGGTAGGGCTCGCTACGAGGCGGTTCCCGAGTCACATCATGATCACTTGATTGACGTCGAAACCGGTAAAGTGATCGAATTTGTCGACCCTGAACTGGAAGCCCTGCAAAAACAAATAGCCGAGAAGCTTGGCTATCGGTTGGTCGATCATCGCATGGAGCTATATGGCGTATCCTCTGACCGGAAAAGCTGAGACGGAACAGCTTTCGATTTCAGTCATGGGATTACTGCTTATTGTTATACGCGCTCTGGGCATTTTATTCAGCTTGGTCGTTTGTCTTCCCATGCACTATTTATGGCGGCTGTTCCGACTGCCATCACCATGGCCTCGATTTTTCCTTCGGCTTGTTGCAACCAATTGTGGAGCGACAATCAAAACAAAGGGTGATCGACTCAAGCAAGATGTATTCTATGTTTCAAACCATATCAGTTGGTTTGATATTCCCGTTATTGCAGGCCTCACCGGATGCACCTTTGTGGCACAGGATGGCATTGCCAGTTGGCCGATAATCGGATGGCTATGTCGTATAAACAAGACGATATTTGTCTCACGAACCGACCGGATGCAGGTCAGTGGTCAAATCGACATCATCCGCGAGGCGATTGAAGAAAAATATCCGATCACTGTGTTTCCGGAAGGCACAACGACGGACGGACACAGCCTTTTGCCTTTCAAACCTTCACTTTTTCAAGCGATGGCTCCACCACCGAAACCCATCATGGTTCAACCGATGTTGCTCGATTATGGCAAGGTCAGCAAGGATATTGCATGGGTGGGTGAAGAACCGGCAACAGACAATGCAAAACGGCTATTTGCGCGCTTTGGAATTATCCCAACCACCTTGTATTTTCTCGAACCTTTCGACCCTGCTCTTTTTGGCGACCGCAAGGCTATTTGCGCTGAGGCAGAACGACGGATTGCTGCTGCGCTTTCCGCTTCCTTGTCTGGTGAGCCCGTTGTATAGGCCGCGGTTATGAATCGATCCGATCCCAAGAAATTCCGCGTCAAATCATTTGGCTGTCAGATGAATGTCTATGATGGCGAGCGCATGTCCGAAATGCTCGTCGATCAGGGCATGACCAGTGCCTCAGATGGCGAAGATGCTGATCTGGTGGTGCTCAACACATGCCATATTCGCGAAAAAGCGGCCGAGAAAGTCTATTCCGACATCGGTCGGCTGCGCGGCAAAGATGGCAAAAGCCCGATGATCGCTGTCGCCGGCTGCGTTGCCCAAGCGGAAGGTAAAGAGATTTCCCGGCGTGCGCCCAGCGTGGATATTGTCGTTGGTCCCCAAGCCTATCACCGGCTGCCCGCGTTGGTTGAACGCGCCAAGACTGGCAAAAAAGCGTTGGACACTGACATGCCAGCCGCATCGAAATTTGATGCTTTGCCAACCCGCAAAAAGCAGGTTCGGCCAAGCGCTTTCCTGACCGTTCAGGAAGGTTGCGACAAGTTTTGCACCTATTGTGTTGTACCGTATACACGTGGCGCCGAAATTTCCCGTCCCTGGGATGATTTGATCACCGAAGCACAAGCCTTGGTCGACGGTGGTGTGAAAGAGATCACCCTACTCGGCCAAAATGTGAACGCATGGACGAGCGAGGACGAAAAGGGTCAAAAGCAAGGTCTTGAGGGCCTAATCCGTGCGCTGGACAAGATTGATGGTCTGCATCGCGTCAGATATACCACAAGCCACCCCAATGACATGACCGAAGCGTTGATCGCCGCCCATGGCGAGATAGCATCGCTGATGCCTTATCTGCATCTTCCTGTTCAGTCAGGAAGCGATCGCATTCTCAAGGCGATGAACAGATCTCACACGACAGACAGCTATCTGGATATCCTTGCGCAAATGCGCCGCGTTCGACCTGATATTGCCATATCAGGTGATTTCATTGTCGGTTTCCCTGGAGAGACCGACGCTGATTTTGAGGAAACCTTGGCCGTTGTTCGCGAAGCCAATTATGCACAAGCCTATTCGTTTAAATATTCCCCGCGACCAGGAACCCCTGCGGCGGTGATGGACAATCAGATTGCTCCAGAAGTCATGGATGAACGGTTGCAACGGCTACAAGCGTTGCTGAACGAACAACAGCATGAGTTTAACAAGCAGGCGCTTGGGCGACGCACCGATATTCTGCTCGAGCGCAATGGAAAGCTGGAAGGCCAGCTGGTCGGCAAGACGCCTTGGCTGCAATCGGTTCATATCATCGCACCCGACCTTGCGATTGGCGACATGGTCGACGTTACGATTGAAAGTGCCGGCCCCAACAGCCTGCAAGGCAAATTGACACAGAGAGAAGCTGCTTAATGGCAAAAAAAGGCATCGCCGCAGACAAAATCAATCTTGTGACGCTGGATGTTGAGTTTGATGATCCACAAATTTTAGGTGACTTATTTGGGGAATATGATCGCAACATTGTTGCAATAGAAAACCGCCTTGGGGTCTATATTGCCGCGCGCGGAACCAAACTCAAAATCGAGGGAGAGGAAGAAGCTGCGACGCAAGCTCGAGATGTTTTGACAGGCATCTACAACCGCTTGGAAGAAGGCCAGGAAATCGATGCAGCTGTGGTCGAAGCAATAATCGGAATGGTCGCCGACCCGCGCGTTTCAAAAGCCGAGAAGCCTGGGGTCAGCAAAAAGGCAACCCAGACTGATGCCTCCGCACCCCCCAAGGTCATGATCAAAACCCGGAAGAAGACAATCTTTCCCCGATCGGTCCGTCAGGCTGATTATATGGAAAAATTGGCCCGTGACGACATGATCTTTGCCTTGGGTCCCGCTGGCACAGGCAAAACCTACCTGGCGGTGGCGCAGGCGGTTTCGCAGCTGATTACCGGATCGGTTGACCGTTTGATATTGTCACGGCCAGCTGTTGAAGCCGGCGAGAAAATTGGTTTCCTGCCCGGCGATATGAAGGAAAAGGTCGATCCGTTTCTGCGGCCGCTTTACGACGCGCTTTATGATACTTTGCCAGCAGAACAGGTCGAGCGGCGGATTGAAAGCGGCGAAATTGAAATTGCGCCCATTGCATTCATGCGTGGCCGAACACTAGCGGATGCCTTTGTCATTCTTGATGAGGCACAGAATACAACCACCGCCCAAATGAAAATGTTTCTCACCCGTTTCGGGATGAACAGCCGGATGGTCATTTGCGGCGATCCCAAGCAAGTTGATTTGCCTGGCGGCGCCACTTCCGGTCTTGCCGATGCCGTTCAAAAACTTGACCGTGTCGACAGTGTGAGCACCGTCAAGTTCGGGGCATCTGATGTCGTTCGCCATCCGCTGGTCGGAAAAATTGTTGAAGCCTATGAAGGCAAAGATGCTGCAGATTGAACTCAGCGTGGGCCAAGAATGGCAAGACGGAAGCGATTGGCAAAGGCGCAGTGAAAAAGCGATTGCAGCCGCGCTTTCGGTTTCCCCCTATGGTGAACTGACCAAAGGGAAATTTGCATTGGAAGTCAGCGTCAAACTGTCTGACAATGACGAAGTCCAACAGCTTAATGCGGATTATCGCGGCAAGGACAAACCAACAAATGTACTGTCCTTTCCTTTGGTACCACATGATTTGCTCGGTTCTTTGTCGAATAGTGATGACGGCGAGATTTTGCTTGGCGATATTATCCTGGCACACGATGTCTGCAACGCTGAGGCGGCAGAGAAAGCCATATCCATGCCAGACCATGTGTCGCATCTGCTAACTCACGGTACCTTGCACTTATTGGGCTATGATCATGAAACAGAGGCTGATGCACTGGTAATGGAAGCATTGGAAGTTAAGGCCCTTGATCAATTGGGCATTGCCAATCCCTATGCAGAGCCACATATATAATTTATAACCAAGAACGAAAAAATGTCAGACGATAACAAAACCAACAACACGAACGGGGCGGGCAGCCGATCTTCATCGACGCCTCGCGGCGAGGATGACGAACCCGGGCAATTATGGCGCAATCTGAAAGCGATGCTCTTCGGAGAAACAGAAGATAGTTCGCTGCGCGCACAGCTCGAAGAAGTCATTGATGAACATGAAAATGACGCCGAGGCCGATAAAAATGGCAACCCGGACATCTCTCCAGTCGAACTGGAAATGCTGCGTAACCTGCTCCATTTCAGTGATCACCGGGTAGATGATATTGCTGTTCCGCGGGCGGATATCATCGCGATCGAAGAAAGCGCTCCGTTCAGTGAATATGTAGAGATATTCTCAGAACATGGTCACAGCCGCATCCCGGTTTTTCGCGAAAACCTCGATACAATTATCGGCATGATCCATATCAAGGACATTTTTGCATTGGTTGCAAAAGGCGGAAATCCGCCCGCAGATATCACGCCTTATCTGCGCCAGCCACGCTTTGTACCCGAATCGATGGGAGTGCTCGACTTATTGGCAGAAATGCGAGCCACTCGCACCCATCTGGCGATCATATTTGACGAATATAACGGGACTGAAGGCCTGGTGACGATTGAAGATATTGTTGAGGAAATTGTCGGCGATATTGAAGATGAGCATGATGATGAACCAGTGCCCATGCTGAAACAGCTGGACGGCGGAATCTGGGAAGCGGATGCTCGTGCAGAGTTGGACGATGTCGGCGAAGAAATTGATCCTGCACTGGCGGAGATTGACGAGGACGTCGATACGATTGGCGGACTGTCTTTCGTCCTGGCTGGTCATATCCCCAAGACCGGAGAGATGCTGGAGCATCCCAGCGGTTGGCAGCTCAAGATCTTAGAAGCGGATGACCGTCGGGTGACGAAGCTACGCTTGCTGCCGCCCGATCCTGTCACCGCTGCTACCCATCAGGCAGACTGAGTTTCGGCCAATTGAGCAGCGCGTTTACGCCAGGTTTCCGCCAGAACCGGCATTTTGGAGAGTGCCAACAGATTGCCCCCCTGCCCTTTATGCTGCCCACCTATGATCATAGTAAACAGGCGTTCCAGCGACCATTCAGGATAGGAGCGATCCTGCTGAATGATGCGATCACCGGCACGCACCCGCCCTGGTTCCAGCACTCTGAAATAGCTGCCTGACTTGGTTGTCTTGATCACGGTCTTCAGAACATCGGATTGTCCGAAATGATGATTGAGCTTCCAACATGGCTGACGGGCATGGCTACACTCAATCAACGCCTCGCCGAGCCGGAAAATATCGCCAAGGCATAATTTATCCTCGGTCAGTGCTGCACAGCTCAAATTCTCGCCAAAAGCGCCCGGATGACCAAGTATTTCCAGATCGGGATATTTGTCTCGCCAGAAGGTGTAGTGCTCAATCGGGTAAAGGTGGACGGCTTTATCGCGCCCTCCGTGATGCACCGGATCGGCAACTTGATTACCGGTCAGTCCCAACGGACCGAGTTCCACTGCGTCCGAAACCGGTTCCTTTACAATCGCGCTCATTTCGCCATCATCACGAAAAGGTCTCGGTTTGCCGATGAGCAGCTTATCCAACTTTGTTTCAATCATTTGCAATGACTAACCACCCAAGTTCATATTGGCAATTTGCGATTGATTGTGCTTCAAGGCGGAGATGGAAATCAGTGACCTTCGCATTGCCTTGTATAGCGGTAACTATAATTTCGTCCGCGATGGCGCCAATCAAGCATTGAATCGTCTTGCGGAGTATCTTTTGCGGCAGGGAGCTGCGGTACGCGTATACTCGCCGACCACAGATACCCCGGCATTTGAGCCAACCGGTGACTTGATCAGCGTGCCTTCTTTTGCCTTTCCGGGTCGCGGAGAATATCGTTTTCCAACTCATATCTCAGGCAGTGCAAAGCGGGATCTTGAAGCTTTCAATCCCAACATCATGCAGATTTCGAGCCCCGACCGTGTCGGCCATCGCATGGTGCACTGGGCGAGAAAACATAATGTGCCGGTGCTGGCATCGGTCCACACGCGATTTGAGACTTATCCACGCTATTATAATCTGGCCTTTCTCGAACCCGTAATCGAAGCGATTTTACGGCGTCTATATCGCCGCTGCGATGCGCTGGTTGCCCCGTCGGAATCGATGGCGCAAGTGCTTCGCCAGCAACGGATGAACTATGATGTCGGGATTTGGTCGCGCGGTGTCGACAAGGAGATTTTCAATCCCTCCCGCCATGACAAGACCTGGCGTCAGTCCCTCGGCATAGCCGATGATAATCTTGTAATCGGCTTTCTAGGCCGGTTGGTAATGGAAAAAGGCCTGGATGTATTCGCCGATACGATCGACGAGTTGCGCCGCCGCGGCGTCAAACATCGCATTTTGGTTATCGGTGAAGGCCCCGCACAACAGTGGTTTGAAGACAGGATACCGGATGCCGTCTTTGCCGGTTTTCAGCAAGGTTCCGATCTGGGCCGCGGCGTTGCAAGTATGGACATTTTATTCAATCCGTCGGTTACCGAGACCTTTGGCAACGTTACTCTTGAAGCCATGGCATGCGGCTTACCGGTGGTTGCGGCAAAAGCGACTGGCAGCCAAAGTCTTGTGAAAGACAAACAATCCGGAAGGCTCGTTACGCCCGGCGCTATTCGTGACTTCGCTGACGTTTTACAAATCTATTGCGAGGACGAAACCATTCGTAATGCCCATGGTGCGGCAGGTGAGAAACGCGCCGATGAGTTTAGTTGGGATCAGATCAATCACACTGTTGCCGAAACCTACCTTCGCCTCATCCGGCAAAGACAGTCCGGACAGAGTCCGATCAAACAAGCGGCTATTCGCTAAGGTTAGCTAGCGTAACACCCCTTTTTTTGTCATTCTGAGTGCATACCAGAGCAGCAAAATCACCGACAACCAGATTGCTGCGGTAAAGATCCAGATACCCGGCGTAATGAGACTCACTGGCTTATCCACCGTCATCTGGTAAATGGTCGAACCCAGCAACCCGACAAGAGATATTCCAAAAGCAATGACCGCATAACGGCTACGCAGCAATAGCAGCAAGGAGCCGATAAACGCACCCCATACACCCAAAGCCCAGACCGCATCAGCCCAGGCCGGAAAAGCGTAAAAATAGTCCAGTTGTTCCGGTGTAAAAGCGCTCATATATGACTCATTGCGCATTTGGGTCATCGTATAGTCCACCGCACCGCCAGAGTTCCAGATCGTGGCAATAACGCCAACCACCCATAGATGCCAAGGCGTTGCTGGCTTGCCTCCACTTTCAGTCACAGTTTCCCCTGTTCCAGACATTTTTTCCTCCCTATTCTCCGACAATATCATAGCATCGCAATTGCGGATCACAAAATCTGGCTCGAAGCCGATGAACGTGCTGGTTTTCGGCAAAAAAGTCCCATAACATCGCACGATGGATGATTTCTTCACCACGGACGGCCAGCAGCAGCAACAGGAAGATACTCCTGCCAATGCACCGCTTGCCGAGCGACTCAGACCGCAAGGTCTCAACGATGTCGTTGGTCAGGATCATCTGGTAGGGAAAGACGGCGCGCTCAAACGTATGATCGTTGCGGGCAAGCTGTCATCAATCATATTCTGGGGGCCACCGGGAACCGGGAAGACCAGCTTGGCACGATTGCTCGCCAATGAAACAGATCTACATTTCCACGCAATTTCGGCCGTCTTCTCTGGTGTTGCTGATCTAAAAAAGGTTTTTGCAGAGGCCGAGCAACGGCAACGGATCGGCAAACAAACCCTGTTATTCGTGGATGAAATCCACCGCTTCAATCGCTCTCAGCAAGATAGCTTTTTGCCCTATGTCGAGAAAGGTACAGTGATACTGGTCGGAGCGACAACGGAAAACCCATCCTTTGAGCTTAACGCTGCCCTGCTCAGTCGGACACAGGTATTGATACTCAATCGCCTGGATAGCGCAGCATTGGATCAGTTGTTGATCAAGGCAGAAGCATTGAAGGATAGCCCGCTGCCGGTCACCGACGAAGCGCGCGAGGCATTGATTGCCAGCGCCGATGGTGATGGACGCTTCCTGCTCAACCAGGCCGAAACGCTATTTTCACTGGATATTGCCGAACCGCTCGATTCCGCTGCCTTGGCGAAACTGCTTCATCGGCGCATGGCCGTTTACGACAAGGATCGGGAGGGACATTATAATCTAATATCCGCCCTGCATAAATCACTACGTGGATCGGATCCTCAGGCTGCGCTCTACTATCTCGCCCGGATGTTGGTAGCAGGCGAAGAACCGCTCTACGTCCTTCGGCGCATTGTCCGCTTTGCCAGCGAAGATATCGGTCTGGCAGATCCCCAGGCGCTGGTACAGGCGCTGGCCGCTAAAGACGCCTATGATTTTCTGGGCAGTCCGGAAGGCGAATTGGCGATAGTACAAGCTTGCCTTTACTGCGCCACCGCACCCAAATCCAATGCAGCCTACAAGGCGCAAAAATCCGCCTGGAAATCGGCAAAGCAAACCGGATCGCTGATGCCTCCGCAGAACATTCTCAATGCCCCCACTGCCCTGATGAAAGATATCGGCTATGGCAAAGGCTATAGCTATGATCATGAAAGTGACGAAGGTTTTTCCGGGGACAATTACTGGCCGGAAGAGATGAATCCCGAGCTGTTCTATCAACCCGTGGATCGCGGTTTTGAGCATAAAGTCCGCGAACGACTGGAATATTGGGAAGGTCTGAGAGGTAAGAAAAATGACTAGAACTCTCATCCCAATGGCGTTGATTGTGCTTTCTTTGCCCTTCCCGCAATCGGCAATGGCTAAGGACAATAGCAACCCGCCTGACTGGTATGTCGTGGACGAAATCATTGTGGACGAAGCTCCGGATTATCGTTCGGACGCCTTTTTTGCCGACAAGTCCAGCATCGAAATTGTAGATGGCTTCGTTTCTGTTTCAATCTCTCAAATTGTCACCGCAGAGTCGAATGAAGGTACTGATGACATTGCCAAGATCCGAGATATTCGGTCGAAAATATTGGTCGACTGCATCCGCCATATCTACGCTGTTATGGAACTTTCCGAATTTGACGGAAACGAGGTTCTGATCAGATCAGAATCTCAGTCCGTAGAAACTGCAAAATGGATATTACCCTACGCAAATTCCGGATATGTGAGCGTGTTCAGATTTGTCTGTGAACCTGGCACTTCCTTTGGCTCGCAGCCATTTCCCGGGCATATTCAGCCTTTGGAATCATTCAAGGCTTACCTCAGTGCAGATTGGAGCAAATGATGAATTTACGAACATTGTTGGCGATCGGTTGTGCATTGTTTTCCGCTCCGGTCGCAGCGCAAACCAGCACCGCACCCGGCGAATATGAAAGAGCGCTAGCAGCAGGTTATAAAGCCCAGTTCATCTGCTCGGGACTGTGGAATGGCGGAAAAACGCTGAAGGACATCGAGGCGGATGAATTAACCGGCATTTATGATCGTATTGGAAAGCTTGTCCCGACATTGGCAGCAGAGATTGATGAACAGGAACGGCAGGTCCGCGTCCGCTATACTGACGGCATGCCGCCACGTACGGCGATCTGGAACCGCCGAACCGGTTGCACCGCAATGCCTATTGGATTTGCCGGCATCAAGACTGGAAAGCCCGCAAAATTACGAGCGTTCAATGATAATCTGCCTTGGCCGATGGGTGACCGCAACGCGGTTCTGGCGGAAGCCGCGACAAACGGGGCTTTGCGACAGATCACATCGCGTGTTTTGGACAATAGCCAATATGGCGGCAAGACCAGCGCGGTTGTGGTGATCAAGAATGGCAAGATATTGACCGAGAAATATAAAAACGGTCATGATCTTCATACCGCTCAACGCACCTGGTCAGTTGCAAAATCCATTGCTGGCACGCTTATCGGGCACAGCGTTCAGGAAGGTTTTTCCGACGTGAATGCCCCGGCCAAAATTCTCGAATGGATGAAATTTGGTGACCCACGCAGCAGCATCACACTCGATCATCTCATGCGCATGTCCAGCGGACTGACAAGCGATACCGCCGGAAATCGAACTGATCCCATCTATATGGGCGGTGCCAGCGTGACGGAGCGCACCACCAGTTGGCCCTTGCTCTACAAGCCTGGTACGCGGTTTCGCTATGCCAATAATGACACGCTTCTGGCGGTCCATGCCGCGCGTTCCGGTCGTTTTGATCCCGATTTTTTCTTCGAGAAAATTGGTATGACGAGAACCTACGCAGAAACCGATTGGCAGGATAACTATATATTATCCAGTCAAGTATGGACAACGGCCCGCGACCTTGGCCGGATGGGCATGCTCTATCTCAACAATGGCGTGTGGAATGGAGAGCGCTTGCTTCCCGAAAATTGGCGTGACTATGTCAGCACACCATCAGGACCGCAGCCGGACCGGGAATTTGGCTATGGCGCAACATTCTGGCTAATGAACAAAACCAACGGCGTACCGACCGATACATTTGCCGGCTTCGGCAATCGTGGCCAATATCTTGTGATCATCCCCTCCCGCGATCTGGTGATCGTCAGGCGCGGCTATGACACCCGCGAGAATCGTTTTGATATCGCGGCCTTTACGCGTGATATTGTGGAAGCCACTGCACCATGAGCAATTCCTATCGCGCAGCTGTCTGCACGGCATTGACCGGACCGAATTCAATTCGTGTCGAAGAGAAAAAGGCAGAACCGCTGCAAGCCGGCCAAGTTCGTATCGCCATAAATGCAGCGGGTCTTAACTTTCCTGACCTGCTGATGACCTATGGCAAATATCAATTTCGTCCCGACCCGCCTTTCATTCCAGGACTCGAAGTCGCCGGTGAGGTTATGGAGGTGGCGCCGGACGTGACCGCTTTCTCAACCGGAGATCGCGTCATGGGCGGCAGCAAAGGAAATGGTTTTGCGCAGCAAATAGTCTTGCCCGACACAGCTGTAAGACCATTACCCTCAGCCTTGTCATTTGCTGAAGGGGCCTGCTGGCATGGTGCGGCAATAACCGCCTGGCACGCCTTGAACGACAAAGCCATGCTGCAGCAGGACGAGAGTATTCTTATCCTTGGTGCCAGTGGCGGCGTCGGCATGGCTGCCGTCAAATTGGCAAAGCACAAAGGGGCAGTCGTGATTGCCACCGGTTCCAGTGAGGAAAAACGCGAGGCGCTTCGGGGTGCCGGTGCGGATCATAGCCTGGATCCTGCCGATACCGAACTCGCCGCCAAAGTGAAAGCGCTGACCGGTGGCAAGGGCGTCGATGTCGTGTTTGATCCTGTTGGAGGCGAACTGGCAATAACCGCAACCCGGTCTATCAGCTGGGGTGGTCGCTATCTGATTGTCGGTTTCGCCAGCGGTGAGATACCGTCTTTCCCTGCCAATCATGCGCTGATAAAGGGCTATAGTCTTATCGGTTTGCGCGCTGGCGAAAGTGCACGACGTGATCCGGAATTGGCAGAACGCAGTGAACGGGCACTGCGCAACCTGGCAGAACAAGCTGTGATGCAGCCCCATATTTCGCACAGCTTTGCATTGGATGATGCAACAGATGCCTTGAAGGTGCTGGAACAGCGTGCCGTGATTGGTCGAGCTGTAATCAATATGACGCTCTGACCGTCTGCGTTACATATGATTACATAATTGGGCTGAATAAGGGCTACTCCACTCTATATCTCACATAGGGAACGTGTTAACCTTCCGTGGACTCATAATTGTTCACGATAGGGGAAACAAAATGGATGGATTGAGAATAGGCAACTATGCGCTCGATACCGAGCTTATGATGGAATGGGGAGAAAAGATCGGCGTTGCGCTCATCATTCTCCTGCTCACATGGATCGTTGCAAAAGGCGCAAAATGGGCATTCGCAAAGCTGGTTGATAACATTAGCTTCCTGCAACGTGACACCGGCTCTGGCGAGTCAATTGGAATGTCGCTGGGTAAGATCGTTTCGCTGCTCATCTGGCTCTTCGGACTCATTGCCGTGCTTTCCACCTTCGGACTGAACAGCGTCATTGAGCCACTGCAAACGCTGCTGGACGATGTGATGGGCTTTATTCCTAACATTATTGGCGCAGGTATTATCTTCTTTGTCGGTTCGATTGTTGCGAACATCGTCAAGCAGATTGTCGAAACCGCCATGATGACGGTGAATCTGGATAAATGGGCCAATAAAGCCGGCGCCGAAGAAGTTACCGGCAACAGCACCATCAGCAAGACCATCGGCACGATTGTCTATGTTCTGATCATCATTCCGATCGCCATTTTGGCTCTGGATGCACTCAACATGTCGACCATAACCGAGCCAGCGACATCGCTGCTCAATACAATCTTCACCTCAATTCCACTGGTTATCGGCGCAGCAATATTGCTTGGCATCGCCTATATGATTGCTCGCTGGGTTGGTGGTTTGATTGAAGAAGTATTGCCTGGTCTTGGTGTTGACCGTTCGGTTAATGCGCTTGGAATTCTTCCCGAGAAGACAACGGTTTCATCTATCGTTTCAAAAGTTGTAATCATTGCGATCATGCTTTTCGCGGCGATAGCGGCAACACGCATGCTGCAATTCCCAGAACTGACCAATATCCTGAACGAGGTATTGGCACTTGGCGGCAAGGTCATCTTTGGCGGGGTAATTATTGGCCTCGGCTTCATGATCGCCAATATATTGGCAAGGATCGTCGGCGGTGCATCGGAAGGCAGTATGGGCAGCCAGATTGTCAAATATGCGACAATCGTGCTGTTCGTCGCCATGGGCCTTAAATATATGGGTCTTGCCGATAGCATCATCAATATGGCGTTCGGTGCGCTGGTCATTGGCGGCGGTGTTGCTGCTGCTCTGGCCTTCGGTCTGGGAGGACGCGACGCAGCGGCCAAAACGCTGGAAGATATGCGGTCCGATAAGCCAAAAACGCCAGCGGCACGGAAAACCGCCGCGCGGAAATCAGCGACTGACAAGTAAACCGTCGCAGGCTGCGAGGAACAAGGGCGGGCCCGGTTGGACCTGCCCTTTTCTTTTGCCTGATTGATAGGCTAGAGATTGTCCATGCGCCGTTTCACTCATTTTACCTGTGTTGACTGGTCGGGCGCAAAGACGGAGCGACCCAATGGCATCGCGGTTGCCACTATAGGACCAGAGGGACCGCCAGCCCTTCTCCGTCCCGAACCAAGATGGTCTCGTGCAGATGTCCGTGATTGGCTGCTTCAGATTGCGACTGCGAAGCAGGACATGCTGATCGGCTTTGATCTGTCGATGGCTTTGCCTTTTCACGATATCGGGGGATATTTCCCGCAATGGGATGATAGTCCCTCCGATGCATCCGAGCTTTGGAAAATGGTGGAGCGCTTATCCGCCGCCGATCCGCATTTGAACATTCTCTCCTTTCTCGAACACCCGCAAGCTGCACGCCATTTCCGCCACAGCCGCGATCATGTTGGAGATCTTTTTACTGGTGGCACCGGACGGCTGCGGGTGGTCGAACACCATCAACGCAAAACCGGTCAAGCCAATAGCGCAAGCTGCTTCAATCTGGTTGGGGCGGCACAAGTTGGCAAGTCCAGCCTGACAGGAATGCGCATGCTGAATCAGCTCAATCGTGCCATACCGGTCTGGCCCTTTGATCCGGTACCGCAAAACGGGCCAATGATTGTTGAGATTTACACAACTATTGCTGCGCTCGCCGCTGGGTTGCCCAAAGGAAAAAGCAAGATTCGGGATCGCGAGGGACTGGAGATGGCTCTACACAATTTGGCAACACCGTTACCGGCCAAATTGGAACGCTATGATGATCACAGCACAGACGCGCTGATAACTGCGGCGTGGATGAAGAATGCCAGTACAGACAGGTGTTTGTGGAGCCCGCCAAAGCTGACAGATGAAATAGCACAAAAAGAGGGCTGGACCTTTGGTGTTTTTTGAAGCAAAGAGCGCTCGTTCGTGGCTACGGCCATTAAACCAGCGCCGAATTAGCTCAGCTGGTAGAGCAACCGCCTTGTAAGCGGTAGGTCATCCGTTCGAGTCGGATATTCGGCACCATTTTTGCGGATCAAAGTTCGTCCGGGGGACGAACGCCCGCAAAAATCCCGCAGCGTAAGCAAGGGTGGCTGCAAATAACAGCGACGACCGCCAAGACCTCCCCGAGCGGCCTGAACACCCTCCTCAACATCTCATTCAGTTTCCGGATAAGAAACTCGCCATAACCTGACCTCGTCAACAAAAAAGCCCTGCCAGTTTCCCGGCAGGGCTCCTTTGCACGTGACGATCTCTTTAGAACCTGATGCCAGCCCCGATGCCATAACGACGTGGGTCCAGCGTAAAGATATTTGTGAACAATCCCGAAGACGCATCGGTCAGATAGAGGCCCGTCGTCGAGTTGCTGTCGAAGATATTCTGGACAAAGGCTCGGACATACCAGCGATCATCCCCACCATTTAGCTGGATCTGCGCATTGGCCTGGGTGAAGCCTTCGATCTTGTTGACATTACCATTGAAAACGCTGCCGGTCTGATCACCTGTATAGGCGATATCGACGCGTGGAACGAGGGTCCAGCCACTGTCAAAGTTGTGCGTGTACTGGACGCCGGCCGATACCTTCACATTCGGAGCCTGTGGCAGATCATTGCCGCGCAGGTTGACCTGAACACCAGGGCTCAGCACCTGAATGCCAGCAGCATCAAAACCAGCACCGATCGCTGCTGCCTGAGCTTCCAACACACCACAAATACCGAACGCACCGGTAGATGCAATCCCGCCATCTGTCGGGAAAGGCGTGGTTGGTTGCAGCCCAAGTCCACCGTTAATGGCATTGACAAAAGCGTTTGTACCAGCGGCGTTGCCAGCGGTACCGGGCACCACGGCACAGTTTGCGCCGTTGGTGATATCCTTGATGATCACAGCATCAGCACGGCCACCACCGGGATCACGCGGATTGGAGAATAGCTGATCGCCCTTCACCTCGGTTTTCAGATAGCTGAACCCCATATTGATTAGCCAGTCTGGATCGGGCCGCACGACGGCTTCAATCTCAACGCCGTAAATGTCAGCATCAATCGTGTCATTGACCGATGTACGAGCGATAATCCGACTCAGCTGCAAGTCCTTGTACTTATAATAGAACGCTGTCGCATTCAGCTGGAGCATACCGCCAGCGATGGTGTTTTTCGAACCGATTTCAAAAGCATCAATCTGCTCGGGATCAAATGATTCCGGCACCGCAAAAATTGGCTGCAGCGGCGGATTGATGCCGCCGGATTTATAGCCCCGAGAATAGGAAGCGTAGATTAGGTTATCCGGAGTGAACTGCCAATCCACCACAAATCGGCCCGTAATCTCATCGAAGGACACATTGCGTGACTGAACGAGCTGATTGCCAGGTGTTCCAGGGTCCGCATCAAAGCTGCCAACGAAAGGAGAATCAAATACATCTCCGGTCTGACCAAAGGGCACCAGAAAGCTGGCTAGTGTAGAGCGCGCCGTGATTGACTTTTTGTCATTATTATAGCGCAAACCACCAGTAATTTTCAGCGTGTCGGACAAATCAAAATAGGCCTCACCAAAAATACCGTAAGATTTCAGTCTAAAGTCCTGGGTGTTGTTACGGAAGAAAGGTGTACCGAGATATCCAGCACCACCGCCAAGAACACCAGCAATATAGTCGATCGCAAACGTGTTCACATAATAGCTGTTTTGTCCGAGATCATTCTCCGCATAAATTCCGCCAAGAAGAAAGTTAAATGGACCGTCAAGGTCAGAACTGACAATGCCTTCAACTGACCATGACGTATTGTCCTGATCAGATCGATCGAGCGAGATCGGTGTATCAGCACAAATGCGATTGCCGCCGAAACTGCCTAGACCGGTCGGATCGGTGTCCGAAGTACATAGTTGCGTACCCGAAGTCACTGCATCAAGAACTGGCTGGAACGCACCCAATGGGCCGGCGCCACCGGCGGACAGTGCATTGAATGTCGCCAGGGCGGAATCAATGTCCGTCCGGGTCAGGACCGACGTGTTATAGTCTTGTCGGGAATCCACCTCGGTTTCCTGATAAGTACCGGTCAGTGCAACATTGATCGGGCCAAAATCATGCTCGAAATGGGCCTGTAGCTGCAGCTCGTCGGTAAAATATTCCGGCGTGAAATCTGTCCGTACCTGGCGAACGTCATTAGGTTCGACAAAGCCGGCATGACCATCAGGACCGTAAAGACTGTTCAGTCCCAGTGCACCAGGTAAGCCGTTAATGGCGAAAAATTCAGAAGAACCCAGCGTCCCGGTGAACGTTGCATTGGTATTGACCTTGTCAAAGTCGCGGCGCGAGTTGAGACAACCAAGCACCCCGGTCGGGTCACGTTGACACAGCTGCTTTTGAATACGGGCCCGGTCATCATCCTCGCGGAAATAATAAGCCATCAGGTCGATGGAGGTATCAGGCGTAGGTTCCCATTTTATCGATGCGCGCACGGCATACATGTCACGCCCGTCGATCCGACTATTGTCGAACAGGTTTTCGGTATAGCCGTCCCGGTTCAGGTAAAAGCCAGCAACCCGAACGCCAAGCGTGTCCCCAAGTGGCACATTGATCATGCCCTTGAGCTTGATTGACTGGAAATTGCCATATTCGCCATCAACCGACGCGCCGAATTCGCTGAGGTCAGGCTTAGCGGTCACAACATTGACCACACCCGAAGTAGCGTTGCGTCCAAATAGCGTGCCTTGCGGACCGCGCAGCACCTCAACCCGTTCAAGGTCAAAATATTCGGTTTCGAACAATCGAGTGTTGAACAGCGGCGAGTCATTCAAGTGAATCGCTGTCGCCGAGTCACAGGAAACGCCAACGCAAAGGTCGCCAATACCGCGGATGGTAAAGCTCGATGCGGTGAAATTGCTTTTTGTAAACGAGACATTGGGCAGTGTTAGTTGCAGATCCGATGCATTCTCGATCTGCTGTGCCTCAAGCGCTTTTGAGTCAAAAGCCGAAACAGCAATCGGCACTTCTTGTAGGCTTTGCGCCTGACGTTGAGCGGTCACGATAATGACATTATCATCAAAGTCATCATCCACCTGGTCAGCTTGCGCCCATACCGGTGTAGCCACTGCGGATATAGCTGTGGCGGCTAATAGTAACGATTTACGCATTATTCTCTCCCAATCCCGAACCATCATTCTGGAGAGTGAAGCTTTTGCTCATCCCCCCAGATGTTCTAATCTTCAACTAATCGATCGATTAAGTCCAGACTGAAATGACAAAATTGCACCATCACGTTACATTTTTGCACCTATATTTCTGAAATCGGCGGAGATTAAACATAAAAAAAGCCCCGCCAGTTTCCCGGCAGGGCTCTTCTTTTCAGATTCTGGGTTCGCTTAGAATTTAAAGCGAACAACACCGCCGTAAGTGCGCGGTGGGCTTGGGTAACCTGAGACGGTACCAGACTGTGCTACACCATCGAATACAGTCGCAATATACCGGTCATCGAGCAAGTTACGCGCATACACGCCAACTTCAAGACCATTGTCGAGAGCAAGCGTCATCGAAGCATTCACAAGATTTACTTCGCGGCGGAAGATCTCGGTGTTGCCCACATTCGTATTAAATTCTGGCAACCCGTTGTTGATATCCGTGTTGCTCTCGTGATTGTAATCCACGCGCGTGATCAGACGATTGCCTGAAGCACCGAATTCGTGCGTGTATGTCGCCGAAGTTGCGATTGCCCAAGCTGGAATGCCGCCTGGGCGGGCACCGGTAAGATCACCAAGCACACTGCCCGGGAAATCATCGAACAACGGATCAAGGTGGGTCATGGCGAAGGTAAACACCAGACCGTCGGTTGGCTGAACGTTAACATCCAGCTCAAAACCGCGAACGGATTGCTCACCTGCATTCCGCAGCGCAAAACCGGTTCCGGTGAAAGCAAAGCTTTGGAAACCCTCAATGGTCTGATCAAACAGAGCAAGGTTGACTCCAATTCCTGGCCATTGCGCCTTGATGCCGACTTCATAGACTTCGGCTTCTTCTGGTCCGGCAAAGCGTGAACCTGTGACCAGATTTGGTACTGCCAGACCGGCATCAAGAAGCGGTGACGATGGAGCGGCGAAGGTTGATCCTCCAACACCTGCGGTAAAGTCATCATTTGATGGACGGCTGTCACGCGACAGGTTGATCGAGCTCGCTTTAAAGCCGGTCGCATAGCTGGCGTAGACGTTCACTTCCGGTGAAATTTCATAAGACGCGCGCAGCAAGTATGTGAACTTGTCGTCGTTTGTCCGACCATCTTCAACCGCGTTTGGAATGGTCACAAATGGTGGTTGGAACTGGAATGCCGCGAGACCGATTAATGGGTTTACGGTTGGATCGGTTGCTGCTGCAAGCAGAGCAGCCTGGTTCGCAGCCGGCAGTGCCTGGAACTGGTCACGAGTAGTGACGGCGCCAGCAGTGGCACCAACGATAAAGGCATCAACCAGGTTAACCTGACCAAGCGGGTCGAAAGACTGCTGCGCAAGCGCGAAGTCTTTGGAATCGTCAGTATAGTTGAAACCACCCGTAAACACGAGGCCATCAAGTGGTTCGAAATCGACTGTACCGAAGATCGACCAAGAGGTGTTGTCCATGCTGAACTGCTCAGAAGTCAGCAGAGGCGTGTTGAAGATGCTCTCTTGTGGCAAGCCGAGACCAGCTTCTACACCGTTGAACACGGATGGCAGGCCGGCCAGCACGTCGGCAGGGTTGCCGCCAGCGAGAATTTCGAACACGTCGCGGATATCGCTGCCGTTCTGAATAGCGCTGTCCTGTGAAATGGACTCATCAAAATAGAAACCACCAAGCAGGAAGTTGATCGGACCATCGAAATCCGAAGTAATTCGGATTTCCTGTGTGAAGGTTTCGACATCCTGATCACGCGTTTCCGTCGCGAGGGAAGCACTGGTGTAATCAATATCTGACAGGAAGAAGTTCTTCAGTTCACGATAAGAGGTGATTGACGTAACCGAGATCGGGCCGGTATCCCAATCGACTTGTATCGAACCGCCATAATTGTCGACTTCGTTGGTCGGCACAAAGTTGGTGAACACTTCATCACTAAAGAAATCAGTGTTTAGCTGTCCACCCACTGCATTGAGTGCGGCGGTAACAGGCCCGGAAACAACCGTGCTCACCTGACAGCAGACCTCATCGATACGCGAGTAATCTGCAATCGCACGGATACGTAAATCTGGGGTTGGCTCAATCAGCAACTGTCCACGTGCGGACCAGCGGTTGCGATCATTCTGCTCTTCATCAAGATTAACGATGGTGGAGTAACCGTCGCGGCGGTTATAGCTGCCGTCGACAGAGAATGCGATGTTTTCGGTGATAGGGCCGGTTACATCAGCCTTAAGGACGACCGAATTGAAATTACCGTAGCTAGCCTCAACCGCACCGCCGAATTCAAATTGTGGCTCACGCGTAATAACCGAAATAACGCCTGCCGATGCGTTTTTACCAAACAGCGTCGATTGCGGGCCGTTCAGGACTTCGATGCGCTGGACGTTGGGCAGATCTGACAAAGCAGCAGCCGAACGCGAGCGGAACACGCCATCAATAAAGACGCCGACTGACGGCTCAATGCCGAAGTTGTTGTCACCATTACCGAAACCACGAATGATGAAGGTTGATGCCGAAGAGGTTTGTAGCTGGCTGACACGAAGCGAAGGCGTAACCGTCTGCAGGTCCAAAACATCACGGATTTGTGCAGCTTCGAGCGTTTCTCCGGTTGTCACCGAGACCGAAATCGGGGTCTCTTGCAGCGACTGCGCACGTTTGGTTGCGGTCACGATGATGACATTATCGTCAACGAATTCTTCATCTTGCACGTCCTGCGCATAAGCAGGCACAGAAGAGATGAGGCCACCCACAGCGGTAGCGGTCAAAAATTTGGATATCTTCATTATTTACTCCCGAAAACTTTTAGTGCGGAGATCTAGTAAACTAGAACGACCCTCCAACTAAGCCCGCATTGAGAGAATTCATGGCATTAGTCCACCGCTTCTCATGCTTTACAGACCAGTAAGTATTATTATTGCACGAAAGGGCCCAAAAACGTTGCAACCAAGCAACAGATGGGACGTCAATGTCAGGAATGGTGCCCCTGGCCCGACTCGAACGGGCACTCCTTGCGGAACTCGATTTTGAGTCGAGCGCGTCTACCAATTCCACCACAGGGGCTGATTTGCGTTGCCGCAGACTGGCAATTGCGAAATCGACGCTCTGTTAGCGGAGTAAAATTTTGCTGGCAACCCTCTGCGTGCCATTTCCTGCTAGAGTAGATTTCCACCCATCATTGTCTGGACTATCCACAAAGGAAAGGCGGTGATCGCCATAAAGCTGCCAAGTGGTAAAGCGCTGTCTGCGGTAACCGTTTGGCCACGGATGCGCATCATCAACGCAGACAGCAATCCGATCAATGCTGCTCCCAAAATCACCAATGGAAGGGCTGACCACCCAAGCCAGCAGCCAATAGCCCCTAGCATTTTGGGATCTCCGCCCCCCAAGCCTTCACGGCCGCGTAACAACCGATAGCTCCAACCAATGATAAAAAGCGCTCCAAAGCCTGTAGCACCACCCATTACTCGGTCAACAATATCGGGCGCATCAATGAAGAATGATGCGGCCAAGCCGCTGATTGCCAATGCTAAAGTAAGCCGGTCCGGCAACCAGTGATGCTGCGCATCCAATGCCGCCAATGCGAGCAAAAGCCAGCCAAAAATTGCGCCCACCAATCCTGCACTTCCAGGTTCGACGAGAAAAGCCAGCCCGCCAATCAAAGCAGCACCGAGCTCTATCATCAGATGATCCGGGTTTATTGTGGCGCCGCATCTGGCGCATTTTCCAGAACGCAGCAAATAGCTGATCACCGGAATCAGGTCTATTGCACGAAGCTGCTGATCGCAGCTGTCGCAACGCGAGCGCCCAGATATCACGGATTGGCCCTTCGGCCATCGGACCACAATGGTCGCCAAAAAGCTACCGATTATGAGCCCGAAGATGGCACCAACAAGAGGATAGACATGATCTGGCAATATCGGCTCCGGAAAAACACAAGAAAGCCGATTGGCATGACATGCATAGATGTTCAATGCTGCGATTGAAAAACCCGAAGGTCAGGACTATGTGGAGAACCAAGATTCAATATGCCAAAGCGGCCCAGATATCCTTTGAAAGGTAAGCCTTATGTCTCAATCCGATCCCGTCGTCATTCTGTCCTATGCCCGCACCCCGATGGGCGGCATGCAAGGTGCCTTGGGTGACGTAAGCGCACCGGACCTCGGCGCCGTGGCAGTTCGCGCTGCAGTTGAGCGCGCAGGTATTGAAGGCGCTGACGTTGAACGCATTTACATGGGCAATGTCCTGTCTGCCGGACAGGGTCAGGCCCCTGCCCGCCAGGCCGCTATATTGGGCGGACTGCCGGAATCCGTCGAGGCCACGACTGTAAACAAGATGTGTGGGTCAGGCATGCAAACCGCAATCATGGGCGCAGAAGCGCTAGCTGCCGGCTCGGTTGATATCATCGTGACCGGCGGGATGGAGAGCATGACTAATGCGCCCTATCTGCTGCCGAAAATGCGTGGTGGTGCGCGATTGGGGCATGCACAGGCCATGGACCACATGTTTCTCGATGGTCTTGAAGATGCCTATGACAAAGGCCGGGCGATGGGCAGCTTTGCCGAGGAAACCGCAGGTGAATATCAATTAACCCGTGAAGCACAGGACGAATATGCGATTGAATCCCTCGCTCGGGCCAAAGCAGCTGTCGAAGGCGATGCCTTTGATGATGAGGTCGTTGCTGTCGAAGTCAAGACACGTAAGGGCAGCGTCACTGTGGACAAAGACGAACAGCCGCTCAAAGGCAATCCGGACAAGATTCCGCAATTGCGTCCTGCATTTGCCAAGGATGGCACCATCACGGCGGCCAACGCCTCTTCGATCTCCGACGGCTCTGCGGCAATGGTCCTGACGCGTGCCAGCGTCGCCGATGCGAAGGGCCTGAAGCCGGTCGCACATATTGTAGCCCATGCCGCCCATGCCCATGCGCCTGCCAAATTCACCACTGCGCCAGTTTCGGCAATCCAGAAAGTTCTCGAGAAAGCGAGCTGGAGCGTTGACGAAGTTGATCTCTGGGAAGTCAATGAAGCCTTCGCCTGCGTTGCCATGTTTGCGATGCAGGACATCGGCATATCGCGAGACAAGTTGAACATTAATGGCGGCGCCACTGCTTTGGGTCATCCTATCGGAGCCAGCGGTGCGCGGATCATGGTCACCCTGATCGCTGCCCTGAAAAAGCAGGGACTCAAGAAAGGCGTCGCTGCATTATGCATAGGCGGCGGTGAAGCAACAGCGGTCGCTGTCGAGCTTACCGACTAGATCAGGTGATTATAGTCACAAAAAAAGGGTCGGAGAAGCAGCGCACTCCGACCCTTTTTTGTTTTGCCAATGTAACTTAAGCGAAACTGACTGCTTGTCGCGACTTCTTGCGACGCAAGGCACCACCAACAGCGCCAAAGCCAAAGATCATGAAGGCCCATGTGGCTGGTTCTGGCACAGCAGCCAGATTTACATTGATATCCCAGTGCCGCGGCCGTTCGCCACCTTCGCCTTCAACCAGAAGCCATGATGATGCTCCGAAGGCTCCATTTTTGGCATTTGCCCCCACGCCATATTGAAACGCGTGATTGCCGGCAAAAGGATCAGCTTGTAGCATATAGGAATAACCATCGATCGCGATTGATCCAGTCGCGGTGGTGAAAAAATCCACGTCCTGCGTGTCGGTCAGCGGATCATATGCCAGGCCACCTTCCTTTTTGTAGGTGAAGGCGGACCCCAGGGTTGTCTCGAGAAAGCCACCAAAGCTGAGGTTGATGTCAGCAACATTGTTCGAACCGTTAATTGCGGTGCCGGTCAAGGTTGCCGTACCGGCGATCGTATCGACGGTGAAGATAGCGTCATTTTGAAAAGCATAGAAGCGGTCTGAACCGACATTCGTATTGTTCGTCCAAAGGCCGTGCTTGTTGTTGCCGCTGGTGTAGTTGCTCGCATTGAAAATCAGCACTTCGGCAGATGCAGTGGTTGTCATCATCCCCGAAGCAGCCAATGCCAAAGCAGACATCTTCAAATTCTTGATATTCTTCATTCTAATTGCCCCAAATATTCATGCGGACCCGGCCCAAAGCAGCGAAAGCTGCGACTATCAACAACATTCCAGGAATGTCAGAGATCGGATCCAGACTTCATCAGACTTTCGCCTTTTCGTGTCGCAAGCCAACTCCTGCGACCGATCCGAAAGAACATTAGAACATTGTTAACCTTCCAGGCAAATGCCTATCGGCTGAAATCCGCAAAATTTACCAATATTGACATTAACGTCACCGAAAAGCGCTACATCGCCTGGCCTCGACGCCGACTCATGTGCCATTTTGACACAGCGACCATTAACTATGCACCCCGATATCCAAACGTGCAGATCGCTATTTCAAAGGATCATCACCCCAAATCAGTTTCCGATCAATATAGCCACGCCTTCCAGTGACATCGAGCAGACACCAACCATCTTCACATTGCGTAATCTTGCCAACCACTCCGGGCTCCACGCGCCAGATAATCCTGGCATCGCTTTGTGGATTGGATCGGAGCGGTTGTGCCAATCCCTTTTCTCCGAGCACCACTGCGGTCTGCGTTGCACTTAGAAGACGGGCGTGCATCCAGCCCTGTGCGCCGTCAGGATCTTCAACCTTGCGCCATGCTTTGTAGCGCGCCAGAATCTTAATCGGCAATCGCTCCCGCTTGTAGATCCACATTGTCGGATATTCGGTACTCGGCCCGGTCCGCATCCGCGCCTCTGGTTCATCAATAGAGGCCCAATAAGGCGGCTCCTGTTGCGCCATAGCTGGTGTAGCGGTCACCAAGGTGACCGCCAAAAAAGCCAAAAGTGATAATATTCCTGATCTAAATCTCTGCATGCTTCAAAACTTGTTCATTCCCCCAACAGCACAAAGCCATAAACTGAAAGCCAATACCGCATCAAGCGTCACCTGCTTGACCTGATGTAAAATTCAGGCATAGCAATCCCCCATGGCTGAAACACCCCGACCTGAAGAAGATCGCCCTGCGAAACCGCGCGTCATCGTCACGCGAGAGCTGGCGGATGCCATACATGATCGGATGGGTGAACTGTTTGATGTTGTGCCAAATTTAGCCGATCGCGCCTTTTCTCGTGATGATTTGATCGCGGCCATGGCTGACTGCGATGTCCTCGTTCCCACCGTCACCGATCATATTGATGCAGAGATGATAGCCGGCGCGCCAGACCGGTTGAAGCTCATCGCAAGCTTTGGAGCGGGCGTTGATCATATCGATCTTGCCGCTGCACGCGCACGCAAAATTTTGGTAACCAACACACCTGGCGTCTTCACCGAAGACACGGCTGATATGACCATGGCGCTGATCCTCTCGGTTCCGCGCCGCTTGGCAGAAGGCGAGAAGTTGATGCGCTCTGGTCAGTGGGAGGGTTGGAAGCCCTCTGGCATGCTCGGCCACTGTATTGGCGGAAAAAAGCTGGGCATAATCGGCATGGGGCGTATCGGTCAGGCCGTCGCGCGTCGCGCCTCAGGTTTCGGCCTTTCGATTGTTTATCATAACCGGCGACAATTGCCTCCTGCAGTCGAAGAATCGTTCAATGCTAGCTATATCGAAAATCTGGATGAGTTGATTCAAACCTGCGATATCATAACCATCCATTGCCCGCATACACCGGAAACCCATGAGCTGATTGACGCCGAGCGGATCGCGAAGATGAAGCCGTCGACTTATCTGATCAACACAGCACGCGGCGACCTGATCGATGAGAATGCCATGATAGAAGCATTGCAGCAGGAGAAGATCGGCGGAGCCGGTCTGGATGTCTACACCCATGAACCGGCAGTCGACGAACGCCTGCTCAAGCTCAAAAATGTTGTGCTTCTGCCGCATATGGGCAGCGCCACCTTTGAAGGACGCGAAGCTTCTGGTGAAAGGGTCATCGCCAATATACGCGTGTGGGCAGATGGGCACCGCCCCCCGGATCAAGTGCTCGAAGGCTGGGCCTGAGAATAGCCTCTAAAGCTCAACTCAGCGAATAAGCGAAGGGTTGCCGGTTGTGTCTCAAGCGGCTCTCGACTAGAAACCCGCCAAAATATGATTCGTTCAGTCGAACATGCGTAATATAATTATATCCTCGGGGGATTTGATGAAATATCTGAGTAAGTTTCTGGCCACTATCAGTGTTGCGATATTGGCATCGGTACCAGCCTCGGCACAGGATGTAGTTGATCAAACCACGGATGTTGCCAATAGCGGCGACACCGCCTGGATTTTAACATCAACCGCCTTGGTGCTGCTGATGACCCTTCCCGGCCTTGCCCTGTTTTACGGCGGTCTGGTCCGTTCCAAGAATTTCCTTTCGGTGCTGGTGCAATGCATGGCCGTTGCCGCAATCGCCTCAGTCCTGTGGGTTGTGGTTGGTTACACACTGGCATTCGGAACTGTTACCAATGGAATATTAGGCAATGGAATCAACTGGATGTTTCAGAATCTTGGCAATGTTCGTGAAGATACGACCGTTCCTGAGTCTGCATTTGCGATGTTCCAGATGACCTTTGCAGTGATTACCCCTGCCCTTATGGTGGGCGCATGGGTGGACCGCGCCCGCTTCGGCTGGGTCGTGGCCTTCTGTTCGCTTTGGCTGCTCGTCGTATATGCCCCCGTAACCCATTGGGTATGGGGCGGTGGTTGGCTTGCCAGCATGGGCGTTCTCGATTTTGCTGGCGGCATCGTCGTTCACACCACAGCAGGTGTGTCGGCCCTGGTTGTTGCTATCATGATGGGCAAGCGCATTGGCTGGCCCAAAACGCTTATGCTACCCCACAGCCCTGCCCTGACCGTTGCCGGTGCTGGCTTGCTTTGGGTCGGCTGGTTCGGTTTTAACGGTGGCTCAGCGCTTACCGCGACCGATGACGCCTCGTCTGCAATCATCAACACCCATATTGCTGCCTCCATGGCCGCATTGGTCTGGATCTTGATCGAACGGATCAAGGTTGGAAAATCAACCGCGGTCGGCGTGGCAACTGGCGCCATTGCCGGTTTGGCAACGATCACACCTGCAGCCGGATTTGTCGGTCCTGGCGCTTCTATCATTATCGGCGGTCTTGCCGGTCTCGTCTGCTTCTTCGCCGTCGGGCTGGTTAAAAACGGCTTCAAGATCGACGACAGCCTTGATGTCTTTGCAGTCCACGGTGTCGGCGGAATGCTCGGCTCACTGTTGCTCGCGCTGTTCATCGCCGAAGGCTTCGATGGCACCGGTTATCCTGAGGGAATGGCCTTTGGTAGCCAGTTTGTTGCACAGCTCATTGGTGTGGGCGCTGTCGCCATTTGGTCAGCTGTAGCAACGGCGATTCTGGGCTATGGTATCAGCTTCATCCTGCCAATGCGGGTCAATGAAGATGACGAGCGCGATGGTCTCGACATTGCCAGCCATGGTGAACGGGCTTGGGATCTCGACTAGGCCAACTGAAGCCAGCGTCTAAAAGTTGAAAAACTCCGGCCGGAGCACTGATCCGGTACGGGCAAAGAGTAAGTCAATTTGCACCAGATGATTGCGCGGACGACTGAAACCCGACACTTCTGTCGGGTAAAGCCCGCGATCTGCCATGAATGCAACGACCTCGGGCAACAGCGGAGCACCTTCATTATATTGCAGCATGGCGGTCTCCAGCTGCACTAAACCGGCGCGCTCCAGCACCTTGTCGGCACCCTGCAAAACCTGAAGCTCCGCGCCTTGCACATCTATCTTCAGGAACATGTCGTCAACCGGTTCGAGATGCTCGTAAACCACGTCATCCAGGGTCCGGGTTCGCAGCTTCAGCTCCTTGCGCGGCGCATCGCTGGCCTCGGGCATGAAGGATGATCCAGTTCCCATCTCATAGAAGGTCACCTCCCGCCCCGCAGTCGCGCCAAGAACTGCCGTTTCGCATTTCACATGTGGCAATTCTTGCGTTAGCGCATCGAGACCAGCACGCAGCGATGGCTGCGCCTCCACCATGAGCATCGGCATCGGACCGAAAATCCGCCCTGCCATCCGCGTCCAGTCGCCTTTGAAAGCCCCGACATCAATAATCGCCTTCGGCCTGAAATCATTTTCGACCAGGCGGTGATAGACAATCTCTTCCGAAGCCCGCGCAACCATATCTGCCACATGCCTTTGAAGGGAAGGCGAGCCTGTCCGAAACAGACGGCCGATAATGCGCTGGGATAAAGAAGGCGATGACATGTTCGGGCTATTGCGAGAAATACCACAGCTGTCAAACAAACAGGAATCTCGTAACCATCTTCGTTAGGTAACCGGCCATGGCAGCATCAGTTGGCGAGAAATGCCCGCCATCCAACAAAAGCCAGGAACGGCAATCCGACAAGATCTGCCACAGCAATCGAGCGCAACGAACCGGGCTGTCCATATAGAGCAAAAATCAAAAGGAAACTGATCATGGAGAGCGCAACAACCGTAACTGCGAGCTTGCGCGTACCCGGGTCAAAGGCTGACCAAAGGCAAGTGATAAGGACGACCCCGAACAAAGCGGCACGATGCTGCAGTAGCGCAAAATTCACATCATCAGAGGCTACGTTATAGAGGCGTGTGATCAACGACGGCACAAAAAATGCGGTAAAGGGCGGCAGATGAATAAGGCCCAGAATAATCCAGCAAATCCGCTCCGCCATCATATATCTCCTTTGTTAAAGGCTCTTGTGCAGAAACTGGTTGAATGTGCTCGCTTTGTAATTGCCAAATGCTTCACCATTTTCAAAACCGCGCTTACGGTAAAGACGAAGTGCTGGCTCGAATTCATCCCCAGACCCTGTTTCCAAGCTTAATCGTTTATATCCTCGCCGCCGCGCCTCTTCAATTATGTGGTTGAGAATTGACAGACCAACGCCTTTGCGCAAATGCGCCGAATCGGTGCGCATGGATTTGATTTCACCAGCCACATCAGACAATTGTTTCAGCGCTCCAACTCCCATCAGATGACCATGATCCCAAGCTGTCCACACAGTGACATCGGGCGTCTTTAATCCGGAGAGATCCAAGGCATAAACACTTCCGGGCGGAGAGTTGCTCTGCATGCCGGAAAGGTGAGCGGCCAGTAAGGTCTGAACCGGCTTACCCGTGAGATCATCCAATCGAATATCCATCGTTCTCGCTCTTTCCTACAATCCCGCCGAAATGCTATATGTCGCCTTGGCTCTTTGACAATTTAAATCTTTTCTTTCTGTTTGTTACGTGGCGAGCGCGAAGCACAGCATTTTTTCGCCACCAGCAGCGCAAAGTGCGTGTGACTTGTGTGAACTTTGGAAAGTCAGATGACAAAAGAAGCCGTCTTACAATCCACAACTGACCGGTGTGATTTGTGTGAACTTTGAAAGCTCAGCACCATTGTCGTCATGACTAGATGACCAGCAAAAAAGCATGTGTGAATCGTGTGAACTTTGAAAGCGGGTCTGGTTCGCCAGTCTCAGGAAGCCAGTGTCAGAGTCCGTAATATCTCAGTATCGAGAGCGTCGGCAAAGCGACAGCCGGCCTGCTTTGTTTTTTGCCAGACCAATGTCGCTTTCATAGGCGGCTGTTGATTGACGGTGACAGTGACTTTTTCACCTTCCTGAAACACGGCGTCTGCTTCAAACCGGCACCCGTAGATCGAAATATCCAGCAACGTGGCGACTATGGATTTATCGCCTCGGCGTTTTAAGGATGCGCTGGACACGGTCACTTCATGACGCGGAACCGCCCGTCGGTTCAATGCTGCTGGCTCCACTTTGCGGTATCTTGTCGACTTCAACGCCACGCCTACCTCCTGCCTATTCTCAACCCACCTGTATCGACAAGTAAATGGAAAAAGGTATCAAAAGGTTAACGTTGCGAAAGCATGTCTATTCGCCGGTCAGAATACGATCCACCAACTGTTTCACGGTTGGCACAAAGCCATTGGAATAGAATGGATCTTTACCGAAATTATAGGCTCCGTGTCCGGCGAACATTAAATGTTCCTCGATTGGAGAACCATGGACAATTTCCTGCAAGGACTTTTGAATACAGAAACTGCGAGGATCGGCAAGTCGCCCGGTGCTGAAGTTATCATGGTCTTTCCATGCGGAAAATCCGCAATGGGACAGACAACCCATACAGTCGGCCTGATCCTTGCGGATCATCTTCGCCTCTTCCGGCGTTGCGAACACTATTGTGTTATCCGGCGTTTTCAGCGCCATGGTGAAGCCAAGACCATCCCATTCGCGCGCCCGCAGCAGGTCGTTGCGTGTTACCCAGAAATTCTT
This sequence comes from uncultured Sphingomonadaceae bacterium, assembly GCA_947497455.1. Lineage (GTDB taxonomy): Bacteria > Pseudomonadota > Alphaproteobacteria > Sphingomonadales > Sphingomonadaceae > Parasphingorhabdus. The sequence continues at coordinate 1,009,584 of CANMGU010000001.1, read as the reverse complement.
GCCCTTTACGCCGACATCCAGCTGATGGGTGTGCTCTCCAGCTTTTTCAGTCGAATAGGGTATCTGGCGCTCCGAGCGCGCTTCAAGACTCCGTAGAAACTCGTTGCGGACAGCAGATGAGTAGAATCCGGTCGGCGAGAATTTATGCAGCAGCACATCGCCTTCCTTGATCTTGGTCAACTCGTTTTTCCAGCTGTCCGGGATTGGGCTTTCCTTAGTCAGCAAGGGGCGTGTACCAAACTGGAAGGCGATCTGGCCAAGCTCGTCATTGTCGATCCAGTTGTCCCAATCCTTCAATGCCCAGACACCACCAGCCATGATGATTGGTACGCTGTCATCAATGCCTTCACCACGCATTGTTTCGCGCAGGGCTTTAACGCGAGGATAGGGATCTTCCGGCTTGCGCGGATCTTCTGCATTGCTCAATCCATTATGTCCGCCAGCCAGCCACGGGTCTTCGTAAACAACGGCGGCCATAAGATCCGAAACCTTATGATAGGCTCTTTTCCACAACGCGCGAAACGCCCGGGCCGAACTGATGATCGGTAGGTAATTCACGCCATATTGCTGGGCAATCTCGGACAGTTTGTACGGCATACCCGCACCGCAAGTAACACCAGCGACCATACCCTTGGTCTGCTCAAGCACACCATGCAGGACCTGCTGGGCACCGCCCATTTCCCAAAGAACGTTGATGTTGATCGCACCCTTGCCATTGGACATTTCAAAAGCACGCGTAACCTGTGCCACCGCGCCATCAATGGCATATTTGACGAGTTCTTCATGCCGGGCACCACGGGTCTTGCCGTGATAAATCTGTGGGATGACATTACCGTCGGCGTCATAACTGTCCGCATTGACGGCGGAAACCGTGCCGATACCACCAGCGGCTGCCCATGCACCGGAACTCGCATGATTGGTCGCAGCAACGCCTTTGCCACCCTCTATCAACGGCCAGACTTCGCGACCGTTATACTGGATTGGCTTCACCCCTTTAAACAATATACTCTCCTATAGACCCCAAGTCTGCCTTATAGACAGCGCATGGCAAAATTGTGCGAAAAAAATCTGTAAATATCCAAACTATTTTGAGTCGCTAACTACTGACCAAATTTTGGTCGCCCGAGGGCATGACCATATAGCAGAGCATAACGTGCCAACATCTTGTTTTCATTATACTCTGCTTGCGCTTTCATCTGGTTCAATGTGCCGATTTCCTCTCGAAGCTGTTCATGTTGAACCAATGTGGTCAGTGCTTCAGTAAACTGCGCTTCGTCGTCCACGGGCTTAATCAGGCCATGATTGGCCTGACATACCATAGATTTTACGTCACCGACATCGGTTGCGGCCACCGGCAAACCGGCTGCCATGGCCTCGATAAGCGATATCGGGAATTGCTCACTATCGGAAGAGAGCGCGAAAATGTCGAAAAGACCGACATATCGCGATGGCCTTGCTAGAAAACCAGGCATCAACAAGCGATCTTCCATACCGCAGGATTGTGCCTCGGACAGAATAGCTTCCTTTTGAGGTCCCTCCCCGACAATGACCAGCCTGACATTATCTCCGGCTGCTGCACAGGCGCGCACCAAACGTGGCAAGTTCTTGATCGCTCGAAGGCCTGCCAGCGTTCCGACGACAACGTCGCCCTTGTTTTTCTTGAATCCCGGCAGCGCACCGCGTTGTGGCTTTTTCTCAAACAGCTTCACGTCAATACCATTGGGAATCCGATGGATCTTTTCAGCCGGTTGTTTCCAGACGGATGTCGCAATATCTTCCAGGCGTTCAGAGGGAACGACCAACGCCTGGCTGCTGCCTAACGCGAATTTTCGGAAAAAATTTCGTTTCCACTTCAGTTTCTTGCGTTCGTCTTCGTTGAATCCATCTTCGTGATGAATAAGCGGCGGTAGTCCTTCCACCCGGGAAAACAACGTTCGTGCCATCACGCCATCCATCGACCCCCAATTGTAGGACAGGATCAGGTCGAACTGCCGAAAATAGGAGACCAGTTCCTTATACCGGCCCAATGAAGGCTTGCCCGCAAGGGATGGAGCGTCCTCAGGGAATTTGACTTTGATCTTGCTGTCAATTGCATCCCGCGCGGAGAGGCTCTGCGGTTCTGCAGACAGGATCGTGTGCTCTGCCTGGTCACCGAAATAATTCATCAGACGCACCGCGCGTGCTTCTTTTCCGCCCAGATTGAACGTGCTGTGGAGATGCAGGATTTTGGAAGATTTCATCGGATATATTCGGTTATTTCAAATATGGAATAATTACTCGACCCGTTGAAGCAATGCAGCAATTGCGTCAAGCGATTGGGGTTCTTCTAAAGTGGGAGCATGCCCCACACGCGGTATGGTCACAAGTTCCCCGTTTTGCATCATGCCCAACATCTTTGTTGCTGTCGCTTCACTAAACAGGTCTGATGTTTCCCCCCGCAAGATCAGTGTTGGCAGGTCTTTGAAGGCTTCCAACGCCCGCCACATGGCATCGCTGCCATTCCCTTTGCGATCAAATGGCTCTGATATTTTCATATCATAGTCCAGCTTGATCCGGCCGGAGCTGTTCATCCGATAGAGTTTCTTGGCGAAGCTTATCCAATCTTTCAAGGTATAGTCTGGGAAGATGCTAGCGCTGGACTCGGCAAGGTCACGCGCAGCATGGGCCCATGTGTCAAAACTGCGCCCCTGCCCCACATATTCGCCGATCCGATCTAAGCCACGCTGATCTATCTCAGGCCCAATATCGTTCAGCAACGCCCCGGCAACGCGACCAGAATGCATTGACGCCATAAGCATCGTTACAATACCGCCAAGAGACGTCCCGAAAAAAACGGCTTTCGGCAGATCAATTTCATCCATGAGCCGAACAATATCCGCTACATAGGTTTTCGGATTATAGGTCGTGCTATCCTTCGAATAGTCGCTCTGACCGCGACCGCGAAGGTTGACCATGATGATACGACGATCACCACGTAACAGCGTACCCAGATGCTCAAAATCGCGACTATTTCGTGTCAGACCTGGCACGCAAATGATTGGCGTCTTTGTGCTATTGGAAGAGTAGTCCCGATAATGCAGATTCAGGTCGTCTTCTGACTGCCAAAATTGATCCTGATAGTTTTTCACTTCGGTCATATTTGTCATTCATCCCCCGGTTCTGACTTGCCGCGAACCCGATTAGTCCCCACTATCAGAAAATGCCATATAAACCGCAAGCCGAACCCGTCCCATCACCCTATCGTGCGGATGTCAAGATAACTGATCTGGGAGAGAAGATTGGCGACCCGGTGCAGGCAGCACAATTTCCCGAACATATCCTGCGCTTCCGCAATGATCGTTGGGGACAGACAGTTGGCCTGTCTGATCTGAACAACGAAGAGTGGCTCGATCATTTTGGTCGGTTCGTCCCTTTACCGGACAATTTGGATCCGCCACTGGCGCTGCGCTATCACGGCCATCAATTTCGCAACTATAATCCCGAAATCGGCGATGGCCGCGGCTTTCTATTTGGCCAAATGCGTGACCATGAAGGCAGATTGATGGATTTGGCCACCAAAGGCTCCGGCACTACGCCGTGGAGCCGTTCGGGTGACGGCCGATTGACTCTGAAAGGCGGTGTCCGCGAAGTTCTGGCCACCGAAATGCTAGAAGCGCTGGGCGTCAATACATCCAAGACCTTTGCGCTTGTTGAAACTGGTGAGGCATTGGAGCGCGGCGACGAACCGTCCCCAACGCGATCTGCCGTCATGACGCGGCTTAGCCATAGTCACATCCGGTTTGGCACGTTCCAAAGGATCGCGGCGGAACAGAATGAGGAGTTGATGCACGCGCTGGTGGACTATTGTCTGACCCAATTTTACGGAGGTGCAAAAACCAACAATCCAGCCATCGAGCTGTTCCAGCATGTCGCGAACAAAGCCGCACGACTGGCCGCCAGCTATATGACCGCAGGTTTTGTTCATGGTGTGCTGAATACAGACAATATCAACATTACCGGTGAAAGTTTTGACTACGGACCCTGGCGCTTCACGCCTTACTGGGAGCCAGCCTTTACCGCGGCCTATTTTGATCAGGAAGGGCTTTACTGCTTTGCGAGGCAGCCAGAGGCTTTGCACTGGAACCTTGCGCAACTGGCCAGCGCATTAAGGCTGATTTGCGACAGTGATCCACTAGTCACCACGCTTGAAGGATTTCCTAAGTCATATGGCGAAGCTTTTACCGAACATTTCTGCTGGCGGTTGGGAGTCGAAAGCGAAGGTTTTGACAAAGACAAACCACTTGTTGTCGCTGCTGAACAGGCATTAAGCCTGAAAACAGTCACTATTGATCGGTTCTTTTTCGACTGGGGTTGCGGCACTCCCGATAGTGACAAAGGTTATGAATCAGACGAATTCCGCACCTTTGAAAAAGAGATAGGTCAACGAAAGCGTGCAAGACAGTCAAAACACGACTATTGGCAATCAGATTCGCCCTGCTCGATGCATATCGAAGAAGTCGAAGCCATTTGGGATGCGATTGCAAATGATGATGATTGGCAACCGTTAACCAGAAAGATTGAGGCAATCAGAAATATGGGTCAGGCACTCAGGGGTTTGTAACTAAAAGTAACGCGCCGTAAGACGCCATAGGTTAGAAAAAGACTGTATAGTTACTGGATTTTTAAGCTCTTTCAGCTAGTTAAGATTGAGCCGGCAAGAGCAATAAAAAGCTGGATTCGAATGAACAGAACAACGGACCAATTTTGACTGAAATAGTATCGATAGAACCGGCAACGGGCGCGACTTTATGGAAAGGCAATGCTGGCGATGCAGATGCAGCCGTTGCCAAAGCCCGAAAAGCCTGGCCGACATGGGCTGCTTTACCGCTTACCAAGCGGATCGAGGCCGTGCGTCGATATGCCAATCGCATTAGGACAAATTCGGAACAACTGGCTGAGTTAATCGCACGGGAAACGGGAAAGCCGATCTGGGAATCGAGAACCGAAGCAGAAGCGGTCATCAAAAAGGTCGATATCTCTGTCAAAGCTTATGCAGAGCGCACCTCTCAGCGACAACTATCAAGCCAGCCAAACATGCGGGCGGCGATGCGCCACAAACCGCACGGTGTGCTGGCTGTACTTGGGCCTTATAATTTCCCGGCCCACCTGCCAAATGGTCACATCGTTCCGGCGTTGATCGCGGGTAATGTGGTTGTTTTCAAACCCTCCGAAAAAACGCCTGCTGTTGGACAGTTTCTGGTTGATGCACTCGCCAAATCCGGCTTACCAGATGGGGTTGTGAACATTCTGCATGGCGGTCCAGAAGTTGGCAAGAAGTTGACTGCCAATCAAGATATTGATGGCGTTCTGTTTACCGGATCAGCGCAAACCGGCATTGCACTCAATCGCCAGTTCGCGGCGCGGCCCGATGTCATTCTTGCGCTGGAAATGGGCGGCAACAACCCGATCATTGTCTGGGACACTGATGATATACACAGCGCAGCGGTGCTGGTGGTTCAATCCGCATTTCTCTCTGCTGGACAGCGCTGTTCTGCTGCAAGCCGTATGATCGTAAAAGATGAGCTCTATGATCGCGTAGTTAAGGAAGTAAAGCGCATCTCGGATCGGTTGATCATCGATGAACCTTTTAGCAAACCCGCACCATTTATGGGCCCAGTCATCGACAATGATGTCGCGGATGGCCTGACCGAAAGCTTCCTGGCGCTAATGAGCCACGGTGGCCGTCCTATCAAGCATATGGCCCGCCCCATTGATGATCGCCCGTTCCTGACACCTGGTATTATCGATGTCACGGATATGGAAGAACGACCTGATATAGAGTTGTTTGGCCCGATTTTACAGATCATCCGTGTAGAAGATTTCGAAGCGGCCATCGCGGAAGCCAACAACACGCGATATGGCCTTTCGGCTGCCCTGATTGGCGGCAGCGCCATGCAATATGACCAATTCTGGTCGAACAGCAGAGCCGGTATTGTGAACTGGAACAAGATGACCGTTGGCGCGTCATCAGAGGCACCATTTGGCGGCATCGGACTCTCCGGCAATCATCGCCCGAGTGCTTATTATGCAGCCGATTATTGTGCTTATCCAGTCGTTTCGATGGAAGCGGAACAAACCCGCGCATCAATAGGTGTTGGCTTGAAAGACGAAGAATAGGCAAAGCTGCCGATCCGATGCGAATAGTATATCTTAGGTCGATGAAAAAACTTCTGCTTTGATCACGGCGCCTTAACGTCGCATATCAGTGCCATGGAAAAATTTGATTACCTCGCAACCGAAAATATGCCGCATGGCGGTATTGTGTATCTGGTTGGTGCCGGCCCGGGCGATCCGGAACTGCTGACACTCCGTGCTGCCCGTTTGCTGGCTGAGGCAGATATAATCGTTCATGATGGTTTGGTTAGCCGCGATATCCTGGCCATGGCACCCGAAACAACTCCAAAAATTTCTGTCGCCAAGCAGCGTTCTCGACATAGTATGGCGCAGGACGCCATTAATGCGCTACTGATTGCGGAAGCGCAAAAGGGACATAAGGTTGTGCGCCTGAAGGGCGGAGATCCTTTCATTTTTGGGCGTGGCGGAGAAGAAGCCAGTGATTGCATCAAAGCCGGCATAAAAGTCGAGGTCGTTCCTGGAATCAGCGCTGCACTGGGCTGCGCTGCACAGGCGAAAATGCCCCTCACCCATCGTGACGCATCCAGCGCGGTTTCGTTCGTTGCGGGCCAATGCAAAGGACTTTCGGATCAGAACTGGTCAGGATTGGCCGGCAAGGGACGAACACTTGTGATCTACATGGGTGTCGCCAATGCCGAAGCAATTGTTGAGAAATTGATAGCCGACGGTGCGTCCCCAGATTTGCCGGTTGCTGTTTTGGAAAATGGAACGCGAGACAATTTTCGCGCCTTGCAGACGCTGTTGACTGATCTCGGTGATCTCGTGCTGCGTGAAAATGTCAAAAGTCCAGCCTTGTTGGTCGTCGGCGAGGTTGCGCGTTACGGCGATGCCAAAGACAAGTTTCGTGAATATGCCCAAATGGCGGGAGTGGAATTTTGAAGATACTAACCGGAAATGATTTGAAAACAGGCGATGTAACCTGGTGGACTGGAAGCGACTGGTCCCGCCATGTCGAAGATGCTGTTGATGTGGGTGAGAATTTCGAAGCCATCTTGCATCAAGAGGAAGCGTCGCGTCGGGTCAACGTTCCCTATGCCATTGAAGCGGAAATGACTGACGATGGCCCACGTCCTGCCCATATCAAGGACCGCGTCAGAGCGCTTGGCCCGACAGTAAGACCGGATTTAACATTAAAGCCAGCCGATCCTGAGGCTGGAAATTGGGTGATATAAGCATGTATCAATATGACAAATATGACCAGCAGATGGTCGATACACGGGTTGCGGAATTTCGCGATCAGGTCGAACGCCGTCTTGCTGGTGAACTGACCGAAGACCAGTTCAAGCCCCTGCGTCTGATGAATGGTCTTTATCTCCAGCTACACGCTTATATGCTGCGCGTTGCCATTCCTTATGGCACTTTGAACAGCAAGCAGATGCGGATGCTGGGTCATATCGCACGCAAATATGACCGCGACTACGGGCATTTTACCACACGCCAGAATATTCAATATAACTGGATCAAGCTGGAAGATGCGCCTGATATCCTTGCAAATCTGGCATCTGTTGAAATGCACGCAATCCAGACCAGCGGCAATTGCATCCGCAATATCTCATCTGACCAATATGCAGGCGCAGCGGCTGACGAGATAGCGGATCCGCGTCCTTGGGCAGAAATCCTTCGTCAATGGTCGAGCTTCCACCCTGAATTTTCTTACCTTCCCCGTAAGTTCAAGATTGCAGTTATTGCCAGCGACGAAGATCGCGCAGCAATGCGCCTTCACGATATTGGGATCCAACTTGTTCACAAGGACGGCGAACTGGGAGCGAAATTCTTTGTCGGTGGCGGCATGGGCCGGACGCCAATGATCGCTCCGGAAATCCGTGATTTCGTCCCGGCAGACGAGTTGATCAGCTATGCCGAAGCTTGCCTGCGGGTCTATAACCGTTACGGGCGGCGCGATAACAAATATAAAGCGCGGATCAAAATTCTTGTTCATGAACTGGGCAAGGAAGAATATACCCGCCAAGTCGAAGAAGAATTCGCCCATATGAAAACACTGGGCCTGAATCCGCCAGTGGAAGAGCTGGCGCGGATCACCGAATATTTTGCCGATCCGGCGTTTGACAAAGACGCTAGTGACGATCTCGATCTCTCGGATCCCGATTTCAACCTTTGGGTGGATCAGAATACGGTCGCGCACAAGCAACCTGGCTATGCCATTGCTACAATCAGTCTGAAGCCAAAAAGCGGCATTCCAGGCGACGCATCCTCTGCGCAGATTGACCTGATGGCTGATCTGGCAGAGCAATATAGCTTTGATGAGATGCGGGTTACACACAGTCAGAATATCGTTCTCCCTCACGTCAAAAAGAGCGACCTTTATGCTCTGTGGCAGAAGCTGGATGAAGCCGGTCTGGCGCCAGCCAATCTCGATTTGATCACTGACAGCATTGCCTGCCCTGGTCTGGATTATTGCAGCCTTGCCAATGCACGTTCCATTCCGTTGGCGCAGAAAATAAGCGAGCGTTTTGCCGACCTCGGTCGCCAACGCGAACTGGGTGAGCTGAAACTCAAAATCTCCGGCTGCATCAATGCGTGCGGGCACCATCATGCTGGTCATATCGGTATATTGGGTGTCGACCGGAAAGGCACAGAAAACTACCAACTACTGCTTGGTGGATCAGCTGCTGAAGACACCAGTCTTGCCAAAATAACCGGCCCCGGATTCGACGAAGATGGTGTCATCGACGCGATCGAGACGGTGACTGACCTGTATCTGAAAGAGCGGCAGGAGGATGAGCGATTTATCGACACCTATCGCCGGGTTGGCATGGCAGCGTTCAAGGAGGCTATTTATGGTTGAGGCAATCCGTTTTCGCGATGACAACGTCCACGAAGAGCCAGCGGTTTCGCTGGATGCCTTTCTGGATCAATCCAATGCCACCGCTGTGCGGATCGAGGCGGGCGAAGATGCCCGGTTGTTGCTGCCGTTACTGGACCGTCTGGCACTAATCGAGATCGATTTCCCTGTCTTTGGCGATGGCCGCGGCTATTCTGCAGCACAGATTTTGCGTGAAGCAGGCTATAAGGGCGAATTGCGAGCCAGCGGAGACGTCTTGGTCGATCAGATCGCCTATATGCGCCGCTGCGGCTTTGACGCGTTCGCACCTGACGCTCCGATTGACGCCAAGGTCATGAAAAAAGCGCTGGACCTCTATGATGAGGTCTATCAAGGCACAACCGATTCCCGTGCCCCAATATGGAAGTTGCGCCATGGGTGAACCAGCTCGCAAAATTGACATTATCGATGCACGCCCTGACTTTACGCAGGCAGATGCTGATGCGCTAAACGCACGCTTTGAAGGTGTACATGCATCAGCCATGCTCAAAGCGCTGTTCGAAGAAGACAATCTCGGCGAAGTTGCTGTTGTTTCTTCATTTGGTACCGAAAGTGCGGTCCTCCTGCACCTGGTTGCAATGGCCGACCCTTCGATTCCGGTGACCTTTGTCGATACCTTAAAGATGTTTCCAGAAACGCTGGAATATCGTGAGACTCTTATCAAGACGCTGGGCATTCAAAATACCAATGTCGTGAAGCCCGACCCTGTCGTTCTCGCCGCAAAGGACGCGAACGAACTGCGCTGGTCTTTTGATCCGGATGGCTGCTGTGAAATCCGCAAGGTCGAGCCTTTGGCGCGCGCCAAATCTGATCTCAACAGCTGGATTTCTGGCCGAAAGGCTTTTCAATCTGTCACCCGGCAAAATCTGCCGCGCTTTGAAGTCGAAGACGGTCGTCTGAAAATCAATCCGCTGGGCGATTGGGTCAAAGATGATCTCGAAGCCTATTTTGAAGAACATGACCTGCCTCGCCATCCCCTGGAGGCGCAAGGATATCTCTCCGTCGGCTGCGCGCCGTGCACCTCAAAAGTGAAACCTGGAGAAGACCCCCGCGCAGGCCGGTGGCGCGGTTGGGACAAGACCGAATGCGGTATTCATGACGAAGTTACACCCCTGCCAATCGCGGATGATGATGAGAGTGGTGCAAACGATCCGATTTTTTAGTGGAATCGACTGTCGTCTGCATTGTCTTAATAGCGGACGATAACTTGCTCATTCTATGGGAATAAAAACTGGTTCAAAGGTGGACTTAGGGTGTAGCCCTCTTCAGCAACGGCCAAGCGTTCGTCCAGGCCTTAGACTGAGCCCGCTCATCATAGATGCTTCGTTTCTCAACAACAAACCTAGTTGTTGGACGGAGAATGAGATTGAACAAGTCATCCAGACCGAGCGGGTTCGCAATTTCACATCGGCCTGAATTATGTCGTCTGGCCGCGACGGCGGTCGCTGTTTCGGGCCAATAACGCATGGCATCGGTTGCAGACAGATATGGTGCGTCACCATTGCGGATATGCATGCGCGCTTGATTCTTGACGGACCAATCGAAGGAAGGGGCCGCCGCGCGCAATGTTTCTTCTATGTTTCGATCATGATCAGGGTTGGACTGATCGGGATCAAACCAGATCACATCGACATCGCCCAATAGCGGGCCAGGAGCCCTTCCGTGGAGGGAATCCCATACTGCATTTCTGACAAAGCCTGCCCCGATCCAACAATCTGGTAGCGCCAACTCCGCAACGACACCCAACAAGTGCCAGCGAATGGGATCCGAACGAAGGATAGCTTCTATGCGCCAAGCGTCTGACATCAATATAGTCTAGCGCGATTCTGAAAAATAGGGAACTTCGCCTGTCGAAAAGAGTTCAAACAGTCTGCCGGTCAGTTGACCAAACCAGGATTGCCGAAACTTGCCGCGGTCGACCGACCATCTGGGTCTTTTTCCATAAGAACCGCTTCAGGTTGCACTCTCATCCTAACCACCCGCACCACATCCAATCTTGTGTTGATCACCTGGATTGTTCTACGCTCAATATCAGTAGGTCTAGATGCCTAGTTCTAACCGCCAGGTTCTTGTTTAAAGGCTGGATCACCAATTTGGGGAATTCAATGGGAAGATATCTGGCACCGCTCTTCGGGCTTGCGGCCATATTACTTGTCGGCTGGTATGCCTATCGCGCGTTCGTTCAGGAAGAAATCCCACTTCCGCTCGCTGAAACCGCCGAAGCAGCGTCTCAGGATCGGCTACCAACTGAACCCGGCGACTGGCAGGGCAAGATTGATTATATCAACCTTGATCGACGCATCGCAGCGCTCGCCGCACGTCCTGAAATGGCGGGATTGGCTGTCGCAATTGTTGAAGATGGTGAAATTCGTTTTGTGCAAACCTATGGCGTAACCGACAAACGCAGCGGCGAGCAGGTAACGCCGCAAACGGTTTTCCGCTGGGCCTCGGTATCAAAAGGCGTGGCGGGTTCACTTGCGGCAAAACTATCGGAAGAAGATGGACTTGATCTGGATACTACGCTGAACCGCTGGCAGACGTCGCTCATGCTTCCCGGAGACGCTATGTCGCGGATAACATTGGCACAGCTTATGTCGCACCAGACGGGACTCACGAAAAATGCATATGATCGCAAACTGGAGGATGGCGAAAGCCCGGGTCTGCTCCGAACACGGCTAGGAACTGCGCCGCTACAGTGCAGGCCCGGCACCTGCCATAGCTATCAGAATATTGCGTTTGATACCGCCAGCGAGATTTTGGGACAGGCGGCGGGCACTATGTATGACGATGCCGCCGAGAAGCAGTTATTTGAACCGCTGGGTATGGAAAGTGCCAAGTTCGGGATGATCGGTCTAACCGGTGCTGACAGCTGGGCACGACCCCATCGCGGTGATGAAGTACGGACCCTTGTAGAATCATATTGGCGCCTCCCCGCAGCGGCTGGTGTTAACAGCAATATTGTAGATATGGCCCGCTGGCTTCGTGCGCAATTGGGCGCAAATGAGGACGTTCTTTCTGACGAGGCCCTGGAACAGGCCCATATTCCACGGGTCAAAACCGGCAAGGTATATGGCGGCGATCTCGCCCGTGCCCTGACTGAGCCATCCTACGGGCTGGGATGGCGCAATTTTACCTATAGTGGGCGGCGATTAATCGGACATAGTGGCGCGGTGGATGGATACCGCGCGACGATTATATTTGATCCTGCGGCACGCACTGGAGTGGCTGCGATGTGGAACAGTGGTTGGGGCAAACCCTTCACGATACCCTTTGCCGCACTTGATAGCTATTATAGTAAGTCCGCAAATGGCCAAATTGCAAATGACTGGCTCGATCTGTCCGATTTGCCACTACTCGAACCTTTGCCGTCCTCGTTTTCCGACAATCAGCCTAATCCCTAACATTCGTTTTTGGTCCAAAGCGGATATTGGATAGATCATCGCAGCCGATCAAATATCAACGTGCTAAACTTACTGAAGTTTTCTTTTTGACTAGAGGCGGATTTCGAAGACTTGGTTATTCTGGAACAATCCAATATTTCCAATGCCTTAAACTTGCATTTGGAGGCCCGAGCCGGAATCGAACCGGCGTACACGGATTTGCAATCCGCTGCGTCACCACTCCGCCATCGGGCCGGAGAGGAAGCGCAATTGCTTCGCTTTACCGCCAATGTCAACCCCAACCTGCTCTTGCACATCGTTCACAATGTAACTCAAATGTCGCTGTAGAAAGAAAAACCCTGAAATCCGTCTTGGCGATACCGCTAACTAAGGCTAGAAGCTCCTGAAAAATATTCATACTGTATTGCCTTAATAATACAGAGATGGCATAGCCGTTTCAGAGAATTGAATTTTTAGGGCAAAACATGGACGTCTTAAGGGTGGTATAGTGGGTCACGAAAATTTCAATGAAATGCGCAAAGCGATGGTTGTTAGCCAACTACGCACAACTGATGTCAGCGATCCTCGTGTTATTGCTGCGATGAGCCATGTGGCCCGCGAAAATTTTGTTCCAGTCACCGCCCGCAATATCGCTTATTCTGATCGCGGTGTTAATATTGGTGAAGGGCGTTCACTCAATGCACCGCTCGCCACCGGCCGATTGCTGAACACTGCAGAACTGACCAAGGATGATACCGTCTTACTTATCGGCGCGGCAACGGGTTATACGGCAGCCGTTATCGCAGATCTGGCGGGCTCAGTCGTCGCTGTTGAACAATCAGCCAAGCTGGCTGCAAAAGCCAAGACTAATCTTGCTGACCTGGACAATGTGCAAGTCGAAAAAGGCAACCATATTGAAGGTTTCGCTGGCCTGGGTCCTTATTCCGTTATCGTTATTGACGGTATTGTCGAAGAATTTCCGGTCGCATTGGCGAAACAACTGGCTCCCGAAGGTCGGCTGGTTGGCGCGATCATGGATAAGGGTGTTGCGAGGCTTGCGATCGGACACAAGGTCGGTGAAACGATCGGATACCAATATTTCGCGGATTGTGGTGGCATTGCCCTGCCCGGCTTCGAAAAAGCGAAAAGTTTCAGTTTCTAATATGCGGTCTGCACTGCACATAAATTCCAGGAGACGTTTTTTGATGAGTAAGCGCATTATGTTGCTTAGCGCTGTCGCCATTGCAACTTTCTCCACATCAGCTCATGCGGACACACTTCGTGAAGCGTTCGTTGCTGCGTACAAGACGAACCCGACATTGTCTGGCGCTCAGGCTGCACAGCGGGCGGAAGACGAAAATGTTGCGATTGCTAAGGCTGATGGACGGCCCAATTCAGGCTCCAGATTCACCTTTCAGGAAAATTTCCTGCGCAACTCGAATAGTTTTAACGCCCCCCTTCGACAAGTCAGCGCGGGTGGCGAATTTAACGTCCCGATTTATTCTGGTGGCAGCGTTAAAAACGCGGTGCGCGCTGCGAAGACACGGGTTACAGCCGGTCAGTATAGTCTGCGCGGAACTGAAGCCAGCCTGTTCAGCAATGTTGTCGCGGCCTATATGGATGTCATGCGCGATGAAGCCGTTGTGCGACTAAATCGTGCGAATGTCGGCGTGCTTTCCGTAAATTTGGAAGCGACCAGTGATCGCTTCGAAATTGGTGATCTGACCCGCACCGACGTAGCCCAATCAGAATCACGATTAGAAGTCGCTAAAGGGGAATTGGAATCGGCTCGTGCTAATCTGATCTCCAGCAAGGAAAACTATATCGCCTTAGTGGGACAGGTTCCCGGCGAGTTGCAATCGCCTCCACCGCTGCCCAATCTCCCCAAAACGCCTGATCAAGCAGTGGATATCGCTCTGCAATTTAATCCCGATTTGCTCGCCGCCAAAGAAAGAAGCGCAGCATCAGAGATTGATATCAAGGCGGCCCGCGGCGCTGTTAAACCCACGGTCACAGCCTATGCACAAGGCAGTTATGTGAACTTTCTCAACACATTGGGCGGTAATGTTCCGGGAGTGAACGTTGTTCAGGAACAATCGAACGCGGAAGCTGGAGTACGCCTGACCGTACCCATCTACCAAGGAGGTCGGCCCGCCGCGCAAGTCCGCCAAGCACAAGCGCGGTCTGGCCAAGCCTATGAACAGGTCATTGCTACAGAACGCGACGTTATCGCGCAAACCCGCGCGGCCTATTCCAGCTGGCGCGCTTCCGAACGGGTGATCCAGTCTTCTGAACGTGCTGTAGCGGCCAGCGCCTTGTCTCTGGAGGGGGTTCGCGCGGAAAATAGCGTTGGAAACCGGACTATTTTGGATATTCTGAACGCCGAACAGGAACTGCTCAATGCTCAGGTCCAATTGGTAACAGCGCGTCGAAATAGCTATGTTGCTGGCTTTACTTTGCTTGCGGCAATGGGCCGTGCCGAAGCGCGTGATCTCGGGCTGGAAGGCGGACCGCTCTACGATCCTGAAGTCAACTACAAGCGCGTAAAAGATCAATTTTATGATTTTCAGACGGACCCTGATCCTGAACCGAAGGCGACACGTACGATCGATACACCTGCACAAACCGCTGATATTAAGCCGCTACCTGAAACAGGTCAACGCGACTAATCACACTTGATGCGCGGGGAATGGTTGCCGACAATGCGGTTAATGCGCTAAGCAACCAAAAGCAGCGTTAGTTTTTTGAGCTTTAGGGGTTTTGCACATGGCGGAACAAAATAAAGAATCGTCCATGGAAGAGATTCTGTCATCAATTAAGCGGATCATCGCCGAGGATAAGGCGATTGAGACTGATCGCCCAGCGAACAACGAAGAAGATGCTGCTGTAGCGAAAGCCACAGCGCCGCGCCTCAAGCCTGTCGTTGACAATGTGACACCGATCGCACCATTACCGAAAAACATCGCCACCAAAAAGGAAAATACCAAAAAGTCTGTTGTAAACACCACAGATGATGACGGTGTGCTTGAATTGACCAATGAGGTCATGGACAATGCCCCAAGTTCGGCGCACGGCGTTTTTGGTGATCGCCGCAAGGAAGAACGGCTGATCAACGATCAAAAGCTCGATTCGATGCGCCAATCGCTGTCTGCGCTTGTCGCCATGGAAGGCACCAAGAGCCCGCAGCCAGCCAAATCCAGCCAACAGACGTCCTTGGAAGATCTAACCCGTGACCTCATGCGGCCAATGCTGAAGGAATGGCTAGATCAGAATTTACCGCAACTGGTCGAGGAAATGGTCGCTCGCGAGATACAGCGTCTCAACGACCAGTAATCTCGATTGATAACATTGTGAGCCGTGCTAAACCCTGCTCATGAAAAATCGATCAAAACTGCCATGCCTCGCCCTGTTGATAACAGGTAGCATCCTAACCGCCCCTTTCGCCTCTGCACGACCGATGACTGCAGAAGACCTCGCGACCCTAAAACGAGTTGGTTCCGTTGCCGTGTCTCCTGACGAGAAATGGACAGCCTTTGGCGTCACAGAAACCAATCCCGAAAGCTACAAACGAACGACGGCGCTCTATTTGCTTGACCTGAGCACGCCGAAAGCTCGCCCGGTTCGCATTGCCGACCAAGCGGATGCCAGCGAACATAGCCCGTCATTCTCTGCAGATGGAAAGCAGCTCTATTATCTCTCTGATATCAGCAAATCGGAGCAGCTTTGGCAGGTTGCAATCAACGCAAGTGGGCAAACCGGAGAGCCTGTACAGGCCAGTGACCTCAAGGCTGATATTGCCGGTTTCAAATTGTCACCAAAGGGCGATAAAGTTGCGGTCTGGGGTGACATCGCAAAAAACTGTCCGACATTTGGTTGTGCCGACACCAAAGACAATGACGGTAATTGCGCCTTGCCCGGCCCCGGAACCGGCCGCGAATATGACGAGCTTTTCGTCCGTCACTGGTCGAGTTGGGAAACTCCTGGAGTTTACAGCCGTATTTTTGCTTTTGATTTGCAGAACGGTAAACTCAGCAGCGAAGCCATCCCGCTAGATGGAGATCTCATCGGCGACAGCCCTTCAAAGCCTTTTGGCGGCGGGGAAGAAATTTCCTGGTCCCCAAGCGGACGTGGGCTCGCCTTTGTTCTGCGCAAAGCGGATCGCAATGAACCCCGGTCAACTGATTTAGATATCTACGGTGTTGCCATTTCGTCTGGCAAACCCAAGCAAATGCCAGGCAATGGCGACGCTACCGACACACTTCCCGCTTTTTCTCCGGATGACGAATGGCGGGCATGGGCTGCGATGGAGCGGCCCGGTTATGAAAGCGACCGGAAAGTCATCAAATTGCACCGCAAGGGCGAAAAGGAACCGGTCGTGCTTGCCGGTGACTGGGATCGCTCAGTCAGTTCAATCACCTGGACGCCCGATAGCAAGGCTTTGATCGTCACCGCTTCGGAGGTCCTGGACTATGCTGCCTTTCGCATTGAAATTGCCGATGGTAGCGTGACTCGTCTGACCAAAAACGGCAGTGTTGGTAACATCATACCGCTTAAAGACGGATCAATGATCTTCACCAAAAAGAGCCTGCAGGCACCAGATGATATCTATCGGCGGGCTGCCGATGGTACGGTCACTCAACTCACCAATATCAATGGCACGGAGCTAGCCGCCATCGACGAAGTTGATATTCAACGGTTCAATTTCAAAGGCGCTGGAGGCCATCAGGTCTGGGGTCAGATCATCAAGCCAGCTGGCGCGAAGGGCAAACTGCCGATGGCGTTCCTGGTCCATGGCGGGCCTCAGGGCAGCTTTGGCGATAGCTGGTCAACCCGTTGGAACCCCAAGGTAATGGCGTCACAGGGCTATGCCGTGGTGACCATCGATTTCCATGGATCCGCTGGCTATGGTCAGGAATTTATGGACAGTATCAATCAGGATTGGGGCGGCAAACCGCTCGAAGATCTGAAACTGGGCCACGCGGCAGCCCTGAAAGTGGACAAGCAAATTGACGGGAAGCGTTCCTGTGCCTTGGGCGCCTCTTATGGCGGCTATATGATGAACTGGATTGCGGGCCAATGGCCGGACCAGTTTGATTGTCTCATCAACCATGCGGGCATATTCGACCTGCGCAGCTTTGCCTTTTCAACAGAAGAACTGTGGTTCGATCAATGGGATCATGGTGGCCCCTGGTGGAAACGCGCTGATCCGGAAAAATGGAACCCGATCCAGCATATTGATAAGTGGAAAACACCGACGCTGTTCATTCACGGAGAGAAGGATTTCCGCATTCCCTATACCCAGTCGATCATGCCGTTCACTTATGCTCAGGAACAAAACATCCCTTCCAAGCTATTGATTTTCCCTGATGAAAATCACTGGGTGCTTAAGGGTAAGAATAGCGTGCAGTGGCACCGAACTGTGTTCGACTGGATGGACCGCTGGACAAAAGAAGGCGAAAGCGAATGAGCTTTTTTCCAACCCAAAAAGATGGCGACACCGTTATTGTCACCCTAACCAGCGCGCCGCGAAACACGCTGTCTGCCGAGTTGCTTAACGAAGGCACGGAAGTGTTCCGGAAGTTGGCACAGGACAAACCCAAAGGTGGCGTTGTGCTGACGGGAGCGGGCGAACATTTCACCTGTGGCATGGATACCAAGATTGCAGCTTCGCTCGACGAAGCGGGCCAGGAACAAGCCATTGCAGCTATAAACGCTTTTGCCGCGTCGCTCCACCGCCTGCCCTGTGCTTTTGTGTGCGCGGTCAATGGTAATGCCATTGGCGCTGGCGGGATCATGATGCTTTGCGCCGACTGGATTTACGCGGCCTCCGGAAATTATAAAATTGGTCTGCCCGAGGCCAAAGCCGGCCTGCCCTTCCCGGCAGTTCCGCAAGCGATACTGGACCATTGGCTGGAACCCTCATGGCGTCGGCGCCTGGCGCTGTCGAGCATGTTGCTGAAACCCAACGAAGCGATTGGCGCTGGCATGGTTGAGGCAACCCTGATGCCGGGTGACCTAATCGAGAAATCCGTGGCCAAGGCCCATGAACTAAATGCACAACCCGGTTTCGCTGCCTGCAAGCGCCAGCTGCGCGCCAAGGCCAATGCTGAAATTGATGCAATTTTGCACGGTTGAATAACGGCGCAAGCGCTGGCAAAGGCAGCGCATGACATTAGATAAAAATTTCGATCCGGCGGCCATTGAAGCGCGCTGGTATGCACATTGGGAAAAATCCGGCCAGTTTCGCCCTGAACGCGGCGATGCGGAACCGTTTACGATCGT
Organism: uncultured Sphingomonadaceae bacterium; assembly: GCA_947497455.1. GTDB lineage: Bacteria > Pseudomonadota > Alphaproteobacteria > Sphingomonadales > Sphingomonadaceae > Parasphingorhabdus. Next base: position 990,906 of record CANMGU010000001.1, on the reverse strand, counting down.
CAATCCGCCACCCAATGTCACCGGAAGTTTGCACATTGGCCACGCGCTCGACAATACGCTGCAAGATATCATCATCCGTCACGAACGCCTGAAGGGCAAGGATGCACTTTGGGTCGTCGGTATGGATCATGCCGGGATCGCGACCCAGATGGTTGTCGAACGGCAAATGAATGAACGTCAGCAAAAACGCACCGATTTTACCCGCGAAGAGTTTGTCGAAAAAGTCTGGGAGTGGAAAGAGGAATCCGGCGGTGCGATTACTGGGCAGCTCCGTCGCCTCGGCTGTTCGATGGACTGGTCCAACGAGCGCTTCACCATGGACGAGGGCATGAACGCAGCCGTGCTCAAGGTGTTTGTCGATCTCTATAAGGATGGCCTGATTTATCGCGACAAGCGACTGGTAAACTGGGACCCCGCGCTGAAAACCGCGATTTCCGATCTGGAAGTCGAGACGACCGATATCAAAGGCAGTTTCTGGCATTTCAAATATCCACTTGCCGATGGCGTGAAGCTGGATAACGGACAGGACTATATCGAAGTCGCAACCACGCGGCCCGAAACGATGCTGGCCGATATGGCTGTCGCCGTGCATCCTAGCGATGAGCGCTACCAGAGCGTTATCGGCAAAGAGATTGAGCAACCCATTACCGGGCGGCGCTTCAATGTTGTGGCGGACGAGCATGCCGATCCGGAGCTGGGCAGCGGTGCGGTGAAAATCACGCCGGGTCATGATTTCAACGATTTCGAGGTTGGAAAACGCGCTGGGTTTGCGGCGGGCGAGATGCTCAATATGCTCGATGGTGAAGCCAATGTTTGCCAGAGCGCGGATGGTCTGGTGCCAGACGAATTTATTGGTCTCCATAGGTTCAAGAAAGACGGCGTCGATGGCGCGCGCGAACTGGTGGTGCAGCGGATGAAAGAACTCGGCTGCCTTATCCCGCATGTTTCCAAAAACAAAGATGGCGAGGAAGTCGAGCATGATGCTGAGCCACGCACGATTGCGACACCTTTTGGCGACCGCGGCGGCGTAGTTATCGAGCCTTGGCTGACCGATCAATGGTATGTCGATGCCGAGACATTGGCCCAGCCCGCGATCAAGGCGGTGCGTGATGGTAGCATTGAGATCGTACCGAAGACCTGGGAAAAAACCTGGTTCAACTGGATGGAAAATATTCAACCCTGGTGTGTCTCCCGTCAGCTGTGGTGGGGGCACCGGATACCGGCTTGGTTTGATGAGGCAGGCAATATATTTGTTGCAGAAGATGAGGCAGCGGCACAGGCCCAGGCTGGCGAAGGTGTAACACTTACCCGCGATCCCGACGTCCTCGATACATGGTTCTCGTCTGCCCTTTGGCCCTTTGGCACCCTCGGATGGCCCGAAGAAACCGACGACCTCAAACGCCACTATCCAAATGACCTGCTGATATCCGGCTTTGACATCCTGTTCTTCTGGGATGCGCGGATGGCGATGCAAGGCATACAGTTTATGAAGGATGTGCCGTGGAAACGGCTCTATCTCCACGGGCTGGTGCGCGCTGAAGATGGTTCGAAAATGTCGAAGTCCAAGGGCAATGTGGTCGATCCGCTCGGCCTGATTGACCAATATGGCGCCGATGCGCTGCGCTTCTTCATGGCAGCGATGGAAAGCCAGGGCCGCGACATCAAAATGGATGACAAGCGGGTCGAGGGCTATCGCAACTTTGCGACCAAGCTCTGGAATGCTTCGCGATTCTGCGAAGTCAATGGCATTGGCGCCAGCAGCACGCTAAGCGCTCCGGACGCCAAGCTGCCGGTTAATCGCTGGATCATTTCAGAAGTCACCGAAACCCTTGCCGCACTCGACAAGGCGCTGGGTGACCTGCGTTTCGATGCTGCGGCGAATACGATTTACCATTTCACCTGGGACCGGTTCTGCGACTGGTATCTGGAGCTGATCAAGCCGCTACTGCAAGGCGATGATGCGGCTGCTGCGGATGAAACGCGGGCGGTTGCCGGTTGGGTGCTGGACCAGATTATCGTCATGCTCCACCCGTTCATGCCATTCATCACCGAAGAATTGTGGCACAGCATGGCTTCCGAAACCGGTGGCCGAAACTATGATCTGATCGTCGCGAAATGGCCGCAGCCGAAAGCGGAAATAGATACCGACGCAAAGGCAGAGGTCGATTGGTTGATCCGTTTGATCTCGGCAACCCGTACAGCAAAGGTTGAACTTAATATTGCGCCGGGTACGAAGATGACCGCCCATGTTCGCGAAGGTGATGATGCCTTGCGGGAACGGATTGCACGGCAGGCCTCCGCTCTGGATCGGGTGGGTCGTTTGGAGAGTTTCTCCTTTGATCCGGCGCCTGAGGGCGCAACCGCACAAATCGTCATTGATGGTGCAACCTATGTGCTGCCGCTGGCCGGTGCCATTGATATTGATGCGGAAAAAGCGCGTCTCGGCAAAGCGCTGGAAGGTGTTTCCAAGGAAGCCAAGTCTCTTGAGGGCCGTCTCGGTAACGCCAATTTTGTTGAGAAAGCCAAACCGGAAGCGGTTGAGAAAGCCCGTGCCGATCTGGCCGATAAAAGCGCGGAGGCTGAAAGGCTGCAAGCTGCCCTTGCACGTTTGGGGTAAGGGTTTTGCGCGAAGGACGCTAAGATTCTCAAGAGGGCAGGTTATGGTCGATCTTGAGAGAATAGCGAGCCGAATTATTGATACGGCTATGGGTGTGCATGTTGATTTGGGGCCGGGTTTGCTGGGATCGGTTTATGAGCAGGTTCTTGCTAATCGGTTGCGCAAACAAGGCATGACGGTCGAACGGCAGTTGCCGGTCGGTACGCGGATTGACGGTCTGGATTTTGCAGCCGCATTTCGCGCAGACATATTGGTGCAGAACAACTTATTGCTGGAAATCAAAGCTGTGAAACGGCTTATCCCTATTCACACCCGTCAGACGCTAACCTATCTCCGACTCATGAAACTGCCGCTGGGTCTGCTTATCAACTTCGGCGGAATAACCTTGAAAGAAGGACTCAAACGCGTAGCAAACAACTACCGCCTGCCCTGATCCATTAGATAGCAATCTCAGAATCTTTCGCTAACTTCTTCAAAACCTTCGTGCACTTTGTGAAAAACTAATCTGTAGCGCGGTCTTTTGTACGGTTTGGCAATGGGTTTGCGCGAAGGGCGCCAAGGTTTTTAAGAGGGTGGATTTTGTGGTCGATCTTGTGGATGGATGGAGCCTGTGGGATGATTGAGGCGGCTATCGCCGGGGATAAGAACTCAAACGGGCAGCGTACAACTACCGTCCCCCGGATCAAATAGGCTGCAATCTCCGCACCCTCGCTTCCCTCTTCAAAATCTTCGCGCTCTTCGCGTAAAAAACCACAGAACAGCTCTGGTACCTAATTCGTATCACCACGCCGCATTTGTTCGGCTGCTCTTCGCATCTCCGCCGCACCTTCACGCATCTCCACAGCACCACGGCGAAACTCAGGCGCTTGCTTCAGCAACTCGTCCGCTGTCAGATTCCCTTCGTTCCACTTGTTCCGCTTGGCAGCTTCTGCCTCACGAAAAGCCGCATCGCTTTCCAGTCGGTCGGCATAAGCTTCCATCTTGTCAGCACCACGCAGCATCTTCTCCGCGCCTTTTTCCATCCCCATTGCGCCTTTGGCCATGCCGGCTTGGACCTTGGCCTCAATCTTATTGGCGAGGTTTTCGCTCCACTTTTTGTCATATTTATGCTTGCCGTCATGCGCCTCGCTGGCAGCAAGAGGGATAATTGATGTCATGGCAATGACCGCTAGTCCTGCCATTACGCCTGCAAATTTTCCGGTTGCCATTTTGCTTCTCCATCCATCGGGCGAGCAACATGCCTCGCCTTTCGACTACAGGTGTAATCGATAGAGATGATGATGCTATTGGTGTTCGACCAACAACCTACGAACAAAGACAAATGTCGACTTGGGGATTAGCGCCCCTGACTTCTCCAGCGCTTGATAACCCGCTGAATAATCTCTTCTTCGCCGCCATGCTCACGCCACAGTTCAGAGAAGAGCGGATCTTCGGACGCCGGACGTTTCTCTTCTGCCAATGTATCGAGCGATACGCGGATCGGAATAGCGACACCCTCACCGCAACAGATAATCTCACGATTTCGTAGAGCCGGAATGGAATCCAGGAAGCCACGCGCGCCCTCGGGCATCGCCGCTTTAACAAAAGCCTGATCTCGGTCATTGTTCAGGCGCATCGATAGGATCGTACCGCATTGCGACAACACACCCTCGGCCAAATCCGACGGACGCTGGGTAATCAGACCGAGCGATACACCATATTTACGACCCTCTTTGGCAATCCGGCTCAATATGTCACGGACACTGCTTTCGCCGCCAACATCATCATTGGGAATGTAGCGGTGAGCCTCTTCACAGACCAACAGGATAGGTCGGCTGGGTTCATTTTTGGCCCAGATGGAATAGTCGAAAACCAATCGGCTCAAGACCGCGACCACCGTCGGCGTAATTTCTGACGGAACCGCCGAAACATCGATAATAGAAATCGGTTTACCATCGGATGGCAGTCGGAAAATTTTTGAAAGGAAGTCCGCCATAGTGTCGCCGACGAGCATACCGGAGAACATGAAACTATAACGCGGATCGGCCTTGATCTCGTCAATCTTGGTCTTCAACCGCATGAATGGTGCAGTGTTGGTCGATTTGTCGAGCTTGCCCATCTCGTTTTGAATGATCGTCGTCAGATCAGACAAAAGATAAGGCACCGGACTATCCACGGTCAGCTTGGCGACCCCTTGAGCCGCCTGACTCTTGGATTTCGCAGCCAGCAAGCATTTCGCGAGAATATCGCAATCCATCTGTTTGGCGTCGCCGGTAGACTGCACGAATACTTCGCAATGTTCCTGAAAGTTCATCAGCCAATAAGGCAGATTCAGGTTGTTCACATCGAACAGGCGGCCATTGGTCTTGAATGCAGCAGAATATTCTCCGTGAGGGTCAATCATCAGGATATGGCCCTCTGGCGCAATATCGCAAATCTTGTGGAGGATCAGCGCAGCTGATGTCGATTTACCGGTACCGGTTGAACCCAGCAGTGCGAAATGCTTGCCGAGCATCGAATCAACATAAAGGGCACCGCGAATATCATCGGTGGGATAGACGGTACCAATCTCGACATTGGCGCGTCCGTCCGAGGCATAAACCTGTTTCAGATCGGCGGTTGTTACCGCATAGATGAGCGATCCAGGAACCGGATAGCGGGTCACACCGCGGCGGAAATTATAGATATGACCGGTCAGACGTTCTTCATCACCTTCGCCAAGAAAATCAATCTCGGCGGTAATCAAGCCACCCTGCCCTTCATAGAGCCTTTGTGTACGAATATTGGCGAGCAGCCAGGTTTTGCCCACACGGATCTTAACCTGACTACCAACCTGTCCGGCCATTTTTACGGTCGCATCGGGATGTTCAGTCAGGCTCGCCAGTACCGCGGCATCCATGACGATGCGTGAACCTGATCCGGCGATTTCAATCACTTCGCCAATCTTATGGCCTTCAGACCGCTTGGGCGTCGCCGTGGGACTATGGGAAGCCGCGGGAACGTCCTGCTCATCATCAACCTGCGGAAGCGGCCGGGCCGCTGGAAAATTATGGGAACCCATATCTGACATGAAGGCGCAATCCTGTGTTGTTTATCTAGCAGCAGGATTAAGCCATCATGGTTAAGGAATATTTACCGGCCTTACAAAAAGGTAAAGGGGGCCCGAATACTGCTAAGCGTCAGATTTTGCGGAACAGATAGCCAGCGGCCCATCCCAAAATGACCGAGATTAAAACCGCCAACAGGCCATAGATAAAGCCATTTTGCTGAGACAAATTGGTGATGAAACGCCCGAGGCCGATTTTCTCAATTGTAATATCCTTTATCTCCGCCGCTTCGACGCGGCCGTCGATGATCAGGAAAGTTTCGGCGGAATATTCGCCGACCGGAACACTCGCCGGCAAATTTATACGTGCTTGATAGAGAACGGAATCGGTAATCTCGACACTGTTCGGGAGGTTTTTATACAGTCGGCCACGGCTGTTCAGATCCACCAGACCGCTAGTGAAACGACCAATTTCCCTGCTGTCAATAGCACCGGCTGGCGACAGCTGCAGATGGTCGAGGCCCAGTTCGTAAATGTCCGCAGTCTTGTCATCGACAATCTCTTCAATCGGCCGCGAAGAGGCAACCGCATAATAGCCTGGCGCCGATCGAAACTCGCTGCTTGCCGCGTTGATCCAGATGCCCGCTACTTGTTGCTTCTCGCGAACAACAATCGATTCCGTGGGACCTTTCAGAACAACGACAATATCCGCCTGCTCGCGATTCTGTGTGCCCGGCGGATAGGTGATCGCGCCAAATAAAAGCAACTGCGCGCCATTGAAATCACCCTTGATGCTAATCTTGTCCTGCGACACATCAGGTACCAGCACCGGTGTATTGGCGGTGGTAAAGAACAATACACCAAGACCGCAGAGCAGCATCTTCAATTTGGATCGGGCCGCCATCATAACAACTGCACCGTGTAGATCTCATCCGGCTGGAAGCCCAACCCCAAGGCCATTCGAATGGCGACCAGCAAAACCATGATAGCCAACGTCAACCGAAGATATTCGGGTCGCATCCGCTGAGCAAATTTTGCACCCAGCTGGGCGCCAGTAACACTGCCGATCAGCAGCAATCCTGCCAGCACGATATCGACGGCCCTGGTAGTCATGCTGTGCATCATCGTTGATGCAATGGTGACAAATAATATTTGAAACAGCGATGTTCCAACCACCACTTGTGCACCCATGCCAAGCAAGTAAAGCATCGCTGGCACCATGATAAACCCACCACCGACACCAAGCAGCATCGTCAATATTCCGGTCATCAGTCCAAGCATGAATGGAGCAATCGGTGAAATATACAGGCCGGAGCGATAAAATCGCCACCGCATCGGAAGATTGGCGACTAGCGGATGATGCCGCCTCTTACGCGCTGGCAAGGGCTTTCCTGACCGAACCGCTTTCACGCTGCCCCATGATTCTTTGGCCATCATTGCGCCAATGCTGCCCAGCATCAGAACGTAGAGCACGGAAATTACGGTATCGATCTGACCCAGATTTTGTAAAAGCTGAAAAAGTGCGGTGCCAATGAGCGTGCCAAACATACCGCCAACGACGAGCACGGCTCCCATCCGAAAATCGACCCCTTTCCGGCGCATATGAGCAGCAACGCCGGAAATACTGGCGCCCGTCACTTGTGTGGATGCCGATGCAGCTGCGACAGTTGGCGGTATACCGTAGAAGATCAGAAGCGGTGTTGTCAGGAACCCGCCACCGACACCAAACATCCCGGACAGAATACCAACCAGCCCGCCCAGCAGAACGATGACGAAAGCATCAACCGACAAATTGGCTATTGGGAGGTAAATATCCATATTTCCAAGGACTAATCCCTTTTCGTCACAGGATAAAGGGACTTGACCCTAGAATGATCAAGAAATTCGAAGAATTCGGGCTGGTTCGCGCTGAAAGTTGATCAAAAGCCGCTGGTCACCGAGATGGCAACGCCTGAATCAGGCGCTGCATTGCCAGCAATACGTTGACGCCAGTCCAGCGATACCCGCAAATCGGCTTTGCCAACTGGTAGGTGAATATTAGTACGTGGTCCGATATCAATCCGATGCAAACCTTCCTGTCCACCCGCCCAACCTCCGGCACCCATTGTCATTCGGTACTTGCCGCGTTCCAATATGGTTCTTTGTAATGTTGCGGCCAGATCGAAGAAATGACTATCATCCTCTGAGAACAGGTAGCCGGCTTGACCATAAGTTTCCAAACTGGTTTTCGCGATCACAAGGTCCGGCCCCGTTCCGCCCGCGACGTAGAACGCCGTCCCGCGATTGCCAAATGAACCGGGATCAAAGCGTTGCTCAGCATAAAGGGATATGGGAAGATTATTCAGCGGCTTTGCCTTTATGCCTATCGCCAACTCTTCATCACCATCCATTGAAAGAGATGTCGTTGCTCTAACAAAAGTAGCCAAACCAGCTTTGTCGTCGCCAGAGAAACGATAGGACACTATCCCGCCGGCCTGAGCGCCCCCATATTGGCCCCTTGGGGATAAGGCTGCTTTAGGCGATAATCTGTCTTCCCGCGCAAAAACCCAGAAATATCCCGTAAGCGGATTCGATATTTGCCCTGTCTTTGCGAGAGCTTGCCGATTGAATGGCCGATCCTGCGATTCCAGCAAGAGCGAGCCTCCTGAATTTAAAGCTTCGCGCTTTGCAACTGTTAACCGGGATACGGTCGATGACTTCACGGGCTGAACATTTTCCAAATTGGTCGGAAAACTGCGATCGAAGATTCCATACTCACCACCCCCTGGTTCTGTTGAAACAGTCAGTGATCGAGACCGCGCAAATCGTGCCGGAGACGGTGCCGGCATTTGAACCAAAGCAGTTTGCGAGCGATGCGCCCGTGGCTGATCGATGGGCATCGCCCCCACCTCCGTTACCGGATTTACGCTCTGCCAAACCATTCGCCCCAATATCCAAAAGGCCGCGATCATTGAAAGCGCCTTTAGCGGCGCGCCCTGATTAACTGCCATGCTGCTTACCGTTTCCGGACCAGGTGATTAGAGTGCTTCAGCCTTTTGACTTCAACCATATCTGGATAAAAATGGGTGGTTTTATCCCATTGAATGGGATTTCCGGACAGGGTCTTAAGATATTGAAACAAGGCCCGTCTCGCCGCCAGCATGTTTATAACATTGGCTACAAATGTCCGGGGTACCGACAATAACGCCTCTTTCAAACCATAGAGCGAGAAAACAAAATATCCCTTGATCGCAAGACGCCAACACAAGAATAGTCCATTGATTACCAGCATCGCTCCGAGCAAATCGGAAACTGGATCAGGTTGATAAAAGCCGATCAGATCAAGAAGATACAATAAAGCCGTGAGCAGCATCGCCATATAGGCAAGCGCCAGAACAAGAGCAGCGAAACTGGCTTTGCGGTCACGAAGGCGCATCCAGTTCTCGCGCCAGCAATTTTTCCAACCGAGACGATCCCATCCCGATAGGGCGATGCCGGTCATCCAGCGGCTCTTCTGCCTTATCGCATCTTCAAAGCTTTCAGGAAAAAACTCCTGCGTGGCAACCCATTGACCCTGCTGATCTTTGATTCGTGCGAAGATTCCGCGAGATTCCCCTCGCCCGGTCAGTTTCAAACCAAGCTCGTAATCCTCGGTAAGGCTTGCTGCATCGAACGGCTTCCCGTGCGTTCGCGATGCCAATTGTCCGAGTGCGTCTCGTCGGAAAGCACAGCCAACGCCAGCAGACGGCATCGCAACACCAAGGGCCTCCCTGAGCACCATTTGTTTGCCGTGCAATTCGGCAAACTCATCACCATAATGACCCGCAACCCAAAGTGATCGTGTGGCACGACGCGGAATAACGGGTATCTGCACCAACGCGGCTCGCTCGATAAGGTAATCAAATAGCTCCAGTGCCTGCGGGTGCACCAAATCCTCGGCATCCTGAAGAATTACGGCTTTATAGTTTTTTGATTCAAGGATTTCATCCATGCACAAGGCGCGCCATAGGCGATTGAGACAGTCCGCTTTCGAAGTTGGACCATCATCATCGCAGATGATGATCCGTATGCTAGCGTTTCCTTGTGCTACGTTGGCGACCGCAGCGATTGTCTCTCCGTCATTGGGATAACAACCGACATAGATCCGATAGTTTTGATGATCCCATTGGTCCAAGCAGCGCCGCAGCATCGCGCCTATTACCGGTGCTTCGCACCATGCCGGCACAAAAACGGCTAGCGGCTGAGCTGCATCAGTTCGCGGCAGACTTTCTACCAAAACCCGGTCATATCGGCTGTAAACCAACAATTTTCGTTTCACGCAATGCGCCATCCACATAATATCAAATATGATGTCGTCGATGGACCCTATGATGAAACACAGGCTCGCAAAAAGAAGCAGTTCCTTTTGCATGGCATCCACTGCGGGCAGAATAGAATCATACATCTGTTGAGGCGCTCTGTCGTTTTGAAAAGCCTACCAAGCCCCTTCATTTCTCGAAACCGCAATGCTGCAATCAGGTCCTGCGCAAATCATCCTACCCAGATTTATCCGGATGCAATAATGTGGAATGTTTTTCGGGACACTTTATTGAACAACCAGTCAATGCGTGCTGGACTTGCAAGACAGATCAGGCCATCATCCCAAGAAAACAGTTTGAGGAGATGATATGAGCGCAACCCAGGCCCAGGGCTCGCCCACCACAAATACCGGACAAGCATTTGGTACCAGTGGATATCGTAACTACGTTCTGTTTTCGTTGCTCGTTGTTTATACACTCAACTTTATCGACCGTGCTTTGATTGGTGTTATTTCGGAACCAATCATTCAGGAATTTCAACTCACGGACTTGCAATTCGGCTTGCTTTCAGGCTTTGGATTTGCCCTTACCTATACGCTTTTCGGAATTCCTATCGCGCGGTTTGCAGAACGGTATAACCGCGTTCGCATTATCGCATTCAGCGTCATCTTCTGGTCAATCATGACCGCGCTCTGCGGGCTCGCCGGAAGCTTTCTTGCGCTTTTGATATTTCGTGTTGGTGTTGGAATTGGTGAAGCTGGCTGCACGCCGCCAGCCAATTCGATCATCGCAGACTATTTTCCACCACGCAGCCGCGCGCGGGCGCTCGCCATCTACGCGATGGGTGTTACCCTCGGCAGTGCATTGGCGGCGGCTTTCGGAGGCCCCATTGCTGAGATTTTCTCTTGGCGTCAGGCGTTCATAATATTGGGTCTTCCCGGAGTAGTAATTGGTCTGATCGTATTGTTCACGATCAAAGAACCCCCGCGGGGCTATTCTGACCCGCCGGGCACCCCACAGGTTGAGAAGCTGGGCTTTGGCGAAACGCTGAAAAGATTGAGCGGAAACCGCAGCTATTGGATCAATGCCTTGGCGGCGACGATAGTTGCCTTTGTTGGTTACGGGGTATCCAGTTTTCAGGTTTCGTTCTTTGTTCGTGTGCATGAATTGAGCATTGCCGATGCCGCCCTCCAGCTGGTTCTTCCGGTGTCGCTCGCAGCGGCGGCTGGAACCTTTGGCGGAGGATATGCGATCGAGAAGCTGAGCGGTCGGTACGTTAACTCTGTAGCATGGGTTCCAGGATGGTCTCTTATTATATCGCTGCCGCTATATTGGATTGGCTTTTCAACAAACAGCCAAGCAACCGCTTTGGTGATGCTCATCGTTGCGGCATTCCTGCATTATACCTATCTGGGTTCACAATATACGATTGCGCAAGGTGTGGTCGATGTGAAAGCACGAGCGACTGCAATCGCTATATTGCTCTTCGTGGTCAACCTTATCGGATATGGTCTTGGTCCTCTATTTGTTGGTGCGATTAGCGACTATTTGTCAGCATCCTATGTCAGCAGCAATGCCGTATTGGGCAGCCAGATGACATTGGAACTTTGTAAGGGAACCGATGCGGACATTTTGGCCGCGGGAAGTCAGGCCGCACTCGAAGCATGTCGTGAGGTCACGGGCGAAGGGGTACGCGATGCATTGCGCTTCACAGCCATGATCTATGGTCTGTCCGGCCTTGCCTATCTCTGGCTCTGCAAGCATCTGCAAAAAGACCTGCTCGCCAAAATGCACTAATATCTCGAGCATAATTATAAAGAGTATCCAATGTCCAAGCCTGAACCCTGGCAGCTGTCAAAGGCGAGCTATCCCTTTTCTAATGTCACCCAGACCCGTTTTGGCGATATGGATCTGCTTGGTCATATCAACAATGTCGCGATGGCTGATCTGTTTGAAAATGGCCGGGTCCGTTTCAACCGGTCCATGGGAATGGAAAATCGCGCAGAAGGTGACCGCTGGCTGATCGCAGCGGTGCAGATCAACTATCTGCGCGAGGCGCATTTCCCCGACGATGCCGAGATTTGCAGCGGTATTGGCCGGATCGGCAATTCGTCCTGGGATATCCTGTCGGCTGCATTTCAGAACGATGAATGTGTGGCGACCTGTACCACCACATTGGTGCTAACAAACCCGCAGGGAGCAAAGAAAATTGACACTGATTTCCGGGCCGTGCTCGAAGCACAGCAGGTCCGGCGCAGTTAGGCTCTAGTCGTTAAAGTTGGCCGCGCGTTTCTGCATGAAGGCCATGACCGCCTCTTTCTGATTGGGCGCCTTGCCCACCTTGTCCTGTTCGACGCTTTCCATCATCAGAATCTCGTCTTCATTCATATCCGGCAGCTGGTTCATCAAGCGTTTGGCGGCCTTGATCGCGTCCGGGTTCTTGCTGGCAATTTCTGCCGCCAGCTCCATCGCCTTCGCATGCGGATCATCCGCGAGATGCGAGACAAAGCCCAGTTCCTTGCCTTCTTCACCAGAGAAAATCCGGTTGGTGTAAGTCAGCTCCCGCAGGATATCATCACGCACAAAGCTACGCCAGGTCGTATAGCTGCCCATGTCCGGGATCAGCCCCCAGCGCATCTCCATAATCGACAGCTTCGAATCCGGCGTCGCGATCCGAACATCTGCCGCCGATGCAAATTGCAGACCGCCACCGACACATGCGCCATGGATGGCTACGATCACGGGCGCAGGAAGTCGTCGCCATTGTAGCACGACATGCTGATATTTGTTCGCGTTGCCATAGCTGCGGTCGGTTAGGCTTCCGGTCGTGCTCGACTGCGTAAAGCTTGCCATGTCGAGCCCGGCGCAAAAGCCCTTGCCATTGCCCGACAACACGATCGCTCGCACATCTTTCATCTCGGCGAGCTTTTCGGTCGCGTCGATGATCGCATCAATCTGCTCGGGGTCGAGCGCATTCATCTTTTCCGGCCGGTTGAACCGGACATCGGCAATATGGTTTTCAACCGAAATAGTGACGCGTTCTGACATGGTTAGGCTCCGTGAAAGCTGGATTCGTTTATGATTTTGCGGCGAGTTTAATCGCTCGATTAACTAACGGCAACTGGTCATTACCAAAATACATCCGTTCGCCGCCTTGATAAGGGACAAAAATGCTAGGCGAACCATAGGCACCGCGAGCAATCGCTTCTTCAGTATTGGCGCGCAGCTTGTCTTTCACCGTTTGCTCCTGCGTCCGCGCGACCAGCGCTTCACCGTCCATACCGTTTTCATTGGCAATCGCCGCCAATACCGCTGGATCATCGAGATTGCGCTGATCGGAATAATATGCGTTGAACGCAGCCGTCGCGAACTTGTGCAATGCCGCTTGATCGTCTTCCAGCACACAACAGGCGCGCATCGCATGAACCGACTTGACCGGATGATGCTTGCTCGGGAAATTCATCGGTATTCCCGCCAGGGCTGCCCAGTCTTTCATCACTCGAAAGCTGTGTACGAATTTCGGATTATCGGGATTCTCTCGCGCCGCATAAACGCTCTGGTTCACCGCGTTGAAGACGCCGCCGACAAGGAACGGCTTCCAGATAATCTGCGCACCCGCGTCCGCGATAATCGGCTGGATATTGTGAAAGGCCAGACAGGTCCACGGGGACGAGAGATCGAAGTAAAATTCAACTGTGGTGGTCATGCTTATTCCTCTATCCCGAATAACGTCTTGCGGACCTCGGCATCATCTTGCGGGTTGCGATTAATCTTGTCGCGCCCGAGTGCCATACCCCGCCGCAAGCCCTCACGCTGTTTCAATATCTCATACCAACGCTGCACATTGGGAAAATCGGACAGGTTGATTTCCTGACGCTTGTAGGTTTGCACCCACGGAAAACAAGCCATATCGGCGATGGAATAATCGCTGCCCGCCAGATAGTCATGTTCCGCCAATCGCCGGTCTATCACACCAAACAGGCGCAATACCTCGTTGCGATAGCGTTCGGTCGCATAGGCAATCCGATCGGGTGCGTAGAGTTTGAAATGACCATGTTGTCCCATCATCGGGCCGAGCCCGCCCATCTGCCACATGAGCCATTCAGTTGCAGCAATCTGGCCTGGCAAATCGAGCGGCAGAAACTTTTCAGCCTTGTTCGCCAGATAGAGCAAGATAGCGCCGGTTTCGAAAACACTGATCGGCCCCTCACCTTCAATGGGATCATGGTCCACTATTGCCGGTATCCGGTTATTCGGACTGATCGCCAGGAACTCCGGTTCAAATTGTTCACCGGCGCCGATATTCACCCATTTGACGTTATAGTCGAGCCCGCATTCCTCGAGCATGACGCTGATTTTCCAGCCATTGGGTGTCGGCGCAAAGTAGAGATCGATCATCGCTGAGCTTTCCATTGTCGTTGCGCAGCAAGTGTCAAACTTCACTCCGAAGCCACGCAAAAAAATCTTCATTTCCATGAGATTATACAAATTTCATACTGAAGCGACCAAAAAACGCACCAACACTTGCAGGCAACACCATCACCCGGCTCCACAGACTATCGGTTGATCACCTCCGCTGCCTTGGGATCACATTCTGCGCCGCAATATCGGATTCGGGCCATCTTCAAAACCATAGGCCGGATTTTCGCTTAGAAACTCGTCCACCGCTATTCTGCAACCACCATAATCGTGATAGTCATCCATGACGATGACCCCGCCGGGGCTTAAATGCCCTGCCACTGCGTTCAGGCAGAAGACAACAGGATCATACCAGTCGCAGTCGATATGGGCGAAGGCAAGGCCATTCACTGCGGCTATCGGCCATGTCTCTTCGAACAACCCCTTGTAAAGCCATATATAATTATGATCGACGGCTAATCCATGGTCAGCGAAACTCTGCTTCACATCCGCAAGGAGATCATCGCGATAGCCATAATAGAGCTCTCCATCGATCCCGCGCGATGCGCCAGATTTGATGGTTGCATATCGCGATCGGGATTTGGAATCATCTTTTTCAGATACCGGTTCTGGAATCATGCCAAAGACATCAAATCCGTGAAATTGCCGGGCTTGGGCCTGCATCTGCATTTGCTTTGCGATCAGGATCGCTGATCCGCCGAGTGCCACACCAAATTCTGCAAAATCACCCTTGATATTCTCGACCGATCGCACTGCCCTCTCGATGCGCCTTAGCTTGGCTGGCGAAAGATAGGTCAAACGCTCTTGCAATACCGCTTGCGCCAATGGCGACAGCCCCTTGCGTGCAATCTGGCTTCGGACACGGCGCGCCATCTGACGAAATTGGGTGGGGATCGCATGCAAGCTATCAGTCATGTTAAAACCCTCGATTGACGCTGGTTATCATGCCCTTGAGAGCCTTGTGACCTAGCGGAATGACAAACGCCCGACCGCTGCGGCGGGCCGTTCCTCATGCAGGATATATATGCTGATGAGTTTACAATCCTGTATGCTTCGCATATAATGTTATATCATTACAATTTTTACACGGAGTAAATCGTCACAACCGGGGAGAGAAAAATGCCAACCTATCGACCAACATTTCGTCAACATGGAATTCGGGTATCGGACACCCAGCCCATGGCGCAACTGAACATCACACCGCTTATTGATGTGCTTCTGGTCCTCCTCGTCATGCTGATGCTTTCCATCCCCATCGCCACGCATAAGGTTGAGGTTGCGTTACCCCCGCCAAACCCGGGAATAGGTGAACCGCCTAAGATCAATCTATTGCGCATAGACAACGCGGGTCTGACCCTTTGGAATGGCAAAGCCGTAAGCGAAGCAACGCTCAGAAACCTGCTCGTGGCCATGGCCAAGGATCCCGATCAGCCGCAGCTCCACATGCAAACCGATGCCAATGCGCGTTACGAGATATTTGATCATACCATTGCCACGGTCAAACGCTCCGGCATTCAAGCCATTGGTTTTGTCGGTAACCGAAGGTTTGAAAAATGGGATGGCAGTTTGAATTGAACCCTGCTCCAGGCTGAAAATCCAGCGGGACAAGAAAAGCAATGATGAACGCATTGCGGTTTTGACATTGCAGGATCGTCCTGTTTCTATGGATAGACGATCCAAATCTTTCAGTTCAAAAATTGGAAAAACTGCAATGATATTCTCTCTCCGCGCCCTGCCCCTTCATCTTGCGCTGATTTCATCCAGTTTATCCATAATGCCCCCCGCACTGGCACAAACACCGCTAAAACGCGCGCTTGCTGTGACCGAAAATGGTCCGACCTATTCCTATGCTATCAGCTATGTCACAAGCGAGATCAACGCGGCCGGACGGATCAATCCCAGTCGACCTGTTGGGCAGCGGGTCAAAGTTTCAAGACCGGCAAAATCGACCTGGACCAAAGAATTCAAAAAAGCCGTCAAGGAAATCGAAAATAATCGCTATAAAGGCTTCTGGTGCAGCGAGATGGCCAAAAGCATTCCGGCCAACGCACGGCTTATCAGTCAAACCGCTACCACGGCGACTTATGCGTTCAAACCGCTGCCGGATCCCGAAGAAAAGGCCAGCAAAAAATTTGTCAAACATCTCACTGGACGCGTTACAGTCGACAAGAAACGACCGGCAATTCTAACCTACAGCCTGAGCGCACCGAAATCTTTCAAACCAGCCATCTTTGCCCGCATCAGCAAGTTTAAGCTAAAGACCAGTTGCGCCAGAGCGCCGGATGGGCGGACCTATGTGAAGAGCTCAAAAATTGCTATTGCAGGCTCCGCCCTTGGCAAGAGTTTCGACGATAATGTAACGCGAACGCATAGCGACCTGCGTCGGGTATCGCGTTAGAAGAACGAGCGCTCCGTCCCGCGACAATCAGCCAGCGGCCTCAATTGACTCCCCTACATAAGACTGACAAGTTCTGCCTCTTTTGGGAGACTGCGATGATTGGCCCGGAACTTTTCGACTTTCTGCGAGAACTGGAACAGAATAATGACCGCGAATGGTTCAAGGCGCAGAAGAAGCGCTACGAAGCAGAAGTTGTCGATCCCGTGACTGATTTCATCATCAACATGGCACCCCGCGTCGCCGCCATCAGCCCGCATATAACGGTTGATCCCCGCCCCAATGGCGGCAGTCGCTTTCGCATTTATCGCGACACGCGATTTTCGAAAGACAAGAGCCCCTACAAAACTCATGTCGGATGCCAGTTCCGCCATGCAGCGGGCAAAGATGCCCATGCACCAGGCTTTTATGTTCATCTTGGCCCTGGCGAAGTTTTTTTCGGCGGCGGTGTCTGGGGACCACAAGGCGAAGCGCTGCGCAATATTCGTCAGCGTATTGTCGACAAACCGGCCCGCTGGGAAGAAGCCATCGAGGGTATCGATCTGCGCGGCGATCAACTGGTCCGCGCGCCCAAAGGGTTTGATGCCGACCACCCGCTGATCAACGACCTGCGCCGTAAAAGCTTTTTCAGTTTCCAGGACGCCGATGAAAAACTGGCGACATCTGCAAGATTTGAAGACGCGGTCGAGACGCAATTTGAAAAGGTTGCGCCACTCATGGGCTTTGTCGCCGATGCTTTGGAGGTCGAGTTTTAGCGTCCGCTTAGGGCGCAAAAGCGGACATTAGGAATGCACAAAAAAAGGGGCGCTGGGAGTACGCCCCTTTTTTCTTCGCGCGAAAGCTCGGTTTACATTTCAAAGCCCAATGTGATGCCCCAACGGCGCGGCGGGCTGATGTTGTGGAAAGCAAAGAGGGTGCCAACAGGCGTGTAGGAGACTTCGTATAACTCCTTGTTCAGGTTTTTAACAAAGACCGACACATAGAATTGGTCGCCAGGCACGTCCCATTTTATGCTGGCATCGATTACGTCATAAGACGGAATGCGACCATCCAATGCGCCGGTGACCAGCAAGTTTTGCTTACCCACATGCGTCCAGTCGCCGCGGAAGGTGAGCAGTCCAGCATCACCCAGATTTGCCGCATAGCTAATCCCGCCGCCCAATGTCCATTTTGGGGCTCTTGATATTTCTAAATCTGAATTGTCGGTGATAACCGTATCGCCGTTCAAATCTGCTTGATACTCATCATAGCTGGCGTTGTTATACCCAACCGCGAAATCAAGGTTTAAGCCGTTGATGGGAACAGCAGATACCTCTAGTTCAATGCCCTTAACGGTCGCACTAGCGGCATTGTCCGTCACAGTTTCTTGATTGTTTCCACCGATTTGGCCTTGAAGGGTTCTGATAACCGTACGCTGCAGATCTTTATATTTGTTGTAATAGACCGCTACATTTGTCCGAAGACGATTGTCAAACCAGTCTGCTTTCATGCCGCCTTCAAAGGCATCAACGCTTTCCTCATCAAACGGCCCCAAAGCGCCGGGTGTACCGCCACGTCCATTAAAGCCGCCGCTTTTGAAGCCTTTTGAATATTTTGCGTAGAACAAGATGTCGTCACTTGCCTGATAATCAACGCCGACCGCCGGGCCAAAGTTGGACCATTTTTCATCCAGTTCAAATACAGGGCCAAGATTTGGAAATGGCGTGAATAATGTGGCGAAGAAGTCCTTCTTCTCGGTAGTATAGCGACCACCCAGTGACACCCGAAGTTCCGGCGTTATGTTATATTCCGCCTGCCCGAAGATTGCGAAATTCCTATGTGTTTGACCGGTAATTGCGTTGTTGCGCGCTGTGACGGGACCATTTGTTACGTTGAGGAAAGTATCCCTGCGCAAGAAATATTTCTGCCGGAAATAATATAAGCCGGCGATGATATTCAGATCATCTGTGACGTCAGCATTATATCTCAGCTCGCTGGAATATTGCTCATGGGGTTGATCACGCAAGGTTTCAAAAAACCCTGCAGTCGTTCCATCCGTATCGTTATTGTTGATATCTTTGGTAGTCTCGCGATAGTTGGAGACCGAAGTCAAAGTGCCCGGACCAATTTGCCAATTTGCTTCGGCCGTCACACCCCAGACATCAATATCGCTTCGTCCCGGAACGTTAAAGGCGAAGGATCGGACTTCTTCATCCCGTCCGAAAGACGGCACATCATAAAATATCTGAAGCAGATTATTGGGCGGCGAAACATTGATCGACGGCAGATTTTCACTGCGCTCCCGGCTATATTCGCCGATAATCGTCAATTCGAAATTATCGGTGGGCGTAAAGAGCAGAGAGGGCCGAAACGTAAATGTGTTGCTTTCACCAGCAGAAGTCGAACTGCGCCTTCCAGGGATGCCGGAAAAGGTGTTTGTATAAAAGCCATCCAGATGCTGAGAGAAAGCGGCGACCTTAAAGGCCAATACATCCTCGATCAGCGGAGCCTCAGCTGCAAACCTGATGTCTCTTTGTCCATAGTCGCCAAGCGTGACCGCCCCGCGAAGGCCAAATTCACCCGTTGGACGTTTGGTGCGGTAATTGACTGCGCCACCCGTCGTATTCCGGCCAAACAAAGTGCCTTGCGGACCGCGTAAAATTTCAACTTGCTCAACATCGAAAAGGTCAAGCGAGCTGTTTGCCGTCCGCGGAATATAGACACCATCGACATAGATGCCGACAGAAGGGTCAACGGTAGAGTCGGGATCACCATTGCCGATACCGCGAATAAAAACCGATACCGAACTACCAAAGTTACCGATGGTGTTGATGGTCACATTGGGTGCTCGGCCGCTCAGGTCGGAAAGGTCGGTGGCGTTGATCCGCTCCAAACGTTCACCGCCAAGAGCAGTGACCGCTACCGGCGCTTCTTGCAGCCGTTCGGTTTTCTTGCGGGCCGTCACCACAATATCTTCGTTACCGGAGCTTATTCTTTGTGATGTGTCATCAGCTTGCGCCATCGCTGGTGCAGCAAAACTGCCCATCAAGCTCAAAGCCGTACCATATGCCAAATACCGTTTAAACGTCGCACGCGATGTACCCATTATATTCCTCCCCAATGTCGGCCTATTGATTTTGGCCGTGTTCTATTTATTAAATGAACATATATTTATTTAAATATTGAGCCTACGGTCAAAACTGACAGGGCCGAGATAGGGCGCGAAAACGGCTATCGATGGAAAGCAGCAAGGGGGAATGATGCGAGTTCGGAAAACCAATGGATATTCTATGCTTTGGGGCATTGCAGCGGTTGCGATGACGGTCTCTGGCTGTTCCCAAAAATCAGAAGAGAGAAGCCAAAATGCTGCCTCTGTTGCAGTGACCGAATATCCCGAGCAAGTCTATTGGGGAGACCTGCATCTCCACACGCTCTATTCCTTCGACAGCTACAATTTTGGTAACAAAACGCTGGGGCCGGATGAAGCCTATCGCTTTGCCCAGGGCGAAGAGGTTGATGCCCATGGCGGCAAGCGAGCAAAGCTGGAGCAACCGCTTGATTTCCTGATGGTCGCCGATCATGCGGAGTTTACCGGCGTATTTCTTGGTTTGGAAAAAGGCAATCCGGATATTGCGGATACGCCTTTGGGAAAAGCCTGGGCTGCCATGAACGAGGCTGGTGATACTATAGGACCGATGAATGAAGTTGTCGCGTCGCTGCAAGAAGGAAGGGCCAAGCGACAACCGCCAGAAAAATTCAGAAGAACAATTTGGTCCGAGCTTGTGGAGGCAGCCGAACGCCACAATAAGCCCGGTAAATTTACGACGTTCGCAGGCTATGAATGGACCTCCATGCCCGGTGGTGGCAATCAGCACCGCGTTGTTGTTTTTAAGGATGACAAAGACAAGACGTTGCAAACCCTCCCGTTTTCGGCAGCGGACAGCAACAATCCAATGGATTTATGGCGATACCTGGCTGGCTATGAAGAACAAACCGGCGGCGAAGTGATGGCCATTGCCCATAATGGCAACATATCGAACGGCAACATGTTCGGCGACGTACAAAGCGACGGCACTCCGTTTAATCAGGAATATGTCAATCTACGCGCGCGCTGGGAACCGCTTTATGAAACAACCCAGGTAAAAGGCGATGGAGAATCCCATCCCCTGCTATCGCCCACCGACGAATTTGCGGATTTCGAAAGCTGGGATGAAAACAACATATCAATGGTGGCTAAACCAACCGACCCGGCAACGTTACGCAAATGGCTTGGCGGCGAATATGCGCGCGAAGGTCTGAAACAAGGTCTCGACCTTCAAGAACGGTTTGGCGTCAATCCCTATCAATATGGCCTGATCGGAAGCACCGATGCCCATACTGGCCTTGCGACGTCGGATGACAATAATTTTTGGGGCAAATTTGTAGAATCCGAACCGAGTAAAGAACGCATCAATAGCAAAATGGGCGGACGTCTCTGGGAAAACTGGCGGCTGACAAGCTCTGGCTATATCGGCGCTTGGGCGAAAGCGAACACAAGAGAAGAGCTATTCGCGGCATTCAAACGCAAAGAGGTTTATGCGACGACAGGCCCCCGCATGGCCGTCCGCTTTTTCGGGGGATGGGACTATCAGGCGTCTGATATGGAGCAATCCGATTATGCCCGCATCGGCTATGCCAAAGGCGTCCCAATGGGCGGTATGTTGACGGGCAGCGGTAATGCGCCGCGTTTTATGGTGACGGCCTTAAAAGACCCCAATGGTGCGAATCTTGATCGCGCCCAAGTCATCAAGGGCTGGCGTAGCAAAGATGGCAAACTGCATGAGAAAATCTACGAGGTTGTCTTCTCGGGTGACCGCAAAATTGACCCAGTTACGGGCAAAATTCCTGCCGTCGGTAATACGGTCAATATGAATGATGCGACCTATACCAATGATATTGGCGAAGCATTTCTTTCAACCATGTGGGTGGACCCGGACTTTAATCCTAATGTGGCCGCATTTTACTATGTCCGGGTATTAGAGATTCCGACCCCGCGTTGGACGCTCTATGATGCAGTACAGTTCAAGGTGAAGCCGCCAAAGAATGCAGAATTGATTACGCAGCAACGCGCCTATAGCTCGCCTATTTGGTACCAACCGTTATAGCGTTTTTTGCGCTTACCTGCAGTCCATGTTGACCAATGCAGTCATAATTGCGAACGGTAACCTAATGACAACAAGTCCGGATAATTCAGCGCCATCTGTAAAAAGAGGGCGTCCATTTGGAAGCAGCGCAAAAGCGACGCGTGAGCGCCTGCTGAAGGCGGCCGAGAAGCACTTCAATCAGCAGGCCTACTCAGATGTGAGTATGGCAAAAGTCGCTAAATCCGCAGGAGTAACCGGTGCGGCCATCTATAATTATTTCGATTCGAAGGATGATCTGTTTGAGGCAACAGTGACAAATCGCATTCGAACCTACAATCAAGCCATAAATGAGGCAGTTGCTGGATCCGGTTCGTGGAAGGACAAATTTAACAGATTGCTGGACGCCGTTACGCCCTTGCAAGGAAACTCCTCGGGCTTTCCGATGATTGGGGTTGTTGTGATAAACCGGTTGCAGCAGGAGCCAGAAAAGTTTCAAGAAATCCGTGATCTACGTGAGGATTCTGCAAAGGTATTTCGCGCGTTGGTAGTAGAAGGAATAGATTGCGGCGATCTACCAAAAGATACTGACATTGCCATAACCGGTGATCTGTTAATGGCCATCACGGCAGGCGCAATAAACACAGTCTCCTTCTATCATCCCTCACTGGATGATATGAGTCCAATCATTACTTCGGTTAAAGCGCTGCTGGGCACTAGAAGTTAATTTCGAGCGATATTTTTAAGAATTCCTAGTGTCCGCTATGGGCGCAAAAGCGGACACTAGGAATGCAAGAGCTTTGGATCGAATAACGCCCTAACTGCGGTGAAACAACCAACTCTATAGGCTGTCCAGAACCCTACGCTCGTTGAAATGCTCAAAAAGGCTCATTGTCAAGCGAACCTGCGTGCATGGCAGAGGAAGGAATTGGCATCGTATCGGTGTCTGGTGCAGCGCCACCGGCATTGGCCAGCTGCTCTCGCTCTGCGGTTTCCAACAAGCGCATGATCGGGCGGTTGAACAGGAACAACATCAGTGCTCCGCCGACGGGTAGCATGGCGTTCACCAAGAAAAAGAGAGGCGGACCAAGCGGTTCGTAAAAGCGGCCCATATAGCCGACTAAAAAGAAGCCAAGTGCTGCTGCAAAGCTGTACATGGACAACATGACCCCGTTAACCGAAGGTGGAGCAAAGCGCGAAATGAGTGAAAGCACTGGCGGCCCATACCACGAAAATGAAAATGTCAAGACGACGTAAAATCCAAACCATCCGAGCAGCGGAACTTTCGGCATTGTTGCCAGCGCCGCGATGATCAGGAAGCTGAGTACGACCAGCGCATTTCCGAAACCATGTTTGGTCAGATCATTCGGTTCTCGTCCTTGGCGTTTCCAGCGCGCCCACAGACGATTGCAAAGGAATAACCATGCAATGGTCATGATAGCTTCGATAGTGAATATCCAGGAAACCGGCATTTCAAATCCGAAAATCTCTCGATCAACCGCGGTTTCAGCCCAGATTATCATGATTCCGTATGCTTGAACTGCTGTGGCGGTCGCGAAAACGACCGGGAAGAGCACGAGCAGCAAAGTGCCAATGGATATCCACTGCGCGCGCGTTAGTGGCGGGACTGCCTCTCGCTCGGTGCCCACATCTGGCGGTATGTGCCGCCGACCGGCCAGGTAGACCAACAAACCCACCAACATGCCAATACCGGCCGCGCCAAATCCCCAGTGAAATCCGATCTTTTCACCGAGCGTTCCGATAATGAGCGGCGCAACCAGGGCCCCCAGATTAATCGCGATCTGATATATCACGAAAGCGCGGGTCCTGCGGCTATCTTCTGGTGCATAAAGACCACTGATTTGCGGCTTCATATTGCCCGTAATGCAGCCTCCACCAAGAATGAGCAAAAGCAGCGCTAAAAGGAAAGTCGCTTCACTTGCCATCGCAAAATGGCCGGCCGCCATCAACAGCACTCCGATTGTCACCATGCGGGTCCGCCCATAGACCCGGTCACCAAGCCACGCGCCGATGAGCGGTGTGACGAGTATGAAGCCGCCATAGAGTCCGAAAATCTGCACCGCAAAAGCGAAGTCGGTCATCGGCCCGAATAGCGCGGACACCATTTTCCGGAACGATGCCAAACTGATCACACTTGGAGCAACTTCCGGCGTTAACAGGTGTTTGGTGATGTAAAGCATCAGCAGCGCCTGCATTCCGTAGAATGAAAAGCGTTCCCACCCCTCAGTGCCTGCTAGATAGCCGAGGCCCTTGGGATGACCGAAGAATGCGGTGTCACCGCTGGCTGGTGATGTCACGCTACAAGTAGCGCCGTGAACATGAAACGGATAAGGTGAAAAGATTCGACTCTATCATGCCGTCTTCCGGCAACAAGGCGGTGCCCCAAAACCCCATTTGCGCGATAATGTTTTAGTTTCTGTCATCAAGCCCCCATGACGGTTTCCCATCTGCATGGAGCTTGCATCTAGCAATAGCAACTCAGCATTTGCATCATTGTCCTGAATGTCTGCTTTCCGCCCTCTCGCTGCCATTTAATACTAACAATGCTAACGTCCGCTTTCGGGATATTGCGGACATTCCCAACCGATTATCCGACCAGATATCGACAAGAAAATTATCAATTTTAACAAGATCAAGCTTTGTCTGAATGAGGGTTGTTAATTATCCGCGCGAGAAGTCAGCTCATTCCCAATTTGATGAACCATAGCGGAACTTTGCATAGAAGCAGAAACATCCGAAGGGGTGTTGTATAAGGAGCTCAGCAGCATCAGGTCCATTTCGCTAACCGAGCTTGGGATTTCTTCACTATCCTTTGCAGAATCGAATAGCGCCAAAATAGAATAGCGCGGAGTTTGGCGGGTTTGACTATCTCTAGTATCGATATAGGAACGCATTGCGGCATAGTCTGCAATTTGTAGTGTGGTGAGGCCAACTAATGCATCTTTTTCGAGCAACAAAAACGAATGTGTCATATCCTTTTGGACTGTTCGCTTAATATTGGACTTTACGCTCGAGTGCATGATTGGGACTTCGGTAACTGGTCCCTGATCTGATGGAACAGGAGTGATCTCATCAGAATTTTGCAGCGCCCCTGTTTCGGCAGAAGCCGTTTGAATCCGTTTCCAAGCATAAGCTGGTCCGCCGCTTTTTGCGATCCGCTTTCGTGCATAGTGTGACATATTACCAAATAACCGCGATCTCTTTTTGCTGAGCGTTGAAACGGCTTCATCACCGTCGGCAACAACCATTACAAAAACGTTCGGCTTGCAACCTTTTTGCGCCACTCGCATGTCGGCTGCCAAAGCAACACCGCGCATTCTTTGCTCTACCTGATCTCGGTTCTCATCTGATAAGCCGACGACTTTTGGACAAACTGGATTTGCCAATCTCGCATACTGACCGTCATGCCTGCCGCCTTCCGGTGTTGCGATTGTTGTCTTGATAAATTGCGCAATGGCAGCTTTCGTGGTTTTGTTGCCAGTAACGACAATATCTTCATTGGAAGAATTTGGTTCCGTGAAAGTTGCGAATGCAGGAGTTGAAAAAAATACTAGTCCAGAAACTGTAAGGCCTAAACCGGTCAAAATATTCTGCATAGTCTTCATGGCAATCTCCTGTTCAATGGTAAAGATTGCACAATCATCATATTCTGTAAACAAAGGTATTTTTAGTGGTCAGTAATCTGGTGATAGAATGTTCTAACTAAAAGTATTGTCACCCCCTACTATATCCGCCTGCAGGATATTGCGGACATCAAATCAAACCCCACCACTCAGATCCAGAGAAGTTTTTGCCGCTTTGTCGCCGATAAATCGGCGGCAGAATTTTAGCGGCTGTTTGCCAGAAGAATATGCGTTGTGGTTAGCGATCTTAAGGTTCCGTCATCCTGCACATATGGACGAACCGCGTCGGTCATCTCCGCGATAATTGTTTCAATCAGCTCATCTGCCGTATCATCTTCCGGGTCGATAACCGGTTGCAATGCACCATCTGCGCCGGGGCGACCGAGAAAAATAACGTCGAACAGCACAAAGTCTCGCACTGCCGGTAAAGTCGTAATCATCTCGCGCCGTTCGACCGCTTGCACGTCCAATCCGGCTTGCTCGGCAACGGATCGGATTTCATCCGCATCGCCATAGGAAAATGGGGCAATCGGGACAATATCACTGCCAATATTGCGCGCCAATATATCTTCAAATTCTCCAAAGACTGGATTGCCGTCATGGCCCGCAGTCCAAACAGCGGCTCCCAAACGGCCACCGGGTTTCAGCACCCGCGCTGCTTCTTGCAGCGCGAGCACCTTATCAGGGAAAAACTGCAGCCCCTGCTGACACAGGGCAACATCAAAAACATCATCATCAAAGGGCAGGTCGAGCGCGCTCGCAATCTGAAACTCGGCGCGGGTCGCATAGCCCTTTTCCTGTTTTAAGGCTTTCGCCTTGGCGATCATCGGCGGCGCGACATCTATTGATGATAATGTTGCGACCTCGGGCAGATCGGACAGCTTGCGAGAAATAACACCTGTACCGCAGGCTATGTCGAGGCAAGCATCCGAAGCCGCTACAGCTTCAATAAGCGTATCAGCCCAGGGCATGAACAGACCGCCCGATAAATAGGTTTCATATAAGTCCGGAGGTGTTCGCCCCGCAATAAAGTCGCTTATCAATGACATTGTTAGCTCCCATCCCTCGTCCTCATCTAACATATTTGATATTGGGAAAACAGACGCGCTGAAACCAACAGATTTGCCGCAGGATAGTCCAAACAGTTTTGCCAGTCGCGCCCGTTGCGGCCCATGATAAACTCGCTGCCATAGGAGATTAACATGGCCGCCCAGACCAAAAGAAGTTTTTGCCGTTTTTGTCACGCCAGCTGCGCGATGCTGGTGGACGTTGAGGATAATAAGGTCGTTGCTGTGCGCGGCGATAAGGAAGACCATCTGTTCAACGGCTATACCTGCATCAAGGGTCGCCAACTTACCGATATGCACAATCTGCCAGACCGGATGATCACCAGCAAAATTCGGCAGCCAGACGGCACGTTCAAGGATATTGCAACGGCAGACGCCTTGGCGCTTGCGGGCGCGCAGATGAAGAAAATGGTCGAGGAGCACGGCCCGCACAGCATCGCCGTCTATTGCGGTACCAACGCGTTTCAGAACAGCGCCGTATTGGGTACATCCTACGCCTTTGCGCAGGGCATCGGCTCACGCAACTGGTACACCAGTGTGACGGTCGATCAACCTGCAAAAGTTTTCACCACCGCGCGCTATGGCATGTGGATGGGCGGCGGCAATGCTTTCACCGAATCTGATGTTGCGATGTTCGTCGGCAATAATCCGATCGTTTCCCACTATTCTGGTGGGATGCCGACATCCTCTCCGTCCCGCGGCTTGCGCGATGCCAAGGACCGTGGTTTGAAAGTGATCGTCGCTGATCCGCGGGTCAGCGACATGGGCCGCCTTGCGGACATATATTTACCGGTCAAGCCAGGCGAAGACCCTGCCCTACTCGCTGGTATGCTCAACGTCATTTTTGAAGAAAAGCTGTTCGACCAGAATTTCGTTGCCGCCCATGTTGATGGCGTTGCGGAACTGGAAGCGGCGGTTAAACCAATGACGCCTGATGTGGCCGCGAAACGTGCCGGTGTCGACAAAGACGAGCTGGTCAAGGCTGCCCGGATGTTTGCCGGTGCCAATAAGGGCCGCGTTGTCACCGGTACCGGTCCGGAAATGGCTGGCAACGGGACGTTGACCGAATATCTAGTCGCATCACTCAACATCCTGTGCGCGCGTTTCAATCAGGAAGGCGAAAAAGTGTCCGCTCCGATGGTTTTCAATCCGCTGAGCGGCGCGCCCAAAATGGCTCAGGTTGCACCGCCCACCCCGATGTTCGGCGAAGGATTTCCCAAATCGCGCATTCGAGGGCTTGGCCATCTCGGTAAGGAAATGCCCTGCAATGTACTGGCCGATGAAATTCTGACGCCCGGAGAGGGTCAGATCAAAGCGCTGATCTCCATTGGCGGCAATCCCGAAATTGCCTTTCCCGACCAGCAAAAAGTCCGCCGCGCACTCGATGAATGTGAGCTCTTCATCCAGATTGATCCGTGGATGTCAGCCAGTGCGAAACGTGCCGACATCATCCTGGCACCCAGCATGTGCCTGGAGCGGGAGGATATAAACAACGTCTCCGATGCGTTTACCGAGGAAGCCTATGCGCACTATACAGAAGCGATGGTTCCAGCGCCGGGAGACACAATGGACGAATATGAAATGCTCTGGTGGCTCGCCAAGCATATGGGCATCGAAATGAACTATCCCGGCGGTTCGGTTTCAATGGACGAATGCCCCGACAAGGCCACTGTTCTCGACCTGATAACCGAAGGTTCACTGCTTAAACCCAGCAAGGCGAAAGCAGACGCCGCGGCGCTGGAGCGCAAGGGTGCGGCGATCACTTATGACGAGCTGCATCCGGTTGTCGGTCCGGCCGATCCAGACAGCGAAAACCGTTTTGACCTCAACGCCGGCGCAATGCCCAGCGAACTTTTGGACTATGCGACCAATGACCCTGCGAAAGATGGCTTCGACTTCCGCCTGATCTCTCGTCGGTCCAAGCACCGCTATAACAGCAATGGTCATCCCTTCCCGAAACTGGTTGAAAAAATGCCAACCAATCCGGCTTTCATCAATCCCGATGACATGGCCAAGGCAGGGATTAGCGACGGTGCCATCATCGAAATCACCTCTCCCACAGCGTCGATATTCGGCATGGCCAAGGCAGACGAGAAGGTTCGCCCCGGCGTCATCTCGATGAGCCATGCCTTCGGTGACAGCGAGGCCGGTAAGGATGATGTGATGACCAAAGGCGGATCGACCAATCGGTTGATTGTTGACGATGACCATCTCGATCCGATTACCGGTCAGGCGATTCAAAGCGCGATCCCGGTGCGGGTGAGTGCCGCCTGATCGACGCTGCCGCGAAGCCTGACAAGATCTGCTAATCGAAGGGTGACACCAGTCTCTGATTGACAATACCGAAGCTGCTCGCAATATATATCCAATGGATATATAAGGGCCATCATGAAATTATGTGAGACTATAAGCGAGAGCATTTTTTTTAAGGTGGCGGCATGACCAATAAGACCCGCGACAATTATCATCATGGAGATTTGCGCCAGGCGGTTCTCAATCTCGCGCGCCAGCGAATTGATGAGGAAGGCGCCGAGAAGCTCAGCATGCGGTCTTTGGCCACCAAGATCGGCGTAGCGCATCGTGCGATTTATAATCACTTCTCGGACAAGGATGCATTGCTGTCGGCGGTTGCTGCTGTTGGTTTTCATGAGCTTTCAGGTCTTCTCGCCCAGACCAAAAATGCGGCGGGCTTTGTACGTACATATGCGACGTTCGCCCTCAACCACCGTCAGCTTTACACCATCATGATGAACCGCAGTTACGCCCAGTTTGAAGACGTACCCGAATTGCGCACCGGTGCTGATGCGATGATCGCAACTTCTAAGGCCGTGCTTGCGCCGGCACAAGGTAGCGATGATGAAAAGCGCAGGACAGTGATGCGATACTGGATGCTCGTTCATGGGGGTGTTGGATTGCATAGCTCTGGCACACTCAAAGCACGTCCCGACGAAGACTTTATCAAGGAGTTACTCGCAGTTGCCGGACTGGGGCCCGCTCCGGACGAAGCATCACAAGCGCTCTGGTCTACACAAAAGGAACCCCCCGAATGATCCAGAAAAAAGCTGAAAATCTATTGAAATATATCATGGCTGTCTTTTCCATCGCCGCACTTGCAGCTTGCGCAAACGCACCGACCGCTTCCAATGCTGAAGCGCCCGTAACCCTTATCATCAACTTCGAGGCGAGCGATGACGGGCTAACGGAATTTTCCGAGATAATGGCCGGCGTGTCCGAGGCCATGGCTTCAGAGCCAGGATTTGTCTCGGCGATTGTATATCGCAATGTTGAGCGACCCAATACCTTCGTACTGCAGGAAGTTTGGACGACGAAAGAACTTCATGGTGAACATTATGATCGCATTGTCGCATCGGGTGACTGGGACCATATCAAAAGCCTTTTGCAGACCGAGCCAATCATGGGATATTACGCAGTCGAGCCGGTCATCCCATGATCAGCTATCTTCGGCGCTGATCTGGATCGACCAGTCGGCGTTTGGCGAATGGGACAAAAGTCGGAACCCGGTCACGATAGTTGCGATAGGGTTCTCCTATCTCCTCAATCAAATCCGCTTCTTCAAACGGCGTCGCCAGTAAGATGTAAGCAAAGGTAGCGGCTGCAAAAACCAGATGTCCAACAGTGAAATGCGGCGTCATCAAAGGCGCAAGCATCCACCCGAGACTGATCGGATGACGGACCAGCGCGTAGAGATAGCGCGCGGTCATGCTGGACGGCGCGGGTTTTGTATCTCGAAAATTCTGCCACGCTTGCGTCAGGCCCAGAAAACCGAAATGTCCAAAGTGAAACGTAGCCGCGACCATCATCGTCCATATGCTGGCATATCCGGTATAGATGAAACCGGCAGCCAGATCGGACCGCACGTGCCAAATCGTTATCGGGATAGGCTGCCAGAACATGACCAGCAAAGCGGTCATCGCGGTGGTCATATACAGATAGGTTGCCCGCTCGATTGGTTCTGGAATGATCTTGGTCCACCAACGCTTGAACGAGGTCCGGGCGGTAATTGAATGGTGCAGACCGAAAAGCGCGACCAATCCCGTGTTGATCAATATGGCAGACCATGTGCCAAGGGACTGGCCCGCGGCTATCGTATCGCCGCTTATCCCTTTCGGCACACCAAGATCGATCAGAAAACCCATGATATAGACAAGCGCTGCCATACTCAGGATATATGCTCCAATGGCATAAAGCAGCATTAGGGTTTTACGTATCATAGCAGCATTCCTTGGCTCGTAAACGACCTATGACCAACTTTTCTGATGGTTCGCATGGGTCCGAAGATAAGCGCCGTGGTCGAAATAGGTATCGTAGAAACCGGTGTCGAGCTTGTGTGCCTGCAGATACATCAGCGTCAAGATCGCAGGAACTTTTGCGGGAAACCGTCCAAAAGTATCCTGTACATATTGCGCCATTGTCGCCACGCAATCGATAAACTCATCGTTGATTGGCGCACCGCTTTTGCGCACAGCGTCGGTCTCCTTATAATGACCCGGCGTATTGCTGTTGAAAGGCCCACCTTTCCCAAATTTGCGTTTCACCACTGCTTCAACTGCAGCGCGCATATCCTTGAAATGCGGCTGACAATGCCCTTCCAAAATTCCTTCCAGTCCGGTGACATGCGGCAGGGGCTCGTTGGGTAACATGTCAAAGCGAAAGCCCAGACCTGGCACCGCAGGATCGCCGCTTGCGCCGAGCACGCTGAACGGATTGAGGCCGTCATACATCCAACCACCTAGCCCCATGGCTTGCAGCATGAGCACACCGGCATAACAGGAACAGGACAGTTCGACCGTCACTTCATTCGTGCTGACCTGCTCAACATAAGTCATTGGGTAGGGATTCTTCAGGTCAACGAGATGTTTGAATTTCTCCAGACCGGGGATCGGACGATTGTTTACATCGTCATAGATGCACACACCACCCTGAACGAAATAACACAGTGCCATGATAATATGCTGCGCCAGATCAGCGACCGGAAAGATCATCGTACTGCCTGGCACATTGGCACACCATTCGTTGTGCATTTCCATATGCTCAGGCCGCGCCGGAATGTTCAGACGGCCATCTGCGATCTTGACGATACGCGACTTGTGCGCATCCAGATAGGCCATGAGATCAGTCTCGCCATTGGGTTTGGTCGCACTTGTCGCAGGCATGTCGCGGGTGGGAAGAAAATAGACGCCTTTATCGTCCGTGTAGAAAAACTCGGTAATCTGGAACCCAGCACATGACGGAAAAGTTCGCCCACCCGCTGCACCAGCGTAGTTGGGAATGTGAGGCAGATAATTCGGATTATGCGGAATCAGATTTGACCAGCCAGTATTACCGGCAACAGTTGTCAGCAACAACATTTGCTCCAGCTCTGACAGAGGTTCCGAATTTTGCTTCGATGTGTAGGCGAGCGGTCCGTCCGAGATAGATGCACCACGCGCAAAGCGCCGCGATCGTCGGCCGTGGATCGCCTCGATCAGCGGAAAGTTGACCGCATCGACAAGGCCTTTGGGCAGGTCAGGAACCCGGTTCAGCAGGATATTGCCTTTTGATTTTAAGGTGGCACCAGAGGCGCTGGCACCCATACCTGCAAGCATCGTTCCAGCACCAACCATCGTTGCACCAAGCAACCGGCGCCGTGATGTTCCAAAACGAGTCTTCACTTCATGGGGGGACATGATTTTTCCTTCTAAATTATGATCGAGTAAATATGTATCCACTGGATACTTTATATCTGCAATTATCGGTTTCTGTCAACATTTGCGATTACTAGGAAAAATTACCCCCTGAATTTTACCCACAATCCCGGACCCTGAGGCATGTTTCGCAATCCATCAGAAGATGGGTTTGGGCTAAAGCGATCACTGGAAGGGCGGAAGGTTCTGTCTGGTAAATTAGAGCTTGACCAGATTTTCTAACATGCTGTGAATTACTCTGAACTAGAGCAATGAATAGTGAGGTTCATACAGGCCGAAGGGCAGTATCTGGCCAATCGATTGCTTGTGGTAGCTGCAAAAAAAGCGTCACGCGATCACGTAGCAGACCAGCTAACAGTTCATAGATATATTTCAGAATGTAACGAGCGAGGACCAATGTTGACCTTTGATGAAATTGGAAGACTGGATCAATGTGACAGCCCCGCGATACTCTGGAAATATGTTATAGAGATATCCAGAAAATATGGATTTCGAGCTATGATCTACGCTTGCCCACCTCCACATAGAAAACCAACCCATCCAGATACGATCATCAGATATGCAGGAATTTCAGATGAAGAGTTCCAAAAATTCGTAATCGCCGGGCTAATTAAACAGGGGCATCTTACAACCGAGAATAGCCTTCAAAAAGGCGCAGCATTTCGATGGACAGAAATTGCCGACTTGACCAGCAGCGAGCAAAAATTCCAAAAATTAAAACAAGCTGCGAATAGCATGGATATTGATGAGGGTTGGATATTTCCACTTTTCGGCCCGCAATCCCGCAACGGACTAGCCTCTTGCGGCAAGCCCCTTAACGCAGAACTCATGAGTAAAGAGGTTGGATTGCAGTTCCACATTTTTGCGCAAATGGCGCATCTGCGTTTTTGCCAGTTAACCTCTGGTCTCTACGGGATAGAAAAATCTCTATCCAAACGGGAAATGCAGATCATTGCCTGGGCTGCAAAAGGAAAATCCAATGCGGAGATTGGCACTATTTTGGAATTATCCGAAAGCTCTATCGACAGCTATATGCGACGAGCATTTGCCAAACTAGATGTTCATGATCGGACATCTGCATCTGTAAAAGCAATTAGCATGGACCTGTTAAGGACCTAAGGTCATCTCAGCATAATTTCTTCGACAGAAAACGCCTTCGCTACCTAGCTAAATCATGGTGCTGAAGCCAGGCAGTTGTTGAGCCAAGCAGCAACCTGTTGCTTGGTTTTTTCACTGGCGAGATAAAGAAATTGCGGCGCCGTATATCGATTGCGATTCTCGAAAACCCCATCGCGTTCCAGCAGATAATCTATGCATCTTTGACACAGAGAAATCGGCTTTTCCAGACGGTTGGAAATGGCGCTGATTGTGGTCGGCAGGTCGGTTTTTTCCGCAACATAAACGTCCAGCAAAACATCCCAAATCGGGTCGCCAAGCGTCAGGTTGCTGAAATATTCGGATCGTAACTTATTTTGTTCCGCGATATGCGCTGCGAATTGCAAATGGGTGAGATCGGAGTGATTGGAGCTTTCGCCTTGCGCGAAACCCTCTAGATCCTTTTTTTTATTCAATATGTCCTCCCTCAGACAAATTTCTGCGACCTCAAACAATTTCTAAATCATCCAGCATAGTATAGTCATGCCACGGGACCACGTGGCAAGTCCCAATATCTATAGGTTCCGCCGTTAAACCTATCTATTTTGATATCATAGCATCAAGTTCTTTCCTTTATCACAAATGCCAATCGACGGCGTCGCCCTTGCCATGTCATGCAGCTTGTATTGGGAGAAACGAAAAAACCGATGTCAATGGACCCCGCCTATATCGCACAGATAAAGCGCCTGATGGACTGGGAGGCTGCGCGAACTGCACCGCCTGATGGTTTTCCGCATCTGCCTGATCTTCCCGCTGGTCGTTATACATCCCAGGATTATTATGATCTGGAACAGCAACATATCTGGAAAAAAAGCTGGTTGTTCGCCGCGCATATCGATGAAATCCCAGAACCGGGATGCTTTATGAAATGGGAAAATACCGGCACGCCCATCATTATTGTTCACGGCATGGACGGTGAAGTACGGGCCTTTTACAACACCTGCCGTCATCGCGGTGCACCCGTGGTAACCGAGGAGAAAGGCCGCGCGCCGCGCCTGATGTGCGGCTATCACAACTGGACTTACAAGACCGATGGCGAGCTAATCGGTGTTCCGGAGAAACAGGATTTTACCGGACTCGACATGTCCTGCCGCAGCCTGATCCCAGTCAAATGCGAGATGCTCGGCAATGTGATTTTTGTGAACTTTGACGATGATGCAATGCCGTTGAAGCAGTGGTTAGGCCCGGTCTGGAACGACTGGGAAGAATTTCAATTCGACAAGATCAAACTCGCGGCGCGCCATAGCTTCGATCTCAACTGCAACTGGAAGGTAGCGATGGAGGCCAATATGGAGGTCTATCACGTGCCCTTCATCCATCCCGAAACCGTCGCGCCTTTGGTTGACAGCAGGCGCAATGTGAACACGATCTTTCCCAACGGCCATGCCCGCATGCTCGCCCCTGCCCCGCAGGAAACCGACCGCGAACATGTTCGCGCCGTCGACTCACCGCCAGAGTGGCAGGAGATTGATACGGTTGGCGAATTGGGTCGCACCTGCACACAAAGCTACACCATGTTCCCCAACTGGGTGTCACCGCTATCGAATTATTTTGTACCGCCTTTGGTTTTCTGGCCGACCGGATTGAACACAACCCGGTTGGAGCTCGTCACGATGGCGCTGGACTGGGGGAATGGTCCAGCGCCAGACTTGTGGACTGTGCCGGATGAGAGCAAACCGAACGGTCGGGATATGAGCCCGATAATCCTGGAAGACACGCAATTTGGCGAGATGATCCAGAAATCCATGGAGAGCGACGGGTTCAAGAGCGTGCCGTTAAGCTATCAAGAAGCGCGTATCTACAGCTTTCACCAAAGCTGCGATAAGATGATCGGCCTCGATAATGTGCCGGAGCATCTCGCCGTTGACCAAGTAATTGGAGAGGAATGGGTCTATCCTAATGACCCGCGCGTCGCAGAAATGGATCAATTGCAGGCTGCGGATTAAAATTCTGCAGATGATGCGGGTCGTCATGGGACTAGGTAATCAAGCCCCTAGCTATTCGCTTCGCCCTTCCCTAAATGCACATTCATGCATTTCTTAGATCAAGCCAAAATTTATGTGAGCTCTGGCCAGGGCGGGCCCGGTGCTGTCAGTTTTCGGCGCGAAAAATATATCCAATATGGCGGTCCGGATGGTGGAAACGGCGGCAAAGGGGGTGATATTATCTTTAAGGCGGTCGAAGGGCTCAACACCTTGATCGACTTTCGCTATACACAACATATCAAGGCGCAGCGGGGCAAAGGCGGCGCTGGCCGTAACCGCACGGGCGCTGGCGGAGAAGACCGGATCATCAAGATACCGGTCGGGACGCAGGTCCTGTCAGAAGACAAGGAGCATGTGCTGCTCGATTTTACCCGCGAAGGGCAGGAAGAGATGTTCCTCGAAGGCGGTGTTGGCGGCCGTGGTAACGCCAGCTACAAAAGCTCTACCAATCGCGCGCCGCGACAACATCAACCAGGTGAACCGGGCGAAGAGGCAGCGATATGGTTGCGACTGAAATTAATCGCGGATTCCGGTTTGGTCGGATTGCCCAATGCAGGTAAGTCGACACTAATCAATTTTGTCAGCAACTCAAAAGCCAAAGTGGGTGCTTATCCGTTCACGACGATTCACCCGCAGCTGGGTGTTGTCCAGCATCGGAGCCGTGAGTTTGTTTTAGCAGACATTCCCGGACTGATTGACGGAGCGGCAGAAGGTGCCGGCATTGGCGACCGGTTTCTCGGTCATATTGAACGCTGCAAGGTGCTGCTCCACCTGATCGATGCAACCGGTGATGACCCTGTTGCCGCTTGGAAGACCGTGACCAAGGAGCTGGAACAATATGGCGGCGGCCTGTCCAAAAAGCCTCAGATATTGGCGTTGAATAAGGCTGATTTGCTTGATGATGAATTGATGGCTGCTATCGCCGATGATCTGCGTGCAGCGGGCGCTGCTGAGGTATTGCCGCTGTCAGGCGCGACCGGAAAAGGCATGGATGCCGTTCTCGACAAGGTGCTTGAAGCGGTCGGTGGCCATAGCTCGATCGAGAAACAGGACCAAATTGCCAGCGGTGTTGATGTCGATGGTGATGAGGAGGAAAAAGCGGACTGGTCACCGCTGTGACAGCCGCGTCGAATGCCGTCATCGTCGTAAAAATTGGCTCATCCCTTCTGATTGGCGAAGATGGCACCCTGCGTCGCGAATGGCTTGAGACACTGGTCTCTGATATTGCAAAACGCCATCGGGCCGGTGCATCCGTGATCATAGTATCCTCCGGATCCATAGCATTGGGTGCACGCAAGCTGGGATTGGAAAAGGGTGGCCGAGCCAATCTGTCCGATGCGCAGGCCGCCGCATCCGTGGGGCAGATTGCTCTGAGTAGCTTATGGTCTGAATTGCTTGCCGAACATCACATTACGGCGGCCCAGATGTTACTGACGCTGGACGATCTGGAAGATCGCAAGCGCTATCTCAACGTCACCGCTACGCTTGAAAAGCTG
The DNA here is from genome assembly GCA_947497455.1 of uncultured Sphingomonadaceae bacterium. Classification (GTDB taxonomy): domain Bacteria; phylum Pseudomonadota; class Alphaproteobacteria; order Sphingomonadales; family Sphingomonadaceae; genus Parasphingorhabdus. The sequence goes on along the minus strand of CANMGU010000001.1, from coordinate 954,022 downwards.
CTAGAAAACCGTTCTGTTCCAGTGATTAACGAGAATGATAGCATCGCCACCGACGAAATCCGCTTCGGCGATAATGACCGGCTCGCAGCGCGGGTCGCGCAGGCAGCCTCTGCCGATCATGTCTACCTCTTGTCCGATGTCGATGGCTTGTACGATCGGTCCGCTGGCAACGCAGCGGAGGGGCAGTTCATCAACCTGGTTGAACAGGTAGATGCGCGGATCATGGCGATGGCGGATGGTTCGTCATCCTCTGGCTTGGGCTCTGGCGGCATGACGTCAAAGCTTGAAGCCGCGCAGATCGCCAATCTGGCCGGGATTGAATTGTCGATCATTTCCGGCCAGGAAGAGCACCCATTGGAACGCTATGCGCTGACTGACACCGGCACCCTTTTCAAAGCGAGCGGCAATGCCAATGCTCGCAAAAGCTGGTTGGGTGGCCGCCTAACCTCTGCCGGAACAATCACGATTGATTATGGTGCCGCCGCAGCATTAAGTGAAGGAAACAGTCTTCTCGCCGCCGGGATAGTGACTATCGATGGCCCGTTTAAACGCAGTGATGTTGTTGAAATTGCCAATCCCGATGGCCAGGTCATCGCGCGGGGCTTGGCCGAATATGATGCGCCCGACTGCGCAAAGATTATCGGGCGTCGCAGCTCGGAACTTGAGGCTTTGCTCGGCTACGCACCGCGCAGCGCTGTCGTACATCGAAATCAGATGGTGCTGGTATGAAGCGGGACATGGGTAGGTAACCGCATGCGGACGAAACCAACTCTGGCGATTACCGGTGCGACCGGCTTTGTGGGCAGTCATCTGCTAAATCTCGCGGTACGCGCCGGTTTTCCGGTACGCGCTCTGACCCGCCAGACACAGGATGATCGTCCCAATGTCACCTGGATACGCGGCGCGTTGGACAACCCAGCCAGCCTCAGTGTGTTGTGCACCGGGGCTGACGTAGTGATTCATATTGCCGGTGTGGTCAATGCGCCCACTCGGGAAGAGTTTGAAGCAGGCAATGTTGCGGGCACCTTGGCCGTGGTTGAGGCGGCGAAGAAATCCGGATGCAAGCGCCTCATTCATGTCTCCTCGCTCGCCGCAACCTTACCAAAGCTCTCCATCTATGGCGACACCAAGGCCCGAGCGGAAAAGATCGTGGCATCGAGTGGACTCGATTGGACGATCATTCGGCCGCCGGCTATTTATGGCCCCGGAGATAGCGAAATGCTGGAACTTTTCAAAATGGCAAAGACCGGCTTCATCACCCTGCCCCCAGACGCCGACGGCCGGCTATCGGCTATTCATGTCGACGACCTATCCCGCGCATTGATGACAATCATTCCCGAGCATGAAGAGCTGACAACCCAGATCTTTGAGGTGGACGACGGCAAGACAGGCGGATGGACACAAAAAAGTTTTGCAAAAGCCGTTGGCTGGGCGACTGGCAGGCGGATTAAACCGATAGCAACGCCTAGATTTCTGCTGGAACTGGGCGCAAAGGCCGATCGCTTTTTTCGCCGCGATAAAGCCAAACTGACTGAGGATCGGGTTAACTATTTCTGCCATGATGACTGGACGGTCGATCCGGCCAAGCGCCTGCCACCCGAACTGTGGACTCCACAAATCGAAACGCGGCAAGGGTTGAAAGACACAGCAAAATGGTACCGTCAGAACGATTGGCTCTGACGCCTCCTAAAATCACTAGCTGCCATTCTCTGCAAACCGGCTCATAGATACGCTCCGGGAGATGATGTTATGGCAAGCAATACTGCGGTGCGCGATGACGTGCCCACTCATGATTTCGACATATATGGCGAGCCGGCGATTAAGGTCGATGTGCATGATGCCTTTCTAGCACTGAAAAGCAAAGCTCCTCCCCTATTCTGGACGCCCCGAAATGGTGGTCACTGGATAGTAACCGATGGCGATATGATGATCGATTTGCTGCGCAAGCCGAATATCTTCTCCAACGAGAATTTTTCAATCCCCCATATCGAGAACATACCCAAGACCATCCCGCTGTCTCTCGATCCACCGGAACACCGCCCCTATCGCCAAATGATGCGACCGTTTTTCGAGAAAAAGGCAATTGCACCCTTGGAAGAACGGATCCAGCAATGGGCGGACAAGCTTATCGGCGCGGTCAAGGCGAATGGGCAATGTGAATTTATCGATGCTGTCGGCTCGCGCTTTCCAGTATCGGTTTTCATGGAAATGCTGGGATTGCCATTGGATCGGTTTGATGAGTTTCGTGCACTCGTGAGCGAGAATTTTGAACTGGCGGGCACACCCGAAGTTGCCCAGGTTCAACAAAAGATTGTTGCGATGTTAGCGGATTTTGTAAAAGAGCGGCAGGCAGACCCGAAAGACGATATGATGAGCCATATCATCCGGTCCGATATTGACGGCCGCGAACTAACTTTCGAAGAACTGCTCTCGATCGCGCATCTCCTCTTTCTCGCCGGGTTGGACACTGTGGTCAATGCGCTCAGTTTCAGCATGAAGCATTTGGCCACAAATCCATCCCTGCAAGAACGGATCATCGACCATCCCGCGTGCATCCCCGATGTTACCGAAGAATTGCTGCGCCGATACAGCTTCGTCAATCTGCCGCGTCAGATTAATGAAGACACAATGCTAGGCGGCCAGAAACTGTCCAAAGGTGAGAAGATCATTTGCCCGCTCGCAATGATTGGATGGGAGGACAAGCTTAACGAAGATCCAATGACCGTTTCAGTTGATCGCAAACATTATCGCCACGGTGCCTTTGGCTCGGGCATCCATACCTGTCTGGGTCTGCATCTTGCGCGGATGGAGTTGCATATTTTCTATGAAACCTGGTTTCGTCAAATTGGTCGATTTCAGCTCGATCCCGATAAACCAAAAGGCGCTATGCGCGGTGGTGTCGTCTGGGCGATTGAGGAGCTCTGGCTCAGTTGGGAGCAGAGCAGACCTTAAAGCAACGGCCCAACAAACTGTTCCGCCAAATATGTCACGAAAGTCATTGATAAACCGAGCAGAAACACCCGGTATGCGAGACCCAGATAGCGGTATTTTTTGCGCTCTAACACCAAACCCATTTGATAGATATCACGCAGCATTGTGCGATAAACAGTCTCCTGATCCACAAAATTCTCTGTCAGAAGCTGATCTTTGAACTCGTCTTCCGATATTTTGGAGAACGCGCCGAAGAATAGCATATTGGGATTGGCACCCGCCCGTATCTTGGTCGCTGGCATTACGGCAATCGCAGCCAGACCCGCCGCGGAAAACGCTGAAATAGCCAGTATGAGCAAGGGAAGAGAGAAGCTGCTAGCATGGCTTTGTCCTATGGCCAGAGTAAACACCACAAATGTTGCACCAATAAGCATATTGGCTTTGTGATCGGCCATCAGACTAAGTTGAACATGGTGTTGTTGGGTCGTACGCAGCAGTTGGATGACTTCATCCGGCCATTTTCGTTCCTCAGTCATGCTCGACCCTCCGCAAAGGCGCGACCCGATGCACCGCAAGAGTGACATAATCGGCGCAATTGGGCAAGTTACGGCGTATATCCCCACCCTTGTGCCCTGTTTCGGCCTTATTCGCTTGCCAATGGGGACTTCATATTGGCAAAGATTGCTTACACATAAGCAGGCCGGGATATTGGGGAAATAAAACATGGCAAGTCGCGAAGAAATTATGGCCAAGGTGGAAACCTTGATCGGACCGTTTAACAACAAGGGTGTCGAACTGAAGGACGATACTACCTTTGCAGGCGATCTGGAGTGGGACAGCCTGACGGTCATGGATTTTGTGGCTGCGGTGGAAGACGAATTTGATATTATCATCACCATGAACATGCAGGCCGAAATCGAAAATGTCGGTCAGCTTGCAGATGCTGTCGCAAAGTTGATGGATAACTAGTCCACCCAAACATGAACTCGTCATGCTGAAACAAGTCCGGCTGTGGCGAAAGATGAGAGTAAAATGACCGATCTACTGAGTAAATTCGATCCCCTGATTCAGGAACGCGAAACCTTGCTTGCAACAGGCGTCAAAGATCCTTTTTCCCTTGTGATGGAGGAAGTGAAATCGCCTACTGTGGCCATGTGCAATGGCAAGGAAACCATCCTGCTTGGCACCTATAACTATATGGGCATGACCTTTGACGATGATGTCCAGCAAGCTGGACTACAAGCGCTCAAGGACTTTGGCTCCGGGACAACTGGCAGCCGTGTTCTCAACGGCACCTACAGCCCACACAAGGATTGCGAAGAAGCGCTCAAGGAATTTTACGCGATGGACCATGCAATGGTCTTTTCGACGGGCTACCAGGCCAATTTGGGGATCATTTCAACACTCGCTGGTAAGGGCGACTATGTCATTCTCGACATTGACAGCCATGCCTCCATTTATGACGGCTGCGCCATGGGCAATGCGGAAATTGTCGCCTTCCGCCACAATGATGTTGAAGCACTGGAAAAACGGTTGAAGCGCCTGCCTGCCGACGCTGGTAAGCTGGTCGTACTCGAAGGTGTCTATTCGATGCTTGGTGATGTCGCGCCGCTCAAGGAAATGATCCGTGTCTGCAAGGAAAACGGCGCAATGACTTTGGTTGATGAAGCGCACAGCATGGGCTTTATCGGCGAGAATGGCCGCGGTGTGGGCGAGGATCAAGGCGTTATTGACGATGTCGATTTTATCATTGGCACGTTCAGCAAATCGGTCGGAACCGTCGGCGGCTTCTGTGTCTCCAACCATCCGAAATTTGAAATCATGCGACTGGTGTGCCGTCCCTATGTATTCACGGCTTCTCTGCCGCCGAGCGTTATGGCAACGGCCAGCACCTCGATCCGCAAGCTGATGCACAGCGGAAACAAGCGCGCGCATCTTTGGGAAAACAGCAAAAAACTCCATAAAGGCCTGCGCGATTTAGGCTTTGAGCTTGGCACATCGGAAGCGCAAAGCGCGATTATCGCTGTGATCATGCCTGATCTGGAACGCGGCGCAATGATGTGGCAAGCTCTGCTTGCAGAAGGCCTCTACGTCAATCTGGCGCGGCCTCCGGCAACGCCCGCCAACATGACTCTGCTGCGCTGCTCACTCTGTGCCGAGCACACGACCGAACAGGTCGATCAAATCCTCGGCATGTTTGAAGCGGCTGGCAAAGCAGTTGGAGCGATCTAATCCTCCTCGCGGGAGACAGAAATGACTAACAGTCTGCTCATCGAACAACGCGGCGCGATTGAAATTCTCTCGCTTAATCGGCCTGAAAAACTGAATACGATGAACGAAGATATGATCTTCGCCTTGCAGGATTATTTTCGCGGGCTGCAGGACCGGCATGACATCCGAGTGGTCCTGTTTCGCGCAGAAGGGCGGGCCTTTTGTGCAGGTCTTGATATCGGCGCCTGGAAAAATGACGGATCCCGCGGAGAAGTCCAGCATATCTGGCGCACGCAACGTAGCATTGCGACGGTCATGCAGCTTATGCGGCAATGCCCACAGCCCATTATTGCGCTCGGGCAAGGCGCAGCTTGCGGCGGCGGTTTCTCTCTGCTCCTGGCAAGCGATGTCCGCTATGGTGCGCCGAGCCTGAAAATGAACGCGGCCTATATTAAAATCGGGCTTGGCGGATGTGATATGGGGTCGAGCTATTTCCTGCCGCGGCTTGTCGGATCATCACTCGCTTCCGAACTGCTCCTGACTGGCCGGTTCATTCATGCTGAACGCGCTGAAAAACTGGGATTGATCAGTGAAGTTGTCGGGGAAGACAATCTGGTCAGCACCGGTCTTTCTCTCGCTGAAGAGATGCTCGATACGGCACCCATGGGCCTGCGCCTGACCAAAGATGCGCTTAACCGCAATATCGACGCGCAAAGTTTTGAGGCAGCGATGGCGATTGAAGACCGGCAACAAGCGATGCTAAGCCTGACGGAAGACAGCCGCGAAGCCGCCAAGGCCTTTTTCAGCAAGCGCAAACCGGACTATAAGGACCGCTAACCCGGAGCAGTTAACGTTCGCGGTTTTCGGTGCCCTGCCCTGCCGTGATAAACAGTGCGGTCGCTTCTGATTCAACATCCGCAGTGTGCCATACACCGGGGGGATTGATTGCATATTCACCTTCTCGAAGCGTAATCTGTTTCTCTGATCCATCTTCCATTTGCTGGATCAGTAACATTTCGCCTTTAATGCACATAACAACTTCAGCACCGACAGGATGCATTTCCCAAACGGTCCATGGCTCCGTAAATTGGTGCAGCGATACAAGTCGTCCCTCTGCTCCATCACGGGCGTGACGCTCGCCATAGCTCTGATACCAAGCTGGATCACCTGTGAAACGGGGCTCGGAAAATGCAGTTGCTCCCAGCCCTAGATGAATGGGATTATCAGTAAGATTATCAGCCATTGTAACGCCTCCCTGAAATGTAGAAGCGCATCCTACCCTATTTAATCGCACCACCGGCAATTAATCGAGGCAACATGGTAAGTGCGCCCAGTATCGGCCATTTGCGTTGCCAGGGTTTAATTTCATAGTTGGTACCGGCATGACGGTTGATCTTCCAGGCCAGATAATCAATCCCTCCGGCATAGGTTCCCGACGCTTTTGCGAGGCGTGCCAGAGTTAACAGCTTGCCATTTCGGCGCAGGATCTTCCAGCGCTTTTCCGCCTCTGCAAATGACAGCTCGCCGGATTCTGATGGATCCTGATCTTGTAGGGTTGCCATGGTCGCAAGACCAAAACGTTTGTAGCGCTTGGGGTCGGCATCAACCACAGAGCCGGGACGATTGGCCCGTTCTGCTCTTAATTCGGCTCCATAGGTCAGCTCAAACCCCCGATGCCAGATGTGCATGGGTGTCTGCGGCTGAATGCCCAGCACTGGCAAGGCAAGTTCAAACAGGGTCACGGGCGCACAGGCAATTGCCGCCACAGCTTTTGCGCGCGCTGCATCATTAGCACACCAGACCAGACGCGACGGCTGGGCAAAGCGCGCCCAAACACTTACTGCGCTGGCTTCTAGTCCATTTAGCTTGTGGAAATCCTCTTCGCTCAGCACTGCAATCTTGGCGACCAATCCGTCATGTTCCGCAGGAAAGACATTTGGCGGTAGGAGTTTGTTTGCACGGACCAGCCAGCTTTTCCCATAAGCCGCTTCATAGCTGGACACGATTAGGTAGAAGTCCAGCATCTGCCCTTCTAGCTCCGTCGTCCTGAGACAGGAGCCATAAAAGAGAACTGCGCGAGAAGCATCACCATATTGCCCGGCAACAGCAGCTGCAAAAGCGGAGACTCGAGGATCAACCGGCTCTGCCAGCTCCTCTTCTACAAGGGGTTTCAGATAACTCACCCGGCGGATGATAGCCTATGCAGCGAGGCGAAGGAAAGATACGGGCTTTGTCGATTTCAAAACAATCGGACGCCCTTCCTGGGCACGGAACAATTCACCGTCCATCACGACATTGCTATTTTCGCCTTCGATCCGGATCACATCGCCTTGCTCAAGATGGATACCTTTTTGCGCTGTCTTGCCGAGACGACCGAACAAAACCGAGAAAATGAATCGCAGCAAGGCTCCCGGCTTCTGGTCAATTGCCATAAATTGAAGGCGCCCACGCTTTCCTCGTGATTGGGCTAAGCGACGCATCAACAGCAATTTTTCAAGCGTTGTCACGATCAGGATGGCGAAATTTCCCTGATACTGCCCCTTCTTGATCAAAGAAATACTGATTGGCGAGGGTTTGTTCGGTAGAAATTTTGCGCGTATTCCAAACAGTACCGAAGCCAAAGCGGCGAAAACTGTCAACACGTGGGACGCCGCATTAGGCAAGCCCAGCGGATATATTTTATGCCGGCAGTACAGAATAAATTCCGATAGACCTGCTCCGCCAAGGAACATACCCAGCACGACTTTGCTATCCTTGCGACCATCAGAGAGCGCAATCAATTCGCGATCAACAAGATGTTCATGCAAATCATGCTTGGCCATTTCCACGATGCGTTCGAGTGCTTTTAGTGGATTGCCTTCCGCACCCAAATCAAGAGCGATCAGATTGGTTTTACCATTAGGCAATACGGCCACCGGCGGCGGGTTATCGCCAAAATGCCCACCTTGGTGCAATTCGGTAAGCGCTGCCTGGACGGTGCCGTCACCGCCATTGATCACCAACACTTTGGGTTTCACTTTTGCGATCGTCTGCAACGCCTTGGTAATCTCGTCCACGGCATCGACTTCATAATGGAAAACATCACAGTTTTTAACGCAATAAGAGCGTACTTCCGGCAGTATCGCACGGTTACCCGTGGAATTTGGATTAGAAAGTAGCGCTACATTGGCCATTATTTAGTTGCCCGTTTCCCTGAAATATCTGCCCGTCACAGATATTTCATCTTGATGTTGATCGATTTCACTTCATTACCAACCGTAAATTTGGTCTTTTTGTAACTCGGCTTGCCCAGGTTAAAGATATTGATGCTCGGGTTGTTCGACATGCCTCCACCATCTTTGGAGATATCGGTCTTGCCATTTCCGTTCACATCGTGCCGTACGGCGATACCGTAGGTACCACTGGCAGGCATAGGCACACAAAAAGTCATGGTGTTGCTTTTTGCAGGCGCCTCAATACGGCTGATCCAAGCGCCTTTCTTCAGCCATTCCGCTTTCGTTCCGCGATAGCTTTGTACGCGAATTTTGCCGGATGCCGCCTTGACGCCACTCAAATTGACCAGAACAGCCGGGCCATTGCCAGACCTGCACTTGCTCATATCATTTGATATTTTTTGCCCAGCGGTTACCGCAGAGGCAGGCATGGCCAAGACGGCGGTTGAAAGCGCAAGAGACGCTGCAAATTTCAACATGACGAAAATACTCCTAGTCGTTATACCCGCGTTCAAACTGCGGCGGATAGAGAATCAGCCCCGATATAGATGTGGTTATGAAAATGATTTGCGGCAGAAACATGGTGAGAGGGCGACGATAAGTTGAAATTACTGAATTCTACCGATCGCTATATCGCCCGTCTGATCGCCGTTCCGCTATTCAGCACGCTGGTCATTGCCGCTATGTTGCTGGTACTCGAGAAGATGTTGAGACTGTTCGATTTTGTAGCAGCTGAAGGCGGCCCGGTCAGCGTAGTCTGGCGGATGCTCGCGAATCTTATTCCGGAATATCTGTCTCTTGGCATTCCGATTGGCTTGATACTGGGAATATTGCTGGCGTTTCGCAAGTTGGCACTGAGCTCGGAACTGGATGTTTTCCGCGCTGTTGGCCAAGGTTATAACCGTCTTTTGAGAGTGCCCTACATGTTTGCTGTGGCGCTCATGCTGGTCAATCTAGCGCTTGTGGGCTTTATCCAGCCGCTGTCCCGATATTATTACGAGGAATTGCGCTTTGAACTACGTTCCGGAGCACTGGGCGCATCTATAAAAGTCGGTGAATTTACCAATTTGGGCTCCAAAATGACCATGCGCATCGAAGAAAGTCGCGACAATGGCACCAAATTGAGTGGCATGTTTGTCCGCGCTGAAGGCAAGTCCGGTCAGATTGTCTCGGTAACCGCAGAAAATGGCCAATTTCTTGCAACGGATGATCCAGACACGATCATATTACGCCTATCACAAGGTGTTTTGATTCATGATGCTCCCAACTATGAGAAACCACGCATATTAAGCTTCAGCAGTCACGATTTACCCATTGATCTGCCGGATATCGAGGCTTTCCGCTCCCGAGGCGGTAAGGACCTGGAATATACCATACCGGAGTTGGTGAAGGTCGGTCTAGACGAATCCCGTCCCGTAGCGGAACGCAATCAAAGCCGTGCGAATTTTCACTACCGAATGGTCGAGGTGGTGATGATGTTGCTGATGCCTCTATTGGCGTTAGCGCTTGCAATTCCGCCGAAAAGATCAAATTCGGCACTAGGCGTGTTTATCTCCATCGTGATGATTGTTACCTATCACAAGGTGAACCAATATGGGGAGGATCTGGGTGCTCTCGGCATTGTTGATCCAATCATAGCGCTTTGGGTTCCGTTCCTGTTGTTCGGTGGGCTAATATTGTGGATGTACCATATGGTTGCGCATGTCCCCGGCGGACAGCCAATTGGTGCGCTCGAGAAAGCCTTTTCAAGATTTGGTGGCGTTTTCAAAGGATTGCTTAACTTCAACCGAAAGCGGGCGGATGTTAAATAATTGCCTTGCAGTTCTCGACCTTATTGAGGAAGGCGGGCAATCATGAACTTTTTCCCATCACGAACACTCGCTTTCTACATGGCGAAAATGCTGACACTGCGCACATTGGCGGTGCTCGCATTGCTCGTTCTCGTCTTGCAGGCTTTGGATCTGCTTGGTGAAAGTGGTAGAATCCTGGCGCAGGAAGGCAACGGACAAGGCGAGCTTTGGACCTATGTCACCTTGCGTGCACCTCAGCTGGTTGCGCGTTTCCTGCCTTTTGCGGTTCTGTTGGGCACGATTGTCACAGCGGCAACGCTAAACCAGAATAGCGAGGTCATTTCGATGAAGGCAGGCGGTCTTTCCGCGCATCAGATTCTTGCTCCCCTGATCATCACAAGCATGCTCGTGGCCATCATATCCTTTCTGTTTAACGAGACCGTCGTAGCCCCCGCTACTGCCAGACTGTCCGCCTGGGAAAAGGTTGAATATGGGCCAATTCCTGCGGCGAGCAATGTGCGGACCAATGTTTGGGTTCGCGATGGCAGCAATCTGGTCAACGCAAAGACAGTAATAGGGCGAGGCACCGACGTGGTCCTGCGAGATGTCACCATATATGACCGGTCAAGCAACGGACTGCGCAGTCTGATGGAAGGTAAGGAAGCAACCTTTACAGGATCATCCTGGACAATGACCGGCGTTACCCAGTTTAACGTCCTGACCGGCACGGAAGAACAAAAAGACAGTATCATTGTTGGCGATACGCTTCGTCCGGATCAATTCACATTGGCCAATGTTAACGCTGAAGGACTGTCTTTTTGGCAACTCAGATCCGCTATTGCCGAATTGAAGGAAGCCGGACGACCGACCATGGGACTCGAAGCCAGTTTCTGGCATAAGATTTCAGGCCCCTTATCGGCGGTACTCATGCCGCTATTGGGAGCTGTTGCCGCCTTTGGTTTAGCGCGGTCAGGACAATTATTCGTCCGCGCTGTCCTTGGTATGGCGCTTGGCTTTGCCTATTTTGTCGCCGATAATTTTTCGCTAGCCATGGGAACAATCGGGGCTTACCCGCCGATTTTAGCGGCATGGGCACCGTTTTTCCTGTTTTTCCTGATTGGTGAAACCGTGCTTATTCGGACAGAGGAATAGCGTTAACTCGCTTTGTCAGGTTGGCCAGAAGCCGCATGGCCAGAGCTACCCCGCACCAGTCCGGCGACCAAACCCCAAAGACCTTCGTGATTGGCACGGTAATAAGTCGACTCTTTGGGCAATGCCTTGGCGATGCGGCGGTGCGCTTCGCCAAGCCCGTGATACGGAACGCCGGGCAACAAATGATGCAAAGCATGATAACGCAAACCTACCGGAGCCCAGAGCGCTGGAAGCATAGCAGGTGGCGGTACGTTGACACTGTCGAGATACTGCTCAGTCACGCTCATGACCTCACCGTCATTTTCCCACAAATGTGCTACCAGCGTTCTGATCTGATTGAGTACAACCGAACCGGCAGCGATCGCAACTGCGATCAGAAACGCTTTCATCGGTAAAAATCCAGTTGCCACAGCCGTTAGCAATGCGATTGCCCAGATGCTTGCGGCAATTTCCTGGACATACCATTGTTTCTTAAACTCACCTTCAGGCGGACGCCGGCGAAATTCGGGGTTGATAATCAAGCCAGAATAGCGCTCCACAACCAACTTTCTCAACGGAGGAATTACCGCAGAAAGCGGAGCCAGCAACGCATAGCGGATAAACAACCCAATCGGCGCCAGAGCGGAAACCAGGACAAATAGCGGAACGGTATACGGCTTCATCAAAGCCAACGGCAGATATTCAGGGTCTTCCGCCGTACCATAGCGCGTGCGCGCATGATGGAGATTGTGGATTCCTTCATACATGAAAGATGGCAGCAACAACGGAATCCCGATAAGCGCGTTCCATGCGAAGCGGAACCCTGGAAGTGACCCCCGGCGGATGTGGGTCAGCTCATGAATAAAACTTCCCGCACGATAAAGCGCAAGAATTGAGATAAGCCCAGCCAACAGTGCGAACATGATGTTTTCAATCATGATCGCTGCGACCATTGCACCATATCCAATTACGGCAGAAGCAGCGAGATCCGACCAGTAGATCATCGGACGAACAGCATTTAGGTCACGCGTGACTTTCGCAGCCGTGCGGATCAGTTCGTTGTCGTCAAAAGTCGCCGCTTTTGCGGCATGGGTCGCCTGAGGAAGGGAATGTTTCATAATATCCTGTCTTCGTGTTCTGGTGCCTACAGCAACACATCATGGCGAGATGATGGCATTGCTATGGTTTCTTAAACCACCTTGTGCCATTGCAATGGCCGTTTCAAGCGCTTGACATACTAGCCTAATTAGCGCCACAGCTTGGCAACGCTAGTGCAATTCAATGCTTAAAAGGTGCAAAAAACTGTAGTGTCCTCGCATATAGTCATTCAACCCGTCACGACCAAGTCCCAGCTCAAGAGCTTTGTCGAACTGGCCTATCGTTTAAACGCAGATGACCCGCATTGGGTGCCGCCCCTAAAATCCGAAGTTTACGCGCTGCTCAGCCCCAAGAAAAATCCGTTTTTTGAGCATGCGACGGTGCAACTTTTCCTCGCCGAACAGGGCGGAAAAATCGTTGGCAGAATTAGCGCGCATATAGATCAACTGGCGCTGGAACAACCTGTCGAGCAGGGACTGGGGCCCGGTACCGGCAACTGGGGTTTGCTGGAGGCAGAAAATGAAGAAGCGACAGGAGCGCTGATCAGCGCAGCTGAGGCATGGCTGAAAGAGCAAGGTATGCATCGCATAATCGCACCGATAAGCCTTTCAGTATGGGATGAACCAGGACTGCTCACTACCGGACATGATCATAGCCCAACCGTGATGATGGGACATAACAAGCCAGAATATCAGGGCTGGATTGAAAATAGCGGTTACGAGAGCGTGAAAAAGCTTATCACTTATGATTTGCCCATCGCAGATGGTTTTCCGCCGCTAATCGAACGCATCGTGAAATCCGGAGAGCGCAGCAGCAAGTTGAATCTCCGCAAAGTCGATAAATCACATTTTAACCGTGACGCAAAGATCATCATGGATATCCTGAATGATGCATGGTCTGACAATTGGGGATTTGTACCGCTGACAGATCATGAGATTGACCATGTTGGTGTCAAATTGAAGCCGATTGTATATGAAGAGCTGATCATGATTGCGGAACTGGAAGGCAAACCGGTGGCCTTCATGATGTCCCTACCCGATCTCAATGATCGAACGAAAAAGATGAATGGCAGTTTGCTGCCATTTAATTGGGCCAAGCTCCTCTGGTGGCTAAAATTTCCAACATCTCCAACCATGCGTGTACCGCTAATGGGTGTCGTCAAGGAATTGCAAAACAGTCGGATGGCCAGTCAAATGGCATTTATGATGATCGAATATATCCGCCGCGAGGCGGTTGGAAAATATGGCGCAACCCGCGGCGAACTGGGCTGGGTATTGGACGACAACCAGGGAATGATAGCGATTGCCGACGCAATCGAGTCAAAGATTAATCGGGTCTACACCCTGTATGAAAAAGCGCTCTAATTGGGCTGTTCATCCCTGTTTCAGTCATAATAGATTAGCTTTTTCCCAAACATTCACCTTGCATCCGATTGCGAGGAAGTCCATGTTCTTTGGCAGCGTCCTGTTTCGTTTCCTCTTTTCTTCCTTTGCCATGATCTCGCTAACCACGCCCTCGCTTGCCAAAGCACAAAAGTGTTCAACCGGTGCCGAGTATCAAGGGCCCGCACCAATATCAGTGAGATTGACGCAAACGGCCGTACCGCCGGCAGACCAACAGCCATCAGCCACAGCTAACCTACCTGCTCTTTTTCGAAATATGTTTGTCAAATCAGAGGCCACGAGCATGACCGTTGCTCTGGCCAATCAAAACGGGCCAATCTGGACCGAAACACAAGGCATGACGGGCGATGAAAAGCTGCATTACTGGGCCAGTGTCGGCAAGGTCTACACTGCTGTCATTATAATGCAATTGATCGAAGATGGTCAGCTCTCGTTTGATGATAAGCTATCCCGTTGGATCAAGGATGTGCCCAATGGCAACTTGATTACGATCAAAATGCTGCTCAACCATACATCTGGCCTTTACAGCGTCAATGAAGGCAATGATGCGTCAAAAATGCATGGCAAGATATTGAGTTTAAAAGATAATATCTCGCTTCTGCAAAAGCGGGGCGCATTATTCTGTCCAGGCCAATATTGGCGTTACTCCAATACCGGCTACCTGTTTCTGGGAGCGATTGCGGAACGCATATACGGCCAGTCGCTATCGCAGATTATAAACAGCCAGATCATTGACAAAATTGAACTTGCAAATACACGCACAGTGAATGCCCAAGATAGCATCGCCGACATAGCCAAACCGCGGTCAAAAGACGGCCAGAAATCAGATATCAGGACGCCTGGTCCAGCTGGGCCCATTGCGGCAACATCCGAAGATATTCTGTTATTCTGGCGTGCATTTCTGGCTGGTGACTTGGTCAAACCAACTACCCGCGACCAAATGCTGGCCGAGCTATTTCCGATGTTCGACAAGAAAACATATTATGGCCTAGGCGTGATGGCCATGGAAGCGCCGGGAGCAGATGGCACCCCTGCAATCTGGATTGGACATGCCGGCGGAATGCCCGGAATAAAGGCGTTTGTCATGATTGATCCCGTGTCTCACCAATATGTGACTGTGGCCTTGACCGGAGACGGCCCGGCCAGTGCTGTCGCTTATAACATGCTGAGAGAATGGCAGAAGTTCCACGCGCGCTGATCACAATGGCTAACGGCCCGCAACAAAGTCTTGCGCATCCTTTCGTACCAGCGCGTCGATACCGCGCATCCACAAATCATTATGTCCGCCGCCTTTAATCGGGTGGGATATCTTGGGCTCCTTTGCAGCATCGAACAGTTTTTGTCCCATTGCGAACGGTATGAGCTCGTCATTGGTGCCGTGGATCCAGCTTAGTGGCATTTCAACCTGATCAATCCGGTTCAGCGAGCGATAGCGGTCCTTTATCAGCAGTTTTGCCGGTAGAATCGGGAATTGCCGCTGCGCCATATCGTCCATGCCCGTATAGGCTGCTTCCAGGATCAGTCCGGCGGCCTCGTTACGGGAGGCCAACCATGTCGCAACCCCCGTTCCCAAAGACTGGGCTGCAATCACAATTTTGTCAGCACTATGGCCATTGATGATCAACCAATCATAATGGGCCTGTGCCGCAGCGTAAAAGGCGTCTTCGCTCGGCGATCCCGGATTTCCGCCATAGCCTGGATAGCCGACCGCCAGCACCCCTGCACCATCCTGCGCTAAAGCCTGGTATATCGACAACCGCATCGCCAGCGAACCGCCATTGCCATGAAAATGAAGAATAACAGGCTTCGTTTTATCGGTTGGTGCGCGCCAAAAGGACAGCAGCTCGCCAGACCCTTCCGCTGCTATATTCACTGCGCTAAGGCCTGCATCTTTCAGTTCCATTTCGGTCAGAACCGTTTGATCAGGGAAATACAGCAGGCTGCGTTGAAAGCTGTAAGCCAAAGCAACAATTACCAGATAAAGCCCCGCAGAAATGGCTAAGCTCGCCAGCAAGGCACGCATCAGATATCGAGTTCGATCCAGGTTGGCGCATGATCGCTGGCTTTTTCCCGCCCACGATGCTCCTTATCGACACCGCAATGACTAAGCCGGTCAGCGGCAAGTGGACTCAGCAGCAGATGATCGATCCGGAAACCTTGATCGCGTTGCCAACCACCGCTGCGATAATCCCAATAGGTCCAGATTTTGCCTGCAGGATAGGTCACGCCCAGCGCATCGGTCCAGCCATCATTGATTATGCGCTGATAAGCTTGCCGGCTTTCCGGCTGCATCAGCGCGTCATTTTCCATCGCTTTGACCGAGAAAACATCATTATCGCGGGGAATAACATTATAATCACCGGCCAGAACTGCAGGAATTTCTTCCTGCCAGATTTCAGCAGCCCGATTGCGCAGGCGCTTCATCCAGCGCAATTTGAAGTCAAATTTTGGACCTGGTTGTGGATTGCCATTGGGGAGATAGATACTCGCCACCCGAACTGAAGTCCCATCCGCACTCTTCACATTGGCTTCAAGATAACGGCTGTGCTCGTCTTCAGGTTCACCATCCAGACCGCGCTTTGTCTCCTCCGGTTGCTGATCACGAGTTAGAATAGCCACCCCGTTAAAGCTCTTTTGCCCGTGCCAGATCGCTCCATAGCCGATCTTTTCAAACTCAGCTGCCGGGAAACCTTCGTCCTGGCTTTTGATTTCCTGCAGACATGCGACATCCGGTTTGGTTTCTTCAAGCCATTCCAATAGGCGCGGCAGGCGCGCCTTTATGCCATTAATGTTGAAACTCGCTATTCTCACCGCTGTGGCGATCAAACAGAGAAGCTGGAACCGCAACCACAGCCGGAGGCCGCGTTGGGATTGGTCACTTGAAAAGCGCTTCCGCCAAGCGATTCTACAAAATCAACGGCGCTGCCACGTACCAGGTCCAAACTGATCTCATCGACCACCAAAGTCACTCCAGATTCGTTGACCGCAATATCATCGGACTCAATCTGTTCGGCCAGACCAAAGCGATACTGGAACCCGGAACATCCGCCACCTTCAACCGCCAAGCGCAAAATTGCTGGCTTTTCCTGCTTTTCAGCAATAGCCGCCACACGTTTCGCAGCACTGGGCGTCAGGATGATATCCTGCTCGGATTTTTGATCGGCTGTTTGGGCTGTCTGGGTCATGAGCTTAAGATAGGGATAGTAGTGCAGAGTGTCAAAAGAAGCTGCCAGAAAATTGGCCGCAAATGTAAGTCAGGCAATAAAAAGGGCCGGTAAGCGTTTCAGCATCACCAGCCCTCTTAAAGCACCCTCTCCCAAAGGTGTTTCGGAATATCAGCTTGGCCTATTCAGCCGGGCCACCAAGAGCAACGCCCGGCGTTGCTTTTTGCGCCAGCAGAAAATCGTTGGATTGCATGAATGGAACCGGGTTTACCGCTTCGCCAGCGATGCGCACTTCATAATGAAGATGGCTTCCGGTCGAACGGCCGGTCGAGCCCATGAAACCTATCAAATCGCCACTTTTTACGCGTGCGTTGGCTTTAACATTAAGGCGGGACATATGTCCGTAACGGGTCTGGATCTCATTACCGTGATTGATTTCGATATAATTGCCATAGCCACGAACCCATTGCGAGCGTCCGACGATACCATCGGCAGTTGCATAAATAGGTGTTCCGACAGGACCGGCCATATCGATACCCTTATGGCGGGCGCGGCGGCCTTTGAATGGATCAGACCGAAAACCGTAAGAACTCGTCAATCTATAGGAATCTACAGGTTTGCGTGACGGAATGGTCAGCTTAACAGGTGTTTTCTTTCCCTGTCCGGACCATTTGTTGAACAGTAGACGGAAAGCGGGATCTGCCTCCCCCAATACGTTTTCAGAACCAGACGTTTTGTTTTTCAAAACATCGACCGGAAGGCTAGCATCCGCGTCCTCTGCTTCGGCAGCCATCGCTGTGGTGGAAAAACTCATTGCTGATCCGAAGATCACAACGGCTGTGATCTTTCTCACAGCTCCTTTATACAAACCTACTACGCTATCGGTCATAAACTGATCGAGCCCTGCTACTGCGAACCGAAGAACAACTCGGTTCAAAAATTTTGACAGAAATTCTGCCCCCGTTCTGTATGCGTTAGAAGTAGGTTTATTTTGGTTAATTATTCAATACCAAGATAATATTCCTGAGTTAAACCGGCTGCATGGCGGGCTGAGTCGTTAAATGGAGGCTTTAACCCGCCTCTAAAGTGAGATTTTACAAGATTTTTCCAGTGGAGATGGGGATCAGTATTTTCCCTTTCGCAGCAATATTCGAACCATTTCGTGCCAAAAAAAACGTGATTTATCTCGTCATGATAGATACGGTTCAGCACCTTTGCCGTGAGCAGATCACCCTGCGCTTTGAAGCGTTCAACCGTTTCGAGGGTAATGTCTAGCCCACGCGCTTCGAGGACCATCGGGACGATCGCCAGCCGCGCAGAGGCATCATAGGCGGTCTCTTTTGCAGTATCCCAAAGACCGTCATGTGCTGGCAGATCGCCATAAAAACTACCCATTTCACGCAGCCTCCGGTCCAAAAGCACGAAATGCATCGCTTCTTCGGCGCCAACACGAAACCAGTCGCTTGCAAATTCGGTTGGAAATTCGGCTCCAAACCGCCCAATCATATCGAAAGCCAAATCAATTGCGACAAATTCAATATGGGCCAAGGCGTGGATTAACGCGATCCGCTTCGCCACCGACGTCCCTTTGCCTCGCCGCGGCATCTGACCAGGCCGAAGGAGTTCCGGACGGGCAGGTCGGGCTGGAACATCAGGCATTGAAACGCTGAAATCCTGGCTCAACCTATCCTTGCGCCATTCTCTGACAACATGGCGCGCCGCCATGACCTTCGCCGCTGGTTCGGAAGTCATTAGAACGTGCCTTACTGCTTCGCCCGCAGATGGCTTCATGGTTGTAGCAATGTTCAAAGCCAGAACCCTTAAGCCGCCTGCACCGCTGCGAGCACCTCTTCCGCATGCCCTTTGACCTTTACTTTTGGCCAAGACTGCAAAACCTTTCCGTCCGGTCCAATCAGAAAAGTCGAACGAATAATGCCCATATAGGTTTTTCCGTACATTTTCTTTTCCGCCCAGACACCGATCTTCTCCAGAAAAGCAGTACTTTCATCGGAAGCAATATCGACGGTCAACTCTTGTTTGTTGATAAAATTCTGCTGACGCTTTGGGCTGTCTGCGGACATACCAAGCACAGCAGCCCCAGCTTTTTCGAATTCTGGAAGCAAAGCAGAAAAGTCTTTGGACTCCGTTGTGCATCCCGGTGTGCTCGCTTTGGGATAGAAAAACAGCACCAGCTTCTTGCCATGATAGTCGGAAAGTTTCACTGTACTGCTATCGGGTGCAGTCAAATCCATATCCGGCATCTGCTCGCCAACTTCGATCATATTATGTCTCCTAAGATTTCATCAGGGTCAGGCCGCAAGTGCCGATTCCATTCTTCAATAACGCATTGCCGGGCCGCATCATAGCCGTTCAAAAGGGCATCCCAATTTTCCTGACCCGCCGCTTTGGCGATCAGCTCTCTGCTTGAATCGGGTGGATAATCGCAGGTCGGTGACATTAGTCGCAACGCGACCAGCAAACGAGTCATCAGTTCATGAGCCGCAATCATATTTTTGTTCAAATGTCCGCTACCAGCCAACCCACGGGCAGCCAATCCCAATTGCGGGTGCAGAGCATCACCGGTTTTGAGTTGAAGGAAGTGTATGATAAACTCCCAATCAACCAGACCGCCTTCCATAAGCTTTGTGTCTAATGGTCCTTTGGGTGGCTTGTGCTCAACAATATCAAGCCGCATCTTGCGGACAGCTTTACGCAACGTTTCCGGCTCTCGCTCTTTCTGCAAAATGGTTTTGATCTGATCCTGCAATTGATCGCAGGCATTTGTGCTTCCATAAACGGGACGTGCCCTGGTCAGCGCCATATGTTCCCAGGTCCAGGCATTTTCTTGTTGATATTTAAAGAAACTTTCTATTGTCACAGCCATTGGACCCTGCGTTCCGGAGGGACGTAAACGAGTATCGACTTCATAAAGCGGCCCTGCCGCAGTGGGTACCGACAGGGCTGCAACAATACGCTGTGCGAGCCGGTTGAAATATTGGGTGCCGCCCAAGGGCCGCCGGCCGTCAGACTCCGCACTATGGTCTCCGGTGAACAGGAAAATTAGGTCCAGGTCAGAGGCATGGGTTAGCGCTTCTCCGCCCAGACGGCCCAGCGCAAGAACTATCATTTCACTGCCTTCGATTCTGCCATGGACCTCTTCAAACTCCGATATCGTGGCGTCGGTCAACACCCGAATGGATGCTTCTGCGACACGGGCATATCCAGCGGCTATCGCCAGCGGATCGTGGCGACTTTCTATAAGCTGTGTGCCGAGAGCAAAGCGCTTCTCCCCTACCCGCGCCCGCACCCGGTCGAGCAACATTTGATAGTCATCACCATCTTCACGCCGTGCAAACTGTTTTGCCAGTTCATCAACGGACGGCGGTAAGTCGAGAGCGGTGGTATCTATCAATCCTTCAAACAATTCGGTCCTGCGGGATAGCTCATCAGCTAGAACCGGTGCGTGGCTCAAAATGCGGCTGAGCATTTCCCGAAGTCCTGGACGCGCCTCCAGCATGCGGAAAAAATTAATTGCGGTGGGCAATTTGTCGATCAGACTGTCCAACCGAACAAGAGCCTGTTGTGGATCCGGGGATCCAGCAATGGCCTCGATCATATCCGGTAAAACAGCCTCAAAGGACTCGACTGCTGCGGGGCTTCTCAGTGCCGTAACTTTCCCGCTACGCCATCGTTTGATCTTCTCGATAAAAACACCGGTTTGTACGACACCTCTTTTTTCCAGTGCAGCCATCAAAGCCTGATCCGCTTGTGGCAGAGTAATGCTTTCGTCGGAATCAATCAGCTCGTCATAAATCGCACCAACCGCCTCGACACGCGGTTCCAAAAGCGCCAGCAAATCAGCTCCCCCATTTAAACCATGCAGCTTGGCCACTCGGTCTAGCCCGGCCTCATCATCGGGCAGGCTGTGGGTTTGCTGATCATTGATCATCTGAAGGCGATGCTCAACAACCCGATATAACTCGTAAGATTCAGACAATGTAGAAGCCTTGCCCGGATTAATCCGCCCAGCGCCAACCAATGCGTTTAGCGCCTCTCGCGTCGCTGGCATCCGCAGAGTGGGCTCGCGTCCGCCGAAGATAAGCTGGTGCATTTGTGCGTAAAACTCGGCCTCCCGGATTCCGCCCCGTCCGCGCTTCAAATCGTAGCCCGGCCCGAATTTCTGACCTGCTGCATAGTGATCGCGTATTTGAACCGATACCGCGCCAATATTGCGAATAGCGCCATAGTCGAGAGATCTCCGCCAGATGAACGGATTAATAGTCTCAAGAAAATAGCGTCCGAGATCGGCATCACCCGCCGCAAAACGGGATCGGATAAACGCCGCCTGCTCCCATGCAAGCGCACTGGATTCATAATAGCTGATCGCAGCTTCTACGGGCAAAGCCACAGGGCTGACTTCCGGCGATGGCCGCAGCCGCATGTCAACACGAAAAACATAACCATCGGCATCCCGAGTGTTCAAAGCGTCGACGAGTTGCTGACCAATCCGCCGTGCTGCATCGCTGGGTTCTTCGCGCCCACGCATGGGAATCTTATCAGGATCATAGATGAAGATCGGATCGATATCGGATGAATAGTTTAGTTCCCGACTGCCATGTTTACCCAGACCGATAACTGCGAAGCCAGCGGGATCAGAATCCGGATAGCGCGTCGTATAGATATCCGCCAACGCCTCATCCAGTGATCGGTCAGCAAAATCGGACAGCTGTGTCACAACATCGGTCAGACTTAGCTGTCCCGCCAAATCGCCAATTGCCAGAGTCAGCGCCAACGCCCGCTTTTCGCGCCTCAGTTTTTGGCGAACATTCTCGGCATCTGCGCCAACCTGTTGCACAAATGCCAACGCGGCATTTAAATCTTCTCCATCAAGCAAAGCCGTGAGTTCCGGTTGAACCTCCATAGCCATGCATAAATAAGGCGCATGGTCTTGCGCGCGCTTGATAGCGTCTTTCAGGCTAGTCGGTTCAGGCAGACCGTTGATCATTATCCAAGATATTTCCCGCGAAAGTTGCTGGCAAAGGCCGCAAAAGACCCCGCTGAAATAGCATTGCGCATTCCGGCCATAAGCGACTGATAAAAAGCAATATTATGCTCTGTCATTAACATCGCGCCCAATATTTCCTTCGAACGGATCAAGTGATGCAGATAGGCGCGGCTATAGGTATGGCAAACCGAACAGGAACAGTCCGTATCGAGAGGCTCCAGATCCTCGGCAAATTTTGCATTGCGGATATTGATTGGCCCCGTGGCGGTGAAGGCCTGGCCATTGCGGCCGGATCGGCTGGGCAGCACGCAATCGAACATATCGACTCCACGCTCTACCGCGCCAACCAGATCATCGGGTTTACCGACACCCATAAGATAGCGCGGCTTGTCAGCTGGCAATTGGTCTGGGGCGTAATCGAGCACACCAAACATCGCCTCCTGACCCTCGCCAACGGCCAATCCGCCAATAGCGTAACCGTCAAAGCCGATCTCGATCAGTGCGTCCGCTGAAGAAGCCCGGATCTCCTTATCCAGAGATCCTTGCTGAATACCGAAAAGAGCGGACTTTGATGCATGCTCCTCACCACTATCGAAACCATCGCGTGATCGCTTGGCCCAACGCATTGACCGCTCCATGGAGAGCATCGCTTCCTCGCGGGTCGCACCATTTTTGGTGCATTCATCGAAAGCCATAACAATGTCACTGCCAAGCAGTCGTTGAATTTCCATCGATCGTTCTGGCGTCAGCATATGTCGCGATCCATCAAGATGGCTTTGAAATTCAACCCCGTCCTCACTCATCTTGGTAAGGTCTGACAGGCTCATGACCTGGTAGCCCCCGCTGTCGGTCAAAATCGGCCGCTCCCAGTTCATGAATTTGTGAAGACCACCAAGCTTTGCAACACGCTCTGCTCCGGGACGAAGCATCAGATGATAGGTGTTTCCCAAAATGATGTCCGCCCCGGTTGCGCGTACCGTTTCAGGCTTCATTGCCTTGACTGTTGCTGCCGTCCCGACCGGCATAAATGCGGGTGTACGAATGTCCCCGCGCTGCATGCTAATTTTCCCGGTGCGCGCCTTGCCGTCGGTTGCGGCAATCGAAAAAGAAAAACGCTCAGCCATCAAAAATTGTCCCAATCAAAGAAGTAAGGCCCGAAAAAACAAAGAATTTTGAATTTTTTTCCTTATGGTGTACCAAAGAGCCGTTCTGCACGAATCCCTCATTAACTGTGCAGGATGGTAGCAGTTTTTCAAAGACCAAATCGGGAGTATTTTATGACGAAGACAATGAAATTAGGTTCAGCAGCGACCGCGCTGATCGCCGCAGCAGCCCTTTCCGCCTGTTCCGGTGGTGCCAGTGAAGCAACCGAAGGCGCTGAAGCCAGCGGCGAAGAAGCGACAGAAGTTGCAGCAGCTGAAAAAGAAAAATGTTTTGGCATCGCCAAAGCGGGCGAAAATGATTGCGCCGCTGGCGAAGGCACAAGCTGCGCCGGTACATCGGTTGTCGATTACCAAGGTAATGCTTGGAAATATACCGAAGCAGGCGAATGCGAACCACAAGGTGGTTCACTGACCGAAGTGGCCGACAATGATGCGCCAGTTCCAGTAGCTGCTGAGGGCTAAGCCTTTAAACACAAGATTTTGAAGGGGCGGCTCGATTGGGCCGCCCTTTTTTGTGGCCAGATCACTAGCACCTACCTATTTGGTACCAATGTCCATATCCGATCATCACAATGCAATGCGCTGCCTTGTCGTGTTTACGCTGATTTTTGTGGCTGCTTATTCAACCAATGTTGCCTTTGCTCAATCCAACAGCGAAACCATCACAGTTCCAACGCCCTCAGTCTCGCCGGCGAGATCCATACCGGCTGCGACGCCTGATGCAAATGTAAACTCAAATCTTGATGAGAAAGCTTCCGAAACCCCGCGATCTAATGTTCTTAAGCGAATAATGGCGACTGACACGGACACTATCCAAATCAAGCCCGAAAATCGTGGAAATCTTGTTAGCTGTAACGCCTCGGAAGGTGAGGCAATGTTGATTGCACTTCATAATTGCTGGCCGCTGCTTGAAGGTTTCCAAGCCTATTTCGAAGCAAAAAAGATTTCGCAAGATCATAGGACAGCCCGCTGGAAGTTGCTCAGGGACAACCCAGACTACCGGGCTTCCGAGGATTATAAGGCCAGTGAGCAAGCTGAATATACGGATGTTCTTCGATCGGCTAAGAAAATTGAAGCTCTGGCGGGTGATCGAATATATCCGATGCAGGACATGTTACTCTTTCTCACAAATATCATGAAAATTTCCGTCGCACAGAAGCAGCATGATTATGAAACAGCGTTAGTGCATCTCGATAATGCGATTATGATATTTGAAACAACCCGCATAACTGAGCCGGGGTTTGCGACTCTCGATCGACTATACAAACAACGAGAGCGTTTGGTTGAACGGGCGACTAAGACCCCGTAGCTCACTCTCAGGGCAACAGCAGACTGGAATCACCATAGCTGTAAAAACGGTAGCCCTCCTCTATGGCATGGGCATAGGCCTCTTGCATTGTCTCCAATCCCATCAGCGCACTGACCAGCATGAACAATGTCGATCTGGGCAAATGGAAATTGGTCATCAGGCCGTCAATTGCCCGAAACTCATATCCGGGTGTAATGAAAATATCCGTATCGCCTTCAAATGGCTGGATAATCCCATCCGCTCCCGCTGCGCTTTCCAATAAGCGCAAACTTGTCGTGCCGACTGCAATGACACGACCGCCGTTTTGGCGTGCCTGATTGAGACGATCCGCGACATCCGGTTCAATCCTCCCCCATTCGCTGTGCATTTGATGCTGATCGGTCTCATCCACCTTCACCGGCAGGAATGTTCCAGCGCCAACATGCAGGGTCAAGGTTTCTCGGCCAACACCGGCATCATCCAAGGCGGCGATCAACGCATCGGTAAAATGTAATGCCGCTGTTGGCGCAGCCACGGCGCCCTTTTCCCGCGCGAACATCGTTTGATAGTCTTCCGCATCGCGTTCGTCGATTTCGCGTTTGCTGGCAATATAGGGCGGAAGCGGCATGGTGCCCGCTCTTCCGAGCAGGACTTCAACCGGCTCGTCGCCAAGAAAATGGAGCAGGAAGCTGCCATCCGCATATTTTTCTTCGGCACGTGCAATAACGTCATGGCCAAAGTCTATACGATCATCAATTTTCAGTCTTTTGGCGTTACGAATAAACGCCTGCCATCGCCTAAGATCGATGCGTTTGTGCAATGTAGCGCCAATTTTGGCTTCTCCCCGACGGCCTTCCAACTGCGCTGGAATCACTTTGGTGTCGTTGAAGACCAATATATCGTTCTTCGACAGCAGTTTCGGAAGATCTTTAACAATATGGTCGGATAACTGCCCAGACCCGGAAACGCCGAGCATGCGAGCACTGTCTCGCGGCACAGCGGGCCTTAACGCGATACTCTCCTGCGGCAGCGCAAAGTCAAAAAGATCGACGCGCATGTTGCAAACCTAGGGATTAATTGGCGCGTTCAAGTCATCGACCGTAATTTCTTGTTCTGGTGCCGGAGCAAAAGACCTTGGCGCTGGCGGCGCTTTGCCATCAATTGCAACCGAGGCTTGCAAGATCCGGCTCGGACTTGCGGGCGGTTCGCCGCGATTAATCGCATCAACATGTTGCATACCGGCTGTCACACGTCCGAAAACGGTATATTTTTTATCGAGTGCAAATCGCGGGTAAAAAACAATGAAAAACTGGCTATTCGCGCTGTCTTCACTCTCCGCACGGGCCATCGATACAACCCCCCTCAAATGTGGGAACGGATGAAATTCGGCTTTCAGATCAGGCAGCTCTGAGCCGCCAGTGCCTGTGCCCGTGGGATCACCGGTCTGCGCCATGAAGCCTTCAATAACGCGGTGGAAAATCACACCATCATAAAATCCCTGTCGTGTCAGCGTCTTGATCCGCTCGACATGATTGGGAGCGACCGCTGGAAAAAGCTGAATCGTTACCCGGCCGCCCGTAGAGAGATCGAGATGCAGGATATTTTCTTCCTCGGGAACCGAAACTGGAGCGGGTTCAGCAGGCTCGGCCTGCTCTTGGGCAGCTGCACCAGTGCTGATCATCGCAGCAGCAAAAAGGGAAACAATAAATTTGCTTAGCATATGTAACTACTCACCTGTTCGTTGGTCATCATGGCAGCGTCCGTTGATCCACCCGACAACAATAATGCCGCCTATTGGACGAGATATGCTTTCGCCGCAATGAACTGCTTTTCAAATCGCGCCTAATGCCCGCTTATTGTTCACCCTTCAAGCCGGTCTCTGCCACGCGAGCGACCACTTCTTCACACACTGCGGGTGGAACAAATTTGTGGATTTCTCCGCCATAAACTGCGATTTCCTTGACCAGTCTCGAAGCAATGGGTTGTAGCGATACGTCGGCCATAAGAAACACAGTTTCAATCTGGTCATTCAGTTGCTGGTTCATTCCAGCCATTTGATACTCATATTCAAAGTCGGCCACAGCGCGAAGCCCCCTGACGATAACGCTAGCACCTTGCTTCTGAGCAAATTTCATCAACAGCGCATTGAACGCCACGACTTCCACCGCATCACCAAGATCAGCGGTTTCACGACGGACCATGTTCAACCGTTCTTCCAAAGAAAACATTGGTGATTTCGACGGGTTTGTGGTGACACCGATCACCAACTTATCCACCAATCGCGTACCACGCTGAATGATATCCATATGCCCTAGTGTGACGGGATCAAATGTCCCGGGATAAACACCAACTCTCATCATATTCCCCCTATAGGCCAGATGCCCGGACAAAGTTTAGCGGTCTCGCTGTACCGTATATTCCGCAATGGCGCGAAGCAAATTGGCCTCCTCGCCATAGCCGTTCAAATGTGATTTGGATTGATCGACCAGCATTTGTGCTTGTTCCTTGGCCCGATCCAGTCCCATCAGTGTCAAAAATGTCTGTTTTCCTGCGGCTTCGTCTTTATGCAGTGCTTTTCCAGCCAGCGCTTCATCACCCTCAACATCCAAAATATCATCGGCAATCTGAAAAGCGAGTCCCAGATCATGGGCATAACCACGCAGTCCTGTCCGTCCTTCGACCGGAACGCGCCCCAAAATCGCTCCGATCTCAACACAGGCACTGATCAGTGCGCCAGTCTTCAACTGCTGCAGTCGCGTCACCGTAGGCAAATCAAAAGTCGTTGTCTCGGCAACAAGATCCATCATCTGCCCACCAGCCATGCCGGATGGCCCGGCCGCCTTTGCCAGACACGCGACCATCTCAGCGCGCACAAAAGGATCCGTATGGGTATCTTCGTCCGCCAACAGTTCAAAGGCCATTGCGTGAAGCGCATCTCCGGCGAGAACGGCTTGTGCTTCCCCGAAAGCTTTATGCGCCGTTGGTTTACCTCGTCGCAAATCGTCATCATCCATGCATGGCAGGTCATCATGGATAAGCGAGTAAACATGCAATGCTTCCATGGCAGTTGCCGCGCGCAAGGCGCAATTCTCATCTACGTTAAACAAACCAGAAGTTGCCATAACCAACAGGGGACGCAGGCGTTTGCCGCCTCCGATTGCGGCATGACGCATGGTTTCGAACAATTGTGCGCGGGAATCCTCTGGGACGGTCAGCAAAAGATCAAACTGCTTATCCACCGCCTCGGCGATGCGGGTCATTTCCTGCCGCAGGTCCAGATTATTATTGGCCGGCATTTCTAATCAGCATCAAAAGCAGTGACGCCCTGAGGCTTACCATCGCGATCAAGAGTGATTTTCTCGATCTTTGCTTGTGCGTCTTCGAGACGTTTCTGGCAAAGGCCGCGCAATTTTTCGCCCTGCTCGTAAAGCACGATGGACTGATCCAACGGAACATCGCCGCTTTCCAGCTTTCTGACAATGTCCTCCAGCCGTCTCAACGCATCTTCAAAGTTCAGATCTGCTGCATCGGCTGACATATCTTGGTCGGTTTCACTCATACCCATTGCAATGGCGTCGCTTTGGGTTTCGGTCAAGGCCCAGAAAATGCAAATCGCTCTGTTTTCGATTGCCGAACCTCATTGTCTGGTCATTTGCCGAGATCATGGCTAGAAATAACTGCAAAAGGGGAGGTAAATTATGTTCATCGGGCATTTCGCACCGGCAATGATTGCCGCGACTCATCCCAAGGCTCCAGGACTTGGAACACTATTTGTTGCAGGCCAATTGGTTGATTTCGGCTTTTTCGGCCTTGCCCTTTTCGGTATCGAAAATTTCCGGATAGTTTCTGGTTTCACCGTTATGACCCCCCTTGATCTCTATGACATGCCCTATACGCATAGCCTCCTCGGCAGCAGTGTCTGGGCGCTTGGCTTTGCGCTCCTGATTTGGCTGTTCACCCGCAACAAAACAGGCGCCTTGATCGGCGGCGGCGTTGTATTGTCTCACTGGCTGCTCGACCTGCTGGTGCACGCCCCGGACTTAACACTGGCAGGATCGCCGCCAAAACTGGGATTTAGTTTGTGGAACTATCCAGCAATCACCATGCCACTGGAGCTGATAATCACTTTTGGTGCGCTCGCTTTCTATGTGTTTCGGACAAGATCAACAGCACCACGTTCCAAACTGGCCTTAGGCCTTCTGGCCATATTGCTGCTCGCATTTCAGTTGATTAACTGGTTTGGGCCGGAACCCGAGGCAGCCGATATGGCTATGATGATTTCGGCTTTAGTCGCCTTCGCGCTTGCTGCGCTAGCCGCAGCATTTGTAAGCAAGACCAGAACATTAAAGCTTGCCTGAATAGCGGGGCTTACAGTTAGGAATAACCATGACTCAATTTATGATCGCCTATGTGATTGCCGCTATTATCTTTGGTATTCTGGATTTTTTGTGGCTCAGCAATATGGCGAACAGTTTGTATCGCCCAGTCATTGGCGAAATCATGGCGGATGAATTTCGCAAGTTACCCGCCCTCGCCTTTTATCTGATCTATCTGTTCGGGATTATCTGGTTTGGTGTCAAACCAGCGCTGGTTAGCGGACAATGGACGACAGCCTTGCTCAACGGTGCGCTCTTCGGTGGTATTGCCTACGCGACCTATGATTTGACCAGCCAAGCGGTTCTTAAAGTCTGGTCTACCAAGATCACTCTCTATGACATTGCCTGGGGGACATTTGCGACTGGCGTCACCGCTGCTTTGACAGCCTATCTGGTTCTCCGATTCGTCAAAACCTAGGATGCTGCGGATAGATGAGACCGCGCTGTCGCATCGACATCATCGCTTTGATCTTTCATCCAAAATCCGGAGTCTCTCGGGCAGCTCCGTCATTATCTCTCGCCGCTCACCAGCTGTTGAAGAAGCCCATTGCGCAATTTCTGATAATGTGCGGCCGCAACCGACACACAGGCCAGTTGGGCGATCTATCGCGCATATGTCTTTACAGGGCGATTCCATGACGACCCTAACAGCATAATCATTGATCAGGTGCAAACCAGCAATTTGCAGAAGCACCTAACAGCGTGGATCAGGACGCCAGCTGTTCGTCAATTTGCCCCAAACGCTCTTTCCCAAAATACATTTCGCCATCAATATACATGGTCGGAATACCAAAGGCGCCGCGCTCGACCGCATTCTCGACATTGTCCATCAATTCTTGCTTAACCGCTGGATCCTGAGTCTTTGCAAATAGCTCTTGCGCATTAAAACCGCCATCTTGAAGGATTTTGCCGAGCACTTCCGTATCTGTCACGTCCAGTTGCTCTTCCCATATGGCGGGTAGCAATGTCTCAATGAATGTAGCACGCTTTTCAGGCTCCAGCGCGACGAGCATCCGCTGCAGGCTTATCGTGTTGAAAGGAAAATGCGGGTTCATCTGAAATTTGGTCAGGCCGTGTTTGGCGATGAAGCGATTCATCTCAAGCATCGCATAGGGATTCTTGCCTTTGACTTCGGCGTCACGAATGAAAGGCGGAGCGTTGCCGGTCAGCTTGTGCATTCCGCCCAGAAATGCTGGTATCACTTCAATTGTCGCGCCATGTTTATCAGCCAACGCCTTTAGCGGTTGCCAGATCAGATAAGCATTGGGGCTTACAAAATCGAAGATAAGTTCAATCGTTTTGGTCATTGATTTTCCCTCATTACCATTTTTCAGCCCATGGCCGCACGTCCATTTCAAATGTCCATGCGCTACGTGGCTGTTCGTGTAACATCACATAATTTTGCGCCAGATCGTCAGGATTGACTACGCCGTCATTGGCTTTGCGCTCCTCATAGTCCGGCAGCATTCCCTTGATCCAATCGGTATCTACCGCCGCATCAATCACGACATGCGCGACATGAATATTTTGCGGGCCCATTTCACGAGCAAGACTTTGCACCATGTTACGCAGAGCGCCCTTGGCGCTGGCAAAAGCGCCGAAACCAGCCGCTCCGCGCATACTGGCGGTTGCGCCGGTGAAGAGGATTGATCCGTGGCCGCGTTTGGTCATGACACGCGCCGCTTCGCGTCCTGTCAGAAATCCCGCAAAGGTGGCCATTTCCCAGATTTTCAAAAATTTTTGCGCGCTGGTGTCGAGGATCGTCATCGGCACATTGGCGCCGACGTTAAAAACCACACAATCGAGCGGGCCGATATTGGCTTCGATATCGGCAAATAAAGCTTCAACCTGTTCTTCCTTGCGCGCGTCACAGGAAAATCCATGGGCCTGCTTGCCAGATCCGCGGAGCTCTTCAACCAGCGGGTCAAGTTTTTCTCCGCCGCGCCGCGCGCCGCAAACAATATAGCCCTTGTCGGCAAAGGCACGCATGATCGCGCTGCCAATGGCATCCCCTGCTCCGATGACCAAAACCACTTTTTCCATAATTTGCCTCAACCATCGAACAATTTCAGTTTCATTATGAAACCATGTTTCGATTCTAATTGCAATGGGTTCTGCGAAACTGACAATTCACACTAGGCGGAATCGGGACGGCTCGTTAAAGGGTCTTCATGACACAGACATCCTCGCGCACCGCTAAAAAAATCACACCTGAAATTGTCGCCGAACATGGCCTCAACGAAGAGGAATATCAGCGCATATTAAACGCGCTCGGTCGCGAACCGAATATCACGGAACTTGGCATATTTTCAGTCATGTGGTCCGAGCATTGTTCCTATAAAAGCTCCCGCCTGCATTTGAAGAAGCTTCCGACGACAGGCCCGCAAGTGATTTGTGGTCCAGGCGAAAATGCCGGTGTGATCGACATTGGCGACGGTCAGGCAGCGATCTTCAAAATGGAGAGCCATAACCACCCGTCCTACATTGAACCCTATCAGGGCGCTGCGACCGGTGTTGGCGGTATCTTGCGCGATGTGTTCACCATGGGCGCGCGGCCGGTGGCGAATTTAAACGCGCTGCGCTTTGGACGCCCTGAGCACCCCAAGATGAAGCACCTCGTAAAAGGTGTCGTCGCGGGCATTGGCGGCTATGGCAATTGTGTGGGCGTGCCGACCGTTGGCGGTGAAACCAATTTCCATGAAGCCTATGACGGCAATATCATCGTCAACGCAATGACCGTCGGTGTCGCGGATGCGGACAAGATCTTTTATTCGGCCGCTTCCGGTGTTGGCAATCCGATCGTCTATGTCGGCTCCAAAACCGGTCGTGATGGCATTCATGGCGCAACCATGGCCAGCGCAGAATTTGATGATGACAGCGATGAGAAGCGCCCAACCGTGCAGGTTGGCGATCCGTTTACCGAGAAGCTGCTGATCGAGGCCTGTCTCGAATTGATGGCATCCGATGCGATTGTTGCCATTCAGGATATGGGCGCAGCCGGTCTGACCAGCTCCAGCGTCGAGATGGCGACCAATGGCGAGGTCGGCATCATTCTTGACATGGACAAAGTGCCCTGCCGCGAGACGGAGATGACCGCTTACGAGATGATGCTCTCCGAAAGTCAGGAACGCATGTTGATGGTCCTGAAACCAGGCCGCGAAGAAATGGCCGAAGCGATCTTTACGAAGTGGGAACTGGATTTTGCCGTGATCGGCGAAGTGACCGACACGCGCCGCATGGTGTTGACCCATAAAGGCGAGACCGTTTGCGATATCCCGCTCGGCCCGCTCGCCGATGACGCGCCGCTTTACGATCGGCCACATCTCAGCCAAGAAGAATATAAAGCACATGTCGCGATCAAACCACTCGACGATATTCCAGAGAGCACCGATATTGGCGCAGACCTGCTGAAGATGATGGCAAGCCCTGCCCTCGCCTCACGCCGTTGGATCTGGGAACAATATGACAGCCAGGTCGGTGCCGACACCTGCCAGCGCTCTGGCGGCGATGCAGCCGTTGTGCGTGTTCATGGCACCAACAAGGGCTTGGCGATCACCACCGATTGCACCCCGCGCTATTGCAAAGCCGATCCGGTCGAAGGCGGCAAGCAGGCGATTGCCGAAGCCTATCGTAACCTGACTGCCGTCGGCGCGAAACCGCTAGCGACAACCGATTGCATGAATTTCGGTAACCCCGAAAAGCCGCATATCATGGCGCAATTTGTCGGCTGTATCGAAGGCATGGCAGAAGCTTGTGAAGCGCTCGACATGCCGATCGTGTCTGGCAATGTTAGCCTCTATAATGAAACCACTGGCGCTGACGGGGTGAGCCACGCGATCCTGCCGACGCCAGCGATTGGTGCGGTGGGGCTGATTGATGACCTCGACAAGATGATGACGATTGGATTTAAGGATGTGGACCATGCAATCATAGTCGTCGGTGGCAAGAACCATACAGAGGTCGGAAGCGAGATTGGTCAGTCACAATGGTTACGCCAAATCAAGGGCCAAGAGAACGGCAATGTTCCAAAAGTTGATCTAGAAACGGAAAAACGCACGGGTGATTTTCTGCGTAACCTGATCCACGGCAATGAAGTCTCAGCAGTGCATGACGTATCTGACGGCGGCTTGGCGGTTGCACTTGCAGAAATGGCGTTGGCCGGAAATATTGGAGCCGATGTTCATACCTTAGGGAAATTGACGTTGGATGCCTTTTCCGAGGACCAAGGTCGATATTTGATAACTATGCCGTGGAGTGATCGCGACAACTGGGCGAAATTTGAGCAAGAGGCGAAAGATTCTGACGTAATGGTCGAGTGGATCGGCGGTACCGGGGGTTCGTCTCTTAACTGGACCGATGGAGAAGATACGCCAGTTGCCGATATCCCCCTCACTGACCTCCGCGAAGCCAGTGACAGTTTCTTCCGCGACTGGATGAAGGACTAGCGCTTCAAGCGTTCAAGCCGATGTCGTCCAGAAACGGCGAGGAGAACGCATCGCGTTCTGCGCCATCGGGTAGCAGCAATTTGCGCACCTGATTCCAGCGATCCACGCTGCCGCCATAGCCACGCCGAACGCGCGCCTTGGTCAGGTCATGCATCTTTCCCCAATGCTGTGTGAACGGCATACCCGCTGCCTCCAACCGTTGGCCGGCGAGTGTGATCAGCTTGCGCGTCGCGGGCGTATCAATGCCATCAATGTCGATGACACAGCTGGGGTCATAGCGGGTGAAGGCCATCATGCCCGGTGATTTTTGCGCATAGCGGCAGGTGAACACAACCGGTGCGTTTTTGTGGACCTGAAATGCCTGACGCATGATGTCTAGCGCGTTTGTGACCTGTGCAATCGGCACCGCAAAGCCGGAACTGGCAATGCCCTCGCGTGCGCTGGTAAAGCTATAAGTTTCGCCAGGTAGTCGCCATTCATGTGGCCTGTCGGACCGCACTTTCAGCTCTGCCTGGATCAGCAAACTGGTGGCTGTGTTGCGCAAGTCGGGGAACATCTTGATTGCCGACGCAATTAGGCGCGGCAGATCGGTTCCCGGTTCTGCTTCGGATTTCAGGTTGTAGTCAGGCCGATATCCCGGTGGACATAGTTCCTTATAGCGCACGGTCGTATATCCAATGTCCATTTTGTTGGGATCAAGGATCACTTGGAAGAAATAAGGCCTGCGGGTCTGGTCTGGCAAACCTGATCCGCGAAAATCGAGCATGTTGAGCGCGCCTTGTAGCTGGCCGAAAGGAATGTGCAGCAGTGACGAGTTGAGCAGGTATCGCCCCGTCGCGCGCAACATCACTGAATGAACAATCCCCAATGCGCCCAAGCCGACAAGCGCTGCGTCAAATTTGGCATCGTCGCGCACCAGTGTCGCGCCGAGCTTGGCCGCAAAATTCGCATTCATTACGGGAGCTCGGGCCGGTTCAATCCACAGATTCTGGGTAGCCGTCAGGATCTGAATTCCCGCGACTTCGCTTTCCATCGGACCAACATCCACGGCTGAACCATGGACACCGGTTCCAATGGCTCCCGCTATGGTCTGCCCATTACTCGCCCCGGAAGACCGCAGCGCACGGCGGCGAGACGTCGTTTCCAATCGCTCGTTTATCTTCGAAATATTCGTACCGCACTGGACTAGATAGAGGTCATCCCGAGATGTTGCGCTTGCGAGATCGACATCATTGGCGCCAACGTTAAACGTCCAATCGAGATTGGCGGTTTCCACGACCCAGCCGTCCTTGACTGCGGGAATATCGGAAAAGGACCAACGTGATCCACAGGCCCGGATTTGCACGCCCGCCGTCAGTGCATCCGCGATAATCCCTTGCAACCGCGCCGCTGTAGCACGCATCCCCGACATCGTGGCGCGCGTCGGATTTTCATTATGAACCCGCAGCCGCTTGGCAATCGGGACCTTGATATTGAGGTGGTGGTTCACCCACTCAATATTATTGTTCACCTGGATCTGATTGGGGGGCATCATATTTCTCCCATCCGGCCACATGCAGCGGATTATTCGTCGGTGCTGCCTTCATCGGAAGGCACTTTGGCACAGTAATATTCGATGGTGGTCGGCTGATAGAAGCCCAGCGACAATACCGTAATCAATGACTGACCGAAATTCGTTTTCACACGCACTTCGTCGATAAGGTTCGTTTGACAATCGGCAACATTGCGCGGCTGGCCTCTTGGCAGCAAATAGGCTTTGCTATTCACGATGGCATGTTCACCATCGGGATTGGGGCGCTGTACCACGAGCCGATGTTCGGCGCAGCTCGACAGCAACACCGCACTGACCAGAATCAGTCCTAATCGCTTTTGCAAGATATTGCCCTCCTTCATGTAAGACCGGTCTTTTTTGATCTCGGCATTTTGAATTTCGGGCGACCCTGCCACTTTATCGCCGAATTACAGGATAATCGCAATGGGGGTTTTCTGCCAGACCAGTGTTGTTGTTTCGTCATTTGATGACCTGCCGCCATTGTCCTGCTATGCTCGCATCATGCCTACTACACAAAATACTGGTTACTCGGGAACACCGCTCGCCAAGAAGCTCAACCTGAAAGATGGTATGACGGTCTGGTTTGAAGCAATGCCCGACAGTGTCCGCGCCGAAATTGATAGCTATGGCTTGGCTTTTGAACAGCATGACATGCCTTTTCAAGGCCTCAACGCAGCTCATATTTTTGTTAAGGAACGCGCGCTTCTAGAGCAGCATCTTACTGCACTCCGCACTTTGATCGATCCCGCCGGTCAGGTTTGGGTCAGTTGGCCGAAAAAGGCATCGAAAGTCGAGACCGATATCACCGAGGACACCATTCGCAGTGTCTGTTTACCGATGGGCTTTGTCGACATCAAGGTCTGCGCCGTCGACGCGATCTGGTCCGGCCTAAAACTGACAATTCGCAAAGAACTGCGCTGAAATCTGGATATTCAGGAATCCTACGGATTTCTCAATTTCAGGAAAGTGCCATGACAGAATTACATTGGACAGAGATTTGCAAGAACGCGCTCGTGCTCATCCGCGATCTGGTCGTTTTGGGCATAGTGATCTTTTTCCTGTTTTTCCCGATCCAGTTTGGAGAACAGCTCGGAAAAACAAATATCGGTCGCTTCAGTGCCTTTGGTGTGGAAGTGGAATTGCAAGCCAAAGAGATGCGTGATCAGGCAGAAGCAGCAAGAACCGAAGTCGCTGAAGCGCAGGCAGCGGTTGATCAAACTCTCGCCGATCTCAGAACATGGTCACGAACCAATCCGCAAATCCGCGGACGAGCCAGTCAACTCGAACAGAAAGTGGAAGAGTCATCGCAAAAATTGACCAGTGCAAAGAGCGAAATTGATCGCTCCATCACCGGATATGATGTCTTGGTCAAAAAAATAGAAGCGGCGCAATAACGCCGCTTGCAAACCTATGCTGGCTGACCCAGCAAATTATAAGGATCAATACCCTGTGCTTCATAGGCTGCATGTGCCTGCTTGTAGTACACCGGCTCGCCTATGTTCAGAAATGCACGGGCTTCATCAAGTGGCATCGCCAATATCTTCTCGATATCATAATAGGCTAGTCGCTTCGCTGCCTTGCCCAGCTTTTGTCCTTCGCGAACAGCTTTCAAAACAGGTGCATCCGTTGGTGCCTGCTTCTTCATTTCCAGCGCACCTGCATAAGCAATGAACAACACGCCAAGATTGGGGTTCTGGCTATAGGTAAAGCCCAGCACGCACTGCTCTCCCAGCGCATCGCGGCCATAGCCGGTCAGAACGTGAAGCAAGTCATGCGTGTCCCGCATCCGGTTGCCGAACCATTCGGTAATGTCGTTGCGCTTTTCATATGTTTCACCATAGCGATCAAATTCTGCAACCAGTCCAGCGGCTGTCAGGCCTTCCTTCTTCATGAAACGGACATAGGCCTGCCCCAGACTGTCGGCTGAAAGTTCTCCCAACTTGTCATGATCATCCAGCATCGCCGGCAAATCGACATTGCGCTCCATCAGTTCCTGCGCATGCGGAGTTTTCAGAAAGCGTTTGGCGTTACGGATAAAGGCTTTGCCGGCAAGCGCTTCGATAATGTGAAACACCTCGGCCGTATCTTCTTTATCCGCGATCAAATTGCGGAAATGTCGGAACGCCTTTATCGGGCGAATTTTCGGCGGCGCGTGTTTGGTATTGAGCAATGGCATTGTTGTCGGAGAGACTGTCATAAAAGAATCGCTTAATTGGCTATTGTTAAAGACTTGATATCGATTACTAACATCAATGTCAATAGTAGATAATGGCTTTCCTACGCACCGCTTCCGGTTTAAGCCGTTCAAGAGAAAATCTTATCACTTGCTCACCCTCCTCACGAGAAAGAAGGGTGTGAGACTTGTGTGAACTTTGGAATGATATTACGCGCCCGAAACATTGAGGCGTGGAGGAAAAACGGGATGAAACCACACGATACCCTGCCCTATACCCAGCTGCCTGAATATTCCGACGAGGAACGCATCGCGCGATCCAAGGCCTTTTATGACGCCTTAAAAGTACGTCGCACTTGCCGCTATTTTACCGATGAAACAGTTCCCAGGATAGTGATTGAGAATGCTCTGCTTGCCGCCGGGACCGCTCCCAACGGGGCCAATCACCAACCTTGGCATTTTGCGGTCATCGAGACCCCTGAAAAGAAAAAGGCATTGCGCGAGGCAGCGGAAGCCGAAGAACGCGAATTTTACGAGAACAAAGCCAGCGATGAATGGCTTGAGGCGCTTGGGCCCCTGGGCACCGATGCAGACAAGCCGTTTCTTGAAATAGCGCCTTATCTGATTGTCATATTCGGCCAGCGAAAAGGCGGCATGTTACCGGGCGAAATGAAGCAGAACTATTATGTCAATGAAAGCGTCGGCATCGCTACCGGGATGCTGATCACGGCCCTGCATGATGCGGGGCTCGCTACTCTTACGCACACGCCCAATCCGATGAAGTTCCTCAACGAACTGTGCGAACGGCCGGCCAATGAGAAACCGATGATGGTGCTGGTTGTCGGCAAGCCCGCGCCGGATGCAACCATCCCGGTCCATGCCACCATCAAGAAACCGCTGGACGCCATTGCGAGCTGGCTGTGAATTTTCCCGGACGCCTATCGCTACCCGATCGAAGGACCTGAAATGACCGCCACCACGACCACGCGATACCTCACTCTTGATGCCCTGCGCGGCTTTGCCGTGATGGGCATATTGATGATGAATATTATCGCTTTCTCGATGCCGGAAATGGCCTATTTCAGTCCCGCAATTTTTGGCGGCACCGATACTCCGGATGTTGTCGCGTGGTTGCTATCGTTCATCCTGGTTGACGGAAAAATGCGAGGACTGTTCACCATCCTCTTCGGGGCCAGTATGATGCTGGTCATTGAGCGGGCCACAGCGAAGGGCGAAAACCCTGCAAAGGTCCACTATTCCCGTATGTTCTGGCTTGCCGTTTTTGGACTCGCTCACTATTTTCTTATCTGGTGGGGCGATATATTATTTTTATATGCCGCCGTCGGTTGCATCGCATTTTTTATGGCCGATTGGGAAAGCAAAAAACTGATCCGTGTCGGATTGATAATCTATGCCATAGGATTTGCCATCAATCTGTTATTCACTGGCAGCCTGATTTACCTGCAATATCTTGCTTTGGAAGCTGGGCCGGGTTCGTCCATGGATCTAGAATATCAGGAAGCCATGAAAGACATTGCGACTAGCGGAGCAGCGTTAGCCAAAGATATCGCCATTTACCAAGGTAGCTATGCGACTATTCTTGCCGACAAATTCGCCGAGCACCTATGGGGGCCGCTGGGTTTAATCTTGTTAAATTTCACCGAAACACTGCCGTTCATGATGATTGGCATGGCACTCTATAAAAACGGTTTCATGACGGGTGAATGGGAAATTGAACGGTATAAGAGCTTCGGCATCCGCTTAACCGGCATCGGCCTGCTGCTACTCGTCCCACTGGCAATCTTCATGTTTTTAAATATTTCTGATCCGTTGGTTGCCTTTAACACAAGCATAGCCTGGTCCGCGCCATCGCGACTATTGATGACAATCGGCTATGCAGCTCTGCTCATATTACTTATCCAAGCATTTTCTAAAAGCGCTCTGCTGCACCGGGTAGCTGGAGCCGGTCGTGCGGCCTTTACCAACTATCTCGGCACCAGCATATTGATGACCTTCATCTTCTATGGTTGGGGCTTGGGACTCTACGGAACAATCGACCGCGCTGAGCTTTATCTGTTCGTGCCAAGCGCATGGATTATCATGCTGCTATGGTCGAAGCCTTGGCTCATGCGTTTCCGCTATGGACCGCTGGAGTGGCTCTGGCGCTCTTTGTCGCGGTTGGAGGTGCAACCGATTAAAATCGACAAATGATTGTGAACGGGCGTGTTTTTGCTATTGCGATCTATTCTCATTAGCTATATACGAGTCGCATAAGGAGCCCATATGGTTGTTTGTGTTTGCAATGCGATTAAGGAAAAAGACCTGCGAGCTGCGGTTCGCAATGGATCTGAAAAGCCTAGCGAGGTCTATGCAGAACTCGGTCGGAAGCCAAAATGCGGCCAATGCCTATCGTTTGCGCGAACCATTATCGAAAACGAAGTTGCGACCGCTTAGCATTCTCTTTATCAAGTCACTGAAATAATTGCCTTTTCCTCGGAACTAGCCCTTCCCTACATGATCTTGCTCGTGTATACAGCGGGGTAACTTATTCCCCATCGAAAAGGATACCACCATGAAGGGTGATGCAAAGGTAATCGACTATCTGAACGAAGCGCTGAAGAATGAACTCACCGCGATCAATCAGTATTTTCTGCACAGCAAGATGCTCGACAATTGGGGCGTCAGCAAACTCGCCAAGTTTGAGTATGAAGAATCCATTGATGAGATGAAACATGCCGATAAGCTGGCCGAACGCATTCTCTTTCTGGACGGCCTGCCCAACTTCCAGTTGCTTGGCCGGCTTAAAATTGGTGAGACTGTCGAAGAGATTCTCAAAGCCGACCTTGCGCTTGAGCATGAAGCTTTGCCGCCGCTAAAAGACGGTATCGAACATTGTGAGAAAGTGCGCGACTACGTTACGCGCGATCTGTTTGCTGAAATCCTGGAAAGCGAAGAAGAACATGTCGATACACTGGAAAAGCAATTTGACATGATTGAGCGCATGGGAATTGAAAATTATGTTCAACTCCAATCGGAACCAGCCGAATAATATCAGCGATGGTTGAAGTGGCTACTAAACCCGTTTGAGCGGTGTCTTTCCCTTACCGGTTGACGCTGCATAACGGGGCTGGTTTCATGCTCTAATATCGGCAGTGATTCCTCAAACAGCGGGCGTAGTCCAACGACCTGCTCGATAATTTCATCGGGTGTTTCCTGATGTTCTACGCATTTTCGAGCGGTCATTTCGATGAGCTCCGCAACGGCAGCCAATCGGATGGCACCAAATTGCAGGGACTCGCCCTTTAACTTATGTGCCGGCGTAATGATTTGCACTGCGTCCTTCGCCCGCATTGCTGCCTCAATCTTCGCAATGGATTGCGTCCCATCTTCTCGAAAATACCCTAATATGCGTACGAAGTCAGGGCCGAGCGAGGACCTTGTCTCGTTATAGACGGTCCAATCAATCAGATCACTATCAAGCTGCGCCAAGGATCAAACCCCTAGAAGAAATGGCTGAGAAAATACCCATAACCAGGAGAATAGCAGCAGAGCCGTAAAAATTTTGTTACCACAAAGAAAAACAATCCCCCCTTAACTCAAGGGTTTGACGGGCCTTTTGTTATTCCTTGTCGTGATAAGGATTTTTGGGAGACCGGATTATCAATCGGACCGGTACTCCGCCAAAGCCAAGCTCCCGGCGGATACCATTTATCAAATATCGGCGATAACTTTCTGGAAGATCGTCCACACGGGTGCCGAATATCACAAAGGAAGGCGGTCGCGTCTTGGCTTGTGTAATGTAGCGCAACTTGATCCGTTTTCCACCAGGTGCTGGCGGTGGATTGTCTTCAATGGCATCTTCAAACCAACGGTTGAGCTTGCCTGTTGCAACCCGTTGAGACCAGATTCGACGGGAGTTGAACGCGGCCTTCATCAACTGATCAATGCCTTTGCCGGTAAAAGCCGAGACTGCGATCAACGGAACGTCTCTAACCTGCGCAAGTCCGTCATCCAGAGCAGCACGAATGCCATTGAACAACTTGCTCGGTCCTTCAGCCACGTCCCATTTGTTGATCGCTATGACCAGGCATCGACCTTCCTGAATCGCTTGATCGGCAATCCGTAAATCCTGTGCCTCAAGTCCTTTAGTCGCATCCAGCAGCAGCACCACGACCTCAGCAAAATCAATTGCCCGCTTGGCATCAGCAACCGACAATTTTTCAAGTTTGTCATTCACCTTGGCGCGTTTGCGCATACCAGCGGTATCGATCAACCGCACCTTGCGGTCTGGCTCTATGCCATCAAGCTTCTCATCTTCGGTCAGCGCATCGTCATGCCAGACCCACTCGACCGCAATGCTGTCGCGGGTAATGCCCGCTTCAGGTCCGGTAATCAGGCGATCCTCGTCGAGCATCTTGTTGATCAGTGTTGATTTCCCGGCATTCGGCCGACCAACAATTGCTAGTTTCAAAGGTGCCGCTTCATCAACCGGTTCATCCTGCGCAGCGGCTTCGAATGCTTCGACATAAGGGCGCATGGCTTGAAACAGATCTGCGATACCATCGCCATGTTCTGCACTCAGCGGGATCGGATCCCCAAAGCCAAGCGCATAGCTTTCGAGCACACCGGACTCCGCCGCCCTTCCTTCCGCTTTGTTGACAAGCAACACCACTGGCGTCTTGGAGCCACGTAACCAGCGTGCAATTTCTTCGTCGAGCGGCGTTAAACCTGCACGGCCGTCGATAACAAACAGTGCCAATTCGGCTCCGGAAACCGCCAACTCGGTCTGACGCCGCATCCGACCAGGAAGGCTTTTGGCATCTTCATCTTCATAGCCAGCGGTATCGATGATATTGAATTCAAGACCGAGTAAGTTCGCCACACCTTCGCGACGATCACGGGTTACACCGGGGCGATCGTCAACCAATGCCAGTTTCTTCCCGACAAGCCGGTTGAAAAGGGTGGACTTACCAACATTGGGCCGCCCGATAATTGCAATATTGGGCAGCATTTGGCCGTTCCCGTTCCTTATTTGATAACCCTATCGAAACGCGGAGATGCGTCCACTATTGTCCAATATGTAGAGCATGCCGCCAGCCACTATAGGCGGAAGCGAGACACCTTGCTTCAGATCAACCAGGGTTGTGCTGCTTCCTTCGCCCAACGATACAGAGACGACTTCACCTTCCGTGCTGGCCACAATCAAGCGATTGCCCGCCAAGACCGGCCCTGTCCAGTTGATCGGATTTTTCTTTTTGCTTTCGTTGCGATAGGCCGCCAGCTGGCTGATCCACCGCACTTTCCCGGTTGGACGCGCAATACAAAGCAGTTTCGCATCATCAGTGAGAACGAAAACCCATTCACCAGCAACCACAGGAGTTGCGATCCCGGCAATATTCAATTCCCAGATACGCTGCCCGGTCACTAGTTCATAAGCCGCCATCCGGCCACCCTGCCCCAGTGCAAAGACGCGGCCACGATCGATAACCGGATCAGCGTCAATATCGGAAAGCGTGGCGACCGAAGTTGAAATACTCGTCCGCGCCAGCGCATCATTCCAGAGATTACGACCATTTTCATAACGATAAGCGGTCAGTTCTCCAGACGAATAACCCGCAATCACAGTACCTTGCGCTGCCGCGGGAGCCGCGACCCCAAAAATACCCGCCAGACCAACGGTCCCAGCTTCATTCCATTGCACGGAACCATCTGCCTGGCTCAGCGCATAAATTTGGTTATCCTGTGTCATCACATAGACATTGCCATTGGAAAGCGTGGGTGCGCCCCGCAACGGTCCAGCTGGACGGACTTTCCAGAGCTGACTTCCATCAGACGCATTCAATGCCACGACGTCGCCAACACCATTGGTTGCATACACCATGGTGCCTTGGGCACTTACACCCCCACCGAAACGAGACGGCTTGCCATCATCCTGCACCTCAATCCGTGTTGACCAGGCCTTCGCTCCGGTCTCAGCATCATAAGCATGAACCATAGCTTCGGTGTCTACCACAAAAAGGCGTCCGCCTGAGACAACCGGCGCGGCCGCCAAACGTTCCCGCTTGGTTGTACCGCTGACATCCGCTGTCCAGATACGGGAAGACGCTGAACCCAAAGCGACATGGCCGACTGATTTTCCAGCATTTCCACCGGATTGCGCCCAATCGGCATTAGCACGCGGCGCTGGCACAATGACTGAAATACCAGCCAGTGCGGGATCCACTTCAGCACCACTTTCGCCTGTAAGGATATTGGTCCGCTTGCCTAGCGTTGGCGTATCTTTTTTCTTGTCATCTCCGCCACTCAATATGGCACAACCAGACAAAAGGGATACAGCAATCAGCCCAGCGCAAATCTTTGCAACATGCTTGTTTTTAACCGAAATCATTACTCTGTCTCTCCCTCACTCGCCCCTGAGACTGCTGTATCTGCAGCCGCAGCGGCGGGACCAACTTCTTCATCACTATCCAGTTCTACGGCATCGATACCCTGCACTCCGGCCATCTGCAAAGCACGAGAGCGGATGGTTGGCGGTACGCTATCATCCTTGGCAAGCTGGGCAAATAATGGTCCGGCCAAATCAGCTTGTTCCAGATTCAGATAAGACAGCGCAACCATTTCGCCCGCACTCCCAAACCACGGGTTGCCTGGTACAGCATATGGTTTGAGACGATCCACAATCTCCTGAGGCTTCAAGCTGTCAAATTCAGCGGTCGTTTGGCGGATCAGCGCCAGGTCGCGAAAAGGCTGTGGCAAATCTGTATCAGCAACAATTGCCTTATATCCGGCAATCGCAGATTCAGGGTCCTGTTTTTCCAGCGCAATATTCGCCTGCATTAGCTTTGAAGCGGCTTTATAACCCTTTTGATTTGCTTCTTCGAGAGGTTTGAGAGCCGTTGCGGCACCATCCAGATTGTTGCGCTTCACGCTATCAATCGCAGCGACATATTCCTCACTGCGTAAGCCAGCCTCTTCCTCGAGGCTGTTGTTATAGAATATCCAGCCAGCCAGAGACGCCAGACCAACAACCACGGCGACGCCAATCCC
This sequence comes from uncultured Sphingomonadaceae bacterium, assembly GCA_947497455.1. Taxonomy (GTDB): domain Bacteria; phylum Pseudomonadota; class Alphaproteobacteria; order Sphingomonadales; family Sphingomonadaceae; genus Parasphingorhabdus. Next base: position 910,033 of record CANMGU010000001.1, on the reverse strand, counting down.
GATGCCATAACGGCGTCCGAAGTTCTTAAGATCATCCTCCCGAACAGCATCATCCACTTCCCGCATGAACACCTGTTCCTGGCGGTCTGGCTGTTCTTCTGGTGTATCTTTGTCGTCTTTGGCCAACCTGGCCTCCTTCAATGTTTAATCTGCGTTGAGAAGCAATGATATGCCTCCCAAAATTCTGTCGCTAGTCCTTTAGCGATGACATCCGGAAAGTCCAAGTATATCGTCCATTTCCAGATGCTGAACGATTGGTTGTTAAAACCAAAGGTTTAAGGTCATTTTTTAGGCTGATAGAGCTGATCTGGCCCAGGAAAACTGCGATTGCGCACATCATCAGCATAGCTCGCAGCCGCTTGCTCAATATTTTCGGAGATGTTGTGATAGCGTTTTACAAAACGCGCTGTACGTTCAAACATGCCCAGCATGTCTTCCGTCACGAGGACCTGACCATCACATTGCGGCGAGGCGCCGATCCCGATAACCGGTATATCTACGGTTTTGGTCACGGAAATAGCGATCGGTTCCAACACGCCTTCGGCCACCATTGCAAAAGCGCCGGCATCCGCAACGGCCTTTGCATCGGCAAGAATTTTTTCATGCTCTTCCTGGCTCCGACCACGTGCAGCATAGCCGCCCAGCGCATTAACGGCCTGTGGCGTCAAGCCAATATGCGCCATCACCGGAATACCGCGCTGCGCCAAGAAAGAGATCGTAGAAGCCATTGACTGCCCGCCCTCAAGTTTAACCGCAGCGCACCCAGTTTCCGACATGATTCTGCTGGCCGATTCAAAGGCTTGTTCCGGTGATTTTTCGTAGGAGCCGAAAGGCATGTCGACAATAACAAGGCTATGATAACTGCCCCGCACAACAGCCGCACCATGGTTGCACATCATATCAAGCGTAACTGGCAGCGTAGAAGGCAAGCCATAAATAACCTGGCCGAGAGAATCTCCTACCAGCAGCATGTCGCAATGCGCATCCAGCAACTGAGCTGTGCGAGCAGTATAGGCCGTCAGCATTACCAAAGGCTCTTCTGTCTTGCCTTCAAACTTACGGCGCTGAATAGCAGGAACCGTCAACCGTTTCAGTGGCTTCGGTGTCGGATTGGCACGACTTGTGGACGTGTCTAATTTATAGGTTGTGGACATGGCTGGTTTCATAACTCCGGCAAAGCAATAAGGCCAGCGTTGCGTTTAATCGGAAAATACGGCATCAAATAGGCATCTCACGACTCACTTCCACAATTTAATTCTCCAGATCATTGGAATAATTTATGGCACCGGCCCGAAAGCCGCAGTCTATATTGCTGTTTGTCGCGTTCATTGTGTTCATCGATATGATGGGCATTGGCTTGATACTGCCCGTCATGCCTTCGCTAATCACCGACCTTACCGGCGCATCAATTGACCGCGCGGCTGAAATTGGTGGATGGCTGCTATTCTCCTACGCAATGATGCAATTCCTGTTTGCTCCGGTAATTGGAGGGTTGAGCGACCGTTTTGGACGACGCCCCGTCTTGCTGACGACATTGTTTCTCCTCGGACTCGACTATGCAATCATGGCGTGGGCACCTGACCTTGTCTGGTTATTTATCGGTCGGATCATATCCGGCATCATGGGCGCAAGCTGGGCTGCGGCCAACAGCTGCGTGGCCGATGTCGCTAAACCTGCAGAGCGCGGTAAGTTTTTCGGTATATTGGGCGGCGCTGGCGCCTTTGGCTTCGTTATCGGACCTGGGCTTGGCGGTATATTGGGAGAATATGGTGACCGGCTGCCCTTTATTGCCGCATCTATATTAGCACTAGTCGGTACGGCCATTGGCATCGTGATCCTGAAAGAAACATTACCCGAGGACAAACGCCGGGCCTTCTCCCTCTCCCGCGCGAACCCAATGGGCAGCATTGTGCAAATGTCGAAAACACGCCTCGTCATTGGTTTTTTGTCAGCTATCTTCGTGCTTCAGCTCGCGGCACAGGCGCAGATCGCGGTTTGGGCCTATTGGCTGATCGAACGGTTTGACTGGAGTAAATTGGAGATTGGCCTCAGCGTTGCCCTATTCGGCATATTGTTGGCGCTGGTCCAAGGCGTTCTGACGGGCCCAGTCATTGCAAGGGTTGGCGAGCGCCGAACCGCATTGATCAGTCTCATGTTCGGCATGCCGGCCTATCTTTGTTTCGCCTTCGCGCCATCTGACGCCTTTGTTTATATCGGCATTGTCATTGGTGCGGCAAGCGGCTTTGCATTCCCTGCCATGCAGCAGATGATGAGTAGCCGAATTAGTGAAGACGCTCAGGGTGAACTGCAAGGAGCGGTTGCCAGCATGATCAGCCTGACCTCGATATTCGGCCCGGTGGTCATGACAATGATTTTTGGTGCCTATGCCGACTCAGAGGGGTTTTATTTTCCAGGCGCGCCTTTCCTTGTCGGAACTGCGCTGATGGCGCTCTCGGTGTTCATCTATATTATCACGGTCCGGCGCTATTATTCAGCTCCTAACTGATCAACGGCTAAAGCTGCCTCTCTCGGGTTATCACTAAACAGTCCGTCGATTCCGGTTGCCAGATAGGTTCTCATTTCGGCCTTTACATCCCCGATCGCCGATGCCGTATAGCCGCCTTGAAACTCTTTAGGGAGGAACACATTTTCAATACGGAATGTCCACGGATGGACCAATAGGCCGGCCGCATGAGCGTCTGCAACAAGACTGGTTGGCTTTTTTAGGCGATCTTGATCATCGCGGCCAATAATCAGATTTTTGGACGGCCCTATGCCATCCGCATATTTGGCGACCTCTAAAAGTCCGGTTTCAGTCACCATATCCGCATAGAGGGTCTCTGGTAAATCGGGGGGACCGCCTTGATCCGCAACAAGTTGTACCAGCTGGATATCGGTTTTTTTGTCCAGCGCCTGCAAGTTGCCAACCTCGAAAGACTGGATAAACACCGGATCATCGGCACCAACAAATCCATATTTCTTGAGCAATGCCAGCATTGGTTGTTCATGCGGCAGACCGATGGAGGCGAAATAAGATGGATGCTTGGTTTCCGGATAGACACCAATCCGTTCACCCGTTTTCGCTTCATGCGTTTTGAGTAATTGCAACACCTCCTCGAAAGTCGGGATCCCAAACTGCCCATCATAGGGTGTGTTTTGAGGTCGGACGTCCGGCAGTCGCTCTTTTGCTCTTAAGGTTTTCAGCTCTGCCAGCGTAAAATCCTCTGTGAACCAACCTATATACTCGCGTCCGTCAATCGTCTTGGTCGTTTTGCGTTCGGCAAATTCCGGCTTATCGGCGACATTTGTCGTACCACTTATCTCGTTTTCATGCCGAGCAACCAGTACACCGTCTTTGGTCAAGACCAGATCCGGTTCGATGAACTCAGCACCGTGATCGATACCCCGCTGATAAGCCTCCAAAGTATGCTCAATAGTATCCCCGCTGGCTCCACGATGCGCGATGACGATCGGTTGCTCACCCGACAGGGTGGCCGCAGCTTTCAATGGCATGTCACTATTCTCCGGTTGGGCGCCGCACGCACTGGCAAAGATCAATATCGAAAGAGCTAGAAGAATGCGTCCGGGCATCAATCTGATACTTCGACGCCGTTCCAGAAAGCGATCCGGTCCTTAATCTCCTGTGCTGCGTCTTTTGGTTCGGGATAATACCATGCCGCGTCCGCATTGGTCTGCCCATCAATGACGAGTGTGTGATAAGAGGCCGTTCCTTTCCAGGGACAAAAGGTCGTTTTCTCGCTGTCTGTTAGCCAATCCATTTTAACGGCATCACGAGGAAAATAGTGATTGCCTTCAACCACTACTGTGTCGTCGCTTTCTGCTATTGTCGCGCCGTTCCATTTTGCCGTAACCATCTCATTCTCCAATATTTCAGAACCAGGACCATCGTGACCGACAAAGCCAGCGGTGTCCATATCCATATAGCTTCCGATTGTAGCACTTTCATTCCGCGCGCCGAGATAAAACTCGATATACCGATAGGCGATACAGCGATCGGCGTCCGCGGTGCGAAATGACGGGTCTCATCCCATGGCCAAAACAGGGCCGCCCCCAATCCGCCATTAGTCATTGTATCGAGAAGCCCGTGCGAAGCCATAGAAATAAATAGGAAAAGTCCGGCGACGAGATAGCGTCCCGGACGAATCAACGCGACTGCCAACAGAGCTGAAATGGCCGCGAATAGCAGCGAGTGGCTTGCCCCCCGGTGCCCCCAGCTATCGGAATAGTCTATCCCCAAGCCAAAGCCGATAACATCTGCGTCGGGCAGCATAGCGAAGACTATTCCGGTTCCGATTACGGGAATCGATAAACGACCACGCCCCAACATCAATGCTCCGGCAATCGGAATTGCAGCATGTGACATTATCGTCGGCATCTGCCTGGGCTACCTGAGCATTCTAACTGTTGCGCGCCGACAGACCAGCCGCCTCATAATCTGCGGCTTTGAAACCCACCACAAGTTCATCGCCATGCTCAAGAACCGGCCGTTTGATCATGCTCGGATTCTCCGCCATCAACATGATGGCGCTGTTCTCATCGATATTTTCTTTCATCATATCTGGTAGCTTTTTGAACGTTGTACCGCGCTTGTTGAGCAACGGCTCCCAGCCGACCTGCATCACCCAGAGCTCCAGTTTGTCTTTGGTAATCCCCGATTTTTTATAGTCGTGGAAGACGTAGTTTATACCGTTCCGTTCCATCCAGTTACGCGCCTTCTTGATCGTGTCGCAATTGGAAATACCATACATTTTTGTTTCGTTAGCCATCACTATACTCATCCTGTTTTCTGACATTGCTCAATATTTGGATCAGCAACGCACTCTCCAAAAGGGATTAGCCAGAAATAATCGCTGCGCAAGAGCCAATCTCCAGAAGATCAGCCTAGCCCTGCTCTTTATCTGCAACAGAGATATCAAAGTGCAGGACATCTTCCCGCGTTCCAAGGCCGGTGTAGAGGGCAATGGCGGGATCATCCCCGTGATCCGCTTGTACAAAGACCACCCAGGCCCCTCGCTCCGATGCGATTTTGCGCACGGCGTCGATCAGCTTTGTCGCGATATGAGTCCGGCGAAAGCTCTCCAGAACCGCCAGATCGTAGATATAAACTTCGGAACGCTCCTGCTCCAATTTTTCCAATTCATAGGCGGCTATCCCGCCGACAACTTCTCCATCTACTAATGCGACAAGTGCAATGAAATGCTCACGGGCTAGTAATTTCTTAAGATAGGCATCGCTGGATGCAGCAGCATCATAGGTCTCTTCTTCCTCAAATGCCGCTCCAAAAACATCTAATAGGCCGCGCGCGAACACTGTATCTTCCGAGGTTAGCTGTCGTATTATAGGGGCCGGTGAAACTTCAGACATGATCTCTCCTCCATGACAGAAACGCGGATCAAACCAAACGAAACCACCCCGAAATATCTCGTTTGCATCAACAACAGCTCTTATTCAAACCGCCGGCCAATTGTTACGACTGGCTGCACCTCATATCCTAGCGCTTCATAAAAACCGATGGCCTGCTCATTATCCTCTCGCACCATCAACTGGATTTTTGGCGCATGCCGTTCACGTAACCAATGCTCTGCTGCTAGCATCATCTCTCGTCCCAGACCGTGCATACGGCTGTCTGGTGCCACTCCGAGATAATAGACCCAGCCGCGATGGCCGTCATAGCCCACCATGACTGTTGCCATCAGATGTCCTTCCTTCTCAAGGCAAAGGATATCAGCCGCTGGATTCTCCACAGCACGCGTGAAGTCCGCCGCAGCATCATTCCACGGGCGGGTAAGAGCGCAGGCTGCCCAAAGCGACAAAACCGCATCGCAATCATCCGCAACCGCGATACGTGTCCTATTCACGATGCCGCACTCCAAAGTCCTGGCCAGTTTGACAGTCACCACGGACCGGACAAGTTGCACAATCGGGACGGGACGGACGACAGTGGATCTGGCCCAGCCGTTTTACCAGCAGATGATGCTCATCGACATCCGCTGCTTTCCAGTCCAGTGGCAAAACAGGCATCAAAATATCATAAGCCCGCGTCGTGTCCGCTCTGGCTGGCACCAGTCCAATGCGCTGAATCACCCGCCGGTGATGCGTGTCGATGACCAGCGCCTTGCGTTTCAGCGTACTGTTGGTCATCACACCTACGCTGATCTTGCGTGCGACACCGGGCAGCGTTTCCAGCCACGCCATCGCCTCTTCGGTTTCCATTTCCATCAAATGAGACAGATTAGCAGCCCCGTAATGCCTGATGATTTCGGTGAGACAATCCTTCAACCGACTTGCCGACAGATCCGGAAAGGTCTGATTGGCCAGAAGGTCTGTAAGTGCTTCCAATGGCTGCCCTGCCACGGCTTCCCAACTGCCCAGATCCGCCAGCAGACGATCGGTCGTGGCATTGGACACCGCCGTTTTTGTTCGTGCGCCAATCACACCCTGTACCAATGTCCAAACGGGGTCGCGACGCTTGTTCGCCGGGCGTATAATCCGCCCAAATTGTGCGATCAGCTGTTGCTGGATGCGATCCAGCAAAGCGGGTCGGGAATCGAAGTCAAAGCTCACCTGCATGGAAAGCAGGATGCCTTGAGACCTTGCATATGACAAGACGGTCGCGGACAGACCGCTGCGACCGTCAGATATCAACCACTATTTTTCCGAAATGCGCACCCGATTCCTGATGACGGAAAGCGTCGGCCAAATCGGATAGCGGAAAATGCTTGTCGAGCACCGGCTTGATGCCGTTGACGTCTATCGCCGCGATCATATCAAGTTGCTGCGCGCGACTGCCGACAGTCAGGCCCTGCACGCGCAGGTTCTTGGCCATCAACAAACCGGTCTGCACCGGTCCGGCAAATCCGGTCAGCACGCCGATCAGGGCAATATGCCCGCCAATACGCGTAGCCATCATGGATTGGTCCAGCGTACCCGGACCGCCAATTTCAACTACGCAATCGACACCCTTGCCACCGGTAAGCTCAAGAACTTTTGGCCCCCAAGCTTCTACCTTCTTATAATTGATCAGGTGATCCGCGCCTAACGCCTTGAGCCGCTCTAGCTTTTCATCGGATGAAGACGTTGCGATCACCGTTGCGCCTGCCGCTTTGGCAAATTGCAACGCAAAGATCGATACGCCGCCGGTGCCTTGCACCAACACCGTATCGCCTGGTTTTACGCAGCCATCCACAAATAGAGCCCGCCAGGCCGTGAGCCCCGCACAAGTCAGCGTCGCCGCTTCGGCAGCGCTATAGCCCCGAGGCGCATGGGTCCATGCTGTGGCCGGGCCAACGGCCTGTTCACAGGCATAGCCATCAATCCCATCGCCGGGCACGCGCTGGAACCCGCCTTCGGGCGGTGTACCATCAATCCAGTCGGGGAAGAAGGCTGAGACCACTGCGTCACCGATTTTAAATTCAGTAACGCCCTCACCCACTGCTGTCACGTCGCCCGCACCATCCGACATGGGAATTCGCTTGTCCGCCGTTGGGAGCATGCCCTTGACCACCGCATAATCATGATAGTTAAGCGATGAAGCCCGCAGCCGCACAGCGATTTCGCCCGGACCGGGAGCAGCGGGGTCAGGAAGATCGACCAATTTGAGATTGTCTAGCGACGCGGGCGCGGCGAGTTGAATGGCTTTCATGGTTTCTCTCCTGTTGTTTCTCGTTTTTGCTCGTCATCCTGAACCTGTTTACCTGCGTCACTTTGTGATGCACCGAACCGCCAAGGATGCTGAATCGAGTTCAGCATGGCAAAGATCACTTAACCACTTGCTGTCGAACAAACTCATCAACGCTCTGGTTTACTGAGCTTGCCTCCTTGACGATCTCCGGGTCAAAAAGGGGCTCGTCAAGGTCGCTATCTCGGATTGGCACTTCAATCATACCGGAAGCATATTTCTCGAGCCCTAAAGATGCTCTGGAATAGTAGCTTGATTTTGCCATATCGCCTCGCAATTCAGCCAACCAGAATTGGATATAGATTCTTAGATACTTCGCTCTTCCAGATTCTTCGGACTGTATCTTTTCCAGTACGCTCTTCAAGCATCTACGCGCTTCTTCAAAACGCTCATTCCTGATCAATAACTCGCCTTTTAGTGCCATATATTGGTGAGGAAGAAGTTTTGGAACATTGGTCTGCTTGCTGATTTTTGGTTCGATGCTCTCTACTAATGCAAGGGCTTGGGTATAACGCTCTCGGCGCATAGCCATTGCGAGCCTAATTATGGGTATTGAATCAACTCCCATACGCCGAACACCCTTGAATATTCGGTTCAAACTAGAAGTAGTTTGCGTCACTCCCACTCAATCGTTCCCGGCGGCTTCGAGGTATAATCATAAACCACCCGATTTATCCCCTTCACCTCGTTGACAATCCGCGTCGCCACGCGCGTCAGGAAGCTGGCGTCAAACGGATAGACATCGGCGGTCATGCCATCTGTGCTGGTCACGGCGCGCAGGCCGCAGACGCTATCATAGGTGCGGTGGTCGCCCATCACGCCCACTGTCTTGACGGGCAGCAGCACCGCAAAAGCCTGCCAGATCGCATCATATAATCCGGCATTTCGGATTTCTTCCAGATAGATAGCATCAGCTTTGCGCAAAATATCGCAACGTTCCTTAGTCACTTCGCCCGGGATTCGGATAGCAAGGCCCGGGCCGGGAAAGGGATGGCGACCAACGAAAATCTCGGGCAGCCCAAGTTCTCGGCCGAGCGCACGGACTTCATCCTTGAACAGTTCGCGAAGCGGTTCGACCAGCTTCATATTCATGCGCTCGGGAAGCCCGCCAACATTATGATGCGACTTGATCGTTACGCTCGGTCCACCTGTAAAGGAAACGCTCTCGATCACATCTGGATAAAGCGTGCCTTGCGCAAGGAAATCGGCGCCACCGACTTTTTTTGCTTCAATCTCAAATACATCAATAAAGGTCTTGCCAATAAATTTGCGCTTTTTCTCGGGATCGGTTTCGCCCTTAAGACCATTCAGGAATAATGTCTCGACATCGAGATGGACAAGCGGAATATTATAATGACCTTTGAACAGGCTCACCACCTGATCCGCTTCGCCTTGCCGCATCAATCCGTGATCAACAAAGACACAGGTTAGCTGCTCGCCAATGGCTTCATGGATCAGCACAGCCGCAACCGCGCTATCGACGCCGCCCGAGAGACCGCAGATAACCTTGGCATCACCGACTTGCTCTCGGATTTCCTTGATCTTGGCAGCCTTGAATTCTGCCATGGTCCAGTCACCAGCACAGCCGCAGACATGGCGAACGAAATTGGCGATCAGCTTGCCACCGTCAGGCGTGTGAACCACCTCAGGGTGAAATTGCATGCCGTAAAAACGTTTCTCATCGTCCGCGATAATCGCAAATGGCGCGCCTTCGGTGGTCGCGACAATCCGAAAACCGGGTGCAAATTCGGTGACCTTGTCACCATGACTCATCCACACCTGATGTTTTTCACCGACCTTCCAAAGGCCATCAAAGAGGACGCAGCTTTCCGAAATCTCGATAAAAGCACGGCCAAACTCACCGCTTTCGCCGCCCTCGACCTGGCCGCCCAATTGCGTTGTCATGACCTGCTGGCCATAGCAGATTCCCAGAACCGGAATATTGGCATCGAGAAATGCTTGCGGGATACGCGGGCTGCCATCTTCAGTCACACTTGCCGGACCGCCAGAGAGGATAATCCCCTTGGGCTTCATCCGTGCAAATGCCTCTTCGGCATTGTTGAAAGGGGCGATTTCGGAATAGACCCCCGCTTCACGAACCCGGCGGGCGATAAGCTGCGTGACCTGAGAACCGAAATCGACGATCAGGATGGTTTCTTCATGGGCAATAGACATGAAGAGCGCTTAATCCGAAGCGCTCAGAGAGTCTATAGGTTGTCGCGCGGATTGAACAGATTCTGGCCTATTATCAAAGCCGGGCGAGCAGTTGGTCGATCTGCGCTTGTTGTTCCTTGCCTGCAAAGGCTTTCAGGCCAGAGATGACTCGCTTCGCTTCGGTGTTTTTTCCATTGGCAGCGAGTGCATTGGCAAGATGCCAGCGAATCTCCAGATTTCCTGGCGCGCGCGCCGATGCTTGGCGCAATAACTTCAATGCCTCCGCCATATCCTGACCAGATTGCAATAGCGTCCAACCGAGCGTGTCGATCACATTGGGATCATCAGGTGTCAGACCTACCGCCTCGCGAGCGAATTTGACGGCCTGCTCCTTGTTGCCCAGTTCGAGCTGAACCAGCGCGCTGTTATTCATGATAATCGCATTGCTGGTAAGACCGGACGCCCGCAAATCGGCATAGATGGTATCTGCCTTTTGCCATTCCTTACTGGCGATCGCCTGTCCTGCCTCGGTCATTTTCAGCGCGATATCATCCCGACCGCCCGGTGCTTTCGCACGTTCGGCAAAGCTATCGGCTGTGGGGTCATTCTGAAGCTTTCCCAACCTTGCTGCCAATGCGAGCAATTGCGGTGTTGCCGATGCACGATTGGCCGCCGGCTTGACCAACTGATAGGCCTCCGCTTCATTGCCAGCTGCGGCAAGCGCGTGACCAAGAACGGTTGTTCCCTGCACATGGCCCGGCATATCGAACAGAAACTTGCGCAGATGGTCAATCGCCTGCTCGTGATTGCCTTTCAGATAGGCAATCTCTCCGCGCAACAAGGCCACGCCAGGGACGTCATTCAATGTGTCCCCGGCACCCTGAACGAGCTCATGGGCACGATCGATCTCGCCATCATTAAACGCCAGTCTTGCCATCAAGAATAGAGCCATCGGATGCCCTGGAGCAATATCCAGTACTCTTTTCAGACCAGCCTTCGCGGCTTTATCATCACCAAGATCAGCATTTACCGCAGCGACTGAAAAAAGCGGAGTGATGCTGTCAGGATATAGTTTCAATGCCTTGTCAAAGGCGCTCTTTGCAGCCGGTAAATCCTGACGCATCAGGGCCAGTTGGCCAGATAGCAGCAAAGCATCAAGATTATCTGGCCCATATTGAAGCGCCAAGGATGCGGTCCGTTTTGCGGCGCTAATATTGCGGTTGTCAATCTCATAATTGCCACGCAAAGCAAGCAATAGCGGGGCATTGGGCGCAGCGGCAAGACCGTCCGACAGTGCTGCAACAGCTTCCTCTTTACGGTCGAGTTGTAGCAAGGCCTGCGCCTTGACCCAATAAGTCAGGCTGACATGATCTGGATCCGGATTTTCAGTCAGCGCCAATGCGCGTTCCGGCATGTCCCGAAGCAGCAGCGCATGCGCCATCAGGCTGGGCAACTCTGCCTTATACTGAGCAATATCAGCCAGCTTCTCCAATGCTGCTTCTGCCGCGACACCATCGCCGAGGCGCAGCTGCGTTTTGGCAAATAACAGGTTGGCTGCTGGATCAGCACTGTTTTCCTGCAGCGCGGAAAGCAAATGGATGCGCGCGCTGCGATAGTCATTTTTGGCAAAAGCTGCTTCAGCATCGGCCATTGGATCGCCCTCACCCAATGTGCAGGCGCCAAGCGAAAGCGCTATAGCGAAAAGTGAAGCCGTAATCGCGGTTTTTGGCAGATGAATCATCTGTCTTTGATAGCCAGAAAAGCCTTTAGAAAAGCCTAAACCAACGATTGAAAAACCTGAAAGCAAGACAAAAAGAAACCGGGCGCTGATTGGGCCACCCGGTTTCAGTTGTTCGTCTGTGCAAGCGTTTAAGCAGCCAGCGCTTTGCGCCGCCGCCGGGTTCCGGCCCAAAGACCGCCAACTGCAAGGCAAAGGAGACCCAGAGCACCTGGCTCCGGCACTTCCGATGCAATTTTATCAAGATTGAAATTGATATCCCAGTGCCGAACCGCATGACCATTTGGGTTAAGGATGTTCAACCATGCCGAACCTCCAAATTTACTGTTCTTGTCATTTGCCCCAGGGCCAAACTGCAAGGTTGTATTACCCGCAAAAGGGTCATTCGGGTTTAAGGTATAAACCGCACCGTCAATGCTGATTGTTCCGGAGCCATTGGTGAAAAAGTCAATGTCTGGCGTATCCGTCAGCGGATCATAATTGCCACCGCCATTTTTATAGTCAAATGGCGTATTCGCAATGGTTTCCAGAAAACCGCTGAAATTCAGGTCTAGTGTTGCCACTTGGCCAGAACCGTTAATGGCAGTTCCGGTCAGCGTTGCGGTCTGAGCATCCGTATCGTGGCTGAAAGTCGTGCCGTCTTGGAAAGAATAGCGCCGGTTGCAACCCCGACCAACATTACCGGTGTAGAGGCCATGCTTGCAAGAGCCGCCAGTATAGTTGGTTGCGGCGTAATCGATAACGCCAGCAGAGGCCGGTGTCGCATAAGCGGCAGCGAGGCCAATGGCGGTCAATGTTGCTATAGTAATCTTGCGCATGAGTTTTGCCCTGTTCTTCTGATCATTTCATCCATCGGCTTCGGACAATTCAACGTTAACAACTGAACAGCTCGAAACCCTTTGCATGTCAGAGAAGCAGACCTCATGCCATTTCTGCAAAACATATATTTTACAGATACTTATTTGGTTAATTTATCATTAACCATGTCATGAATGTAATCAATATCGACAATAAAGCCTTTAGAAATAAGGTTAACCAGCGCTTGGAACCGCCTGCTGTGCCTTGTCCCGCAATTCGGTTTTCAGGATTTTACCGATATGGCTGCGGGGCAATTCGTCAATCAGGTGTAGCTCTGAAAGGCGCTGGGTTTTACCGAGCTCCGCGTTGGTCGCCGCTTTCACCGCTTCCAGGTCTAGCGATGCGCCCTCTTCCGCAACAACAAATCCAACCGGCGTTTCTCCCCATTGCTTTGATGAAACGCCAACCACAGCCGCATCGACAACATCCTGTTGCATCATCAGCGCCTCTTCCAGATCACGGGGATAGATGTTGAAACCGCCAGAGATAATCATGTCTTTGGACCGGCCCATCAACGTGATGAAGCCATCTTCATCAACCTTACCGATATCGCCCATACGCTGCCAGCGATCACCATTTTCGTCATACCAGCTGGCTTCTTCGGTTTTCTCTGGCTGGTTTTGATAACCGCTCATCATGGTCTGCGAGCGTCCAACCAGCTCTCCCATTTCGCCGGCAGGCAAGCGGTTCAGATCTTCATCAACCGTAATCACTTCGCTACCGCCCCAGGCGATACCAACTGTGTGCAGCTTGTCGGGAAATGCATGCGCCAATAAAATGCAAACCACCCCGCCCTCAGTCATTGAGTAGATTTCGATAAGGCCACCTGGCATGCGTTCGATGACCTCCGCCTTCAGTTCCGCTGAAAAAGGTGCGCTGGTGCAATATTTATGCGTGAAATTGCTGAGATTGTAATCGTCAAATCCGTCAAAATCCATCAGTCGCTGATATTGTACCGGGACAAGCATTGTATGGGTTGCACTATTTTCCTGCGCCAATTCCAGCCACCTTTTGCAATCAAACTTGCGCATGAGAATGGATGTCCCGCCATAAGCGACGGTAGCGACAAAAATGCCAAGCGTTGTGTTGGAATAAAGCGGTGTCGAGAACAGCGAGACCTGGCCGAGTTGGCCATAGCCCGAATTTTCGCCGACTGCCATCTGGTACCAGCGCATTTGACGGCTGTGGACTATGCCTTTGGGGGTGCCGGTGGTGCCGCTTGAATAGATGATGTTGAACGGATCTTCCGGCCCTACGCTCGGATCAGCGGGCGTTCCGCCGTCATTTGCCATCCAATCCTGCATCAGCGGAGCATCCTCTTCCGCGGCATCCATCATGATGTGTCGCAGCGGCGGCAGGTCTATACCGCTTTCGAAAAGCTCAGCCCTCTTGGCGCTGTCGACGAACAGATGCATTGCACCGCTATCGGCCATCATATTGGCGAGCTGTTTGGGTGTGGCGGAAGTCGTCAAAGGGGCTGCACAACCACCGGCTATTATTGCGCCAAGATAGGCGATAGCGTAGCGGATGGTGGTCGTCCCGAGGATCGATACCGCCTGCCCTTTCTGCAGACCGTCGGCCTGCAATTGCGCCGCGACCCGATTGACCAAAGCCGCAGTTTCTCGCCAGTTGAGCCGCTCCTCACCATCATCCAAAGCAACACGATCAGGCTGGTTGACAGCATGCGCATTGATAAGATCGGATAAGTTGCCAAAAGGTTGCTCGAGATAGGCGATAGGGTCAATTTTTGTCATATTCCGTTTTTCCTGCATCGCACTAAAAATGCAATCCGATTAGCCGGCGACCAGTCTGACGAACGTACTTTCAACCCAGCCGCTTTTACACGGGCCGTCATAGTTGCGTTTGGATCGCACCGGAGACGAAACACCGCAATCCTGCGATCCGCCAGTTGTTGCATTGCCATCACCCGGCTCCGCGGCCGTTGCAGTGTCATCATAAACAATGCCCAGCCATTGCTGATCGTGGCTGCGCGTACAAATATGGACCAGCTGGCCTGCAGGCAATCCATCCTTGCGCTCTGCAGCGTCGAACGGTGCGATAAGAACATCGAGTTCCGCTTCGCGTAAACCGGTGACGCGGCCCATCGCTTGACAGGCATCAAAGCGGGGGCCACCTTCGCCGATACGCACCGGCCGGTCGCCAGGATTGGCGCCAACGCGCTCCGTCCGACCGGTAGGATTGGCAGTATCAGTCTGACTTTCCTGCAAGTCATCACTGACCTGCGTGGTCTCAGAACAGGCGCTGGCCGCAAAACAGATCAGCGCGGCGGGGATCAAGCTTTTCATCATGTCTATGGTCTAGACCAAAATACAGGCTTTTGGAAAGATTCGAATGATCAGGTGATTTAGAGCACAATTTGTGTCTGGGTCACGACAGCAACCAATGTTCCGTCTTCCAGCGATAACCGCGATTGCCATACAGACTGCCTTCTGCCGACTTTCAGCGGCACAGCTTCACCATAAACGATCTGCCCCTCTGGTGCAGCATTGAGGAAATTGGTCTTGCTTTCAGACGTGGTGGTACCGTTTGAACCTTCTGGCAAGTTGGCAAATCCGCCAAAAGCGCCCAGAACGTCGGCGAAGGTCATCACCGCGCCGCCATGAATGGATGGTGTACCTCTTCCGTTTCCGGCGGTACAAATATCCGGCCGCACCAGCATCTCTCCGCGGATTTTCTCCTTGGTCATTTCGGTTATTTTAATGCCCATGGTTTTGGCAAAGGGGACAATATCGGCGGCGTTACTCATATTTTATCGCTCTTCTTCTGTTTGGTTCACGCGAGCCGCGTGCCGACTGCTAGGTCAACGCGCGAGGACACTTAGTTCTTATGGTTATTCACAATACGCTTGCAACTCTCTTTAAAGGTTGGAGAACCGAAGTTCATCAGAAGACCGAGCGGTAAGTGCAATAAACGCAGATAGGTGAGCACTTGCTTTGCATGGACTGGCCGGTGCCGTTCGGTGGACTTGAGTTCAATAAGCAACCGTTCCCCGACGATCAAATCAGCACGAAAACCTTCCTGAAGTTCGATATCCTCGTATTTTATCCTTATCGGCCTCTGCCGATCTACCCTCAACCCTTGCCGCTCAACCACATTAGCCATCAACGCCTCATACACGCGTTTCAGCAGCTCCGGGGCCAAATTAATATGCAATTTATAGCCACAATCTACAGCAATGGCCGACAGCTCTTCCAGCGAATATTTCACCGGAATTTCTTCGCATTCTTCGCGCCTTGGCGCGAGAAAATAATCCCATTTGCCCGGATATGTTAAGCGTCTGAAAAACCGCCATAATAATATGCCAAAATCCAACAATTTGCTTGGGTTTAGAGCACCTAACCGCTATCTTACAAACATGAGTGAAAACACAGAAAATACCACCCCCGAAGGCACTGAAAATCCTTCTGATAGTTCCAACAAAAATGAATATGGCGCCGATTCCATCAAGGTCTTGAAAGGGCTTGATGCGGTTCGCAAACGGCCTGGCATGTATATTGGTGATACCGATGATGGCTCGGGCCTGCATCACATGGTCTTTGAGGTATCGGATAACGCGATTGACGAGGCTTTGGCCGGCCATTGCGACCTGATTCTGATCACCCTGAACGCCGATGGCAGTGTCTCTGTCGAAGATAATGGCCGCGGAATCCCGGTGGGCATGCATAAAGAAGAAGGTGTCAGCGCTGCAGAAGTCATTATGACGCAGCTCCACGCCGGTGGTAAGTTTGAAAATACGTCGGACGACAATGCTTACAAGGTCTCCGGCGGTCTCCACGGCGTGGGTGTGTCCGTTGTGAACGCGCTGTCCGAATGGCTGGAGCTCAACATCTGGCGCGATGGCAAAGAGCATAATATGCGCTTTGAATTTGGCGACGCCGTCCGTTCGCTGGAAGTTATCGGTGATGCAAATGGCAAAAAAGGTACGCGGGTTACCTTCTTCCCCTCACCCGATACGTTCAAGATCACCGAATTTGACTTTGAGAAACTGGAGCATCGCTATCGCGAACTCGCTTTTCTGAATAGTGGTGTTCACATTTTACTGCGTGACGAACGCCATGAAGAGGCCAAGGAAATCGACCTGTTCTACGAAGGTGGTATTGCAGCTTTTGTACAATATCTCGACCGCAACAAGACGGCCCTGGTACCGGACCCTATTGCCATCCATGGTGATCGCGATGATGTGACCATTGATGTCGCTCTGGAATGGAATGACAGCTATTATGAGAATGTCCTGTGCTTCACCAACAACATTCCGCAGCGCGATGGCGGCACCCATTTGGCGGCCTTCAGATCGGCGCTAACACGGACGTTGAATAACTATGCGGAAAGCTCTGGCGCGCTCAAGAAAGAGAAGGTCAAGCTGACTGGCGATGACATGCGCGAAGGTCTGACAGCGATTGTGTCAGTCAAATTGCCGGATCCGAAGTTCAGTTCACAAACCAAGGATAAACTTGTCTCCTCCGAAGTCCGCCAGCCTCTGGAAAGCTTGATGGCTGACAAACTGGCAGAATGGCTGGAAGAAAATCCGCAAAATGCGGCCATGGTTGTCCAGAAAGTGATTGACGCTGCCGCTGCTCGGGAAGCCGCCAAGAAAGCGCGTGAACTGACCCGGCGTAAAGGTGCAATGGATATTGCTTCCCTGCCCGGCAAACTGGCCGATTGTCAGGAACGCGATCCGGCGAAGTCCGAACTGTTCCTGGTGGAGGGTGATTCCGCTGGAGGTTCTGCCAAACAGGGGCGCGATCGCCATTATCAGGCAATCCTGCCGCTCAAGGGTAAAATCCTCAATGTCGAACGCGCCCGCTTTGATCGGATGCTCTCCTCTAAGGAGGTCGGAACGCTTATTCAGGCGATGGGCACAGGCATCGGCCGAGAAGATTTCAACATTGAAAAGCTTCGCTATCACAAGATTGTCATCATGACCGATGCTGATGTCGATGGCGCGCATATCCGTACCTTGCTGCTGACATTTTTCTATCGGCAAATGCCAGAAATCGTTGAAAACGGGCATCTCTACATCGCACAGCCGCCGCTGTACAAAGTCGGCAAGGGCAAGAGCGAGGTCTATCTGAAAGACGATAACGCGCTTGACCAGTATCTGGTTGATGCCGGTCTGCAGAGCATGATCTTGCAGACCAGCGAAGGTGCGCGGTCCGGTGAGGATCTGCGCAGTCTGGTCGAGCATGGCCGGCGCATGCGGGCCCTTATGGCCTATGTTCCGCGCCGCTATGACAGTACAATTGTCGAAGCCATGGCGCTGACGGGGGCGCTTAACCCGCAACATGGCCCTGCCGAACGGCAAGCCGCTGTGGAGTCCGCTGCGGCTTGGATGGATGCGGTTGACGACGAAGGCCGCTGGTCTGGCAGCCTATCCGAAGAAAATGGTTATCTTTTTGAGCGGCTATGGCGCGGTGTGACCGACCATCACATCATCGAGACCAAATTTCTGGAGTCAGCAGAGGCCCGCAAACTGCATAGCCTGGCCTCTGAGCAGAGCGCCACATACGCCAAAAGCAGTCGTCTGGTGAAAGGCGCAGCAGAGGGCAGCGAAGATGATGGCAGTACAGGAAACGAGGGCACGCTCATCACCCGTCCGTCGGAATTGCTGGAAGCCATATTGGCCGCCGGCCGCAAGGGTCTGTCCTTCCAACGTTACAAAGGCCTGGGAGAGATGAATGCCGAGCAGCTATGGGAAACCACGCTGGATCCGGAAGTACGCTCTCTGCTGCAGGTGACGGTCGAACAAGCCGATGTCACCGACGAGATATTCACCAAGCTGATGGGCGATGTGGTCGAACCACGGCGGGAGTTTATCGTCGATAACGCGCTGAACGTCGCTAATCTGGACGTTTAACCTGCTTTTGCCGGCTAGTGAAAACTAGTCGGCAATTTTCAAACCGATAGCATCGGCCATAAAGCCGTAAATATCGGAATATTCCTCGATCAGCTTGTCCGTCGGCTTTCCGCTGCCATGCCCTGCCCGCGTTTCAATGCGGATCAGATGCGGTTTGTCACCGGTATTCAAGGCTTGCAGGCGTGCGGTATATTTGAAGCTGTGCCCCGGAACCACACGGTCATCCGTATCCGCCGTTGAGACCATCAACGCCGGATAGTCCGTGCCATTCTGGATGTTGTGATATGGCGAATAGCTCAGCAACTTCCGGAAATCGGCTTCCTTGTTGGGATAGCCATAGTCATCGACCCAATAGCGACCGGCAGTAAACCGATCGAAGCGCAACATATCCATCACCCCGACGGCAGCATGACCTGCGGTGAACAGATCTGGACGCTGGTTCATGACCGCGCCGACCAGCAAGCCGCCGTTGGACCGGCCTTCAATCGCCAGTCCATCTTTGGGTGTAATGCCTTCCGCGATCAAATATTCGCCAGCGGCGATGAAATCATCAAACACATTCTGCTTGTTCTGCAAACGACCGCCGTCATGCCATTCCTTGCCATATTCCCCGCCACCGCGCAGATTGGCAGAGGCATAAACACCCCCCGCCTCGATCCATGCCATTTTGGGAGCGCTATACCCGGGCAAGACCGAGATGTTGAAGCCACCATAGCCGTAAAGCAATGTCGGCGCGCCCTCGCTCAGGTCGAGATCCTTCTTGTGCACCAGGAACATCGGGATCTTGGTGCCATCCTTGCTCTCATAAAAACGTTGGGACACGGTGACGCTTTCGGGATCAAACGGGATATCCGGCTTCGCCCAGACCGTCGGTGCACCAGCGTTATTGAAACTATAGATTGTTGCGGGCCGGTTGAAGCTTTCAAACGCGAAATAGCCGTCAGACGCCTTGGCCGATCCGTCCAACCCTTTCACTTGTCCCAACCCTGGCAGATCTACCAAGCCCTTTGGGGTGCCATCCAGCGCAAACAGCTCCAGCCGGCTTTTGGCATCGTCAATATAATCCACCGCCAGCGTGTCACCGACCAGAACAGCGTCATCAATCGTCGCGACATGCTCTGGAACAACTTCGATCCATTCCGGTGTTTCGGCGCTGACATCGGTCTTCATGACCCGCAGGCGCGGCGCGTCCTTGTTGGTCATGAAATAGAGCGTGTCGCCAACCCCATCAATCAGCGACCAATTATGGTCAAACCCGGTGACGAGCTTGCGCGGCTCTATCTCATTCGCATCCACCTTGACCAGCGTGATTTCATAGCGATCATCAGTTCCGGAGGAAGACGTGATAACCACCCATCTCTTGTCCGAGGTTACGGTGGCGGTGTGACCCAATTCCGGTTGTTCAGGGGTTGCATAAACCTTGATATCCCGACTTTGTTCCTTGCCGAGCATATGCATATAGATGGTGTGGTTTTTGTTCAGCGACTGAAAGGCCTCGCCTTCTTCCGGTTCCGGAAAACGGGAATAGAGAAAACCGCTATTGCCCGGCATCCAGGCAAGATCACTGAATTTCACCCATTCTACAGTGTCCTTCATAATCTCGCCGGTTGCGACATTCATAACCTTCAAAGTGCGCCAGTCAGAGCCGCCATCCTGTACCGCATAGGCCAACAAACTGCCATCTCCCGACGGCTTCCATTCTGCCAGAGCCGTTGCACCATCTTCGGACCAGTCCGCTGGATCGATCAGCACGCGCTCTTCACCGGCTTTCTCATCCCGAACATAAAGTATCGCCTGGTTCTGACCGCCACTCTTGCGTTCGTAGAAATATTTCCCACCCACTTTGACTGGCGGTTCAAGCTCATCATAGTCAAATAGCGCGGTCATAGATGCGGCCAGCGGTTCGCGACCCTCCAAAGTGGCCAGATAGCTGTCGGTCACCATATTTTGTGCCGCCACCCATGCGGCCACATCTGCGTCTTCACGGACATCATTTTCTAGCCAACGATAAGGGTCAGCAATAGACTCGCCAAATTGTTCTTCAACCACATCGACAGTGTTGGTCTTCGGATAGGTCAGAGCATCATCCTTCGCTTCTGTTTCGATTTGGGCAAGGGCCGGATTGGAGGTAATTGCCGTACTGCTGGCCAGTGCCAGAGCAAGAAGACCGGTGATACGCATAAAATTCCCCGAAAACTATGAAACACAAAGAAAAGAGGCCGCGAGCTTATCGCTCACGGCCTCTTATATCAATTGAAACTGTTACTCAGCTCAAGTGGCTTACGCCTCTTCGAAATCTTCTTCAGCATTCTGGTCTGGACCACTGTCCTGACCTTTCGCTTCTTCGTTCCGGTCAACCAGTTCGATCACCGCCATGGCAGCAGCATCGGAATCACGGAAACCAGCCTTGATGATTCGCGTATAGCCACCACTACGATCGCTGTAACGCTCGGCCAACTCGCCAAAGAGTTTCTTTTCCTGAGTTTCGTCCATCAAACGCGCATGCGCCAGACGACGGTTGGACAGGCCACCTTTTTTCGCCAGCGTGATCAGCTTCTCCACATAAGGCCGCATTTCTTTGGCTTTAGGCAAGGTTGTCATGATCTGCTCATGCTTGATCAGTGCTGCGGACAGGTTTTTCAGCAAAGCCTGACGGTGAGCACCGGTCCGCTGCATACGGCGGCCCTTCATTCTATGACGCATATTCTATACTCCTGTTTGTACAGGGGCCGTATGAGGTACCCCAATCCAGGCGGTGAAATTCAGGCCACCGCCAAAAAACCCGTTTAACCCAGCAGCTCTTGCTCAAGCTTCTTGGCCATTTCTTCGATATTCTCAGGCGGCCAACCTGGGATGTCCATGCCGAGACGCAGCCCCATGCTGGACAGCACTTCCTTGATTTCGTTCAAGGACTTGCGGCCAAAGTTTGGTGTACGCAGCATTTCCGCTTCGGTTTTCTGCACCAGATCGCCAATATAGATGATATTGTCGTTCTTGAGGCAGTTTGCCGAACGCACAGAAAGTTCCAACTCGTCGACCTTTTTGAGAAGGTAACGGTTGAGTTGGTTCGCGTCGCTTTCCTGCTGGCTTTGGGCTGCAGCCATGCCGATGGGCGATGACACGCTTTCCAAAGCTTCTTCGAAATGCACGAACAGCTGCAACTGATCCTGAAGAATGCGCGCTGCATAAGCAATCGCATCTTCCGGGGTCACGGTGCCGTCGGTGTCGATGGTGAGGTTCAGCTTGTCAAAGTCAAGCTCCTGACCAACACGCGCATTGTCGACTTTGTAAGAAACCTGACGGATTGGCGAATAGAGCGAGTCTACCGGGATCAAGCCGATAGGCGCATCTGCCGGACGGTTAGCAACCGCTGGCACATAACCTTTACCGACATTGACGGTCAGTTCCATGTTGAACGACGCGCCTTCGTCCAGGTGACAGATCACCAGATCAGGGTTCATCACTTCGATGTCGCCGGAAACCGCAATATCGCCTGCAGTCACTTCAGCAGGACCGGTAGCGGAAAGTTGCAAACGCTTGGCGTCTTCGCCTTCCATCTTCAAAGCAATCTGCTTAACGTTCAGAACAATGTCGGTGACATCTTCACGGACGCCGGGAAGCGACGAAAATTCATGCAGGGCATTCTCGATCTTGATCGAGGTAACCGCAGCACCTTGCAGCGATGACAGCAATACACGGCGCAGTGCGTTACCAATGGTCAAGCCAAAGCCGCGTTCAAGAGGTTCCGCTACAAAAGTAGCTTTACGCTTGGGATCACCACCAGATTTTATATCGAGAACATTGGGCTTTTTGAGTTCTTGCCAGTTCTTCATATTGACAGTCATGGACTTCCCCTAGTGAGTTCAAAGAGTGGGTTGGACCGTTACCACTCCGAATTACCAAAAATTGGAAACTACCGGCCGGATAGTTCCCGTAAACTTGCGTGGCTTAAACGCGGCGACGTTTGGACGGACGGACACCATTATGCGGGATCGGCGTAACATCGCGGATCGAGGTAATGGTGAAACCGACAGCCTGCAACGCGCGAAGAGCGGACTCACGGCCAGAACCAGGTCCTTTCACTTCCACTTCCAGGGTGCGAACACCGTGGTCAGCTGCTTTCTTGCCAGCGTCTTCCGCTGCAACCTGCGCCGCGTACGGCGTAGATTTACGAGAGCCTTTAAAACCCATCATACCTGCAGAGGACCAGCTTATCGCATTGCCCTGTGCATCGGTGATGGTGACCATCGTGTTGTTAAATGTGGCGTTGACGTGCGCTACGCCTGCCGAAATATTTTTGCGCGCGCTTTTCTTAATGCGCTGCGGTTCGCGTGCCATGTGATCAATTCCTACCTAATATCCAGAAGAGACAGTTCCCAAAAACTGGGATCACTGTCCTATTTTTTCTTACCAGCAATCGCTTTTGGCTTACCTTTACGGGTGCGCGCATTGGTATGCGTACGCTGTCCGCGAACAGGAAGTCCTTTACGATGACGAAGACCGCGATAGCAGGCCAGATCCATAAGACGCTTGATGTTCATTGCGGTTTCACGACGCAAATCACCTTCAACAGTCAAATCCGCATCAATGGTTTCGCGAATTTGCAAAACTTCCTGATCGGAAAGGTCCTGAACCCGACGGGCTGGATCAATTTTCAATTTTTCAACGATTTCAGCCGCTTTCGTGCGTCCGATACCGTGAATATAGGTAAGCGAGATAATTACGCGCTTGTTTGTTGGGATATTTACCCCGGCAATACGTGCCAATATTTTTCTCCTGCTCCACAGAGACCGATTCGCCGGCCCCTATCTCATCGCTAAGCTGTTAAAAACACATCCAAAACGCACAAAACCAGCGGACGCCACGAAAGCGTTGCCGGTTGTGTTGGATTTCGAATACAGTTCAAATAGGGAGAGTCGCTGGTGCTGTCAAGCGTGGTTTGCGCCGCGAAACAGCAGCTTACCCCGATACTGGCTTAGCCGTGTTATTGCTCCCAGTTAAATTTGACAACATTGTCCATATTGATCGTCAAATTGGGCATAGGAAGATGCCCCTAGCGCAACACTAGCGGGCCTCTTCAAACTACGCCTAGTCTCGATTGCTCACCGTTGGCTTGCCAATGCATCGGATTCAGATTCTGATAAGATCCATGCTTATCGCCTTGACCGCAGCCGATGTCCGATCATTCACACCCAATTTGGCGAATGCGCGGCGCAGATAGCTGTCGATCGAGTATTCTGAAATATCGAGTATCAATCCAATTTCACTATTGGATTTTCCTTTGGCTGCCCACGCAATAATTTGAGTCTCCCTTTTGGAAAGGGGCTTCTCCAATTCAAAAAGATAGGGAGTGATCTGACACAGTCTCAGATGGGCCAGTTGCGATAGTTCCTGAAGCTCGTTGGCCATTTGATTGACCATGAGTCCGGAAATCTGAGGAACCCCGAACGAGGCCATGGCAACCCTCCCCTGTGGACCATAGACCGGAACAATCCAGCCATCGGTCAAGCCATTTTGCCCAGCCAGAATGTTAAGTGCATCAAACCGCTTTTTTTGCGCCGTAAACCGGCCAATATCAGACCATCTAAAAGGCTTCGCATCAAATATGCTGTTCCTTGTTGTTATGTGCCCTTCGCCGACTAGCCCCATGATAGCAAATCTTTGGAACTGGGACACGGACATGCCATGGAATCTCGCAATGGTTCTCCGATCCGTCGGTTTTTTATGCGGCGGCGGTGCCACATAGACAAGGACTTTGAACCCGAGTGTACGGCTTCTCTGCAAGCAGTATTGCCAGATTTCTGATGGACTATTGCATTGCCAGATATCCAGGCAACAATTTCGTTCTGGCATTTATTCTAGGATCTTTCTCGGCTTAAGCTAATGGAAGCTACCTGTTTCTGAAGAAGAGGGTTTACTCATTGCCAAGGAAGAAGATGTCACAAGGATAGAGGACATCTTGCAAAATTATTTGAACCCGCTCAGATAGGCTGAATAGGGGACTGATGGGATGCCAATATTGTGACCTTGCCAGGAAAACAGGAAATCATATTGAGCAAAACCGTTGAGGAAATTGAGCAGAAAAACCGGGTTGCTGATATTCTTCGCATATTGCGGTCTGCATCCATCAGCTTGGGAGCGAACCGGATCAGCTACCATCTGACACCAAAGCTCCACTCCCAAACCGACGAATCTGTCCATTTGATAGCCGAGGGCTTTCCCAAAAAGTGGATTGAACTCTACGAGCATGAACATCTTCGTGAACATGACCCCATTCCTGATATTGTCATGCAACATGGTGAACCGATGCTTTGGCAAGATGCTATAAAAGCACGCAAACTCAATCCACAGGAGAGGAATTTTGTCGCGCAGCTAGAGGCTTTTGGACTGCATGAGGGGATTGGCATTCCACTATTTGGGCAGAAGGTTCGATCCGCTTATTCGTCTTTTTCATTTCGACAATCGGAATTGCTGTTCGACAAGAAATTGATCTTGAAAATCTCAACCCTGGCCCTGTCCGCCCATGTCAGAATTTGTCGCGTTCTGGAGCGAGATGAAGATATCAATGTCCATCTTTCAGAGCGAGAAAGCCAAGTGATGAGACTTATCGGCAATGGACGTTCCAGCAAAGTAATTGCTGCCGATTTGGGAATTAGCCAAACCACGGCAGAAACCTATGTCCGTCGTATTTTTACAAAACTTGAGGTTAATGATCGGGTTGGCGCCACTATCAGAGCCTTGGAATTGGGTATCCTAAATCTCTAGCGGGAAGAGCAAATATCTGACCGCTGTTGGAAACAAGAAACCCAATTTCGGAAATAGGCCCGCCGGGGTTATTCCGGCGAGCCATAATTTCATCTAGCGCTTAGACAACCCCGTAAGCCAGCATCGCATCGGCTACTTTCTTGAAGCCTGCGATGTTCGCGCCCTTCACATAGTCGACATAACCATCGCCCTGATCGCCATATTCGACACACTGGCTGTGAATGCCTTCCATCAATTCGGTCAGCATCGTGCCAAGCCGCTCGTGGTTCCAGCTGATACGCTCGGCATTCTGGCTCATTTCCAGGCCAGAAACGGCGACACCGCCGGCATTGGCTGCCTTACCGGGGCCGTACATGATCTTCGCGTCGTGGAAAACATGCACGCCTTCCAAGGTGGTTGGCATATTTGCGCCTTCGGACACCGCAATCACGCCATTGGAGACCAGCATTTTTGCTTCGTCTTCGTTGAGTTCGTTTTGCGTAGCGCAAGGCAGCGCCAAATCGCAAGCAACGCTCCACGGGCGCTCGCCTTCATGGAAGGTTGCGCCTTTAAACTCTTCAACATATTCCGACATGCGTCCGCGGCGGTGGGTCTTATGATCTTTGACCCAGTCAATCTTCTCCTGGGTAAAACCATCGGGATCATGAACAAAGCCGCCACTATCGGACAATGTCAGGACCTTGCCGCCCTGTTTGGTAATCTGTTCCGCAGCATGGGTTGCAACATTCCCGGACCCGGAAATAACCGCCGTCTTCCCTTCGATCGTGTCCTTTTTGTGCGCCAGCATATTCTGCATGAAGTAAACTGCGCCATAGCCGGTCGCCTCTGGCCTCATTTCACTGCCGCCATATTCCCGGCCTTTACCGGTCAGCACACCTTCCCAGCGATTGGTGATCCGTTTATATTGACCGAACATATATCCGATTTCACGGCCGCCTACGCCAATGTCGCCGGCTGGCACATCGGTATCAGGACCAATATGACGGTATAGCTCAGTCATGAAGCTTTGACAGAAACGCATAACCTCGGCGTCCGACTTGCCTTTAGGATTGAAATTGGCCCCGCCCTTGCCGCCGCCCATAGGCAGACCGGTCAGCGAATTTTTGAACGTCTGTTCAAAGGCGAGAAACTTCAGCACGCTTTCTGTCACGCTGGGGTGAAAACGGATGCCGCCCTTATAAGGGCCGATGGCATTGTTATTCTGCACCCGCCAACCGCGTTGTACGCGGATATTGTGATTATCATCTTCCCAGCAAACACGGAACGACACCACCCGGTCGGGTTCTGCCATACGGCGCAGGATCTGCGCTGCGTGATATTCTTCCTTGTCTTCGATAAATCCGTAAATATCCTGGGCGACTTCCTGCACCGCCTGAATAAATTCGGTCTGCCCCGGATTGCGCTTTTTCACGCCTTCCATGAATGTTGGAAAATCTACATGATCGGAAACGGCCATCGTTTTACTCCCCCTTAGGTGATTATCTGCGCGCCCGTTATCATCTGCAATGTCCTCGAATCGCATATGATCTGGGCAGTATATTAACGGCAATTTGTCCGATTGGTAAAGTCTTGATATTTGGCCCTAATTATTCCCCTTGTTCGGCTTCCTCCGGCTCGCCCTCTGGTTCAGTTTCCGCTTCTTCTTCGGGTGCAAAAAGGGCTGCTAACCTGGTCAACTGTTCACCAATCACACCATCGACCGCTGGTGCAATCTGGTCGACAGGAAACTCCATATACCCCCCAACTTTGTAGACGAAGGATACAGCCGTATTCTCACCGTCAGGCCTTAGTCCGATGGTTAGCGTGCCGGTCACAGCCTCACCTTGTAATGGCCCAAGCGCACCGGACATCCGCAATGCCTTGTTGTTTTGCGCAAACAGGACCCGCATATGCTGCACGCTGCCTTCTGCCGATTTGATATTGTCTTCGCTGGTCGTGCGGAGCAGCTCGCAAAAACAGCCGCCTGCCTGCGGAACCAGATAGAAATTTTCGGCATTGCCCGAAAAGCTATGTTCGCCATTCCACCAGCGCGCCGGTGCAATGATCGTTTTCCACACGACTTCTGGTGGCGCACTGACCGCAGCAGCATGTTTGACGGTGAAGCCATTATCGGCCGTGTTGGTAACTTCAGCCTGAACAGCTGTCGCGGCGAATATGGCCGCTAGTGTTAATATGAATCGGAACAATCTTAGTCTCCCCTGTTGCAGCGAAGACTAATAAGCATCCTTGTCAGTGGCAATGACTAACAGCCATTATCACGGCCGCATTTAATCGAGCGCGAGAACAGCCTCTATCGCATTGCGGACTGCATCCATGCTGCCCATGCCATCAACTTTCGTCACAATCCCGCGTTCTTCGTAGATCGGCAAGATCGGCTGTGTCTTCGCGCGATATTCGCCCATCCGTGTCCGGACGGTTTCTTCATTGTCATCTGGGCGGCGTTTGAATTCTGTCGCACCACAAACGTCACAAACCCCCTCTTTGGCGGGTTGTTTAAACGTATCGTGATAGCCTTCACCACAATTGCCGCAAGTGAAGCGACCGGTGATACGTTCAACCAATGCTTCAACATCTACCGCCAACTCAATCACATGGTCGAGTTTGCGATTGCGTGCGGTCAAGATCTCGTCAAGCGAATAGACTTGCGCTTCGGTCCGCGGATAGCCGTCGAAAATGACTCCTTGATCAGGACCCAGCTCATCGAGCCTGTCACCAATAATCCCAGAAACCACTTCATCTGGTACCAGCGCACCGGCATCCATCAGAGCCTTTGCTTTCAGTCCGACTTCCGTGCCAGCCTTTACAGCCGCGCGCAGCATATCGCCAGTGGACAGTTGGACCATACCGTGCTCGTCTTCGAGAAGGCCGGCTTGGGTTCCTTTGCCAGCGCCCGGTGGTCCCAACAGGATGATGTCCATAAGTTACTGTCCCCTATAACCTTGTAAATCCCGAGGGATATTTTTAGCGCTTCCGGCGGCCGCCTTTGAGTTTCGCTTTTTTCAGCAGATCGCCATATTGAAGGGCCAGCAAGTGGCTCTGAATCTGTGTCACAGTATCGACCGTAACGTTGACAATGATCAGCAAGCTTGTTCCGCCGAGGAAGAATAGCGGCAGATTGGTCTGCGCCATCACATATTCCGGCAGCACACAAACCAGTGCAAGATAAGCCGCGCCAACCACTGTGATGCGGGTCAGCACATAGTCGAGATAGTCAGAAGTATTCTTACCGGGACGAATACCAGGCACGAAACCACCATTTTTCTTCAGATTATCGGCAGTTTCCTCCGGGTTAAAAACAACCGCAGTATAGAAGAAACAGAAGAAGATAATTCCGGCAGCATAAAGCGCCATATATAGCGGCTGACCGTGTGAGAGATATTGGTTCAGTGCGATAATGAAATCGCTACCCGCACTCTCACCCGCCGTTGCATTCCCGGCAAACTGACTGACCGTTAGAGGCATCAGCAAAAGCGAAGAGGCGAAGATAGGCGGAATAACGCCCGCAGTGTTCACCTTCAATGGAAGGTGACTGCGGTCCGCTTGCATAACGCCATTTTGCGTGGCGCGTTTCGGATATTGGATCAACACCCGTCGCTGCGCGCGTTCCATGAAGCTGATGAATAGTACCAGACCTACGACCATGGCAATCAGTCCGACAATGACCAGAGCACCGATCGAACCGGTGCGGCTACCTTCCATGAGGTTGCTGACAAAGGTTGGCATCTGCGCAACAATACCGGCCATGATGATCAGCGAGATACCATTGCCGATGCCGCGACTGGTGATCTGCTCACCCAGCCACATCAGGAATAAAGTACCCCCGACAAGGCTGATAACCGCGCCGACACGGAAACCCATACCGGGGTTAACCACCGCTTGCAGGCCAGATTGCGAGGCAAAGCTTTCAAGGCCAACAGCGATGAAATAGCCCTGGATCGCAGTCAGACCGACCGTACCATAGCGGGTATATTGGTTGAGCTTCTTGCGTCCGGCCTCGCCATCTTTCTTGATCGCGGCCAAAGTCGGCGACAAGGCGGCGGCCAGTTGGACGACAATCGATGCCGTAATATAAGGCATGACCCCCAGCGCGATAAGGCTCATCCGCTCAAGCGAACCGCCGGAAAATGTGTTGAAAATATCAAGAACACCGCCGCGCGTCTGATCATACAGATCCGCCAAAACAACGGGATCAACACCTGGAAGCGGTACAAAGCTGAGCAGACGAAAAACCACCAATGCACCCAGCGTAAACCAGATACGTTTGCGGAGTTCGGTTGCTTCTCCGAATTTTGCCAGGCTCAAATTTGCTGCGACCTGATCGGCTTTTGATGCCATTTTAGTAGTTCCTTGCCCGCCGTTCATGAAGGCAATTCGCCTTCAAATCAATGCATCGATCCCATATCGGATGTTGCTGCCCGAAAAACAAGGCTCTTGGGCTCCAAGCTGCGCCAATACGGGTAAAAAAGAATGGCCCCGTCCAGGCTTTAATGCCTGGCGGGGCCATGATTAGACTAAATTAGTCTTTTTTCTTGGCCTTATTGGCGACCTTTTTCTCTTTTGCTGGCTTGGAAGGTGTCGCCTTCTTTTCGCCTTTTGGACGATGAGCAGCTGCGCCATCAACAATTTCAACCTTGCCGCCTGCTTTTTCCACCGCTTCGATAGCCGCTTTGGAAGCGCCAGCAACAGCAATGGTGATTTTCGCCTTAATTTCACCCTTGGCCAGCAGACGTACGCCGTCTTTGCCGCCACGAGTCAAACCAGCAGCATTCAACGCCGCCTGATCCAGCGTGCCTTTATTCGCCAGCTTCTTGGCATCAATGAACTTCTGGATCATGCCAAGATTGACTTCAGCATAGTCGGTGCCGAACGGATTGTTGAAACCACGCTTCGGAAGCCGCATGTGAAGGGGCATCTGACCACCTTCAAAGCCATTAATCGAAACACCCGAGCGGGACTTCTGGCCTTTTTGACCCCGTCCGCCGGTTTTGCCTTTGCCCGAGCCAATGCCCCGGCCAATACGGGTGCGCAGTTTGCGCGCGCCGTCATTATCTTTAATTTCATTCAGTTTCATATCGTGTACTCGCTTTCGCTTTTATTCGCACGGTTGTTTCGGGTTTTAGCCTTCAACAACCTCTACAAGATGATGCACCTTACGGATCATTCCGCGTACTTCCGGCGTGTCTTCCAGTTCAGAAACACGGTGCATTTTGTTCAGGCCCAGACCGATAAGCGTCTTGCGCTGCTCTTCCGGGCGACGGATTGGCGAACCAATCTGCTTGATTTTTACTTTAGCCATTATGCCTTACTCCGTAACTGCTGCAGCGTCGGCTTCAGCCTCAGCTTCAGAAGCGCCGCCGCGACCAAGCAGATCAGCAACTTTCTTGCCGCGCCGCTGGGATACAGCCTTGGGGCTGGTCTGGTCACCAAGCGCCACAAAGGTTGCCCGGATCATGTTATATGGATTGGATGTTCCGTTGGACTTGGTCACCACATCGGCAACACCAAGGCTTTCGAAAACCGCACGCATAGGACCACCGGCGATGATACCGGTACCTGGAGGTGCCGAACGCAAGGTCACGTTACCCGCACCAAACTGGCCTTTGCCATCATGGTGCAATGTGCGACCTTCCCGCAGAGGAACGCGAACCATTTTCTTTTTCGCAGCGGCTGTTGCCTTGGTAATCGCCTCAGGCACTTCGCGTGCTTTACCTTTACCAAATCCGGCACGACCCTTGCCGTCGCCAACCACAACCAATGCGGCAAAACCAAAGCGCTTACCGCCTTTAACAGTTTTGGAAACACGGTTGATGTGGACCAGTTTCTCGATCAGCTCTTCGCCTTGATCCTGATCCCGGCCACCACGACCACGGCCGCGTCCACGTCCGCCATCACGGCCACCGCGTCCACCGTCACGTCCGCCACGGTTTCCGCCGCGACCTTGACGCTCTTGTTTCTGCTCGGCAGGAGCCGCCTCAGCTGGTGCAGCTGATTCCGGCGCTGCTGTGCCTTCGTTCTTAGTTTCTTCAGCCATGCTTAAAACTCCAATCCGCCTTCACGTGCAGCGTCGGCCAAGGCCTTCACACGTCCGTGATACAGAAAACCGCCACGGTCAAAAATTACTTCGGTTACGCCCGCTTTTTTCGCTGCTGCTGCAACGCGCTTGCCAACGTCGGCTGCGGCGGCGCTATCGGCGCCCGTTTTTACCTTGGACGCCTTGTCAATTGTCGATGCTGCGGCAACAGTCTTGCCTTCTGCATCATCAATGATTTGCGCATAGATATGACGACCTGTGCGATGCACAGACAAACGAGGTTTTGTGAGCCCGCGCTTCCGCAATTTGGTGCGAACGCGTTGCTGACGCCGTTTGAATAAAGAAAGATTAGCCATGGCTTATTTCTTCTTCCCTTCTTTGCGGAAAACATATTCGCCGCGATATTTAATGCCCTTGCCTTTATAAGGCTCCGGTTTACGCCAGCGCCGAATTTCTGCGGCGACCTGACCAACCTGCTGCTTATCAATTCCCGAGATCTCGACCGTGGTCTGATCTGGTGTCTTGATGGTGATACCTTCTGGAATGTCGAAATCGACGTCGTGGCTGAAACCAAGCTGCAGGTTCAGGGTCTTGCCCTTGACTGCTGCACGGTAACCAACACCGCTAATTTCAAGAACCTTGGTGAAACCTTCGGTCACACCGTCGACGAGGTTCTGAACCAGGGTCCGCTGCATGCCCCAGTAAGAACGTGCGCGCGTGGTTTTGTTTGCTGGAGTGACCAGCACACCGCCATCGCTCAGCTCATAGCTCAGATCATCAACCATAGGTGTCGACAGCTCGCCCTTTGGTCCTTTGACCTTGACCAGACCGTCATCCAGAGAGGCGGTAACGCCATCAGGAATGCTTACTGCTTTTTTGCCGATACGAGACATTAGAACACCTCTGCGAGTACTTCGCCGCCAACATTCTGGCTGCGCGCTTCTGCGTCAGACAAAACACCTTTTGGCGTCGAAACGATTGTGATGCCCAGGCCATTGCGTACGGTAGGCAGTTCTTGTGAACCGCTATAGATACGACGACCAGGCTTTGAAACGCGGGCCACGTGGCGGATAGCCGGCTCACCTTCAAAATATTTCAGTTCAATACGAAGGCCGGGGTGCTTGTTCACCTCTTCTTCGCTGTAGCCGCGAATATAACCTTCGCGTTGCAGAACTTCGAGAACAGCGCCACGCAGTTTGGAAGCGGGGCTTACCACGCTATCTTTACGCGCTTGCTGTCCGTTACGGATACGGGTGAGCATATCACCCAAGGGATCGGTAAAAGCCATATTATCTTCCCTTTACCAGCTAGATTTCGTTACGCCGGGGATAAGGCCTTTATTGGCCATATCACGCAGCTCAATGCGGCAGAGACGGAACTTGCGGTAATAGCCGCGCGGACGCCCTGTTGTTTCGCAGCGGTTACGCACGCGGGTTGGATTACCGTTACGTGGAATTTCCGCCATTTTTAGACGCGCCATCAAACGCTCGGTCTCATCAAGAGACTGATCGTTGGCCATCGCCTTTAACTTCGCATAACGGCCGGCATATTTCTTCACCAGCTTCTTGCGACGTTCGTTTTTATTAATGGAACTCAGTTTCGCCATGACTTAAGTTCTCTTCCTTTCTTGCGTGCCCTCGAAAACCGAGGGCTTAAAAATTATTTCTCGCGGATTATGCCGCTGCTTGCTCTTCTTCTTCCTGCGGGAACGGGAAACCGAATAATTTCAGAAGCTCACGCGCTTCGTCGTTTGTTTTCGCGCTTGTCGTCACGATAATGTCCATGCCGCGCACCACATCGATGTCGTCATAGGCAATCTCAGGAAAAATAATCTGCTCTTTAATGCCCATGGCGAAGTTGCCACGACCATCAAAACTCTTTGGGTTCAGACCCCGAAAGTCACGAATACGGGGCATTGCCACCGTGATCAGACGATCAAGAAATTCGTACATCCGTTCGCGGCGCAATGTCACTTTGCAGCCAATGGGCATGCCTTCACGCAGCTTGAACGTCGCGATTGACGTTTTCGCTCTGGTGATGACAGGCTTTTGACCAGCGATTAGTTCCATTTCAGCAGCAGCCGTTGTGGTTTTCTTCTTGTCCTGGCTGCCTTCACCAACACCCATATTCAGTGTGATCTTGGTGATCTTTGGCACTTCCATAGGATTGGAATAGTTGAACTTTTCCTGCATCGCTTTGACGATCTGATCGTCATATTTTTTGCGCATACGTGGCAAATTGCTATCAGCCATCGACTTTCTCCCCGGATTTTACAGCCACGCGGACCATTTTTCCGTCTTTCTCTTCAAAGCGAACCCGTGTCGGCTTGCCATCCTTCGGATCGGCAATAGCAACTTTGCTGATATGCATCGGTGCTTCGCTACGCTCCAGACCACCTTGCGGATTGGCCTGGGTTGGTTTGCGGTGACGCACAGCAACATTGGCACCAGCGACGATCAACTTACCGTCTTTTGGCATTACCTTGGTCACTTCACCGGATTTGCCCTTATCCTTGCCGGACAGAACAACAACGGTGTCGCCTTTTTTGATCTTTGCATTGGCCATGATTATAGTACCTCCGGCGCAAGGCTGATGATTTTCATATGCTTCTTGGCGCGCAGTTCGCGAACCACTGGGCCAAAGATACGAGTGCCGATTGGCTCCTTCGCATTATTGACCAAAACAGCAGCATTGCTGTCGAAGCGGATAACCGAACCGTCTTTGCGGCGGATATCTTTACGGGTACGAACGATAACAGCCCGGTGAACATCACCTTTTTTGACCTTACCGCGCGGTGCAGCTTCCTTGATCGACACAACAATAATGTCGCCAACGCCAGCAAACCGGCGCTTGGAACCGCCCAGCACCTTGATACACTGCACGCGTTTGGCTCCGCTATTGTCAGCGACCTCCAAGTTCGATTGCATCTGGATCATTGATCCAATTCCTTCTTCATTCCGCCCCGAATATTCAGAGCACAGTTAAACTTCGTCAGCTTCAGCTTTCGGCTTTGACTTCGCCTTCGTCTTCCGCAGTAATTTCAGCAACCTTAGGTGTTGCAGGAGCAGCAGCAGCGCCAACCCGGTCCAACACTTTCCAAGTTTTGAGCTTGGAAATCGGTTTTGTTTCCTCAATGCGCACAGTCTCGCCCGTGCTCATCTCGTTCTTTTCATCATGCGCATGATATTTTTTAGAGCGGCGCATAATTTTTCCGTAAAGTGGATGTTTCACTTTGCGTTCGACGTTGACAACAACAGTCTTGTCGCCCTTGTCTGACACTACCGTGCCGGTGAGAATACGTTTTGGCATATCGGTTCCTTACGCCTTTTCTGCGACAGCGGCTTTCGCACGCTCGTTCTGCAGGGTTTTAATCTTCGCAATCGTGCGGCGCACTTCACGCATCCGACTTGGCTTTTCGAGCTGGTTGGTCGCAGCCTGAAAACGCAGGTTAAATGCCTCGCGCTTCAACTCGCCCAGATCGCTTTCAAGCTGATCGTCGGTCTTGGTCCGCAAATCTTCTGTCTTGCTCATGTCCTTAACCTTCCAAATGTGACGTATCGCCAAGGCGAGCCACAACTTTTGTCTTGATAGGAAGCTTCATCGCCGCGCGCTCGAAAGCCACAGCAGCAATTGGGCCAGGAACGCCATCCAGTTCGAACATGATCCGGCCTGGCTTTACCCGGCAAGCCCAATATTCAACCGAACCCTTACCTTTACCCTGACGCACTTCAGCAGGCTTCTTCGAAACCGGCACGTCTGGGAAGATACGAATCCACAAACGACCTTGCCGTTTGATGTGGCGGGTAATCGCACGGCGAGCCGCTTCGATCTGACGCGCGGTGATCCGCTCTGGCTCCATGGCCTTCAGACCATAGGAACCGAAGTTCAGCGTCGTGCCGCCTGGCGCTTTTCCTTTAATCCGGCCCTTGTGAGCCTTCCGGAATTTTGTTTTCTTTGGTTGCAGCATGATGCTTTACCTATTCCCTAAAAATCAACGAGAGGGGCGAACGCCGGAAGTTTGCGCTTCCACCATCAACCGATCCTGAGCCATCGGGTCGTGACCCAATATCTCGCCTTTGAAAATCCAAACCTTGATACCGATGATGCCATAAGCGGTCAGCGCTTCATGTTCAGCATAATCGATATTGGCGCGCAGCGTATGAAGCGGCACGCGGCCTTCACGGTACCATTCAACGCGAGCAATTTCTGCTCCGCCCAAACGGCCACCACAAACAATTTTAATACCTTCAGCGCCCAGACGCAGAGCGGACTGAACCGCACGCTTCATTGCCCGACGGAAAGCAACACGGCGGATCAGCTGATCACCGATACCCTGTGCCACCAATTGCGCGTCGACTTCTGGCTTGCGGATTTCAACAATGTTCAAAGATACATCGCTGGAAGACATTTCACTGAGCTTGCGGCGCAGCTTTTCAATATCCGCACCCTTCTTACCGATGATAACACCGGGACGGGCAGCATAGATGGAAACGCGGCAAGTTTTCGCCGGACGCTCAATCACAACCTTGGAGATCGCAGCCTGTGGCACGGTTTCCAGGATATATTTGCGCATCTTGATGTCTTCCATCAAGAGATCGCCATAGCTGGCACCTTCCGCATACCAGCGACTGTCCCAAGTCCGGTTAATCTGCAGGCGAAGCCCGATAGGATTACTCTTTTGACCCATGGTTTACGCCTCTTCTTCTTCGTGCTCGCGAACAACAATGCGAACGCGGCTAAATGGCTTGATGATCTTGGCAGAGCGGCCACGTGCGCGAGCTTTCCAGCGCTTCATGGTCAGGCCTTTGCCGACACTAGCTTCGTGAACGATCAATGCGTCAACATCCAGATTATGGTTGTTTTCAGCATTGGCGATTGCGGAGGCGAGAACCTTGCTGACATCCTTGGCCATGCTCTTTTTGGAGAAGGACAGGATGTTCAAAGCGTCTTCCGCTTTCTTGCCGCGGATCAGCTGTGCAACAAGGTTTAGCTTTTGGGCGGATCCACGAATGGAATTGCCAACAGCCAAAGCTTCATTGTCGCCAACGCGGCGGGGTGATGATGCCTTACCCATTATTTCTTGCCTTTTTTGTCAGCGCCATGGCCGTAATAGTTACGCGTCGGAGCGAACTCACCAAGCTTGTGGCCAACCATGTCTTCATTCACGGAAACCGGAATGAATTTCTGGCCGTTATAAACGTTGAAAGTCAGCCCAACAAAATCAGGGAGAACCGTAGAACGACGCGACCATGTCTTGATCGGCGAACGCTTGCTGGCTTCCTGAGCGTCTTGCGCTTTTTTCAGCAGATGGAGGTCAACAAATGGACCTTTTTTGATGGAACGAGCCATGCTTACCTCTTCTTCTTAGCGTGACGCGACCGGATAATCATCTTGTCGGTCGTTTTATTCTTACGGGTACGAGCGCCCTTGGTTGGCTTGCCCCATGGTGTCACTGGATGACGACCACCGGAGGTCCGACCTTCACCACCACCATGAGGGTGATCGACAGGGTTTTTAGCAACACCACGTGTCAAAGGACGACGGCCCTTCCAACGTGTGCGGCCCGCTTTACCGAAATTCTGGTTCGAGTTGTCAGGGTTAGAAACCGCGCCAACCGTACCCATGCAATCGCTGCGGATATAACGCTGCTCACCTGAGTTCAGGCGAACGATAACCATACCACGGTCACGGCCAACAATCTGGACATATGTACCGGCGGAGCGAGCAATCTGACCGCCCTTACCTGGCTTCATTTCCACATTGTGGATGATCGTACCGATTGGCATTTGCGACAATTTCATCGCGTTACCTGGCTTCACGTCAACTTTCTCACCAGCGATGACAGTGTCACCAACGGCCAGACGTTGCGGTGCCAAGATGTAGCTCAGCTCGCCATCGTCATATTTTATCAAAGCAATAAAAGCAGTCCGGTTAGGATCATATTCGATCCGCTCAACGGTTGCCGAAACATCGAACTTGCGGCGCTTGAAGTCCACCAGACGATATTTTTGCTTGTGACCACCAGCGATGCCGCGTGAGGTCACATGACCTTTATTGTTGCGACCGCCAGTTTTGCGCTTGCCTTCAACAAGCTTTTTGACGGGCTTGCCTTTCCAGAGGCCGCTCTTGTCGACCAGGATAAGACCACGCCGTGCGGGACTTGTCGGTTTATAGGATTTTAAAGCCATCTTAAATTCCCGTGGTGATGTCGATGGTCTGGCCTTCAGCCAAAGTCACGACAGCTTTCTTAACATCGTTGCGAGTGTAGGGACGACCCTTCCACTTCTTGGTCTTGCCCTTTTGCACCATCGTGTTCACGCCCTTGACTTTGACATCAAACAGCGCCTCGATCGCGGCTTTAATCTGCGGCTTGGTCGCAGTGTTGGCGACCTTAAATACCACAGCATTATGTTCGCTGAGCAAGGTTGTTTTCTCGGTGATGTGCGGGCCGACAATCACGTCATAATGACGAATGTCTACTGCTTCTTTTTTAGCCATTGAAGCGTGCCTCCAGCTTTTCGACTGCAGCGCGGGTCAGCACCAAAGTCTCGTGGTTCAAAATGTCATAAACATTGGCACCAGCAGCCGACATTACATTGACGCGTGGAATGTTGTTAGAAGCTTTCGAGAAAGCATCATTCACAGCATCACCGTCCATGACCAGTGCTGATTTGCCGAAACCGAGCTTTTCAATATTGGCCAAAAGCGCCTGTGTTTTGGCTTCTTTCATTTCAATATTTTCAAGTACGATCAAATTGTCGTTCTTTGCCTTGTCAGACAGCGCCATTTTCAGACCCAGTGCACGAACTTTCTTGTTCAGCGACGGGTTGAAATCACGTTTGCGCGCACCGTGGGCCTTACCACCACCAACAAAGATAGGAGCGCGGCGATCACCGTGACGAGCGGTACCACCGCCCTTTTGGTTGCCGAACTTCTTACCGGTGCGGGCAATGTCACTACGCTCACGCGTTGGACGAGCCGTGCCGCGTGCTTTTTCACGCTGCCAGTTAACAACGCGGTGCAAAATGTCTGCGCGCGCCTCAAGACCGAACACGTCATCATTCAAATCGATGTCGCCCTTGGCTTTTGCGTCGAGGGTTTTCACTTTCAATTTCATGGCTTAGCCCTCCTTCCCTGCATCATCTGCAGCATCAGACTTCTCTTCTGCCGGTGCTTCTGCAGGAGCCTCAGCTGGCGTTTCCGCTGCTGCTGCCGCGATTTCTTCATCGGTTGGACCGGCAGGAGCTTCATGCTCCGCATCCGCTTCGATCATGCCAGCAGGCGCATCTTCCGTTGCCGTTTCATCCGCATTGCGGCGCATAGCACCGGGGAATGGAACGCCTTCAGGAAGAGCCACTTTCACAGCATCTTTAACCAGCAACCAGCCACCTTTTGAACCAGGAACACTGCCACGCACAAAAATCAAACCGCGAGCAGCGTCTGTACGGACGATTTCCAGATTTTGCTGCGTGCGATTACGTGCACCCATGTGACCAGCCATCTTCTTACCCTTGAAGACCTTACCTGGATCCTGGTTTTGACCGGTAGAACCATGTGCACGGTGAGAGATAGAAACACCGTGGGTTGCGCGCATACCGCCGAAACCCCAACGCTTCATGGCACCGGCAAAGCCCTTACCTTGTGTCACACCTTGAATATCAACCATCTGACCCGCAATGAAGTGGTCAGCTGTTATCCGAGCACCAACGGGGAGCAAACCTTCTTCGCTCTCAACCCGGAATTCGGCAACACGTGCCTTTGGCTCGACTTCCGCTTTTGCGAAAGCTTCACGTTGTGGTTTATTTACATTTTTCGCTTTACGGGCACCTGCACCAAGCTGAACAGCATAATAGCCATCCGGATCTTGTTTGCGGGCTCCAACAACCTGACATTCTTCCAGGGAAAGAACGGTTACCGGCACATGCCGACCATCTTCCTGAAACAAGCGGGTCATCCCCATTTTTTTCGCGATCACGCCAGTACGCACGATCATTTCTCCTTACAGAGGCCCACGTGCGGAATTGCCAGCGGGCGTGCCTAAAATTACTCAGCCCAAATTTTTCGAATATCGCCCCGTCCGGGCTAAACCGTTTCACTGACCCGAAGATCAATCAAACTAGACGGGGGACACATGACCCAGCATATATGCTGGCGGTTTCCCATGTCACCACTGCCATCACTCTGGCAGCGCCTTCACTCACATTAAGCGAGCTTAATCTCTACATTCACACCCGCAGCAAGGTCGAGCTTCATCAAAGCATCAACGGTTTGCGGCGTAGGCTGCACGATATCGAGCAACCTTTTGTAAGTCCGGACCTCAAACTGCTCGCGTGACTTTTTGTCAACGTGCGGGCCGCGGTTTACGGTGAATTTCTCGATGCGCGTTGGCATTGGAATTGGTCCACGGATAAGCGCGCCAGTCCGGCGAGCGGTGTCAGCGATATCGCCGGTCGCCTGATCGAGAACCCGATGATCGAATGCTTTCAAGCGTATGCGAATATTCTGCGTTTCCATAAGAACCTATACCAATGTCAAAGAGCCAAAAATAAACCGCCCCGATTTTCTCTCTATAAAAAGAAGCCGGAGCGGCGAAAAACTGGCCGCCCGAATCAGTGATCCGGGCGGCGATGCAGTCCTATATTACTTTGTTACGTTGCTGACAACCCCTGAACCGACGGTCCGGCCACCTTCGCGAATTGCGAAGCGGAGACCCGCGTCCATAGCGATTGGCGCAATCAACTTCACGTTAATCGTCACGTTGTCACCAGGCATAACCATCTCGGTACCTTCTGGCAGGATGACTTCGCCGGTCACGTCCGTTGTACGGAAGTAGAACTGTGGACGATAGTTCGCGAAGAATGGCGTATGACGGCCGCCTTCGTCTTTCGACAACACATAAACTTCTGCACTGAACTCGGTGTGAGGTGTAATTGAACCAGGCTTACAAAGAACCTGACCGCGCTCAACTTCTTCACGAGCAACACCACGGATCAATGCACCGATGTTATCGCCAGCTTCACCACTGTCGAGCAACTTACGGAACATTTCAACACCGGTAACCGTTGTTTTCGAGGTATCTTTGATACCAACGATTTCAACTTCGTCACCAACATTCACAACGCCGGTTTCAACACGGCCGGTAACAACCGTACCACGACCAGAAATTGAGAACACGTCCTCGATTGGCATCAAGAAGTCCTGGTCAACTGGACGCTCTGGCTGAGGAATGGCTTCATCAACAGCTTTCATCAGCTCAAGAATTTTTTCTTTGCCGATATTGTCGTCACGGCCTTCAAGCGCTGCAAGAGCAGAGCCGGAAACGATAGGAATATCGTCGCCTGGGAAGTCGTAAGAAGATAGAAGCTCACGGATTTCCATTTCGACGAGCTCAAGCAGCTCTTCGTCGTCAACCTGGTCAACTTTGTTCATGAAAACAACGAGAGCAGGAACGCCAACCTGACGAGCAAGCAAGATGTGCTCGCGAGTCTGTGGCATTGGGCCGTCGGCTGCGTTCACAACCAAGATAGCGCCATCCATCTGAGCAGCACCAGTGATCATGTTTTTCACATAGTCAGCGTGGCCTGGGCAATCAACGTGCGCATAGTGGCGGGCGTCGGTTTCATATTCAACGTGTGCCGTTGAAATGGTGATGCCGCGCTCACGCTCTTCAGGCGCCTTGTCGATGTTCGCGAAGTCAACGGCTTCACCGCCGCCAGCTTCAGCAAGCACTTTCGTGATCGCTGCGGTCAACGTGGTTTTACCGTGGTCAACGTGACCGATGGTGCCGATATTGCAATGCGGCTTATTGCGTTCAAACTTTGCTTTTGCCATTTTTTCTTACCTCTAATTTCTATCGTCTTGATAGTCTGTGCCGCGCTTTGGCGAGACTATCCAAATCTGTCAACACCCTTTTAACTTCTAGGCTTTTTTCTTGACCCAGAACCAAAAGGTAAGCGCGGTTACTCGTATTCAGAGAAGCGGCGATTAAGCCATCTTCTCCTTCAATTCTTCCGCTACATTATTCGGCACCTGCTCATAATGAGAAAACTGCATCGAATATTGCGCGCGACCCTGTGTGAAAGAGCGCAGCTCGTTCACATAACCAAACATATTGGCCAGCGGCACCATAGCGTCAACGGCCTGAGCGATACCGCGCGTGTCGGTACCCTGGATCTGACCACGGCGAGAGTTGAGATCGCCAATCACGTCACCAAGATAGTCTTCCGGCGTAATCACTTCGACTTTCATGATGGGCTCAAGCAGCTTGATACCAGACTTCTGAGCCGCTTCACGCATCGCAGCACGAGCCGCAATTTCAAATGCCAGCGCCGAAGAGTCAACATCGTGGTAAGCGCCATCATAAACACGAATGTTAAAGTCGATGATCGGGAAGCCGATCAAAGAACCGGTTTCAGCTGTTTCGCGCATACCTTTTTCAACAGAAGGGATATATTCCTTTGGAATGTTACCGCCCTTGATTTCGTCTTCAAAGGTAATGCCTGCACCGCGCTCGCCAGGAGTGACTTCGAACTTGATACGCGCGAACTGACCGGAACCACCGGACTGTTTCTTATGCGTATAGTCCGTGTCGACAGCCTTGCCGAGGGACTCGCGATAAGCAACTTGCGGTGCACCAACATTGGCTTCCACTTTAAACTCACGCTTCATACGATCGACCAGGATGTCGAGGTGAAGCTCGCCCATGCCTTTAATGATCGTCTGACCGGATTCATGGTCAGTCGTGACACGGAATGACGGATCTTCAGCAGCCAAACGATTAAGCGCAACACCCATCTTCTCTTGGTCGGCCTTGGTTTTCGGCTCAACCGAAAGCTCAATAACCGGATCCGGAAATTCCATCCGCTCAAGAATGATTGGCGCTTCAGCTGCACAAAGCGTGTCACCAGTCGTGGTGGTCTTCATGCCTGCCAACGCGATAATGTCGCCTGCAAAGGCTTCTTCAATGTCCTTGCGGTCATTGGAGTGCATTTCCAAAATACGGCCGACTTTCTCTTTTTTGTCTTTGACCGAGTTCAATACGGTGCCTTTTTCCAGCTTGCCGGAATAGATACGCGCAAAGGTCAGTGTCCCCACGAACGGATCGTTCATGACTTTAAAGGCCAGTGCAGAAAATGGCTCGTCATCGCTGGAAGGGCGAACGTCTTCGGTTTCGCCGTCCATCGCGACACCTTTAATGGCATCAACGTCGAGCGGGCTCGGCATATAATCAACAACCGCGTCAAGCAGTGGCTGAACACCCTTATTCTTAAAGGCCGAACCACAAAGCACAGGCACAAAGCTCTGGTTCAGCGTGCCTTTACGGATGAGCGACTTCAAAGTTGCTGCATCAGGCTCGTTACCTTCCAGATATTGTTCCATCACATCATCGTCCTGCTCAACAGCAAGCTCGATAAGCTTTTCACGATATTCAGCGGCTTGGTCAACCATGTCCTCTGGAATTTCACCATAGGTATATTCAGCGCCAAGATCTTCGTTTTTCCAAGTAATCGAACGTTGGTTAACCAGGTCAACCAGACCGACCAGGCTCGCTTCGATGCCGATAGGCAGATAAAGCACAGCCGGTGTCGCGCCGAGGCGCTCAACGATGGAGTTTACGCAGAATTCAAAGTTCGCACCAGTCCGGTCGAGCTTGTTGATGAAGCACATCCGTGGCACTTTATATTTGTCAGCCTGACGCCATACGGTTTCAGACTGCGGCTCCACACCAGCAACGCCATCAAAACAAGCGACCGCGCCATCGAGCACACGCAGCGAACGCTCAACTTCAATGGTGAAGTCAACGTGGCCTGGCGTATCAATGATGTTAATCCGGTGCTCTGGGCCCTTGCGGTCTTCCGCATTCCAGAAGCAGGTGGTCGCCGCAGAGGTAATGGTAATACCACGCTCTTGCTCTTGCTCCATCCAATCCATGGTCGCCGCGCCATCATGCACTTCGCCAATCTTGTAGGACTTACCCGTGTAATACAGGATACGTTCCGTGGTGGTCGTTTTACCGGCATCAATATGGGCCATAATGCCAATATTGCGATATCGTTCGAGCGGATGGCTGCGTGCCATAGTCTTTACTCCAGAATTAAGGGGCCCCAATTAG
Source organism: uncultured Sphingomonadaceae bacterium (assembly GCA_947497455.1). Taxonomy (GTDB): domain Bacteria; phylum Pseudomonadota; class Alphaproteobacteria; order Sphingomonadales; family Sphingomonadaceae; genus Parasphingorhabdus. The sequence continues at coordinate 866,801 of CANMGU010000001.1, read as the reverse complement.
CGCCGCCCATATAGTGAAAGGGGCCAGCGATGACCAGCCCTGATTGGTTACAAATACAACAATGTGAAAAGCGCGGGATTTACAGAGAGATCTGCGACCTCCCGCGCCTCTATATAATGTTACCAGCGGTAATGTGCAAATGCGCGGTTGGCTTCAGCCATCTTGTGCGAATCTTCACGCTTCTTCACCGCGTTGCCGCGATTATTAGAAGCATCAAGAATTTCACCGGACAGACGCGCTGCCATTGTGGTCTCGCTACGCGCACGCGCGGCGCTGATCATCCAGCGGATGGCCAGAGCCTGTGCACGCTCAGGACGCACTTCAACCGGAACCTGATAGGTCGCACCACCAACACGGCGGCTGCGCACTTCAATGCCCGGCTTGATGTTGTTGAGCGCATCATGGAACATCTGCAGTGGATCTTTTTTCGCTTTGGCTTCTACGCTATCCAGCGCGCCATAAACGATACGTTCTGCAACAGATTTCTTACCATCCTGCATTAGGTTGTTCATGAATTTGGAAAGGACCTGATCCTTAAACTTTGGATCAGGAAGGATTACCCGTTTCTCGGGACGACGACGACGTGCCATATTATATAACTCCTACTGAACCGATTATTTAGGACGCTTGGCGCCATATTTGGAACGGGATTGCTTCCGGTCCTTAACGCCTTGCGTATCTAGAACACCGCGCAGCACATGGTAACGCACACCGGGAAGGTCGCGCACACGGCCGCCGCGAATGAGAACAACACTATGCTCCTGAAGGTTATGACCTTCACCGGGAATATAGCTGATGACCTCACGCTGGTTGGTCAGGCGAACCTTGGCAACCTTACGCAGAGCGGAGTTTGGTTTCTTTGGAGTCGTTGTGTAGACACGGGTACAAACGCCGCGTTTCTGCGGGTTGGCTTCCATGGCCGGCACTTTGGACTTCGTCTTCTGTGGCACCCGCCCTTTACGGACGAGCTGATTAATCGTTGGCATAAAGTCTTCACCTTATTGGATCTAGATAAACTAGGGTTACTCTGACGGCCCAATCGCCGAAAGTGTTTTGCCTATGTAAGTTTTCTGCGGGTATGACGGATCACACCGCAACAGAAGCGCGGCCCTTAGCGGGGATTCGGATGAACGTCAACAGTCGGGCAACCGTTTTGACTGAAGGCGGATGCCTTATGAAGATCGGGAAATCACATCCGTGGTAGCAAGCCCTGAGTTCAACGGGCTTCATCAACTTACCGCAATATCCCGATAGCGGACGTTCGTCTGATCTGAAAACTCGTTGAAAATAATGTTCTCGGGCGTCAAATTCAGATCATAAATCGACAGGTGATCATATTCACTTCGCGTGTTATTACAGAGAATAGTCGTACGAGTGGGCGATCACACATATTCAAAACATGGGAGCATGCGATGCCCGTCAGTCCTGAATATAAAGCATTTTTGGAAGAGCTATTTGAGCCGCTTGGTCCGATCAAGACCAAGAGCATGTTTGGTGTAGATGGGGTTTTCATTAGGTTGCCTGATGGTGATCTGATGTTCGGCCTGGTCGCAAGCGAGACTCTCTACCTGAAGGTCGATGATACCAACAGGATCTATTTTTAAGAAGAAGATAAAAGACCATTTGTTTTCGAAACAAAGAACGGAAAACAAGACGTGGCATCCTATTACGAGTTACCCGAAGCACTATATGATGAACCTGACGTTTTCATGGATTGGGCGAAAAAGGCCCTTGATGTGGCGCTACGGGCAAGAAAGCCGAAGAAAAAGCGCCAGAGCAAATCATGATCGGAGACAACCCGCTGTTGCGCTCATAACGGCAATGACTGCTTTATCCCAGAAAGCGGACATTATGTTGATCACAAATCGGCTTGATAAGATCAATATTTCAGACCCGGAATTTTGCCAGGAATTTTCAGTGGAAAGCGTTTGAAGAATTTTTTCCTCACTTGAGACCAATCACTCTTGCGATAGTCGATATCTGGTTCATCATCTTCATGACCGCCCGCCCGGAGTAAGCTATTGCAGTATGCAGATAAATACAGCTTTTCTTGGTCATTGAGGCGAGAATTTCGTTCAATCTTATGTTTTGCGCTTACCGCTTTTTCTCTAGATTGTTCTAATCGATTGGTTTTTAGAGAAGTTTCGGACATTAACATGTCTAAGAAGAAGAACTGACTGCGCTGAGTTTTTTCTTCCCTCAAAATCTCATAATATTCAGAAAGCAAGGAGTATGATTTTTCAAAGTCCTCGTCTGCTAGATAACCATATGCAGACGAAAGCTTTAGAGCATATTTCAGAGTTACCAACGCCATTCTTTGCTCTTTCGGTTGTGACCAGCTTGATGGGCACCACGTTCCTAATCCTTTCCCCACCTGAGTCCAACCGTAGCCATGGATGTCAGCGTTCTGTCCGTTCTATCCCGAAAGCGGACACTAGAAATCGCGTCTGGCTCCAATCTATGGAACGGATTTAGTTAGTCGAATATTTCAGTTTCTGCTTGCTCGATAGTAGAAAAATACTTCGCGTCTAAAGCGACATATACAACACATATCAACAATACCAACCACAGAGCCAGGCCGCCAATTCCCATCGCCGGAGCGATCAATAATACAATCGTGACGGCTATTACGATTGGGAAAAAGCGCAGCCTTTGCTTCTTGATACTCAAACCACATTTCCTGCATTTTTCGATAGTCTTATGGCCCTTAAAGGCAGCGGAGAGGAATGATATTGGATGCGCGCAATTTGGGCATTTTCCTTTGGCACTAATCTGATCTTTCATAAGGCATTATTCTTCTCTTTGAACCAAAATGTAAAGTTGGCCGTGTCAAAAGGTTATAGTGACTGCTTTATCCCGAAAGCGGACGTTGGAACGGCAAATATCAAGTTCTGAATGCAATTAGCTGAACAGAAAAAGCCGGCTGATGTTCCCACCAGCCGGCTTTCCCGGACGAAAGGGTCAGCTTTTTACTCAGAACGCAAAGCGGACCTTGATTCCGCCCGAATGGGACTGGTAATCGGATGCAAAACGTCCCCGATATTCGGCTCCGATACTCAACCCGCTCTTGTTGATCAGGTTGAGGCCAGCACCCAGGTCAAAGCGGGATTGAGAAGATTCTCCCGCTGTTAACTGGAAGCTGTCCAGTCCGTCGTTGAAGCTGCTGTTCACGCCCACGCCATCGCCAATCAAGTCATAGCTGTAGCCAATGTTGGCGAATGGCACGATCGACAGGTCTTTCGTTTCATCAACCTTGCCGGCCAGCTGCAAGCCCACCGTCGCTTCCAGGAACTCTGAGCGATCGATATCGAGGGTCAGACCCAGACCGCCGGTTTCGGTGAAGCTGTCCTGAGACAGGCTAGCATAGCGCAGCCCTGCTGATGGTGTCAGGGTGAAGTTACCGGTCTCCAGTCGATAACCGCTCGACAGGCTAGCGATCACGCCATCTGCATCGGATTCACTGGTAATCAGTACACCCACAGCCGTGCGGCTGCTTTCAACATCGTTGAAAGAATAGCCCAGCTCTGCATTGACGAAGGCCGCTCCGAAATCGAGGCCTGCATAAGCAGATATCTGATAGCTGTTCACATCAGTTTGTGCACCGGCCAGACCGTTGGCATCAATGTCGATGTCAGCATAGTTCAGCAATACGCCCACTTTGGCAGTTTCTCCAATGCTCTTGTCAAGACCGAGAGTGAAGCCGATGGTATCGGCATCATAGCCCAGAGCGCTCAGACTATCGGCATCGCGGTCTGCGTTGCGATAGAATATCTGACCCCAGATACCGGTCTCATCACCTGACAAACGATCCGTCAGCAAGCTGCTGGCAAAACGCTGGGTCTCGAAAATCTCTCTGGCCACGCCGTCATTAATCGCGGGCAGAAGAGTAAGAGCCGTTGCCTCGAATTCCGCTGTGCTGGAAGCAGCATTCAATCCGTCAAATACAGCATCCGACAGGCGGCCGTTGGATACAGCCGACGTAATGGCAGAACCAAAGCCCGAGATGTTCGCATCAGCAGACACATTGCCAAGCTCTGCGGCAGTTGGTGTTACCGTAATTGATCCCAGGTCGACCTGATAGTCGATCAGGAAATCATCATCGATAACATTCACCGTCACGCCATTGTCCGTGAACGTACCAGTTTCGGTAAGAACATTGATCGGAGCATCCAGTAACAGCCCTGCAGAGGTCTGATTGGTGGAGATATTCACGACGCTACCTGCAGCAAAGCTGGTATCGCCATCTACCGCAAGGCTGTCAGCGCCCAAGTCGAAGGCCAATGTACCGTCAACGGAAAGGGAGCCTTCCAGGCTTCTTACGCCTGAAATCGTCACCGTGCTTGGTGCCGTCACATCAACCGCAACATTCCCGCTTATATCACCGGCCAAAACGCTGGTTCCACCGGCAAAGGACAGGCTATCCGCTTGCGCCGAGCCAATGAAGTCGCCAGTGATTGCACCGCCATTCTGAACAAAGTTCAAACCAGAGAGCGCGGACGACGCATCAACAGCAACTGGGCCTGTCAGGCTGCCGTTATTGATGAAGCTCCCGGTAAAGGCGATATTCTCAATGAGCAGTGCAGGACCGGTTTCAGAGGAGATAGCACCGTTATTCACGATATCATCTGCCACCGTTACCGTGGTTCCTGCCCCGGCACCATTGAACAGACGCAGTCCGGCAGAGGCTCCTGAAGGCTGCGCATCGCCGCGACCGGCGATCGTACCGTCATTGATCAACGTAAAACTGCGCACGTCACCATCCGCTGTTCCAAGCTGGAAAGACACACCGGAGCCGGCCACGCCGGCATCAATCGTACCGCTGTTGTTCAACGCAAAATTGTTGGCCGTACCGTCGGCATAGACCGTGCCGTTACGCTGCGCTCCGGTACCGATGATGGTACCGCTATTGTTGACCACCAATCCAGTGCCATCAATATTCAGCGCGCGGCTTCCTGACGAGATGGTTCCGGCGTTGTTGACGACAGCACCGGTGAAATCACCACCACCTGCCGGTGTAGCATTGCCAAAATATAGTCCGTTTTGAACGCCTGAAATAGTCGCACCAGCGGCATTTGTAATGGTACCATTAAAGCTGACACCATTCACAAAGCGGATACCAGCGGTCGTTCCGCTGTCACCTTCACTGTCGATCAGACCGCTATTGGTGATGTTACCGGTGAATAGTCCCGTTGATGTACCGTCCAGAACGCCCGCATTACGCGCCCGTTCAAAACGAAGGCCATCACCTGCCGCAGCCAAACCGGCAGCGGCCGTGCCGCGACCCTGAATAGTCCCACTATTGTCAATCTCGAACGCGTTTCCAGCAGCAGAGAGTTCTACGGAGAAACCCGCGCCCTGGTTGCCCGAGACCGCGTCGATCAAACCATCATTGTTCAGAACAAAATCCTGCGCAGTGCTATCTGCATAGACAGTGCCGTTACGCTGATTACCTGTGGCCAGAATGGAGCCTGTATTGTTGACGACCAGACCACTGCCATCAATATTCAGTGCCCGGCTGTCGGACGAGATGATGCCCGCATTGTTGACAACAGCGCCGGTGAAATCACCACCGCCTGCTGGCGTCGCATTGCCAAAATACAGGCCATTTTGCGCACCGGAGATGGTACCACCTGCTTGGTTGTCGATGGTGCCGGAGAAAGATACGCCGTTCACAAAGCGGATACCGGCCGCTGTGCCTTGCGTGCTTTCGGCGTTAATCACGCCGGAGTTCACAATATCACCGGTAAAGAGTCCAGTTGTTGAACCGTCAAGCAGTCCCGCAACCCGTGCGCGTTCAAAACGCAGGCCGTCACCAGCAGCGGCTGCACCGGCAGATGCCTGACCACGACCTTGCACGGTGCCCGTGTTGTTGACCGTGAAGGCATTGCCGGCTTCGCTGAGTTCTACAGAGAAACCAGCACCTTCATTGGCCGCTCCAGCATCGATTATACCGTCATTGTTTAGGATAAAATCTTGTGCCGTGCTGTCTGCATAGACGGTACCGTTGCGCTGATTGCCTGTGCCCAGAATTTGACCGCCGGAAAGGTTGTTGATCACCAGACCGCTGCCATCAATATTCAGTGCCCGGCTGTCGGACGAGATGATGCCCGCGTTGTTGACGACAGCGCCGCTAAAGTCACCACCGCCCGTTGGCGTCGCATTGCCGAAATACAGGCCATTTTGCACACCAGAAATGGTGCCACCGGCCTGATTTTCGATGGTACCCGAGAAGGATACACCGTTCACAAAACGGATGCCACCGACTGTGCCATTGGCGGCTTCACTGTTGATGGTCCCGCTATTGGTAATATTGCCCGTAAACAGACCCGTTGACGTACCATCCAGCACACCCGCATTGCGCGTGCGCTCAAAACGCAGTCCGTCGCCTGCGGTCGCAAGACCAGCACCCGCATTGCCGCGGCCTTGCACAGTGCCAGTGTTGTTGATCGTGAAAGCATTACCTGCCTCGCTCAATTCGACCGAAAAACCTGCACCCTGATTACTGGAACCGGCATCAATGACGCCATCATTGTTCAATGTGAAATCCTGCGCGGTGCTGTCGGCGTAGACGGTACCATTGCGCTGATTGTTGGTGCCAATAATCTGTCCATCAGCGAAGTTGTTGATAACCAAGCCGGCGCCATCAATATTCAGTGCCCGGCTGTCAGAAGAAATAACACCTGCGTTGTTGACAACTGCGCCGTTGAAATCGCCGCCACCCGCTGGGGTCGCATTACCGAAATACAGCCCATTTTGCGCGCCAGAGATGGTACCTCCAGCCTGGTTGTCGATGGTGCCTGAGAAGGACACTCCGTTCACAAAACGGATACCGGCAGCGGTACCCTGCGTACTTTCGGAGTCGATAAGACCAGAGTTCACAATTTCACCGGTAAAGAGTCCAGTTGTCGAACCGTCGAGCACACCTGCGTTACGTGCACGCTCAAAACGTAGACCGTCACCGGCGGCAGCTGCACCAGCAGATGCCTGCCCGCGACCTTGCACGGTGCCGGTGTTATTGATCGCGAAGGCATTACCTGCCTCGCTGAGTTCAACTGAGAAGCCAGCGCCTTGATTGGCTGCGCCTGCATCGATTGTACCGTCATTGTTGAGGACGAAGTCTTGCGCAGTGCTATCCGCATAGACCGTACCATTGCGCTGATTACCGGTGCCTAGAATAGAACCCGTATTGTTGATGACCAGGCCAGTGCCGTCAATGTTCAACGCGCGGCTGTCGGAAGAGATTGTTCCTGCATTGTTGACCACACCGCCGCTATGGTCAGCGTCATTGCCGAAATACAGGCCGTTTTGTGCGCCAGAGATGGTGCCCCCGGCCTGATTTTCTAGGACGCCCTGAAATCCAATCCGGTTGGCGAAGCGAATACCGGCAACGGTGCCTTGTGTCGATTCGGATGCGATCGTGCCGCTATTGGTAATGTTGCCATTATAGACATAGGCAGGAGCCAATCCGGGTCCAAAAAACCGCAGGCCATCACCGGCTGTACCGCCTGTTGGCGCCGCCTGTCCTCGCCCTTGAACCGTACCGACATTGACTATGGAACCGCCGCGGGGAGCGCCACCGCCGCCAACTTCAATTGCGATTCCAGCACCTTCCACACCGGCGTCAATCAATCCGGTTGCACTATTGTTGATCGCGATATTGTTTGATGTCCGGTTGCCATAAACGGCTCCGTTGCGCTGACTGCCAGTACCCCGAATGATACCGTCATTGTTCAGCACCGCATCGGTGCCATCGAAATTAAGAACGCGCGAATCAGCTTCAAGCACGCCGGTCGCAGCATTGTTTATCGTGGCACCCGTTGTGCCGGCATTCACCTGAACCGTCTGAGTCACACCGGTGGTGCGTAAGGTTCCGGCATTATCCAGGGTCACGTCATTATTGCTGACGACCACAACGGGGGCACCGTCAACGGTGCTGGTGACACCAGCGGCTGCGCTGATGGTCTCGCCATCCGCCGCACTGGTGACAGTGATATTGTCGCCATCATTAATGATCTGCTGTGCATGGGCTTGCGCAGATGCCAGCATGGCAATTGTGGACGACGCCACAAGCAACTTTGTCGACACAGAGCGCGCCGAACTAAGGGGGAATTTAGTCATTTTTCTTACACCTTCCTGTTTGCGGAAAACAATCCCGCGGCACGGCAAGTTCTGAGCGCCGTACCTTCTGGAGCGGTGTGATATGGGGAGAAGTTCAGCTTGTATAATATAAGCTATTGATGACTATCATAAGCAAATATTATCGTCTAAGTATATGATTTAGAATGATAAATACGAAAGGCCCATCCGGAAACCGGACAGGCTGAAAAAAGCAGTTTTTTGCAATCACCGACAGGCTGTCATTTTACATGACCGGCGCCACTCCAGGAGGTGGGTCGGCACGAATTTTGTCACATAATGCAAGAAGAATATGCTCGCGCGGACATCCTTTCCGGGACAGGAAACCGATGGTTCGACTATAGCCCGGATCATCAATCGCCACCATGTTCACATCCGGATTGGCAGCACCCAGAAAGTTTCTCGCCAGCGCCGGGACCAACGTCGACCCAAATCCCTGGGTGATATAATGCGTTGCCGTCAGCAGGCTTGTGGCCGCCAGATCCTCGGGCATATCAATCCCGACATTCTTGCTATTGCACAGTCGCAAAGTATCCTCGCGCAGGCAGTGATCCTCGTCCAGCAGCACCAGTTCTTCGATCGGAATTTCTTCTGCCGCTATCCGGTTTCGATTGGCCAGGCGATGGTTTTTGCAAACCGCCAGCAACAAATCCTCCCGAAATACCGGTGTGAAATTGGCTGAGGGATGGTCCACGGGACCACTGACCATTGCTATATCGATGCGGCGGTTTTCGAGCTCGGATATCAACTGTTTGGACGGCGCCTCACGGAAGATCATTTTCATTTCTTGGCTAAGGTTTTTCACGGTTCCCGCCACATAAGGAACAATAAAAGGTGCCAATGTCGGGAAGATACCGATTTTCAATGGAACAGATATGGGATCCCTATACTCCGCCGCATAGTCTCTAATCTGACGCGCAGATTTCAGCATGTCTCTGGCTGTTTCGATAATCCGGTGACCTGCTTCTGTCGCCATCACCCTTTGATTGGTGCGCGCAAAAATCTCCACGCCCAGCCGTTCTTCAAGCTTTTTAACCTGCGCTGATAGTGCTGGCTGAGAAACATTGCAGGCTTCCGCAGCCCTACCGAAATTGAGGTGCCGATCAATGGCAGTAATATATTCCAGGTCCCTTAACTTCATTTGGCATCTCCCAAGATACCTAAGTTTCGCCGGATCCGGCCTCAAGGTTACAATGCTCGATAGAAATTTTATTCAGGTTCGTTGACGAACCAACCTTTCCCTGGGAGATCAGGCCATAAACTGAACCGCTGGTCGAGTATGATGTTATAACGCTAACGTCCGCTTTTGCGCCCATAGCGGACACAAGAAACCCGCATTGCTGAATACACAAAGGGTCTAAGCCGACAAACGAACAACTCCGGATTGGGAGGCAGTCGCAAGAAGGCTGCCATTGTCGGCGAAAAGATCCATGTGCCCGTGGAAAATACCGTCCGAGATACTCAGCAATTGCGTGTGACACAATAACCAGTCTGTTGCCTCATGCCTGACAATGCGAACGGAGTTATCAAGACTAACAGCACCGGCGCTTTGTCCTATATTAAAATGTATCGCTTCTGGAAGATAATCTGCGATCAGAGCCAGAAAGGCCGATGCTTTTTCGAGGAAGTTATCAGGTGTCTTCACCCAGAAGCGCATGCCTCCGCTACCGGGTGTTTCGGCCAGCCGCATGTCGAGATGCGAATGCAAGTCGCCTGGATCTTCCCGAACGAATGGAATGCGCGGGCAATTGTCAGGGATTTCAGCATTTTCGTACTTGGTCCAGGCGAATGAACCGATATCTTTTTTTGCCCCAAGCGTAGCTGACAGCGTCGCAGTCGTTTCAGAGCCCACTGACAAGCTAGCCTGAGCCTGACAAATTGATCGACCTGTCCTACTAACGTCCACAGTGATGGAGGCTATTTCTTCTGCTTTTGGCGAAAAAAGAAACTGTGTCGCAGCCTGGATGACTGGCTTCCCGATTTCCTGTTCCATCGCACTGATCATCGCTGCTGTGCAAGCCCCGCCGCTCATATGTTTGAATTGGGGCGGACCAAGGCAGAGGTTCCGATCAACCCGCAATGCCCAATCAAGACCTTCTTCACGCTTTTTCGGGATAAGCTGGTTCAATATCTCTGTTGCGCTCATTTGGTTTCTACCGATTCAAGCGCTTGCGCAATGATATGTATCTTTGCTGCGAAATCAGAACGCTCATTTTCCGGCAGCGCATTGAGCATCGTGCCACAGTTGGAAATGTCCTGACGTCGGATTGCAGCACAGATGCCCTGCCCTTCTTTCGACAACGAAAGCGCAATTGCACGCCCAGTGCCGGAACCACGAGCAACATAGCCACGATGTATCAATCGCTCGATAACCGATTGGGCCGTTGTTGCCGGTACACCCAGAAAACTGGCCAGTGCAGCACCACTGCAATCGCTATTTTCCGCAATAAAATGGAGTGCTTGAAAGTCTATCGCATTATATTTGATCCGCCCTTCCGCAGGCGGGAACCGCGTTTCATCGACTGTGAAGATACGCAGAAGCACCCTTATACCAGCAAGCAGGTCTTCTTCTGGTTTGCTCATTCCGAAACTTCTTTCGATAACGCGCCGGCGAGAAATATAAGAGCGCCAGCGATAGAAATATTCTTAAAGAAGAGAGAAAGCTCAAAGGCAGCACGCTCCCCCTCCATGGTCCAGAAATCGTGGAATGCCAGATTGGTTGCCAGCGTAAAACCGGCCAAGCCTAGTGCAGCAAGCGGCGCCATCCAGCGCCCAATTGCAACGAGACTGCCGGCGCCAATCTCAAGTGCAATGACAAGCGGCAAAAGAACACCAGCGGGCTCCAGACCGACATTGCGCATATTGTCGAGTGTCGAACCATAGCTAAGTAATTTGTTGATCCCGCCCAGTATGAAAAGCGATGCGAGGCCAATGCGGCCAGCGATCAGCATTGCTGGCGCGAAGGGGAAGAATAATCTAATCGGCTTTCCTTTATACGACATTCGTATAACCTCTATATACGAGATTCGTATAAAGGAAAGCCCCATGGGTGGAATTTCTTTTGCTGTGGCTGCTGGGTTTATATGGGCACATATTTGCCCAGGCTTCGGTTTTCAGAACAAAAGTAACTTCCACAAAGCCAATATGCGCCAAATGCTGACACTAGCAATGCTGCGGCAACCTCCCGAACGCGGATTAGTGGGATACCAAAAGTTTTTTAGAAAAGCGGTCTCTCTTGACATCTTCTGTGGCACAGCATGCCGATATCATGACAAGGCGAAGGAAGGATGGTCCATTCGAAGTGGCAAGCCACCGCTGTCGGTATCGGACAATCTTGTAGTGCCACTATCCCTAGCTGAGCGCATTCCTGCTGCCGGTTGCACGAAAATCAGACTCAAGAAATATCCAATAATTGCGCTGGCTCCATATCCAACGATTGGCGTCGGATATGCACCCATTGCCGCCGCTGCAATGAGTGCGAACCAGCAGGTTACGAACGTTAGGTGAATAACCGTTCGTTCGTTCCTTGGAAGCAAAAAAATCGGGCATAATAATGCCGCGCAGCCAATCCAGAGCGATAACCCGACCATTATATTTACATCAAAGGCTGTCCAAAGAATATGATCAACGAACGGAACAGCAGGCAAACGGTCGGGGAGAAACAATGTTGCCAAAAAAGCAATTGCACAAAAAGTGGAAGCGGTAAAAGCCCACCTGCTTGGTCGCATCCAGCAAATAACGGCAACCGCTGCAAACAGCATGGCTGCCATTGCGCGATCCGGTTGAACAGCCATTGCGAAACCGGCTGTAATGACCGCCAACATGGTCCAGAAACTTTGAATTCTCGCAAAGCTTAGAGCGATTAGTGGCAGAAGAATGAGGCTAGTTTGAATGAAAAAAGGTCCCAACAGCAGCCATCTTCTTGCGTCTTCAATAGCGTAGCCAACAGTAGCGGTGGCAAACAGGCTCAAAGAACCAATGATCGCGAACAGGGTAACAATACTATCTGTTATCCGTACGGAAAGTTTAACGGCAATTGCCAGCAAAAGGCCGATGAGCAAGGCCGCACCATTAATGAGGATCATTGTCTGCGGAGCGCCAGAAACAAAAAGATAAATCAATCCTATTAGACATGCCATCAAGCCTGAGAAAAATGTCAAAACAGTGAATCTATCTTTCATAATATTACCCCATGTCTTTCCAGGTGTGATTTTGATTTCCAGATGAAAGCGAAAGCAGCCGATCAAACAACCCAGCGCGAATGTTAAGGCGTCTCTTTCATTGTCGAGGGCATAAATTTCAGCACGCATTGCCTGCGCCCATTTTTTCCGATGTTCCGGCGTCAGAAAGTCTATCAAACGCATCAGTTGGTGGCGCATCATATGGGCTTCAATTTTAGTTCGGGGGTGGATGCTAAATGAGAGTTGTCAATCAGACTCTTCGCTAAAACACGCCCTGTTTCTGAAAGCTTATAAATATGTCTTGGCGGTCGGCCCGCAACGCTTGCTTCTTGCCAATGAGAAACAAGGATATTCTGATCTTCCAGCCTAGCCAGCATCGGATAAAGTGTGCCGGGCTTTATCCCGGCTGATTGCATAATTTCATAACCATACATTCCCTGAGGCGCATCAAGCAGAGAGATCAAAGCTAACTTGGCTGCCTTAGAAGGTGCTCTGGTTTTTCGCATATCGATATATATCGATATATATCGATTTAATGTCAATACTGTTTGATTGAATCGCTTGAAAGACCAAGTTTCAAAAGGTTTTTGATAGTTCCTGACGGCTACTTTCTGCGTCCAAAGCGGAGGTAAATATCTGCAGTTGATGGATATATATTCCTCAATATTGTTTCCATCATTCGACAGAGGCCAAGTGGCTCTTTTCAAGGGCACGGTCTACCGCGGCATCACAGTGCAGTTGGGCGGTATTGAACATCGGAAGATTTACCCGATCTTGTTGCCGCAACAATAAGAAGATTTCTGTACAACCAAGGATAACCCCCTCAACTCCTTTATCTATTACAAGACGGTCAGCAATCTCCAGATATCGTTGGCGAGACGACTCGTGAACTTCAGACTTCACCAACTCGTCAAATATGATCCGGTCAATATCTTCACATTCTTGCGGATTAGGAATTACAATCTCTAGGCCAAAACGGTCACGGTAACGGTCTTTGATATAGTTCATTTCCATAACAGGCCGAGTTCCAAACAGCGCAATCCGCTTTAGTTCCTGTTCGCGAATGGCATTGCCTGTGGGATCGGCGATATGAATCATGTCAATCTTGTGGCTAGCCGCAATTGGCTCAAGATAGCGATGCAGCGTGTTTGAAACACACAATAGTATATCAGCGCCACCAGCCACCAATCGCCGCACCCTGTCGTTCATATAGCCGGTCAGACCATCCCAATCTTCTGTACGAACAAAAGCTTCAATATTTCCAAAATTCATCCCGACGATCAGCGTCTCAGCAATATCCCAACCGCCAAGCTTCTGATTTGCAGCTGAATTGATCAATTTATAATACTCTCCAGTCGCGACATTTGAACAACCACCGAGAATGCCGATAGTAAATTGTTCAAGAGGTCGATGTTTCTGGTTTTCTCTCATGAGATTTATCAAGCTCCTTCTTTGCCGAAATAATAACATCAGACAGGTAGGCAGGCGAGAGAAATGCCAAAAGCAAACCATCCTAGCCTATCAGCATCGGCCGGAGAAACCGAAGAGTGATCCTATCGGACAGCTGCCCCCAGGCAAAGCTAGTTCAGGATATTTGGCGAGCGGACATCTGCCGTTTTTGCAGCTTCCGCGGCGCGTAACAGTCGCATCATATTGCCGCCCCAGATATTCTCCACATCCGTTTTGGAATATCCTGCTTTCAGGAGGTCATTTGTGATTCTTTGCAACATAGAGACATCGATCAAACCATTAACGCCACCGCCACCATCCCAATCACCGCTGATTCCAACATGATTTGGGCCGATGAGCTTGAGAACATGGAAAGTATGTTCAAGAAATTTTTCATAGCTTGAGCGAGGAGCCGGATGACGTGCATTCAATTGCACTTGAGCGGCCTGAGCGACATCTGTTGGAACAGCTTCGACCGATCCAAATTGCGCAATCCAGCGGGATTCCAAGTCTTTCTGTGCAGCAATGCGCTCTGGGGATGGCTCCAGTTTTTCAAGGTATGAGGCAAATATATTCATCTGAATAACACCGCCACTTGCTGCCAATTCTTTCAGCAGCTGGTCTGGAATATTGCGTGGATGATCATAAATCGCATTGGCGCCGGTATGCGAAAGAATGATAGGCGTTTTGGAAAGATCAATCATATCCCGTGTTGCTTCGTCGCTGGAATGGCTACCATCGACGATAAGACCCAGACGATTTGCTTCACGGATCAGTTCTTCACCCAGCGGGCTCAACCCGTCAAAGGGTTGCTCTTTATCCGTTGCACTGTCCGCAAACTGATTGGAGGCAAAATGTACCGGGCCAATCATGCGCAAGCCGCTCTTATAAAAATGCTTCAGCAAGGTCAGGTCTGCACCCAAAGGATATGCATTCTCCATACTTTGGAAAACAACCTTTCTGCCCTCAGACAGAATTCGGTCAGCATCGTCCGCGCTAAATGCGAGAGCAACTTCGGAGTGATATTTGGCGGCAAATTCACGAATGGCTGTCTGACGCAAAAGAGCACTGCTTCGTGCAGACTGATAACCCGCGCTGTCCAAAGCGCCCTGCGCCGTATAGATAACCCAAAAACCGCCATCGAGGCCGCCTTCGTTCATCCGCTGCAAATCAACGTGCGTACGATTATCTTTCCAGCTTCCGCGCTCTTTGAAGTCATAATCATCTGTGTGAAAGAGCCGTGGTGTATCGAGATGAGAATCAAGTACCGCAATGCTATTGTGAAAATCCTTAACTTCGTTGGAAATATGCGTTTGTTCCTTGGCATCTATGTCCGCATGCGTTCCTGCGATAGCCGACGTACTTGCCAAAAGCGCCGAAATAGCAACACCGAACCCAAATCGAAACATGCCCATAACTCCTTTGATGATTGGTTCGTATGACAGCCCATACTTGAAAAGCAAGATGGTCGATGGCTGACATTTGATGAGATCGGAATAGCCATATTTGAAAAGTTCGTTTTTCGACCACATTGCAAACCAGATTTGCATCCGCTTTGCAGGAATTCTGACCCCAAACAGCGGTTCACCTGCGCCCAGATCACCCCCCTTCCCTGCAATGCCCCCAATAATGCGTGATCTCGAACGGGTCGGGAATTCCGCGAAGCCTTATCCAAATGCAGTATGGTTATGCGGATCGCAAAGTCTATGATCAGGCAAACAAAGCGTGGGAAGTCAAGTTACGATGGATTATTACGTCTATGTTGTTATCGTCAGTGCGCTGGCTTTGCTGGCCTATTATTTCACCTTGCTAATGGCTGGCCTGGCGCGCGGCAGGTTCAAGGTGGAGGCACCATCCCATAGCGGGCCACCGGAATATGAACGCTATGTCCGCGCCCATCACAATACGCTTGAACATCTTGTGTTATTCTTGCCGGGACTATGGCTGTTCGCTTACATAGTCGATCCGGTTTGGGCCGCCGCCATTGGTCTGATCTGGCCATTCATGCGTGTGGGCTATGCTTTGGGTTATCATAAGGCTCCGGAAAAGCGGTTGCTGTGGATTTATCTCAGCATGCCGCCCATTTATATATTTGTCCTGGGTTCGCTGATTGGCGGCTTAGTACGAGCAATCAGAGGATAAGAGATGAACTTGGAACATGATCTGGTAATCCGGGGCGGCACTATCGCCGATGGGAGCGGCGGTGCGTTGATGGAAGGCGATATTGCCGTTTCAAATGGCAAAATTACCGCCATTGGTGAGGTGACCGGCAAAGGTCGCGAGGAAATTGATGCGACAGACCGGATAGTGACGCCGGGCTTTATCGATGTGCATACCCATTATGACGGCCAGTGCATTTGGGCGGAAGAATTAAGCCCCTCATCCTCACATGGCGTAACCACGGCGGTAATGGGCAATTGCGGTGTCGGGTTCGCACCGTGCCGCAAGGACGATCATGATCTGCTGATCAATGTCATGGAAGGCGTCGAGGATATACCCGGGGTTGTTATGGCCGATGGCCTGCCGTGGAACTGGGAAACATTCCCTGAATATCTGGACACGGTGGCGAAAGGCAAACGCGATATTGATGTAGCAGCCTACCTGCCCCACTCCCCGCTTCGGGTTTATGCCATGGGTGAGCGTGGCGCTTCGCGAGAACCGGCCAATGCCAATGATCTAGCGCTGATGCGCAAGCTTTCCAAGGAAGCCATAGAGGCAGGTGCGCTGGGTTTTGCGACTTCGCGATTGTCTATTCACAAAACCGCAGATGGTGGCAGCATTCCGACATTCGAAGCGGATGTGCAGGAACTGGAAGCCATATGTAGCGGGATGGCCGACGCGGGATCCGGCACGTTTCAGGTCGTGCTCGACGCCTTTGTCGGCTGGGATAAGGAATATAAAGTCATCGAGCGTGTGGTCGAGGCGAGCGGACGGCCCGCCACCTTTACCCTGGCTTCGGGAAATGACGGACCACCGCGCTGGCGCAAGGTGCTCGATATGATTGATCAAACCAATGCCAATGGTGGCAAGGCCACAGCACAGATCATGCCGCGCCCGATCGGTTTGATCGCAGGCCTCGAATTGACCGTACATCCCTTTGTCCTTTGCCCAAGCTGGTCCAAAATTGCCCACCTGTCTGTTGAAGAGCAGGTTGCAGCTATGCGCGATCCAGAGCTACGCGAAGCGCTGA
Source organism: uncultured Sphingomonadaceae bacterium (assembly GCA_947497455.1). Taxonomy (GTDB): domain Bacteria; phylum Pseudomonadota; class Alphaproteobacteria; order Sphingomonadales; family Sphingomonadaceae; genus Parasphingorhabdus. The sequence continues at coordinate 849,845 of CANMGU010000001.1, read as the reverse complement.
TCACCGAGGATTTTGAAAAGGGTCATCCGTTCAATGAACTGGCCCGCGATTGGAATTGGCTCTTTCCTCTTGATGATCCGCCAGATTATGCTCCACCAAAGGAAAAGAGCATGGCGGGACAGGCCAAGGCAAAAGGTTGTTCTCCGCAGGAGATAGCCTATGACCGGCTTTTGGAAACCGAAGGCAAAGGACTGTTCCTGGCCGCTCTGGGCAATTATGAGGATGCCACACTCGATAGCGCTCACGAAATGCTCAGCCATCCGCATTGCATTCCCGGTTTAGGCGATGGCGGCGCCCATTATGGCGCGATATGCGATGCCAGCTACTCGACATTCTTGCTGACCCAGTTTGTGCAGAATCCCGGAGATTTGAGATTTGATCTTTCTGAAGCAGTCCACATGCTGTCCCACAAGGCCGCCAAAGCGGTCGGGCTGCCGAACCGTGGTTTGTTGAAGCCCGGCGCCAAAGCCGATATCAATGTCATCAATCTCCAAGGCCTGAAACTGCATCTGCCGGAAATCGTTCAGGATCTGCCTGCGGGTGGGCAACGTCTGCATCAACGGGCAACCGGCTATGATGCAACGATTGTTTCTGGAGAGGTGATCCGAAGATTTGACCAGTCTACCGGGGCAAGGCCTGGACAGTTGATCAGGGCAGCATGATTTAGGGAGATTGAAAACTCCTCTTCTCTGCTTCTCTGCTGATCGCACTATTTGCAGATCACCAACAAAGAGCGAGCAAAGAGACTATTTTGGAACCGCCTATAAAAAAAGGGGTAAGCATTTCTGCCTACCCCTGATTTTCTAGTCAGTATCGAGAGAGATTGAACCTGACTAGTGCGCGACTAGCCTGTCCCCACAGGCTAGAAGCCGACTTTAGCGCCAAGTCTCCAAATCCGACCCAGTGGGTTGCCCGTAAACGGATTGTAACCCAATGGTGTGCGTGCATCTGGCGCGTCTGCATTGGTGAAATTCTCGACCGAGAATTGCAGCTGTGCATCGAAAGCGTTGATTGGTAAATCATATGCCAGATGGAAGTCATGCTGCGTGAAGCTTGAGACAGTCTCTCCAAAGAATGTAGTGCCAAAGTTCGGAACGACCTCAAAATTGGGTGTTTCTGCATAACGTTCATCTCGAACACCATCGACATATTTCACGCCATAACGTGCATTCAAACCACTGATGTTGAAGTTGACATATGCATTGCCTCTCCATGGTGCAATGGTGCCCGGATTGCGGTCGAGATTGGCCAAACCGACAGCACTAAACCCGGCGCGCAAGAAGTTACCGTCGAGGGTGAAATCGCCAACATCATAAGTCAAAATATGGCTGGCATTCGCACCTATGGTCAGAACGCCATTCCCGATATCTGTTGTATATGATGCCGCAAAATCCAATCCGGTTGTTTTGGTTTTTGGACCATTGACCCATTGGCTGAACACACGAGAGATATTCAAACCTGTCGTAGTGCCCTGAACACAGGCGCCTCCGTCAAACGTGATCAAATCTACAAATGGACTTGAACAATCAGCGAGGCCACCGGGAGTTGGAACAACACTGCTGGCAATGGCTTGGCCATCAGTCGTGGTGATTTCGTCTTTGAAATCAAAGCTCCAATAGTCCACCGAGAAATTGAAGCCACCAAAGTCGACAATAGCACCGGCATTATAGGTGAAGGCCGTTTCTGGACCGAGATCATCCGGATTGCCAAAGATATCGACCGCCTTGAAGTTACCAGCTGCGGCTGCGAGCCCCGCGAGGGATGTCACGCCAGCGACGGATACCTGGGATGCAAGAGGTGCGCGGAAGGTCGTACCAACCGACCCGCGAAGCACTAACCAATCTGTTGGCTCCCAACGTATCGAACCTTTCGGATTAAAAGTGGAGCCAATGGAACCACCATAATCTTCGAAACGAGCTGCGGCGGTAATTTCGAGTGTATCGCTAATCGGAACGGCAACTTCTGCAAAAACCGCTTTGACATCCTGTGTAAGGTCAATGTTTCTCTGGCCGCCAAGGAAAATAAAGGACCCGGCCCCCTGAAGCGCAGGGTCACAATCCTGCTGTCCCAAGATTGGGCAAGGATTCAAATCTAGATTACCGAAAGAATTGAGCGGTTTGTTGTTAAACCGGGTTTTGCGATATTGCGCACCAGCTGCCCAACCGATCGCGCCGCCTCCAAGATCTAATCCAAGTTCGCCAGAAAAAATCAAGTCTGCGACGACCGTATCCTCGCTTTGATCGTTACCATTTTCTTCCGTTAGCCAATCGACAAGCTCTGGACTATTTTCAGCCCCAGGAACAAAGAAGGGGTTGTCGAGATCCAGCGCTGGATTGCGCGGCCCGGCATTCACAAATGGATTGAACCACAAACATCCGGGCGATCCTGGCGTAACGCCATTACAATCCGGACCACCAAGACCGTTTAATGCTGACTGCAATCTGGAACCAACGATTCCGGGCGAACCGCCGCGACGATCATAGTTCATCATCGTGAGCGAGAATTGCCCTCGGAATGTCTCTGAAAAATCCTTTTCGAAAGTACCGGAGAAGCGATAGGCTTTGCTGTTCACGAACTGACGCCCCGACCCTCTTGTCTCGTCGAGTGGATTTCCCAACCAACCGAAAGGACGCCAGAGAAAAATGCCAATGGCAGCGGGCGTCCCGGTCAGACCGTTTTGCGCCACGAAAGGTGCTACGCCTGGGTTATTTGGGGATACCGTAAAGCCGCCGCCCAGTTGCGCTCCGCCTGGTCCCTGAAGCGGCGGAAAACCGGGAGAAGTACGGATGAAGTCAAGATCGGTCTGCGCATAGGTAAATTCACCACGAAACCGGAAAGTATCGGACAGATCGACGTCTGCTTGAATATAGCCTTGATAGCGATCTGTATCTTCAACAAGATTGTCGAACGGAATAAAGCTGAACCGGCAAAGCACACCATCTGGAACGCCCCCAAGTTCGGCACAGCCTCTGTCGGGTTGAAGCGCAACACCTGGAGCAATGGGGACTGCGCCCCCCGCCCCAACGACGGAAAATGTACCAGGCGTCGCCAGGGCAGACCATGCTGCTGGATTCACTTCATAGGGTTGAGATGCATAATCACGTTCGGTCGTAGGTAACTCCGAACGATGCTGCCAGCCGAAGCCTGCCAGAATATTCACATCGCCAAATGTTTTGCCGACCAATATCGAAGCGGTGTAATTGTCATCGGAGCCATTGACAAATTCATAGTCGCTTTTGATCTCGACGCCTTCAAAACCGCTTTTGGTGATAAAGTTGGCCACGCCGGCAATAGCGTCTGAACCATAGGTCGCAGCCGCGCCATCTTTAAGAATTTCAATGCGTTCGAGCGCAAAAAGAGGGATAGCATTTGTATCGCCAAAGCCGCCTCCGACAGCACCCGGTGCGGTGAATGTTCTTCTGCCGTTAAAAAGAACCAAGGTCCGCTGTGGTCCCAAACCACGCAAGTTGATGGAACCGAGACCTTGATTGCCTTGTGCGGCAGTTGAAAACTGGTTGGTATCGCCGAGGACGCTGCCGACTTGAGGCAGATCCTTGATGAATTCAAGCGGAGAAGAAACACCTGCAGTATCCAGGTCAGCGGAAGAAAAAACATCCACCGGTTGGGCGGCATCTTCTGGAGTGCCTCGAATAAAACTACCGGTTACGACGATGATATTTTCGTCGTCATCGGCCTCTTGTACGTCCTGGGCATGAGCAATATTGGGCGCTGCTGTAGCCGACAATATGACGGCGCTAAGCGCACTTGTGCAACGCAATAGAGATTTATTCATAATGGTCCCCTCCTGAAATTCTGGATCTCAAACATCGAAATTTGATTCCAGCGCCTTTTTGTGGCGATTAATTTTTCTCTCCAAGACGAAGAGTTAATGTAATTAGACGATTAGTCAACAGCAATTGAATAAGCTTCAAATCAGATATCGGTTCCGACATATTTATACAGCTCCCCTGCCAATCATGGCTCTTAGTTGGTTTCATCGGCCGCATTCTGAGCTACGCGAAACACTCTGAGGAAATTTTCACCCCAGATTTTCTTGATTTGATTGGCTGAATAGCCGCGCCTAACCAAGGCAAGGGTTACGTTCGGTGCCTCACTGGCATCCACAAAACCAGCTACGCCGCCGCCATGATTGAAATCACTCCCAATCCCGACATGATCGATACCTACGCGGCTCACTATATAGTCGATATGATCGACCAGACGATCGACAGAGCCCGGACCAATCACATCTCGCATAGCCCTTAAGAATGCCTGGCGTTTTTCCAGGTCCGGGATTTCCCAATAGAGTTCATAGGGATAGGAATAGGCATCAGGCAGCCCGGCATCCCGGCGGACTTTTAGTATCGAGCCCAGTAGCTCTGCATCGGACAGATTGACAAGATAGGCGCCAAAGGCCGCCAGATGAACCACGCCGCCTGCTTTCGCAATGAGATCTATTTCTTCGTCCGAAAGATTGCGCGACACATCAGACAGCTTGCGCGCATTCGAATGGCTGGCAATCACTGGAGATCGCGAAAGCTTAACTGCCTGTATTGTCGCGGACTTAGACATTTGCGAAACATCTATTATGCCTCCTAGCGCGTTGATGCGCTGGATAGCCGCAGCACCCAATTGCGACAAGCCGCCATGTGCAGTGGGTTCGTAGGAGCGCGTCTCGGCAATGTATAATGGGCGTGAACTGTCTGAAAAGTCGTTATGCCCCAAATGATTCAAGCCGAATATGCGAACCCCTGCTGCATAAAATTGATCAAGTGCATCGACTTGTCCATTGAGTGCCCTTGCATTCTGGAAGCCCAACAGCATCGCAGTTTTTCCGCCAGCATGCAGCTTCTCTACGTCGGTCGGCGATAATGCCAGAGCCAGGTTTTGATCTTGCTCGATCAAATATGAAACAGCGGCCAGCTTCTCATCGGCTTCGGCCCTCGCCAGCATACGGCCTTCTTTTGTCCTCGACCCCGGGCCCACGGCAACCGACATGACGACGGCACCAATCCCCCCCGCTCTCAACTTCGCTGGTGCTACCTTTGATAAACCATCGGCACCAAGATAGGTTTTGGATGTGGATGGCAGAACAATATCCGCATGGGCATCCAGGACCAGACTCTGCCGATGGATCTCCTTGGATCGTTCAACAAGGGTAGCTTCGGTTTCTGGAACCTTAGGGGTGGCTTCTGTCCCTACCTGATTTGCCGCGCAAGCCGACAGCAATGTTGCAGCCAAGAGAGCCATTGCGCCGCGCAGCTTGAATGTTGAACTTCTCACAGGCATATTTCGCATCAGTCTATTCTCCCAGAAAATCAATGATCGCCTTTGTCGCCCGTTCCGGTTCTTGCATCGATGTCCAATGATTGATCCCTTCAAGCCGGATCGTTCGCATATCCGTTCCTGCATTGTCGACTTTATCAATGAGCTCAGGCACAAAAACCTGGTCTTCTTCTCCCCAGATAAACAGCCCCGGCATTGTGATCCTGGCATTGGGTCCTGGCCAAAGATCAGCATCCGAAACGTCCTCAAACGGGGGAATATTTGCACGATACCAGTTCATCGCAGCGTAAAGCATTTCGTTACTCGATAGCGCATTTTTAAAAAGTTCAAATTCTTCGCGGGAAAGATCACCGCGTTTGACCAGGGCTCCATAGGCAGACGTTCGCGCTGTCTCTATGGCATTGCTAGACTTTAGCATTTCCAAAGTCGTACCGCGGAACCGCTGCATATATTGGTTTCGGCGCTGTTGCTCTTTGTCATTTGCTGCATAACCGAGAAAAAGGTTGAGCGGAGGTGCGCTCATTCCCACAACTTTATGGAGACGGTCCGGATAGGCCTGTGCATAGGAAAGTGCGAGTACCGATCCCCAGTCATGGCCAATCAGTACATATTTCTCATCACCTCCCAAATGGAGGGAAAGCGCATCCAGTTGGGCGGCCAGTCTGGCTATATCATATGGCTCCAGATTTAACGGCTTTGCCGACAAGCCAGAACCGAGAGCATCCACGGCGACAACCCGATACCGACCTTTCAGCGCCTCCATCTGATCAAACCAACTGTACCAGAAGGAAGGGAAGCCATGGTAGAAAAGGATCAGTGGCCCCTCACCGGCCTCAACATAATGTAACCGCGTATCGCCGGAACCGAAATAACCTTCCTTATATTTGACGTCGCCTGATGCGCTTGCATTGGCGAAGATGACGGCCGGATCGGGAACATCTTTAGTTTGAATCGACTCTATCGCTGCAAAATCCTCACCATCGGCACTGGCGGCCATACAGCTTGTAAGGATGAACAGTCCAATCAGCACAGCTATGCTCTTCAGAGATGCCAAAGTCTCTCCCTCTCCTGCGTCTTAGCCATTGATTTATAAGAATGGCTCGTTATTGTACTAATAGTCAACAACAATAGGCTGCACCTGTCAAACTATTCTTACCGGATGCGCCAGATCTGAGGAATGCAAGAAGCATAATGCGTGGATTTCTGTCACTATCTGCAGCGCTTACATTGGTTACCATTGGCCTGTCAGCTTGCCAGCAAATCGATTCCGATCCCGAAATCCTGGATTCGGAACAAACACAAGCACAAGGCAATCCTGGCGAAGGGCTTTACCAAAAACACTGCGCAGCATGCCACGATGGCGGCACTACAGAGGCGCCAACCAAGGCAGCTATCCAGCTATATGGAGTTGAAGCGATCAGGACGTCACTTTCAACCGGTATCATGAAAGAACAGGCGTCGATGATGTCTCCAATCGAGATCCGGATCATTGCCGACTATCTAGCCAGCCCAAGCAGCGAAAGCGCATTGGCCAACGCCGAAAAGAACCAGTGCGAAGGGCGATTAAGTCTCTCCAAACCGCTTTGGAATCGCTGGGGTAACAGCAAACGCAATGTCCGTTACCAGCCCACTGCCAATGCCGGCATCACGGCCGCCGATGCATCCAAATTAAAACTGAAATGGGCTTTTGGTTTTCCTGGATCAGCAAGGGCCCGCTCCCAGCCGGCCGTGACCAAGGAAGCAATTTTTACCGGAAGCCAGAGCGGCCTATTCTATGCTTTGGATTCCGAAACCGGATGTGTCTGGTGGACATTTGAGGCCAAGGCAGAAGTGCGGAATGCACCGACCATTTCAACAGACAGAAACGGCAACGCAAAGACACTATACTTTGGTGATGTCGATGCGAATGTTTATGCTGTCGATGCCAAGAATGGAGAATTGATCTGGACCCGCTCGATCCGCGACCATCCCGTCGGAACGATTACGGGCTCGATTACGTTGCACAAAGGGCGTCTCTATGTTCCGATGTCCTCGCTTGAGATTATCAATGCTTATCTTCCGGATTATGAATGTTGCACCTTCCGCGGCGGTGTGATCGCATTGGAAGCGAAATCGGGAGAGCCCGTATGGCGATTTTACACAGTTCCCGAACCGAAAAAGACAAGCAAGAACAAGGCGGGCGCACAAAATTACGGACCATCGGGCGCACCGATCTGGTCGACTCCGACGGTCGATGCCAAACGCAAGCTGCTCTATGTCGGGACGGGGGAAAATTACTCATCGCCGGCCAACGACAAGAGCGATGCCATCATTGCTTTGAAACTTGATACCGGAGCGGTCGAGTGGGTCCAGCAGACGATTGCAGGCGATGCCTGGAACGCCGCGTGTGGGCGGAACGGATCGCAGGTCAATTGTCCCAAGGAAGACGGTCCCGACTTTGATTTTGGTGCACCGCCGATTCTGACGACCTTGGCCAATGGCAAGGACATTATTCTCGCTGGGCAAAAATCAGGGATGCTCTTTGGCATTGATCCTGATGCCGGCGGCAAAATACTGTGGGAAACGCGCGCCGGAATGGGCGGCTTTAATGGCGGTGTTCACTGGGGCATGGCTACCGATGGTGAAACGCTCTTTGTTGGCATTGCAGATACACCAGGTAACCGGTTTGCAACTGGCCCCTCACGTCAGGGCCTGCACGGATATGATCCGGCAACTGGCAAAGCATTGTGGAGCAAGTTTGAGCCCAATGTATGCGAAGAAAAAGCCCATAAATGCATGACCGCATTATCCGCTCCTCCGACGATCACGCCTGGGGTTGTATTCGCCGGTGCGCTCAATGGCATCCTGCGCGCTTATAGCGCGGACAGTGGAGAGATATTGTGGAGCACAGATACCCGTCGGGAATATGAAACACTGAACGGTGTGAGCGCGCGGGGAGGTTCAATTGACTCGGCCGGCCCTATTGTTGCTGGCGGCTTGTTAATCGTAAACAGTGGTTATGACAAATTTGGTCAGATTCCCGGCAATGTAATGCTGGTTTACGGCGCTGATTGAGGAAACCATCCATGTCTAAATCGAGAATTTCAAAAATCTGTATTGGCATGACCATCAGCCTCGGCCTGGCATCTTGTATGCAAGCAGCTCCTGTTGACTCTACCGCCACCAAAGCCAGCCCGCCGCGAATAGTCCAAACCCCCTTTTTTCGCCCGGAAAGTCTGGGTGACACCAGAATCAAAGGGGTACGGTTCATTGGCAAGACGGTGTCCGATATTGATCAGAGCATTGCTTTTTATCAGCAGGCCGTTCCGTTTGAACTGGTCAGTCGGTATCAGGTCGCTGCCAGCGATGTCTATCACCCCGAAATGACTTCCAGGCAATATGGTAACATCGAAGTTGCGCTTATCAAAACCCCGACGGTTTTTGTTAAACTGGTTGATTTTGATCCGGATGCCAAAGCGCCACCTTATGTCAAACCGGTCATTGGTCCGGGATATACCCATATCTGCTTTCAGTCTCCGGCGACCAACCCAGCCCTGCCGAAATTTCAAGAAAAGGGACTGGATATGGTGTCACGAAATGCGCCAGTCGATTTGGGCGGCTATGGTGTCACCTATGCCTATGGCCGAGATCCTGATGGCACGATCATTGAAAATGAAACCGTCGATAGACCCCGCCGCCAAGACAGTGCGTGGATAACCCACATTGGCGGGGCAACGCCAGATGCTGACAGGGTGGCTGACTTCTACACCAAGTTTATCGGCTATGGACCGCGACGACGCGGAGAATATTCAAATTTTCCAAATATGGACAATATCGTGGCGATTGATGGGGTAGCGCTTCGCAGTGCATGGTTTGCTGTCCGCAATCTCGAGCTTGAATTTTGGGAATTTGTCCAACCAGCTACACCGGATCGCACTGAACCAGCTGACGTTGATCAGATCGGCTACAGCATGACCGCATTTGAAGTCACCGATGCCGATGCAGAGCGTGATCGGCTGGCAAAGCTGGGCATTAAAATGGTTGGACCGGCCAAAATTAGCAAAGGCTGGAAAATCTATTACACCTATGATCCCGACGGAAATGTAATCTCGGTTCAGGAAAATATCTCAGCACAAAAAACGGAATCAATTGACGATATGATGTGGATCGATCCGACAACTTTTTAAGAGCCGCCATTATGCTGACAGGCTTCGCGGTTCATCAACAGATGATTATATGGTAACAACTGAAACAATGAATAAAGAAACTCTCATCAAAAGGCGGCGCCTCAGTCCCGAAAAACGCAAGTCGTTGATCCTCGATCATACGGCGGATATTGTTGCGAATAACGGCGTGGCCGTGCTGAGCATGGAACTGATTGGCAAAGAGGCAGGAATTAGCAAATCGCTCGTCTACACCTATTTTGACAGTCTCACAGAACTGCTCCGCGCGCTGTTGAGACGAGAGCTAAAACGCTTGCGGCGGCTTCAGGTGCAGGAGGCGGAAGCGGCCCAGACATTTGAAGAGCTGGTACGCGGCGTCACACATCAATATCTCAAATATATTGAGGAGCGCGGATTAATTATCGAACGCTTGCAGGCCGAACCAAGCGTTTCCGACGGTCATGATCCAACAGACTATAGCCGCGATGATGCCGTCAACTATATCGCCGACATTGTGTCGCGTAACTTCGATATTCCCAAAAGCTTGGCAAGAGCTGCAACCGATATTTCCTTCGGCCTCCCGGCAACTGCAGGGGCCTATTATCTCCACGGCGATATGAGCAGGGAAGAGGTTGAGAACATAACGGTCACCATGATTTTGGGATCACTTAATGCCGTACAGAATGATTACAGTACGCGCCTTCAACCCTTGAAGCGAACGCTCTGACAACCTTCTTTTGGCGAAAAGAACTGACTCACATGCTAAAGTGGATGAATGGAATGGCCGCCGTCGATAACGAGCGATTGACCAGTCATAAAATTACTTTGCTGTGACGCCAGATAGACGGCGATCCCTTCCATATCCTCAAGCTTCCCAACCTCACCTGAAGCCGAGCGGCGCTTGCATGCATCCCGAAATATCTGTGGAGTATTGAGCGACATATCCGTTTCGATATATCCGGGCAGGATCGCATTGACCTGAATATTTGCTTTCCCCAATTCAATTGCCAGAGCACGTGTCAAACCGGTGACCGCCGCCTTAGTTGTCGAATAACCACTACCCATTGGCATACCCATTATTGCGGCAGCAGAGGAAGTGACGATCAATTTGCCGCCTTGTCCGCGTTCCAAAAGATGAGCGATTACCGGCTTATAGGTATTCACCACGCTGGTAAGGTTCATATCCACCGTCGCTGTCCACGCATCTTCGCTTGTCTGGTGCAGCATACCCGCGGATCCGCCACCTGCATTGGCAAAACAGCTATCCACTTTTTGAAATCGCTTTAGTGTCTCAGCAAAAGCAGCATTAACTTGCTCGACATCGGTGACATCGCATGAAAACACGGCTGCATCACCGCCCATATCATGCAGCTCTTTCAATGCCGCCTCATTTTTCTCCGGGTTGCGCCCCCAGATTGCGACGGCGCTGCCAGCTTTCACCAGTCCTTTGGCCATCGCCAAGCCTAAGCCGCCATTGCCGCCCGTCACCAAAGCGACATGTCCACTTAAATCAAACATAAAATCAATCCCCGCGTTGAATTGGCTGAGTCCCCCAGATGCCCCGTGAGAAAATCACCAACGAAACAATGCATTACACGGCCTCATCGTTATTGTAAATAAGGTCAATAGTGGTTGTGCCGGTTGGCGAATGCCCCCTGCCCTGATACCAGCGCTTCCGGCTAGGCCGGGGCCTTTACTTCCGCCTGACATGAGTAATAGCCGAGCGCAGAAACTCATCGCCCTAATCTGAGTCTAGGGCAATGTCAGCATATCGACCGCGACGCGAAATGATCCGCGGAAGCTCATGGCTTTGAGCCTTGTGACATGGTCTCTCCCGGCAAACTCAATAATCTAGCCATAAACGGGAGTTCGTTTTTCCATCATTGCGGCTACGCTCTCTGCAAAGTCCGGCGAGTTAAGCTGGGCTACAAATAATTTGGCTTCTGCGTGCATTTGATCTGCGATTTTTTCGCGTTGATTGCGGATGAGCAACTTTGACTGTTTGAGTGCATTGGGAGCGGAGCCGGCGATATGAAGAGCGATTTGATGAACCGCTTGTTGCAATTCCGCGTCCGGGTAGATCCGTGCAATTAATCCGAAACGCAATGCCTCCTCCGCATCGAGTGTTCGACCAGCCAATAGAATATCATTGGCAACGGCCATTCCGACGGCAGCCGGCAGCAGCAATGATGATGCGGCTTCCGGAACCAGACCCAGTTTGACAAATGGCGCATTGAAGGTTGCACTTCTGCCTGCATAGACAAGATCACAATGCAACAACATCGTAAGACCAACGCCTATCGCTGGGCCATTGACAGCTGCGAGAACGGTTTTGGGACAATCCCTCACCGCATATAAAAAGCGCGATACGGGCGGTATTTCATCCTTGCTCCCACCGCCGGTGGAAAAATCCTGCAAGTCGTTGCCAGCAGTAAACATGTCGCCATCGCCGGTAATGACAAACGCCCGCGCGTTTTCGTCACTACCATAGTCGATAATGGCATCAGCCATCGCGGCATACATTGATTGAGTGATCGCGTTTTTCTTATCGGTGCGGGAAATAGTCAGGGTGGTAACCCGGTCTTCGGTCGAGATGATGATATCTTGATTCATTTTACTTTTCTTTCCTGAGGATTTTTCAAGGATTGCGTGGCCACAATATCGTCGGCATTGTTGGCCAAATGTTCGAGAAACTTTTCGATAGTTGATTGTTCCTGCGCAGAGAATGTCGCAAGAATGTCGCTGTTGATCCGCTTCGTTCCAGGAAGTGTAGCTTTGACCAACTGGCGACCATGATCTTCAATATGGATTTCAAAGCTCCGCGCATCTGCCGCACTTTGCTGGCGGGAAACCAAACCCTTTTTGGACATACGGTCAATCAAACCTGTTAGACTGGACTTCCCCATGTTCAACTCTTTGGCGATTGCCGAGATGGGTAGCCCGTCTCGCTTCACGAGAATCAACAGTACGGCATGTTGAGATGACGTCAGGCCAACCTCTTCTCCGAGAAAGCGATCAGCTGCTCGGAACAAGGCACTATGCGCCTTTTGCATCAGATAAAAGATTTTCGGCTGTCGCATGATTTTATTTCGTATGTGAACTATATAGTACGTATACGAAATAAAATCATGGAGTCAATAGCAGGATCAGATCTGGATCCCGTGTTAAGCTCTGCGCAACCGGAGGCGGCATCAGGAATCTATTTCAATATATTGAGAAGCTCGATCGCTACTGGTTCAGATGATGCAGGATTCTGACCGGTAATCAATTTACCATCAGTTTGAATAAATGGCGCGAAGTCCTCGATTTTCTTATATTTTCCGCCACGACTAATCAGTGTGTCTTCAACCAGGAGAGGGACAATATCGGTCAAGCCAACCGCCTCTTCTTCTCCATTTGTAAAACCAGTAATCTGCCGTCCCTTGACAATAAACTCGCCATTTCGGTCTTTGGCGTCGGCCAAAACTATGGAAGCATGACACACAGCGGCAACAGGTTTATCCTGACTCCAGAAGTCCTCAACCAATCGAATGGAATGCGCATCGGACACAAGATCCCAAAGCGGGCCATGGCCGCCAGGGTAGAACACCGCATCGAATTCTGTGGCATCCATTTGCGACAAAACATGGGTGTCTGCAAGCTGCGCTTTGGCGTCACCATCTGCATTAAATCTGCGCGTAGCATGCGTTTGAAAATCGTCGGCGGAAGACTTTGGGTCCAGTGGTGGTTGCCCGCCCAGCGGGGAAGCAAGAGTTAGATCATGCCCAGCATCCTTGAAAACATAATATGGCGCAGCTAGCTCCTCGAGCCAGAATCCTGTTTTCTCCCCAGTATCGCCCAGGCGATCGTGAGATGTGAGAATGATCAGGATTTTCTTGGGCATTTCGTTGCTGGACATTGAGTTATCTCCGGGAGGAATTTGTGATTCGGTAACGGCTAGTCAATTTGCGTCTTACCCAGCTGGCTATACCAATCGGCATTGTCCCAAAAGCTGGTCACGTGGGCAATTTTTCCGCGGGCGTTTAACTTGAAAATGAAAAAATGACGTAGGTCATAGGCCTTGCCCTTGCTCGGGACACCGAACGCTTCTTGCTGTTGGGTTCCGAGAATGTTCACATCGACAAAAGCAAAGTCGTCATCCGAACTCTGCCACATTGAATTCACCTTGTTACGCAGGTCTGGGAACGAATTAATCAACACGCCCCAACTGCCAGGACCGATCTCCTCCACCGGGCCTGAAAGAGCGAACGGCACATATTCGACCAATCCATCGGGCTCGAACATGGCAACCATCGATGGCACGTCCTGTGCATTGTAATGGTCAAAAAATTTCCCGGCAATCTGTACGGCAGAACCAGAGGTCGAAGTCTGTTTCATGGCCTTTAGTTTCCTTGGTAATACATGGTTTCAATTCGATCGCGGCTGATCTTTTTCGTAAGATTTCAGCACGCTTTTGATGGCATTTGCCAACGAGAGTTCAATCCACAACGGTGCAGTTTGGAATAGTCATGCAGACAATTTCAGCGCGATTTTTGAGACATGCTCTCCTTGCTGCCGCGCTAATGAAAGTTCTCGTTCGGAAGGATTGCGGGACCCATCCGGGCCGGCAATCGTGGCCGCGCCATATGGAGATCCACCTCGTAGCTCGCTAATATCCGTCAGCTCTGGCGCACTATAGGGAAGCCCAATTACAACCATCCCGTGATGCAACAGGTTGCTATGGAAAGAGGTGATAGTAGTCTCTTGACCACCGCCGGTGCCGGTCGAGGTGAACACGGAAGCAGCCTTGCCGATCAGCTTGCCCTCTGCCCAAAGCCCTCCGGTTTGATCAAGAAAGCTCCGCATCTGCGACGCCATATTTCCAAACCGGGTGGGCGTCCCAAAAATGATCGCATCATATTCCGCGAGCTCGGTTGGAGCGGCGATTGGAGCCGCCTGATCTGTTTTAAAGCCGTGCTTCTCAGCGATTTCAGGAGACATGAGTTCCGGCACTCGTTTGAGCGACGCAATGGCACCCGCAGCCTCAACGCCTTCGACAACCGCGTTCGCCATGGTTTCAACATGCCCATAGCCGGAATAATAAAGCACTAGCACCTTCGTCATTTTGATCTCCTGTAAAGCGTGTTGGGGGACAGAATTTCAGTCAAAACACTTCAATCGATTTCTGTCGTGCGCCGCAGAATAATCGATCTCGGGACCCATTGGGATCACCCGTGTGGGGTTGATCATGTCGTGACTATAATAATAATGGCCCTTGATATGCCGCATGTTGATGGTGTCCGCCACACCGGGCCATTGATAGAGTTCGCGAGTATAGTTGGACAGGTTGGGATAGTCCGCGATACGCTTTTTGTTGCACTTGAAATGACCGACATAGACCGGGTCAAATCTCACCAATGTCGTGAACAGCCGCCAATCGGCTTCTGTCATCTGATCGCCGAGCAAATAGCGGTTGACTTCGAGATGATGCTCAAGAAAATCCAGCGTTTCGAATAGTGGATGAAAGGCCTGCTCATAGGCGTCTTGGGTTGTTGCGAAGCCGCATTTGTAAACACCATTGTTCACACAATCATATATTCGTTGGTTGAGCGTGTCGATTTCATCTCGCAATGCGACGGGGTAAAAATCATATTGCACATCGGTTAGTGCCGCAAAAGCGGAGTTGAACATGCGAATGATTTCACTGGATTCATTTGATACGATGGTTGCCTGGAGTTTATCCCAAAGAACCGGAACGGTTACCCTGCCAGTATAGTCCGGCCGGGCAGCTTTATAAACTTGATGCATTCGATCCATTTCGAGCAATGTGTCCTGGGTTGACCCGTCCGGCTCATTTCCGAAGGTCCAACCTTCGCTGCCCATGAAAAAATCGACGACAGACAGGCTGACGACATCTTCGAGCTTCTTCAATTTTCTGAAAATTGCTGTCCTGTTTGCCCACGGGCAGGCATGCGATATATAGAGATGATATCGACCAGGCTCAGCATGAAACCCACCCTGTCCGCTTGGCCCCGGGCTGCCGTCAGCTGTGACCCAATTGCGAAAACCTGCATCCATCCGAACAAATTTGCCACCGGAACTTTCGGTGTCATACCACTCATCTTTCCATTTTCCATCAACCAGTAGTCCCATGATCTTCCTTTCGGCAACGGTCTTCGGGTTACGGCATCCCAGAAAGGCAAATGCACTTTTTGGCTCGCGACGATAAAACCTCAGCAATTCTAGGTTTCATGCAGTTATGAATTGCCAATCCTTCGTTGGCATTCTCTCTGCCAGAACCCGCGCAAAAATCTTTGCAATTCGGGTACATTTTTTCGAGATTCAACATTCATCCGGTGACTATTTACTCAAAAACTGGCAATTCTTCGGGCGTTACGAACGCACAACCGACAATGTGATAATCGAAAGCGGAAAGAAAAGTCCGGCCAAGGCAGCCGCCCTATATAGGCAGAAAGGCCTAATTGTTGTCCTCTCGATTGAATGATATCTTTTTCCGCTCTGGAGAGAAAACCATGAGAAAAGTTAGAGCGGGAACGAAACCCGACTATAGATTTTGGCGAATTGTTGCGCTGCTGCTGGCGGTATCATCTCTCACAATTTCTGGATCCAATGTAACCTTTGCCCAAAACAAAACCCATTGCGACCTTTTGTGGCAAAACACACTGGTTTCGGAGGACCGGAGAATGGAGGCCGCGCGGGAATGTGTTGAGAAACTCCCAAGCCTGAGTCCAGACGAACAAGTCAGCATTATTCGAGACTATGTAACGCGGCTTCCGCAATCCATCGACCCAAGTCAGTATGAAGATCTAGCCAGCAAACTGGTTCCCGATGCTGCGCTCCCTCTCAAGGCATATGCCGCACGTTATTATTCCCACATGCCAGGAGCGGAAACGGGCAAACGCCTGGACGACCTTATGGCTCAAGCAAATTTTAGAAACGATGACCTTTCAAAAGCGCACATATATTTTGCACGGGCCATCAGAGTTTTCAGGCTGGGCGGTGATCATGCGGTCATGGAGAGCTATCTGCAACAGGCCCTCGGCCTGGCGCTAGAAGGAAAGATGTCGGGATTGCTACCCTTCATATACAATGCCTTGGCTATTCGCGCCAAAGTTGACGGCGAATATGATGTCGCCATTGAGCAGTATCAAAAGTCCCTCGCCGTGTTCGAAGCAAACGGAGATTTTGCCGGAACTGGGATCATCTATGCAAATATTGGAAACATATTCTCAGACCTTGGCGACAATATCCAAGCGATCAAATTATATCGCCAAGCAATTGCAATATATAAAAAATATAGTCCGGAGAACGTGGACAGGCTTATCGCGGTTTACACAAATCTCGGTACTGCACTGTCTTTAGAAGAACAGTTTGATGCAGCAATTACCGCATTTGACGAGGCCCGTAGATATAGCAAAGATTCTGACAGTTCGAGAATGAATGGGCTGATAAACTATCAAAATGCCGTCGCCCTTCATGGATCAGGGCAATCCGAAACGGCGATCCTGATGGCTGAAAGGTCGATCGATCAGATCCTACAAAACCGGGACCCCTCCGAAGCAGCGAACGCACTGAACTGGTTGGCGGCCCGATATATTGAAAGCAAACAGTTCACCCAGGCACAAGGTGCACTGGGTCGTGCCCGGCAGATTATGGAGCCTGACGGAAGTGGGACCGACGGGCTGCTAGAAAATCCAGGCAATACATTCTGGGCTCAGGAATATGCGGAAAGCATGGGAGCATTGTTCATCGCTCTCGGCCGCCCTGTTGATGCAACACCTTATTTGGATGTTGCTCTCCAACTGAGCAACAGTCGGTTTGATCAGGAGAAAGTAAAGGCAATAGCAAACAGTCAGCTGTTGTTTGAATTGCGCGATCGTGAAGCCCGCCTTTCTACGATGCAGGATCAGGCACTCATTGCCGACCTCAAACTCGAACAATCGCGCTTGCAGACAATTTTGATCTTTGCGATTGCAATCAGTATCGGGTTGGTGACCTATTTCTTATACCGGTCATATCTTTCCCAGAAACGTCTGGCGGCAAGCAAAGACACTTTTCTCTCGGAAATACATCACCGCACCAAAAACAACCTGCAGATACTCACCAGCTTGCTCAATATGGATATTCGCCGAAGTCAGTCGGGTTCCCCCGCAACAGGCAGTCGTCGCGATGCGGCCAACAGGGCACGGACGATGGCACTGGTGCATGATCACATCTATAATCACGGGAAGCCCAGCTCGACAAAGATAGATGTAAAGCCGTTCCTGGAAAATCTGCTTGAGTTGTTGTCTGAAAGTCTTGGCAACGCTGATGTTGCTCTTCACTGGGATATTGTTTCGGCAAAAGTCGACGTGGATCGATTGACACCACTTGGTTTGCTGGTCTGCGAACTTATCACCAATGCCTATAAGCATGCATTTGATGACCGTGGTGGGAAGATCGAGGTCAGTCTTGTTGGGAAGCCAGGCACACTGGAACTTGTGGTCAAAGATAATGGGGCTGGATTCGATCAGAAAGAGGCAGAAAGGAACACAGAATCCGTGGGACTGTTGTTACTGGAAGATCTTGCTGATCAAATTGATGGAAAGCTGACCGTCCAAACAAATTCGAACGGTACAATTTGGACTCTGGCTCCTCAGAAGAGCAACGATCTCTTGACCATCGCCCACAGATAACGGACGTTTCAGCGCATTGATTTACGATAGCTATAGGGTGTGACTCTAACGGCTTGTTTGAAACTGGTCGTGAAATGCGCTTGGTTGGAAAAGCCAACAGAAAGCGCAATTTCAGCAATCGGCCAAGCGGTGTTCCTGAGCAGTCGCTTGGCTTCATCAATCCTCTGTTCGATTAAATATTGATATGGCGACACCCCGAAAGACGTTTGAAATCGCTTGGCAAACGTGTTTTTTCCCATACCCAATTGATCGGCCAATTGATCAATTTTGATCGGTTGATCCATATGCTTTTCTATATATTCAACAATCTCGGCTGACTGGGGCTTACTCAAGCCAAGTCCTGACGACGCTCTTGCATCTGCCAATTGCTCTTGATTGACACGAGCTTGGCTTGAAACGAAATTCGACAAAGCGGTGCTAACCAGCGCATCCACAGATGATTTATCAAAAGGCTTTACCAGATACCCGTTAGGCCGCGTCGCTGATGCTTGGGTTACGGTGTTATGATCAGCGTGACTCGATATGAAAGCCAACGCCATCGAGTGCTCTTCTCTCAATTCTCCAGCAAGAGCGACACCATCCCGTTGACCGTCGATATGAATATCGATCAATGCCAGCTCTGGTTTATGTTCGATCGCCAAAGCCACAGCGTCATCAAAATTTGCTGCTATTCCGACAACATCATGACCAAGTTCATTCAGAATTTCAGAAAGATCCCTTGCGGCAATGCGCTCGTTTTCGATCACCAGTATCTTCGCCATTAAGTTGACTCTCATTTGCTATTCGATCGCCAGATTTCGGCTTAGCGGAAACACAATATTCAAAATTTCCAATCCGTCACCGCTTTGCGAAGAAAGATCACCATCATGTTGCTTCAAGAGATCTGAAACGACAATCATGTTTATCTCTTTATCCTTTTGAGGTGTCGGTGCCAAACTCAGTCTCACATGAAGTACATCTTTGTTACATGATATTGCGACGACAACGCTGGTGTTACATCCTTTCTTCTTGCTACGGGCCCATGGCACCAACAACTCGTTGAGGATGAGGCATAGGTCACGACATTGTCTCAGCGCGATGGTTCCCGAAACGTCGATGCTATGATGCTGCTCGTCAGCTGAATAGTGCCCCATCAGCATAGTCACAGCCTCCTCCAAGAAAGCGTCGGCCGGCACCCGATCGTTATAGTCACCAGCAAAAAAGAAATTGTCCAGGAATGAAAGTATCTCGATCCTAAAACTGATCGTATCCAGGGCATCTATGCAATCTTCATAACAACCGCTTTTAAGACGCCTGCGCTCGAGATTTATAAAACTGGACACCAATTGAATATCGTCGCGAGACGATCGCAGTTCACTATCCATGTTTTCGTTCATCGACAAATTGCTTACTCGACCTTTAGTTCCATCGGTTCCCGATATCGGGCGGAGGCTCTGGTGGGTCAGAATCCTAAAGATCAAACCTCAGATTTTCTTTTCAATTCTGCACCTACTTATCGAATTTCATCACCAGATCTTCTTCAAGAGCAAAGCATCTCGAAGCTAGAGACTCAACGCCTATTGAAGGGGAAAAAGAGCAAGTGTCAAAATTGGAAAAAACCAGTCAGAATATGAAATACCCTTTGTCGCTAGTCCTTCAAACAACACTCCAAAGCTAAGCGAGCCATTTAGAGCACGGAGAGTAAAAGATGATTACGGAGACAATTTCTTCACCAGATGCGGTTGAGCGCTCTGCCAATTTCATAGGCATGCAAAGTGGCTACATGTTCAG
This sequence comes from uncultured Sphingomonadaceae bacterium, assembly GCA_947497455.1. GTDB lineage: Bacteria > Pseudomonadota > Alphaproteobacteria > Sphingomonadales > Sphingomonadaceae > Parasphingorhabdus. The sequence continues at coordinate 829,972 of CANMGU010000001.1, read as the reverse complement.
CGATCACCCCTACCAGTCGCCTTCCAGGCGGCAGACATACCGACGTTACAATATCGCTGCTATCACCGAGAACAGCCCTCCCAAATGGCAAAACCTTATGAAGGCAACCCATGCAGGAAACAAAGACGCATATCGTCAGCTACTTGATGAGTTTGAAATATGGTTGCGGCAATATTTCACGCTTCAAAAGGAGAAAGTGGCGAAAGATAAGCTGGTGTGCGAGATTTTGAGAACGGTTCACACCAAACTGGCCACATGCGATCCATCAAAGCCGGTCTTGTGCTGGCTATTGGCAATAGCTGACTTTCGTTTGAACCAGCAGACGATTGAACATCAAATTCATTAGCTTTTGCGCGTTGTTATCGCCCCCCGAAACAAAAAACGCGCAAACTCGCCCGGTGCTCCTCCCTCTATGACCCAGCGCACCGGGCGACCTTTTTCCAGATCATTTTCGCTCTGACAAACTACCCTACTGCCATTGTGCAATTAATTCGTCATATTCGATGGTAACCGGCTCGGGCTTTTCGTTCGCCAGTTTGGCTTTGGGTGCTCCGGGTTGTTTCAACCAATAGGCTGCCTCTCTTTCTGCCCCGAGCCTCGGTCCGAGATCGCCCTGCAATCCGGAACGCTCCAGACGACCGAGAACGCGTTCTTGCTGTTCACATAATGAATCAAGCGCCGCCTGTGGTGTTTTTGTGCCCGAGGAAGCATCGCCAATATTCTGCCACCAAAGCTGTGCCAAGCGAGGATAGTCTGGCACATTTGTTCCGGTTGGAGACCACTGGGTACGCGCTGGCGAGCGATAAAACTCCACGAGCCCGCCCAGTTTAGGCGCACGTTCGGTAAAACTGTCATGTTGGATGGTTGATTGGCGAATGAAGGTCAGTCCGACATGTGCTTTTTTGACGTCTACGGTTTTAGAGGTAACAAACTGCGCATAGAGCCAAGCCGCTTTTGCCCGCTTGGTCGGTGTAGATTTCATCAATGTCCAGGCGCCAGCATCTTGATAGCCCACTTTCATACCATCTTCCCAATAAGCACCATGAGGACTGGGCGCCATTCGCCATCGTGGCGTGCCGTCCTCATAGAGAACAGCCGAGGCATCTTCGCCAACCATATTGGCGGTGAATGTCGTGTACCAAAACATCTGTTGCGCAATGGCTCCTTGCGATGGAACCGGTCCTGCCTCTGAGAAGGTCATCCCCGCTGCTGATGGTGGTGCATAGTCGGCAAGCCATTTGGAATATTTGGCCAGCGCATAGACAGCAGCTGGCGAATTGGTCGCTCCACCTCGCGCAACACATGACCCTACAGGTTGCGACTTGTCGTTTACGCGAATGCCCCATTCGTCAACCGGCAGTCCGTTGGGCTCACCGACAGACCCCATACCGGCCATCGACATCCAGGCGTCGGTAAAACGCCACCCCAATGACGGATCCTTTTTGCCATAGTCCATGTTGCCGTAGACTGTTTTTCCATCAATTTTTTTGCCGGTAAAGAATTCAGCAATATCTTCATAAGCCGACCAGTTAATGGGAACTCCTAGGTCATATCCATATTGCGCTTTAAATTCAGCTTTGATCTTCGGATCGGTGAACCAATCATATCGGAACCAGTATAGATTTGCGAATTGCTGATCCGGCAATTGATATAGTTTTTTGTCCGGACCCGTTGTGAAATCAGTTCCGATAAAATCAGGAAGATCCAGTCCTGGGTTGGTCACATCACCGCCCTCGCCCGCCATCCAATCCGTAAGATTGCGGACCTGTTGATAGCGCCAATGCGTTCCGATCAGATCTGAATCATTGACATATGCATCGTAGATATTCTCGTTTGACTGCATCTGCGTTTGTAGCTTCTCAACCACATCGCCTTCCCCGATAAGATCATGCGTGACCCGGATTCCGGTAATGGCTGTAAAAGCAGGAGCAAGAACTTTGGATTCATATTCATGAGTGGCAATCGTTTCAGACACCACTGAAATTTCCATGCCTCTGAATGGTTTTGAGGCCTCCGTGAACCACGCCAATTCGGCTTCCTGCTCTTCCCGGCTGAGGCTGGAAAGCGCTCCAATCTCTTCATCCAGGAATCGGCTCGCCGCGCCTGAGGGATCAGACATATCCACGTCAGCCCGTACATCATTCTCGGTATCTGTTGAATCTGAACAAGATATTGCAGCCAGGCTCATGCAAAGGATTGCGGTTGTTCGAATATGTCTCATTTTTGTGATCCGATCTTTTCTATTTTATACCCAGCGAAATACAATTGCCGCAAACAAACCGCAAATGATCAGCGCTCCATATTGCGGCGCGTTGAACAAGCCAATCCACGCAAGATTGATGAAAGCAGAACCCAGCAACGAGATGAACAACCTGTCTCCACGCATTGTTTCAATTCCGAGCACCCCTATTCTGGGCGTACTCGGATATTTCATGTGCAATACACTCATGCCGATCAGCAAGGCGCCAATGGACAGAAAAAATACTGCGGTAGGTAGCGTCCAGGCCATCCATTCCATTTAAGATATCTCTCCCATCTTCATCTTATCTAGACACGACCCAGCGCGAAACCCTTGGCAATGTGATTGCGTACGAAATAAATCACAATAGCGCCCGGGATAATGGTCAAAACGCCTGCAGCTGCAAGCACACCCCAATCAAGTCCTGATGCGGATACGGTTCGTGTCATGATTGCCGTAATCGGCTTTGCATCTACGCTCGTGAGCGTGCGGCTCAACAATAGTTCAACCCAGCTGAACATGAAGCAGAAGAATGCGGTAACACCTATACCGGGTGCGATCATGGGTATGAAGATTCTCGTGAAAAACCTTGGGAAACTGTATCCGTCAATAAACGCCGTTTCGTCAATTTCTCTCGGGACGCCGCGCATAAACCCTTCCAATATCCAAACGGCGAGCGGAACATTGAACAGGCAATGCGCCAAGGCGACGGCAATATGGGTATCGAACAAAGACACGCTGGAATAGAGTTGAAAGAAAGGCAGAGCAAAGACAGCTGGCGGCGCCATGCGGTTTGTCAGGAGCCAAAAAAACAGATGATTGTCCCCAAAAAACCGATAGCGACTAAAGGCGTAAGCCGCCGGCAATGCGACGAGCAGCGAAATCACCATATTGAGAGAAACAAATATGAAGCTGTTCACATAACCCATATACCATGACGGGTCTTCGAGGATGGTACGGTAGTTTTTCAGTGTGAAATTATCAGGAAAAAGCGTGAAAGAACTCAATATCTCGGAGTTCGACTTGAAGCTCATGATGATTAGCCAATAGATCGGAACAAGCAGAAAAACCAAATAGACCGCCATCACGACTGGCCCAACTCGAACTCTTCGCCGCGATCGTGCAACAGGTCTTTTATCTGCTCGCAGTTCCGCACTCATGGCTTAGCCTCATCTTTGTCGACGGTTATCATGACCGTGTAAAACACATAGGAAATGAGCAGAATGACCAGGAAATACATGAGCGAGAATGCAGCCGCTGGGCCGAGATCAAATTGTCCAAGCGCCATTTTCACTAGGTCTATCGAGAGGAATGTAGTGGCATTCCCGGGCCCACCGCCGGTAAGAACAAATGGCTCCGTATAAATCATGAAGCTGTCCATGAAGCGCAGCAAAATCGCAATCATCAAGACACCCCGCATTTTCGGTAGTTCAATGAATCGAAAGACACTCCAACGGCTTGCCTGATCTATCATTGCCGCCTGATAATAAGCCCTCGGAATAGAGCGAAGCCCCGCATAGGCCAAAAGTGCAACCAGTGATGTCCAGTGCCAGACATCCATAACTATTACCGTAACCCAAGCATCAAAAGCATTCTGAGAATAATTGTATGAGATACCCAGATCAGACAATAAACGACCGAGCAAACCAATGTCTGCACGCCCAAATACCTGCCAGATCGTCCCGACAACATTGTACGGGATGAGCAAGGGCAAAGACATCAACACAAGACAAATCGAGGCTGAGAAACCTTTTTTAGGCATGCTCAGTGCCACCAGAATACCCAGAGGGATCTCGATCATGAGAATGATAAAAGAAAAGAGCAGCTGTCGGCCAAAGGCATCCCATAACCGCTCCGATTGGAGCAATTCTTTGTACCATTCCAGTCCGACCCAGAAAAAGATATTTTCTCCAAAGCTATCCTGGAATGAATAATTGACCACGGTCATCATCGGAATGACTGATGAAAAAGCGACAAGGATCAATACCGGAAGAACCAGAAACCAAGCGCGTTGATTGACAGTCTTTTGCACTAGGTCATTGCCCCCGTGCCTTGATCAACCGCTTCGGCATTTATGCGCCAGTCGTCACAAAAGATGCTGATATTTGACGGATCAAACTCAACTCTGGTCATGTCCGATTCAATTTCAAAACCCTCGCCAGCGGCGATATTGATTTCGACATCAAACACCGTTGCATTGACAAATTTATGTCTGCCAACATCTTGAATATGGTTGATTTGAACCGGTAACCCATCACCTTTGGTCAAACGGACAAACTCAGGCCGTATTCCCAAAAGAACGTCCCCCTGGGGGTCTCCATAGTCATGATTGAGATTGATGGTTTCACCATTTATATTTGCTTTTCTGCCAGCAACAGAGACCGGAATGAAGTTCATGCCGGGAGAACCAATAAAATAGCCGACAAATACATGTGCAGGTGTTTCGAAAAGCTCTTTCGGTGTTCCGATCTGCACAACCCGGCCGTCATACATCACCACAACTTTCTCTGCGAAGGTCAGCGCCTCTGTCTGATCATGGGTCACATAAATCATCGTGTGCCCAAATTCCCGGTGCAGCGACTTGAGTTGAGTCCGTAACTCCCATTTCAGATGGGGGTCGATGACGGTCAATGGTTCGTCAAAGAGGATCGCGTTCACATCATCCCGAACCATACCGCGCCCCAGAGAAATTTTCTGCTTCAGATCCGAAGTCAGGCCTCGTGCCTTTTTGTGAAGATCCCCTTCCAGTCCAATCATCTGTGCAATGCGTTGTACACGCTGAGAAATATAGTCGACTTCCATACCTCGATTGCGCAATGGGAATGCCAAATTCTGCCCGACTGTCATTGTGTCGTAGACAACTGGAAACTGGAAAACCTGCGCAATATTACGTTCAGCTGTTGACGAAGCCGTGACATCCTTGTTGTCAAAAAGAACATGCCCACTCGTTGGCGTGAGCAGACCGGAAATAATGTTGAGCAACGTTGTTTTGCCGCACCCGCTGGGCCCCAACAACGCATAGGCCCGCCCGTCCTCCCAGGTATGATTGACCTCTTTGAGTGCGAAGTCAGTGTCTTCACCTGGATTGGGGTGATAGCTGTGGGCCAGATTTTTAAGTGTCAGGGATGCCAAACCTATATCCCCGACTCTTCAGGCTTGCGATTTGGTGATGCGACCAGCTTTCTATCCTTATCAAAATAGAAGAAATTTTGAGGGTCTAAGCAAATTTTCAACGCTTGCCCAACCTCAAATGTCTGCAGCCCGGGCATCAGACCAATCCATCGCTCATCCATTACATCGACATGAATATATGTATCTGACCCGGTAAGCTCCGTAACGACGAGTTCTGCTTCAAATTCAATGGAGCCAGACTGGTTGTCACTCATTTCAAGATGATGGGCGCGAAATCCGGCCCGATATTCACCATCGGACAAGCTAGCCAAATCTTCATTCAGCCTCGTTAATTGCCCATCCGGAAAGTGCACGCCTGCGCCATCCTTCCGTACTGAGACAAAGTTCATCGGCGGGTCAGAATAAACGCGTGCGGTAGTCTCATCTAAGGGATCGCGATAAACATCCATCGCAGGACCATATTGCGTTACCTGCCCATTCCAGAGGGTTGCGGTATTTCCGCCGAGCAACAGCGCCTCTTCCGGCTCCGTTGTTGCATAGACAAAGATACTGCCGGATGCTTCAAACAAACGCGGGATTTCAAAGCGCAGCTCCTCTCGTAACTTATAGTCCAGATTTGCAAGAGGTTCGTCCATTAGGACCAGCCCCACATCTTTTGCCAAAGCGCGCGCCATGGCGCACCGCTGCTGTTGTCCTCCTGATATTTCGTTCGGTTTTCTATCGATAACAGAAGTCAGTTGAAGCAGTTCAGCCATTTCCTTTACTTTAGCATCAATCTCAGAAGAGGACTTTTTCTGAATTTTCAGTGGCGATGCGATATTGTCATAGACCGTCATCGAGGGATAATTGACGAATTGCTGGTACACCATCGCAATATCACGATCCTGCACCCGCTTTTTTGTAACATCAGCACCATCCCAAAAGATTTTACCGGTATCGGGCCGGTCGAGCCCTGCCATGAGACGCATCAACGATGTCTTGCCGGACGATGTCGGTCCGAGCAGGACGTTCATGGTGCCCTTCTGCAATTCCAGATTAGTGGGATAAATGTGGGTCTCGCCATTTGATATTTTTGAAACGCTCTGAAGTCGAAGACTCATCCGGTTTCCCCAAAAGGTCCGCTATCCGGTTGGCCTATTTCGGTTTTCGCCAGATAGACCGTAACTTTGAACATCTCTTCTCCCAGCAACAATATGTATCGCCATTTCGAACGAAAGGTCGACAACAAGGCTATGACATCAAATGAAGCACAAGGCATATAAAAAATCCATCGCAATCGGATCATCAAAGCGATCGGCAATGGGCGCGCAAGTAATAGGACATTAAGTTGATGATAGAACTGGTGTTTCCCGGTAAGGCGGGAGTTCCGAACAGCGCAGCTAGTTTCTCACTCCGCGATGGCCAGCTCAATCGAATGGCCGAACTCCTACCGAACCGAAATCGGACCTTCGCCGAAACAGTGTGCGAAATGGTCAATGTTGGATTTAAGCGAAAAAACAGACATAATAATTGCAAGCACTTGCCGCACATTATAGTGCTGAAAGCAACGAATGCGTGTCTTGCAGGACAACAATTTTGAGGAGCAGCGTTGATATGATTTTTACCCGTCGCCAGTTCGGAGCAACCATGCTTGGCGCAGCCTTTGTCGGCCTTGCCACGCGCGCCTATGCCAATCTTCCTTTTACAGGCAAAAACGAGGTGGGCGGCTATGGTGATTTGCTTTCCGACCCAGGTCGTCTGCTAGATCTTCCAGAGGGATTTTCCTACAAAGTCATTTCGCGGCTTGGGAACTTGATGAATGATGGGATGGTTGTGCCGAATGCTGCGGACGGCATGGGCTGTATCGACATTGGTGATGGCAAGGTTGCGCTGATCCGTAATCATGAGCTTGATCACAAGCAATTGCGCGAAGGGCCTTTTCGCAGCAAAGTAGGTCCTGAATTCAAGGCTTATGACCGGCTCAGCAACAAATCAAAAATGCCCATACCTGGCGGCACAACCACGCTGGTTTATGATATGAAACAAGGCAAGGTTGTCGAAGAATATTTGAGCCTTGTCGGCACGGTGCGCAATTGTTCGGGAGGCGTCACGCCCTGGGGCAGCTGGTTAACATGCGAAGAAAGCTCTCTGGAAATTGGTGACGGCGTAGACAAAAACCACGGTTACATATTTGAAGTGCCCGCGAACCATAAAGGGCTGGTTGATCCTGTACCCCTTAAAGCCATGGGCTGCTTCGTCCATGAAGCGGTCTGCATCGACCCGCGCACGGGCATTGCCTACATGACCGAAGATCGTGGTGACAGTCTCTTCTATCGCTTCATTCCCAAGGTAAAAGGCAAGCTCGCAGAAGGTGGCACTCTTCAGGCCCTTGCACTGAAGGGCATTTCCGACACGCGAAACTGGGACAGCGAGCAGATTGCTCTCGGCAGCGATCACCGCGCAGAGTGGATCACGCTGGATAACCCTGAAAGAAGCGCAGGCGAACTGCGGGAGCGAGGTGCAAAGCTTGGAGCGACATTATTTGCGCGTGGGGAAGGCATTTTTTGGGATGAGAAGGAGCAGCAGCTCTTCTTTACTTCAACAAGCGGCGGCGCCAAGAAATTTGGTCAGATATTCCGGTACAAGCCTAGCAAGAAAGAAGGCCGGAAAGGCAAACAAGGGAAGCTTGGACTCTTTTTGGAAAGTCAGGACGCAGCCATATATAATTTAGGTGACAATATCTGCGTCATGCCAAATGGACATCTGATGGTTTCTGAAGACCAATATACGGATATTACCAATAATCACCTGCGTGGTGTCACGCCAGAGGGCAAAACCTATATTTTTGGTAGGACCCGGATTCAGACCGAATTTGCCGGAGCCTGTTTTTCACCGGATGGATCAACGATGTTTGTGAATCTATACGCACCCTCAACAACATTCGCCATTACCGGTCCATGGGATAAGGTGATCAGCGTTTGACGTAAGATATCCACGCCCAGTAAACCCAGCAAAACGGAAAAGTTCATCTGCCATTGAGCCATCTATGGGCGATCTCAAACAGTCTGAAGCTTTGCCGGAAATCTGACGGTAGCAGCGCAATCCGCGTCGATTGATCGACAGCTCGTCTCACGGATCCTTGTCAGAATCAGAAGAGTTGCAATCGGGGTCGCTTTCTAAATCTTCACCGCAGAATTTCCGCCATCAGCCCACAAAGCGGAGCCTGTAACGAAGCTTGCCATATCACTTGCCAGGAAAAGTGCAGCTTGGGCTATTTCTTCCGGTTCAGCGATCCGCTTCATAGCATGCAACCCCGCCGCCCATTCTCGCTGTGCAGCATCTCCAGCCATCGCTGTATTGGTGCCGCCTGGAAGTAACGCGTTGGCTCGGATATTGCGTTCAGCATAGTCCGCAGTGATTCCCTTAACTAGCCCCATCAACGCCGCTTTGGTCGTTCCATAGGCCGTCATTCCAGGAAGGCTGACGCTGTTGCCGACGAAACTGCCCGTAAAGATTATTGAGCCGCCACCTCTTTCCAGCATCGCCGGAATTTGAGCGCGCGCACCGAGGAAAGCCGCGGTTAGGTTGACTGTAATTACGTCAGACCATTCAGCCAGCGACATCTTTGCCAGGGGTTTGTTTGTACCTACAGTGCCCGCATTGTTAAATCCAATATCCAACCCGCCAAATTCGCTCTGAGCCGCCGCAACCATCGTATTTTGCGTATTCTCGTCGGCAGCATCTCCTGGAATGGCGATTGCCTCTCCGCCATTGGATCTGATTGTGTTCACAAGTGCGTCTAACGGTTCTGTTCGACGAGCGTTGACGACAAGCTTGGCACCGGCTGCGGCAAAAGCATGCGCCGTCGAACGACCAATGCCGGAGCTTGCGCCGGTTACTATTGCAATTTTCCCTGAAAGCATGTGGCGATTTCCTTTTGGTGATGGTGATGATGGTCGAATAGAGGGCAGTTTGGCTCGACGCTTCCCGTATCTTGCGGCCAAACCGAATATCTCCGATGGCCTCAAGCACACTGAAGTCCGGCCGCCAGTGGGTGTTCAAACATCTGAGCGGAAGTGAGCCTCGCCCATCCTATTCTGGAGCCATCAGGAGTGGAAATCGCCGCAGATTTGCAGTCCTGTCGGTGACAATTGCCGGTGGCATATTCACAATCAAAACTGAGCAGCTTTGACAGCATGAGATTCTGTCCCAAATGCCAATATGAATTTTAGGTATATATTATTGGTATGACACTAATATATATATTGGCATGTTTAAAAGGTTGACATACCAATTTCCAATGTCCATTTTCCCGACATAAAAATATTAGCAGGGAGAAAAAGGATGCTTGGGAAAAACAGCGGCACGCGTGTGCAGCGTCTTTCATCAATTACGAAAATACTAATGGCCGGTTGCGCTACGACAGCTCTAGCGATGCCGGCGCAGGCGCAGGCGCAGGCGCAAGAGCAGAGTTCAGAGGCAAGTGCTGACGATGAAGACCTGATCATTGTTTCGGGTATCCGCGGCACAATCCAGAATTCAATTGAAGAAAAAAAGATAGCCACAGAGGTCTTTGATGCTCTTTCGGCGGAAGAGATCGGAGACATCCCTGCACTCTCGATCGGCGAGGCCCTGGAAACCCTGACCGGAGCTGGTTCACACCGCGAACAAGGCGGTGCGACCGAAATCTCAATTCGTGGTCTTGGACCGTTTCTCGGCTCTACCGTGATCAACGGGCGCATTGCCACCAACGGCAGCGGCGATCGCTCGGTCAACTTTAGCCAGTTCCCTTCTGAATTGTTCAACAAAATCGGGATCTATAAGTCTCAGGCAGCCAGTTATATCGAAGGCGGCGTGGCGGGTCAGATTGCCCTCGAGACCGTCCGTCCGCTCGATTATAGCAAACGACGTTTTCAAGGCAATTTCAAACTCAATGTAAATCCCGATAATCTCGACATTGATTCAGACCAACGGTTTCAGAAATTCGGTTATCGTGCCACCGCGAGCTATATAGACCAGTTCCAGCTTGGTGATGCAGAGCTTGGTATTTCGCTCGGTTACTCCCGCAACAAAACTTCCAATCCTGAGCAGGAAGCAAATGTTTCCAATACAATTCGGGCCTGCGTTCTTGATCCGACCGATACAGGCGATGGCGTATTCGATGATGGTAACTGCGATACCAGCTCAAGTACAATCGCCGGCCTGCGCGATGGCAGTGTTACGGACGATTTTGTCATTGCCCGCAACAGTTACTCATTCCGTTCAAACATTACCGATGACGAACGTGATTCTTTCTTCGGCGCGATCCAACTAAAGCCGAGTCCTGACGTTGATATCAATGCGGATTTCCAATATTCCAAGCGCCTTTTTCGTGAACAGCGCAGCGATTTGAACTTTGCGGAAGGCCGTCGTATCGATGGCCCAGGTGATCCCAATCGTATCGATCTTCCGCTTATTTTCACCGAAACTGGTGCTTTGCGCCAATTCACCGGTGAACAGCGCATTGAAGCCGTGAGCGAATATCTCGAACGTGATGAGGAATATTATGGCGGCGGCCTCTCGCTAGATGCGCAGGTGACAGATCGCGTCAAGATTTCACTCGACGCATCCTATTCACGCACACAACGTATCGAGGAAGCGGTCCAGATTCGCTTCCGGACAGAAGATGGCGAATCTATCTTTGGCAATACAGATGCAAATGGCGATCCGTTTTTTCCTGAGGCTTTTGAGAGCGATCAAACTCCCAATGCGGGCAGAACAAACGGAACAGATGATCGGGTTGAAACGGCCGTTCAGATTATGCAAAATGGTTCGCAGGCTTTAAACTTTGTCACTCAGAACTTTGACGTAACCAATCACGACCTGTTCGCCAACGATCCGCGTTTGCGCGCCGATTTGGAGCAGGATCGCTTCAACAGCGTGTGGGCCTTCCGAGGTGATGTCGAATATGCAATGGATGGATTCCTGTCATCATTGCAAGCTGGTGCCCGCTATCAACAGCTCAGGTATCGAGACGTGCCCGGCGCTCAGAATGGAACCAGTCGCTTTCAGAATAACTATAACGACACCGACGGTACTGGCGCTTTAGCGGTGGCAAACCAGGAATGCCGTACGAGTTTTCCTGAGTCAGGATTTCTTTCCTCGGTTTCTGGCGGTAATCCATTGATCACCAATGTTGATTTGGCGGGCAATGTGATCAGCACCTCTAACACTTTCGCTACCTTCGATGCGCTGTGTATCGCACGGGTGTTAGAGCGAGAAGATCCATCAGGCCTGGAATTTGATGAAAATGGCGTACCCATCTACCCGACTGGTGACTTTGATTCGATTCAGAACACAGATGTGACGGAGCGCAGTTGGGCCTTATATGGTCAGGCGAATTTTGATGGGGATTGGGGCAATGTTCCCATTCGAGGCAATGTCGGACTGCGGGTGGTTGGCACTGACGTTATTTCTCGCGGTTTTCAGGCGGAGCTAGAGGTGGTGGCCGATCCAGCTACAGGCGACTTTACGCTGAGTCAGGTGGGCGGCGATTTGGTTCCTCGTCAGACCAAGAGTTCTTATACGGAATTTTTGCCGAGCGTTAATGTGGTTGCCGAGTTCCAGCCCGACTTACTAGGGCGTTTCGCAGTCTATCGTTCTCTATCGCGCCCTGATCCTTCGAGCCTTGGCGATGGCCGGTTGTTCAATTTGAACAATGATGACTTCGCGACGGCTCAAGAGGCGATCGCAAATGGCATTGATAACGTTACTGCCACAGGTAACCCAGCTACTGATCCACTGCTTTCGTGGAATGTAGACGCGGGCATCGAATGGTATCCGAATGATGATACGATCCTTGCCATCAATGCATATTATAAGAGTTTTGACGGTGGTTTTGATACGGTCGGTATCTTTGAAACCTTCTCTATAAACGGGGTGAATCAAGATCTGCTGGTGACGTCAATAAATACCAGCGATGAAACCAGCACCATTTATGGTGTAGAAATCACCGCTGCGCACCGATTTAGCTACCTACCGAAGCCGCTAGATGGCTTAGGGTTCAAGCTCAGCTATAACTATGCGGACTCGAATTTTGAGTTTGAGGATGATACGCTCGGAGCCATTACGAGTGTGAACGCTGACGGCTCTACAACTATCAACAACGGCCTTATCCCGCCATCGAACCTCTTCGGATTTTCGAAGCACGTCTTGTCGGCGCAGGTTTATTACGAAATCGGCCCATTCGATTTCCAGGGCGTCTACAAATATCGTAGCAATTACTTCCAGCAATTCATTTCGACGCCAGGGCGCATCCGTTACGTAGATGACGTAAATGTGTTCGAAGCTCGGGTGTCCTTCAAATTGAATAGTAATGTTAAGTTTACGCTCGAAGGAATAAACCTCTTCAATGAGCCGCGGACCAATTTTCGGGGAGCACCGGATGATTTCGGAGCTGTTCAGGTTTATGGACCTCGCTATTTCGCTGGTGTCCAGTTTAAATTCTAGGTCCAACAGGGGACTGGTGCGACCGGGGTTTACAGCGGTCGCACCAATATCCTCAATTTTGACAGACCAAACCGGTCGACAATTTATAGGGGTTTGCGCTAGACAGAAAGCAAGTGGTCGCAAATAGTTGGAACGGAGTTCACAAGAACATGGCCGAACAGAGACTTTATCACCGTGTTGCGGAGCAGATCAGGCAATTGATTGATGAAGGTGTTTTCCCGCCGGGAACGCGCCTACCCGGTGAACGGGAGCTCGCAGAGCGGTTCGATGTCAGTCGTGTCACCATTCGCGAAGCTGAGATAGCACTGCAGGCCATTGGACATATCGAGATTAAAACCGGCTCGGGAGTATATGTTAGCGAAGAACAGCCGCATCAGCCTGGTCAGCTACCCGAAGTCAGTGCCTTTGAAGTCACAGAGGCGCGTTCGCTTATCGAAGCAGAGGCAGCGGCCTTGGCTGCAAAGATCATTTCCGATGAAAATCTTCAAAAACTTGACGAGTTGATAGAAACGATGGGCAACAGTGACGAAGAAACGTCGCTGGCCGCTGACCGTGAATTCCATGCAATGATTGCACGATCATCGGGAAATGGAGCCATGGTGCATGCGATTGAATCACTATGGCGCATGCGTGAGGAACTTCCGGAAGTAAAGCACAGCTATGACGCGGTATGCGAAGAGGACGCGACCGCTCGTGCCAAGGAACATCAGGCAATTCTTGACGCATTAAAAGCCCGGAATCCAGGCGCTGCCCGTCGTGCGATGCGGGAACATTTTCTGCGGCTTATCGGTTCGATGCTAGACGTCACCGAGCAGGAAGCTCTGCGCGAAGTGCAAAAGCGCGCGATTGAAAGCCGTGAGCGCTTTCTTGACGTCGCGCGAATGGGGTAACCAACTATAGTTGGCTTTCCAGTACGCTGAAACTGAAGAAGGTCTGGACCGGATTCCGGTATAGAAAATTCGTGTGTCTGCGCGCCTCCAATCTGTAGCAGAAATGTAACACATAGATATTTTCTGTATGGAATGATTGGATCACTCCCTTCGTCAACTTTGTTAAACACCGCTGAAACAACGTCTTTTTATAGGTATGTATTATTGGTATGATGTTATAATCTTAATAGGTATATATTAAAGGTTGACACAGATGTCATGCCAAGTCAGTTTCCAAGCCAATAATAAAAACTTTGGGAGGGGATTCGATGAAACAGGCAGGTACTTCTGTACGCGGGAAAATCACGCGGTTTAATTTTACAACAGCACTTTTAGCAGGAACGGCCATGGCAATGGTTGCGTCTCCAGCTTATGCGCAAAATACTGAAACAGTTGAAGCGACGGAAGCGGAAGAGGACGTCATTATCGTCTCCGGTATTCGCAGCTCGCTCGCGAGCGCGCTTGCAGAAAAGCGTGAAGCGGATAGTCTTGTCGAGGTTATTCAAGCGGAAGATATTGGCAAACTGCCTGATCAAAACCTCGCAGAGGTGCTAGAGAACGTTACCGGTGTTCAAATCACCAGAACGGCTGGTGTCGGTACAGGGGTTCAGATCCGTGGTACCAACGATAACCGCACCGCAATTAATGGTGTTTCCACGCTGGGCTCCGGGACTGGCCGCGGCGGCATTAACTTCGAAGACATTAATGCCGCTATCATCGCCTCTGTTGAAGTGATCAAGGCACCAACGGCAAAGGACATTGAAGGCGCAGTAGGTGGTACGATCAACTTGCGCACAATTCGTCCGCTTGACCTTAGTGATCAGATATTAAGCGTTCGCGCCCAGGGTGAATATAGTGAGCTTTCCGACAGCGTTAAGCCAAGGATTTCGGCCAGCTTTGGTGATGTTTGGGACACAGGCATTGGTGAAATTGGTATCGTCCTGAGCGGCAGCTATGCCGAACAGGAAGCCACTTCCTTCCGTCCCCGGGTTGACCGCGACAGAGTCGTTTTAACCGGAACCAGTGTTACAGCTGCAGGTGCACCTGGGCCGGGCTTCGATTATCTCGGCATTCAGTTCCTTAACCAGGAGCTTGAGAATTTCGAATTTGAAACCATCAACTTTGCCGGCACGCTGGAATGGGCTCCGTCCGACAATCTGAAACTCTATTTCGATACCATTATAAGCGACCAAGAGCGTAGGCAGGACAGTTCCCGTATCCAAGCCTCCGGTGTAAGCGCGCTGCGCTTCAACAATGTTCCTGACCAGTTCGAAACCGTCAATTACGGTTCGCTTGACGGCGTGGATCTGGGCAGTATCGAAGCTGCGTTGGTCGGTACCATTCAGCCAAACCTGGCTGTTGATGATGACGATCCTAACCTACGTTTCTCGAGCGATACCGGTGCTCGTGTCACCGATAGCCAAGTTTATAGATTTGGCGGGGAATGGGAAAGTGGTCGTTTTTCAGTTCGGGCAGAAGCGTCGCGGGCAACTTCCACCACGACAAACCCCAACCTGAGCACAACGTTGAACTTTATCAATCCCAATGCGCTGACACCGCTTGATGGTAGTAGCAATGATAACAGCGTTCCATTTCGCTATGATCTTTCCGGTGGCGCGCTGACATTCGGTATTGATTTTGACTCTCCCTTCGCACCAACGGTTGATCAATTACTCGATCCTAACAATACCGTGCTCGATGCTGTGACGGCGAGTAACAACCGTACAGAAAACGCGGAAAACGCATTCCGTCTCGATATGACGCTCGATACGGAAGATCTGACACCATTCATTACTTCTGTTGATTGGGGCTACCGCTACAATAAAACGTCATCAGATTTCACTCAGCTTCGCTCCACCTTCGGCACAGGTGCAATCGCGAATAGCCCCAGTGGCTCTGCGTTCGCAGATCTCCTGGTCCCAGGTCCGGACAATTTTGGTGAATTTGATGGGAGAGAGCTGGCTTTCCGTAACTTCCTTCTTGTCGATCCTAATCGATCTTTTTCTGATCGGGATGCAGTGTTTGCAACCCTGCAAGGCGCTCTAGATGCCACCCCAGGGGGGCAAGCCGCCATCGCGGGTGGCGGTCGATTGCTGAATGATCTCGATCCAACGGCTGCCAGCAACCTTGCGTCGTCCTTTGCAATCGATGAAACAACCAACTCGGTTTATGGTCAGTTGAATTTCGAAACCGGTCCGGTCCGCGGGAATATCGGCTTGCGCTGGGTCAGTACTACTATTGATTCACTGGGCAATACTGTTGCCAATGGTGTGGTTTCGCCGGTGTCGTCTCGTGGGAGTTATCAGGAATTCTTGCCTCGCGTTAACGTCGTGGCTGATTTGACCGATGATATTGTTTTCCGTGCAAGCTACGGAGAAGATATCAATCGTCCCGATTTCGATGACCTTTCGCTTTCGGTCACCTTCCCCACTGGCCCCAATAATGCGGTAGAACTTGGCAATCCAAATCTGGCGCCGGAAACAGTGCAGTCTTACGATGCTTCGCTCTCATGGTATTTTGCACCGTCGTCAGTATTAAGTGTGGGCTTTTTCCATAAAAAACGCACCAACTTGTTTGTTACTCAGGTGGAAGATGCCGTTGAGGATGCTAATGGCTTCCGGGATATCACGCCTCCTTGTGAAGGTGGCGGAATCTTCAATCCGGTCCCGGATCGCAACGTCTTGTCACCTGTTTTGGGTAATGGACTATGCGTCCCTCTTCAGACAATCATAAATGACACGGCGAGCACCACGCAAACCGGCGTTGAAATTGCGTTCCAGTACGACCTCTCCCAGTTTGAGGATACGCTGGGCTTTGCATCGGGCTTTGGTATTATTGCCAACTATACCTACCAGGATTTCGGTGGTGGCGAAGCTACAAACGAAAATTCTGGTCGCGGGGAGGATATCTTCCAGGCGATCAATCCCAATATAACTGTGCCAGTTACGGCCGTTCAGGGGCTTCTGGACTTTTCGCAGCACGCTTATAACGTCACACTCTACTACGAGAAATACGGACTTTCGGCTCGGGCGCGCTACACTTGGCGTGATGCATTCCGTACTCTGGATACGGCGGGTGGTGCTTCTTTAAACAGTACCCTTGGTTTTCCAACGGTTACCGAGTCAAGAGGACAGCTCAATGCAAGCATCACTTATGATGTAACCGATTATCTGAATATCGGGGTTGAAGGGGTTAACCTCATGAAGGACGAGATTACACAGTCTTGTGTTAACAGCGGTGCACAATTGTGCTTCCAAGGTCTGCCAGACCGGAGAATCACTTTTGGTGCAACTCTCAGCTTCTGACCAAGGTCTAGCGAGTTTGTATTCTCGGATCGGGGGATCCGGGAGTACAAACTTCCAGAACTCCAATACGGGGGATGGCGCAGCGGGAGCTTGAACCTGCTGCGCCGTTTTTGGCTAAAAACTGTGACTATTTATAAAGCTCGTCAAATTGGTATGGCATTTTGGTAATATATATTGGTTGACAATTTATTGAGTGCCAGATACGCCAACCATAGAAAAAGAGAGGAATTCCGGGGATGATCGTCAGGCTTGGCCTGTTTGCCGCAATATGTACCGCAGTCGCGTTTCCGGCTTCTGCAGAAACATATTTTGTCAAAACCCAGAAAGACTATTTCGCTGCCGAGAAAGTTTTGAATGCGGGGGACACCATTGTACTGGCCAACGGCGTTTGGCAGGACTTTGAGATCAAATTCTCAGGACCAGGAACTAAGAAAAATCCAATATCCTTACGCCCGCAAAGTGCAGGTAAGGTCATTCTTTCCGGTCAGTCCAATCTTCGAATAGGCGGCAAATATATGGTGGTGGCCGGGCTGGTGTTCAAAAACGGCTACAGCCCAACCGGTGAAGTGATTTCATTCCGACGCTCCAAGAAAGACCTGGCCTCCTATAGCCGTGTCACCAATGTTGTGATTGACCATTTCAGCAAACCGGATCGTTATGAGAGTGATTACTGGGTCGGTATGTACGGCAAACATAACCGGTTCGATCACAACCACCTTGTTGGCAAGACCAACAAGGGTGTGACCTTTGCTGTGCGTCTTGATTCCACAGAAAGTCAGGAAAACTATCACCGCATCGACCATAATTATTTCGGGCCGCGGCCAGTTTTAGGATCGAACGGCGGGGAAACCCTCCGGATCGGAACCAGCAAATACTCCATGTTCAATTCAAACACTCTGGTGGAGAATAACTATTTTGACCGATGCGATGGCGAGGTGGAAATTATCTCCTCTAAATCCGGAAGCAATATTTTCCGGGGCAATCTGTTCTACAAATCGCGTGGTGCACTGGTATTCCGGCATGGTGACGGCACTCTGGTGGAGAATAATATATTCCTCGGTGGCGGAAAGGCTCATACTGGCGGTATCCGCGTTATCAATCGCAACCAAACTGTTCGCAACAACTATATGGAAGGGCTCCGCGGCACCGGTTTTGCCAGCGCACTGACTGTGATGAACGGCGTACCCAATTCGCCCGTCAATCGCTATGTCCAAGTCGATAACGCGATTATCGAGAATAACAGTGTGATCGACAGCGGGCGCATCACCTTTAATGCTGGGGCCGACCAAGAGCGTTCCGCGGTGCCGGTGAATAGTCGCTTCAAGAATAATCTGCTTGGCGGCGCTGGTGGAGGATCATTCGTAAAAATTCAGGACGATATTAGCGGCATTGCATTTTCCAACAACATTTTGACCAATGGCAAGATTGAGCAGTCAGTTGTTGGCATAGCTGAGCGCGAAGTGGCTCTCGTCCGTGCAAAAAATGGCCTGCTTTATCCAAAGAGTGAAAATGTTGGTGCATCGCGCGATCTTAAGCCCATTACACGCGACCAGGTTGGCGTTAGTTGGTATCCGAAGCCCTCGTCTGCAGATCGATTCAATACCGGCAAGGCAATTGATGTTGCCCCCGGCGAGGACAGTCTAACCGCAGCCTTTGCGGCCGCGAGTGAAGGTGATCGACTGATCCTTGGCGCGGGCGAATATCTGGTGAACAAGGTTTTGCCGTTGGATAAAACAATTTCGATTGAGGGGCCTAAAGATAGTGTCGCACGGATCCGTTTCGCCCGCCCCTCTCTCGTTGAAATCAAACAGGGCGGAAGTCTTCGCCTCGCTAATCTCACCATAGATGGTGATATGGCCCCGGATTCTGTGGGTAACGCCGTTATTCGTACAACCATTTTTCCGATTCAATCGAACTTTTTGATCGACATGGACGGCGTAAACGTGACCAACCTGGATGTGAATCGATCCTTCCATGTCATAGCACTTGGAAAAAGCTCCCTGGCTGATCGGGTCAGCATTAAAAATAGCAATTTTAACAATATCTCCGGTTCGGTCTTGCAGGCCGCTGCCGAGACCGAGGACTATGGCCAGTATAATGCCGAATATGTCGATATATCTGAATCCAATTTTCAGGATATTGGCGGTGAGGTCTTCAATATCTATCGCGGTGGCCGAGATGAAAGCACTTTTGGGCCGCACTTCTCCCTGACCGACTCGAATTTCATGAACGTTGGGCGCAACAAGAACAATATTTCTCGGACATCCATGGTTCTTCATGGTGTTCAAGACGCTGTAATTAGCGACAATAACTTCCTCGATGCTGCTCCGATCAAGATCATACACACCGTCGGCCGGCCGCAAACCCGTGTATCTGGCAATAGGGCGCAGAACATGCCGGAGCCGATACTGGAAGAACTCAATCATGAGGGCGCGCATCGCGCCACCCTATCCAACAATCAGTTTGAAGGCGCGACAAAGCCATGAAGGGCAAACTTCTAGCGGTCGCACTCTGGGGCGCTTCATCTTCTGTCGCAGCGGCAGGTCCGATCGAATACTCTCTGGACGGTTCCACCGGTGCGGCGCAACATCATGCTCCGTTATTCGAACGTGAGTTGGAGCGTTCACGGACGTTTGTCGATCAGATGATGGAGGCCGGTGTCGTCGTTCCGGTCCCCAAAGACCCGGGCGGTGGTTATACCCACGAACAGCATAAACAAAATTTCAAAATCATCTATCAAGGGGGGCAGCTCTACAAGCTCACTGGTGAACAAAAATATGCCGACTATGTCCGCGATATATTGCTTGCCTATGCCGACCTCTATCCGACGCTGGGTGAGCATCCAGCGCGCAAGAACAGTCAGGGTTCGGGCCGGATTTTCTGGCAGGTCCTGAACGATGCGATGTGGATGGTCGACAGCATTCAAGGCTATGAGGCTATTCGCGATAGCTTGTCAGAAGCAGATCGCAAAAATATTGACGACAATCTCTTCCGCAAGGCTGCGGCTTTCCTCTCTACTGGCTCCGCAATCACGTTCAGCAAGATACATAATCATGCAACCTGGGCAACCGCGGGCGTAGGGATGACGGGCTATGTTTTGGGCGATAAAGAACTGGTCGATATCGCCCTGCTTGGATTAGATAAAAGCGGCAAGACAGGCTTTTTGCGCCAGAGCGAACTGCTCTTTTCACCCGATGGCTATTACACCGAAGGTCCTTATTACCAACGTTTTGCTCTGAAACCCTTCATTGTATTTGCTGGCGCGATCGAGAGAAATGATCCTTCGCGCAAGATTTTCGAATATCGCGATGGCATATTGCTCAAAGCGCTGCGCACAACGATCCAGCTGACCTATGATGGATATTTTTTTCCGTTCAACGATGCTATCCGGGACAAAAGCCTCAAAACAGACGAACTTTATCACGGTGTTGCCGTGGGATACAATAAAACCCGCGATCCGGGATTGCTTTCCATAGCACAATGGCAAGGGCGCACAGTGCTGACCGATAACGGTATGATGGTCGCCAAGGACTTGGCTGCTGGCAAGGCAAAGCCTTTCCCATTTCGATCGCTGCTTCTTTCTGATGGGCCAGAAGGTCAACAAGGCGCGGTTGCGATCATGCGCAAGGGTGACGGCATGACTGGCCAGGCACTGGTTGCGAAGAACAGCTCACAGGGCATGGGCCACGGCCATTTCGACAAGCTGAGCTGGCAATATTATGACAATGGCTATGAGATCGTCAGCGATTATGGCGCCGCCCGTTTCCTGAATATCGAAGCCAAGCAAGGCGGCCGTTATTTGCCTGAAAATGAAAGCTGGGCCAAGCAGAGCATCGCGCACAATAGTCTGGTCGTGGATCAGAAAAGCCACTTCAATGGCGACAGAAAAGCTGCGGACAAATTGGCACCCGTACAACTCTATTTCTCTGAAGAAATGGGTAGCCAGATCAGCAGTGCCAAAATGACCGGTGCCTATCCTGGCGTCGAGTTTACACGCACCTTGGCATTGCTAAACGTCGAAGGCCTGAATCAACCGCTGGTTGTTGATGTGACGCGTGTGGATGCCGAGGGTGATCATATTTATGATCTCCCACTTCACTATAATGGACATATCATGCGAGTTGGGTTTGAGGTAAAATCCAACGTGACAGACCGTCCAGTTTTGGGTGAAGACAACGGTTATCAGCATATCTGGGTCGATGGCACAGGCAATCCAGTCAGCGCCGACAATGCCTTCGTCACCTGGATCAATGATGATCGTTTTTACACTGCAAGATGGGTGCCTCAGACGGGCAGCGAGACCGTCCTGGCAGAGAGCGGTGCCAATGATCCGAATTTCAATTTGCGCCGTGAACAAATGCTTATCCAGCGCGTGGCGAGTGACAAAGGCATTGTGTTCTCCAGCATTCTCGAAGCGCACGGGCGTTATGATGGAGCGGCAGAGCGAACAACAGCCAGCGACAGTCAAATCGAGACGATCCGGCATATGCGCCATGATAACGCGGATTTGCTGCTGATTAAGACCCTTGCGGGCGCGCAGTCGGTACTCGCCATTTCTTACGATCAGGACAAAGATAGAAAGCATACAGCCACCATAGATGGCCAGGAAATCAGCTGGAAGGGCTTTGCTGCCCATGTTCGGTTGGGGGGAGAATGAAATGAGTGATATGGCATTGCGGGGTCGCCAGAGCGAAACATTTGTTCATGGTACGAAAGCAGAGGTTGAAACTCTGGAGCCTGGCATCAAGCGTCAAATACTGGCCTATGGTCCCGATCTGATGCTATGCCGCTTGTGGTTTGATACCGGGGTCGCTGGCACCGTTCACCAGCATCCGCATAACCAGATTAGCTACATCGAATCCGGTCGCTTTCGCGCTATGATGGGTGACAAGGAGCAGGAACTGATTGCCGGCGATAGTGTCGCGATTACGCCTGATACTGACCATGGCATCACTTGCATCGAGGCAGGTTCGCTGCTCGATATATTCAATCCCGTGCGGGAAGACTTTCTTTCTCCGGGAGATCAATCATGAGCGGTGCGCTGAAAATTGGAAAATTTCGCTGGGCCATTGTTACGCTGGTGGCAGTTGCGACGATCATCAACTATATTGACCGCGGGGCGCTTGGTTTCCTCTGGCCAGAAATCTCGGATGATCTCGGTCTTTCCAAAACCGACTATGCGATCATCCTCAACGTCTTCACATTCGCCTATGCGTTCGGCCAGACGCTATTTGGTAAGATTTTTGACTGGATCGGAACCCGTCTCGGTTTTGTGCTTTCGATTGTGGTCTGGTCAGCGGCAACCATGCTGCATGCCGTCGCTAGCGGCCTAACAAGTTTCGCAGTGTTTCGCGCCATTTTGGGTGTGTCCGAAGCAGGAAACTGGCCCGGAGCGACCAAAGCCAATGCGGAATGGTTCCCGATCAACGAACGTGCACTGGCGCAAGGGATTTTCAACTCGGGTGCAGCCATTGGCGGGATCGTTTCTGCGCCTATTATTGCTTATCTCTTTGTCTTTCTCGGTACTTGGCAGGCGACGTTTATCGCAGTGGGGGCGCTGGGTTTTCTCTGGCTAGTCCCTTGGCTGATCATGTATAAATCCGGACCGGATACGCATCCCTGGGTCTCAGAGGGAGAGCGCCAATATATTCTCACCGGACAACGCAATGAAGAATCTGGTGAAGTCGCCGATTACGCACCCAATTCAAAGGAGATACTCTCTCGCAAGGAAAGTTGGGGCGTGATCATGGCATCCTTCTTCCTTGACCCGATCTGGTGGCTTTTTGTCGGCTGGTTGCCACTCTATCTCAACGAGACCTACGGTTTTGGCGTTAAGGAGATCGGCCTTTACGCTTGGGTACCCTACGTTGGTGCGATGTTTGGAGCCTGGTTCGGCGGCCTGCTCGCACAGAACCGGATCAAGGCGGGCTGGACGGTCAACAAAACGCGCAAAGCTGTGATCAGCCTCGGCGGTTTGATTATGCTGATATCACTACTCATGACGACCCAGGCCGCAACTCCTTTAGTCGCAGTGCTGTTGATGGCGGCGATATTATTCGGCTTCCAAACAGCGGTGGGCAATATCCAGACTTTACCGAGCGATTTCTACAACGGCAAGTCAGTGGCATCACTGGCAGGTTTTGCAGGCACCGCCGCCAAGCTGGCAGTGGTTGGGCTCAACTTCCTGATCCCGGTCATTACCGTCAACAGCTACACGCCCGCCTTCGTGGTCGGCGCTGCTCTCGCTATTCTCACAGTTTTGTCGGTCCTGGTTTTTTGTACCGACATCAAACCGCTGAAAGCCAAATCCGCCTAAAAGATTCATCATTATTATAGACAGGGGAAAACATGACTAGATTGAAAGACAAGGTAGCAATTGTGACCGGTGGTAGCCGGGACATTGGTCGCGCTGTCTCGGTGAAACTGGCCCGTGAAGGCGCCAAGGTTGTCGTGAACTATTGCAACAATGAAGAGCAGGCTAATGAAACGCTTGCTGAAATTGAAGGTGTCGGCGGGACGGCTATTTCCTGCAAAGGCGATATGATGAAGCCTGAGGATGTGGACGGTCTTATCGCTGCCGCGCAGGCTGCTTTTGGAGATAAGATTGATATTCTCGTCAATGTGACTGGCGGATTGGTTCAGCGCAAAGGCCTTGACGAAATGGACATGGAGTTTTTCGAACATGTCATGCGGCTCAACGTTACATCCACTTTCCTGGCGACCAAAGCAGTGGTTCCCCACATGCCGAAAGGCAGCGCGATCGTTAATTTTGCTTCCCTCGCTGGCCGTGATGGCGGTGGTCCAGGCGCAGCGGCCTATGCGACCTCAAAAGGTGCCGTAATGACCTTCACGCGGGCAATGGCAAAGGATCTTGGTCCGAAGGGCATTCGCTGTAATTCTCTATGCCCAGGTATGATAGCGACATCATTCCATGATACTTTTACCGCTGATGCGGTGCGTGAAAATGTCGCCAATTCAACTCCTCTACGCCGGCAAGGCCTAGCGGAGGAAACAGCAGACGCGACTGCTTATCTGGCGTCTGATGAAGCCTCGTTTATCACGGGCACCAATATCGACATTAACGGCGGCTTGTTTTTCTCCTGATCTGAAGAGGTAGCGAAAAGAACATGGATATAGATCAGCAACTTGAAGCCCGGCTTGCAGCCGCGCCGGTTGTGCCGCTCATAGGCGCGAAGGACACCGGTGTTGCGGTGGATACCGCCAATGCTTTGTACGAAGGTGGCCTCAGTGTCATCGAGGTGGTACTGCGCACGGATCAAGCCATTGATTGCATGGAGGCAATAGTCAAACAGACCTCCGGTCTCATCGTAGGCGCCGGAACTGTCTTGACGGTCTCGCAAGCAGAGGAAGTTATCTCTCGCGGCGCACAGTTTATCGTTTGTCCGGGGCTGGTCGATGAAGTGGCGGAATATTGTTTGCGACAATCCGTTCCACTCTATGCTGGCACCATGACCGCTGGAGAAGTGCAGCGCGCTTATGCATTAGGGCTGCGCACGGTGAAATTTTTTCCGGCATCGCTTGCTGGCGGAGTACCGATGCTGAAAGCACTGTCCTCCGTCTTTCGCGACATGCGTTTCATGCCGACAGGCGGAGTATCAGCCAGCAATCTCAGCGATTTCCTCGCCCTGCCCTCGGTCGTTGCTTGCGGAGGCAGCTGGCTCACGCCTGCCGCTGAAATAGAGGCCGGTAATTTTAATGCAATAACCACATTGGCGCAGGAAGCGGTCGCCATCGGCCGTCAGGCGCGCATTACGGAGAATTAAAAGTGGCTGAATTTCTATCTTTTGGTGAAATCATGCTTAGGCTCAAGACACCTGGCCATGAGCGCTTTTTTCAATCGCCGGGCTTTGAAGCCACATTTGGCGGCGGCGAAGCCAATGTCGCGGTTGCGTTGAGCAACTATGGTCTAAATGCTGGTTTTGTCTCTGCCCTGCCCGACAATGATGTTGGCACGTCTGCCATTGGCGAGCTGCGCCGTTTCGGTGTCGATACGTCCCATATCCGCCGTTCGGGAGACCGCGTAGGCATTTATTTTCTTGAAACTGGAGCAAATCAACGTCCATCCAAGGTTATCTACGACCGCGCGCATAGCGCGATCAGTGAATGCAAGCCCGGCGATTTTGATTGGCCAACGATATTCGATGGCGCAAAATGGCTTCATATTACTGGGATCACCCCCGCGCTTACTCAGGAGTCCGCCGACCTCAGCATTGAGTGCGTACAGGCGGCAAAACAGGCGGGCATCACCGTATCCTGTGATTTCAATTATCGTGGTAAACTCTGGAAATATGGCAAGAGCGCGCCCGAGGTTATGTCCGAGCTGGTCAAACATGTTGATGTCGGCATCGCCAACGAAGAAGACTGCCAGAAATCACTCGGCATCAGCGTTGATGTCGATGTCGAAGCGGGCGAGCTCGACACCAAGAAATATGAAGCGCTGTCAGAAAAAGTGCTCGATCTATATCCAGACATGTCCACGATCGCGATAACATTACGCGAAAGCATGAGCGCTGACCGCAATGGCTGGTCTGCTTGCCTGCGTGAGCGCGGCAGTGATTTTAAATTGTCCCGGCGTTATGAAATCACAGACATCATTGACCGCGTCGGCGGCGGCGACAGTTTCGCCTCAGCCCTTATCTATGGCCTGAATGCCTATGAGGATCGTCAGCAGTCGTTGGAATTTGCCGTGGCGGGTAGCTGCTTGAAACATTCCATTCTCGGCGACTTCAATCGCGTTAGCGTAGCCGAAGTTGAGAAATTAATGTCCGGCGACGGTTCGGGCCGTGTGCAGCGATAGCTAGAGGCGGGTGATGACCAAGCTCTCCATGTCAGTCGGCAAAAACCCGTGTCGACCGAGCGAGCAGTTTCGCCGCATCGCGAATGACAACCCAACCCGTGAGCAAGAACTGTTTGAAAAATGCGTGCAGCGTGAGCTTGGCGGTTTGGCGAACCCCGATGGCAAGCAGACAACTGACCAAAGCTAAACTTGATTCAAGCGGCATGACAACCACATCAAAACGCAACAATGTGAGAGAAACGCTGGCCATGTTTCTGTCCGGAACCTTCTTCCTCGGATTCAATATTGGGACCAGCAGTGCCACCACATGGCCTGGCTTGTTTCATATTCTAGAACAGCCATATCCAGATTTTTTGAACGGGCGCCTGCTGTAACAGGAGACATTAATCAACGATCAACACAGATCAAATTCTACGTGCAGCTCGGGCAAATTCCGTAATATAAAACTCATTTCAGCCTCGGGCTCAGGCTTGCCCTCTGACAGTCGGAAATTCTTGCCATGTTGCAAAAGAGCGGTCCAGCCAAGATTTAGTTCCTGTCGGGATAAGGGTGCACCGATGCACGCATGGACACCACCTCCAAATGCAAAATGGGCTCCGGCCTTTTTGCGATGCAGGTCACAGCTATCCGCATTATCAAATTTTCGTTCGTCCCGATTGGCCGAGCCATAGCGCAAGAAGACAATCTCTCCGGCCTTTAACTCATATCCTTCCAAATTGGTGTCTTTGGTAACAAGTCTTGGCAATCCTTGAACGGGCGCCTCCAGACGGAGGGCTTCCTCTACAAATGTACCAAGCATTTTTGGGTCAGATGCTATCTGGGCTTCGATTTCTGGATTTTTGCAAAGCAACAGCATTGCCCAACCAAATGCACTTGTCGTTGTTTCATGTCCTGCAACCAGAAACTGCCCCAGGATACTAAGCGTCTCTCCATGTTCGA
Organism: uncultured Sphingomonadaceae bacterium; assembly: GCA_947497455.1. GTDB lineage: Bacteria > Pseudomonadota > Alphaproteobacteria > Sphingomonadales > Sphingomonadaceae > Parasphingorhabdus. Next base: position 803,143 of record CANMGU010000001.1, on the reverse strand, counting down.
GATAGCGATTCTCATCTTCCAGTTTCGAGTTGGCGAGAATAGAAATCATATCTTCACCCGGACTGGTCCGGCGTTCTTCGATCAGCCGAACCAAAAGGTCTTGCAGTTCGACAGCTGTCTTTGCGCGTTCGATCATTTGGTCACCGGTCAGCGGCGTCAAGCGCAATCCGCTGGCCGCTGCCGTGGCTCCGCGATTGAACATCGGCACGTCATCTTCGGGGATACCAAGTCGCTGGCCAATGACTCTTAGCGGAATTGGTGCCGCAAAGCTCTCCATAAACTCGATAGATTCTGCGCTACCGAGGGAAGCGATCGTGTCATCAACAACCATTCGTACGGCAGATTCGGATTTCCGTGTTTCCTTAGCCGTAAAAAGCGCACTGACAAGTGAGCGATAGCGCGTGTGTCCGGGCTCATCCAAGGTCAGCATTGTCGGAACCGGCGGGATAATCTGTTTTTCCAGACGCTCAAGTTCGCCGCTGACCTCGGGTGAAGCCGATGCGATACCAGCTGCCCGCAACTGATCAAAAAAGGCTGCGTATTCACTTGAAAACGTCTTCGTGTCTCTGATGATTTCTCGAACAATCTCATAGCGTGTTGCCACGTGCACATTCATTTCAGGGACAAAATGCAAAGCGGGACCAGCGCGCAGTTCCTTGTAAGCCTCATACGGGTCACTCAGGACAGCAGGATCAAAAATGTTGATGTTCGATGATGACGGCACAAATATTTTCCTCTTCAAAAAATCAGAACATTTTGTGGAACCAGGAAGTAACCGCCGGGGCCTACCCGGACAACTAACATATCAATGAAGAGTTCAAATGACCAAAGCCCCCTACTCCACTCTTAGTGGCGAGAAAATGTGGTGATAATATTTCATATGCTAGACCGGAAAGAAGGTCGGCGGCATATTCTTCAAGACAGGCACGCTCACGCATCTCCTTCAGAATCCCGTCTACATTGGTAAAATGAGACATAAAGAAGATACCTATGAGGGCATCCACCAGTCCATTATCTCACAGGGGTTATTTGATCATGTCCAGTCGATCTTTCGCGCCAACCGCAAAGACAATGCGCTGGGCAAGAAAAGCCGCAATCCCAGCTTGTTGACTGGTATGATCGCCGACCCCGATGGAAAGCCGATGACACCGGCCCATGCAACTAAGGGATCAAAACGGTATCGCTATTATGTCACTCGAATTCAGCCTGGAGACAAATCAACCAAATGACGCATGCCTGCCGGAGAGATTGAGCGGCTGGTTGTGGATACAATTGCGAGGCATCTAGTGACGTGCAACTTCTCGGCGACAGATGATGCACGAGAAATGGAAGCTCAGATTAATCTGGATCACCAAACTTCGACCGATCTACCCGAGATGGCTATCGCCGAACAACGCAAATTACTGCTCAACTGCAAAACACACGTTTCTATCAAAGCAGGAACAATCGAAATCAAATTCACGCCTCCAAAACAGGATCTACCGGTCAAACTCTCGATTAAGGCAAAAATGGTCAGCAGAGGATCAGAAGTAAGATTAGCAATTACACCGGATGATGGACCAATCAAGCGTGAGCCAGATCCAGTGTTGCTCAGACTGATAGCTCACGCTTTCGCAGCGCAAGACCTTCTGGTTTGGGGAATATCCTCTCCGATGGTCAATCACTACAAGCAGCGGCACTTGCAGCAGCTTGTTAGGTTAAGCTTCATGGCCCCCGATATTATCTCTGCGATAGTTGATGGAACACAGCCACCTGATCTCACCGGACGCAAGATCATGCGGATCAACAAAATCCCCCTAGACTGGGCGGGTCAGCGCAAGATGTTCGGGTTCGCTCCAGCTTAAAACCTCCCCAAATCCACAAGTGCATCTGGACTCCAATATTTGGGCCATCGAGACACTTGGCTATTTTGCCCCCATATCTCGGCTGACAAATGGTCTCTGGCGACAGGGTCCGCACATCACGATCTGCTAACTAGCGGAAAAATAGAGATAAAATCCGAATATCGTTTTCCGACTGCGAGGCTTTGAAAACTAAGGAAAAAAGTGGTGCCCGAAGGCGGATTCGAACCACCGACACAGCGATTTTCAGTCGCTTGCTCTACCAACTGAGCTATTCGGGCAACGGGCGGGACCATTCATCCTGCCGATTTAGAAGCGCCGCTATAGGCGGGGCTTGTATGGGTTGTCTACCCTAAAAATTGCCGTTTTTTCTGGCGGCTTTATGACTCTCCATCACGGCCTGCTTCTCCCGAAAAATGATCCGCCAATTGATCAGGTGAAACGGGTGCACCAGCGACCTTGTACCCCTCCCCCAACCATTGCAGCAGATCACGGTCTTTACAGCCCGCACTGCAGAAAGGCGTAAAGTCCTGGGCCTTTGCTTTGCCGCATACCGGACATTTAGGGGCGAGCTTGCTGGCCAACGTCTATCCCTGACCAATCAGATTGGGGAAGACCGCGAAAACGAAGATCATAGCGACAGCGAGCGGCGCCAGCCAGGCAATCAGGAAACGCCACAATCCAAACATCGTGCCTTCCAGACCGGTTTCTGCTTCGACAAGCTTCTTGTCAGCGCGCCAACCAATGAAGACTGCTGTCAGGAATGCCGTCACCGGAAGCAATATTTTCGAGACCAGATCGTCAATCGCATCAAAGATATTCTTTTCCTCGAAAAGCGGAATGAAGCCAAGCGGGCGAATGTCACTCCAGACATTCAGGGATAAGGCGCAGGCGACACCGATCAGGAATATGACGCCGCCGACCAGCCACGCAGCGAAGGCTCTGCTCCATTCAAACCGGCGCATCGCCCAGGCGACGACGCCTTCCAGTAACGATATCGAACTGGTGAGCGCAGCAAAAAAGATCAGCACGAAGAACAAAAAGCCAACCAATGACCCGGCAGGCATATTGTGAAAGGCTATCGGGAGGGATTGGAATACCAATGTCGGGCCGGCTGCTGCATCCAGGCCGACGGCGAAAACAATCGGAAAAATCATCAGACCGGCGAGAAGCGCCACGCCGGTATCAGCAAAAGCGATCATACCAGCCGTGGGTGCCAGATTGGTTTCCCTGGACACATAGCCGCCATAGGTGATCAGCGCCGCCGAAGCGACACTCATTGAGAATAGCGCTTGCCCCAATGCATCATTCACCACTGATGGTGATAGTTTTGAAAAATCTGGGTTGAACAGGAAGGATACGGCCTTGCCAAATTCGCCGGTGAATGCACCATAGAGCGTGATCAGGATAAGAAGAACGAAGAAGGTCGGCATCAGATAGGTTGCCGCTTTCTCGATACCGTCTGTCACACCGCGCGCAACGATCCAGATCGTAATAATCATGAACAATGTATGCATGCCAAGCAGCATGGGAATGTTGGAGAAAAGGTCTGTCATCCGGTTAGGGATAGTTTCCGGATTTTCGCTGGCCAGGGCACCCGCGAACGGATTACCCGAGAATATCGCCCCCAGAAGATCGGCACTCATTACACCGACATAGTACATGACCCAGCCGGCAACGACGCTATAAAAGGTCAGGATCAGAAAGGCATTTAATATCCCGATACCGCCAAATATGCCCCAATTTTTGCTGCGGCCTGAATCTTCTGCCACTTTCACCACACTGTGATAGGCATCGCTCCGGCCGTGTCGGCCAATAAGGATTTCCGAAAGAACCATCGGAAGACCGATAAGAATGATACAACCAATATAGACAAGTACGAACGCGCCGCCGCCATTTTCACCGGCGAGAGTGGGAAATCGCCAGATATTCCCAAGGCCAACTGCCGCGCCGACCGCCGCCAGCACAAAGGCCCATCTCGACGACCAGCCTTCTCCACCCGGTGCTACTGAACCTGCCATATTATTTCCCCTATATACTACGCGCGCCGTCTGAGCGGCCTGAACGCTTGTACCTAGCCTCTCATCAACATCGGGCCAAGTGGTTTTCCAGCAAAGATGTGGACATGGAGGTGCGGTACTTCCTGATGCCCGTCATGACCAATATTGGCGAGCAAGCGATAGCCGGGCTCGACCATGCCCGCTTCTCGTGCGACATGTCCGACCGCACGAACAAATCCAGCGATTTCAGTTTCATCTGCCATCGCCGAGAAATCATCCCAACTGACATATTTGCCTTTCGGGATCACCAGAATGTGGTGCGGTGCCTGCGGGTTGATGTCGTGAAAAGCCAGCGCATGTTCGTCCTCGTACACCGTCCGGTTCGGGATTTCTCCGCGCAAGATTTTGGCGAAGATATTCTCGTCATCATAAGGCTGGGTTGCGTCAATCGCCATGGGTCAGTCCTTTCTTGAAGCTTTTTCGGCAATGCCGGACAGGCCTTCGCGGCGAGCTAGCTCGGCCAGCACATCATCAACCGACAGGCCCATATCAGCCAGCAATACCATCAAGTGAAACAGTATATCAGCCGCCTCGCTAGTCATTCCCGCTTCATCACCCTGCACCGCTGCGATAACCGCTTCTACTGCTTCCTCACCCAGTTTTTCCGCCATCTTCGCGCGGCCTTTTGCGCGCAGGCTGGCAACATAACTGTCTTCGGGATCTGCATCCCGGCGTTGGTGGATGGTCGCTTCCAGCTTGTGCAAAATATCATTCATGGATGCCCGTTTGCGCGAGCAATGGGACAGGCGTCAAGTCCTTGAAAGACTGTAAGCGATATTACCCATAAGAAAGGGCCGTCTAATCCCCCGATGACGGCCCTTCCATGGTGCAGCAAGATCAGAGATCTGCGCATCCATTCGGTGACGAACTTTACAACTTCTTGCGTTTCTTGCGTGCCGCCATGCGTCCAGCAACTAGACCGGCAACGCCCAGTGCCAGCATGACCATGTTGGATGGCTCAGGAACTGTTATACCGCCAGATGACGAGCCGCTTGATGATGAGCCTGTTGACGTCGAGCTGCTAGAGCTGCTGCTGGTCGACGTGCTTGTCGTCCCGCCGTAGCTCGATGAGCCCCAGCCGGAACTGCTCCATCCTGAGGATCCCCAAACAGAACCGCCCCAACCGCCTGATGTACTCCAGCCGCCGTGCGACGTTCCACTATGGGGATACCATGTTGCATTGGCTGGAACCGCGACCGAAACGCCGATAATGGCGGTTCCGGTTAATATGGTCAGTTTTGCAAGCTTCATAACCTACCCTTGGGAACATGACTGAAAATCATAATATTTGATAGATTGGTGAAGCAATATTCCTGCCAAACATGGGATTTCCGCCTTACAGGTTGGTGACAATGGTTAACGGCTTTTTCGCGTCGTGAAAAATGTAAGTTAAGTCGACATTAACCTTGAAGATAGCTGTCCCATAATGGGACAAAGCGTCAATTGATCCTGGGGGCTGAATACACGGGATGAGGCTGTTCAGCCTCCCCCATGAACTTTTTCGAGAATAGAAATCTTGGGTCGAATACGGCTTCTATTTGTTCTTCCGCCGGCGCTGATATAACCGGCCTGCTGCAAGACCACCAGCACCCAGACCAAAGAGAATCATCACGCCCGGTGCAGGAACAGGCGTCCCTCCGGTTGATCCCCCAGGGTGACCACCCGTTGATCCGCCAAAACTCGAGGAACTGCTAGAAGACGAACTGCTGCTGGAACTTGAACTGGAAGAGCTGCTCGATCCGCCAAAGCTGGACGAGCCGCCGGTAGATGTAGATACACCGCCCGTAGATGTCGATACGCCGCCAGTTGAGGTGGAAACACCACCTGTTGAAGTGGAAACACCGCCGGTAGATGTCGAAACACCGCCTGAAGAGGATGAAATTGCGCCGGACGATGTCGATGTTGAGCCGCCGGTTGATGTGCTGGAGAAACCGCCGCTCGATGTGGAGGTGGAACCACCACTTGTCGAAGTGCCGCCGCCGGTCGAAGTAGAGGTCGAGCCGCCACTGGTTGACGATCCTCCGGACGATGTCGAAGTGGACCCGCCAGTGCTGGTGGAACTGAAGCTGCCGGAGCTTCCCGAACTGCTCGAACTGCCCGAACTGCCACCGTAACCAGACGATCCGCCCCGTTTCCCGCCCTGCGATTGCGCGTCCTTCGATTGGGAAGGATAGATAGCTTGAGCCGGGACGGCTGCCATCGCCAATGCCGATACTGTACCAATTATTGCAATGCGAACAATCTTCATCTCATCCCTCATTTCGCCCGGCGGGCCTTTCCGATTTCAACCAGAAATTTGACCGCGATAAACGGAGAACGCGAACAAATGGTTTAAAAAACGTTAATGGGAAAAGAAGATTAATATTCTGTAAAAATAGATGGTTAACAGAAGGTTTTTCCATTCTGTATCATCTTGAACCAAGTCGAGATAATGTCTTAACTGCTATGACGCGCCGGCAGCCCTGCTGCACGAAGCGCATCATGTGCTTCTGATATACTATGCTGGCCAAAGTGGAAAATCGAGGCAGCCAGAACCGCATTAGCACCGCCCTTTGTGACCCCTTCCACCATATGATCAAGCGTTCCCACCCCGCCGCTGGCAACGACTGGAATGGCAACCGCATCAGAAATGGCTCGGGTCAGCGACAGGTCATAACCATCACGAGTGCCATCACGGTCCATCGATGTGACAAGCAACTCCCCTGCCCCCAATTCCGCCATGCGCGCGGCATGCTCCAAGGCATCAATCCCGGTTCGCGTACGACCACCATGAGTGAAGATTTCCCAGCGCCCTTGCTCAACGCTGCGCGCATCAATCGAGGCGACCATGCACTGACTGCCAAAACGGCCCGCTATGTCGCTGACCACTTCAGGGCGAGACACAGCGGCGCTGTTGACCGCCACCTTGTCTGCTCCTGCCATCAACAGCGCGCGAGCATCGTCCGCCGTTCTTACACCGCCGCCTACAGTAACCGGCATGAAACAGACCTCTGCGGTCCGTCGTACCACATCGATAATCGTGTCACGCTTCTCATGACTTGCACCAATGTCGAGAAAACAAAGCTCATCGGCGCCAGCTGCATCATAGGCTCGCGCCTGCTCCACCGGATCACCGGCATCTTTAAGATCAACAAAATTGACGCCTTTGACCACGCGGCCATCGGCGACATCCAGACAGGGTATGACACGGATACGGACGGTCATGCTTAGCGGTTCGCCATCGCGATTGCAGTGGCCAGATCAAGCCGTCCATCATAGAGCGCCCGCCCCGTAATCACGCCTTCAATGCCGTCTTGGGTAAACTGGCTGAGCATATGAATGTCATCCAGCCCTTTGACGCCGCCACTGGCGATCACCGGAATATCGACCGCCCGGGCGAGATCTACCGTTGCTTCTATATTGCACCCGGTCAGCAGCCCATCGCGGCCCACATCAGTGAACAACAGAGAAGCCACCCCGGCATCCTCGAACCGCCGCGCCATGTCGATCACGCTGACTTCCGAAACATCGGCCCAGCCCTCCGTGGCGACCATGCCGTCACGGGCATCAACGGCTACCACAATGCCGCCTTCATATTCCTTCGCCATGTCGCGAACGAATTCCGGGTCTTTCAGTGCCGCCGTGCCGATCACCAATCGCGCCACGCCCAGTTCAAACCAGCGCTCGACAGTTTCCCGGTTTCTGATACCGCCGCCCAGCTGCACATAGCCTGGGAAGCTCGCAACAATGGCTTCAACCGCTTCGGCATTGCGCGGAGATCCTGCAAAAGCGCCGTCCAGATCAACGACATGAATATGCTCAGCCCCAGCATTGGCGAACAGACCCGCTTGCTCCGCTGGATTGTCGCCATAGACGGTGGCACGATCCATATCACCTTCGGCCAAGCGAACGAATTCGCCGGATTTCAAGTCAATGGCAGGAAAAACGATCATGGTTTCCACTCCAAAAAGCGTTTGAGGAAAGCCAGCCCATAGGCTTGGCTTTTTTCCGGGTGAAATTGCACCCCAACAATATTGTCACGGCCAATGGCAGAGACCAGCTTTCTACCATGAAAGGTGGTTGCAAAAATATCCTCTGAATCCGCCGCATCGAAATGATAGCCATGGAGATAATAGGCCTCTCCCGCCTCCAGCAGGTCATGGCCGGTCGTAGGCGTGACATCATTCCAGCCCATGTGCGGAATTTTGATATCAGCTGATGCTGCTTCGATAGCGTGCACCGTACCGCCGATCCAACCAAGTCCCTGATGTTCTCCAAATTCTATGCCTTTATCGGCAAGCAATTGCATGCCGACACAGATGCCGAGAAATGGTGTACCTTCTTGCCGCACCCGTCGCTCCAGAGCCGCAATCATGCCGTCTATGCCCGCCAAGGCATCGCGGCACGCGCCAAAGGCACCCACACCAGGCAGAACGATGCGATCCGCCGCAGCAACCACATCAGGATCAGCAGTTACGACCACTCCGGATGCGCCGGTTGCGATCAACGCATTGTGCACACTGTGTAAGTTACCGGCGCCGAAATCGATAAGCGCAATGGTTTCAGCCACCAAGCTGCCCTTTGGTAGAAGGAATGGCATCCCCTTTGCGCGGATCACGCTCAACCGCCTGGCGCATCGCGCGGGCAAAGCCCTTGAAGATGCTCTCGGCTATATGGTGGTTATTCTCGCCATAAAGCAGCTCGATATGCAATGTGATGCCGGCAGCATCAGCAACACTGTGAAACCAGTGTTTAAACAGCTCGGTGTCCATTTCACCCAGCCGTTCCTGCGTGAACCCGGCCTTCCAAACTAGCCAGGGACGTCCTGAAATATCCAGAGCGACACGGCTCAACGTCTCGTCCATCGGTGAATAAGTGCTACCGTAACGCACGATGCCAGCCTTGTCGCCCAGAGCCTGGCCGATGGCTTGTCCGACCGCAATGGCGCTGTCTTCGGTGGTGTGATGTTGATCGACATGCAGGTCACCTTTGACCCTAAGCGTCAGATCTATCAGCGAATGGCGGGAAAATTGCTCGATCATATGATCGAGAAAACCGATCCCGGTCGACACGTCATATTGGCCGGTTCCGTCAAGATTTAGCTCGACGAAAATCTCGGTTTCCTTGGTGTTTCGCTCTATTGTAGCTGTTCTCATGGTTGATGCCTATAAAGGCTGTATTTCATCAGGCAAGAATTTCACTGCAAAATCAGAAATATCACAGTTGATGAAAATTGTTCAAATCCCCTTGACCCTGCCACGTGTTCGCGCCACCAAGTGTCTATGAATGACAGCGCCCCCGATAGTCTGATTCCTTATGATGAGATTGTGCAGGAAGCCCTGCGTGCCGTCGTTGGCCGGGTACTCGGTGAAGTAGAGACCAATGGTCTGCCCGGAGAACATCATTTTTACATCACCTTCAAGACCCGTGCACCGGGCGTCGACATCCCCGATCATCTGATTGCGAAATTTCCAGACGAAATGACGATTGTGCTCCAAAACCGCTATTGGGATCTGTCGGTCAGCGAGGACCGGTTTGAAGTAGGTCTAAGTTTTAACCAGATCAGCTCGATGCTGCATATTCCGTTCGCTGCGATTACCTCATTTGTTGATCCTGCTGTTGATTTTGCGCTGCAATTTCAGGTGGATGAGGTCGAAGGCGATCTTGACATCCATGAACCTGCGCAAAATGACGGGGATCAGGAAGCGATCGAGACAGTCGATGATGGTTCCAACGTTGTAACGGTGGATTTCGGCAAGAAGAAGTGATCGCCTGATGCCAGGTCCTTCTACGAAAACCACCCGCACAGAAAATGACAGTATTGGTCCAATAGAAGTTCCGCAGGATGCCTATTGGGGTGCGCAAACGCAGCGCAGTATTGAGAATTTCCCATTCCCTCGCCATGAGCGCATGCCGATCCGGCTGATCCATGCGCTGGCAACGGTCAAACAGGCAGCGGCGCGGGTAAATGGCATTCATGGACTCGACCTGGAAATTGCCGGTGCAATTGCAAAAGCGGCCGAAGAAGTGCGCTCGGGTGCGTTCGATACACAATTTCCGCTAACAATCTGGCAGACAGGATCTGGCACCCAGACAAACATGAACGTCAACGAAGTGATTGCGGGCATCGCAAATGAAAGCCTGACCGGTATCCGCGGCGGCAAAGACCCGGTACATCCCAACGATCACGTCAATCGCGGGCAGTCTTCCAATGACAGCTTTCCAACCGCCATGCATGTCGCGGCCGCCCGCGCGTTGGAGGTAGAGCTGTTTCCTGCGCTGGAGCAATTACATGATGCCTTGGCAGAAAAAGCACAGAGCTGGAAGGCGATCGTAAAAATTGGCCGAACCCATTTGCAAGATGCGACGCCGCTGACGCTGGGCCAAGAATTTTCGGGCTATGCCGCACAATTGCTGGCTGCGCGGGACCGCATCGAGGCGGTCTTGCCGCGTCTCTATCGGCTGGCACAGGGCGGGACCGCAGTCGGTACCGGTCTCAACGCTCCGGAAAATTTCGGAGAACATATTGCTCGAGAGATAGCGAAGATCACCGGCCTGAAATTCACCTCGGCGAAGAATAAATTTGCCGAATTGGCTGCGCATGACACGATGGTCGAACTGTCAGGCGCCCTCAATACGCTCGCCGTATCACTGACCAAGATCGCCAACGACATCCGCCTGCTCGGCTCTGGTCCCCGGTCCGGCCTCGGAGAACTTATCCTGCCAGCCAATGAACCCGGCAGCTCGATCATGCCGGGCAAGGTCAATCCAACCCAGTGCGAAATGCTGACCATGGTGGCGGCGCAAGTGATCGGCAATCATCAGGCTGTGACCGTCGGTGGAATGCAAGGTCATCTGGAGTTGAACGTGTTCAAACCGATGATTGGTGCCAATGTCCTGCGCTCGATAGAGATTGTGTCAATTGGCATGTCCAGTTTTGCAACGCGCTGCGTCGACGGGCTGCAGACCAACGACGCTCGCATTACAGAACTCGTCAATCAATCTTTGATGCTGGTCACCGCGCTTGCACCGGTTATCGGTTATGATAACGCGTCCAAAATCGCCAAACATGCCCATGAAACAGGCATGACCTTGCGCGAGGCCGCCCTGAAATTGGGATTAGTCGATCCCCAAACCTATGACGCCCATGTTAAACCGGACGATATGGTATAAGTTATAGCGATATAACAATAAAACGATAATCCGGGACTCGGCGGGGACGACATGGACGATCCAATTGATGAATCTTTAAATGCTATCGACATCCTGATTCGGCAATTGCTGAGCATGTGGGAGCAAACCATATCTTTGCTGCCCAGTCTTGCTATCGCGATAGTCGTTCTCGTAATCACCTGGATCATCGCCCGCTTTGCCACCCGCATTGCTGACAGGCTCACCGACAAGACCAACATGCGTGCATCATTGCAGGAATTGGTCGAAACGATCGTCCGGCTTGCAATCTGGATCGTCGGCTTGATGGCGACACTGACGATATTATTGCCGGGTCTGACTCCCGCCAGCCTGATCGCCGGACTTGGCTTTGGTGCGGTGGCAATTGGTTTTGCCTTTCAGGATATTTTTGAAAATTTCATGGCCGGTATTCTGATAATGATCCGCGAAAAAATGCGGATTGGCGACTATATCGAATGTGAAGGCGTGGAAGGTGTTGTCGAGAGCATCGCACTGCGGGAAACCCATGTCCGGCGCAACAACAGGGAACTGACTATCATTCCCAATTCGATCCTGTTCAAAAATCCGGTCAAGATTCTGACCGACGACGAAAAACGCAGACACGAGATTGTGGCTGGCGTGGCCTATGATACCGATCTGGACATTGCCAAAGACGTGATCCTGAAAGCCGTACAATCAGCCGAGCAGGTCGACACAGGCGAACGCATTGACGTCTTTGCCTGTGAATTCAACTCCAGTTCTGTCGATTTCAAGATCCGCTGGTGGTCGGGATCCAAACCCCGCGCCATGCATGAAAGCCGCGATAATGTGATCCGTGCGATTAAGCGTGCTCTGGAAGAAGCGGCTATCGAAATTCCCTTTCCTTATGTTACACATACATTCAAGGAACCTGTACCACTCGCACCAAAGGACTAGGAATCATGTCGCTCATTCGCAATGTTGCCACCGCCATTGTTGGCAATGAGGCGCGGAAGCGCGGAAAAGGCAATGGTTTGCTGGGCTTCGGTGTAGGCATATTGGCGGCACGTATCGCGACCAGATCACTACCAGGCGCGCTGCTGGTGGGTGGGGCAATGGTTGCCAAAGCACTCTACGACCGGTCTAAGGAGGAGGACGAGCAGCTTCCAGCTTCCGATCAAGTGATTGATATTGTGGGTACGCCCGCACCAACTGAGCCCGTGGAAAACTAGACTTTCAACATCTTTCAGCTGCTAAACATGCTCAGATATTTGAAGAGGCTTCAGGCGTAGCCAACCTTCACATTCGCCTTATGCTGACGGCGACGCGTTGTTCTCAGGGCACCGCCAATGGCACCAAAGCCGAATATCATGAATGCCCAGACTGCTGGTTCCGGAACTGCGGTCGCGTTTGCGAATGCCAACGTCCCGGAATAGGAACCGGTCCCGCCTGAGGTGCCCGTAACGATAAGTGTTTGCAAGCCTCCCGGTATCAGCAAATCTTCTATGCTGCGAAACTCAACCCGGCCAGCCTGGACGAGATCAAATTCTGTGCCGTTGATGGTGACGGAGGTAAAATCAATATTGCTCGACGGATCGGAAGACGCGATTGACGAAATCGTAGCGGATAACAATCCTGCAGATACGCCAGTGTCAAAAATAAACTCGTCAGAAAATGTATCCGCCGTTACGTCATCATTCCCAAACACGCCATCGCTGCCGTCAAAGTCCAGAAAAACAGCCGCGTTGGCCGAACCAGGAACAGCCAAAGCCAACATTGGCGCAATGGCAAGCGCACAAGAAAAACCACGTTTCATTACAATCTCTCCCACAAAGGGTAAAAAGACTGCCCCACGCGAATCTTTTACAGTAAATCAATATATTGCGACAGCGGGTTTATTGTAATTTCGTCGCCCTAATTGCACGTACTGGCAATATAATATGCAGAAAGACATTTTGGTCGAAAGGCTATGCTGCGCCCTGCCAGACCTTGATTGCCTCCACCGGGAAGGTCAGCATTAACACATTGAGCGTAAGATTATCGCGAATGGCGTAGAGCGCCAGCAGCTCAAAAATCACAGCTACCGCCACTGTCCCCATCACAGGCATGCGCCGCGCCGCGAAAAAACCAAGCGTCATCCAGCCAATATCTGCCATCGAATTGATAATGCTGTCCCCTGCATAGCCAAAGGCAAAGGTCGCCTCACGATAACGATTGATGATCAGAGGTGAGTTTTCAAGAATCTCCCAGAAACCTTCAATGAATACCGCCAAACAGAGAGCCAGTCCCAACCGTGCCGTCTCTGGCTGTTTACGAAACAGCCAATAGCCAAGCCCATAAAACAGAAAGCCGTGGATGATATGGCTGAACGTATACCAGTCGGCCAGATGCTGGCTGTTCTCTGCCGACTGTACTGCGCCATGCCATAGCTTGACCGTTCCGCACTCACAGATTGGTGGGCGGTCCATTCCAAATAATATCGCCAATGCAAGTATCGCCAAACCGGCCGCGGCCAGTGCATGCTTGCGTGATAGTTTCTTCATATAGCCCCCAAGGTTGGCGCGCAATTCAGCAGCATGATCGGAGAATTGCAAGAAGGATTCTTTCCAGTTCCAGTTGACCGAAGGGTTATGTTGAAATGAAGATTCTCAACTTTCTCAATTTTCTAGTGTGCGATGGTAGTGAAGCCGAAAGAATGTCTCAGACAAAAACCGATTCAATATTTTTGATCAACCGCTCCATAACCGGATCGGGATAGCCTTCGTCCCGGCGGACAATCCACATTTCGAAGGCGAGACCATCAACCGGCCCGAACACTTCGGCCAAATGCTGTTCCTGGCTTCCGATAAACCGAGGCAGCAGGGCCAACGCCTCATTGTGACGTGTTGCATCGAGAACAAGGGCCGTCGAATTCATCCGGAATCTGATATGCTCTTCACCAATATTCTCTGTGATCCAGCGCGCACTTTGTAACTGTGCGTTGGCCCGCGAATGAGCTATCCATGCATAGCCACGCAGGGCATCAAGAGTATTAATCTCTTTGTCGCTGAAATAAGTCTTCGCGCCAAAAACCGAAAACATGCCATATTTATCGGATTGCAGTCGACGTGCCTTGAGCTGCCCTGCCTCGGGACGCTTGTTGCGCAGCGCCAGATCGGCCTCACCGCTCGCTATATCAACCATCGCATTTGTTGGCCTGAGCTCAATATCCACGCCGCCAAGGCCTTTTTGCAGCTGCCCCAGATATTTCGACAAATAGCCGCCAATCAACTCTCCGCAGGTCACAATGATCTGGCGGCGTGTTGAACGCGCACCAATAACTGCCCTATCCCAACTGTGCCCAGCTTTTGCCATGTCCATAGCGGGTATTCGCAATGCCTCCCCAAGCGGCGTCAAGGTTGTGCCCTCGCGGCCGCGGATAAAAAGCGCGCTGCCCAATTCAGCTTCCAGTGCCTTTACACGCCGACTAATGGTTGCTTGTGTCGTGCCCAGTTCCCGTGCTGCTGCGGAAAAGCTACCATGCTCAATCACCGCATAAAACCAGTGTATGTCCGACCAATTTGCCAACAGAAGGGCTCCTTTTCGTCAACCTGCCATACAAATATGTATGGGTCGATGCAATCTCGGAGAATTTCAAACCGATCAGACGCACGGCATCTTGAGGTCATCAATCAACATGAAAGGATCGCTCGATGACAAATCTCAAAAACAAAATCGCTCTGGTTACCGGCGGCAGTCGCAGCCTTGGTCGCAATGCTGCGCAACATCTGGCCAACGACGGTGCCGACATAATCATCACTTATGTTAGAAATGAATCTGCTGCCAAAGAAACCGTTGAAGATCTGCAAAACCGCGGTGTTCGTGCTGCGGCACTTCAAGTTGATTTAGACGGGGTTGCCAGCCTGCAGGATTTCCAACAGGCATTCATCAACCAGCTTTCTGCATGGGGAACGGACAAGTTTGACATATTGGTGAATAATGCCGGGATCGCTAGCGAACATTCCTTTGGCGCTATTCCAGAGGAAGAATTGGACCGGCTTTATGAAACCAATTTCAAAAGTCTGGTGATGCTCACCCAGAACCTGGAGCCACTCATCAGAGATGGTGGCCGGATTATTACTATGGGAACCGGCCTTACCCGGGTCGTATCTTCGCCGATGGTCGTTTACGCGGCCATGAAGGCCGCTGTTGAGACGTTTACGCGCTATCTGGCGGCCGACCTTGGCAAACGGGCTATCACGGTAAACGCCTTGGCACCCGGTGCTATTGACAATGATTTCAATGCCGATCGCTTTGAAAAAGCGCCAGGGGCACGAGATTATCTGGCGAGCCAAACCGCTCTTGGTAGGATCGGAAGGACAGAAGATATCGGTCCCATCACTGCGTTTCTTGCCTCTGATGACGCGGGATGGATTAGCGGCCAGCGGATTGAAGCAAGCGGCGGTTTCAGAATGTGATATCCTCCGCAGCATGATGGGAACGCCTCGATTTCGCCGGGGCGTTTCCGATTTGAATCGAATAAGAGACGCATTTAGCGGTTCCGATAACGCCCCAAAAGCGCTGAGAACTAGTATTCAGCTTTATGAAAGCAGAAGCAAAGCGATAGCATCATAGTATCTCGAAAGTAGACGATAGCCAAAATCGTTCGCAACACGACATAAGGTAAGTCGGATGTTCTATTTAGCCTTTGATTTAGCCATGTGCCGCCCCAATAGATGGTCGCCACATGAATCAGTGCTTGTCAATTTGTCAGAGTGAGACTCGTAACCCGATTACACGCTTGTGCAAAACTGTCTGCAACCGTTCGCCGCATGATACGCTCGGATTACCCGCACAACCAACTGAGTTGTTGGCAGTGTTCATGTACCAGCAAGGATAGTCTGAACACTAAGGCTTTCATGCCGCGCATCTTGTATAGCGAGATGAAGAGGATTCAAGCTGCCCGATACGCCACACGGGTGGTCGGAAGGACGCCATGAAATCCGCACCGCCGGCTCGTTTTATTTTTAAGGAGCAGACCAATGAGAAACATTTCTAAAAGTTCAAGAATCACCTTTCTTCTTGCCACGGTTGCAATATTGGCACCGAGCGGCGTCTATGCGCAGCTGCAAGACCAGGATGAGGTCGATATTACCGTAACCGGCTTACCTCCAGCTGACCTCTCGGGGCTTCCTGAAGGACCAGATATCGAAGGCTTTATCTCCGCGCGAAAAGCTGACCGGATGCAAGTCACCAGCGACGATGGGGCCAATACTCCGGTCATCGTTGCTGAAGCCACCGAAATCAAAGCGAGCAAGGGCTTTTTGGGCCTCGGTCGCAGCAAACTTGGAGCCGATTCGTTGCTTAACGGTTTGCCCGTTACGGTCAAAACCGTACAATGGGGCGAAGGCTTGGTAGCGAGCAAGATCAGTCTCCGTAACAACGATCTCAAGACCGCCAGCATGATCCGCAATGGCACGGCCCAAGGCTTTGCGGAACAAACGGCAGCGACGGAAGCACTGCGCGGACGCGTTGGTGATATCGACAAGTATAATATTAGAGGCACCACAAATGTGTACTTCGATACCGGCAAGTGGAGACTGTCTCAGCAGGCCGAGCAAGAGCTTTGTCAGACGGCAGCACAGGCTGAATCGATGGAAAATGCCCTGTTGCTTGTTGTTGGCTACACCGATTCCGTTGGCAGCCAGGAGTATAATCAGGTCCTTAGCGAGAGGCGGGCCGGACGCGTCGTCAATCATATTCAGCAAGCCTGCGGTTGGAAACCCTATCGCATGTTGACACCAACCGGAATGGCCGAAGCAGATCCGTTGGCGGATAATACGACCAGAGAAGGTAAGGCGCAGAACCGCCGCGTTGCCGTGAACATCATGGTCAGCAAGAGTGTTGAGGGCCTGTGACCCACGCGGGGTGGGCGTTCTGCCCGCCCCTAGTATTTCGATCAGGAACGCCCCACCGGGCTTGACCTGATTTCAAACGCGACTGCGTTCACTACAATATGAAATGGGATGGGCAGCATGTGCGAAAGCAGCTGCCCATCCCATTTGTCTTTTCATTCTCGACCGATATATTGGGTGGCCCCGACAAGGATTGCCCTGCCCCGATCGGGCACATCCGATTATCTCAGTCCACAGCTCCCAAAACGCATAGCCCATCGCACCGGTCCGATCAGAACTGACCAGCGATGCACGGTCCCACCATTTTCTATTGGCCGATAATGTCAAACATGGTTATGCGAACAGACATAATTTGTCGGGGGGCATTATGTGTGGGCGCAAATATGCGAGCGAAGAACTGACGTGGGCAGAATATCGCGAGATGCTCAGCATCATCCAGCCGACATCCAATCTGCAGCCCAACTATAATATTGCGCCAACCCATATCATGCCCGTCTGTGTCTGGGAAAGCGGACGCGCGTCTTTGAAACCAATGCAATGGGGCCTCATTCCGACTTGGGTCAAAGATACCAAGCGATCCTACGCCATGACCAATGCCCGGTCAGAAACGCTGGAAGAAAAGCCATCCTTCAGAAACCTTCTCAAATCATGTCGCTGTGCCGTTCTGGTATCCGGCTTTTACGAGTGGAAGCGTAATGGCAAGCAAAAGCAGGCCCACAAGGTTCAGCGCAGCGACGGGAAGCCGATGATTTTGGCCGGTCTTTGGGCTGATAATCCAGTATTGGAAACCACGACCTATACCGTTGTGACCACCAATGCGACGCGGGCCTTTGCACCCATCCATAATCGCTTGCCAGCAATTCTGGAGCCTGACCAAGTGCGGACCTGGTTGGCGGGTCAGTGGAGCGAAGCAGGAGCTATGTTGGAACCTTATGCTGGCAAGATTGAAGCAGTGCCTGTGTCCAACGATGTCGGTAATGTCAGGAACAATCATCCTGAACTTCTGAACCCGGTGAGAGCGGCTGGTTGAGCAGCGGCTTCGTTTCAGTGTGGGGGATCAATCAACCTGCATCTTTCTGGCTGGCTATTGTGTTGTTTATGAAACCAATTATAAAAACCTGTCTCAGCAGGCACAGTATGCGCCTGAAACAAACGAAGAGGTTCCGGTCATGCAGATCAAGCGCGCACTTTCTTTTGCTCTATCATTGGCAATCTTGTCCGGAACCGCATCAGCGCAGGAAACACCCCAAAGATCACAAATTACAATGGGCAATGGCACGGCCAACGCGATCCAGGTTGAGGGCTTGAGCCGTCAGAACGAAGAAACGATCGTTTCCGAAGTCCGCGTCGATGGAGCAAACGTATCGACTTTGCGCGCAAACACGACCGCTATCACCTTTCCTGAAGTGATGATTGAAAAGGCGGGCTGGCTCGTCCTTCATCCGGTTATCGATGGGCGCCCAGACGGCGATATCGTTTCCGGCTTCGCATATCTAAATCAAGGCCAGAGCGAGAATGTAAAAGTCCAGATACAGCACCCTGCTAGCGCCGGGGACAAGTTTCTGGTCATGCTGCATGGTGATGTTGATCAAGACCGCGTATTTGACTTTGTCTTCGTTGAAGATGGAATTAATGTTGAAGATACCGCCGTGTTTGAAGGTAATCGCATGATCGCCCATATGATCAGCCTGCCCGAGTAGGCGAACACAATCATCCTATTAAATTTGATCACCGGTATTAACCGGGACTGTCCGCTTCGGCATCCGATGCAAAACGCCGATGCCTACGTCATGCCTTTGCAGTAAACCGATCCCGTTCCCATTAACACCATTGCCCCGGTCGCCCTCAGCGCCTAATTATCCCTGCATGAGTATTTTCAAGCCGTATCCGTCTGCCTTACCGTTAATCGCGTTCGCCGTGCTGATGGCCACTGCTCCGCTTGCTGGCTGCAAACGCGTACCTGATGTCGATGCTAATCGACCAGAAACAGCCCTTGCCTATCCTCCGGCATCACGGCCAGTTTCAGATTTGGCGGGCAATCAATGGTCGACCGAAACAGCGCGGGACAAAGTGGGTGAAGCAGAAGAAATCATGGCGGCGGCCGGACTGAAGCCCGGTATGACCGTCGCCGATATTGGTGCAGGCGAAGGCTATTACACTGTACGACTGGCTGATCGCGTCGGCGAAGATGGCAGGGTATTGGCACAGGATATTGATGAGGAAGCAATTAAACGTCTAGCCGATCGTGTGGCCCGCGATACGCTTGATAATGTTTCAATCAAATTGGGCGCGCCCGATGACCCACGCTTGCCAGAGAATAGCTTTGACCGTGTGTTTCTGGTCCACATGTATCACGAGGTTCGCGAACCTTATGCATTTCTCTCACGTCTTCGTCCCGCCATTCGCGAAGATCAGAATGGTGGTAGCTATGATGGGGGCGAAGTCATTGTTGTCGATGTGGACCGACCATTTGTACAGCATGGCATCCGGCCGAAACAGCTTTTTTGCGAATTTGAAGCCGTCGGCTATCAATTGATTGGATATATGGAGCGTCCTGAACTGGGTGGTTATTTCGCGCGCTTCCGGCCTTTGGGCAAAGCGCCCTTGCCGGGAAAAATCAAACCTTGCGAGCTAGAACAGTAAGCCAACCAAATGCAAAAACGACTTTTCGTTGATTAAGTCGGTGGCGCGCCGTTTCGTCCCTTTTTACCTGCATCACCTTTGGCAATTACCTTAGTGGATGGCCGTACCGTTTCTTGTTTCCGGTTTGTAACTGCGTGCTTTGCGCAGGATCCGTTTCCAGTGGCGGCGATCACGATCTTTCATTGAACGATCCCGCGTTCGCTCTTTCAGCACTGTGACCAATTCATCACCATATTTGTCGTGTAATCGCACGACTTCCTGCGCATCTTTAATACGCCGGTCCCTCGATTCAAACAGTGTTAGCATGCCCTGCCCCAGCCTTGTGATGCGACCCACTGCCAAAGTTTATACATGAAATCAGCGAGTTCTAAAAACCTGTTAAGACAATTTTTACGAGGTTTTACTTAGTTTTCATCACCCATTTTCAGGGCAGCGATAAAGGCTTCTTGTGGAATGCTGACATTGCCATATTCGCGCATCTTGGCTTTGCCCTTCTTCTGCTTGTCGAGCAGTTTCTTCTTTCGACTGATATCACCACCATAGCATTTGGCGGTCACGTCTTTGCGCATAGCTGCAATAGTCTCGCGCGCAATGACCTTGCCACCAATGGCCGCCTGTACCGGAATCTTGAACAAATGACGCGGGATCAGGTCCTTGAGCCTTTCGCACATATGCCGGCCACGTGATTCCGCCGCATCGCGGTGAACAATCATGCTGAGCGCGTCGACAGGATCGCCGTTCACCAATATGTTCATTTTGACGAGATCGCCCGTCCGCAGCCCGACCTGATGATAGTCGAAACTCGCATAGCCTCGAGAGATGCTCTTCAACCGGTCATAGAAGTCGAACACGACCTCATTGAGAGGCAATTCATAAACGACCTGCGCACGGTCCCCGACATAGGTCAGATTCTTCTGCACACCGCGACGATCCTGACAGAGCTTCAGGATCCCGCCAAGATACTCGTCCGGGCAGTAAATTGTTGCTTCAATCCACGGCTCGTCAATATTGGAAATCTTCACGACATCCGGCATATCGGCAGGATTGTGGAGAAACTGCTCCGAACCGTCGTTCATCACCATCCGATAGACTACAGATGGTGCTGTCGTGATCAGGTCCAGGTCATATTCGCGGGTCAGACGTTCTTGAATAATTTCTAGGTGAAGCAAGCCCAGAAATCCGCATCGAAACCCCTGCCCCAACGCAGCACTGGTTTCCATTTCAAAGGTAAAGCTCGCATCGTTCAGACGCAATTTGCTGATACTTTCCCGCAGCTTTTCAAAATCTGCCGCATCAACTGGGAAGAGACCGCAGAACACAACAGATTGCACTTCCTTGAAGCCCGGCAATGCTTCTGCCGCTCCGCCTTTGACGGTGGTGATCGTATCACCAACCGCGGTCTGAGACACTTCCTTGATTTGGGCTGTGATAAACCCGATCTCACCGGCCGCCAGTTCTGGCAATTGCTCAATCTTTGGTCGCATGCAACCGACACGATCAACCAGATGTTCGGTGCCCTGGGCCATGAACTTGATCCGCTGCCCTTTGGTCAGCACACCGTCAATAACCCGCACCAGGATAACCACGCCGAGATACGGGTCGTACCAGCTGTCCACCAACATGGCTTTCAAAGGCTTATCGCGATCCCCGCCCGGCGCCGGTATCTTCTCGACGACCTGTTCCAATATTTCTTCAATTCCAATGCCCGACTTGGCCGAGGCCAGAACCGCTTCAGATGCATCTAGGCCGATAATCTCTTCAATCTCGGTACGAACCCGTTCCGGTTCCGCTGCAGGCAGATCGACTTTGTTCAGCACAGGCACAATCTCGTGATCATGTTCGATCGACTGATACACGTTGGCGAGCGTCTGCGCCTCCACGCCCTGTGCTGCATCGACGACCAGCAGCGCACCTTCACAGGCAGCCAGGCTGCGGGACACTTCATAGGCAAAGTCCACATGGCCTGGTGTGTCCATCAGATTGAGTTCATAGGCCTCGCCATTTTTGGCGGTATAGTTCAACCGCACCGTCTGGGCTTTGATGGTGATACCGCGTTCCCTCTCGATATCCATATTGTCGAGCACCTGCTCACTCATCTCGCGCTCGGTCAAACCGCCAGTATATTGGATCAAGCGATCCGCCAGCGTAGATTTGCCGTGGTCAATATGCGCGATGATCGAGAAATTACGAATATGGGAACGTTCTGTCATAGCGCGCCGATAGCAGGGGTTTTCACCGCTGTCAGCAGGGAAACGCGTAAAATACGCGCCGCCTGGACATAGTCGTGCAGACGGCGCGCATATTTCTAATTTATCGGAGTGATATCACCTAAAAACTAGTTGCCTCCACCAAGGGGAATGCGGAAACCAACGTTGAACAACGATTGCTCGCTTTTCACGCCCAATGTCGCGGGCAATAGATCAACGTCATAGTCGCCACGATCCGTGGCACGGTAGGTATACTGACCGAAAAGCTCGAAAGACGGGCTTAGCTTGTAAGTCACACCGGCCATGCCCTGATAGGCGAAACGGGTTGTCTTATCATCCACAACATCGATTCCGGATGGTGCATATTCCACATCCTGTCTCGTGAAACCCACGCCAGCGCCGACATAGGGCACGAGAGTTTCACTGATCTGGAAATCATAGAAGGCGTTTGCAAACAAACCATAATTCTTGATCTGTCCATCGTCGGTGCTCAAAACCGCCCCAACTGTCGGATTGGCCGGATCGGCCACACCACGAGTCAAGACCGCCGAGTCCAAGCCGTCAATCACAGTTCCGCCAACGGCAAGATCACGGTGCAGATCCACGCTGGATTCATTGTAAAAGCCCTGCAATTCAAACCGAAAACCATTATCGAAACGGTAGCCAGCCAGTAAATTGAGGTCGAGGCCATTATTCAGTTCAGTGGTCCAGTCGAGATCAGTGCCGGCTGCAATGGCATCAAAGTCGGCTGTCGCCGCTACATCGCCTTCAAATTCTCCGCGATTTTTTGAATCACTCGGTAAGTTTAACCCAGCCGATGCACCTACATAAGGCTCTCCGGCATGAGCGGCACCACTGAACGCAAGAGACGTTCCCGCGGCAAGGATTGCAAATAGTTTATAAGAACTACGCATATTCAACTCCAAACCCCTGTTCGGTGTTGCCCCGCTGCGAACAGAGTTGGTGACGCGTTAGCCCTTTTCAATATGTTCAAGCTTCGGTTCGTCGCAAAAAACTGGTGTATTTCTGCCATTTCATAGCGAAATACCGAAAATTGTGACTAACTTACATCACTTGACTGTCGTCGCAAAAGCGACTGCCTCGGTGCAAATCATATGGCTTCTCGAAATCTGGCACCAAAGCCCGAAGCGCAATTTCTAATAGATTCCGCCTTCATCCTGCAGGAAATCATTATCGTTCTGCGCAGGCCTGTTGCCGCGCCCATTGTCTCCGTCACGATTACGCGCAGCAAGTTTCGCTGCTCGAATTTGTGCTTTTTTCGCTTCCAGACGTGCGAGCAATTCTTCCTTGCGGATCGAGCGCCGCGGCTCGGTTTCCGGTTTAAACACATCCCAGATCACCGCCGATCTCGGATCATCGGAGGGCCAACCGCCAAAAACCCGCTTGCCACTTTTGCGGTCGACACGGACCATACGGATACCGCGCGGGGCGACAAAAGGTGTTTTAGGCATGCCAGCCATCGCTTTCTGGGCAAAATCCTTGAAAATAGGAGCTGCCAGCGTGCCGCCCTGGGCGTAGCCGCCCATATTGGCTGGTTGGTCAAAACCCATATATACTCCGGCAACCATGTCCGGTGATCCGCCGACAAACCACACATTGGTTGGGCCACTTGCCGTTCCGGTCTTACCGAAAAGAGGCCGGTTCAGGCTCTTCAGATTTTGCGCTGTGCCGCGCGTAATCACGCCTTCAAGTATGTTGACCATCTGATAAGCGGTCATCGGGTCCATAAGCTGTTTGCCTGCCGGTCTTGGGCGCGGCATCGCTTCTCCATCCCAATCATCCTGATCGCAGTCTTCGCATATTCGCTTGTCTGCGCGAAAAATCACCTTTCCTTGGCGATCCTGGACAAAATCGATCACGGTTGGGTTCAATTCCCGACCATGATTGACCAGCATGGAAT
The DNA here is from genome assembly GCA_947497455.1 of uncultured Sphingomonadaceae bacterium. GTDB lineage: Bacteria > Pseudomonadota > Alphaproteobacteria > Sphingomonadales > Sphingomonadaceae > Parasphingorhabdus. Next base: position 779,449 of record CANMGU010000001.1, on the reverse strand, counting down.
AGGCATTGGTCAGTTTTTCAACCGTTGTGTCCCCGGCACCGAGCGCAAAAGCGAGATATGGCTTATAGTCACCAATTCCCATTGTCTTGATGGTTTCGACGACATTGTCCATCCCGGCATCATTGGCGGCACGGACAGTCATCAGGTTGCGGGATTGTTCGACACCCCAGCGTAGCGTTTGTTCACCAGCTCCTCGTGAACCGCCGAAATTCCGGAAACATTTACGGCCGAGAGCGGCCGATTGATAAACACAGAAAGGACTGTCGACAATGATGGTTGCCGGCGTCATGCCCTGATCAAGCGCGGTGGCATAAACAAATGGCTTGATTGTCGATCCTGGCTGTCGCTCGGCCTGGGTTGCACGGTTGAATGAGCTCATCCGATCATCAAAGCCGCCCTGCATCGCCCAAATACGGCCATTGCGAGGATTTTGGACCACCATGCCACCAGATACCTTCGGTACATTGCGCAACATGTAGCTGCTGCCGCCGGCTGGACTGACCGCAATAATATCCCCAGCTGCCAAGTTCCTCGGTGCGCTACCCAGGCGGCCGGTCGTGCCGTCGGTAAAGCCGATTTCGGCGCCATTGCCTTGGCGCTGCAAGGTCACGGCGATCCGCCAGTCGGCATAATCGGTATTGATGAAGGTGGAGGCCAGTCGCTGGGCCCATTTGTCGTCCATCTCGATTTTGTTTATCGGTCCGCTCCAAGCCTTGCCGCGACTATAGCGCAACAATCCGGTGCGAAGAGCATCTTTGGTATATTCCTGCAATTCAGGGTTAAGCGATGTACGCACCCACAAGCCCCCGGAGTAAACGCTATAGGGGCCTGCCTCCTCATTCTCGCCAAATTGCTCGATCAACTGGCGACGAACTTCTTCAATAAAATAGCCGCCGACACGCTGGAATCGGGCCCCGCGAGACCGGATTGCTCCCAAAGGCTGAGCCACTGCACGGTCATGCTGTTCCTGGGTGATCCAGTCATTGTCCAGCATCCGGCCCAAGGCCCAGTCACGGCGATTCACGGCCCGTTGCTCGTTATTTTCCGGGCGGTAGTTAGACGGCCCTTTGGGCAGGATCGCCAGATAGGCCATTTCATGAAGTGCCAGTTCATCGACATCCTTGCCAAAATAGGCCTGCGCCGCAGCCTGCACGCCATAGGCATTACGGCCAAGGAATATCTGATTGAGATATAGCTCCAGAATTTCCTGCTTGGTCAGCACTTCCTCGATACGATAGGCCAGCAACGCTTCACGCACTTTTCGGCGATAGGAGACCTCGTTGGTGAGCAAAAGATTCTTGGCAACTTGCTGTGTGATCGTCGATGCGCCAACCGGACGACCGCTATTGGAAATATTGGTGACGATCGCGGTTGCAATTCCGGGATAGTCAAGGCCGCCATGTTCAAAGAATGTCCGATCTTCTGCCGCAAGATACGCCCGCACCAGCAGCGCTGGATATTCCGCAAATTCAAGTTGTACGCGCCGTTCGCGCGCATAGCTGTGCACGGGTTCGCCGTCATAGGCTCGAACCATGGTGGGCAAAGGCGGCTCATATTGCTGCAGCGTTTTCGCATCGGGCAAGTCGCGCGCAAAAATGACCCAGATCATCAGCCAGCCCAAAAGACAAAGGGCGACAAAAGCGAGAAACAGCCGGAACAAGCGCTTTTGCCACAGCTTTTCGACCCAGCTGATAAAGCCGCCGGTGTTACGCTCCAGTTTGTAAGCGAGGCTTTCCGAGGCTTCAGCGCCTGAATTATCGGGTGTATTTTCGACCATATCCTGCGCTATCTAGCACTATCAGAGGCATTTTCCAGATAATATCGACGAAAAATTTATTCGCTTTGGCATGACAGAGAAACACAGATAAAACTGCGCCTGCACATAGGTGCAAAGATTGATCGCACAATTAGCGCTGTGCTAGCTTCCGGGCGAAATGGGCCTCGATAGCGTTGGCGATGCCGATCGCAACCTTGGATTGTCCTACGCGCGAGCTCAACAACTCGACATCTTCTTTGTTGGTCAGGTAGCCGCTTTCAAACAGAACAGACGGCGTATCGGGCGCTTTCAACACCACCAACGATGCAAACCGATGCGGATTTGTCCGAAATTTTATCATTCGCTGTCCTTCGCGGATCAGCAATTTGGCAAAATCAGCGGACACGTTCATCGTCTCACGCTGGGTAAGATCGATGAGAATGGACGATACATCGCGATTGGCGCCGCCCAGATTGACACCATTGATGATGTTCGATCTGTTTTCCCTCGCCGCAAGTTTTGCAGCTTCTCGGTCCGATGCCACCTCCGACAGGGTGTAAACGGTCGCTCCCGCAGCGGATTGATTGCCCGCGGAATCAGCGTGGATTGATATGAACAGATCGGCATCCAGACGTCGAGCGATGCCGTAACGCTCTTCGAGCACCAGATATTTGTCGGTATCGCGGGTCATCGCCACACGCACCCGCCCGCTGGCTAGCAATTGATCGCGGACCGCACGCGAGATTGCGAGCGTGATATTTTTTTCCCGCTGACTGCCATGGGGCGATATGGCACCGGGATCATGCCCGCCATGACCTGCGTCGATAACGACCAACGGTCGGCTATCGTCGTCGGGACCTTGGACTTTCGGTAACTCCACCTCATCCCGAGGCTTACCGAGCGGCACCTTTACACTATAGGTGTTTTTGGGGGGCTCGGCACGAAACTGCGCTGGCGGGAGAAAGGATTTACGCCCGCTGTTGATGACAGCGCCACCAACCGTTTGCAGACGCAGCCTCAGGCTCTTGCCATCAGCAGAGAAGGCACCATCGGTAATGACCGCCGGCCCCGCCAGATCAAAGACGATACGTGCTGTATTCTGGTCATATTGACCTTGCCGCACGGATTTAATCATGCCGGTTGCGCTGCCTCCGCGACCACCGGTCTTACCACCCTTGATATCGATCGCAATGCGGTCCGGACCGATCAGAGAGAAAGCCGATGCACTCTCAACCAGACCATCAAAAGAGACAGTAATTTGCCCATCGCTGGTATCAATACGACTGACCGAGCCGGCATTTACCGGATTTAACGTCAGTAGCGAGGATGCTAAAATGGCAGCGAACGGCATGGCGGCCTTATGCAATGCACCTGCCATATTGGTCCAGTCAAATCTCATATCAGCTGTATCACCCAAGGTTTTCCACCACAGAACGCGGTAAAGACCCTCTTAAGCATGCAAGCGTAATCTCCCGTAAATTGAGATGGTTAACAGGAAATTTACCATGATTGGATTAGGCTAGATCCACTTTCATCGCGCGAAAACCGTGACGGTCCATTGCGGTGATAGTTTGTGTTGCCGATTTGCGATTGCGGTGCTAGCACTCTTCTCGTGCTGTGACGAAAATGACGAAAACGGCACAAATAAAGCTGGTATTTAGCCAGTATATACAGGTTGAAGCGACATGAGGCATGACATCTCCGGCTCCGGAACTCTTCCACAGGGAAGCGTTTCTATGGACGGAAAGACCCTGGCTAACGGCCCGGGCCATGCATTTGTCGCAGACACATTTTTTTCAGAGATATTTGAATTTAACCGGATGACGCCGCCCGCTCCCCCTGTTTTGGCAGCGCGCAAGAAGACGTCGTCCCTTTTATATTGCATGGCCCGGCCGGGAGCATTCCCGCCGCGCCATGCCAGGAGTATATTGAATGACAACGCGCATGTTAATCGACGCGCGCCACCAGGAAGAAACCCGGGTGGCGGTCGTAAAAGGGAACAAAATTGAGGAATTCGATTTTGAATCTTCGGAACATAAACAGCTAAAAGGCAATATTTATCTAGCAAAAGTGACGCGAGTGGAACCCTCGCTCCAAGCGGCTTTTGTAGACTATGGCGGCAATCGTCACGGGTTTTTGGCCTTTAGCGAAATTCATCCCGACTATTACCAGATACCAAAAGAAGATCGCGAACGTTTGCTCGCCGAAGAAGCAGAGCATGCCGCTGAGGAAGCGGCTCTGCGCGCAAAAGAAGAAGAGGAAGAAGACGCACCAGCGGACATGGTCCGCAGCGAAGCCACCGAAGAGCTCGATACGGCTCTGGTTGAAGTGGAAAAAGACGAGAGCGTCGACACGATTGATGTGACCGAGGGTGAAGTCCCGGCAGAAGAAGCCAATGACGATGCAAATGATGACGCCAGTGACGAAGACGACGATTCTGACGATGATGACAACGCAGAAGAAGCCGAGAGTGAAGATAGCTCTGACGACAGCGATGGCGAAAAGGAAGCAAAAGGCCGAAACCGGCGCGGCAAGGGCCGCAACCGTGGACGCGGTGGACGTGGTGGCAAAAATATAGCCAAAGCTAGCGACCAGGCTCGACAAAAACGGATGGCGCTACGCAAGCGCTACAAGATTCAGGACGTTATTCAGCGCCGTCAGGTTGTGTTGGTACAGGTCGTCAAAGAAGAGCGCGGCAATAAAGGCGCTGCTCTCACGACCTATCTGAGCCTCGCCGGGCGCTATTGCGTGCTTATGCCCAATACCTCCCATGGCGGTGGCATCAGCCGAAAGATCAACAATGCCGGCGATCGTAAACGACTGAAATCGATTATTGCTGACCTGAAACTGCCCAACACCATGGGCTGCATTGTTCGGACGGCAGGACTGTCCCGCACCAAACCCGAGATCAAGCGTGATTTCGACTATCTCGCCCGGCTATGGGATGAGGTTCGGGAGAATACCCTGGGTGCAGTCGCTCCCAAATTAATCCATAGCGACAGCGACCTCATCAAACGGGCTATTCGTGATATTTACAATCGCGAGATCGAGGAAGTTCTTGTCGAAGGCGCAGACGGCTATGCTGCGGCCAAGAACTTCATGAAATTGCTGATGCCAAGCCATAGCCGGCGGGTCAAAAGCTATGCCGATCCCGTGTCGCTCTTCCAGCGCTATGGCGTGGAAGATCAGCTCTCGGCTATGTATCAGCCCGAGGTTCAGCTGAAATCGGGTGGTTATCTGGTCATCAATCCAACCGAAGCTTTGGTCTCCATCGATATCAACTCCGGCCGTTCCACGCGGGAACATGGTATTGAGGCCACCGCGGTCAAAACCAATCTGGAAGCCGCTGCAGAAATTGCTCGCCAATTGCGCTTGCGTGATATGGCTGGTCTGGTGGTTATCGATTTTATCGACATGGACCGTCATGGCAATATTCGCAAAGTTGAACGGGCCATGCGCGATGCGTTGAAGAACGACCGCGCACGCATTCAGGTCGGCCGGATTTCCAGCTTTGGCCTGCTCGAGATGAGCCGCCAGCGTTTGCGCACAGGTGTGCTGGAAGCATCAACCAAGGTGTGTCCGCATTGTGAAGGAACCGGTCTTGTCCGAACAGCCTCTTCTTCTGCGCTTTCAGCTCTGCGGTTGATCGAGGAAGAAGCAGCCAAGGGCAAAGCCAGAGAGATTACCCTCACGGCAAGCCAGGAAGCGACAATCTACGTCTTGAACAGCAAGCGGCATGAGATTGACGATATCGAGAAACGCTATGGCGTATCGGTTCAGATTACACCCGATGGCGAAATCGAAGGCGCACGTATGGAAGTCAAGGGTTCCGGCGGAGCACCGAAAAATGTGCCCAAGTTCGAGCCCATAGTCGATGAGGATGATGACGAGATCATCGATCCAGCCGAGCAGGACGACGAAGCCGAAAACCGCCCACGCAAACGGCGCAGACGGCGCGGACGGCGCGGACGTGGAGGCGACCGAGCGGAAGGCAAGGATGGTGAGAATACTGAAAAAGCAACTGCAGATGCACCACAAGATAGCAGTGGAGCAGAAGCGGCTGACCATAGCGACGAAGGCGAGAAGCCAAAGACGCGCCGGTCTCGAGGCGGGCGCACTCGCAAAGCTGCGGACGACGCGGTAGCTGCCAAGGAAGACGCCGAAACCTCCGCAGAGGAAGCTTCCAAACCTGAAGAGAAGCCAAAACGGGCCAGCCGTTCGCGCAAGAAAGCTGATGCTCCAGCGTCAGATAAAGTTGCCGACGATGAAACCGCTGCAGCCGATGCAGAGGAAAAACCGAAACGGCGCCGTGCTCCTCGAAAAGCCAAAGCAGCACCCGAGGCATCAGAGGCGTCGGATGACACCACTGGTGAAGCAAAAGCGGCGAAACCGGCAGCCAAAAAGGCAACGCGCTCAAGGGCCAAGAAAGCTGATGCCGATAGTGCAGATGCCACAGAGAAACCGGCCAAAAAATCTGCTGCTAAACCAGCTGCCAAGAAACCAGCGGCCAAAAAATCTGCTGCTAAAAAGGCGGACGATGACGCGGCAAGCGAAACCGTGTCTGAGAAAGCTGAGGCTCCACGGGGCGGATGGTGGCAACGGACCTTCGGTTGATAGAATAACGGGAGCGCCTTTGCGCGAACAGGGGCGCTCCTCCTTTGATACTGCCAGATATTCGCAACGCGGGTAGATGAATGCTAACGGAGGAATAGACAGATTTCATCGCAGGTTCAGTCTGATTATGCTAATAGCATGCAATATTTGCCAGACCTTCATCCAGAGGAAATTCATGTCATCGCTGAACAACACTAGACATCAGCCTTTCGCGCGCTTGTCGCTGTCTCGCATTGGCCAGCTATTTACTGCTTTGCTCGCGATGATTGCGATCACCGTACAACCAGTGGCCGCCCAGTCAGTACTTCGTGATGCCGAGACCGAGGCATTGTTCAGCGATATGGTCGCACCCCTGGTCGCCGTGTCTGAACTGGATGCCAAAGATGTCGAGGTCATCCTGATCAACAGCAGTCAGATCAATGCCTTTGTCGCTGGCGGACAACGCATGTTTTTCTATTCCGGCACGATTGCAGCGGCGGATACCGCCGTTGAAATCCAAGGTATCATGGCGCATGAGCTTGGTCATATTACCGGCGGCCATATCATCCGTTTCGATGAAGGTATCAAAACTGCGACCGGCATCACCATACTCAGCTTGATCCTCGGTGCGGCAGCCATTGCCGCCGGAGCGGGTGACGCTGGGGCCGGCATATTGGCAGCAGGCCAGCAAGCCGCTACGGGCAAATTCCTGGCCTTTAGCAGGGTACAGGAACGCAGCGCCGATTCCGCCGGTGCACGTTATCTATCAGCGGCTGGCATTACCGGCCGCGGCTCGATCGATTTTTTCAAGAAACTGCAAAATTATGAATTCCGCCTAGGGATTCCGCAAGAGGACAGCTACGGCCGAACTCACCCTCTATCTGGCGAACGCGTAACCCTGCTCCGTGACGTCTATCAGGCCGATGCGGCTTGGGACACACCGCCTGATCCAAAAATTGAAGAACGATTTCAACGTGTGAAGGCTAAACTGCTGGGTTTTACCAATGAGCCAGCAACAACTCTGCGCAAATTCCCTGAATATGACCAAAGCGTTCCGGCCCGCTATGCTCGGGCTTATGCATGGCACAAAAGCGCCTATCCTGATCGCGCACTGCTGGAGGTCAATAATCTCCTGAAAGACAGTCCGAATGATCCCTATTTTCTGGAGCTGCACGGTCAGATATTGCTCGAATCCGGAAAACCCGAAGAAGCGATTGCATCCCTGCGTAAAGCCGTGCGGTTGACCAACAACCAGCCGCTTATCGCCAGCCTATTTGGCCATGCTCTGATTGCGACGGAGGATGAAGCCCATTTTGAAGAAGCGCAGCGAGTTTTGAAGGCGGCTGTCGTCAAGGACAACCGTAATCCCTTTGCATGGTATCAATTGGGCGTGGTCTATTCGCAGCAGGGAGATACAGCACGGGCGCAGCTGGCAACGGCCGAAAGCGCGTTGTTACAGCGTAATTATAGCAGTGCCATTCGCAGCTCCCAGATCGCAATGGCCGGAATCAAGGAAAACACACCTGAATGGATACGCGCGCAGGATATCTCCTTGATCGCGAAAAACGAATTTGAGCGGTCAGACCGGCGTCGCCGCTAAGATACTCCCAGACAAATTTACCCCTACTTCTGTAACAATTGTGGACAAGCGGACGAAGCTTCTACAAGGAAGCTGAAATCCTTTTGATGGTGAAATGTGGAAAATAGTAACAGGAAGTGGATGATTATGGCAGGTGGCGGTTTGGCCATAGCAGCGGCAGCGGCTGTCTGGTTCATGCAGACAAGTGGCACCTCGGCCAGCGATGAAGCAACAAAAGCGGCATTTGCTGCGGGCATTGACAGCAAGGAACAGGCGGCCATCGAAGCCATTGTTCGCGATTATATTCTCAAGAATCCCGAAATCATTCCTGAAGCTGTTGAGATACTGCAAAATCGCCAGAAGACAGCGGCGATCGATGAAGTCCGCTCAGACATCGAAGAACCCTTTGCTGGCGCCGCCTTTGCCGGAAATCCCAATGGCGATATCATCGTGGTCGAATATTCCGACTTCGCCTGCCCCTATTGCAAGCAGACGACCGCCGATATTGACAGGGTCCTGAAAGAGGACAAAAATATCAAGGTTGTTTTCCGCGAGTTGCCGATCCTGAGCGAAGCCAGCAATGACGCCGCGCTGATGGCTCTGGCAGCCGCGAAGCAGGGCAAATATTACGCCTTTCACAAAACCATGTTTGCCACCGGTCGCCCCACCCCATCGACAATAGCGAGTGCCGCGAAAGAGGTCGGCCTCGACATGGCCGCAGCGCGCAAATTCATAGCCTCGCCCGAAGCGCAGCAGGAAGTCCAGCGCAACATTGATGTCGCTCGCAAACTCCAGTTTACCGGCACACCAGCCTTTGTTGTTGGCAACCAAACCGAAGTTGGCGCCGTTGGCTATGATGGGTTGAAGGAAATGATCGCCAAGGCGCGAGGTTCGAAATAGACGCCACTCCATCCGACATCCTTTCCTACAGTGCCAAGCAGATGATAATATCCGTGCGGCTCTTTCTCAGATTTGAATATTGAACGCGGTTAAGCAGTTCGATTCCAAGCGCGTGTGATTTGTGTGAACTTTCGGATGGTATCGAACCTGCAAAACGGTCCAAGGGGATGGTTCACATTGTCAACTTCGTCTGGTTCAGGACTCTTCTGACCGCCCTTTAAACCCCTGTGCAACCACATACCATTCGGACGAACCTTTGCGACTGGCGGGCGGCTTGGCATGTTTCACAGTCTTGAAATGCTGCTTGAGCATTGTCAGCAATTCATTATCCGTTCCGCCAGCCAACACTTTGGCGACAAACGCCCCACCTTCCTGCAGGTTTTCGATCGCAAAATAAGCGCCTGCTTCAACCAGACCCATGGTGCGCAGATGGTCGGTTTGCTGATGCCCAACAGTATTCGCAGCCATGTCAGACAAGACCAGATCGGGGGCACAGCCCAGCGCATCCATCAACTGATCAGGTGCGCTGTCGTCCATGAAATCCATTTCAAAAATGGTCACGCCGTCAATCGGATCAACCGGCAGCAGATCAATACCGACAATTTTGGCTTGAGGTACGAACTTCCGAATGACCTGCGCCCAACCACCCGGAGCAATTCCCAGATCAACAACGGCCTTGGCCTTGCGGACAAATTTGAACCGCTCATCCAATTCTAGAATTTTATAAGCCGCACGAGACCGATAGCCGTCTGCTTTCGCCTTTTTCACATAAGGATCGTTAAGCTGTCGCTCCAACCAGCGGGTCGAACCGATTTTTCGGCCTTTTGCGGTCTTTACGCGCTCTTTATGCCCTGATCGCCCTCGGCTCATGACGGCCGCTTTCGTTCGTGTGAGGACATCAAAGACCGCAATATACCTTCCCGAATGCCACGGTCAGCGACACCGACCCGGCTGGCTGGCCAGATGTCGAGAATGGAATCGAGTATAGCGCAGCCTCCGACGACCAGATCCGCACGCTCTTTGCCGATACAGGGTATTGCAGCGCGCTCGGTTGGCGAGGCTGCGGCCAGCATGGCGCTGATATCGCGCATGGATTCTGCCGGCACGATCAATCCATCAATCACTTTCCTGTCATAATGCGGGAGCTTGAGATGCAGGCTGGCGAGCGTGGTCACGGTCCCGCTGGTTCCTAGCAATCGAAAGTCTGAATTTTCCAATATGGGCAGACGATTGGCAAACTCAGCAAAGCTGTCGGCCACTCTTGCGCGCATATTGATAAACGCCTGCTCTCGCGCTTGCGCATCATCGCCGTCATATTTCTCACTTTCGGTCAATGAGACCACGCCCCAAGGCGCACTCAGCCAATCGATAATCTCCGGCGCCGCACCAGACGTATCGACCAGAACCAATTCGGTCGAGCCACCGCCAATATCAAAGATCAGAGCTGGTCCGTCACCCGGTTCTAACAATATCTGGCAGCCCAAGACGGCAAGCCGGGCCTCTTCTTCGGCAGTGATCACATCAAGCGCTATGCCGGTTTCTTGCCGAACGCGATCGATGAATTTCTCACCATTGCTTGCGCGTCGACAGGCTTCCGTTGCCACAGATCGGGCCAATGTGACGTTCCTGCGTTTCAGCTTGTCCGCACAGATGGATAATGCCGCAACCGCCCGATCCATCGCACGGTTGCTGATACGGCCGGTTTCAACAAGTCCCTCACCCAAACGGACAACGCGGGAAAAAGCATCCGTGACAATGAAACCGTCAGCAGAGGGTTTTGCGACCAGAAGCCGACAATTATTGGTACCTAAGTCAATAGCCGCATAGGACCGCAGTCTGGGCCAACGGCCGCCATTATGCTGGGAGGGAGACGCATTACGACTCCCGTTCTTATATCTCGCCGCATGTTTCGGACGGCCTGCCCTTGCGGATTTTCCGTCCTGCTGTCGTTGCGGCGATGGGGATGTCTCATCCGCCATTTCCGTTACTCTTATGTTCTCCGGATCGGATAATACCGCCGGTACTTGCCACTAGAGATAACCACAGCCCCTCCGATGTGCAAGAGTTTAGCGTCAAACAGCGGGCAGATTTCCAATTTGAAAAGCCTTGACCAATACCCGGCCTGCGCTTATTGCGCCCCCCGGCACTCCCCTGTCGTATAATGGTAATACCACGGACTCTGACTCCGTTAATTGAGGTTCGAATCCTCACGGGGGATCCAAAAAGCGGGGGATCATTGTGGGCGATAACAGACTGGTTCTGGCCAAGTGACACAGATGCGCGAGCCAGCAAACGGGACCGGCACCGACGGCGTGCCTGCAGGCAAAGACGCCGACGATATAACCATAAGCTTTTCCCTCGGTCTTGCAGATTTTCTGGCAACACATGACATTTCGATTGGTTTCACTTCCTACCAGACAGGTCGGTTGTATCTGGTTGGGCGTGGGAGCGATGGAAAGCTGGCAGTTCATGAGGCGCTTTATCCGCAAGCCATGGGTGTCACAGCCAACACCCAGCGCATATATCTGGGATCTCTAACTCAGGTCATTCGGCTTGAAAACGTCCTTGCACCGGCGCAACTTGTCAACGGCACCCATGACAAAGCGTTTGTTCCACGCAATATGCAGACAACCGGCAATGTTGATATTCATGAATTGGGTATTCGTCAGGATGGCCAGATCATCTTCGTCAACACACTGCATAACTGCCTCAGCATCCCGAGTGTCACCCATAGCTTCAAACCGATCTGGAAGCCTGACTTTATCTCTGAAATGGTTACAGAAGACCGCTGTCATCTGAACGGTTTGGCTATGGTGGATGGCCAACCCAAATATGTGAGTGCGGTGAGCCGTTCCGACAAGAAAGACGGATGGCGGGATGACCGGCAATCGGGCGGCATTATCATCGATGTTGAGACCAACAAGATATTGGCTGATGGATTATCCATGCCCCATAGCCCGCGATTTCATGTCGGGCGTATATGGTTGTTGAATTCCGGCACAGGCGAACTGGGTTGGCTGCACCCAACCGACCATGCGTTCACGCCGGTTGCTTCTTTCCCGGGGTTTTTACGCGGATTGGACTTTCATAACGATCATGCTTTTGTGACCCTTTCAAAGCCGCGCAATGGCCGGTTTGAAGGCTTGGCGCTGGACAAAAAACTACAGCAACAGGGACAGGATGCCTGGTGCGGTATCCAGATATGGTCTCTTGCCACCGGCGAACTCGCACAATGGCTGCGTTTTGACGGAGCGATTACCGAGTTGTTTGACATCTGCATTCTGCCCGGTGTTGCTAATCCCATCACGTTGGGTCCCCAATCGACTGAGATCCGCGATTTTATCACTATTGAACAACCGGATTGGTAAGGCGGTACAATCGATCTGCGATAGCCGGCATCCATTGCCACAATAAATTCACGTCAGCCCTTCAAAAAATGGCAAGACAACCGTCCAACTTGGCAGGACCAATGATTGGGAGCGGGAATATGGAGCAACTACAAAACATTGATGGTTTTACCACGCCACTGTCTGACAACAGAAAAGTAGCACGTGAAATTGTCGAAGCAGAAATCTTTGTAAGACAGTCGGATTCTCAGCTATTCCGCGCAACCTTGTCTGATCTGTCCGTGTCCGGTTTCAAAATGAACAGCTACACTGACCTTGACGAGAAAAAGCCGGTATATATCCGATTACCGGGAATCCAGACCCTAAGCGCGACAATCAAATGGTCTGATCATGAGGACTATGGCTGCGCTTTCAATATTGATCTGCATCCCGCCGTGCTACAGCATTTGGTCAACAAGCTCCGCGAATTTGGGTGAGCGATCAGTGACGCCAGTGACCCGTTACTCCGCCTCACCGGTCGTGTCATATTTCATCTCAAGATAGCGGCCACGGATTGAAAGATTATCGATATCGCCCTTCGCAATCTGCTGGGTAACACCGGAAATCTCTTTCTCAATCAAAGAGAGACCACTGATCAACTGCTCATCTGGTGATTTACCGGTATCGTTACTCTTCTTCCGCATCGATGCCGGAATGGCACGATAGCCAGAGATGAGTTCGGGAAGATGCTCACCCATTAGCTTGCGCACTTCATAGGCAGCCGGTTCTGCTTCATCGAGCTTTTGCAATTGCGGCGAAAGCATATCAAGCTGTGTACCAATGTCGTTTACGATCTTTACTGCCGGCTTAGGCAGCGCCAGTCGTTGGCTTTCAAGCCAGATTTCGGTTTTCCCCGCCAAAGTCTTCAAATCCGATTGGACGAGCGTTTCCGGCGTCGGAATTTTCATTTTCGGAAATTTCATTGCGGCCCAGATACCACCAGCGATAAGGCCGGCAGAAATCATCACACCCCAAAATCCAATACCATTTAATATTCCACCCACCACACTGGCGCCAACCAGCACGCCCGCCGTAAGCAGTGCAGCGCGCGCTAGTTTCTTGCGAAAATAACCACGCTTCAATCCTTTGGATCGTTCGCCAATGGATTCTGCAAATTTATAGCTGCGATAATAGTTCGCGGCATTATCATAAATTTGCTGATTGCTTTCGCTCATTCGCTTTATTCCTCAAGCGCACTCAAGGGGTTTTCGGATGGCGCTTCGAGCGCTGCCTTGTCCTGCCCTTCAGCCCTTGCGATATAGCCCTTGGACTTCTCAATCTCACCAGATAACGAATTGACGGTGGTTTTCATATTTTCCAACGCCTTGATCTTGAACGTGTCAATATTGTCCATCGTGTCGTAAACATTCTGGAACGCCCGTTGCAGCGTTTCCAGCGGGATTGTTGCTGAAGCAGCTTGCTCGTGAATCTGTGCGGTCTGATTTTTCAGCATATCACCTGTGCTGTCGATAATACCTGCCGTCGTCGTATTGAGCGAAGTGATCTGGTCAAGCACCAGCTTCTGATTGGTCAGCGCCTGTGCAACCGTCACACCCGTTCGCAATGCGCTAACGGTTGTTGTGCTCGCCCGGTCCACGCCTTTGACCAGTTCGACATTGTTCTTCTTAACCAGATCAAGGGCAAGATAGCCCTGTACCGTCACCGCCATCTGCGTGAGCAAATCCTGGGTCCGTTGGCGCACATAAAAAAGTGCACTTTCCCGGATTGCCTTAGCCTTTGCAGGATCGGTGGCATCGAGATCGGATGCTTTTTCTTCCAGACGCTGGTCCATTACCTTGGACACGTGGATCATCTGCTCCAGCCGGCCCATCGCCGCCCACAGATTTTTGCGTTCTACATCGATGGCAGCATTGTCCATCAGTAGCTCGTCTTTGCCGCCCTGCAAACGGGTCAATATCGATGAAATATGGCCTTGCGCACTCTTGTAGCCGTCAAAATAGTTGCGTAACTTTGAGCCGAAAGGGATGATTCCGAAAAGTTTGCGCGGTGCGAGAAGATTGCCGCGCTTGCCAGGATCGAGATCTTCAACCGTCCGTCTCAGCTCACTCAAATCTGCGCCGATACCGGATTCTTCATCCATTGTTCGGATGGGACGATCCAGAAAGCGATTGGACTGTCCTGCAGCGTCAGAAATTTCCTTGCGACCCATATTGGTAATCTGATCGACTTTCTTACCAAATTCGGGGCTATTCTCATCCTCAGCCACGAGATCACTGATAAAGCTGTCAACTTTCTCTTCCAGTTTGGACTTAACTTCATCACCGACCGGAACCAGCCCGGCAGCCTTTGTCGGCGCAACGGCCACAACCGGCTCAGGTGGTGTCAGGGTTAGGTCTTCGGTCTTTGTCGTCGTCTCGATCGCCATCGGCTTGTCTCCATGTCGCTGTCTCTAATGCAGCACTCACCTCATAAATGGATGCAAATGCAGCACTTTTCAAGCGTTTCTCTACTGTATTATAAAAATAATACAGTTAATGCAAGATTGCGCTTAACACTGCCAGTATTTCCAATAGCCTGGCCAGTGACTTAGTGGATCTTGGTCGTTTAGCCTTGCAGTGCCAGTTCAACGCTTGGCGCAATCCTCTCAACGATCACATCAATGCCCTCAGCATTGGGATGAATACCATCGGGCAAAATCAGATCTGCCCTGCCCACGACCCCATCCATAAAGAAAGGATAGAGATCTGCTTCATATTTTTTTGCAAGCGCCGGATATATAATATTGAACTGATCACTGAACTCTTTGCCCAGATTTGGCGGCGCCAGCATACCGGTTAGCATTACTGGAATGCCCCGATCGGAGAGTTTTTGCACCATAGCTTCCATATTTGCTCTCGTTTCCGAGGGCTTAAGCCCGCGCAGCAAATCATTGCCGCCCAGTCCCAATAGAACCAGATCCGGCTTCCTGTTCAAACTATCCAACACGAAATCCATCCGCCGTAGCCCTGCAGCCGTGGTATCACCCGACACGCCGGCATTATGCACTCTGACATCTTGCCCCGTTTCATTAAGCGCTTTCTGCAACTCCGGGGCAAAGCCTTCATTGGGCGCCAATCCATAGCCAGCATATAGACTGTCGCCAAAGGCCAATATCAGTGTTTTGGCTTCGGTGGCCGGTTGGTCAGAATTTTCAACAGCGGTCTGTTGGGGTTCAACTGTAGCGCTATTTTCTGAACTCGCTGGGCCACATGCAATCAGAAGTTGAAGAATTGCAAAACAAAACCCATATGTCATAAACCTGTTCAACATTGGATATACCTTCCCACCATGTTACAAAAAACCGCCGCAGCCAGCGACGCCACAAATTCCGAACCCCATATTGCCATTGAAGCGCATAATGTCACCCTCTCTTTGGGTGAAGGTGAAGCAAGAGTCGATATTCTCGGGGGTATCAACCTGTCGATTGAATCCGGAACGACGGTGGCTTTGTTGGGACCATCCGGTTCAGGCAAATCCTCGTTGATGGCGATTTTGTCAGGATTGGAGCGCGCGACGGGCGGGACAGTCAACATTGCCGGTGCTGACTTTGGGGCGATGAACGAAGATGAACTTGCGATCGCCCGCCGCGGAAGGGTTGGAATTGTTTTGCAAGCCTTCCATCTGTTGCCCACAATGAGTGCGCTCGAGAATGTTGCAGTACCGCTGGAGCTAGATGGACAATCTGATCCCTTTGCCATCGCTGCCAAAGAACTCGAAGCCGTTGGTCTGGGCGATCGGCTTGGCCACTACCCGACCCAGCTATCGGGCGGCGAACAACAGCGGGTTGCCATTGCAAGAGCCATGGCATCGCGTCCGTCCATTATCTTTGCCGATGAACCAACTGGGAATCTCGATGGAGCGACAGGCGAAATAATCATAGAGCTTTTGTTCGAACGTCAGAAAGCGAACCAGGCGACTTTGCTAATCATCACGCACGACCCGGAACTCGCCAAGCGCTGTGACCGGATCATTGAGTTGCGTGACGGTATGATCGAGAAAGACAGCGCAGCGTGAGCGCCAGCCTCTCCAAAGCCTGGACTATCGCTAGACGTGATTTGCGAGGCCGGTTTGTCGGCCTGCGTCTTCTTATCATCTGCCTGTTTCTCGGCGTCGCTACGCTCGCGGCCATTGGCAGTCTGACCAGCGCGATCACAGATGAACTCGCCAATCGTGGCCAGTCAATCTTGGGCGGAGATCTTGAAATATCAGTGGCCCAGCGCGAAGCGACGCCAGCGGAGCGGGAGGCACTTCAGTCCACAGGCGAGCTTTCCGAAACCCTGCGTATGCAGGCCATGGCGCGACTACCGGATGGCAGTGATACGCAGCTGGTCGAGCTGAAGGGCGTTGACGCACCCTATCCGCTTTACGGCGATTTCACTCTACAAGACGGGACAATCGCTCCGCCATTAGGCGCCAATGAGATTTACGTTACACCAGCGTTGATTCAGCGTCTGTCCTTAAAGACAGGCGACCAGATCGAATTTGGGGAAGCGGCATTTACGGTGACCGGGATCATAGGCGATGAACCTGATCGGTTGAGTGAAGGCTTATCGCTTGGACCAGTAGCGATTACATCCTTGGAAAGCCTGCGTGCGACCAATCTGATCCAGCCAGGCAGTTTGTTTCAGAGCAAATATCGGCTGAAACTTCCAGAGACTGTTGATCCGTCTGAACTGGGCGAGCAGTTGGAAAAAGACTATAAAAATGCCGCCTGGGAAGTGAAAACCCGCGATAATGGCGCACCGAGCACCCGGCGCTTCATTGAACGCATGGGTCAATTTCTGACGCTTGTTGGACTCGCATCCTTGGTCATCGCAGGCATTGGTGTCGGCAACGGCGTCGCCTCCTATCTTCGCGGAAAGCAGGGCGCGATAGCGACGCTGAAAATCTTGGGTGCGGATAGCGCGATGGTCTTTCGCATCTATATGTTCCAAATCTTGGCGGTGGCTCTGGTTGCAATTGTCGCAGGCTTGATAGTGGGAGCACTGGCACCACTCATCATCATTGAAGTGGCAGGAGATGTGCTTCCCATCAGACCTGAATTTGCGCTCTATCCCTTACCGCTGCTCGTCAGCGCCGCTTATGGTTTGCTCATCGCCATCATTTTTGCGCTTCCACCCTTATCTCGCGCAAAACTGATCCCCGCAGCGGGACTTTTTCGAGGCGAAAGCCGGTCATGGCGTCAGATTGACAAGCAGACATGGATTGCCGTCTTGCTTGCCATTGCCGCCATCGTGACACTTGCGGTCGGTAGCGGACGCGAACCGATATTCTCGCTCGCCTTTATCGGCGCTGCTCTGGGCATATTGGTGCTGCTAAGTCTGCTTGGGATATTGATCCGCTGGCTTGCCAGTAAAGCACCGCGCCCGAAGCAGCCGTTGCTGCGACTGGCTCTCACCAACCTTCACCGACCCGGCTCACAAACTGGCCAGTTGGTTGTCGCCTTAGGTCTCGGGCTAACCCTGTTCGCCACACTTGCTGCGATCCAGACCAGCCTAACTAATGAAATCCGGCTGAGTGTCCCGCAACAAGCCCCCAATTTCTTTGTTCTCGATATTCCCGTGGAGCGCGCCGATGAATTTAAGACCCAGGTCACTGCCAGTGCGCCAGAGGCAGAGATAAATATTGTCCCAACCTTACGCGGTATCATAACTGAATATGGCGGACAGGTCGTGTCGGAACTGGATGAGCTGCCAGAGGGCGCATGGGTCTTGCGTGGTGACCGGGGTCTTACCTATAGCGCGGATCTCCCCGAAGGCAGCGAGATTGCTGCGGGCGAATGGTGGCCGTCGGACTATGATGGTCCACCTTTGGTTTCGGTTGATGAAGAACAAGCGTTAGCACTAGGGCTTGCTGTAGGAGACAGCCTGACAGTCAGCCTGCTAGGCGTTGAGATAAAAGCCAAGGTCGCGTCATTGCGGACCATTAACTGGCGCAATTTCGGCTTTAACTATGTGCTGGTTTTTCCGCCCAATATATTGGCCAATACTCCTCACAATGTTGCGGCAACGATCCAGATCGATCAGACCAAAGAAGATGGTTTACTCGGCTCCTTACCACGCGAGTTTCCATCCATTTCGATGGTCAAAGTGAAAGAGATAGCCTCGCAAATCGGCACGATATTGGATCAGATGGCAACTGCCATTGCCTCAGCCGCGTCGATTGCGATTTTCTCCGGTATCGCCGTATTAATCGGCGCGATCGCAGCGTCACGGCAATCACGCGTTTATGACAGCGTCATTCTGAAATTGCTAGGCGCAACCCGGTCGCAGATCTTGTCCGCACAGGCGATTGAATATGCCGTACTTGCCTTGCTGTTGTCCGCCGTTGCCTTGGGCCTTGGCTTACTCGCTGGCTGGTTCGTCATCACGCAGATTTTCGAGTTTACCTGGCAACCGGACTGGATGATCGTGATGGTCACTCTCGCCATTGGCGCGATTATGACATTAGGCATTGGACTATTGGGATCGATACCGGTTCTGTCGGCAAAACCAGCAAGGGCGCTACGCGAACTCTAGAGTTTTGACAGGCGCACCGCCAACGGAGCCGACAGGACAAGGCTGGACAGGTGATAGAATAATAAAGGGATCAGCAGCAGTCCCGCAGATTCTGCTGGAAACAGAATGGCAGCAAGCGGTGCTCCAACCGCTATGCTTTTCTGTGCACCGCCAAACAGCAGCGCCTTTCGATCATTTATAACAAAAGCCGAGATACCACCGAGGAGCCAGGCCCCGCCAAACGCGAAGATAAGCAGCGCGCCAATCGCGACGGCAACGATCAAAAATTGATCGCCTGGCACCTGATTCCAAATACCGGCCGCAACGGCACCGGAAAACGCAACATAGACTGCCAAACTGATAGCAACTTTATCGGACCACCCCACTATCCCACCATATTGGGCTACCCACGGCCGTGCCCAGCGCTGAATGAGTTGCCCGATGACAAATGGCAGCAGCAACATTGTGATGATTTTTATGAATGAAGCGCCTGTAATTACTATTCCAACCGAACTGGCCAGCAACGCAAAAAACACTGGTGTGATCACGATGGAAGATAGATTTACCGTCGCAGCAGCAACCACAGATGCTCCCACATTACCCTTTGCGATCGCTGTGTAGCTTGCCGCCGACTGAATTGTTGAGGGAAGACAACCGAGATACAAGAAGCCGACCGCGATCATCGGTGTAATATATCCATCAAGAATTTGCGACAGCACAAGTCCAGCCACCACCATTGCACCAAAGACAAATCCGAAAACGGCTGATTGCAAACGCCAATTGCGGAAGCCCGCAACAACTTCCTGGCGATCCAATCGAACTCCGTGAAGCAAAAAAATCCAGAATATTCCAGCAGACACCGCAAAAGCCGCGATTGGTTCAGCTGTTCCGCGCACCGGAACCATCGTTGCGAGGAGCACAGAGCCTCCTAGCAGCCAGATAAACTTGTCATTCAGGATCAGTCTTATGGTTTGCATCGCGGTTCTGCCAATGCGCCAGTGCGCAATCGGACGCAAGTCCAACAAACGGGTATTTGGAGAATGATCAATAGCTTAACCTACTGATATTGTCATTGTTCATTCGACTGCGCTGCATGCCTTAGTTTCGTTCCACAGTGATAGACTGTGTCAAACCCGGTTTCTAATGTTGCGGCGCAGCACGAAACAGGTTAAGGGCGCTCCCAATATAAGGCGTGGCACCAAAGCCCCCTTTCCTCTCTTACGGCAGAATTTGATATGTCTCTTCGCAATATTGCTATTATCGCGCACGTTGATCACGGCAAAACCACTCTTGTGGACCAGCTTTTCCGCCAGTCCGGTACATTCCGTGACAATGAACGGGTGGAAGAGCGCGCCATGGATAGCAACGATCTGGAAAAAGAACGCGGCATCACGATTCTCGCCAAATGTACCAGTGTCGAATGGAAGGGCACACGGATCAATATTGTCGATACGCCGGGCCATGCCGATTTTGGCGGTGAAGTGGAGCGTATTCTTTCCATGGTTGATGGCGTTATTCTTCTGGTCGACAGTGCCGAAGGCGCGATGCCACAAACGAAATTCGTTACCGGCAAGGCGCTTGCGCTTGGACTAAAGCCAATCGTGGTCGTGAACAAAATCGACCGCCCGGATGGCCGCGCTGAAGAAGTCCTGGACGAAGTGTTCGATCTCTTCGTCAATCTTGATGCCAATGATGAACAGCTTGATTTCCCGTCGCTATTCGCCAGCGGCCGTAACGGCTATGCCGGTGATACACCGGAAGTACGCGAAGGTGATCTGTCGCCACTGTTCGACAAGATTGTCGAGCATGTGCCAGAGCCCGATGTGAACCCGGATGCGGAATTCAAATTTCTCGTTACTCTACTCGACCGCGACAACTTCGTTGGCCGTATCCTCACGGGTAAAGTTGAAAGCGGGAAAATTGACCTGAACGCACCAATCCATGCCATTGATATGGACGGCAATGTCGTTGAAACCGGTCGCGCGACCAAGATCATGGCCTTTCGTGGACTGGAGCGCGTGCCCGTCGAAAGTGCCAAAGCCGGAGACATCATCTCGCTGGCAGGCCTGACCGAAGCCACGGTTGCCAACACCATCTGCGATCCTTCCGTCACTGAGCCGATTGCCGCACAGCCCATTGATCCGCCTACGCTGTCAATGAACTTTGCTGTTAACGACAGTCCAATGGCTGGCCGCGAGGGTGATAAGGTGACCAGCCGTATCATCCGCGATCGCCTTTTGCGCGAAGCGGAATCCAACGTAGCGATCAAGATCACCGAGAGTGATGAGAAAGACAGCTTCGAAGTTGCCGGTCGCGGCGAATTGCAACTGGGCGTTCTTATCGAAACCATGCGCCGCGAGGGCTTTGAACTTTCCATCTCGCGCCCACGTGTTCTTTATCGTCAGGAAAATGGCGAGCGCCAAGAGCCTTATGAAACCGTGGTCATTGATGTCGATGACGAACATAGCAGCACCGTCGTTTCGAAAATGCAACGCCGCAAGGCCGAGCTAACCGAGCAGCGTCCTTCCGGTGGCGGTAAAACCCGCCTCACCTTCTCTGCGCCGTCGCGCGGTCTGATCGGTTATCATGGCGAGTTTCTGTCCGACACACGCGGTACCGGCCTGATGAACCGTCTGTTTGAAAAATACGGTCCCTATAAGGGCGTGATCGAAGGGCGTCCTGTTGGCGTGCTGGTTTCAAACGGTACTGGCAATGCGATGTCCTATGCGCTGAACGCATTGGAAGAGCGCGGCATATTGTTCATCGGTGGTCAGACCCCGGTCTATGAAGGCATGGTCATCGGGGAAAATGCAAAACCGGGTGATCTCGACGTCAACCCGATGAAATCAAAGCAGCTGACCAATTTTCGCTCAACCGGTAAGGATGACGCCGTGCGTCTCACCCCACCAAAAATCATGACGCTCGAACAGGCAATTGCCTATATCGACAATGACGAATTGGTCGAGGTGACACCAAAAAATATTCGCTTGCGCAAGCGCCATCTCGATCCCAATGATCGCAAGAAGGCGGCACGCAAGGCGGAAGCGGCTTAGCGCAACAATTGTTGCATCATGTGCTGTGATGGATCATCATCAGAGCATGACAACAGCAATAAAAAAACTCCTAGGTCTGGGCGTCTTATTGACGGCTTCAGTCGCCCTTGTTTCCTGCTCCGCCGACACTGCTACCGGCACGGATATCGCGGTCGATGGTGACAGCTGTCGCGACAATCCCCTTGCCTTGCAAGTTCTCGGTTCCGGCGGTCCGATTGCCGATGATCATCGTGCCGGGGCTAGCAATATCCTGTGGATTGATGGCAAAGCACGCTTGTTGATTGATGCCGGTAGCGGTGCCTTTGTTCGATACGGCGAGGCTGGAATTGACTTTGCAGATCATGATGCGATCCTGCTCACTCATCTGCATGGTGATCATGCCAGCGGCCTCCCGGCCCTACTCAACAATGGTGCTTTTGCAAAACGGACCGCGGATCTCATGGTCGCTGGACCGACAGGGAATGACCAATTTCCTTCAACAAGCGCTTATCTTGATTCGTTGATCGGTAAAGAAGGCGGCGCATTGCGCTATCTGCATCCCTATCTCGAAGATAATGATGCCCTGCCCCGCTTGACAGTAAAGGACATTGCCACGGACAAAAGCGATTTGCAGATCGTTTCGAACGAAAATGGCTTGAAGGTTGAAGCGATAGCAGTTCATCATCTGGATGTGCCTGCGCTAGCTTATGTTATTAAGGCTAGTGGCAAGACGATTATTTTATCCGGAGACCAGAGCTTCTTGAGCGAAGATTTTATCGTAGCCTTATCGAATACCAAACCGGATTTACTGGTGATGCATAACGCAATCACCATGGCCGATGGTCAGCCGCGTGGTTTGCACCGAGATCCAAAATCCATCGGGCAAACTGCGGCAGCGCTAGGTGCGCAAACGTTGTTGCTGACCCATCATATGCAGCGCGCTGTTAAGGCGCAAAATGACGTGAATGCCGCCATTGCTGAAAGTTACAGCGGCCCGGTCTTGTTGGCCGATGATCTATCCTGCTACCCTCTATGACCAAAAAAGGGGCCGAACAAAATGAAATTTTCAAACATGCTCTGGGCCTTGAGCCTGATAGTGTTGGTTCCCCCTGCGAAGGCGAATGACAGCAGCGCGGCAATTGGTCTAGGCGGGCTTGAGCTAAAGCAGAATGATGCGATAGCGCTGGACAGCGAAGACTTGTTCCTTTCGATGGATCGGGTGACCGTCAAATATCAATTCACAAATACCACCGACAAAGATGTCAGAACGCTGGTTTCTTTTCCGCTGCCGGCACTTCCCCATGATATTGATGGCCATATGGGAGATCAGAATTTCCCGGACTGGAAGGCGATTGACTTTCAGACGAAGGTGCAAGGGACTGCCGTTCCGCTACAATATCGAGACGTCGTTACCGCAGATGGAAAAGATATTACCCGACGAGTGCAGGAACTCGGATGGCCAGTCCAATATTGGCTGGACCATGATTTCCAGAAAAAGCTTCAGCAAGTTCCAAAGCCCGAATTGCAAACCCTTCTGGCTGAAGGTTTATTGAAACAGTCGGCTCACGGCACTAATGTTTATGCTGATTGGAGAGTCACCACCCATGTAACCCGTGAGCAGCTGTTTCCAGCCAACCAGACCATCACCGTAGAACATAGCTACAAGCCTATTACCGGCGGCACCAATGGCGGTAATATGAGCGCCGGTGCCCGCAAAAATCCCGAAGACGGATTTAACTGGTTCCAAAAGACATTCTGCATTGACGATAATTTTATTGCGGGGTTCGATCAGACCTACAATGCGCGCGGTGAAGACAAGCGCGAGCAATATTTGGAGTTATTCCTGGACTATCGCCTATCTCCCGGTGCGAACTGGAAAGGGCCGATCAAGAAATTTAGGCTCGTAGTGGACAAAGGAGAGCCAGCAAACATGGTCAGCTTTTGTATGGACGATGTTCAAAAAATATCACCGACACAGTTTGAAGTGACCAAAACAAATTTCGAGCCTGAGAAGGATTTGAGTATTCTGATCGTGCGATGGTTCAACTTTCCCTGACCCAAAACCTCCCCGCGCGGAGCCGAATGGAACATCAGGATGATTCTCTAGATAACTATTTTAAATGAATGGGATAGCAACATCTCTTAACCACAGAAATAAGAGTAATCGTGAGACGGTGTTGCTTATACCTCGCCTGATCTCGCTTGCTGCAACAGAGCCAATCCTCAAAATTTTGACGAGAACAGGGTTCTTTGTGGCTTGGAGGCAGGAAAATAGACGCTTGATTTTAGACTTTGGCGGCTTAGGCTTGCTATCGAGATAAAAAAGAGGGGAAGAATGATGGAATGGATGTTGATGCCGCTAAAGCGCTATGCGGAATTTAGCGGGCGATCCCGGCGCAAAGAATATTGGATGTTTTTTCTGTTTAACATGATCGTTCTGTTCGGACTGGCAATTGTTGGCGGCATTCTGGGTGCATTCACCCCGAGCGCGACCGGAGAAATGGGATTGGGCAGCGGATTGGTGATTGGCCTGTTCGGCCTTTATGCTCTGGCGATTTTTATTCCCTCACTGGCGGTCCAAGTGCGACGCTTTCATGATCAGGATAAATCAGGTTGGTTCGTGCTGCTCGGTTTCATTCCCTATGTTGGCGGTATCGTCGTTCTGGTGTTCATGTGCCTTGAAGGGACCAAGGGCAAAAACCGCTTTGGTGACGATCCCAAGATGAGCGACAATGTCGGTGACGTGTTTAACTGAACAAAACCTTCAGTCTTGTCAGGTGCATGTCATGCGGCTTGATTTTCCATAGGGTTGTGGCAAAGCGCCGCAACCCTTTTTTGGAGACAAAGATATTATGACCGACACACCCGACCAGCCGGAAAAACAAGCATCAGCAGAGACGAAATCCGGCGCCGACACACCGCCTGACCATCTCGCGATCAATCCGCGGAGCAAATATTATGGCGGTGAATTGCTGGAACGTGGTATCGGCATTAACTTTCGCGGAGAGCGCAAGAACAATATTGAAGAATATTGTGTGTCGGAAGGATGGGTCAAAGTACAAGCTGGTAAGACCGTTGATCGCAAAGGCAATCCGCTATTGATCAAGTTGAACGGCGAAGTCGAAGCCTGGTTCGAAGATCTCGGCGACGATGCCCCAACCATCAAGAAGGGCGCTTAGAAGCGATAAGGAAGTATGAAACCTCGGCGCATTCAATATCTTATCGCGCTGGTATTCTTCCTATTGGGTGGATGGGCAGCCCTCTTCCCACAGCATGTCATTGATACCGTCTTTCTACCCGAATATCGGATCGGTGGACGCATATTGCCATTCATGATGGCTTGCTTTGGCGCACAGGCTCTGCTCGCAGGATTATTTGCAGCTTTCGCCCGCTTCACGGCAACAACATTTCTGGTGTATGGCATCGCCCTGCTGCCTTTTTTCGTGTTCAATTATTACTTCACCTTTCACGATCCGATCTTCACCAACATGGGTTTGATTGATGCTTTAGGTAATATCATCATGCTGGCCCTCTGCTATGTCGGATGGCGCAAGCTAAGGGCAACCGAACAGATAGAGAACCAAAGGAATTGAGCAATGGACTTTACTGACAAGACAGTCTGGATCACTGGTGCTTCGTCAGGAATCGGTGAAGCGCTGGCCAAGGCCTTTGCGGCAAATGGCGCGCATATCATATTATCCGGTCGCCGGGTTGACGCCCTGAAAGCAGTGGCAGCAGACATAGAGACGGATACATTGCTGCTACCTTTCGAGACAACCGACTATGACGTGCTGCCGACTAAAGTAACGGAAGCGCAGCAATGGAAAGGCAAGGTTGACGTGTTGATCAACAATGCTGGCATCAGTCAGCGCAGCCTGGCGCTTGATACCGATCCCAATGTTCACCACCAGATCGTCAATGTCGATCTGTTAGCCCCGATCTGGTTAACCCAGCTATTACTGCCCCACATGATCAGCGCTGGTGGCGGTCATGTTGTTGGGATCAGCTCGGTCGCAGGACGAATTGGTGTTCCGCTGCGCACTGCCTATTGCGCAGCAAAACATGGCCTGATCGGCTATATGGATGCATTGCGTGCCGAGACCGAAAAGCGGCATAATATCCATGTCACAAACATATTGCCGGGCTCTATCCGCACCGACGTGTCTCGCAATGCGCTGACAAAAGATGGCTCCAAGCGCGACAAATCCGACGCCGTAATCGACAACGGTATGGAGCCTGCCGAATGTGCACGGCAGATACTGGAAGCTGTCGCGAACAAGGTGCCAGAGCTGATTATTGCTGAAGGCCCGGAATTGATGCTGGCCCAATTGCGGCAAAGCGATCCGGAAAAATTGTTCGAAATGACTGCTGGTCTTGGGGCCCAAATTGCCGAAAAATACGAGGCAGGAGACGACGAATAATGGCTTTGGTCCTGCTCGACAAAGCGGATGGTGTTGCGATCATCACGCTAAACCGGCCCGAAGCGATGAACGCTCTCTCTCATGATCTGCGTGCTGAATTTTTTGATATCTGCGAAGCGGTCAGACGCGATGGCGATATTCGGGCAGCTATTGTGACGGGCGCCGGGGAGCGTGCGTTTACCGCCGGCCTTGACCTCAAAGAATTGGGATCAACGGGCCTGGGTGCTGCAACCGATCAGAAACCGGCAAGCAACCCTTGCCGTGCTTTGGAACAGCTAGAAATACCCGTAATTGGAGCCATTAATGGTGTCGCCATTACTGGTGGTTTTGAACTGGCGCTGGCATGCGATATTCGGATCGCTTCGACCAATGCCCGCTTTGCTGATACTCATGCCCGGGTTGGCGTTATTCCTGGCTGGGGCCTGTCACAAAAGCTGTCTCGCCATATCGGTTTATCTCGGGCCTGCGAGCTGAGTTTCACTGGTCAGTTTATCGATGCCGATACGGCCTGTAGCTGGGGCCTTGTCAATCATGTCTACCCACCGGAACAGCTAGTCCCTTCCGCACAAGCATTGGCAGCCGACATGGCAACAATCGATCCTGAATTTCTCAAAACCTACAAGAAGCTTATCTTCGATGGCTACGACCATAGCTTCAAGGATGCGATGGCTTTGGAGAAGCAGGTCACGGTTGCCTATAATGATGATGTGAGTGCCGAAGCGGTCGAGCAGAGGCGACTGGCTGTCATCGAGCGCGGTCGATCCCTGAAGGGCTAGCGTTGTTCAGCGCAGGATGAAGGACACGATCTGGGCTCGTGCCAGTTTCGCTTCTCTGATCGGCATCAGCATCCAGACATGCTGCATCTGTTCCCCGACATGCAGTGTGATTGAGGCCCCTTGACTGTCGGCCCTTTCTTTCAAGCGCAAGGCATCCGCATAAAGCAGGTCGTGACTGCCGGCAAAAACGGCGACTGGGGGCAATCTATCAACCTCGGCGAAAAGCGGACTGACCGGAAAAACCGCAGGATCGTTACCCTCGCCCGCCCAGAATTGACCAGCGGTTCGAGCACCCTGTATTGAAAGCAGAACATCACGCTTTTCCAGTTCCTGCTGCGATGGATCGCTGGCTGTTGCATCGAGCCATGGCGACAGCAAAATGATTTTTCCTGGCATAGGCTTTCCGTGATCACGAAGCATCTGCGTAAGCCCGAGGCTATAACCTCCGCCCGCGCTGTCGCCCATGATTGTGATATTTTCCGCACCATATTTGGCAACCGCTCGCTCGTAAGCCTGCAGCACCACAGGATAGCTTTGCGACCAATCATGTTCAGGTGCCAGCGGATAGAGTGGCACTGTCGCACTTGCCCCTGTCGCCTTGATCAATTTCTTGATCATGGCCCAATGGACAAATACGATCTGAAAAGCATAGCCGCCACCGTGCAGATAAAAAATATGCTGCTTGCTCGCCCCAACCTTAGGTTCAATCTCGTAGACCTTGTGCCCATCCAGATGATATTCTTTGATCACGCTGTGTTTCCGGAACCATCGGCCGGGACGCGCCGGACCGTTTTTCCGGTCACGAGCGAGAAACTTCATACCGGTATCATAGTCGGCCAGACGCTGCTGCACCTTCAACAAGCGCAGGACAAAATTGATGAAACGTGCGCGTTTGCTGATCACCCGGCAACAGCCTCGTGATCGGCATTGATGAAAGCGGCAATCTGCTGACGGGTTTTCTTCGCCTCAGGAATAGGAAACAACATCCAGACATGCTGCATCGCCGGAGCCTCAAAATAGTCTAAGGCAAGCCCTGCTGCTTCCGCCCTTTCCTTCAATTTTCTCGCATCAGGCCAAAGCAGATCGAATGTCCCCGTAAATACAGCAATTGGCGGCAGACTGTCCAGACTGTCAAATAGCGGGCTAACCGGCGGCGTATCAACAGCTCCGCCCTCTCCAGCCCACCATTTGCCTGCCGCGCGCAGGCCATCAATCCCCAATATCCGATCCTTTTTTGCCAAGGCCGGTTGCATTGGATCAGTCATGCTTACATCCAGCCAAGGTGACAACAGAACCATTTTATGCGGCATTGCTTTGCCCTGGTCCCGCAGCATCTGCGTCAGTCCAAGCGCAAAGCCAGCGCCTGCACTGTCTCCCATGATGGTAATATTCTCGGCACCGACTTCGTCAACTAGCGTGTCATAGACCTGCATCATCCAGTCGTAGCTTTGCTGCCAGTCATGCTCTGGCGTCAGCGGGTAACAGGGCGCGACCAGAGCAGCATCGGTGCGCTGTACCATTTCGCCCAACAGCCCCCAATATCCGGGTTGCATATCCAGAACATAGGCTCCGCCATGGATATATAATATCCGGCGATGGCTTCCGGACCGAGGCGTTAATGTAAATATCGGGTGGCCGTCGATATTGGTTTCAGTGACATTGAATTTGCGATGCAATCCCTTACCGGGCGCAGCAACCTTTTTTGCGCGCGCTTTTGCGATGCTGGCCTTCAGCTTTGCTTCATCAGAAAACACCGCCTTCAATCCGGTGAGCGGAAGGGCCTTGGCAAGCAGCCGGGCTCTTATACTGGCCATGTCGTGATCCTAACCTGGGTTACCTGCCATCTGTGGCACGTTGGGATCAATTGTTACCCAGTCTTGCGAGCTTTTGGTCCAAAAATGTACCTGGGGATTAAGGTGACTGGTATCGTCCAACGTACCGGCCTTGACGAAGGTCACCCCGGGTTGTGTTGGCAAAGTAGAAAGCAATGGAGACCCGCATTTCCCGCAAAAATGACGTTCGACGATATTACCTGTTTCGCTCGTGTCTTCGTAGGTCGTCAACTCGCCCTGAATACTCAACTGATCATTGGAAACCGCAAACAAAACCGAATAGGCGCTGCCCGACTGACGCTGACAATTCTTACAATGGCAAACCCCTGTCATCTGCGGCTCTCCACTGACACTGTAACTGACTGCTCCACACAGGCATTGTCCGGTCATCGTCATTATTTTTCCCCTTTATGCGGCTTTTCTTACGAAAACCGTTCCTGCTGAATATCCTGCGCCAAAAGAACAAATAAGTCCAATGTCCCCACCCGTCAGGTCCGCGCTGTGCTTATGAAATGCAATGATCGATCCCGCCGAAGATGTGTTTGCATAGGTGTCCAGCACGGTCGGGCTTTCGTCATCATTGGCCTCATGACCAAGCACCCGCTGCGCTATGAGACGGTTCATCCCCGCATTGGCCTGATGTAACCACATACGCCGCAAATCCGCGCCTTCGATGCCGAGTCTTTCAGCCTGATCGATAATCATCTGTGCAACCATCGGCACCACTTCCTTGAAAACCTTCCGGCCCTCCTGAACGAACAGCTTGTCGGCATCGTCTCGCGATTCCGGATTGGTACGGTTGAGAAAACCAAAATTGTTCCGGATATTGTTTGAAAACTGTGTTTTCAGTTTCGTTCCGATAATCTCCCAATGGTCGGCAGGAGCTATATCTTTCGCTTCCACCAATATGGCTGTTGCAACATCGCCAAAAATGAAATGACTGTCTCTGTCACGCCAGTTTAAATGACCGGAGCAGATTTCGGGGTTGATCACCAATACGGATTTTGCGCTGCCGGAACGGATATAGTCAGCTGCTGTCTGGATGCCGAATGTCGCAGAGGAACAGGCAACATTCATATCGAAACCAAAGCCATCACCAATGCCCAGTGCATCTTGAATCTCAACCGCAATAGCGGGATAGGCGCGTTGAAGATTGGAACAGGCACAGAGCACCGCATCGACATCTTCCGCTTTGCGCCCTGCCCGCTCCAGCGCCTGTTCAGCAGCTTTTACACCAATTTCGGCGAGAATCGATATTTGCTCATCGGGCCTTTCCGGCAACCGCGGGCACATAGTCTCGGGATCGAGAATTGGATCTTTCGAAAGGACATAACGCGATTTGATACCCGACGCTTTTTCGATAAACTCAACCGAGCTATGCTGCAGTTCGGCAACAGCGCCAGCCGCAATGGCGTCGGCATTTTCGCTATTGTGCAAATCGACATAGGCATTGAAACTGGAAACCAGTTCTTCATTGCTGATGCTATCGCTTGGCGTGAACAAGCCGGTGGCAGAAATTACGGGGATATTGGCATTGGTCATAGGATTAATTCTCATAAGCTTTGGGTCGAATATTCAGATAATTTGACCAATATCGTAAAGTCCCATGCCGTAACTAGCAAGCGGTGTCGCTGTCCGATTGCCAATCAGATCTATCTTGCTATTTGTGCAACATGACAGAAACCGATCGCATAAAATTACATGAAAGCTGGAAGGCACCGCTCGCGTCCGAGTTTTCGAGCGATTATATGGCCAAATTACGGTCGTTTCTGATTCAGCAGAAAGAATCCGGCAAGCATATTTTTCCTAAAGGCAGTGAATATTTTCGGGCGCTTGATCTGACGCCGCTGGACAAAGTTCGTGTCGTGATCCTGGGGCAAGATCCTTATCATGGTCCAGGACAAGCCCACGGCCTTTGCTTCAGCGTTCAACCCGGCGTTCGGCCACCGCCATCATTGGTCAATATCTACAAGGAACTGGAAAGCGATATTGGGATGCAACGCCCCCAGCACGGATTTCTGGAATCCTGGGCCAATCAGGGCATATTGCTGCTGAATAGCGTTTTGACCGTCCAGAAAGCCGAAGCGGCCTCACATCGCGGTAAGGGATGGGAGCAGTTTACCGACGCAATTGTGCGCTTGATAGCTGCGAAGGAAGATCCGGTGGTCTTTCTGCTTTGGGGTAGTTACGCGCAAAAGAAAGCCGGCTTTGTGCAGAGCGTCGAACAAGGCGGAAAACACCTTGTCCTGAAAGCGCCGCATCCGTCCCCATTGTCGGCATATAACGGCTTTTTCGGGTGCAAACATTTCAGCAAGACCAACGCTTTTTTGGAACAGAATGGGCAACCGCCGATCGACTGGTCTTTGTCTCCCGCCTGATATATAATCGAAAAGCATACAGAATAGGGATAAGGTCAATGACGGCAAACAGACAAAAAGAGCATCAGAGTTTTGATACATTCTGGCCGTTCTATTTGCAGGAACATGCCAAACCGGCGACCCGTAACCTGCACTATATCGGCACCAGTCTGGTCGTTCTAATCGGGCTTTACGCTGTGCTCTCAACCAATTGGCTGTTGTTGTTGGCCATGCCGCTAGCAGGCTATTTCTTCGCGTGGATCGCACATTGGCGGATTGAAAAAAACCGGCCTGCGACATTTACCTATCCGCTTTGGTCGCTGATCGCCGACTTCAAAATGTGGGGTCTTTGGCTTACTGGCCGCCTGAAGCCGGAGCTTCGAAAGGCCGGGGTGGAAGACGCCTAACCAGCCTCTTGCAACGCTGCGTCCTGACCGTTCACAGCTTCGGTTCCTTCGATCCATGTACCAATATCCCGCGCCACCTGATCCGGTGTTTCCTCCATCGGTAGATGCCCGGCATCCTTATATATGATCAATTTTGACCCCGCTATTGCAGCTTCAAAGGCCCTGCCATGCGAAACGGGAATGACCTTGTCCTGCTCTCCCCACAGCAGCAAAACTGGCATTTCCAAATTTCCAACCTCAGCCCATTTTTCCGGCTCACGCGCTGTTTTGCCACGCGCAACCGATGCTTGCCGATTACCGGGAAAGCGCAGCAACTCCCAATAGCGGGTCACCAGTTCGTCGGTCAGACGTTCCGGTTGTGCAAAATTTTCTTCCAGCGACGAGCGAACCAGAAATTTGGGTGTGATCTCTGGCAACAGCAACTGACCAACTGAGGAGCGCGCCAGCCTAGCGCCAAGATAAGGTTTAACCTTTTCATCCGTTTGCGCGCCAGAGGCGTCGATTAGAACCAGGCCTGAAACACGCTCCGGAACCGCAAGGCCAGCGCGCCATGACAGCCATCCGCCCATACTGTTGCCTACCCAATAGGCGCGCTCAACGCCGACTGTATCTAGCACCTTAACTGCTGCGGCAATATTCGCATCAGCGCTGTAATCACCCTTGACT
Source organism: uncultured Sphingomonadaceae bacterium (assembly GCA_947497455.1). Classification (GTDB taxonomy): domain Bacteria; phylum Pseudomonadota; class Alphaproteobacteria; order Sphingomonadales; family Sphingomonadaceae; genus Parasphingorhabdus. Next base: position 747,247 of record CANMGU010000001.1, on the reverse strand, counting down.
TGAGGGCCTGTCAGGCCGTGACCGTACAGATCAAGAGAGATAAGGCGATATTTGTCGCCAAGCAGGGCCACAACTGGTTCCCAGGTCTGCAAAAGGCTATTTGATCCGTGGATGAGAAGGATCGCTGGCCCTTCTTTATTACCTTCATCTCGATAATGAATTTTGCCGCCAAACCCGTCATCCACAAATGTCGAGGCATCATTCGAATATTTGGCAATCATTTCGGCGCGATCCGTATCAGGCGTACGAAATATGAAGAACGCAGCAACCAGGATGACGACCAATGCGACAATGATACGAAATACGGTTTTCATGATGCTACCCCAGTTGTGATTGGATGGGAACAATACATACCAACCCTAGTGTAGAACAGACAAAAAAGGGCGGGAGTGCAAATGCATTCCCGCCCTTAAATTCTTAACCGAATGGATTAGGCTTGCTGAAGATTTACAGCGGCTTTCTTACCATTGTTCCCGGTCTCAATGTCATATGTGATACGTTGCTCTTTTTCGAGAGTCTGCATGCCAGCAGCTTGAACGGCCGTGATGTGCACGAAGCTGTCATCGCCGCCATCTTCAGGAGCGATAAAGCCATAGCCTTTGTCTGCGTTGAAAAATTTTACTGTGCCTGTAGGCATATTCTTATTCCTATTCATAACTTAATTATGCCTGACCCTGCTTTTCGGCGGGATCAGACGGGGTTGCCAACGTCGAGAAAAAGGAAAAAAGAGCAGGCGGGCTTTCGAAAAAGCCGCGAAACAAGAATTTCGTCGAACGCGATTATTAGCTGCAGCGGCCCATAGCAGCCTATCTGCCACTTAGCAAACCGCTTGGTTGATGGGATGCGCCGATTTGAGGCTTTAAGGCGTCGAAACCAGCGCGATGGCCGACAATGTCAAAGTTAAAAATCCCAATCCCAGCGACAATATCCAGCGCAGAGTCAGCATCCAAGCCGATTCCAGACCGGCTGCAACCAGCCTTTTATCGACCAGCGGCGATGCAATGATGCACAGACCCAACACCAGCATCGACGGTCCTGGCCAAGACCAGCCCAAAATCCAAGGTATATAGGTTGCCAGCGCGATCAGGCTGGGCAGAACGGCAACACCATATATCCATCCCTGTGCGTCCTTATGCATAACCGCCAGCCCCCACCAGACACCGCCAAGAAAACTGAATATCAATGCCGCGTAAGCATAGGCAATGGCAAGTGCGCTCCATTGCCACTCCGGCGGTCCGAAAAGTGCACCAAGGGTGAGAAGCAATGGTGGAAAAAGGCCGGCAAGACCAAGAAAGCGAGGAGCCATAGGGATATCATTCAGCATGGCCAGCGATTAGCCGAATATGTCTCGCAATGCCACTATCCTGGCCCTTCCCCTTGCGGGCGATAGAGTGTAACGTTTCATCCTATGAACCAGACACTTAAAACAACAGGCAGCATCTCTGCCGTTGTCCTCGCCATGACCCTGTCCGCCTGTGAGCCGGGCGAACCTCCGGTCGCGCCAGACCCAGCGGCGCAAGATGTCTATTTCGAGCGTCTATCGCTACTCTGCGACAAGGCTTATCCAGGACAGCTGGTTTCCGATCAGGAAGCCGATGCGGACATGATCGGCCAACCAATGATCATGCATGTTGCGAACTGCGATCAGAATGAGATTCAGATTCCCTTCCATATTGCAAATGCTGATGGCACCTGGAACCGGTCACGGACATGGATCATCACCCGCACCGATGACGGCCTGCGTCTGAAACACCGCCATCGCCATGAAGATGGAACACTGGACGCTGTCAGCAATTATGGTGGTGATACTGGTTCAGAGGGAACCGCAGAGCGGCAGGAATATCCTGTTGATAACGAATCTATCATGCTCTTCAAACAGGAAGGGCTGGATCAATCCATAACCAATACATGGGCGGTTGAGATCAGCCCACCTGGCAAACAGGAAGCCCGCTTTTCCTATGAACTGCGCCGCCCAGATACAGCTGGCGGCCGCTTCTTTCGGGTCGAATTTGATCTTTCCAATCCCATTGAGCCTCCGCCGCCACCTTGGGGTGATTAGGAACAATCATGGCTTGACGCGATCCTAGTTCGTCGCTCACTATCATCCCATGCTTCCAGCCCTTCTAGTCAGTGCCTTGATGGTCCTGCTCACGGTCGCCATTCATGGCGCCGGTATACTTGCCCTTGCTCGTCTGCTCAGGGTCGAGGCTCGTGAAGAGGCAGAGGAGCATATACACCCCATGTCACTGCGTGGGATCGCCGTGACATTAATGCTGGTACTTGGTCTATTCGCGCTCCACGGGATCGAGATATGGGCTTATGCCCTTGTCTACCTATTGCTGGACGCCCTGCCGACGTTGTCCGACGCTGTCTATTTTTCGACCATAACTTATGCGACCACCGGCTATGATGACGATGGCTTCGCCGAAGCCTGGCGGATGGTCGCAGCGATCGAAGGCGTCAACGGCATTATCCTGCTCGGCTGGTCCACAGCTTTCTTTGTAACCGTTGTCGCACGCATGGGCCGTAGCCGGTGAGTGGGCATGGCAATGACACCGCCTTGCGCAAGGGTTTTCGCATTTTATTGGCCGTATTCTATCTGCTCGCGGGCGTTGCCCATATCCGTAGCCCCGGAGGCTTTCTCGCGATTACACCTGATTGGGTACCCTTTCCGGAACAGATTGTTTTCCTGACCGGAGTAGCGGAGATAGCTGGCGCTATCGGCTTGCTCATCCCGCCCAAATTCTTGCCCCATATCCGCTATGCCGCCGGCATCGGTCTCGCACTCTATGCGCTGTGCGTCTATCCTGCGAACATCAACCATGCGGTCAACAATATCGCGATTGGCGGAGAGACAGCGAGTTGGGCCTATCACGGCCCGCGCTTGCTTTTTCAACCGGTCTTCATCTGGTGGGCATTGATTGCCGGAAATGTCATCAACTGGCCGTTCAAGACAAGATCTGGCTAATCGGCAGATGCCCGTGCGCTCAGCTGTCGGAGATTGTCTTCATGCCCTGCACGGTCCAGCCGATACATGCTGATAACCGCGATCATCGTCATCCATAGTGCGAGGATCAGGGGCACATAGACCGCTCCCAGCTGCCAAAGCGTATCGGCCGATACCTCTCCCTGCCCCGCACCAGATTGCAATCCGACAATTCCGAGTACGCTGCTTGCCAGGATGATCCCGACACCAACACCGCATTTACGGATGAAGGTTGTCGCGGCAAAGAATATGCCTTCCGAGCGCCGTCCGGTTTTCAGTTCGGCTTGCTCAACCAAGTCAGCGATCATCGATGATGCCAGGATTTGATAACAGATGATCAGTCCGACATCGATCGTCGTAGCGACCAGAACAAACCAGAAGACAAACGGCGACTCATTGCCCGGCAGCACGTCAAACACCCGCAGCATGATCGGCGTTGGTGATCCAATGAAGGCGATTAATCCGATAATGATTGCACCGCGTTTCTTACCGATTGTGCGTGTGATATAGGGCGCCAAGAACAAGCCGATAAATGTCGATAAAGTAACGCACAGGGAGATAAGCCCGATTTGCTCTGGGCTGAACCCCCAGAAATAGGTCGCGAAATAGAAGTTCAGCCCGCCTGCGAGACCGGAGGCAATGAATCCCAGTAGACTGGCGAAAAACAGCGCGGCAAATGACCGGCTCGACAGTGTTTCAAAAATCTCCCGAAACATCACACCCGGCGTGATCTTGCGCTTTGCCGGTGGTGCGCGGAGCTTCGGGATGAGATGATGTGTGCCCAGCGCCGATATCATGATCGCCCCAAACATCACCAGCGATGCAATGAACCCGTACAGAGCATAAGCGTCGCGATTAAACTGACCATTGCTGATCGCAGCAGTTACGAAGGCCGGGAAGATCAGGATGAACATCGCGATAGCCATGGTATTGCCGCCCAGCCAACCGAAGAACCAGCGAAAACTGATCACAGAACTGCGCTCGTCATAATCCTGAGTCATCTCGGGCGCTAATGCAGTGCTAGGGGTTTCATAAATGGTAATGAAGGTTCGAATAAGGATCGAAAGCAATAGCACATACCAGAAGAGCTGCGTATTGCTCCAGCTTTCAGGCGGGTTCCACAGAAAGTAGTAGCTGATCGCCACTGGTACTGCGGCCGCATACATGAACGGGTGTCGGCGGCCCCATTTGGATCGGAAATTGTCTGACCAATAGCCGACAATCGGGTCGCTGAGCGCATCTGCAACCAGCGCAATCAAGATGGCCAATCCAACCAACTGGGCATTGAGACCAATGACTTGCGCATAAAATAGCAACAGGAGATACTGAAAGCCGCCATCCTTGATGCCATATGCAACGGACCCAAAACCATATGCGAGTTTTGTCCAGATCGATGGTTTTGTGGCCTTTACAACCGCTGATGCGCCCATAGTTCCCCCAAGATTGATAGCGCGTTTTTGATCGCGCTCTGGCCGTAAACCCTAAACAGGTTATGCCTATTTACAAGCGCTGGCACGCCAAGACAAATCTCTGCAGGGTAACCCGATTCATGCTATACTTCTTTTTGGAGGGCAATTTTGGAAGGAAGGCCCAATGGAACGCCATGGAGATGAAATCTTAGTTACCGAGAAGGAAGCCAGCAACAAGACCCGACCTCAAGGGGTGCGATGGGTATTAGCGGTTTCCCTGTTAGCAGCGCTAGTTGCGATGTCCTTTGTCTGGATCATACCGGCCCTGTCATAAAATCTTGTGGGACTTGATCATTTGTTGATCCTGATCAATTGATACGCACGTCATCGGCGATATGTTTCCATAAAGAATCTGCAACAGAAGAGCGACGATGACCACCACCCCAGAGACGCCTGAAACCACCGAACGTCAAGGCCAGTGTCTGTGCGGGGCCGTTCAGATAAACGCGCTTCAATCCAGCAATATGGTGGGTGCCTGCCATTGCGGTATGTGCCGACGCTGGGGCGGTGGGCCAGCGCTAGAGCTCGATTGCGGTACCAATGTCATGCTCACTGGAGAGGATCATATTGCCATCTATGATTCCTCGGAATGGGCCGAACGCGGCTTTTGCAAGACCTGTGGCACCAACCTGTTCTACCGCCTCAAGGAAAATGGCCAATATATGATCGCCAGCGCCATATTTGACAATCAGGACGGCCTGACCTTCACGACGCAAGTCTATATCGATGACAAACCATCTTATTATAGCTTTGCAGAGCAGACCGAGAATTTGACCGGAGCGCAGGTAGAGGCACTATACGCTCCGCAACCCGAATAGGCCGGCTGCGAAAACGCTATCGAATAGCAATCGGATTGATCACCATTTGAACGGCACCCTTGAAGCGCGGTTGACCAAGCACGAACATGAATTCGGTCGCACCGTCCTTTGCCAACTCTGCTGTGTTGATGCTCTCCAGAATATGCACGCCATGTTTCACGAGCAATGTCTGATGGACAATGAATGGCTTGGTTTGATCCTCAAACGGGATTGCCTCCAACGCGGCGGTGTCTGCACCGACCATTACGACATCGAGCGAGGCTAAATATTCCGCCCCCTCGACGCCCAGACCCGGCTGCTGCGCAATGAATTCCTGCGGATCGCTCTCACTCTTGCTCATCCAGCCGGTGTGGAACAGCACCACATCACCCTTGCCTATCGTTACACCCGCCGCCTTCGCCGCCGCATCGATCTCGGCTCGGTTAAATGCTGTCCCGGGATCAAGTATGGCCTTGCCGAAATATTTGGTCATGTCGAGCAGCACGCCTCGCGTCGCCGTTGGCAAGATCGTTTCCGTTCCATATTTCGTTACGCCAGAGGGCTGATAAAGTTCGCTACCCTTCACGCCATTATAATATTGGTGGTCGATACCGAGATGCGCAAATCCGTCAATCTGAGTTCCGATTCCCACCCAGCTGTGAATGATATCATCATGCGCAGTGACCTTGTTCGCGCCCATTGATCCGCCCTGACCGTCATTGCTTTGCAAGATCGTAGCGCTATAGGATCGCGGCGGATAAGCGGGGGTTGTTGGCCCGGTCACCACACCAAGGGCATAGGTCTTGCCTGTCTTGACAAGCTTTGCGGCATTGATCGTGCCTTCCGGCGACAGATTGTTCATCGCGCCGATACTATCGTCCGCACCATATTTGCTGGGATACCATTTCTTCTCAGCTTCTTGTGCAATTGCCGGCATCGCAAGAGCCGCTCCGGCCAACAAAGTGAACATCATCCGCATCATCTCTCTCCCTTTTTTCTGATCCCTACCATCTCGGCAACCTATTCACCAACCGATCCCGTCTTTGCGATCGACAAGTGTTGGTTTGGCATCAGCTTTTTCCTAAACCACTTTTCTATACAACGGATTTGGCAATGGCGTCCTCGGGTGTCCGCCTCTCGCTTAGTTCGTCCAATATGCGATTATGCTCCGCCCGCGTCAGCCGATATCTTGCGTAAAACAGCAACGACACCAGCGCGGCAAAGGCCATGATCGGTCCGGCCATCACCCCCAGTCGCCACACGATATCGCTGTCGACCTCGCCGGGTACAGCTTCAAACGGCAGGACAATGAAAAGGTCCAGACTTACTCCGGCTATGAAGTGGCCAGCAGAATTGGACGCCTTTGCAAAAAATGCGCGTGCGGAGTATATCAGGCCCTCCTGTCTCAACCCGGTGACCAATTCATTCTGGTCTGAAATATCGCCCAATATGGACAGAATTGCGACCAATCCGATCGAAAATCCAACCGCAGCACACATCACGCATACCAACAAGATTGGCATAAGCATATCCGAACCATTTGGAGGCATCAGGCCTAGAAGCCTCAAATCAATCGGCAGTTGAACAAATATGATCAGGGTGAGAAGCCCACCTATAACAACCCGCTTTCGGTCAAAACGCTTCATTAAAATGGGCGACAAGACTGCCCCCAGAACAATGGCGGGCACGGTCGCCAACCCGAACCATTTTATCTGCTCCGTCTGAAGTTCCCAAAAATAAGTATACACAAAGACCTGCAAGGTCTCGTTCATTCCAACCGAAATCATGAGGAGGAAATAACCCACCATGATAAAAGCGTAGTTCGGGTTTTTAAGTGCCCCCAGAAGTTCCTTATAGAAACTTGATAAAGATAGCCGCTCCTGACCTTCTGCAGGTTTACTGAGATGCGGAATACGATGCTTGGTTCCCATGGCACTCAGAAAAATCGCGATCAATATGATGCTGCAAGCGGTCATCACAACCGGGCCATAGGCCGAGGCATCAAGATGTTTGGGGACTAAGGTCCCATCTGCAAGCTCAGATTCTCCGGCAAGGAAAAACCCCCATGCGGTGAATGCAAACAGAGCCCCGGAAGCATATCCAAACACGGCATTGATGCTGAACAGCTTTGAGCGATCATTGGAATCCTTGGTTATCTCTCCACCGAGTGCGTAGTGAGGGATAGAGTAAAGCGTCAGGAAAAACCGAGCCAATATTGTCCATGAAGCCAGCCAGACAAACAACCAGATCTGATCGGGTTCACCTGTCGTCCCACCGGTCAATTGTGCAGGCGGGTTGAAAATCAGAAACAGTGAGATTGCGAGTGGGATTGGGGCAGCGAACAAAAAGGGATGACGCCTGCCCCATCGCGACCGCCATTTGTCGGAAATCATTCCAATCACCGGATCGGAAATCGCATCACCAAGAATTGCGAGCATGATGGCGGTACCGATCAGCGAATTGGAAAGTCCAATTGCCTGATTATAGTATATCGAGATGAAGGTGTTGAACATGCCGAGGAAGACAATCTCACCCATCGAGCCGACGCCAAAAGCGACTTTTGTCATGAAGGGCAGTTTTTGACGAATATCGTTCATTTTCAACCCATTCTCCTCTAGGATAATATTATACGGTATTTATAATAATGAAACCGCTAATATGATTGGAAACGAGTAATGAAATTATACCATCAAGATGGTGCACCCAATCCGCGGCGGGTCAAGATTTTTGCGGCTGAGAAGGGCATCGATCTAGAGCTTGTGCCAGTCACTATGTTGAAGCGTGAGCATAAGACACCCGAGTTCCTTGAGAAAAACCCGAGCGGTAAAATTCCAGTGCTCGAACTCGAGGATGGACGTTGTATTCCTGAATCGGTGGCAATCTGTCGCTATCTGGAGGCGGTTGAGCCGGAACCCAACCTGTTTGGCCAAGACGCCTATGAGCTCGCCTATATCGAAGCACGCAATCGCCAGATTGAATTTGAATATTGGCGTGAGATCGGCATTTCATGGGTTAACGGTCCAATTGTAGCGCAGCTGGGAATAGTAAAGCAGGTTCCCGAAGCCAAAGAACTCAGCGACAAGAACACCCATCATTATTACAAACGCCTCGACAAGGAATTTGCTTCGTCTGCCTACGTCGCGGGTGATCGTTTTACAGTGGCCGATATCACGTTGGTGACCGGTGTTGATTTTGCATCGGCATTGGTGGGACTGAAGCCAGATGAAAGCCTGAAAAACCTCGATCGTTGGCACAAGGAAGTTTCTTCGCGCGCCAGTTGTCAGGCCTTTGGCACCATGCCCGGTAGATCGTCTTAATCTTCAGCAATGCGTTCGGACGAAACGAAGCTTCTCATCCCTGAATGAATGAATTGCAGAGCGTCTTCGATCATCCTCGCTCGATTGCCACCATGCAATCTCCACTGCGCCGCAGCTGCTTGAGACACGCCAGAGGCAAACACGGTCATCTTCGTAGCCTGGCTGCGAGTTACTGGGTAGAATTCCATCAAGCGGTTCACCAGCAACTTGCCAACGCCAAGCGTGTCTTTCATATTTGTCGGATGTAGGGAGGCTTCGATGTCCGGCTGGCTACGCAATATAGAAACAATATTACCGTTCGCACCCTCATCAAAATTCGAAGTTACCGCGATCCGGACGACGTCTTCGTAAGCGTCAGCCTGTTCCAGCTTCAGTTTAATGTCGCCATAAAACCGGATAAGCTCGCGCCCGAGCAATTCCTGCAACAGCGCCAGACGCGTATCGAAATATTTGTAGATTAGCGGATTGCTGACTTCGGCTTCCTTGGCCACAGCTTCCATAGTCAGCGACGAAAAGCCCCGCGAAAGGATTATGTCCCGCGCGCTATCGAGCAGCTGATTGCGTCGCTCCTTGGGAGCAAGCCGGAGGCGTTTTTCCTTAAGCATCATTCAAAAATAAACATCACAGCGGAGGAAACAACCGGTATTTGGATTGCCTTCGAACCGAGCCCTAAAGTCCCATCAGATCTTCAAAATTCTTGCTGTAGAAATGATCCAGCTCCTCGGGTGTCGCATTGACCGCTTCAAGGCTACGTTCAAAGTCACCAAAAGGATCAGAACCGCCTTCAGGATGCGGATAATCGGTGTTGAACATTAAAATGTCTTTGCCCACACTACGAAGAACCCATCCAGCATCTTCAAAGTGGAGTGGGGTAACCCGCACCTGACGCTTCACATATTCAGAAGGCTTGATCGACAGATCACGCAAGGCAACATCAAACTTCCCGAGTTCCTTCACCCCAATATCAAGATTTTGCATCATCGCCGGGACCCAGTTTGAACCCAACTCAATCAATCCGATTTTGAGATTAGGAAAACGTTCCAGCACACCGTCATAGATCATACAGGTCATCCACCGCTCGATAGAATGGTGCAGAACATTAATGTCTTTCGGTTTTGTGGTTTCCAGATTGAACGGACTGCCTTCGAGAATGCGCTCAACCCCGGTATTCATATATTCTGAAGGCATGCGAACGCCGCTACCTATGTGCAATACGATCGGAACCCTGGCCTCCTCCATCACCGCCCAAATGGGATCATAGCTCCGGTGCGAGGGTGCCCGTCCATCGACGGCATCGGACAATAACCAGATCGCCCTGATTCCAAAATCAATGGCCTGCTTCGCACTGGCCAATGCCTTTTCAGGATCGTTGAGCGAGATAAAACCGACCGGCAGCAGGCGCTCATCGTCGGAACAGAAATCCGCCATTCCGCGGTTCAACGCTTCAGACCCCTCATAGACGACGCGCTCATCTTTTGAGCGGGCAAAGCGCGACAGTGCGGCCAGCGGAAAGACGATTTGCGATTGGACGCCCATAATGTCGAGCGCTTCGCTGCGCTCTTTCTTGTCGATCGCACCAAAGGCCGCCCACTGGTTCATCTTCGCCTTATGGCCGAAAATGTTTGATTTCAGGCCCTCGGTCAGTTCTGGGTTTTTGCCAGCCAGGCGATTATCGGCCATTTCAACAATGGGCTCAATCCCCGGAAGCGATTTGGAAATCAGTCCTTCGACCAAATTTTCCTTCACATATTCGCTGGCATATTGATCAAGCCAATCGAATGAGTCGGTAATGTGACTATCCGCATCATGAACAACGCGTCCGGCCCGGTGGGAAGTTTCTTGTATTTCCTGGGTCATTGACATCGCCATTGTGCTTTCCTCTCAAACAGTCTCTTCTAACATTGTTGAATATCTTTCTTAGTTATATATATTATATAATAAGAGTCAATATTGCGAAGCAGCGCGGGAACGGAAACTATGGCAAAAAAGACGCCTTCCAGATTTCAGAGAGAAGACGGTGAAACCGTGTTGATGTCAGACGAAGATATAATTGATCGCATTTTTGACCATATAGACAATGGCACAACAGATAGAGGTCAATCCAGTTGGAAGGAACCGACGGCCAATTATCTGTCAGCGGACCGCTTAGACCAGGAATTAGCCGTGTTGCGCAGTCGCTGGACTGTCTTCTGCCCTTCTTCGGCACTGCCAAAATCAGGGGATTATATCGCACGGGATGCAGCAGGAATTCCGTTAATCGTGGTCCGTGGAAATGATGGCGACGTGCGGGCTTTTCGCAATGCCTGCCGCCATCGCGGAGTCCAGGTCGCCAAAGGCCACGGTTGCACCAGCGTGTTTGTCTGCCCCTATCACGGCTGGTCTTATGGCACTGACGGAGCGCTCCGAAGCGTTCCGCATGGTGATGGGTTTCCTGGACTGGAAAAGGAAAGTCGCGGCCTCGTTTCATTAGGTTGCGTAGAAAAAAAGGGATTGGTTTTCGTTCGACAAGACACCGATCAAAAAGAAGGCAAAGGCCTGCTCGAAATACCGGATTTGATCCCGGATGGATTCCGGGTGGTGACATCAGCGGCGCTGGAAATTGAAGCCAATTGGAAACTGCATCTGGAAAGCGCATTAGAAGGCTACCATATTCGCTCAACCCATCAGACAACATTCTTTCCGGTTCAATATGACAATCTGACCGTTGTTGAAGCGTTCGGTGAGAATAGCCGCATTGCTTTTCCCTACCAGGCGATTGAGGGACTGCGAGACAAGCCAAAGTCAAAATGGTCAACCAACGGCCGAGTGACCTTTGTTTATCACCTCTTTCCCAATGTCATAATTTCAACCTTTCCCGACTGTATGCAGGTCGTCATCATCGAGCCACTCGAACTCGAATTGACGCGCCAACATATGTTTCTTCTGACCGATTGTGCAGAAGGCGGCGAAGCATTGGATGCGGTTTTCAAGGGACAGGAGTTTGCTGCCAAGGGGGCTATCGAAGATCGCGATGTGGTTGTGTCGGCACAGCGCGGTTTAGAAAGTGGTGCCAACGTGTTTTTGGAGTTTGGTTTATTTGAAAGCGCCATTGGAAAATTTCATGGGACACTGAAACAAGAGTTGGAAGATACGGCTTCATAGCGCGAATCATATTGGAATTTCGCAACTGATCCTCATCAGGCTGAAATCTATCACTGACAACCTTGCTTGGGCCGGTTGCACCATAGTCTGTATTTTCCTAAAAGCGGGCACCAACTCGTTGCAATTAATAGTATAATCAACAGTTGTATCAAGAATTTCGACTACCCCAAATCAGCAATCGCACAAGCCAATAGCAACAGCTGCAACTATCCGGCCGATGGTGGATTACACCGGGGCCCGGCCGAGCTCTGGGACGCCCGCTATCGAACTGCTTGCAAAATGCTATTATTTTCATGTGATTATGGGAGCCTTAGATTGGTGCGATCATCTCTAATGAGACCGAGCAACAATGAGCGGGTGCAAATCACTGCTGCTCGGTCTCCGGAGGAGCGCTTCTGAGAGAGCTAGAAGCGCAAGGTTAAACCGCCCAATACTTGGTTCGAGGCTAGTGAGCCTTCATTGTCATTGCGTCGATACTCAACACGAAACGAGGCGTTGCGATTGATCGCATATTCCAGACCACCGCCGTAGAGCATGCCATTGCCGGTAACCTTATCCGTCGCCACAGCTGCGTCGTTTCCTGCAGTGAACCTACGGACAGTATAGCGGTTTAATCCATAGCCGACCCTGCCATAGGCCAGAAGCCTTGGTACAATCGCAATGCCGGCCCTGGCCGAAACGCTTGCGGCCCATTTGGAATCTAGCTCAATGGAACCGTCGCCGGGCAGCGATGAACGTAACGTTTTGCCATTGGGGCTGAAATCCGCTTCGACACCCAGAACAAATTCATCAAACTGGGCGTCGTATCCGGCAAAGCCACCATAGGATATGCCACTGGATCTGTCATTTAGCCGCGCGCTATTAGGAGCAGGTAACAGGATATCGTCAATCTTGCGGCGCTCCCAACCCGCTTGCACGCCAACTTTTACGCCTTCAAAATTTTCGTCGTCACTCTGCGCATGAGCGGCCGATGCTCCGGTCAGAACACCGAAAGCAGCGATGGTGGAAATCATTAGGGTCTTCTTCATTTTATGTCCTTTCTCGACATTTTGGGGAAAATTTGGGCACAAGAATCCTTCGTCGGAAATCGCGGCCCGATGGTAGTTTTGTTAATTTTGTGAAGTTTCCGGTCGTAACCGGCTGGGTCAGATTGCTAAGGAGTCTCGCGTTATATCAACCGACGACGGCGTGACCGCGACCACCCAGGCAGCGAATAACAATATCTTTTCGGTCCGTTCGGGTATCAGCAGCGCCACTCGCGCCGCCAATCAGCCCACCCAAAAGCGCACCGACTATCGCACCCTCTATTGAATTATCTTCAATGGCTCCTGCCGCACCACCGACAACAGCACCGGCCAAAGCTGAGGTCTTGGTGTCTCCATTGTCATAGCGCTTTGTCTTTGCGAGGGCCTGACAATCGGCAAGGTCTGCGTGATAGGCTTCGTCTTCATAGCCATCGACGATCGGCCGATATCCCGATGCGGTGTTTGCACATCCGCTCAGAACAAGGCCGGTGCAGGCGATTGCCATGACAGTGCTGGTTTTTTGAATTCTCATTTCTGCATTTCCTTTCATGCACATTTTTGATTGCATATCGCCAGCTACACTCTAAAATCTTTCTGAAACATGAATATTTTTTATTGTTTTACAATATTTTTTATCTGTCATTCAAAAGGTAGTTTCTATGAATCAGAAAGCCATTATCCAGAATCGTTGGCTTTATCGGCTCTTGCGCATCGTTGCCGGGGTGATGACGTCGCTGGTCGGATTGACCATTATTCTGACAGCCGTGACTGCTCTAATGGGAGATACAGAGCTATTGCGCGATATGGTCGAGATAGAGACGGTCGATCCCAAACTGGGTTTGGTTGCCCAGATTGCTCTTGTGGTTACATGCGTCCTTGCCGTTTTCACATTCCTGCTGTTATTCCGGTCTATCAATCGGTTTCTAGCTCATGCAGAGAAAGGCGAGCTATTTTTGGACAGTGCAGCCAATGCGCTTTCCAGAATGGGGGTCTCGATGATATTGCTATATGTGGTTTTCCTCAGTTTCGACGTTCTGCTGCCGATGCTGATTGAACCGGAGTCCATCATTGAAAATAGCGTTGATTTCGTGATCTATCTGATCGATCTCAATGCTCTCGGCTTGCTTATCGGCATTGTTCTGATGGCACTGGCGGGAGCCCTGCGTGAAGGCCGCGAACTTCAAGATGAACTGAGGCAGATCGTCTAATGACCATTGAAGTAACCCTTGATGTGATGCTTGCCATCCGCAAAGTTAAATCCAAGGACCTTGCGGCTCATGTTGGCATTACGGACGCCAATCTCTCACTGCTAAAATCGGGAAAGGTCAAAGGCATTCGGTTTGAAACACTTGCCAAAATCTGTGAATATCTCGATTGTACACCCGGTGATTTGCTGCGTTATGTGCCCACAGTTTCTGATGGTGCAGAATGATAAGAAAGATGTGATCTTATCGCCGCTTTTCCGCCCAAAACGGGTTTTCAGTCTACAATGACTATATCTAGAGTATACATCGCAATTATCCGTCAATAATTATAATGGAGATTGAGATTAATGATGTATTCATTTCCAAATCTGCAATAAAAAGAAACAATAAATTGTTTTACAACAAATCCAGGGGAGTCACTATGAAACATCTATCTGCTGCAGTTGCAACTGGAATGCTTTTGACCAGTTCCGCCGCCATCGCACAGAATTTTGCTTCCGGTTCCGCTCCGACTTACACTGAGACGCTGTTAAACAATGCTGATAGCTATAATGTTTCACTTAGTCGGTCTTTGCACAACAAATCAACGAACGGCAATCAAGCCAGCACCTACCAAGCGGCTGTTGAGAACTTGAAAGCAAAGAATTTCACACAGGCATCAGCTCTTTTCGATGATTATCTTGATGCGCCGCATCGGATAACCGAACCAAGCCCAAGCAAATTGACCTATTATATGGCAGGCGCGAGCCACTATCTTGCAGGAAAGGATGATGCAGCTCTGCCGTTGCTCAAAAGATCTTTGCGAAACGGCCATGGGCTGAGCACTGAGCAACAGGCGATCGCAAAATCCTATGTCGCCGACATATTGAAGCGCTAGTCAACAGCTCGACAATTTTGGCATTGAGAGTGGTGCATCAATAAACCTTAAACCGCTCCGCCCAGCCAGACGGGCTTCGCTGTTTCACCAAGCGCAACAGCCACAGCTGCCTTTGCTTGCAGCCGCGTACTGTCCAATATCGGCAGCGGCGACATCTGCTCCGTGATCAGCAACGGGATCTCCGTGCAGACCAGCGCAACGGCGTCGCAACCTCCGCTTTGCAGATCATTGATGACGCGGATAAATTCCGCTCGGGTTTCTGCGCGGAAATCCCCGAGACACAGTTCGTCAAAAATCGCGTTATGGATGATCTCCCGATCCTCTACCGCCGGGATAGAGCGCTCCAGCGAGCGGCGGGCCAGCGCTTCCTTGTATACTGGACCTTCCATCGTCCAATTGGTGCCGAGCACGCCGATGTGTCGCCACCCATCGGTCTCGGCCTGCGCCGCAACGACTTCTGCTATATGCAGGCAGGGAATGGGAAAATCGGGACCCGGCTGTTCCAGCGCAATATGCGCGGTATTGTCCGGCAGAATGAAGAAATCCGCGCCCGCAGCCGCCAAACGTTCAGCATCTTCCCAGAAAATCTGCCTAAGCGCTGCCAAATCACCGCGCTCCCAAAGATCGAGCGTTGGTGCCATCGCCCCTCCGCTCATCGTAATCCGCGGATGCTCATGCGCACCCAGCTTACGAATACCCTCTTGCCACACTGTCCGGTAAGATAGCGTCGCACCCTCCGCACTATGGGCGAGTATACCGATATGGAGGGGTTCGTTCATTGCGGTTACTCCAATATCTGGATTATGCCGAAGCGTCCTGGCACAGTCATGATGCCGCCGCATATGGCGCCGGGTAGGTTGGCAGATTCATGATCTTTGCCGCCTGCTCCGGTGTCGCAATCGGACGACCGAGTCGCCCAGCTAGCTCGACGACTTCGCTCACCAGATCGACATTTTTTGGTTGGCGCGGACCGCCATAAGGTTCGATACCGACCTGTACATGACCGCCACGGATGATGGCCGCTTCCGCCAGACCGCAGCCGACACAATCATCGCCAAAGCTCGAGACCAGCCAGGGCAGACCGCTGCCCGTGATCATCTCCAGATAGGCATCCAGTGCGGTGGCCGTCGGCGGCAATCCAAAAGGCTGATCATCGGCACCGAAATAGAATTTCATAATCCCGCCGGGCGGCAACTTTCCCGCTCGGTGCAGCGACATGATATACTTGACGAAGCCAGGCTCAAAGATCGAGATGCTCATCCCGAGCTTCAACCGCCGGCACGCTTCGACATAGTAATAGCTGTCCTGCATGTCGTTGCGATAGACCAGATTGGTCGGCGCAAAGGCCCCATCTTCACCGGGAACCGAGACATTGAAACTGCCCGGATCACAAAGGCCTTGCGCGATCAACCCTTCCTCCGCCATCGCCGTGATATGCGCATAGCGATCCGCCACCGCTACGCCCTCTTTGCCCGGCATGGTCGGGGTGAGGATCGCATCGGGGCGTTGCTTTAACAGCTTGCGCCAGGGCCGCGCATAATCTTCCACGTCCATTACGCCGGTGCCGCCAAAGACCGGATCGCGTGTATGATTGTGGACCAGCGCAGCGCCCACCTCCATGCACTCGACCGCCTGCGCGACAATGTCGTCATCCTCATAGGGGACATTGGGATTTTGCTCCGGCTTAACCGATCCGTTGAGCGAAACTTCGATGATGAGTGGGGTGTCAGATATCTGGGTCATGGCTGGACCCTAGCAAATATCGACGGTGATAGGAAAGCGTCTTCGGCCGCTCGTCGCGCGGAACCACTTGCCCCTTCCTCTGCGTTTCGGGTCCATTTTTTCCGTCCATTAACAGTCTGTTATCCAAAATCGCATATGCAGGATCGCAATTCGTTTGTGGGGAATGAAATGGTCGAAGCCGAGCATCAGGGAAGCAATACCGTGTCACCGGACCTTGCCGCCATCGCCAATCAGGAAGTCGCAGGCAAGTTGCTAATCGACGGGTTGGAGCGGCGGATTGCTGGACAGCTTAGCGTGATCATCCCGGTCGGAGTGATCGGATGGATAGCCAGCCAGACCGACAACCGTGCCTTGTGGATATTTCTGGGCCTGCAGATACTCACACAGCTGCTCATAACAGTCACATCGCAATGGCTGCGGCGCGCCATCGAGGCCGGCAAACGCACAACGATACGCAAAAATCTGTGGATGATGGCCGAGGCATCCAGCGGAATCATATGGGCTGCAATGATGCTCGACGTCGGAACCCTCATCGGCGGATCGGATGCCGTGCTGACCACTTGGGTCACGATATTGGTGACGATGGTCGTCTCCGTCCTGCTTGCCGCTCCGATTGCTGGCATTGCTTTTCCACTGCTCGGCGGGTTCTCCGCTGCGGGTGCTGCGGGCATATTGTTGTTTGACAAAGATTTCAGCAGCTTTGCCCAATTGGCGCTCATTTTCATGAGCGTCGCGCTGTTCATTGTGGCCAAAGCGGTCAATTTCCAGGCGCATAAAAGCTGCCGCGACGGTATCGAGGCGGAACGGCTGGGCCACCGGTTGGCGGAAGAGCTGCGCCGCACGTCGTGGCTGTCCCGCCATGACGGTCTGACGGGATTATTGAACCGCTCCGCCTTGCAGGAGAGCATCGCGGAACTGGGCGACATGCCGACCGCCCTGATCCTGCTCGACATCGACCATTTCAAGCAGATTAATGACAGCTATGGCCATGGCCAGGGCGACGAAGTAATTGCTGCCGTCAGCACCTGCATCAGCAACACTCTCGACGCCGCCACACCCGATGCCCTGGCAGCCCGCTGGGGCGGCGAGGAGTTTATCATCGCGCTGCCCGACGGCTTGGCGGATGCGGCTGATATCGCCGAGAAGCTGCGCAGCATGGTAGCAGGCGTGACCCGCAAGGACTGGCCTGCACGGCTCCGCGTAACCGGCTCGCTGGGAGTAGCGCATGGGCCGGCCAGTGCCTTTTCGACCATATTCAAAAGCGCCGACCGCGCCATGTACGACGCCAAGGAACAGGGTCGAAACCGCGTTGTCTGCGCGCAAGATGACGGCGGAAAAGCCCTTCGCGTACCGCGCGCCGCTTAAGCCCTCTTACTCTTAAGCCGCCCGCAATCTAGGCCGCCTGCTGGGCAATCCGCCCGGTGGTCATATCCTCCAGCGTGATGGTGGTCAGCGTCTCGCCATCCGGCCCCAGAAAATCGGCCAGCCGGCCATCGGGCGCATAGAGATTGAACAGCACCAGCGCACCATCCGGCCCACCATATTCCATATGGACATCGCCCGGATCCTTCGCGGCATAGTCGCCAGCGGCACGAATCCGCTTCTCCCCCGCCACGCCGTTTTCATAATCCACCACATGCAACTCCCCCGCCAGCACCGTCGAGGTGGTCGCGCAGACATGGCGGTGGAAATGGCAATAAGCTTCTGGCTCCCAGCGGTAGAGCAGATCAATATGGCCATCATCGCGAACGGACAGCACCGCACCGTGATAGTCGATGGGGTAATCGAAGCGGCTTTCCGCGTCGGTGAAGTGGACCCATTTGAGGGCGGGGTTTTCGAGCAGGTTCATGGCGTTACCTCTTGCTGATTTGGCGCGAGCATATCATGGAATAATATGCACCAAAACCCATATTCATAATGGGCTCACTCCGGGCTAGCTATGCTGCATCGCTATGGAGACCATTATGACATTATCGGCCACCCAAAAGCTCGCGCTCAGCCTGTTACCCTTTGCCCTGATCAGCGCCTGCGCTGGCAAGCCCGGACCCGTCGGCAACAACGCGGTGCCAGAGCCCGCCAAGGCGGTGGAACTGGATCGCTATCTCGGCAAATGGTTTGAAATGGCGCGCTATGAAGCGCCGTTTCAAAAAGGCTGCGACGGCGTGACCGCCGACTACTCCATGCGTAAAGACGGCAAGATCAAGGTCATCAACAGCTGCACGAAAGAGGGCAAGACCACCACCGCCAATGGCAAGGCGAAAATCGTCGAAGACAGCCAAAATGCGAAGCTGAAAGTCTCCTTCTTCGGCCCCTTTTACGGCGATTACTGGGTGCTGGACCGGGCAGAAGACTATAGCTGGGCGATTGTCGGCGAACCCAGCGGGCGTTACCTGTGGATGCTCACGCGTCAGGCGCAGCCCGATACGCAGGTGCGCGCGCTGATTGAGGCGCGGGTGAAAGAGCTTGGCTATGACTGGAGCCTGGTAAGGGTTACGGATCAGAGTTGAGGGTGGTGGGTTTTGCTGATTGTCTTAGAGTTATGTGTGCTTAGTAAACTGTCACAGTAATTAAGGTATTTATTCACAACAATTCTAATTTTCTGCAAGTATTTTGTAGATCGCCAGGCGATCACAGTTTAGCCTCGATTAATGAGAGATCGAAGTATAGGCATATTTCCGGGTGGAACGAATCCCAAATTTATCCACTTAACAGGGACCATTCTTTCATGGTGGGCGCGTACAGAAGGTTTAATGATAAACGATATCTGGGCCTTACGTACACAGCCGTTTAGTTCCGACATCGTCGGCAAGGAATCATTTCCTACCGCCGGCAGAGACATTGTGAAACACTGGCGCAAGTTGCTCGCCAATGGATACAAAAACAATCAAGAACAAATCGCAAAAATTGACCGTGCTGTTACCGAAGCCATCTCATTGTTAAAGCACAGAAACCATCTTGTACATTCTTTCTGGCCTTATGGTCAAAATGATCCTGAGCGGCTCGAACTCCATTGGATTAGACCTGATCTAACGGAACGCTACGGTGTAAAAAGGGGTACTTACTCGATGACAATCGACGAACTAAATGAAGTAAATCAACGCCTCGCAAAACTATATACTCGTGTTATGACTATTTCATTCAATTCGCATCGTTTATATAATCAGTCTAACTAGGTGCAAAACGGCCCATAAATAGGTAGCTGAAAAATGGATGAAAAAGTTGTTCGACAGATTGTTCTAGCCCGATACTATTTACATCTTGCCCGCGGAGAAATACGATTTCTCAACGAAACCTCCACACTAGCCGCAATCAATCTACTTCACGAAGCTCTTGAGACATTTCTGTTGTCTATCATCGATACTATTGATGCACAGATCAAAAATAAAACATCGTTTGAAGGGTATCTGGATGCGATCGATACCAAACTCTCTGAAGAGCAGCTTCCCAAAAGGTCTGTTCTAGTTAGATTCAACAAAATCCGCGTTGCCGCAAAACATCATTTAGTTCTTCCCGATCGCGAACAAACAGTTCGATTTTTTAGAGACATTGAGGAATTCATTGAAAGGGCTTCAAAAATAGTTTTTGATCGAAGTTTTGACGAAATAGATCTGATTGGCTTAATCGAAAAAGATGAGATACAAAGTGTTCTCTATCTTGCTTTAAATGAATACCAGAAAGAAGATTACTTTGGTTGTTTAGCAAGTGTTCGAAAAGCAATGTATCTCGAGTTTGAGAAATCATCTGATATCAAGAAATTTTCTGATCCTGAGAATTCGTTACACAAAGGCATATTGAGCCCTTGGTCTATCAGCAATGCGCCAGCATATGCACGCTCGAACAAGTACATTGAGGATCACGTCAAAACACCTTTTGATTACATAGTACTCGATCACAATAAACAAAACAGCAAGCTTCTTGAAGAAGGGATTGATCCGCAAGCTTTTTGGAATGTGTGGCGCTTAACTCCGAGAGTGTATCAGTTCGAAGATAGCTCTTGGATAGTCGAAAAAGACATATCGACACTAAATGACCCACACCAGATCGAAAATGCCAGATATGTCTTGGATGCCGCAGTTGAAATCCTTCTCAAGATCCAAAATCGCCGGTCAACGAGCCGTTATATCTCACATCAAAATAATTTTGCTTTCCTGACAATGAAGTCAAATAACTGGCGAATCTACGATAAAGCATCAGTTGATGCCAAGAGCCAAGATGTGCCGACTGAAGTTACATTTTTTTGCGGAATGTCTTTGGTTCCATCTCTGGATCAGGACAACGAACACTTTTGGATAGCCTCTCACATAAAAAAAGGTGGCCCTTGGCTATCGGGTTACGTGAGAGAAAAAGATGTGGAATCATCTTTTTCTCCACCTGAAGGGTGGCCAGATTGGTGATATTAGTTTTGAATGACGGCCAGCTCGATTTGGCTAATCCCTCAAACTGTTCCCCCAACCATCACAACCCACCCCGAAACTCCGCATAAGCCGCCATCACATCCGCTGCCCCTTCGGTCTGCGGATAATGCCCAAGATGGTCCAACCGCCACGCCAGAACCTCCGGGTTCAGCACCGCGACCGCGTCGACCAGATGCCCGCCGGAGACCGGGTCTTGCGTGCCGTTAATCAGCGCGATCGGGCATGGCGAGTGGGTCAGCTGGGCCTCCCAGCGGGGGCCGTGGGTGCGGCGGTCGGCGATATAGTGGAGCAGCTTGTGTTGCAGACGGTGACCGCCGTTGGTGCAGATGACGGCCCAATAGGCGTCGAGTTCCGCTGCACCGGGCTGCGTATCCTTGCCGAACACCTCGCTAAAGCTTTTGCCGAAACGCTCCCGGGTCATCAGGTGCACGAACAGCCAGCCAAAGGGTCCGGTGAGCAGCTTTTGAATAGGCCGCGCGCGATGCTGCGCGGGGAGCAGGCCGCCGTTGAGAAAGGCGCAGCTCAGCAAATTGTACGCCAGCTTGCCCTCGCCCTGCCGCGCGAGCAATTCCTGCCCCGGGCTGACACCATAATCATGGACGAGCAGATGAAAATCCTGACCCAATAAGGTCTCGGCCAGATGGGCTGCGAGATCGCTCTGTTCCTGCAGATCATAGCGATGTCGCTTCGGCTTGTCGGAAAAGCCAAAGCCAAGAAAATCAAACGCCACCACCCGGTAACGCGCCGTCAGATCCGCCCATAGCGGCAGCCAGTCGAGGCTGGAGGTCGGAAAGCCGTGATGCAAGAGCAGCGGCGGCGCGGATGGATCGCCGCCGGTGCGGACGAAAATCTGGTGGCCCTGCCAGTCGACAAATTGACCGTCCTTGCGCCATTGCTCTGCGCTTTGTGGGGTGATTGGGGCGGGGTTCTCAATGGTCATGGATGGTGGCTTTCATGGATGGATCCTGAAACAAGTTCAGGATGACGAACGGGGCTGTGGGCATGCGCAGTCCTGCCACCTTGTCTGCATATTGGCAAATTTACAGATCGGCCAACAGATCGCCGAGCTGGCGGACGCGGGCGCGAACCGAGGCAGCGCTGTCCTTGGCTGCGGCGCGCGCGGCATCCCGGGCGGCATGACCATATTCGGGATGCTGGGCAGCGATCCGGCATAGCGCGTCCACCGACCAGGCGCGCAGGAAGGGACGGTCATGGTGGAGCAGCGGTGTAAGCCAGCGATCCATGGTTGCTGCGCCGTCGGCGGAGAAGCTGAGATAGGCTGCGCTCTGACAGATATGCAGCTGCGCCTGCCAGTACCGGATTGCCGGAATTTCATCCCATAAGGCTTCACTCTGCGCGGCCGAAAGCGCCGTCCCGCGTTCGAGCGCCGCCTTGATCAGCCAGGTCGCACCGCTAGACACCACCTCCTGATCATGCGCGGCGAGCGCGATCATTGCGTCGAGGTATTCCGCCTCATCCCGATAGTCCGCCTCGACCTCACCCAAGATGCTGACCGCCCGGCCATCAAAGGCCTGAAGACGGTTAAGCAAGGCGGCGGCAGACAGGGCCATGGGATGGTTTTACTCCGCTGGTTTGTCGACTCATTCGGTGGCGTATTTGGCCAATCAACTTAGAAGAAACAGAAACCGTAAGCCAGTAAACTCGGCCTATCCTCACAAGCGCCTTGGCTTAAACGATAATTGCTTCCTCGATGATATCGAGCTGGCCGTTCTCGAATTTCAAATTAATAGCTCCCAAATTGCCCCCTTCGCCATCCTTGACCACCGCTATGAAATGCATTTCATCGGTCTGGTGGATGCAGATCACTTGGCGATTGGGCAAATGCGAAACGATTTCACCGAATAATGGCGAGCCGGGCGGCAGAGCCCGAGAATCCCCTTCGGCTGTCTTTGTCCATCCATCATGGCATGGTGCATCAACCCATCTGGGGGTTGAGCAGCCCTGCAGAACTGTCGCGGCCATAATTGCTGCTGCCACAAAGTTCCGGCGACCGGTCATTGCACAAACAAACTCACTCCGCCGGCTCTTCCTTACCTTGCGGATTCCATGCCCAGCATTCCACCTCGACCCGAGCGCCCAGCACCAGTCCGGCGGTCTGGAATGCCGAACGCGACGGATAGCGGCCGGGTTTGAAATAGCTTTTATAGACGGCGTTAAAGGCCGCAAAGTCGTCAATATCCGCCAGCATCACGGTGCATTTGAACAAGGCATCATGATCCAGATCATATTTGGCGAGCGTGTTGCCAATGCGGTCCATTGTCCGTTTGGTTTCCGGTTCGATGCCGCCAGCGACCAGCGCCCGCCCGCTTTCGTCGATGCCGAGCTGGCCGGACAGATAGATGATATTCCCAACCTGCACGGCTTCGGACAGCGGAAAGGCACCGCCATTGCCGAGAAATTCCGGCGGCTTGTCACCGGCCTGTGCTGGTGCGGCGAATAACAGCGTCAAGGGGGCGAGATATTTCATGCTCATTCCGCTGGTTCTTCCGCCTTTGGCGTCAGGCGCGCGGTGATTTTGATTTCTACCAGCCCGCCGGGTGTGAAAAGGCGATCAATGTCAATCGCGGTCCAGGCCGGAAACGGCGCTTTCACAAATCGGTTCTTGGCAGCAGCAAGCGGCGGCATGGATTGCTCGATATCGACATGGTAAGTGGTTATATCGATCACATCATCCCAGCTCGACCCTGCGCGCTTCAAAATGGTTCCGAGATAGGCAAAGGTGCGGGCATAGCTTTCCTCATCGGTCATACCCTCCGGTGTCGGTCCGGCGATGACGCCTGACAGATAGACCGTACCGTTGTGAATGACGGCTTGAGAGAAGCCGAATTGCTCCATGAACGCGCGACCCTGTTCGCTATCGGGCATCAGGGTCTGCTTCGGTTCCGCAAGCGCGGACGCGCTGCTCCCGATAATCGCGATGGCGGCGGTGAGTGATTTCATTATGCTTTTCATGCGCTTTACTCCGCTGGCAAGATCTCGGCTTGCTTCATTCCTTCTGTGCCTATGCCCTGTCATACTCAGATTTGCCAGCAGGGACAAAATCCTCAGACAGAAAAACGCCATACATGCGAATAGCGGAATTGAATTTTACAGGAAAATCGTCGCTGCATTGAGACGGACGGTCGGCTGCGAGATCAAACATAGCCTCATGTTCAATCTCGCATTGCGAACAAGTCCAAGCGCCACCATTCAAAATCTCTACGGCCGAACGTTTGCGTGAGAATAAACGCGGCAATTTCATTTCACCTGCTCCACATGTTCGAGCGGACAGGGAAATTCTGTGCCGTAATATTTCAGTTGTCCGATATTTCCCTGCACCCGAAAGCTAACATCTTCGCCAACAAAATGCAGGGTTTTTGTGCTAGGGCCGGGACGCCTCATGATCGTGGCGACCCCGCCTTTCCCCCAACCGCCTGGAATATAAAAGGCCAAAATATGCAGCGCGGCCTGCTGCGGATTCGCGGGCCGCATGGTCACAATATAGTCGTTGAAAACCGCTGACGGCATTTCGCAAACATAGCGCCGGTGGCTGCTCGGCGGCTGCGGCAATATCTGAGAATCCTCTCGACCTTGCACCGCATTGGCTGGGGCTGAAATACCCACCACAGCCAATGATATCGACGCCGCTATGCTAATGGTATCACTCCGCTGGTTCCGGCTTCACTTCATCCTCCGGTAAATATAAGCGATCGCCCTTGTCCTTATAGACTTTCGCCATTTCGCGCATGCCTTCTTCGGCTGCAGCCTTGCTTGCCGCAGCTGTATCGGCGCCCAGTTTTTCCGAGGCGATAAAGCCTTCGGCGCTCTGGTTTTGCTTGCTGGCAAAATCGCGGACTTCCTGGCTGATTTTCATGCTGCAGAATTTCGGTCCGCACATGGAGCAGAAATGCGCGGTCTTGGCGCCTTCTGCTGGCAGCGTCTGATCGTGATACTGCATCGCTGTGTCGGGGTCGAGCGACAGGTTGAACTGGTCGCGCCAGCGGAACTCGAAGCGCGCCTTTGAAAGCGCATCGTCGCGGACCTGTGCGGCCGGGTGGCCCTTGGCAAGATCGGCGGCATGGGCGGCAAGTTTATAGGTCACAACGCCAACTTTCACATCATCGCGATCAGGCAGGCCGAGATGCTCTTTCGGCGTGACATAACAAAGCATCGCGGTGCCATACCAGCCGATTTGGGCCGCCCCAATGCCGCTGGTGATATGGTCATAGCCGGGCGCGATGTCGGTGGTTAGCGGGCCCAATGTGTAGAAGGGTGCCTCGCCGCAGACTTCGAGCTGCTTTTCCATATTCTCCTTGATCTTGTGCATCGGCACATGGCCAGGGCCTTCGATCATCACCTGCACATCGGATTTCCATGCGCGGTGGGTTAGCTCACCCAGCGTATAAAGCTCACTGAACTGCGCCTCGTCATTGGCATCGGCGATCGAGCCGGGGCGCAGGCCATCGCCCAGGCTATAGGCGATGTCATAGGCTTTCATGATCTCGGTAATGTCGTCAAAATGCTCGTAGAGGAAGCTTTCCTTGTGATGCGCGAGACACCATTTGGCCATGATCGAGCCGCCGCGCGATACAATGCCGGTGACGCGTTTGGCCGCCATCGGGACATAGGGCAGACGTACACCGGCATGGATGGTAAAATAGTCGACGCCCTGCTCGGCCTGCTCGATCAGCGTGTCGCGGAAAATCTCCCAGGTCAGGTCTTCGGCGACCCCGCCAACTTTCTCGAGCGCTTGGTAAATGGGTACGGTCCCGATGGGCACGGGAGAATTGCGGATGATCCACTCGCGCGTATCGTGGATATTGCGGCCGGTGGAGAGATCCATCACGGTATCCCCGCCCCAGCGGATCGACCAGACCATTTTATCGACCTCTGTTGCCACATCCGACGCAACCGCGCTGTTACCGATATTGGCATTGATCTTCACGAGGAAATTGCGGCCGATTGCCATCGGTTCGGTTTCGGGATGGTTGATATTGTTGGGGATGATCGCGCGGCCTCTGGCAATCTCGTCCCGCACAAATTCCGGCGTGACATAGTCAGGGATCGACGCGCCAAAGCTTTCGCCATCGCGATGATATTCCTTCAGCCGCTCCCGCCCGAGATTTTCGCGCTCAGCGACATATTCCATTTCAGGAGTGATGATACCTTTGCGCGCGTAGTGCATTTGCGAGACGTTCATACCCGCTTTGGCGCGCAGAGGCCGCTTCACGACATGCGGAAATTGCGGGACACCGCCGCTACGGTCGGGGCCAAGCTGACCGTTGTCTTCCGGCTTGATCTCGCGGCCATCATAGCTTTCGACATCACCACGTGCTTCAATCCATCCGCGGCGCAGTTGCGGGAGACCTGCATTGATGTCAATGAGCGCATCGGGGTCGGTGTAAGGACCAGAAGTATCATAGACCCGCACTGGCGGCTCGCCACCTTCGAGTTGGATCTCACGCATGGCCACACGAATGCCGGAGCCGCTATGCGCCGCTACGTGGATTTTTTTCGACCCGCGGATCGGTCCGGTGGTTACGCCAATTTCGGTCTTTGCAGGAATGTCGGCCATAGTCTTTACTCCAGTTGT
Source organism: uncultured Sphingomonadaceae bacterium (assembly GCA_947497455.1). GTDB lineage: Bacteria > Pseudomonadota > Alphaproteobacteria > Sphingomonadales > Sphingomonadaceae > Parasphingorhabdus. Next base: position 720,679 of record CANMGU010000001.1, on the reverse strand, counting down.
CGGAGTGAAGAGGCGGGATTTTTGTCTAACACCGCTCCCTCCCTCCGCCCGGGTTAACGGGATCAGGTTCAACGGGTCGCGGTGTATTCCGCTCTCAACCTGTGTTCACGCACAGGCTCCCCGGGGATGAGTCGCAGGTTAGTGCGCCCATGCCAGAAGGTCCAGTGAAGATTGGTAAGAGTAGCGATAGAAGCTGCGTGACGAAGCGCGAATTACCTACCAGCCGGGCACGAAATATTTGGGCGGTACAGCACAACCCCAGTAAAAGCCTTGCCCGAAATCCGCACCAAGCAGGCGCGCCTGCGCCAGATGATGTTTCGTTTCGATCCCTTCAATAACCGACCGCGCTTTGCGGCCGCGACAGAATTCGAGCATTGATGCGAGCAATGAAATCGGAATATCGCCATCATAGCAAGCATTGAAAATCGTCTTGTCTATCTTAAGCTCGTCAAAGGGGATTTTGGCAATCCGTTCCAGATTGGCGAGACCGGTGCCATAGTCATCAATCGAGATGCCCAGTCCATGGCCGCGTAGCGAATGGCATACCGCCGCCAGCCGGTCTACATCGACCACGCGAGACTCCTCGGTGATTTCAAGCATGAGTTGCCCAGGCTGAATATCAGCATGCTTCAATCGGCTGATCAGCGCATCTACAAAGCGCCGGTAGGTCATCATGATCGCGCTACAGTTGAACGAGACCGGCACCGCCTTGCCGCGTTTTGCCAAAGCAGTGGCAAGCCTGATAGATTCATCGACCACCACCAATGTGGCCTCAACCTCGACGGCAACATCGACCAAATCCGAAAAGATGATGGCAGGGTTCAGAGCGCGCCGCGTTTTGACCCGAGTGAGCGCTTCATAGCCAACAATTTTGTCATTATCCAAAGATTGTTTGGACTGAAACTCAACCGACAGATTGGGCAGCAATCGATCCGTTTCTACCAATGCGCAGACATAATCCAGATCATTGACCGCATGGCCGCTGACATCCGCCATCCGCCCGATCAAATTGCAAAGAGTTGGTACCGCATAGGGTTTTTGCAATCGCTGGACGACACTGGCAGCATCAAAGGCGAGACTATCGTCGCCGCTATCTTTTGGGTTGGGTGTCAATATGACAGGAAGCGAAGGACGCAGTCCCGAAAAACGGTCGAGCAAGTCATGCCCGTTTTCACGCATACTTTTGGGATCGATAATCAAAGCATCTGGCCCGAAGACCAGACTGGCTTCTTCATCCAGTTTTGAAAACACACAGGCGACGGCGACGTCGCGCGCTTCCAGATCATCTTGAAGTGATCTGGATAGGGCGTTTTCTTCTTCTACAATAATAACTTTGGCATTGGCCATGGGGGAACCTCAATTGATAGGGTGCTACGCCCGGCACTTGGCCGGGCGGGAAAGTGAAATTGGGAATTTGGAAATATCAGGCGAACAGATGGCAAGACTTGTCGTACCAAGTCTCTAGCTTATCGTGCCGCGTCACTCACATATCGTGGGTTTGACTCTGATCGCGAAATTCCTGCAAATGTGTGATGCGCAAACCGGACATGCCTGAGCGGTGAATCGCCTGCTGCCAGGAGATTAATTCCTCCAGCGACAACTGATAACGCTCGCACGCTTCATCCGTGGTCAACAATCCGCCATTCACGGCAGCGACGACTTCTGCCTTGCGTCTAATGACCCAGCGCGTGGTGTCCGCTGGTGGCAAATCATGTTCGGCTAATGCTTCCCCAAGCGGGCCGATCACTCTTTTGGCTTTTGGTATCGTAACATGTTTCATATGGAACCTCATTTCTGCCTTGCGGCGTTACCCTGTTCCTATGCCCGTCCATGAAAATGCGCCGAGAATATTAAGTGCGTCTAAATTTATGTGGTTAACAACCCTTAACGCGCGCGCTTTGCCGCAATGTCCAGCAAGCGTGGCGAGATCCTGATGAGCAAAGGAAATTGTTCAACAGAATCCCGTCGCATATACGCGCCTATTCACCCAGAAAGGGCATCTTTATTCTATTTGAGATTTCCAATGACGATAGGGGCATGCTCCTCGAAAAAAATGCGAGATCACTTGCATTCTATTCACCAGTTGGACCGCCAATCTGATCACTAATCAGGATAACCAGGTTCTCCACGGCAATCATCATCCAGCTCACCATCATCATTATAGCCATCACAGCGATCATCCTTGTCAATGAAGTAGCCAGCTGCGGCTCCTGCTGCAGCGCCGATGGCGGCCCCTTTTAACGCATCGCCGGTATCGCCGGTCACTGCGCCTATAACTGCTCCGGTTGCCGCTCCGGCTGCGGCACCTTCACCGGCATAATTTCCAGCGCAGGCAGATAGGGACAGAGCCGACACTGAAGTGACCGCGAGAATGGTTAGCTTTTTCACAAATAGTTGCATGGCTGATACTCCTGAAATCATCTGCCCCCATGGATCGACAATAAACACGCCGATAGCGATCTGGTTTCTGAACAAATCAGGTTTTTCGGATGAACGGCACCCCGGTTGCGATGATCGTCGGAAAACGGCCAACCGAAGGGAAGCAGCTTACTTGTTGCAACCAGATCATGCCGTGCTGAGCGCGCATGCTACTCGGCTTGACCCTGATCATCTAAATTGAGCCTTGCCGCCACTTCCCTTCGTCTGCCAATAGACCATCTCAAAAAAACGGGGACGGTAAATATGCTATCAGCAATCGGACTAGTCGGCGGGCTCGCGCTGCTTATCTACATGACGGTGAAAGGTGTGAACATATTGATCGCCGGACCGATTGCCGCAGCGATTGTGGCCGCGACCAGCGGTCTTGCATGGTTGCCACCTTTGGCTGCCGAAGGTGCTCCGGACTTTGCCACCGCCTATATGGATGGATTTGTAAGCTTCTTCAAAAGCTGGTTTTTCATGTTCCTGCTTGGCGCGATATTTGGAGAAATCATGGGTGCATCTGGTGCTGCGGCGAGCGTTGCCCACTGGATCATCGGAAAAATCGGTATCAAACACGCCGTGCTCGCGGTGGTCGCCGCCTGTGCTGTTTTGACCTATGGCGGGGTCAGCGTTTTTATCGTCGCTTTTTCGGTCTATTCCCTGGCGGTGCATCTGTTTCGCGAAGCCAATTTGCCGCGTCGCTTCATCCCGGCTGCCCTGGCGTTCGGATCGGTCACCTTTACGATGACCACAGCGGGAAGCCCGGAGATTCAGAACCTCATCCCGATGGAATTTCTGGGTACCACCGCATATGCAGGCTGGGAAGTCAGCCTTGTTGTCGCAGTTTTTATGGCAATTGCTGGCCATTTCTGGCTCAACTGGATGGTGAAACGCGCGGTTGCACGGGGTGAAACATTTGTCGGTCGCGAGACGGATGATACCAACACCGATTATGGTGCTTTGCCGGGCCCGCTGTTGTGCCTGCTGCCTTTGGTTGCGGTATTGGGCATTTTCCTGATCTTCCAATATCCACAAGATATGGGTCCGCTTTCCGCCATATTGCCGCAAAACTCCCTCGACAAATGGGCGCTCGTAGCCGCTCTGGGCTCGGGCGCAATTGTCGCTCTGGCCGTCGGTTACCGCAAGCTGAAAGCGATGCCCGAAGCCTTTTCACGCGGGGCTACCAGTGCGGTAGTGGCGATTACCAACACCTGCGCCGTGGTCGGCTTTGGAGCGGTGGCCAAACTGTCGCCTGCTTTTCAGGAAGCCTTGGTAATGGTGCAGAACATTCCCGGCAGCCCGCTTATTGGCGCGGCCATTGCGGTCACGGTGATCGCTGGCCTGACAGGTTCAGCCTCCGGTGGACAGACCATCGCCTTGCCCCTAATCGCACCACATTATCTCGACGTCGGCGCGCAGCCAGATGAACTGCACCGGGTGGTCGCAATCTCCTCTGGCGCGCTCGACAGCCTTCCACATAACGGATATGTGGTCACCACGATCCGGGCGGTTTGCGGTGAAACACACAAGGACGCTTATGGCGCTGTCGGCGCATTGACCGTGGTGATACCAGTAATCGGCACGATCATGGCGGTGGCGATGTTTACGATGTTCTAGCGGCTATTCTAGCTCCCGACCGGTGAACCGACGCGATAGACGAGGCCCAGGAACTTCCAACCAACACCTTCATATTCGTAGGCCTGCTCGATAAAGACAGGACGGGGTTTGGTCGGATAACGGCCGCGGATATTGAGCGCACCATCTTCACCAATATCGGCACTATCGATGATCGGCGAGGACTTGACTATCTCTGAAAAATCTTCGGCAAATTTAAACGAACCCTCATAGGATTTGTCCAGCTGTTCGAGTGTAATTTGTCTTTGAAAAGCGCCCGCCCCATTGTCCCTAAGCTTTTTCATGGTTCCGTCAGAGAGCGACTCGGCAAAGACTGTCATGGTCTCTCGGAACAGCTGTTTTTGTTCTTCAAGGGAGGGGATGTCGCGGTCACTGCCTGCGGTTTTGAACCCAGCAGTATCTTTTTCGATTGCGTTGATTTGCCAGCCAATCTCGGAGTCAATCAAGCGCAGTTTCAGCGGTATCTTGCTACCGCCGGCCGTTGTGATCGTACCTTCCAGTTCGGCGACTCCGCCGGTCATCATCCGGCCACCCCAGGACGTTTCCTTGATCTTGTCCAAAGCATTGGCTGCCAGATAGGCTTTCAGCTCTTCTTTGCTCGTTCCTGCCTTGAAGTCGTCGGACAGCAGCGCATAAGCGGTATCAATATCGTCATTCTGCACGGCAGCAAAAAACTCATCCCCCGCTTTGGTAACGTCCCCGGTCAGCCAAAAAATTACACCGATCAAAACGGAAATTCCGGCGACAATGCCTAGAACAACCTTCATCCAAGTTTTCATGATAATCCCCTCCAGCTTGCGACCCGAGTTGATTGTATGAGCCAATTATAGCGCGCAGAAGCTATTGGCTCAGTGTCAGCGATCACTGGGGCTGACATCGGATGATAAATAAGGCAAGTTGGACAAGTAGATAGGAAAAAATAGACTGGGCTCGCATTGACTGTCACCACACGCCTTTATCAAGCCGCAGACCGACAGGCCTTCATTGATCTCAATCTGGATTGGATTGAAGAGTCTTTTTCGGTTGAACAGAGCGATCGGGATCAGCTGGAGCGCCCTGAGATATCCATTTTGGGTGCAGGCGGACAGATCATGGTCGCAGAACTAGCCGGCGATGTAGTGGGAACCGGCGCCATTCTGCCAACCCATCATCACCCGGCGGATGATCGCAAATGGCTGGAAATTGTAAAAATGTCGGCACGGAGAGATCTCCGTGGAAAAGGTATTGGCCAGGCCATTCTCGAAGCGTTGATCGAACAGGCTAAGGAAATGGGTGCCGAGGCAATTTGGCTAGAGACCAATAGTGATCTGACCGCCGCTATTGGTCTCTATGAAAAATGCGATTTCCGACATTTGGAACAAGATGAACTCTGGCCGACTCCCTACGCCCGTTGCAATGTGCAGATGGTGCGGGAACTATAGGCTCTATTTTAGTCGCTCAATCTTGCTTGCGGCTTCATCAATAATCGCGGCGACTTCGAGGATTTTGTCCGAATCTTTATCCTCATCGGCCAGGCGGATCCGCACCGCGCTTTTGAGGTTGTGAACAGCACGCTTGATTGACGCACCTTCAGAGGCTGTGGCCATTTTGGACACACCGTCCAATCGCGCTAGAATATCCTCGATCTGGTCTTTTTTCTCTGCCAGCTTTTCGGATCCATGAGCCGTGATTGAATAGATTTTCTTGCCATCATCATCGACGGCTTCCGCGATCAAATCCATGTCTGCCATCAGTGTCAAAGTCGGATAGACTATCCCTGGACTAGGAGCATAATGGCCACCGGTCAGTTGCTCCACCTGACGGATAAGATCATAACCATGGCGCGGTTGTTCCGCGATCAGATGCAGCAAGACCAGTTTCAGTTCACCACGCCGAAACAGGCGCGATTTCCGCTTCGCCTTGACACCGTCAAAAGCTGCATCAGCAAAGGCACGCGCAAATTTCTGACCAAATTCCGCATTCCATCCTCGCCCACGGCGACCGCCGGGTCCAAAATTACCTGCATAGCGCATAATATCACCTTCTTTATATGTCTAAGTTGCAACTAAGATATATCTTAATAACAAGAATACAAGGGATGAAGGGTGAAAATCTTGCAAGCTACTGACTTGAAAGGAGTGAATTTTTACCGCGCCATCCTTGAACCACCGTCTATCCGATTGGCTAGTCGGCACAAAACCCGCCAGATGTTACGAATGGATGCGAAAGGATAGCGATATGGATTTGGGGATTTCAGGAAAGGTGGCTCTGGTCAATGGCGGTAGCGCTGGATTGGGGCGCGGTGCAGCATTGGCTCTTGCCCGGGAAAAGACCGAATTGTTTGTCACCGCCAGGGGGGAAGAAAAACTGCATAGAAGCTGCGAACAAATGGCGAAGGAAACGGGTGCCAAGATCACACCGATCGTGGCAGACCATAGCAGCGACGCCGGTCGCGATAAGATCCTCTCTATCTGTCCGGATCCTGATATTCTGGTGGCGACCTGTTCTCCACCCCCATTTACCGGAGACTTCCGGACGGTTGATCGTGAGGATTGGGAAAAGGCATTGTCGCTCACATTGCTCAGCCCCGTAGAATTCATCAAGGCCGTTATTGATGGCATGGTCGAACGCAAATGGGGGCGTATCGTCAATATCGCGACCGGGGCGGCCAAATATCCGGCGGCAATGCGCGTTCTTTCGGGACCGCCACGGTCCGCGCTGGTCAACTATAGCGTGGCTGTCGCGAAACAGGTCGCCAGACATGGCGTCATGATCAACACCATCCTCCCCGGCATGCATCATACCGACGGGATCAAAGACATGTTCGAAAGCCAGGCCGAAACCAATGGCACCAGCTATAACGAAGAAGTCGCCCAATTCGTCAAACAGGTCCGCATCCCGGTCGGACGCTTTGGCGATGCCGAAGATATGGGCGCATTTGTGGCGCTATTCTGCAGCGAAATGGCCGGCTATGTGACCGGGCAAAGCCTCACCATCGATGGCGGTATGGGAAATTCGATTTTTTGACAAATTTCATCCAGCTCGATGGAAACAGCGATTATCCAAACTTCTCAACCATCGTTTCCCGGTCATAATCCAGCAACCATTTATTGAATTTCCCATAAAACGGTTGAAGTGTCTTTTTATCCATCGCGACTACATCCATCCCGCGATCATCATAAACGTGAACAATCATTCGTCTCTTCAGATCAGTAAAGAAGATATCAGCCCACTCTACATAAGGCTGAATTCCCATATCTTCTGCGACGCAGTTCCAGATCAATTTATCGATTTCCCGACTTTCTCCCAGCAATTTGCAAGAATACCAATGTCGATGGTCACCCGCCATCCAATCATCGTCGTGCTTTACTGATCCGCAATAATTTAGCCGACCACCGTCAAATCCGATATCTTCTAGCTGATCGACTACTTTAGGCATGGCTGGCGCCGGGTGCTTGGGACCGTAGCGGGAAAGAAATACATCGACCGTTTGGGAGTCGTTCAAACAGGCGTGAGTGATGATTTTAGCTCGCGTCAAAGCATCAAGAAACCGCTCTAGATGTCTGGTACCCGATGCCGTTTCAACATCAGACAATTCAAGCCGCAATCCCCATGGAAAAGAATAGAATAAAGCATTGGGTAACTCAGATACCCCAAACGCCTCCTCTATTTCACCAAAATTCACTCCGGCTTTTTCGCCACACCAACAAAGGCAGGCCGCAACAACCGGTCCTTGATCATGTAACCCGCTTGCATTTCCTGCACCACAGTTCCCGGCTCTTGCTCATCGGTTGGCACTTCGACCATTGCCTGATGCTGATTAGGGTCGAGAGGCAAGCCAACAGAGGCCACCCGCTTGATACCGTTTTTCTCAAACACGGTTTCCAGTTCCCGTCCGGTCGCTTCGATACCGCCGATCAGGCCTTTCCACTTTTCTTCATTTTTGATTTCGGTGGGAATAGCGGCAAGCGCGCGCTGCAAATTGTCAGATACGCTCAGCATATCGCGAGCAAAGCCGGTCGCAGCATAGGCTTTGGCATCCTGTGCATCTTTTTCCAACCGGCGGCGAACATTCTGGGTTTCCGCCTGCGCATAGAGAACCTGTTGCTTTGCTTCGGCCAGTTCGTTTTCAAGGGCCGCGATATGCTCTTCCTGGGACGTTCCTTCGACGGCTTCATCCCCGCCTTCTTTCAATGCTTCGGGCACGCCTTCCAGCTCTGCTGCGGCGGCTTCGTCCAGTTTCGCATCTTCATTTTCTTGTGGGTCTGTATCACTCATTATTTCGTCACTCATTTCAACAATCTAGACAGCGTTTGTGCTGTAAAATCTACCATGGGTACGACGCGGGCATAGTTCAAGCGGGTGGGGCCAATAACCCCGACCACGCCGACCACTTGTCCGTCGCCATCTTTATAGGGGGCCGCTATCACAGATGAACCGGAAAGGGAGAATAATTTATTCTCTGCGCCAATAAATATTTTAGCCGCCTCGGCATCACGGGCGTTATCCAGCAAACGGGCGATTTCCTGTTTACCCTCAAGCTCGTCTAGCAATTGGCGGACCCGGTCGAGATCATCCAACGCGCTGTCTTCCAGTAAGTTGGCCTGCCCGCGAACTATCAGGATGGGACGCTCTGCCGGATCCTGAGTCCAGGTGACCAGGCCGCGCTGAACAAGATCTTCCGACGCTTTGTCTATCGCCGTCCGGCCGGCTTGAATATCGCGATCAATCCGGGAGAAGGCCTGTGACAGCGTCATCCCGCCATATTGCGCAGTAAGATAATTGCCTGCCTCGACCAATGCGGATTCCGATATGCCGATGGGCAGATCGAGTACACGGTTTTCCACACTGCCATCTTGGGACACGAGAATGGCCAGCCCCTGCCCTTCCGATAATTTCACGAAACTGAATTGTTTGAGCGTCGGCTCGCGCTTCGGCACCATGACTAGGCCAGCGCAAGACGACAGACCGGACAAGATGCTGGTGGTTGCGCGCAAGGCATCTTCGACCGGCCCGCTCTCGCTAATCTGGCTCTCAATCGCATCGCGTTCCTCTCGCGAAGGCTCTGCCGCTTGCATCATGCCATCGACAAATAGTCGCAATCCCAACTCGGTCGGCATCCGTCCTGCACTGGTATGCGGCGCGGCGAGCAAACCCAATTCTTCGAGATCCTGCATGACATTGCGGATGGAAGCGGGTGAAAGTTCGAGACCGGGCGCTTTGGATATCGTCCGAGAACCAACTGGTGCACCGCTATCGAGATAGGATTCCACCACCACGCGAAAAATATCGCGAGTTCGGTCGTTCATTTCGGTGATGGGTGTGGTGGTCATTGGACATTAGATAGGATGTTTCTGGACCAGTTTCCAGAACCATCCTGTCCTTTATGCGAAGCAATCCCGTTGGGGAAATGGAGATGGAACAAACGGCCACTAATTTCGTCAACAAAGAGCGCTTGCATCCATCCATCACTATTCTAAGACATCCCTTCAAAGCCACAGGAGAATCATCACATGCGCCCATCAGGACGCGCGCTGGACGAGATGCGCGCTATTTCTATCGAAACCGAATATACCAAACATGCGGAAGGCTCCTGCCTGATCAGCTTTGGCGATACCAAGGTGATTTGCACCGCAAGTATCGAAGAACGCATTCCACCCTGGCTTCGCGGCAAGGGTGAAGGCTGGGTCACCGGCGAATATTCGATGTTGCCTCGCGCCACCAATACCCGCAATTCCCGCGAAGCGGCACGCGGCAAGCAATCGGGCAGAACGCAGGAAATCCAACGCCTTATCGGACGTTCTCTGCGGGCTGTTGTCGATATGAAAAAACTGGGCGAGCGTCAGATCACGGTCGATTGCGATGTCATACAGGCCGACGGCGGCACGCGCACCGCGTCGATTAGCGGTGCATGGGTTGCACTGCGATTGGCAGTCAATGGCCTGCTCGATGAAAAGCTGATCAGCGAAGACCCGATTGAACAGAAAATAGCTGCGATCAGCTGTGGAATTTACAACGGTAATCCTGTGCTCGACCTGGATTATGATGAGGACAGCAATGCTGGTGCCGATGCCAATTTCGTGCTGACCGGTGATGGCAATATTGCCGAAGCACAGGCGACAGCCGAAGGCGAAACCTTTGATGATGAAGGTCTGATGCGCCTGATGCGGCTGGCCAAGATCGGCTGCGACCGGATTTTCGAGGCACAGGACAAAGCGGTCTCCTGAGCCTTGTGATGACCGGACACCGAAAGCTCACACCTGGCAAACTGATCATCGCCAGTCATAATCAGGGCAAGGTGCGTGAGATACGCGCCTTGCTGGATCCTTTTGGTATCGAGCCGGTTTCAGCGGCAGAGCTGGACCTTCCCGAGCCGGAAGAAACCGGAACGACCTTTGCGGAAAATGCACTGCTCAAGGCACGCGCCAGTGCCGAAGGGGCCAATTGTGTGGCTTTGTCGGACGATAGTGGGCTTTGCGTAACGGCACTCAACAACGCCCCCGGGGTCTATACCGCCGATTGGGCAGAAGCCGCCAGCTATGAAGGGGGTCCAGGGCGCGATTGGTATATGGCGATGGGCAAAGTCGAAGGCAAGCTGGCCGAGCTTGGCCTTGAAACCGACCGAAGCGCCTATTTTATCTGCACCCTTGCTTTGGCCTGGCCTGATGGACATTCGGAGATTTTCGAGGGACGGGCACAAGGCAATTTGATCTGGCCACCACGCGGAACACTAGGCTTTGGCTATGACCCGGTCTTTCAGCCCCTTGGTTTTGATCAAACCTTTGCCGAACTCGATCCACAACAGAAGCACGACATGAGCCACCGCGCCGATGCTTTCAAAAAACTCGTCGACGGTTGCCTCAGTTAACCGACATTACATCGCGAGAATCTAGTATACGGGTCTGCCGATAAAGTTACCCGGCGGGCTATAACGGCAGACCAGCACGTCTCGCTGACCGTTTGTGGCAATGCCGCAGCCGATTCTCGTCGTGTCCCGCCAGATGATCTGGGTATAGTGACCAACATCCTGCCAGCGCCCCGTCGTGCTGACGTCGGGAAAGGTTCCGCGAACAAAAAACCGCTTCTCATCCACCCAAAAACCGACCATCTGTTCCGGCGAGAAAGCATCTGCGGTCCCCGCAAACAGATTCTCGCCCTGATTGGGACGCGATGCACCTGGACTGTGTTCGAAGCGGCCATTAGCAATCAGGGTTTCGGCATATTCCAATGCTGCCGCATTCAGAGCCGGGTCCAATTCAACCGGCGGGACACCAACTTCGGCACGCGCTTCATTATGTTCTTCCAACAAGATCTGCAGCCTTGCATCACCAGTCGGCGATGGGGTCGGTGATGGCGTGGGAGTTGGGGCCGGCGTTGGTGTCGGCGTTGGAGCAGGCGCCGGAGTGGGAGCCGGGGTCGGTGCTGGTGTCGGAGTAGGAGTTGGGGATGGTGTCGGAGAACCAGGCAGCGTCACTGCTGGAGGACCTCCGCCTTCGCTGCCACAACCAACCAATAATGCCAGCATTGCTGCTTGCACGAAATGGCGGCGATGCTTAGTGGTGCGCTGATGCTTCATAACCCGTCCTCTCCCGTTTCAGCGAAGCAGACGGACCGTGACGAGATTGCACTCTACATTCACTGGCCGTTCTGTGTCGCCAAATGTCCCTATTGCGACTTTAACAGTCATGTGCGCGATCAAATCGATCAGCACGCATGGCAGAAAGCCCTTCTTCTCGACCTCAGGCATGAATATAAAGTTAACCCAAGTCCGCGGATTAGTTCGGTTTTTTTTGGTGGTGGCACTCCGTCGCTCATGCCCCCTCAGCTCGTCGCATCGCTGATTGCAGAAGCCGATAAACTGTGGGGTTTGAACACCGGTTGCGAGATTACTCTGGAGGCCAATCCTTCGTCGGTGGAAGCTAGCAAATTTGCCGATATTGCATCGGCTGGTGTTAACCGGGTTTCCTTGGGATTACAGTCACTTGACGATCAGACTCTGGAATTTCTTGGCCGCGCACATGATGTCGCAGAAGGCCTTGCTGCACTCGAAACTGCACAGCAAAATTTCGACCGCGTGAGCTTTGACCTGATTTATGCACGTCCCGGCCAATCTTTGGATGATTGGCAATCGGAACTCGCTCGGGCGTTGCGCTTTGGTACCGATCATCTTTCACTCTATCAGCTCACCATTGAACCCGGTACACGGTTTGAAACACTGGTGCGCACAGGACATCTTGTTCCGGCTGACGATGATCATTGCGCCGATTTGTTCGAACTGACACAGGAAATGACCAAAGCGACTGGTTTGCCCGCCTATGAAATCAGCAACCATGCCCGTATCGGTCAGGAAAGCCGCCACAATCTAAGCTATTGGCGCTATCGCGACTATATCGGCGTCGGCCCAGGTGCCCATGGACGGCGGCTGAGCTGGGCAACCGAGCGGCATAAAAAGCCGGAAAATTTCCTGTCGGCCATAGAGCGCAACGGTCATGGATTAAAAATCGAACAGGCGCTATCCCCGGATGTTCAGGCCGCCGAAGCCTTGATGATGGGTCTTCGGCTCGGCGAAGGCATCGATTTGGCCGCTCTGGCGGCAAAAACCGGATTGGACATCGCGGACATGGTGGATGAGGCAGAAGTGCAAAAAATCACTGTTCTTGGGCTGATCGATCGGCAGGAAAATCACCTTACCGTCAAACCCAAGGGCATGCCCTTGCTCGATGCGTTGTTGCCCAAGATTATAGCCGATTCACTTCGCACCTGATGCGGGTCATTAGACGTCAGAATTTGCGTTTCCTTGATAGCCTGCTAGATTCTGCGGATGGATAGCGCCAATGCTCTCGTGAAGGACTTTTCCCGCCATTTGCGCGAAGGGCGACGACGCTCGCAGCACACCGTGAGAGCCTATATGGCAACGGCAGAACGGTTCTGCAGCTTTCTCATGGAGCATCTCGGCGGTGCAGTGGACAAAGCGGAACTCAGGACACTCAAACAGACTGATATCCGATCCTATCTTGCTTTTCGCCGTGGCGACGGGCTGTCCAACAATAGCGCGGCACGAGAATTGTCGGCTATCCGAGCCTTCTTGAAATTTGCGGGCGGTGAAGACGGTCAGATACCCAAGATCAAGGGGCCCAAGGTCACACGCGGCGTGCCGCGCCCAGCCTCGCCCGACGATATCGTCGCCATTGCCGATGATATTGCCGAAAGCGCCAGCAGCGATTGGGTTGGAGCCCGCGATTGGGCGGTCTTGCTCTTACTCTATGGATCAGGCCTGCGGATTAGCGAGGCGCTCGATCTGACCGGTGATGCCTTGCCCTTGACCGATACACTGCGTGTGACCGGAAAACGGAGCAAGACCCGGATCGTACCACTGCTTCCCAAGGTTCGCGAAGCAATAGAGCATTATATTGATCTGTGTCCGCATCTCATGAAACCTGACCAAATGATTTTCCGTGGCAAGCGCGGCGGCCCGCTCTCGCCCAATCTGATTCGCCGGGTCGTCCAGCAAGCCCGCGGAAAACTGGGCCTATCTGACAAGACCACACCCCATGCCTTGCGCCACAGCTTTGCCACCCATTTGCTGGCCGGTGGCGCTGATTTGCGGAGTTTGCAAGAGTTGCTCGGTCACGCGAGCTTAAGCAGTACGCAAGTCTATACGGCAGTCGATGCCGCGCATTTGCTGGATGTCTATCAGAACGCGCATCCTCGGGCGAGTTGAGCTTTGGTTTCAGAAAATGTCCGCTAAAATACTTTGATCGATCAATGATTTCCGCTAACCATCAGAAATGTCACTCGAAGATTTCCAAGCCGATTTAAGACGCAGTTACGTGGGCGGAGGCCCGGGAGCAATTGTCTCAGGAATGGTCTGGGCATTGGCGGCTATCTTGACTGCCCGCTCCGGCGTATCAACGGGCTTTGCCGCATTGTTTCTAGGCGGAATATTAATCTTCCCTATTGGTACTGCGATTTGTCGTCTTGCCTTTAAGCAAAACGGTCCAGACCCATCAAACCCAGGGGGTCGGATAGTGATAGAAACACTACCGGCAATGTTTCTGGGTTTGTTTATAGCTTACCTATTTATTGATATTAAACCTGAACTGGTTTTTCCAATTGCAGCAATGGCAGTTGGCGCACATTATTTCGGCTTCCGAACAGCTTATGGAGATTTGATCTATTGGATATTGGGCGGTCTAATGGTTGCGGTTGGTGCTTTCGCCGCATTGGGCAGCGTTACTCTGCCTATCGAAACTACAACTACGATAGCAGTTCTAGAAATTTTGTTCGGATTGATATTGACAGTTCGGTCGCTTCCCAAAAAAGCAACATGATGTCCGCTTTCGGGATATAGCGAACATTCCGCCTTCACCCCAACCGCGCCTCAATCGCATCCCAGATCATACCTGACGTATCAGTACCGTTAAACTTATCAATCGCCACAATTCCGGTCGGTGAAGTCACGTTAATCTCGGTCAGCCATTTGCCGCCAATCACATCAATGCCGACAAACAACAGGCCCAGCCGTTTCAAATCCGACCCCATCGCCGCGCAAATTTCTTTTTCGCGGTCGGTTAGTCCAGCCGCCTCGGCATAGCCGCCTTGCGCCAGATTGGATCGAAACTCGCCCTTACCTGGCTTGCGGTTGATCGCACCGGCCACTTCGCCGTCCACCAGAACGATCCGCTTGTCACCATCCTGTACTTCGGGAAGAAAGGGCTGAATCATATGCGGCTCTGGCCATGTCTGGTTAAATACCTCGATCAAGGCACTTAGATTGCTGCCATCTTCTGGCACCAGAAAGATAGCCTTGCCGCCATTGCCGTGCAGCGGCTTCACGACAATGCCGCCATGCTCTTCTTGAAAGGCGCGGATTTCGTCGATGTTTCGCGTCACCAACGTTGGCGGCATATATTTGGCATAGTCGAGGACATAGACTTTTTCAGGCGCGTTACGCACAGACACTGGATTATTGACCACCAAAGTTTCACCTTCAAGCCGCTCAAGCAGATGGGTGGCGGTGATATAGCCGACATCAAAGGGAGGATCCTGCCGCATCAGCACAACATCAATATCGCTGCCGAGGTCCAGCCGCACTTGCTCGCCAAATTCATAGTGATCACCATGTACCCGCTGCACCTTCACCGGATGCGCCAGCGTGGTCAGACGACCGGCCAGATAGGTCAGGTCTTTCACGTCATAATGATAGAGCTTATGACCGCGTTTCTGCGCTGCGATCATGAGTGCGAAACTGCTGTCCCCGTCGATATTGACGGTTTCCATAGGGTCCATTTGCATCGCGATGTTCAGGGTCATAGAGGCGCTTTCTCAGGTCATTGGGATTGGCTGGATTAAAACCCATGCCAGACATTGGTTAAATGGGTTGGCAAGCGGCGCGGTGCAACCAAAATAACATCAATCCGAGCATCTTCACCATTTTTGCAATAGTCCGGATAGAGAATTTCCGCCGCAGCCGCGACGCGTTTCAACCGATGATGGTCGATTGCTGTCTCCAGGTCTTCGGCTTTCGTCCGTGATTTCACTTCCACAAAAGCGACCAACCCCGCGCGTTTGGCAATCACATCCACTTCGCCATGGGCAGTTCGAACCCGCTGGTCCAGAATGCGCCAGCCATGCAATCGCAACCAACCCGCAGCAATGCTCTCGGCCCGCCGCCCTTGCTTTTCTGCCCGTTCCCGTTTCGCAGCCGAGCGTTTCACTACTGGTTTTCCGCCTTCCAGCGGTTCGTCAGCTCGTACAGTTGCTTGCGGTCGACACCAAAAGTTCGCGCGACCTCGCCAGCTGCCTTGGAGGCCGGAAGTCGCTCCAACGCCGTACGCAGTGCAGCTTCGATATCGGAATTGCTCGCGGCCTCTTCCGCAAGCGGTGGTCCGACGACGACTACAATCTCTCCCTTGGGCTTTTCGCTGGCATAGCGCTCGGCAAGCTCTGACAGTCCACCGTTCACAGTTTCTTCGAATTTCTTGGTTATTTCCCGGATGACAGCCGCTGGACGATCACCCAGAATGGCAAGCGCATCAGCCAGCATGCCACCAAGCCGCGCTCCATTTTCGTAGAAAATCAGCGTCGCCTTGATCGGAGCCAATTCCGCCAGCACTTCACTCCGAGCCTTTGTTTTACTCGGCAAAAAACCTTCAAACAGAAACCGGTCACTGGGTAATCCGGACAGGGTTAGTGCGGCAATGGCCGCGCTCGGTCCGGGGATAGTTGTAACATAAGCGTCCGCAGCCTGAGCCTCGCGTACCAGTTTGTATCCGGGGTCAGAAATAAGCGGTGTACCGGCATCACTGACTAGTGCGACAATTTTACATCCTATCGCCGCCAAAATTTCTTGCCGCTCAGCCGCACCCTTATGGTCATTATAAACCATCATTTTCTTCTTTTTACCGATATAATTCAAAAGCTTACCGGTAACCCTTGAATCCTCCACCAGAATGATATCTGCGGCAGCAAGAATGTCTTCCGCGCGATGGGACAAATCTCCGAGGTTGCCGATTGGCGTGGCGACGATATACAGGCCATGTTCAACGGGAGCAGACATAATGAACGCCATGACAGATAATTTGCATGTAGGACAGGATGAAAAAACATCCTCCCAGACTGTGCGCCGCAGCTTGCTAAAATATGCGGGGCTCGCAGGCATTATATTTCTGGCCGGTTGCGAATCCGTTGTACCGCGTGGCGGAGAACGTCCAACCAGACCAACCCCGACACCTCCGCCGGTTACCGGCGAATTGCCAACCGATCAGAAACATCACCGGATCGCGTTGTTGGTTCCGCTGTCTGGTAAGAATTCAGGGGTTGGACAATCGCTGGCCAATGCAACCACGATGGCGCTGCTCGATACCAAAGCTCAGAATATACGGATGACCAGCTATGACACCGCCAAAGGTGTTACTGCTGCCGCCCGCAAAGCGGTTGCCGACGGCAACAAGCTCATCATTGGACCGCTGCTGAGCGACAATGTGGTTGCGACCGCAAATATCGCACGGCCAGCGGGCGTTCCTATCCTCAGTTTCTCCAATGATGCTGGTGTGGCGGGTAACAATGTCTTTCTGCTGGGCCATATTCCTTCCCAATCCATCAGTCGGGTTGTCAGCTATGCCAAGTCGAAAGGCATGAACCGCTTTGCCGCCCTCGTCCCGAACGGTGTGTATGGGCAGCGTGCCTCTTCGACCCTTCTGCGTTCCGTTAAAGATGCAGGTGGCACCGTTGTTTCCATTCAGAATTTCAACCGTGATTCCGCATCAGTAGAAGCCGCCACCAAGAAGCTCGCCCAAAATGGCGATTTTGATGCGGTACTGTTGGCAGACAATGGTACAATGGCGATAAAAGCGGCTCCTTACATCCGTAAAAATGCCAGTGGTAGCGCCAAGATACTGGGCACTGACTTGTGGAATACAAGCAGTAACCTGGCCGGTTCTCCGGCGATGCGTGGCGCTTGGTTTGCTAGTGTTTCAGACGGACTATATCGCCAATATGCAGGTAAATATCGCAACCGCTATGGCCGCGCACCTTTCCGGTTGTCCAGCCTGGGCTATGATTCCGTTCTGCTCACGGTGAAAGTGGCGCAAAACTGGAAGGTCGGCACCCCCTTCCCGATCAGACAGCTCACCGATTCAGGCGGATTTATTGGACTAGACGGCGTATTCCGCTTCCGCAGAAACGGCATCTCGGAGCGCGCTCTCGAAGTACAGGAAATCCGCAGCGGTAGCTTTAGCGTTGTCGATCCTGCACCCAAGGGATTTTAACGCCTAAGACCTTATCCGAGCGAAAGCCCGGATAAGACAATATCGCTATCAGCCAATCTGTTGACCGGTATCTTTCCAGTCGGCCAGAAAACCTTCGATGCCTTTGTCGGTCAGGACATGCTTGAACAATCCCCGGATCACGTTTGGCGGCATCGTCGCGACGTCGGCACCAATGCGTGCAGATTCCAGAACATGGACAGGATGACGGATCGATGCGACCAATATTTCCGTATCATAAGCGTAATTGTCGTAAATCAGCCGGATATCATCAATCAGCTTCATCCCGTCAAAGCCATTGTCATCGTGCCGGCCAACAAAGGGAGAAATAAAGCTGGCACCAGCTTTGGCCGCGAGCAACGCCTGATTGGCGGAAAAACAAAGGGTTACATTGACCATCGTTCCGTCGTTAGTCAGCGCCTTGCAGGTTTTCAGGCCATCGATAGTCAATGGAACCTTGATGCAGACATTGTCCGCAATTTTGCGCAGCACTTCGGCTTCCTGCATCATCGTTTCATGATCAAGTGCAACCACTTCGGCAGAGACCGGGCCATCGGTTAGACCACATATTTCCTTTGTCACTTCCATGATGTCGCGACCAGATTTCTTGATTAGCGATGGATTGGTGGTCACCCCGTCAACCATTCCCGTCGCTGCCAGGTCAGCGATTTCTGCGGTGTCAGCGGTATCAACAAAAAATTTCATAATATGCGGCTCCCGATGCGGATGAGTGATGGCGTTTGCGAGTCGCCTAACGTCTTTCCAAGAGACGCGAAACCGGTGGCACGGTCAAGCTGTTCAGAAAGCTGTGGATAGTGTGTGGGCCAAGACCGGATAACATTCTAAGTCAAGCCGAAGACCCCGATTATCACAGGATCATTGGTTGCTTGTGGATTGGCCCTGATCCTGGCTTCCTGCGCGCCAATGGACCGGTAGATCGCATCACTGACCTTGTTGGTCACATCGTCGCTGATATCGGCAAAATTAATATCGCTGACTTGCGAAAGGACAAGATTGATAATCTCATTGTCAAATAGGTTCAGGCCCTTGCTCACCCCCGGAAGCATCTGCGTTACCAGCGTGGTTCCCAGCTCGTTCTGTAACAATTCGGTTGCAGCGCGGTCTCCACCTCTGATGATTGCGGCGGCGTCGGCAATGCTCATACTCCGGATTGTATCCGCGATGACAGGAGCAGCCAGTTCTGCGCCCTTCTCAGCGGCACGGTTGACCTGTTTGAGCAATCGCTTCTGGATTGGCTTGGATCGCAACATGGCGGTTGCTATGTTCGTAACCCGCGTTCCGCCTAATTTTTCCGGCACCGAGATACGGGCGACCTGACTGTCAAAAAAACCGTTGGGTTGCATCAGTTTGGCAAAAGCATTTTGTGACGACAAGGTCAGCAACCGCTTCACCGCTTCGGTCAAGCTCAAACTCGGCAAGCTGGCACAGCCAGGTAGAACCAATAATGCCGCGACCCCGCTAGCTGCCAGAAAATGCCTACGATCCAGATTTCTCATGTGCTTACTCCCCTAATCCGCATATCTCTACATAGCAGTTGGTGACGCAATCCCAAAGCATGCCTATACTGACCGAATGAATCGCGCCAAAAATCGAGTTAGAGTGCTTTTGCTCAATGCTGCTCTGGGGCCACTCGATTATCGGGTGCCTGACGGTATGGAAGCGCGCCCTGGTTCCATTGTTATGGCCCCGCTAGGACCGCGCAAAGTGCCTGGCGTCGTATGGGACGCAGATAGTTTTCCGGTCGATGAGATTGACGCAAAAAAACTGAGACCGTTGTTGGAATTGCGTGATGTCCCGCCATTGTCCACGCCGCTCCGCCGATTGATTGAATGGACTGCGCAATATTATTTTGCAGCGCCTGCGTCTGTTCTTCGCATGGTGTTGTCGAGCGGTGCAGCCTTTGCTGATAATCGCCCGATCATAGAATATCGATTGAACGGCAATGTTCCTGACCGGATGACACCACAACGGGAACAAGCGCTCAAGAAACTGACTGATGTGCAGGGTACGGTTAGCGAACTGGCCTTCAAGGCGGATGTATCCGTTGCAGTTATAAGAGGCCTTGAGAAATGTGGCGTGCTGGACCGCAGCGAAGTCTCTCCTTTTGCTGCTATCGCCCAACCCGATCCCGAATTCGCCAAGGTTGAATTGAGTGAAGATCAGAACCAGGTCAGCAACGTACTGGTCAAAGCTGTACAAGATGCTGCATTCCAACCCTATTTACTCGATGGTGTAACAGGATCCGGCAAGACGGAGGTATATTTTGAGGCCGTGGCTGAGGCTATGCGTCAGAATAAGCAGACGCTGGTCCTACTCCCCGAAATCGCGTTGACCGAACCCTTTCTCGATCGCTTTCAAGCGCGTTTCGGAACCGAACCGGTGGCTTGGCATAGCGGGCTTAAACAGTCAGACCGCAAGAAAAACTGGCGGGCACTAGCCGATGGCGATGCCAAAGTGGTGGTCGGCGCACGCTCGGCTCTGTTTCTGCCCTACAAAAATCTCGGCCTAATCATCGTGGATGAAGCGCATGAGAACAGCTTCAAGCAGGAAGATGGCGTACGCTATCACGCACGAGATGTCGCCGTGATGCGTGGCCTGCATGAGAAAATTCCTGTGGTATTGGCTTCTGCGACACCGGCAATCGAAAGCAGGCATCAGGTCGAACAGGGCAATTATGAGCTGTTGGAATTGCCCGCTCGGTTCGGCGCGGCGACCTTACCGGAGATTGCGGCTCTCGATCTGACGCAAGATATTCCCGCGCGCGGCTCATGGCTTGCTCCAACTCTGATCAATGCGCTTGAAGAAAATCTGACCAAAGGCGAGCAATCCCTGCTCTTCCTCAACCGGCGCGGATTTGCACCGCTTACGCTCTGCCGAACCTGTGGCCATCGGATCAACTGCCCCAATTGCACCGCCTGGATGGTCGAGCATCGACTCACCAAGCGCCTTGCCTGCCATCATTGTGGTCATGTCATGCCGCAGCCGGAACAATGCCCCGAATGCAGCGATGAAGATTCGCTGGTCGCCTGCGGTCCCGGTGTCGAGCGGATCTGCGATGAGGTCAAGATGCTGTTTCCCGCTGCACGCACCGCCATCGTCACCTCAGATACAATCTGGTCACCAGCCAAGGCCGGAGAATTTGTCGCACAGATGGAGGCCGGTGCGATTGACATCGTCGTCGGCACCCAGCTGGTCACCAAAGGCTATCATTTTCCCAATCTGACCCTGGTTGGTGTAGTGGATGCCGATATCGGCCTTGAAGGCGGCGATCTACGCGCGGCCGAACGCAGTTTTCAGCAAATCGCGCAGGTGGCGGGCCGTGCGGGGCGGGCCGAGAAGCCTGGCCAAGTCTATGTTCAGACACGCATGCCAAACGCGCCGGTAATTCAAGCGCTGATCAAGGGTGACAGGGATGGTTTTTATTCTGCCGAAACCGAATCCCGTCGCGCAGCCGCTGCGCCGCCTTTTTCTCGACTTGCCGCAATTATTGTGTCTTCGGAGGACAACGCAGAAGCTATGGAAACCGCTCGACTGATTGGTCAAACTGCGCCGAAGGTAGAGGGCTTCGCCGTTTATGGTCCCGCCCCTGCTCCGCTTGCGATGTTGCGCGGCCGCCATCGCCATCGACTACTCATTCACGCGCATCGATCGGTTGAATTGCAGGAGATCATGCGCGAATGGCTCGAAAAGCTTGAATGGCCGCGCGCTGTGCGGGTCGGCGTTGATGTTGACCCCTATAGCTTTGTCTAAATAGCGCGCATCAACACAGCATATACGGAACAGGTTTGGGTTTTTTCAGCCAGGCCGCTCTTCGATAAGCTCGGTGCAGCTTCAATTTTTAAATTACTTTTGAAAAATCCTATAAATTCGAGCATGGGAACAAGATGATTAAAAAGCTCGCATTGGTTTTCACACTTGCCCTCACTGTTCTGTTTGCGGGCCCCGCCCATGCTGACCCTGCCGACATCGCGGCGGCCAGTCGTTCAGTCGTTCGCGTAGTATTGGCTGCGACAGATGGTGATAAAGTTGCCTTTGTGGGTCATGGCAGCGGCTTTGCGGTGGCGCCGGACAAGATTGTCACCAACGCCCATGTTGTCGAAATTGCACGGCAAGAGAAATCCGTCGTGATCGGAATCGTACCTTCACAAGGTGGCACCAGCTATGGAGGCAGGGTTATTGCCTATTCTCCAGGCAATGATCTGGCGCTGATTCAACTTCAGGATGGAGGACGACTGCCACCAATGACGGTGTTCAGCGGTCCAGTAGCCGATGGAGCAGATGTGGTAGCAGTCGGCTACCCAGGTTCCGTGGACCGCGCGCAGGGACTCAATCTCGATGATCTCATCAACCCGATGTCACCGGTCAAGACTCGCGGCTCTGTCTCAGGCGGGCGGTCAACCAAGCAATTTGATACAATCTTGCACACCGCGCCAATTGCCAGTGGCAATAGCGGTGGACCGCTCATAGACAATTGTGGGCGGATATTGGGCGCGAACAGCTTTGGTTCGCTATCTGATGGCAATGATGCTGAGTTCGGTTTTGCCGTGTCCAGTCGTGAGATATTATCCTTTCTTCGCAAAGCGGGTGTCAAAGTAGGGCTGACGGCCACGCCCTGTCGCTCTGCAGCCGATATCAGCCTTCAGGAGCAACGCCGAGAAGCGGCTGCCCGAGCCAAAATTGAGGCTGCTCAAAAAGCCGAGGCGGCGCAGCGGCAGCAGACGGAGGCAAAGCTGCGGACCTCCATCTCGCAGGACATTATTACAGAGCGCGAAAATCAAATGGCGATTGCGGCGTTGATGCTGGTGCTGTCGCTGGTCGCAATTGGCGGAGCGGGTTATCTGATGATTCAGGACAAACGTACACCAGCCATTGGAACCGCAGGCGGCGCAGCGTTGCTGTTGGTTGGCGCGATCCTTGTTTTTCTTTCGCGGCCAGCTTTCAGTGAGATTGATGATCGTGTTGCCGTCGCACTAAAGGAACAACTGCCTGACCAGGATGGCGCCGAAAGCGGACAAATAATTGCTACCTCGGGTAAATATCAATGTCGCCTAAATCCGCAACGCAGCAGGATAACTGTATCGCAGGCTGACTCTCTGGACATTGATTGGGCGGAAGGCGGCTGTATCAACGGACGCACTCAATATGGCCGTGATGGTGCTAAATGGTCTCGTATTTTTGTCCCCAATGAGGAGCAGACGGTCACTATCAGCAGTTTTGATCCTGACCGACGGGAATTCACCACCGAGCGATATCTGCTGGGCTTGGCGGCAATGACCAAGGCGCGTGATATCCGCAAGCAATATGGCAACAGGGCCTGCACCGCAGATGAAAAAGCACTTTCTGACGTCACCGATATGGTGAAGGCGATCCGAACCGAGTTGCCGATGCAGACCAATGAGCGGCTGGTTTATGAATGCGAAAAAACCGCGCAATGATCGCTGACTTGCTATGATCGCCGACAAGCAGCGTCAATCGGCCATGCGCTTCGTGCTGTTGACGGTGTTTATCTATTCCGTTGGCTTTGGCATCATCATGCCGGTGCTGCCGGAACTCATTCAGGAACTGGAGGGTGTCAGCCTGTCCGAAGCAACTCTGCTCGGCGGTTTTATCAGCGCTTCTTACGCGTTGTTCCAATTTCTCATGGGCCCGCTGGTCGGCAATCTCGGTGATCGTTTTGGTCGTCGTCCCGTATTTCTGGTCTCTCTGCTTGCGTTTGGAATTGACTTTGCGCTGATGGGTTTTGC
This sequence comes from uncultured Sphingomonadaceae bacterium, assembly GCA_947497455.1. Lineage (GTDB taxonomy): Bacteria > Pseudomonadota > Alphaproteobacteria > Sphingomonadales > Sphingomonadaceae > Parasphingorhabdus. The sequence goes on along the minus strand of CANMGU010000001.1, from coordinate 697,113 downwards.
GACATCTATCGTGTGGTTGTTCATTGGCCGTTCCATCGCCGGTGGGCTTGGCGCCATCTTCGGTCCGGCCAATGCGGCCATGGCCGACATGTCGAGCGACGAAGATCGCGCCAAAAGCTTTGGTCTGGTCGGCGCCGCCTTTGGGATCGGCTTCATCGTCGGCCCGGCTCTGGGTGGTTTTTTAGGGGACTATGGCACGCGTATCCCGTTTTTTGTGGCTGGCGGACTGGCTTTCCTCAATTTCATATATGGCTGGTTTGCTTTTCCGGAAACCATGGCGCCCGAAGAAAAGCGCAGCTTTGAATGGAAACGTGCCAATCCATTGGGCGCCTTGCTCAATCTCGGAAAATTGCCAAATTTGCTCGGCGTTGCCGTGATCTATTTTCTGTGGATGCTCAGCAGTTCCATCTATCCGACCAGCTGGTCCTTTTTTGCTCCAGCACAATATGGCTGGGACAGCAAAATGGTAGGTTTGTCCCTCACTTGCGTGGGGCTATCGATGGCGCTCGTTCAAGCCTTTTTGATCGGTCGATTTGTAAGCGCTGTCGGGGAACGGAAAACCGCAATGTTCGGAATATTTGTCGCGATTGTGATTTTTGCGGTGTACGTGCTGGTCGATGTCAGCTGGATCGCGCTGTCCATGTGCCTCGTTGTTGGGTTGCAAGGCATGGCGATGCCGAGCATTAACGCAATGATGTCCCGCCGCACGCCAAGCAACATGCAAGGAGAATTGCAGGGATTTAATGGCAGTATGGCCGCGCTTGCTGCCCTCATCGCGCCCCTTCTTTATAACGGCTCTCTATCCTATTTTACCAGTGATGCAGCACCCTTTCGCTTTGTTGGTGCACCGTTCGCCATTGCCGCATTTGTCGGCCTGATCCCGCTGATCTTGTTGATGATTGTCAAACCAGCACCTGACAATAAACAGTAATATTCGGATTCAGGGCTGATTGCCAAATATCTTTAACACCTCCGCTTCAAATGCGGCCATCGCCGCCATCCAGGGGCCAGGGCCATAGCTAATGCGTGCAACACCCAGTTCGGCCAATCGGGAAACGGATGGGCTGTCTGGCATTCTCATGATGTTGACCGGCAACGCGGCTTTGTCACAAATATCGCCAATCAACTTTTCATCGGCTGCAAAGGGAATGAAAAAACTTCCGGCGCCTGCATCGGCATAGACCTGACAACGTTCCAGCGCTTTCTGGGCCAACGCATCATCATGATCTAGCAAGGGTGTCTGGATAAACAGATCCGTGCGTGCATTGATGAACAGACCGCTATCTGCGGCAGCCTTCACACGTTGAGCCTGAATGGACACATCGCGTAATCCACCCGCCGACAAATCCTGATCTTCCAGATTCAGGCCAGCCACACCTGCCTCTTTCATCAGCAGCGCATTGGCACCAACGGCCGCTGCTTCATCTCCATAGCCGGTTTCCAGGTCAATCGTGACCGGCACATCGACCGCAGATACAATATGTTTTGCATTGGTCAGAGAAAAATCAAAGGGCAGCTTCTCGCCATCCTCAAAGCCTTGCGCACCAGCGACGGACAGACTGCCCGTTGCTACTGCCTGTGCGCCGGCGCGCACCGCAACCTGTGCACTACCTGCATCCCAGATGTTATAAAGGATCAAAGGCTTGCCTGATTGATGCAAGTCGGCAAATTGCTTGATCATATTTGTCATTTCGCGGCTTCCTTTTCGAGCAAACGTTCTTTTATCTCTAGTCCATAGGCATAGCCGCCCATGCTGCCATCGCTGCGCACCACGCGGTGGCACGGGATCAACACCGCAACATTATTGGCACCATTGGCACTGCCCACAGCGCGCACCGCTTTGGGCTTGCCAATGGCGGCTGCAATATCGGCATAGCTACGTGTCTCGCCAAGCGGTATTTTCTGAAGCTCCTGCCAAACCGCTTCCTGAAACGCGGTGCCTTGCACATCCAGAGGGATGTGGCTGAAATCACCGGGCTTCTCGACAGAGGCGGTGACTTGCCGGACCAAGGCCTGAAATGCATCATCACCTGGCTGCAGGTCTGCCTTGGGGAAGCGGGCACTCAATTCCTCTTCACCTTCGTTGAAGGACAAACAGCAGACACCCTTGTCCGTGGCAGCCACCATCATTGTTCCCAATGATGTCTCGACATTGGCCCAGCGGATTGTAACCCCTGCCCCGCCATTTTTCCAAGCACTTGGTTTCATGCCTAATCTCTTTTCATTATCTGCGTAAAATCGGGATGCTGAGCCATAGCCAGCATCGTAGATGGCTTCGGTAACGGATGCACCGCTGTCGAGCGCTTCCTTGGCACGCTCGGAACGCAGAGCGCGCGCATAAGCCGCTGGTGACAATCCCATTTCGCGCTTGAATATGCGCTGCAAATGGGTGGGTGAATAGCTGGTCATCTCGCCCAGCTCATCCAATGTCGGCGCCGTTTCAGCCATACGGATCGCATCAATCACGGCTTTAACCGCTGCATCATCACGTCCAACATCTTTTGGCATGCAGCGCAGACAGGCCCGTAGTCCGGCGGCTTCCGCTTGTTCTGGCTTGGCAAAAAAGCGTACATTCTCTCGCTTGGGATGCCGCGCCGCGCAGGAAGGACGGCAATAAATACCGGTAGTCAGCACGCCGGTTACAAATTTGCCGTCAAAGGCCCGGTCACGGTTAGCCACCGCTTGCCAGGCTCTATTGTCATCAATCAAGGATTCGTCGTTGTTCATGTCGTTCTTTTGCCAGCGTTTACCAACCCTCGCATCCCGTATCTTGCGATCAAAGCAAAATCTTACCTCTGAGATAATCAAACAGCCTGAAATTCCGCCTTTTTTCGCATTCTTTAAAAAGCGTTCGAGTGCCATCTTGCATCGCAGCAAAATGGTTGCTAGACGCCGCCCATCCGAAGGCGAGATGCTGTCATTTTCGTCGGTATTCGGGAATACATTACATACCAGTTTTTTGGTCAATTTTCAGATCAATAATTCAGGCACGGAGTAACGAACGCGTGGAGAATTCCAGCGGCATTAGAGCGAGTTTAGCGGGGCGTTACGCCACTGCATTGTTCGCTTTGGCCACCGAAAACAAAGCCATCGAAACAGTCGAATCAAGCCTTGGTGCACTCGGCGATGCGATGGGCGAATCGGACGATCTGAAAGCGCTGATTAGCAGCCCGGTCCTGTCCCGTGCTGACGCCGGCAAAGCAATTGCTGCTATTGCGGGGCAAATGAAACTGGATGATCTGACCACCAACGTACTCGGTGTTCTCGCGGCCAATCGCCGTCTCGACCAGATTCCAGCCGTCATTCGCGCATTCTCCACCTTGGCTTCCGGCCATCGCGGCGAGATTACCGCCGAAGTGACCTCCGCTCATCCCTTGGATGATGCTCAAGTTGATGCGCTCAAGGCGCAGCTTAAGAAACGTGTGGGGAGCGATGTATCGGTTTCCACCTCCGTCGATCCGTCCATCCTGGGCGGTCTGGTTGTCAAAATCGGCAGCCAGATGATCGACAATTCGATTAAAACCCGTTTGAACACGCTATCTCAGGCCATGAAGGGCTAAAGGAAGAACAATGGATATTCGCGCAGCAGAAATTTCGAAGGTCATCAAAGACCAAATCGCCAATTTTGGCAATGAAGCCCAGGTTTCCGAAGTTGGAACCGTGTTGGCGGTTGGTGACGGCATTGCCCGTATCCACGGTCTTGACCAGGTTCAGGCTGGTGAGATGGTTGAATTCTCCAACGGCACCCAAGGCATGGCGTTGAACCTAGAAGCCGACAATGTCGGCGTCGTTATCTTCGGTACGGATGCGGACATTAAAGAAGGCGACGTTGTTAAGCGTACCGGCACGATTGTGGACGTTCCCATCGGCAAGGAATTGCTTGGCCGCGTTGTTGACGGTCTTGGCAATCCCATTGATGGCAAAGGTCCGATTAAAACCGAAAAGCGTAGCCGTGTTGAAGTTAAAGCGCCGGGCATTATCCCGCGCAAATCTGTGCACGAGCCAGTTCAAACCGGTCTTAAAGCCCTCGATGCTTTGGTTCCTGTTGGCCGCGGTCAACGCGAATTGATCATTGGTGACCGTCAAACCGGTAAGACCGCTGTCGCCATCGATACTTTCATCAACCAGAAAACAATCAATGCTGGTGATGACGAAGGCAAGAAACTTTACTGTATCTATGTTGCTGTCGGCCAGAAGCGTTCCACCGTTGCACAGATTGTTCGTCAGCTCGAAGAAAATGGCGCGATGGAATATTCTATCGTTGTTGCCGCTACCGCGTCCGAGCCTGCTCCACTGCAGTATCTTGCACCTTATACCGGTGTGACAATGGGCGAATATTTCCGCGATAACGGCATGCACGCCTGTATCGTTTATGATGACCTTTCCAAGCAGGCTGTGGCTTATCGTCAGATGTCCCTGCTGCTGCGTCGTCCTCCGGGCCGCGAAGCTTATCCTGGTGACGTTTTCTATCTTCACTCACGCTTGCTCGAACGTGCGGCTAAAATGAACGAAGATAATGGTTCTGGTTCGCTGACCGCATTGCCAATTATTGAAACACAGGCTGGTGACGTTTCGGCGTATATTCCAACCAACGTGATTTCGATTACCGATGGTCAGATCTTCCTCGAAACCGACCTGTTCAACCAGGGTATCCGTCCTGCGATTAACGTGGGTCTGTCCGTTTCGCGTGTGGGTTCTGCCGCTCAGACCAAAGCGATGAAAAAGGTTTCGGGCTCGATTAAGCTCGATCTGGCTCAGTACCGCGAAATGGCGGCCTTTGCGCAGTTCGGTTCTGATCTTGATGCGTCGACGCAGAAATTGCTGGCACGTGGTGAGCGTTTGACCCAGCTTTTGAAACAGGCGCAATTTTCTCCACTCGCATTTGAAGAGCAAACGGCTTCCATTTACGCTGGTACCAACGGCCACCTTGATGCTGTAGCGGTAACCGATGTTGTTCGTTATGAAGAAGCCATGCTTGCTCATATGCGTTCCGATCATGCGGATATTTTGAAAACGATCCGTGAAAGCGGTGACTTGGCCGATGATACCAAGGCGAAGCTGGAAGATGCCTTGGCAGCGTTCGGCAAGAGCTTTGCCTAATGGCTTCGCTCAAGGAACTTAAGGATCGGATCGGGTCGGTTAAATCGACCCAGAAGATCACCAAGGCCAAGAAGATGGTGGCCGCTGCCAAATTGCGTCGTGCGCAAATGGCCGCAGAGGCCGCTCGTCCTTACGCCAATGAAATGGCGAAGGTGATGTCGAGCCTTGCTGGCAAAGTGACGGTCGATGAAAATTCACCAAAACTGCTGGCTGGCACTGGCAAAGATCAGGTGCATCTACTGGTTGTGGCAACCTCAGATCGCGGGCTTTGCGGAGCGTTTAACGCCAACATCGTTAAAGAAGCGCGGTTGAAGGCCGAACAGCTGACCAAGGATGGTAAGACTGTCCTGTTTTACATGGTTGGCCGCAAAGGCATTCCAGTGATCAAGCGAATGTATCCTGATCAGATATTGAAGCATTTTGACACGACAGACGCAAAAACACCTGGCTTTGAAGAAGCCAAAGCGATTGCAGCGGATTTGACTACGCTGGTGGAAGAAGGCAAATTTGATGTTGCTCATCTCTTCTACTCGAAATTCAAATCAGCCTTGTTGCAGGAACCAACGGTGCAACAGATTATTCCTGTCGCCCTCGACACATCCGGCGACGAAGCATCGGGCGCGTCGACAGAATATGAACCTGATGAGGAAGAAATCCTCACCGAGTTGTTACCACGCAATCTGACCACCCAGCTTTTCGGCGCATTGCTTGAGAATATGGCGTCAGAGCAAGGTGCGTCGATGACCGCGATGGACAACGCCACGCGCAACGCCGGCGACCTGATCGACAATCTGACAATTATTTATAACCGCAGCCGTCAGGCCGCGATCACCACCGAATTGATTGAAATTATCGCTGGCGCTGAAGCGCTTTAAAGCACGTACGCAAGGAAAGAAAAATGGCAAATACCAACAATGTAGGCCGCATTTCACAGGTTATCGGCGCTGTCGTCGACGTCACCTTTGATACGGATATCCCGGCCATTCTCTCGGCTCTGGAAACCGATAATAACGGCAACCGGCTGGTGCTAGAGGTTGCTCAGCATCTCGGCGAAAACACAGTGCGTACCATCGCTATGGACGCGACCGAAGGTTTGACCCGCGGTCAGGAAGTTACCGATACCGGCGCCCAGATTAACATGCCTGTTGGCCCTGAAACGCTCGGCCGCATCATGAATGTTGTGGGTGAACCTATTGATGAGCTTGGTCCGATTGGTCACAAGACCACCGCACCAATTCACGCAGAAGCGCCTGCCTTTGTGGACCAGTCCACCGACAGCGAAATTCTCGTCACTGGCATTAAGGTTGTTGACCTTCTCGCCCCTTATGCAAAGGGCGGTAAAATTGGCCTGTTCGGCGGTGCTGGCGTGGGCAAGACCGTGCTTATTCAGGAACTGATCAACAACATTGCCAAAGGCCATGGCGGTACATCCGTTTTCGCTGGCGTGGGTGAGCGTACCCGCGAAGGTAATGATCTTTATCACGAATTTCTCGACGCAAACGTTATCGCCAAAGGCGAAGACGGCAATGCGACCTCCGAAGGTTCAAAAGTGGCTCTGGTCTATGGTCAGATGAACGAACCTCCAGGAGCGCGTGCCCGTGTTGCTCTTTCCGGTCTGACCATCGCGGAATATTTCCGTGACGTTGAAGGCCAGGACGTTCTGTTCTTCGTCGACAATATTTTCCGCTTCACGCAGGCTGGGTCGGAAGTGTCCGCACTTCTCGGCCGTATTCCTTCGGCGGTGGGCTATCAGCCAACCTTGTCCACCGACATGGGGGCACTGCAAGAACGCATTACATCCACCAACAAGGGTTCGATTACATCGGTTCAGGCCATTTACGTTCCTGCCGATGACTTGACCGATCCTGCACCGGCAACATCTTTTGCTCACTTGGACGCAACCACCGTTTTGAACCGTGCGATTTCGGAGCTGGGTATCTACCCCGCTGTTGACCCGCTTGATTCAACCTCGCGTGTTCTCGAACCACGCGTTGTGGGTCAGGAACATTATGACACGGCCCGTGCTGTTCAGGAAATCCTGCAGAAATATAAGTCGCTGCAGGACATTATCGCCATTCTCGGCATGGACGAGCTGTCTGAAGAAGATAAACTTGTCGTTGCCCGTGCGCGTAAGATCCAGAAGTTCCTGTCTCAGCCTTTCCACGTTGCGGAAGTCTTTACCGGCATTTCAGGTAAGTTCGTGGATCTGGAAGACACGATCAAGTCGTTTAAAGCGGTTGTGGACGGTGAGTATGATCACCTTCCTGAAAATGCCTTCTACATGGTTGGCGGCATTGATGAAGCGCTTGAAAAAGGCAAACAACTGGCAGCAGAAGCGGCCTAATCCATTCCCCCTCCCTCACGGGAGGGGAATAGGGACACAGATTGATGGCAAACCTACATTTCGAACTCGTAACCCCTGAAAAGCTCGTCCGCTCGGATGATGTTTATATGGTTGTTGTCCCCGGCACGGAAGGCGACTTTGGCGTGTTGGCTGGCCATGCGCCATTTATGTCCACCATCCGTGACGCGGAACTGTCCATTTACGCCAGCGAAGGCGCAGAGGCTGAAGTCATAACCGTTCAGGGTGGATTTGCCGAGGTAAACGAAAAAGGCCTGACCGTATTGGCCGAGGCTGTTTCCTAAGCTTCCAGCACTGTCGTTGCTTTGCGCTCACTGCGCCATAGGAACAATCCGCTTAGCAAGATCAAACTCCCGCCCACCAGCGCGACTGGGTCAATAGCATCACCGAATATAAACACGCTGATCGCCGAAGCAATGATCAGCTGTATATAGACAATCGGCGCGATCGCGGCCGCTGTCGTCCGCATCGTCGCCATGTAGAGCAAGAAATGACAGCTGGTTGCGGTGATAGCAACAATCGCACAGCGCAAGATCACATCCCAATCAGGCGCACCGGGGACATACATCACTGGCACGAGCACGTGACCGATAACCGAAGCGATGGATAGGAATATGGCAGCCCAGAAAGCTATGTAAAATTGTGCCGCGAATATCGAGCGCTGGCTGGAAACCATGCGATTCAGGATCAACATTGCCGCCATAGCCACCGCGGAAAATAGCGGTAATATCGCGACCCAGCCAAATGCAGCAACATTGGGCCTGAGCATGATCAGAACCCCGCCAAAGGCGACAATCGTCGCCAACCATGTCGCAGGCCGCATTTTTTCTTTCAAAAACCAACCCGAAAACAAAGCGGTCAGGATCGGATTGATAAAGGAAATCGCCACCGCATCAGCCAATGGCATGATGTAGATGGCGGAAAAAAAGGTGATGGTCCCAACCGTCAAAGCAAAGCCGCGCGCGACATGCAACCAAGGTCGGTTGATCTGGAAGCCCGCCATGCCCTCTCGCCAATATAGGATCATGGCAAGGGCAACCGCACCAATCGTAAAGCGCAAAGCAGCAACCGCCGGGGCGGGCCAGTCGCCCGCCATCGACTTGATAAACGCATCACCAATCGGAAAACCGGAAAAAGCAATCAAGGCAAGGAGGATACCGCTGCCCGCCACTGTCTTTCCAATATTTTTGTCCGCCTGCAACATCAGTCCAATCAAAAAGAGAATATCGCCCTCGATTGCAGGCTATCCGTCAAGAAACAACCTCCATTTTTCAGGTGTAACAATATGTTCAAAACCAAAACTGTCCCACAGCATTATCCAAACATTAACCATTTTCCTTGAAAGAGATGTCTGATGATTTGGGAACAAACTATTTCCGGCGGAGAGACATGAGCGCATTTGGTAAGAAAAACGGATTGGGCGGTGGTAGACCGTCATTTGGCGTTGCGAAGCCTATGTCTGGCGGTGGAGGATCAAAACCCGCTGATCAGGATAATGCAGATAAGTCAGACGGTGGCGATCAGTTTCCCCCCATTGACGCTGTTCCCCTTCCAGGAGAGCAACAAAGCGCAGCCGCTCCCGACAAAGATGATGCAATGTCGCGGCTGGCTGACCGTTCCAATGCAGCACCAGAAGATTCAAACAAAGATGAAGGTTTTGGTGCCTCCGTCCACAAAATTAAAGAACAGGTTCTTCCTCGCCTGCTTGAACGGGTAGATCCCGAAGCTGCGGCAACGCTTAACAAGGAAGAGCTAACCGAAGAATTCCGTCCGATCATCATGGAAGTGTTGACCGAGCTGAAACTGACATTGAACCGGCGTGAACAATTTGCGCTAGAAAAAGTGTTGGTTGACGAGTTGCTTGGCTTTGGACCTCTTGAAGAGCTGCTTGGGGACCCGGATATCTCTGATATCATGGTAAACGGTCCTGAACAGACCTACATCGAGAAAAAGGGTAAGCTCGAGATCGCGCCGATTCAGTTCCGCGATGAAGAGCATCTCTTTCAGATTGCACAACGTATCGTGAACCAGGTCGGTCGCCGCGTCGACCAAACGACACCGCTTGCCGATGCGCGTCTCGCCGACGGTTCTCGTGTGAACGTCATCGTGCCGCCACTGAGCCTTAAAGGCACAGCGATCTCCATTCGTAAATTCTCGGACAAACCGATTACCCTCGACATGATGCAGGGCTTTGGTTCCATGTCGACAGCGATGTGTACAGCACTTAAGATCGCTGGAGCATGCCGGTTTAACGTTGTTATCTCTGGTGGTACAGGTTCTGGTAAAACGACCATGCTCAACGCCATGTCGAAAATGATCGATCCGGGTGAACGCGTGCTGACCATTGAGGATGCCGCCGAACTTCGCTTGCAACAACCACACTGGTTGCCGCTTGAAACCCGTCCTCCTAACCTCGAAGGCGAAGGCGCCATTACCATCGGCGACTTGGTGAAAAACGCTCTGCGTATGCGTCCTGATCGGATTATCCTAGGTGAGATTCGTGGCGCCGAATGTTTTGACCTTCTCGCCGCCATGAACACCGGCCATGATGGTTCGATGTGTACGCTTCACGCCAACAGTCCGCGCGAGTGTCTCGGCCGTATGGAAAACATGATTCTGATGGGCGACATCAAGATCCCGAAAGAAGCCATTTCGCGTCAGATTGCGGAATCCGTCGATCTGATCGTTCAGGTAAAACGTTTGCGTGATGGTTCTCGCCGTACCACCAACATCACCGAAGTAATCGGGATGGAAGGTGACGTAATCGTGACGCAGGAATTGTTCAAATATCAATATCTGGACGAGGATGCCGACGGCAAGATCATCGGCGAATATCAATCCTCCGGCCTGCGTCCTTATACGCTTGAAAAAGCACGGCAATATGGTTTTGAGCAACCCTTGCTTGAGGCCTGCCTCTAAGCAATTTCCAAAGCTTCGGCGAAATATTTGCCGTTTTTTGCGAGAAGATATTCTGTTGTCGGGGGAAACCCGTCCAACACTTTTCTTTGCACAAGCCGCTGCGCTGTTGTCGCCTTTAAGCTCAACGAAACGGCACGCGGCGATGCTTTTGGCAAAGCCCGCTCTATTCCACTGAAACGGGTCTGACCGGCGGCGAGAACGTGAACCAGCGGCAGGGTCCAGCGGGTCATGTCTTTTACAGGAATTTCAAGACGGTTCTGCGTCTTAAGGATTGCGCTTGCCACTTGCGCCAGCGCCTGACCGCTTTCCGTCAACAGATATTCGGGGCGCAGCGGATGACCATGGCCCGGATTGCGGATCACCCAACCCGCATCGATAAGTTGTTCCAACGCCCGAGACAGACTGTCCCGTGACAGACCAACGCGATTTAATATCTCCACAAATCGCGCACCTCTGCCGGAAAGCGCGGCCAGTATCGCAATGGTCCAGCGATAGCGGCTGAGCGCGAGAACCGTCGATAGAGACAAAATTGACATAATATTTTATCTACTATACTTTTCTGACTATAAATCAACCGCGACTCGAAAAACAGGAGTGTTCAAGATGACTATTAGCTATGACGGCGACCTCACCGTTTCCATGGGCGTCAGCGATATTGATGCATCCATCGAATGGTATGCGAATATCCTGAACTTTGAGCTGCTTTACAAGAATGAGGACATTGCCTGGGGCGAGATGTCCACCGGACTGGCCAACGTCAATCTGGGTCTCAGCCAGCTTGAGAAAGTGGAAAAAGGTGGTGGGGCCACCCCTGTCTGGGGCGTGAAGGACATAGTTGAGGCAAAGGCTAGTCTGGACGCGGCACAGGTGAAGCAGGATGGGGAAATCCAGCATATTCCCGGTTTGGTGAAACTGTTGACCTTCTATGATCCTGACGACAATGCGATGATGCTGTTCGAGAATGACAGCCAATGATCTCTTCTTTATTGTGGCTGCCTTTGATGCTGGCAGTTGAGACCCCAACGCCAATTGATGACAGAGCTACTCCCGATTGGTTGCTTGGCGACTGGTCTGGCAAAGGATCCCTGTTCGGGCAGCCCGCCAGAATGTCTCTTTCTGTTTGCTCGTTGGCCGGAAACCGGGGGCTGACGCTGGACTATCAAGTTAGGGGTGAAGGCAGTTCGGCAATGCGATTTACTGGTCACGCGGATTACCTCCCGGACGGAGAAAACCGTTGGCGTGGTCGCTGGATAGGCAGCAATGGTGTGGATCATGATCTGACCGCCCTCGCCTCAAATGATTCATTCGTCGCGACTTGGCATAATGCCGCAGTCGAGACTGGCCGAACCCGCTATCAACGTATCGCCCCAGATCAGCTGAAGGTGACGGATTATGTACTTCGAGATGGAGGACGCTTCGAAGAGTTTGCCAGCGCTGATTATGATCGCAAGGCCGCCTGTCAGGGTTCACCCGACAACGATCAGTGACCTTTAAACGCCAGACCGATGCTGATCGCCGCAAAGAGCAGGGACATCAGCATGACAAAAGGCCAAGGCATGAAGCCGACTTTTTCGATATTCTTGCGATTATTGCGGCGACGTTCCGCGATCGCAGCAATGGCTGCAATTACAACAGCGACGCCGCCAGCAATCGCCCATCCACTTAAGTCCGGTAGAGAATCCAACGTTGATCAGTCGCCCAGCATGTTGATGATGCCGGAAAAATCCATTCCGCCTTGCCCGTTTGCTTCGGCATATTGCTCATAAAGCGCTCGTGCTTTCTCGCCCATCGGAACCTGAGCACCAGCACTTTCCGCCGCTTCCATGGCAAGACGCAGGTCTTTCAGCATCAAAGCTGCGGCGAAGCCACCTTCATAGCCATTGTCAGCCGGGCTTTGCGGTCCGACGCCGGGCACCGGGCAATAGCTTGTCATCGACCAGTTCTGCCCCGACGCCTTCGATGAAATGTCATAGAAATTCTGAAGGTCGAGTCCCAGTTTTTCAGCCATTTTAAAGGTCTCGCAAGTCGCAATCATGGAAGCGCCAAGCAACATATTGTTGCAGATCTTCGCCGCTTGTCCTGCTCCATTGTCACCGGCATGAATGACGGCTTTACCCATATCCGACAAAATCGGTTCGGCCCGTTTAAACGCCTCTTCGCTACCGCCAACCATGAAGGTCAGCGTACCGCCATTGGCCGCAGCAATACCACCGGATACGGGGGCATCCACTGGAAGGATATTCTTTGCCTTGGCCATATCAGCCACGTCGCGCGCGCTATCGACGTCGATAGTCGAGCAATCCAGCACCAAGGTACCCGGTCCGGCATTGATGATCACATCATTAGCATAGACAGACCGCACATGCTTCCCGGCCGGCAACATCGTGACGACAGCTTCCATATGACGGATAGCATCGGCAGCATCACTGACAGGATGGCACCCGGCCTCTCCTGCCTTGGCCAGCGCTTCACCAGACAAATCAAAAGCATGTACCTCATGACCCGCTTTCGCGAGATTGGCAGCCATTCCCCCACCCATATTGCCGAGACCGATAAATCCGATTTTCATAATAATTCTCCCGTTGCCGACAACAATGACCAGCCAATCCAGATAGAAAGCAATCCGATAGCAACTTCAAAAGAAACTTCGAACGCAAGCGAAACGGTGCCCAACTCTGTCCGCGGCTCCTTCACCGCGCCAATTAACTCCAGCGGAGTAGGCTTACCTTTCTTCCAAGCAAACCACGTCCAGATTGCCCAAAAGATTGAGGCTAATCCAAAAAAAACCAGTACGACAGCCTTTAGGTTCAACGCCCCTTCCAATTGCCTTCGCGCTTCTCGATAAACGCAGCCATGCCTTCGGCCTTGTCCTCGGTAGCCGTCAGTATCTGGAACAGCCGCCGCTCGTGCAACAGGCCTTGATCCAGCATTGTTTCAAACGCGGCATTGACCATTTCCTTGTTCACTTGAATCGCCATCGGTGGCATCGAGGCAATTGTGCCAGCGGCTTTGACGGCTTCATCGACGAGTTGATCATGCGCTACGACCCGCGCCACCAGACCGGATCGTTCCGCTTCTTCTGCATCCATCATCCGACCGGTCAGGCACATGTCCATCGATTTGGACTTGCCTACAGCGCGGGTCAGGCGCTGTGATCCACCCATGCCCGGCGCAACGCCCAGCTTGATTTCCGGCTGACCGAATTTGGCGTTTTCACTTGCAATGATAAAGTCCGCCATCATCGCCAATTCGCAACCGCCGCCCAATGCAAAACCATTTACCGCCGCGATCCATGGCTTGCGCGTGGTCTTGACGATCTGACTGGTCCACTTGGAGAAAAAATCTTCCAGATAGAAGTCAGCGGCAGATTTCTCATACATTTCCTTGATATCCGCACCGGCAGCAAAGGCCTTGTCACCGGAACCAGTAAGTACCGCGCAAAGCTGTGTTTCGTCTGCTTGATATGCCGCAAAGGCGTTGATCAATTCATCCAGAACCTGGCTGTTCAGCGCATTGAGCGACTTGGGCCGGTTCAAGGTGATCAGCGTGACTTGCCCCTTTTTTTCGGTCAGAATTGTTTCATAGGTCATAGCGGTTTCCATTCCTCATCTGCCGGTAACGGCGCAAAAATGCTGTCGATCAATTCGTCACATGTTTCTTCGGGTGTCGCAGGATCCCATTTGGGATCATTATCCTTATCGACAATCAAGGCCCGAACACCCTCGATAAAATCATGCCGGACCAGCACACGCGAGGCGATCCGATATTCATTGCGCATCTCATCGGCAAAGCTTTCCATCGCTGCGCCTTCCCTCAGTTGGCGTAGTGCCACCTTACAGGTTTGCGGGCTCTTGGTACCCAGCGTATCGCGCTCTTTTGCCGCCCAATCGCCATCATCAGCATCGAGAGCATCAAGAATCTCTTCATACACATCCGAGGCAAAAAACTTGTCGATCTTGTCCAAATTTTCGGTGATCCGCGCAGTTGGCACAATATCAGAAAGCTGCCCCAATATCCCGTCGATACGGTTGGGATTTTCGCTGATCCGCTGCTTGGCTTCTTCAAGATTTTCGGATGGTACATAATGGGTTGCTAGCCCCACTTCTTTGCATTCTGCCCCGTCTAACCGCGCGCCAGTGAGCGCAAGAAACTGTCCCAAGCGCCCTTCCAGCCGCGATAAGAACCAGCCTCCGCCAACATCGGGAAAGAGCCCAATACCTGTCTCCGGCATGGCAAAACGAGTATTCTCGGTCGCAACGCGATATTGGGCTGGCTGGGAAATACCAACGCCGCCGCCCATGGTAATGCCATCCATGAAGGCGACAACAGGTTTCGGATATTCGAATAGAAGATGGTTGAGCTGATATTCCTTGTAGAAAAACGCCCGGCCTTCTTTGCCGTCCTTTTTGCCTGAGGCCTGCAACATGGCGATATCACCACCGGCACAGAAACCACGGCCCTCACTATGGTCAATAATTACAGCTTCAACACTGTCATCGTCCCGCCATGCAATCAGTATATCGCGCATCGCTTCGCACATCGCAAGATTAAGGGAGTGGATGACTTTGGGGCGGTTGAGGCTGATATGCCCGACCCGGCCCGTCTTCTTGATGATTAGGTCTTCGGTCATTTTGTCTTTCTATTTTTGGGAGGACGCAGTGGTCATTGTCGCAGCATTTCACGCGAAACAATCATCCGCATGACCTGATTGGTGCCTTCGAGGATCGAGTGAACACGCAGATCGCGCCAGAACCGTTCGATCGGATAGTCCTGCAAATAGCCATAGCCACCAAAGAGTTGCAGAGCGTCATTCACAATTTTGGAACCATTGTCAGTCGCAAGCCGTTTGGCCATGGCCGCAAATTTGGTCTTGTCCGGCGCACCCTGCGTGACCTTTACTGCGGCCATATAAAGCAGAGCTCGCGAAGATTCGAGGTCGGTTGCCATGTCGGCGAGCATGAACTGGGTGTTCTGGAAGTCGCTGATGCTTTTACCAAATTGCTTGCGCTCTTTTGTGTAGGCTACTGCTTCATCCAGGCAGCGCTGCGCCCCACCGAGAGAACACGCGCCGATATTCAACCGACCGCCATCAAGACCAGCCATGGCAATGCGAAAGCCCTCGCCTTCGCCGCCGACCCGGTTTTCTACGGGCACACGAACATTGTCGAAATTCACTTGCGCGGTCGGTTGCGAATGCCAGCCAAGCTTCTTCTCATTCGCTCCGAAGCTGACACCTTCCATGTCCTTTTCAATGACCAGGCAAGTCACGCCGCTGGCACCATCATCCGAAGTCCGCGTCATGGTGACGTAAATTTCATTCTGGCCACCGCCGGAAATAAACGCTTTTGATCCGCTAACAACATAGTGATCGCCATCTCGCACCGCCTTGGTTTTCAAAGATGCAGCGTCCGAACCGGCACCCGGCTCGGTCAGACAATAGCTCGAGATTTTCTCCATGCTGATCAGGTCGGGTAGATATTTGTCCTTCACCGCTTGTGCGCCGAATGTATCAATCATCCAGGCTGCCATATTATGGATCGAGATGAACGCGCTGGTTGAAGGACAGCCATAGGCCATGGCTTCCATGATGATCGCGCTTTCCAACCGGCCAAGACCAATACCTCCGGATTCTTCGGATACATATATGCCGCCAAAACCCAGTTCCGCACTTTGCTTGATGACATCCCGCGGAAAGATATGCTCTTCGTCCCATTTACCGGCATGAGGAGTAATCGCATCGGCGGTAAATTTCTGGGCCATATCCTGAATAGCCAATTGATCATCTGTCAGGGAAAATTGATCCGTCATTTGTTTTCGTTCCATTTCTCTTTCAACACCCGTTCTGAAAAAAGCCGATTCAAAACATCTTCATCGGTTCGTTCATACACAAGTTCACGGGGAGCAGAGCCATTTATATGTGCCATGGCTGCAACCCGGCCGCTCCCGAGAAACCAGGTATCGGGTTCCGTCCGGGCAATGGGATCAGCATAAGCCTCGTCCATTGTGATGATGGCCCAACCATCAGCGACAAGTCCGCGCACCAAATCGTCAATGAATAGCGCTGCAATATCGGTTTCGTGCAACAACAGCATATGAGCCGGAGAACGGCCGGAGGATTGCATCGCGATATTGTTATAGAAATTGGCAGTATCCACCATCGTCTCGACATACAGGGCGCGCAACGCATCCATATCCATGGTTTTGCCCTGTTTAGCGGCTTGTGATGCGAGACGGTCTATGTGCCAGTCATAATTGTCGATTGTGATATAAGCGTTCAACAGACCGCGTTCCGATAGCGCCCTGCGCACGGCTTCGCGCTTTTCAAGATCACGGCGGCCCTCGTCCAGATAGGGATAGCGAAACCAAGGACGATAGCCGGGACGGCCTTTCAGCCATTTTTCGGCTTCATCGATTTCTGCAATATAATCTTCAACCTTTGTCCTGGACAGCCAAGGGTGGGTTTTTGTGTGATTGCCGATCACGTGGCCAGCGGCAACATAGGCCCGGATACGGTCTTCACCGCCTTTGCCCGCCTCTTTGTCCAGATTACCGGTCGTCACAAAAAAGCCGGCCTGTTCGACCCCCGCCTCTGCCAGCGCTGCGATCAGCTTTATCGCACGCTCATCGGGCGTAAAAAAACTGCCAGCATGACGTGGAATATCGTCAAAGCTTATCGCAATCCGCTTCTGGGCAGCAGTCGGCTGCAAGGCAAAACACAGGCTCGCCATCAGGATCAATAATAAGCGCATCATTGCAGGACCTTTGCCCCTTCCATGTCAGAAAGGCTTTTGCTTAGGAAAGTTTGACAAAGACAGCGCTACGCCAGCTTCCGCATCACGTCTCCGAACAGGTCTTCATCCGAAGGCAGTTCTTTGGATATTGCCAATGGCTTCGACACCCAGGTTTCGTTGATCAGATCGCGCCACGTAATGTTGTTGTTGGTGCCATTGCCACCCCAGCTGCCACAGCCGAGAGAGAATGTCTGACGCATCCCGTTCCACAAGTTTCCGCTGTTAGAAGCCGACTGTGGCTGATTCACCATTACACGGGATGTGCGGGTTGCATTGGCGAGCTTCATGATATTCTCGTCTGACTGGGAATAGAGACCGCAACTATGTCCCTGCCCCTGATAGGCCTGAATATTATTAGTCAACGCGATCGCTTCTTCGATATCTGCTGCCCGGTAAAGCGCCATGATGACCGTCAGTTTCTCGCCAGAGAATGGGAAATCAGCACCAAAACCGGTTTCAGGCACTATGAAGAATGTGCGCCCTTCTGGTAGGTTAAAACCCGCCATTCCCGCAATTTTCTCTGCGGGTTGTGCAACGATCGCAGTGTTAAAATGACCGTCTGGCCAAAGCGCGTCCTGCAATTTCTGCTTTTCTTCTTCGTTGACCAGATAACCGCCCTGATGCTTCAGTTTTTCTACCATCTCATCGTAAATAGCATCGACCAATATTACGCTATTGTCGGAAGAACAGCTAGCCGCCAGATCCAGTGTCTTGGAAATGCGGATTTTCTCTGCAGCATCATCAAGGTCAGCGCTTTCATCCACCGTGATTACCGCATTGCCGACGCCGACACCCAGAGCCGGCGTGCCGCTGGAATAGGCCGCGGTAACCATCGCACCGCCACCGGTCGCAAGTACTCGGTCACATTGCCGCATCAGCTCATTGGTTTTCTCAACTGATGGCACATCTATACTGATTACCAGATCAGCGGGTGCACCCATTTTCACAATGGCATCGCGCATCAGATCGCAAATCATCTTGTTCGTTAGTTTGGCCCGCGGATGTGGAGCAACAATGATTGAGTTGCGTCCTTTAACCGCGGAGATCGCCTTAATCACTGGCGTGGCTTCTGGATTAGTCGATGGCGACAAAGCACCAATGACGCCCACCGGCTTGGCAATTTTCACGATGTTTCGCTCGTGATCTTCCTCGATGATGCCGACTGACTTATCGTTGATAATGTCGAACAGGGTGGCCCGGGTTTTGCGGAAAATTTTCAGATATTTGCCGTCATAATTGCCCAGCTGTGTTTCATCGACTGTATGTTGCGCAATTTTCTCTGCTACCGATTCTTCAGCAACTGCCCACACCATCGCACGGATGAGCTCATCAACCTGTTCCTGGGTATAGTTTTCGATTTGCTGCTGCGCTGCACGCGACCGCGCAACCAATTCGGCGACTTCTTCGACAATCGGATCCTGTGGGTTGGTGGTGGTGTCCAGCATATAAAGCTCCTGAAATTGTGTTTTAACCCGAATATCAACGAAAAAGGACTCGTTGAAACGGCATTTTCTTTACCGATATATATAATTCACCGCCGATAAGCATGCAATGTCGCGCGTAATAAAATTACAAAAGCAACAGAGCTCCGCTGCGATACGCAATTGCATTGACAATCCGATTGCGCCTATCGTCAACAAAATGAGCTATTTCACCACCATTCTAGCAACCAGATGACAACTGATGTTTTAGATAAAGTGCCGGTCAAGCCGACATCGGTTCAATCTCCCATAGTCGGCCAAAACCGGCCGATGGCGGGGATAATCACCCGATTGGCCGCAATGCTCTCGCTTGCCATCATGTTTGCCTTTGTGAAACTGGCCGGCGGACAGGGCGTTCACGTCACCGAAAGCCTGTTTTACCGCCAACTCACCGCCATGCCTCTGATCTGCTTTTTGATCTGGCGAAGTCATGCTGGTTGGCCAGCGATCAAGTCCGACAAGCATAAACTGCACATCCTGCGATCTGCGCTCGGTATCTTTGCCATGGGTCTGAATTTCTGGGCCATGACCTTGCTGCCGCTAGCCGATGCGACAACAATCAGCTTCACCGTACCGATATTTGCGACGCTGTTCGCAGCCCTCATTCTTCGCGAGAAAGTCGGTATCCGGCGCTGGTCGGCAATCCTGATCGGCTTTATCGGTGTTTTGGTGGTCATCCAGCCGGGTGGCAATCTGATCCCGGCCTTTGGTGCAACCGTAGCATTGATCGGCGCATTGGTTACGGCATCGGTCACCCTTGTCATCCGGATGCTCGGGCGCACAGAAACCAGCATTGTCACGATATTCTGGTTCTCCGTCTATACCCTGCCGGCATTGGCCGTCTGCGCCTATATCTATGGCGGCGGACATGATGCCCAGACTTGGGCCTATTTGCTCGGCGTTGGCATATTCGGCGCGATTGGTCAGCTGACAATCACCCAATCGTTGCGCTTTGCACCCGTGTCCACCATCATGCCGATGGACTATAGCGCGCTCTTATGGGCGACAATCATCGGCATCATTGTGTTCAGCCAATGGCCCGGCCTGTCGATCCTGCTGGGCGCACCGATCATTATCGGTTCCGGCCTGTTCATTGCCTGGCGCGAGCATGTCCGGGAAGCGCGTGAGGATCCCTCCAAAAACTGATAGCTTGGCAAGCACACGCAAAGCGCATAGCTTCCCGATAAGGGGAGAAAGATATGCATTATTTATGGCGCCAAGCGGTCGCATGGTGGGCAATAATAGCCTTTTCGAGCATGGCGGCAGCAAATGAGCCTCCTGCCGCTCAGCCCTATCCAGACGTTACCGTTTACGAAGCAGCCAAAATCATCACCATGGAACCCGGCTATCCTGAAGCCAGATATGTGGCGACCGCCAACGGGATCGTTCTGGGACTGGGCCAATCACTCGACGACCTGAGCGCCTGGACAGAAGGCCGTGCCGTGACGGTAGACCGGCAATTTGACCAAAATATCCTGATGCCTGGCTTTGTCGAACCGCATATCCACCCGATGCAGACGATCATGATGCTGCCAATCCCCTTCATCAGTCCAGAGGCCTGGGAGCTACCCGGAAAGGCCTATCCCGCAGCGCGCGGCAAGGCCAGCTATGAGAAGCGACTACGCGAGGAGCTCGCAAAAAGTCAGGATGAGCTGTTCATCACCTGGGGCCATCACAAGCTGTTCCATGGTGATATGGACCGCACGGCCCTAGACAGTATCGCACCTGATCGGGCGGTGGTTATCTGGCAGCGCAGTTTTCATGAAATTATCGCCAATTCAAAGGCCCTGGATTTGCTCGGCATCGGCACCGCCGCCGCGTTCAAGGCAGAGTTTGACAAGCCTCAGATCGACCCTGGTCACGCCGATTATGCGAGCGGGATCATTCACGAAACCGCTCTGTTCAATGGCATTGAAAAGCTTCGTCCCTATCTCTTCTCTCCTGCAAAGGTGCGGCAGGGATTAATCGATATGCGCCAGATGATGCTCGAAAACGGCGTGACGACAAGTGCAGACCTGGCCTTTGGCGGCTTTGGCGGACCCGAGATGGAATCGCAGCTATTCAAGAGTCTTTATGACCAACCAACAACCCCGTTGCGCATCCTCGCGATTCCGGTTGCACCGCTGGTCACCGGCGATCCCAACATCTGGCTGAAGGACATGAAAGCCAAATATGACAGCGATAAATTCTTCTTCTCCAATCGGGTAAAGCTGTTCGCCGATGGCGCATTTTTTGCCCAGTATATGCAGATGAATCCTCCCGGCTATAGCGATGGTCATGAGGGGAAATGGCTGACCGAGCCGGACGAACTACTTAGGCAAACCGAACGGTTCTGGGATGCCGGCTGGAACCTCCATACCCACGTTAATGGCGACAAGGGTCTCGATGTGGTGCTCGATATCACAGAGAAACTTTCCGTTAAAAACGGTCAGGATATTGTCATGGAGCATCTCGGCTATTCGACCGAAGCGCAAAACCGGCGGATTGGCAAAATGGGTCTCTATGTCTCAGCCCAGCCCAATTACATCCGGATACTCGGCGATACCTATGCCAAGACCGGCATGGGTCCCGACCGCGCCGCGCAAATGAGCCGGCTCGGTTCGCTTGAACGCAAAGGCGTCCCGCTTGGCTTGCATAGCGATTTCAATATGGCGCCAATTGACCCGCTTTACCTTGCCTGGGTGGCAAGCAACCGGATCACATTGGACGGCAATGCCAAGGCCCCCGCCGAACGGCTTTCGCTGGACAAGGCCTTGCGCGCTATCACGATCGAGGCCGCTCAAGTCATTGGGCTTGATGCAATGGTTGGTAGCATTGCCACCGGCAAAAAAGCCGATTTCACGGTGCTGGACCGCGATCCCTATAAAGGCGGTGCCCCCAAATTACAGGAGGTACAGGTCAAAGGTGTTGTGTTTGAAGGCCGCTGGTTCCCGGCGCAATAGGTTCGCCTTTTTCGCCGCAATCTAATCCGGTTTTCGGTACACACTCATAATGACACCGTTGCCGGTGGGAGCTGTTTTCACGAGATTAAGCTCCTCTGTGTCGATATTGCTGCCAAATAGCCGCTTTCCCGCACCAACAATCACGGGAAATGTCCACAGACGAAATTCATCGATCAGGTTTGCCGCCCGCAATGTTTGGATCAATTGCCAACTGCCGTGGATTTGCAATAATGGTCCGTCCTGATTTTTGAGTTTGGTGATCTCGGAGACAATATCGCCTGAAAGGAAGGTCGTGTTCGCCCATTCAGGATCATTTTTTTCAGATGAGACAACATAAACATGACCATCGTTCATGCTGGTGTCCTGATGACTAGAAAACATCTCATAGGTTTTCCGGCCCAGCAGCATATCATAGGGCTCCGCCATCGCTTCCTTTTGCACCTGTTCCATGACCGGGTCCCAATATTCTGAGGCCCAGCCGCCTGATGTAAAACCGCCTGAGCGATCTTCATCAGGCAGCCGCACGGCCTGCATAACACCATTTAAAGTTATGAATGTCAGTGCTGCGATATCTCTCATCCTGATACTTTCTACTTCGCGATGATTGCCAGTAAGTGTCCGTTGACCACCCCCTTACATGGGCATGTCCATCGCCGGAGCCAGTTCGATAGTTCCGCCAATGTCGAGGTGCGGAGATTTTTCTGTCATGGCAATAGCCGCATCCTGGCTTTCAGCCTGAATGATGGTAATCCCGGATAATGGATTGGCACCGCCATCATCGGTCACGCCGTCCGCACTGACTGTGATCGATTGACCAACAGGAAGGCCGCGATCAACTACCGCATCACCAAGACCATCCATCCAGGCCATCCATTTTTGCATATGCTGCTGTCCTTCTTCCGGTGTCATCGAAGTGTTGCCGCCATGATAGGCCAAGATGAATTTCTGCATTTTATTCTCCTCTGAGGTGTTGGTGACTTTCTTGAGGCCTTTATTGCGTCGTTCTAAATATGTTAAAGAACATTTTTAGAACTATTTTATAGTCCCGCAAAACGGAGAGAACACCAATGCCTTACAGTGCGGAGCATAAGCAGCAGACACGGACGAAGATTGTAGAATCGGCAAGAATTCTTTTCAACCGCCACGGCTTTCAAGATGTCACAATCGATATGGTCATGGAAAATGCGGGACTGACGCGTGGCGGATTTTACAATCATTTCAAAACCAAAGAACAGCTCCACCACGCGGCCGTATCCAGCTTTCTGCATGGACGCGGCGCGGAATGGCGCAGAGATGCGGGCGTCGACCCGAGCTCGCCTGGGGAAGACATGGTCCGTCAGATGATATCCGGATATCTGTCATCGAAACATTTGGGCGATCTTGACGGACAATGCCCAATGATCGCGTTACCCTCAGACATAGCCCGATCAAATCCGCAGGTGCAGACATCCTATATGGAATTGCTGGAAGCAATGGTGGGATTGTTCGAGAATGGCATTGGTGAAAAGGACGGGGAGGCACGACAGCGCGCATTGTCACTTGCAGCCTTGTGCGTAGGCGGCATGGTTATTGCCAAATCGCTACCCGATTCAGAATTGGCCGAAGAGGTTCGCGATGCGGCACAGAGCTTTGCCCTAGGCCAGTTGGCTGGCTAAGGTAAAAAATTGAATTGAGAGTAGGAAGCTGAAATGCGACGCACATGACCTGCTGACAATGACCGCTACATCCCGAAAACGGACTTTGGAATGAGATCAGCGGAACGGTGGTCGATCAATCTGACGCTTCAAACCCAAGCACTCTTTCTGGACGATTCGCATCATCATTGGGACAAATAGGGAATTCACGGCCTGTTGCGAGACTATTGGTAAAGTTATACCGTTTCACCATGGATATTCTCAATGACATTTTGGATACGCTCGACCTAAGGGGCGCGCTCTATTTTCGCACTGACTTTTCGGGAACTTGGTCGGTTTCGGTTCCGGTACTTGAACAAGCGGCGCGCTTTCACCTGGTTGTCCAGGGGCAATGTCATGTGAAGCTTCCCGATGAGGAAGCTATCATACTCGGCCCGGGCGATTTGATTTTGATCCCCAAAGGACAAACACATATATTGTCGGACGCCCCGGTTGAAGATGCACCGCCGCTGGAGCACGTCTTGGAAGCGGTGCAATATGACGGTGATGGTGTGCTGGTTGTCGGAGAAGGCAAGGATACTGCCTCGACACAGCTAATTTGCGGTCACTTCACATTTCGCAAAAATGCTGATCATCCGATTTTGCGTTCACTACCGGATCACTTGCTCACCACTGCGTCAATGCGCGCACAGAATCCATGGCTCGATGAAATTTTGCGATTGATCAGCCGTCAAATGTTTTCAGACAATGTCGGATCAGATGCCTCCGTCCGCCGGTTGTCGGAAATCATGTTTATCGAACTGTTGCGCGCAGGGATTGAGGAACAGGAAGAGATTGGCGCATTGCTAAAAGGGTTTCAGGATCCACAAATTGGACATGCACTGGAACTGATGCACCGGGATCCAACCGGATCATGGACGGTCGAATCACTGGCACGTCAAGTAGGCATGTCACGCAGCCGCTTTGCTGAACGGTTTGGCGATCTGGTGGGGCAAGGCCCAATGTCCTACCTGACGGACTGGCGGCTGCAAAAGGCGCTTTCGATACTGGATCATAGCAACTGCACTGTGCAGCAAGTGGCAATACAAACCGGTTATCAGTCACCGGCTGCATTCACCCGAGCCTTTGCCGGAAAATTCGGTGTAGCACCAACTTTATACCGACAAATGCTAGAATAATTTGCATATCGTCCCAGTGATTTGACTATTAGTCGCTATATAAAGTCGTGATATTGCTTTATCGTCCCATCTAAGAGAAAGGCGCTCCAACGACATTGAAGGAGCGACTCATCAATCGAATGCAGTGACCTACATTCCCGAAGATTTTCAGCACCCTCCTGCTGGACACATCTTCTTCCCCGAAAGTCACATCATTTCGCTTGAAGCAAATTTCCTGTCGTCAACTCGCGTGACCGTTTTGGTTGCAAAGTCATTGGGGCAAATTCCCCCAAAATAGAATTGAATGAAAAGGAACTAACTATGTTTAAGAAATTAACTCTGGCCACCGCAATTGCTCTGGCCACCTTTGTTGCTACTCCTGCAATGGCAGCGGACGAGTATAATGTATCTTCCGGCCTGACCGCTGCAGCTGCTCCGCTTGCTCTGCACGGTGTGGACACGGTTGCGTTCATCAGTACCGGCAATCGGATTGAAGGATCGGCGAAATTTGCAGCGGTCCACGACGGCGTTGCATATTATTTTACCAGTCAGGCCAACCTGGATACATTCAAAGCGAACCCGGCCAGCTTCCTGCCTCAAAATGGCGGATTCTGCACCTTTGGTGTTTCTGTCGGCAAGAAATTTGATGGCGACCCACGCTGGGCTGATGTCCGCAACGGCAAGCTCTACGTTTTCCTGAGCGAAGACATTTTTAAAGCTTACCAGAAGGACCCAGAAGGCGCGATCGCCAAAGCTGAGACCAACTGGAAAAAAATCCGTCACACGGCAGCGACCGACCTCTAAACCTTGCGGCGGAGTGAGCGCACAACCGGCTCGCTCCGCCCCATCATAGGAATATCATCATGGAAACCGCATATTATTATCTTGCCCTCAGCGGCATTCTTACCCTCTTTCTATGGACCCCATATATTGTTGGCCGCATGTTCGTTTGGGGCATTCCCACGTTCCTGACCAACTATCCGGAAAACTTCCCGAAACAAGAACCGGAAACACCATTGTGGATGGACCGCGCAAAACGCGCTCACCTGAACATGGTTGAAACCATGCCTGCATTTATAGCCGTTGTTGTTGCCGCAGGCCTGCTCGGTGATGTATCTATTGCTGAAACCGTTGGCACGTGGGCAAAAGTGTTCTTCTTCGCCCGTATCGCCCACGCCGTCGTGTACACGTTCGGCATTCCGGCCCTCAGGACGCCCGTCTACCTGATCTCATGGGCATCGATTTTGATGATCGGCGCTCAGCTCGTTCTTTAGCAAGTCGTCTTCCTAAATCTCGCGAGACCTGTAGAGCCAAGCCAAGGCTTCGCAGGTCTCGTCAATAACAGATCATTGGAATCTAATGCCCGCTTTTGCGCCCGAAGCTGACACTAGCGGGACAATATTGTTCAACAGCACCTCAATTCACACCCCGGTCTTTGCCCTCCCAATAAGGGTCACGCAATTCGCGGCGTAGTATTTTACCGCTGGCGTTGCGTGGTAATTCCGGAATGACATCAACCGATTTTGGTACCTTGAAACCGGCAATCCGCTCGCGTGCCCAACTGATCACGCTGTCGGCATCTACTTCGCCTGCATCGGGCTTGGGCGAGACAACCGCTTTCACCGCTTCGCCCCATTTTTCGTCGGGGATACCGATGACGGCGACCTCGTTGACCTGCGGGTGACCGAAAATCGCGTTTTCGACTTCTGCCGGATAGACATTTTCACCGCCGGAAATGATCATATCCTTCACCCGGTCCTTGATGTAGAAATAGCCGTCTGCATCCATGATTGCGGCGTCACCAGTATAGAGCCAGCCGTCTGCATCTACCGTCTCAGCGGTCTTTTCCGGATTATGGAAATAATGCAGCATGTTAAGGCCCGATCGCGTGGCAATTTCTCCGATTGTGCCCGGCGACACTTCCTGACGCTGCTCATCTACAATCTTCATTTCTACGCCAGGCAATGGCACACCTATGCCGCGCATGCGCTCGTTACCCTGCGGATCATGATCCTCTGGCGGGAGGATACAAACCGTGCCGGTTGTCTCCGTCATGCCATATTGCTGGCAGAATAATGCTTTCGGCATTGTCTGGATACACTGACGCAAGAGCTCGAGGGGTATCGGAGCCGCGCCATAGGTGACCGAGCGCACCGTAGAGAAATCCGTTTCTTGTGCCCGCGGCCAGTTGACCAGCATTTGCAACGCCGTCGGCACAAGGAAAAACTGGTTGAGACCCTTGTCCACGCAATCCAGCACACTGTCGGGATGGAATTCCGGAATGACCATCATGGTCGCGCCGTTATAGAAGGCTATCGGACCAATGCCGGACCCAGCAATATGGGCGCAAGGCATGACCGCAAGCGTGCTGTCATCCGGACTGATGTCGATCCACGCATGTTCGGGCTTGTTTTCCACCAGCGGACGCATCTTGAACAGATTGTCGTTGGTCAGCACCGCGCCCTTGGGGTTGCCTGTCGTACCAGAGGTATAAAGTTGCAGTACCCCTTCTGCCGGATCGGTGTCGGGCAACTCTCCCGGCTGGGTTTTAACCAGCCATTCGTCAAGCGCTTGCAGGCCGTCCGCTTCTCCCGCGACGAGAATGGTTTTCACGGTTCCAGCCTGCTCGGCCGCCTGTTTGGCAACATCGGAAAATTCCGGTTCGCAGATCAGCAAAGGTGCCTGGGTATCTTTCAGAACATAGGCGACTTCCGGCGCGGCGAGACGCCAGCCGATCGGGGCGATCACTGCACCTGCGCGGCTCGCTGCGGCAAAGAGCGTGAAATAAAGCCCGCTATTCTTGCCCAGCCAACAGATCCGGTCGCCTTTTTCCAGACCAGCACCTGTGAAGGCCCGCGCATAGTCGGTCACAATCCGGTCGAGTTCGGCATAAGTAACGAGGCCTGCAGCATCATCCAGCGCGATATTATCCGGCAGACGCTCTGCCCAATAGGCGATGGATGACCCCATACACCGGCGAATTTCTGGCCCTTCGTTTGACATGCCCGCTCCTCAATTGTTTTGTGGGACGTTAAGCGGTCGCCTAAATCAAGGCAAGAGGGTTGACGTTACGGCAATCGGGTCAATCGCGACGAAAAATCAGCGATAAGTTATTGGCTGGCATTTCAACAAGATCGGTGCGCGTAAATCCGTTTTTGGCGGCCAACGCATCTATGTCATCGACTTCACGGATGCCCCAGCGCAGATCGCGACTTTTGAGACTGCGGTCAAAGTCCAGATTACCCTGAGCAGTTGGCGCATCGCCGCGAAAATAAGGTCCGTAGAGAAAGAAGATACTCCCCGGCTTAAGCAGCTTCGCGGCTTTTTCGAATAGGCCGATCGAAGCCTCCCACGGTGCGATATGGATCATGTTGATGCACAGAATCGCTGCCGGTTTTTCGATATTCCATTCGGGCATCAGTGCATCCAGCTGTAGCGGTGGCAGCACATTGCCTACTCCAGCCCGCTTCGTCCATGCGGCAATGGAGCGACAACCATCCGGGTCAGGATCGCTAGGTTGCCATGTCAGGTGTGGAAACCGCTCTCCGAAATAGACCGCATGCTCGCCGGTGCCGCTGGCGATCTCCAGCACAATACCGTCTTGCGGAAGCACTCCTTGCAAAACCGAAACGATCGCATCTCGGTTGCGCAAAGTCGCTGGTGCATGTTTCTCATCCTCCGGTCCCGTTTGATCCCGAAACCATGGGGCGGAATCGCTCTTATCCGCCATGCTGCACCTCTTTGATCCCTTGTCTCCGCCAAATAGCAGCCAGGAAACTGCCGATCACAACATGATACACCGCCGAAATCGCGCTGGGAACTGGTGCCAGAGCCGCCTGCATGGGCGTGGCAAATTGTGACGCGAAAGCAGGCGTAGACGCGAGGCTGGATCCGAGTCCGCTATTCTGCATCCCGACTTCGATACTGATCGTCCGGCGCTCCTCCACGCCAAAACCGAGCAAGCGTGTGATCACATAACCCAATCCAAAAC
This sequence comes from uncultured Sphingomonadaceae bacterium, assembly GCA_947497455.1. GTDB lineage: Bacteria > Pseudomonadota > Alphaproteobacteria > Sphingomonadales > Sphingomonadaceae > Parasphingorhabdus. Next base: position 668,736 of record CANMGU010000001.1, on the reverse strand, counting down.
CGAAGACATGGAGCAGCAGCACGGCCAGCATGAGAATGCCGAAATGCTCTTCAATCAGCGCCTTCGAGTTGGCGATTATGCCGCCAACGATCAGGACAACGACAATGACCGAAGCCAGCGGAGAAACAATTGCGATTTTGTCCGTCATTCCCGAGAAATAACGGTTGAGCAGAACACCTGCAATGACCGGTACCAATACGATCGAAACCATATTGATAAACAGGTTCCACTGATCAATCTCAACAAACTTCCCCGCGAGCAGGCCGGTTAGGAGAGGCGTTGCCACCACCGCTACAAGGGTGGAAGCCATGGTCATCGTTACGGACAAAGCCAGATTGGCATTGGCCAGATAGGCGACGACATTGGATGCAGTGCCGCCGGGGCAGCAAGACACCAGGATCAGACCGACCGCTAATCCGGTCTCCAGATTGAACAACAAGGCAATTGCTATGCCGGCGAGCGGCATGACCGTGAATTGCAACCCTACGCCCGCCGCGACACATTTAGGAATGCGGGCAATGCGTTTGAAATCGTCAAAGGAAAGCGTCAGGCCCATGCCCAGCATGATAAGCCCCAACATCACGCTGATCAGCGGCTGGCCCAATGGCCGAAAGCGCCCGTCGACAACCCACAGAAAATGCTCGGGTACGAACCACGCCCATGCGGTACCGAGGACAGTCCACAGCGCAAACAGGTTTGTTAAACGCTGTATCATATTGCCCCCAAAACCGGCTGTCAGTCAGCCTTTACTCGGCTGCTTCAGCATATTCCTCCGGTTCTTTCCAGACCAAAATCGGCTTACGGGCCGCTTGGGTCTCATCCAATCGTCTGCGCGGCGCAAAATGTGGGGCGGATTTTAACAACTCATCACCAGCCTTGGCCCGCCCAGCAACTGACCGCAGCGCACCGATAAACTGGTCAATCGCTGCCTTGCTTTCGGTTTCGGTCGGTTCCACCAACATCGCGCCGTGCACAACCAGCGGGAAATACATGGTCATCGGATGATAGCCCTCGTCAATCAGGCCCTTGGCGAGATCAAGCGTGGTCAGACCATTGGCAAAGCCATTGTCCGAGAACAGGGCTTCATGCATGCACGGCCCGGATTTGGCGAAAGGCGCTTCCAGCAAATCTTCCATACTGCGCAGCACATAGTTCGCGTTGAGCACAGCGTCCTCGGACACCTGTTTCAAGCCGTCGGCACCATGGCTGAGCATATAGGTCAAAGCCCGCGTAAACATGCCCATCTGCCCATGGAAAGCGACCATCCGGCCAAAGCTGCTCTCATGATGATCTTCGGCGGTTTCCTCTTCCACCAGATGGAAATGGCCGTCTTCGGTTTTCTCAACAAAAGGCAGAGGTGCGAATGGTTCCAGCGCTTCGGAGAAGACCACCGGACCGGAACCCGGACCGCCGCCGCCATGCGGGGTAGAGAAGGTCTTGTGCAAGTTGATATGCATTGCATCAATGCCAAGATCGCCCGGACGCACCCGTCCGACAATTGCATTGAAATTGGCTCCGTCACAATAGACCAGACCGCCGGCTTCATGCACCGCATCGGAAATGGCTTTCATATCCGGCTCAAACAGCCCGCATGTGTTGGGGTTGGTGATCATCACACCGGCCACATCGGGGCCAAGTCGCGCTTTCAAAGCGTCCAAGTCGACACGTCCATCCGCATTGGCCGGAATATCCTCGACCTTATAGCCGGCAAATGCGGCCGTAGCGGGATTGGTGCCATGGGCGCTTTCGGGCACCAATATAACTTCCCGCGCATCGCCGCGGGCTTCCAGAGCTGAACGGATTGCGAGAATACCGCACAGTTCGCCATGCGCACCAGCCTTGGGGCTCATCGCAACCGCTGGCATGCCGGTTAGCTTTTTCAGCCATTCTGCAAGCTGATAGATGGTTTCCAGCGCGCCTTGTACACTGTCCACCGGTTGCAACGGATGGATGTCAGAAAAGCCCTTCAGCCGAGCCATTTTCTCATTAAGGCGCGGGTTATGCTTCATCGTGCAGCTGCCCAGAGGAAACAGGCCGACATCAATGGCGTAGTTCTGGCGGCTAAGTCTAGTGTAGTGCCGCACTGCCTCTGCTTCGGACAGGCCCGGGATGCTGATCGGTTCGTCCCGGTCGAGACCGCCCAGACGGGTCTCGACCGTCGGCGCCGCTGGCAAGTCGACGCCGCTGCGATCGGGTGATCCGGTTTCGAAGATCAGCGGTTCATCAACCATCAGCGCACGATTGCCAGTATGGGTTTTCAGCGTAGCTGAATCGGGCGCGATAATATTCTCTTCCTGTTTGGTTGGACGGCCCTCGGTCAACATGCTCATGCCAATTCCCCTTCCAGTGCCGTCGCCAGCGCTTCGACATCCTCGTCGCTGGTCGTCTCCGTCACTGCGACAACAAGCCCGTGGGCCAGTCCGCTTTCCTCCGGATAAAGCCGGCCAAGAGATACGCCAGCCAGGATTTTCTGATCCGCCAGCTTGCGAACAATTGGCCGTGTATCTTTATCAAGAACCAGTGTGAACTCATTGAAAAAGCTCTCATTCAACAGAGAAACACCGTTGATCTGTGCCAAGCGATCGGCGGCAACAATCGCTTTTTTGTGATTGAGCATGGCTAGGTCGCGCAAACCTTTTTCACCGAGCAATGTCATGTGCGCCGTGAAGGCCAATGCACAAAGCCCGCTATTGGTACAGATGTTGGATGTCGCTTTCTCACGGCGAATATGCTGCTCCCGTGTCGACAAGGTCAGCACGAAACCGCGCTTGCCTTCTGCATCGACCGTCTCACCGCACAGACGTCCCGGCATCTGTCGGACATATTTCTGCTTGCAGCCAAACAGGCCGACATAAGGTCCACCAAATTGCAGGCCGACGCCGAGCGACTGACCTTCACCAACGACGATATCCGCGCCCATCTGACCGGGCGCCTTGATCGCGCCCAGTGCGACAGGTTCTGTCACAACAGCAATCAGCAAAGCCTTGTGACTATGAGCTTTTTCCGCAAGCGCCGACATGTCAGAAATGCGTCCCAAAATATCGGGATATTGCACGACCACACAGCTGGTATCGTCATCAATCTGGTCGAGCAGGTCCGCGCCATCGGTGGCTGCTTCCAATGTCGGCGCTTCGCTCACCAACTGGTCCTTGGTAAAGCGTGCCATCGTTTTTGCGACAGACACATAGTGCGGATGTAAGCCGGAAGAGAGAACCGCCTTGCCTCGCTTCGTGATCCGCCGCGCCATGACAATCGCTTCCCAGCATGCAGTGGAGCCATCATACATGGACGCATTGGCGACATCGACGCCAAAAAGCCGCGCAACCTGGGTCTGAAACTCAAACAGTGTCTGTAACGTCCCTTGCGCAATTTCCGGCTGATAGGGCGTATAGGCGGTCAGGAACTCTCCGCGCTGGATGATGTGATCAACGCTGGCAGGGACATGGTGGCGATAGGCCCCTGCCCCCAGGAAGAAAGGCATATCACCAGCTGCCGAATTATTCTTGGCCAGCTTCTTCATATGCGCTTCAACCGCCATTTCCCCGGCGTGCATCGGAAGGTTGCGAATGGGACCATCCAGCCGCGCATCCTCTGGCACATCGACGAAAAGCTCGTCGATGCTGCTGGCACCAATTGTCGCCAGCATATCCTGACGGTCATTCGGAGTTAGCGGTAAATAACGCATTTCTTGTTCCTCAGTTTCTAAAGTCCGTCGACAAAGGCCTTGTAAGCTTTCTCATCCATGAGATCGTCCAGCTCGGATTTGTCGGACAGTGTGACACGGAAAAACCAGCCGTCTTCCTCGGCCGAGCTGTTGACCAATGCCGGCTCATCTTCCAGCGCATCATTCACTTCAACAACGGTTCCGGAAACCGCGGCATAGACATCGGATGCGGCTTTCACCGATTCAACCACTGCGGCATCATCGCCCTGTGCCAGTTCTGCGCCCGTTTCAGGCGTTTCGACAAACACAATGTCGCCCAATTGCTCTTGTGCATAGTCGGTAATACCAACGGTTGCGGTCTCGCCTTCCACGTCGACCCACTCATGCTCATCCGTAAAATATCGGCTCATAGTCTCGTCCTCTTCCCTCTTCTAAACGTCTATAATTTCGGTTTGCGGTGATAGTTATGCGGTACAAAGGGCATGTCTGCGACAGTGCAGGATATCGGTTTGCCGCGTTGCTCCACGGTAATTTCGGTTCCCGTTTCAGCCAGCGCTGTCGGCACATAAGCCATGGCAATAGGTTTTTGCAGCGTCGGAGAGAAACCACCGCTGGTGACTGCTCCGATGCTGTTGCCATCGGAATCGACCACGTTGGCCCCCTCTCGGATGGGCTGGCGGCCGTTCACAAAAAGCCCCACGCGCTTTTTATCGGACTTATCCGGATATTGTGCCAATACCCGTTCAGCACCGGCAAAATTTCCTTCTTCCCGCCGCGCCTTGGATAGCGCAAAGTTCAAATTCGCTTCCACCGGCAGGACATCCGCATCCATATCATGGCCATAAAGCGGCAGTCCCGCTTCCAGCCGCAAACTATCGCGAGCACCCAAACCAATAGGCTTGACTTCTTCCAGTGCACACAAGGCTGCGGCCAGTTTCTCGGAATGCTCCGCCGGAACGCTGATCTCGAAACCATCTTCACCAGTATAGCCGGAACGGCTTATGCCCAATGGGATATCACCCCACATAAAGGGGCCAGCTTCCATGAAATAAAGATCCGTTGGCACAGGCCAGTCGGGCTGCATCGGGCTAATCTTCAATTTTGCCAGTGCTTCACCAGCTTTCGGCCCTTGCAATGCCAGCAACGCCTGATCTTCCAAATGGTTCAGCGTAATAGCGGATGGCAGTTGCGCCTTAAAATAAGCTATGTCGTCATGCTTGGTTGCACCATTGACCACCAGATAGAGATTACGCCCGGTATTGGTCACCATCAGGTCATCCAATATGCCGCCATCCTGCGCCAGCAGGAGCGTATAGCGGATTTTTCCGACACCCAAGGCAGAGATGTTACCGGGAACAATAGCCTCCAGCGCGTCTGCCGCACCTTCGCCTTCCAATTGCACCTGCCCCATATGGCTGACATCAAACAAACCGGCATTGTCACGGGTCCACAGATGTTCGGCCATCACGCCTTCATATTGCACCGGCATTTCATAACCCGCAAACGGCACCATCCGCCCACCAAGGCTGCGGTGCCAACTATCGAGCGGCAGTTTCTTCAATGTATCGGTTTTATCATCACTCATTAAAAATTCCGCCCATGCATAAGGTACAGCTCACAGCAAAAGCCTGCAAAACTGCCCCCTCTGTCACGGAACCTGAGAGTTTCATGGCAACCCATTGGCGGCCACTTACCCCTTCGGTGGCCCGCCGTAGCTTTAGCGACGGTGGGCTCTTTCCAGAGTGCTTGTGAAGCTTATGCGGTCCATCGGCCTGAGAGTTTCCGGGGCGGTTGCTCCTTCGGCGGCCAAGCTTTTTAGGAGTTTGGCGCTCTCCCGCATCGCTCCATGATCTGTGCCTGCAAGGCGGCAATCAAAAGCAGCGGAAAGCGTGACCGAGCAGGCCTTGGGAGTCAATGATTCGATAGGTCGAAAGGCTGTAAAAATTTCAAGCGGTTTCGCGATCCGTCCATTTCCAGATCGCATCATTTTCGTAAATCTGATCACCCGCGGCATTTTCGGTGAGCAAAGCCGCTATCGCAGCCGCCACTTCCCGTCCGTCAATCGATCGATAGCGACGCAAGCTCCCGTGCAAAAGCCGGTCCATCAGCGGACTTGCGATAATGGCCAAACTTTCACCGAGCCGTGCATCACTAGTCCGTTCTCCGCGCAGCAATCCAGGCCTGATGATATCCAGCCGGTCAAATTGCTGAGCGCGCATCAACTCTTCCGCCTGCCCTTTGACTTTCAGGTAAAATTGCGAGGCCTGCGCATTTGCCATTGTTGAGGATACAGCGATAAACTGCCTTGCGCCCGCAACCTTGGCGGCTTTTGCGACCGTACCAACCAGATCACGGTCAATCGCCGCGAAAGCTTCTTTCGACCCAGCCTTTTTCATCGTGGAACCAAGGCAGGAAACCGTTCGCACAGCTTTGATGTCCGCAATGCTATCAGCCCATTGCTCGGTCGGTACAGCATGGATTGTGGCTGTACCATAATCGCCGTCCAGCGGTTTACGTACCAGCAGGTGAAGCTCTTGATCGCGTCCATCCGCAATGAGTTTGCGGACAAGAAGATTACCGATCAGGCCGGTTGCACCAACAATCAAAACGGGTTCTGCCATCATAGGTCCCCAAAAATCTCGCGATGGCTGTTGCTAGCATAACGATCGGTCATACCAGCCATGAAATCGGCAATATGACGGATACGATCCGGTTCGGCGGACGGCAGTGCTGCCGCCCAGCTTTCAGGCATTAATTCGGGCTTGTCCCGATAGGCACCGACCAGATCAGCGACGACGACCCGCGCTTGATCAGCTGCTGCCATCTGTTCGGGATGATTATAGAGATTGGCATACATGAATTTTTTGAGCGTCCGTTCTTTTGCGGCCATATCATCCGAAAAACCGCCGATCATCACGCCAGCACTACGCACATCATCGGTGGTTGCGATGCCATGTTCCTTGATTCGTGAAATGGTCGTTTCGATCACATTATTCACCATCAGACCAATTTGATCGCGGATCAGTTCCGGTACCAGGCGATCCTGCTCAATGTCTGGAAAGCGCCCGCAAATATCACTCCAGCGCTCCGCAATAAACGGCAGCGTCAGCAGTTGGTCTATGCTCAGCAAGCCCGCTCGTATGCCATCATCAATATCGTGATTGTCATAGGCAATATCATCGGCAACCGCCGCGATTTGCGCCTCCAGCGACGGCCAGCTGTCGAGATCAAGCGCCATCCCGGCATTGGCTTCGGACATTGCCCAAGTCGGATGCGCAATCGGACCATTATGCTTGGCTAACCCTTCGAGCATCTCCCATGTCAAATTCAAGCCATCCCAGCGAGGATAAGGGCGCTCCAACTTGGTCAATGTCCTTATCGTCTGTGCATTATGATCAAAGCCGCCATGGTCAGCCAGCGCCTCCTCCAGCGCATCTTCTCCAGCGTGACCAAAGGGCGGATGGCCGATATCATGCGCCAGACACAATGCTTCGGTCAGATCTTCATTAAGCCCTAAAGAGCGCGCAATAGTCCGGCCAATCTGCGCAACTTCCAGACTATGGGTGAGGCGAACGCGGAAATGATCACCGTCTGGAGCAACAAAGACCTGCGTTTTATGGCGCAAACGGCGAAAGGATATCGAGTGGATGATGCGGTCGCGATCCCGCTGAAAATCATCGCGCGGCCCCCGAACACTGCCGTGATTTTCGGAACGCCCCTCATCATGGCGCCGGCCGCGGCTTTGACGCGGGTCGCTGGCATAGCTCGCGATCTGCGCCATCAGTTCAGCTTGTTCACTTTCGTGCCATCGGCACTGATCCAGGCAAAGCCATCGCCGCCGCCTTTACGGAAACCAGCTTCAAATTTCTTCGCCGCGCCAATATCTTCAAATGGGCCGACAACGAGCCGCCGGGTCTTACCCCATGGCGACGTCCAGCCATTGGTGTCCGCGAACAGATCGGCGTTTTTCTTCGCCATGCGGCGATAGTCAAATTTCAGCGCCTTGAGATCGGAGCCAGTGGCTATCTGAACCCAATAGCGTTTGGGATGTTCCGGCGGCTTGGGTTTCTCTTCCACCTTTTTGACGATCGGTTTTTCAGCCACAGGTTTCGGTTTTGCCGGGGTAATCTTGCTCAGGTCAACAGGTACCACGCCTGTTTTTCTCTCGGACTCCGGAACTGCAATTGCGCCAATAATATCCGACAGCGGGCGGAGTGGTGCGGTGGCTGGTGCATTATCCGCCCCCGAACTCCGTACGATCGGAGAAGACCCAGACGATTGTGTCTTGGCCAGATCGAAGTTCACCAATTGCACGGGTTCCTTCGTTTTACTCTCTTCTGCTTCCGATGGCGGCTTCCTTCCACCAATAGCCACTTTTCGGGTAACGCTTTCCGACACCAGTGATGGGGCTTTTGAACCAACATCCGTGCCAGCACCCACCCGTTGTTGGGCATCATTTTTACCACCAGCGGCAACATTAGTCTCAAATCCTGGTGCGGCCTCGGTGCTTGTCCTCTGTGAAGCGGTTTTCGTCACCGGTTCATCAGGCCGAGCGATAGACGGCTTCACCAATGGCCGAACGCCTTGCGGTGTGGGTAGCGCATTTTGAGCGAGCAGCTTCGTCTCTCCAGCGCTCGCGCGCGTTGCTTTTCCACGCCGCTCTCCATCGCTGCGCGTCGCGCCGGGGCGGCGGCGCGGTGAAGTATCGGGCATCGCCAGAACCTTAGGCTTTTCAACATCTTGACCCAAGGGTTCGCCGATCGGGATTAGGCCTGCATCAGCCCCTGTTCCGCCGCGAACCGCATTGTTCGACGCAAAACGGACCGATGCCACATCAACACCGATATTCTCGCTCGCTGGAAAATGTCCGAAATGAATTGCGGCCGCCTTTTGTGCAGCGGTGAGTTTCGGCATCCGATCGAAAAACGGCTTGATCGCCTTTGCCATTCGCTTCTGCATGGTTTGGCGAGCGATTTTGTTGGCGTCTTTTTCTTGCCCGTTCATCGCCAATATAAAGGCGCGATTGCGCCAGGCATCCCGGTCACTTTTCTGCAGCAAAGGATATAGTTTTTCCTCGGCCCCAGCAATATCGCCGCTTATTCCCAACGAAATCGCATAGCGGCTCAGCAATGTATCGCTCTTGTCATAGCGCAGAGCTAGCTCATAATCCTTTTGCGCATCGGCATTGCGTCCGATCAGATCATAGGCCAGTCCGCGGTCGGCGGCGATATCCTTTACCGGCACACCATTGGCGGTCGCCTCATCAAAATAGCGAATTGCACCAAAAGGATTTTGCTCGTCCAGCAAAGCGCGGGCGAGACCGGCCTTCACACGGCCACTGGTCGAATATATCTCGTTGGCCCGAGCCAAAAAACCAATGGCTGCACGCGTATCACCGAGTGCGAGCGCCGCCAGCCCGGCGTCCGCGAGCGCAGAAGAATCGTTGGAATTACGCGCAATGCGGCGCAATGCATCCTGCAAGTTCTTGCTCGCCTCTTGCGTATTGGATTGCGCCTGCACGGTTTGGACAGGCAGACTCAATCCCGTTAGCGGCAAGCTAGCCAGAATCAGATATTTGTAGATCGTTTTCACAAGCCTATTAAACGGTCAGAACGTGCTGAAATCAAGCACCGGTCAATAATTGCGAGGCCAGTTGCCCTCGCCAAAAGACAAGGGCAATTGGACGGCATAAGACGGGCTTTCAGAGACCGATCGATAGCGATGACCTCACTGGTTGTTTTGACGGTTCAAAAAGCGTGGAATGTCAAGGGGATCACTCGATTTGTCATCGTCGCCCTCTTCCTCATCTTCGGCCTTGTTATTGCCGCGCGTCAGATTTGACATCCGCTCGAATAAGGTCCCACCGCCACTGGCGACGCGGGGCGCAGGATCGGCAGCGTGATCGTCACCATCAGCTTGCATGTCCTCGCCGCCCAATACGAGCTCTTCTTCTTCGGGTTCTTCACTAACCATACCCGGTGTGAGCGATGCAAAAGAAGGCGCTGCAGCCGTTTCGTCTTCCAGATCATCATCATCAGAATAGGTCGCAGCAGGTGTCGGCTCTGGTTCCGGCTCCGGTTCTGGCGCTGGTTCGGCTTCCGCCTCTGGTTCGACCACCATCTCGGCTTCTGACGTTTCAAGGCTTTCAGCCATATCGAGGATTGGCTCTTCTTCCACTTCTTCAGCTTCAGGTTCAGCCGGAATGCTGGATGCAAAAGATGAAGTTGCGGGTGCCGGGCTGCTCATCGCAAAAGACGAGCTGGCGGCTGGCGCCGCGACCGAGCCATCACTGTCGATGCCGGTTGCAACAACGGAAACACGGATGCGGCCATCAAGATTTTCGTTGAACGCGCTACCCCAGATAATATTGGCATCAGGATCAACCAGCTCACGAATATGATTTGCGGCTTCGTCGACTTCCATGAGGCGCATATCTTCGCCGCCAGTGATCGAAACAATAACACCCTTCGCGCCCTGCATCGAAACACCATCGAGCAGCGGGTTCGCAATCGCTTTTTCAGCGGCTTCCAGAGCACGGCCATCGCCTTCGGCTTCGCCAGTACCCATCATCGCCTTGCCCATTTCGTGCATCACAGAGCGGACATCGGCAAAATCGAGATTGATCAAGCCCGGCATCACCATCAGGTCGGTAATACCGCGAACGCCTTGCTGCAGAACTTCGTCGGCCAGCAGGAAGGCTTCCTTGAACGTCGTGTTTGGATTGGCAACGAGGAACAGATTCTGGTTAGGGATTATAATCAGTGTATCGACGTTTTTCTGCAATTCCTCGATACCGGCATTGGCCGATTTCATCCGCCGGGTGCCTTCAAATGTGAACGGCTTGGTGACAACGCCGACTGTCAAAATACCTTTGTCGCGCGCAGCTTTGGCAATGACAGGAGCAGCCCCTGTGCCAGTGCCGCCGCCCATACCAGCAGCAATGAAGCACATATGCGCGCCTTCCAGTGCCTGCTCGACCATCTCCAGTGTTTCTTCAGCCGCTGCACGTCCAACTTCAGGACGGGAACCCGCACCGAGACCTTGAGTAATTTCGGGTCCGAGCTGGATACGGCGCTCTGCAGGAGAGCTGTTGAGTGACTGCGCATCAGTATTGCTAACGATGAAATCGACGCCTTCAACCTTCGCCGCGATCATATTTGCAATCGCGTTACCGCCAGCACCGCCAACACCGATGACGGCGATACGTGGTTTCAACTCTTCCACTTCAGGTGGGCCAATATTGATGCTCATTTTACTGTCTCCCCAGACATAAACTCGATGTGTAACATTTGGGTAACGCTTTGCACAAATTTGATGCGGGAATCACCCGAAAAGTTAATTTTTTTCGTAAATTCTTAAAAATTCCCCCGGATTGCCGACATCAACCGCCCAATTACCGCAGAACCGGCATATTTGTGGACGTTTTGATGGCTACTGGAAAGCGATCTGAGGTCGACAGGTTCTTGCGAGGCATAAAGCGCGAGACCCGCCAGACCGACAAACCCCGGGCCGCTATGCGCATCTGGCAAAGCTGTCAGACCAGTAGGCCGTCCGATGCGAACAGTTTGGCCCAATGCCGATTGCGCGTAATCGGCAATCCCTTTGAGTTCGGCACCACCACCACATAGCACGACCTGCCGTCCGACCGGTCCTGTAAAACCAAGTGTTTTCAGCGTCTGGCCAATTTCACCAATCAGATGATCAAGGCGCTGACGGATAACACCGATCAGCTGCGCTTTGGTAATGCGCCCTTCTTCGTCGGTTTCCGGTCCGGTCTCGTCCAGTTGCAGATCGATCACGTCATGATTGTCACGCGGGCTGGTCGTGGCTGATCCATGAAAACACTTAATCCGTTCTGCCTGCGCGCGGCGCAAACCAAAGGATGATGCAATATCATCGGTAATATCGGCTGCGCCATAAGGCAGCGTCGCGAGACCGACCAGCATACCCCCTGCAAACAAGGAAACGTTGGTAACCTCTGCTCCCAGTTCGACAAGTGCCACACCCAGCTCGCGTTCCTCCTTGGACAGACAGGCTGTGCCAGCCGCAATGGGAGACGCGATAATCGATTTCACGTTAAGATGGGCACCGCGTACACTCATGTCGATATTGCGTACCGGCGATGCGTCAGCAAGGATCACATGGATGTCCACGCCCAGGCGGTCAGCATGCAGACCCTTCGGCTTCTTCACTCCGGCCAGTCCATCTATTGTATAGAGCGCGGGCTGCGCATGCAGCACCATCTTGCCTTGTGGATCGATGCTGTTGCGTCCGGCATTCAACAGATGGTCAATATCCTCCTGCTCAATCCGGTGACCGCCGAGTTCTGTTTCAACAGATGTCAGCATGCTGTTCAAACCACCGGCCGAAAAGCTCACCCAGACATCATCAATATTGGTTCCGGCAATACGCTCAGCCTGTTCAACTGCGTCGCGGACATCCAGTTCGGTCCGTTCGGTATCGGCAATATAACCGCGCTTCACGCCTTTACTGGCTCGCTGCCCGGTTCCCAGCACGGTAATATCGCCATTGTCCATCCGACCAGCGATCATCGCGGTGATCTTGGACGATCCGATATCCAAAGCGGTAAAAATCTTTTCTACCCGTGCTGCCATGTGTCTGTTCCCTTATATCCTTTTTGCTGCCTCATGGTGCCCCCAATCGATAGCGTCTTGTTTAACTCTCTGGTTCCGATGATGTCTCGGCCTTCGGCGGCATCCGAAGATAAGCGCGCTCTGAATCGCGCAAATCAAAATGAACCACCCCACGTCCGAGTAGGCGATTAACGCCGTCCATTCGAGCAAAGTTGAGCAGGGCCGCAGCCGCTGTCTCTTCCCCTTCCGGCAATGCGAGCGTTTCCCCACTTTCAAATTCCAGATTCCAGCGCCGATTGCCGATCCAGGTCGCGCCTGTCACCATCGGACTGAGAGCCGGAGCAACGTTCAGCAATTTGGTAAGCTCCGGCACCCGTTTATTGGCTTTTTTACCCACAATTACAGGCAGGTCTGGCATTTCTTCCGGCTGTATTTGTTGCAACGGATATCCTGTTTGGTCGATCAGGGACAATTTACCATCCCGCTGCCAGACGGCTGCGGGTTCCCGTTCGACAATTTCAACCACCAATGTGTCAGGCAAGCGGCGCGAGATCCGAGCATCCTTGATCCAGCCATTGTCCATCAGATCGTCGCGCACCTGATCAATATCGACCAGCATCATGGAACGGTCTTTCTGTGCCAATGTGATTTCGTAGACTTTCAGTTCGTCGATCCGGTTGACCCCAGTGACTTCAACGCGCTTCACTTCAAATCCCGCAGCGCCGACAGAGGTTGCAACCTGACTGCTGATCCGCTCGTTGATACCGGTATAATGCGCAACGCTATAGGCACCCAAAACAAACACGCCGACCAACCCCCAGGTCAGACTTTTCTGCACCTGCGCCTCGGTCACCGGCATGGCACGCAGAATCTTGTCAAAGATCGAGACCTGACGCACTTTTTTCCTGTTCGCCCTACGAGGCTTAGCTTTGGACTTCTTATTTGTCCGTCTCACTGATGCTGCTGTCATCGCCTTTTCCTCATCTCAGGGCTTCCCTAACGATCATTTCGACCAGCTCTTCATAACTTATACCCATTTGTTTGGCCTGTTCCGGCACAAGGCTGAGCGGTGTCATGCCGGGCTGGGTATTGGTCTCCAATACAAACAAGCCGTCCGCGCCCAATTCATCATCCCAGCGATAGTCCGTTCGCGACGTTCCTTTGCAACCCAGCACCTGATGTGCACGCAACGCATAGTCGAGGCAGAGTTTTTCAACCTCCGCCGGAATTTCGGCCGGACAGATATGCTCCGTCAGGCCTTCGGTATATTTGGCATCATAGTCGTAGAAACCGGCTTTGGTTCTTAGCTCAGTTACACATAAAGCTTTGCCGCCGACGACAGCGGTCGTCAGTTCGCGTCCTTTGATAAAGGGCTCCGCGAGAAGCTCGTCAAATTCCTGCCAGGGTCCCGATACATCACGGCCTATCGGATTGCCGTAATTGCCTTGATCGGTGACGATCGCCACACCAACCGACGAGCCTTCGTTGACCGGTTTCAGAACATAAGGGCGCGGCAATGGATCCGCTTTGAAAATCTCAGCGCTCTTGACCATTTTGCCCTCAGGCATCGGAATACCAGCGGGCACCAATTGCTGCTTGGTCAGTTCCTTGTCGATGGCGATGACCGAAGTCACCAACCCGCTATGTGTATAGGGGATCTGCATCAGATCAAGCATGCCCTGCACCGTGCCGTCTTCACCGGGACAACCATGCAGCGCGTTGAACACGACATCGGGTTTTACCGCATCCAGCACCATTGCCAGATTGCGGTCCATATCTATGCGAGAAACCTTATGGCCGTTCTTCTCAAGCGCATCGGCCACACCGCTGCCGCTCATCAAGGACACTTCACGTTCGGCAGACCAGCCACCCATTAAAACGACAACATGAAGCTTATCGGTCATGCCGCGATCCTCGGTTCATATAGTGCGGGTTGGGCCTCGACATAGCCAGCGCTTACACCCTTTTCCCAAGGGAAACGATTACTTTCATCCGGCCAGACCAACTGGACAGCCTGATCAAATTCTCCACTGAGGTAGTCACAATTATACCAGATTGCAGAGGACCAAAATTCCGGCACAATCCATTCGGGAAGAACCCGACGAAAGACACAGGAATACCCTTCAATCAGCGCGTCAGTTCGAGCGTTTTCAGTAATATCGAAACCCTGTCTGCACAGTTCGAGCGTATCGTTGAGCAACGCTTGCATCAGGTTTAGTTCGAGTCCAAATATGATAACTTCCGGCTGATCGACCGAAGATGTGAAGCCTGTCGAATAAGAGAAATCGGGATCTCTACCATCCGGGTCAAAAACTCCGTTCAGGTGGCACCCATATTGTTCGACATTGTCGAGAATGGACTGTTCGAACTCTGTCAGGGCTTCGCTCATGCTTCGTCCCCCACGCGCTGTATCTCCCATTGCAGTTCAACGCCGCTATGTTCCTTGACGCGGCGGCGCACTTCTTCGCCCAGCGCTTCAATATCTGCCGAGGTTGCACCGCCCAGATTCAGCAGGAAGTTGCAATGCTTCTCAGAAACCTGCGCTTGCCCCACCTGAAGACCGCGGCAACCGGCTTCATCGACCAGTTGCCATGCCTTGTGTCCGTCGGGATTCTTGAAAGTGGAACCGCCAGTTTTGGAACGCAGCGGTTGGGACGCTTCGCGCTCGTCGGCGATGCGTTTCATTTCCGCTCCGATAATTTCTGGATCGCCATCGGTTCCTCGTAGCGTAGCGCTGACCACGATAGCCCCTTCCGGCAACTCAGAATGGCGATAGGTATATCCCATATCCGCCAGCGCAATGGTTTGCAGCTCGCCGGTACGCAGGACGACTTCCGCGCTTTCCAATATATCGCAGACTTCCCGGCCATAAGCACCGGCATTCATCCGAACCGCACCACCAATTGTACCCGGAATACCACGCAAAAATTCCATGCCCGCAATACCGTGATCGCGCGCCATGCTGGCAGCGGAAATACCGGGCGCACCGGCACCGCAAATCAGTGCACTATCTATTCCGAACCGCCCCTTGCCAACGGTTTCAATCCCGGCAAAAGCCTTGCCCAATCGCACCGTCACACCGCGCTTTCCACCGTCGCGAATGATGAGATTGGATCCCAGCCCTAACGGCCAAACAGGCATAGCTGGATCGAGGTTCCGCAAAAATTGCTGCAGATCTTCAATATCCTTGGGCGCAAACAGCCATTCGGCCGGACCGCCGCTTTTGAACCAGACGAGCGGCGCCAGTGGTGCTTCGGCGGTTAGCTTGCCGCGGGTTTCTGGGAGGGCTGTGGCCACCGTCATGACCGCACCGCTTTCATGCCATCAGCCAGTCCCGCCGCCCATTTGGTGATGTCGCCGGCGCCAAGGCAGACAATCATGTCCTTGTCTTCCGCAACGTCGGCAAGGCGCTGAGTCAAATCCGCTTCGTCCGCCACGGTTTCCGCAACCCTATGTCCGCGTTTGCGCAAGCCAGCGGCAAGAGCTTCGCTGTCCACGCCTTCTATCGGTTCTTCGCCGGCGACAAAGACGGGGGTGACATAGACCATATCGGCATCGTTAAACGCTTGCTGGAAATCTTCCATATGATCGCGCAAACGGGTGAAGCGATGCGGCTGAACCACTGCAATGACACGACCTTCTGCGCCTTCGCGCGCGGCGGAGAGCACGGCGCGGATTTCGACGGGGTGATGGCCATAGTCGTCGATGATGATCGCGCCATCGACTTCACCGACTTTCGTGAAGCGCCGCTTGACGCCGCCAAACTGATCGAAGCCACTGGCAATCTGTTCATCGCTCATGCCCATCTCGAGGCCTACCGCGACCGCTGCAATTGCGTTCTCAACATTATGCCGCCCGGGCATGGGCAGCGTGATGCCTTCGATCGTCCGGGTCTCGCCATCACGGTCACGCACGACCACATCAAAGCGATTACCGCCCGGGATGGGCGTGACATTGACGCCCTTCACGTCAGCTTGCGCAGAAAAGCCATAGGTGATCAGCCGACGATCGCGGATACGCGGCAGGATCGCCTGCACTTCCGGGTGATCGAGACACAGGATCGCTGCACCATAAAAGGGCACATTTTCGATAAACTCGACGAAACTGTCCTTGATCTTGTCAAAGCTGCCATAATGATCGAGATGTTCCGGGTCGATATTGGTGACAACCGCAATCGTGCCATCGAGACGCAGGAAGCTGCCATCGCTTTCATCCGCTTCAACCACCATCCATTCGCTGTCACCCAGACGTGCGTTGGAGCCATAGCTGTTGATGATCCCGCCATTGATCACGGTCGGATCAATCCCGCCGGCATCCAGCATCGCCGCAACCATCGAGGTTGTCGTCGTCTTGCCATGGGTCCCGGCAATTGCGATCGTCCGTTTCAACCGCATCAGCTCGGCCAGCATTTCTGCACGTCGGACGAGCGGAATACGGTCTTCCAAAGCCTTTTCCACTTCCGGATTGCCACGCTTCACGGCGGTCGAGATAACCACCACGGCAGTGCCTTCGACATTCTCCGCCTTCTGGCCGATGGTCACCTTGATGCCTTTGGCGCGCAGGCCTTCAACAATATAGCTTTCTGCTATATCGGAACCCTGCACCTGATAGCCGAGATTGTGCATGACTTCGGCAATGCCGGACATGCCGATGCCGCCAATGCCGACAAAATGGATCGTCCCAATATCTGTGCCGACACCCTTCATTGCATGCTTTCTTTTGCCAACACGTTCTTCGCCAGCGCCGGACGCTGGTTAGGAGACAGTTGCGGTGAGTCTGACTTGACCTTTAAAGGCTTGGACAGCGGTGACGTGCCAATGCTTTCTACCAGATCAGCCAGATCACTGACCGCATCGGGCCGGCCACATTTGCGGGCAAAGCGTGCCGCATTTTGCAACGCATCAGGGCCGAGCGCCATTTTCTGCATCTGTTTGGCAAGTTCCTTGGCAGTGAATTGCGGCTGCGCAATCGAACGTGCACCACCGGCGGCTACCATTTCACGGACGTTTTGCGTCTGATGGTCATCGGTCGCAATCGGCAACGGGATCAGGATCGCCGGACGACCTGCTGTTGTCAGCTCGGCAATAGTCGAGGCCCCGGCGCGGCCAATCACCAGATGCGACCAGCCCAGTCGCTGGGGCAAATCCGGTAAATAGGTTGCCAGTTCCGCCGGAATATCATGTTCGGCATATTTCTCGCGCACCCGTTCGATATCCTGTTCCCGGCATTGCTGGGTCACCTGCAAGCGCCGGCGCAGATGCATGGGCAGCAACGCCAGACCATCGGGCACAATGTCCGACAGGATTGTCGCACCTTGACTACCGCCCGTTACAAGCACGCGGAAAATGCCTTCCTCGGTCAGCGGTGGATAGGGCTCCTCGCGCAGCGCAACGACTTCCTCACGCACTGGATTGCCAACCAGATGGACCTTTTCTTGATATTTGGGCTTCAGCCTTAAAATATCGGGATATGCGGTCGCAATCGCATTGACCGAACGTGCCGCCAGCCGGTTGACCCGACCCAGTACGGCGTTTTGTTCATGGACAATTGTCGGGATATTCTTGCGGTTCGCCGCCAGTAGAGCGGGAAATGCAGGATAGCCGCCAAAGCCGACAACGGCAGATGGCTCAAACGCATCATAGAGCTGCATCGCCATCTTGCGACCCTTCATGATCGCGCGTGCACCAGATAGCCAACCACGCGGGTCCTTGGTGATTCTGCCTGCAGGCAGAACATGGACCTGGCCATCGTCGACCATGCCGGGAATTTTCTCGCCGCGTTCATCGGTGATCAAAGCAACACGGTGACCGCGCTGAACAAGTTCCTTGGCCAGCGCATAGGCGGGAATCATATGGCCGCCGGTGCCACCGGCGGCGAGGACATAATGTTTCGTAAAGCTCATCTGGTCACCATCCCATTTGTGACATAAAGTGAGCGATCTAAATAGGGATTTCTGCGCGTGAATGCCAGCAACAGTCCAACACCCAGCGACAGGGCGAGGAACGAAGAGCCACCATAGCTTACCAATGGCAATGTCATACCCTTGGAAGGGAAGAGTTGCACGTTGACCGCCATGTTTATCAATGCCTGTCCACCAAATTGTGCGGTCAGTCCGGCGACGGCGAGAATGATGAAATTATCTTCCTCATCCA
Organism: uncultured Sphingomonadaceae bacterium; assembly: GCA_947497455.1. Classification (GTDB taxonomy): domain Bacteria; phylum Pseudomonadota; class Alphaproteobacteria; order Sphingomonadales; family Sphingomonadaceae; genus Parasphingorhabdus. The sequence continues at coordinate 650,326 of CANMGU010000001.1, read as the reverse complement.
GAAGGCGCAAAAAGACACGGACAATGATTGCAAGATAGACCAGAGCAATAGCAACACAGGCCAATAGTCCGAATTCCTCGCCAATGACCGAGAATATATAATCCGTATGCGCTTCTGGCAACTTGAACTTGGCGGTCCCCAACCCCGGACCAGTGCCCAGCAGGCCGCCTCCGGTCAGCGCTTTGTGGGCCAGCATGACCTGATCAAATTCATCACCGCCAAACAGCCAAGAGTTGATCCGCTGTGTTGCCACCGGATAAAAGAAATAGGCAGCAACCAATCCACTCACGCCGACGACGCCCATTGCGGCAATTAGTCGTGCGGAAAGACCGGAGATCATCATCAAAACAAACCAGATCCCGCAGAATATAATAGTCTGCCCCAGATTAGGCTGCATCATCAACAACAGGGCAACAACACCTGTCAGCACAAAAGACAATGAGATCACTGGCAGTGATGGATCCTTAACCCGCAGCGATAACAGCCATGCAAGCGAAACGGCATAAAAGGGCTTTAGGAACTCGCCGGGTTGAAGCGTGGCAAATCCATAGCCAATCCAGCGCTGTGCGCCGTTGACCGTCTTGCCGAAAATCGGCACCAGAAACAGCAAAGCAAAGGCTGCTACAGCGGCGATGATCGCGAAACGCCGGGCCTGTTCCTTGGGAAGCATCGAAACAACCAACATCACCGGGATACCCACAATCACCCAGCCCAGTTGACGATAGAAATAGTAGAGCGGATCCAGCGAAACTGCGGCCGTACTATGCTTCAACGCAGTCACAGGCGATGCCGCGGCCACTGCAATCAGGCCAATAGCAATCAAGGTGAGCATCAAAGCCAGCAACACCCGGTCCAGTTCCCAGAACCAGATTGCCAATGGCGAACGGTCACTGCGTCCGAGACGCGATTCCAGCTGAAACCGCTTCTTTTTCAGGCCTGCCGCAATTTCGGGCAATGCACCTCCCGACGATGCACTGTTTGAGGTTGTTCCATCGGTCATTCTATACTGCCCCCAGCCGCTGTTCCGATCAGATTATTTTCGATGACGCTATCCACTGCATTGCGGAAGCAATCGCCCCGCGCTTCAAAATCCTTAAACTGGTCAAAGGATGCACAGGCCGGTGACAGCAGGACAACTTCGCCGGGCTTCGCATTGGCAGCCGCATGCTGCACCGCGGTCAAGATCATCTCGCAAGAATCGACCTGCATATGAGGAGCAAGCAATTCGCTGAACTTCGGTCCGGCATCGCCAATCGTATAAGCCTGCAGGACATTGCCAAAATACGGTTCGCATTCCTTCAGGTCGTCGCTTTTCGGTAATCCACCCGCAATCCAGTGGATTTTGGGATAGGCACCAAGGGCGGGGCCGGTCGAGGCAGGATTGGTTGCCTTGCTGTCATTAACAAATAATACGCCATCGACCTCAGCCACGCGCTCCATCCGGTGCGGGAGTCCTTTGAAACTTGTCAGAGCGGGGCGCCATTGATGTTCATGTATGCCCAAGGCTTCCGCAGCGACCACCGCAGCAATTGCATTTTGTAGATTATGGGGGCCTTGCAGCGATGGCCAATCGGCCTGCCCTTCCAAAGTGACAGAGCTGCTATCCACAATAGTCTGAACCCGGCCTTCGTCCCGGATGAACTGCAACGCAAGTTGCGTCTTTTCATCAGCACTGCCGAAAATCGCAACATGGTTCGGCCCCATCATGTCGAATAGACGGACCTTCGCTGCGGCATAGGCATCATAATTGTCGTAGCGATCGAGATGATCCGGACTGATATTGAGCAACATTGCAACGTCGCAATCGAGATTGTGGGTCAAATCAATCTGATAGCTGGACAGTTCCAGCACATAGACACCCCCTGCTGCCAGCGGTTCCTGCGACAGAATTGGCACACCGATATTGCCGCCCATATGGGTCGGCAATGCTGCGCTTTGGATGATGTGATGCAAAAGCGCTGTGGTCGTGGATTTACCATTGGTGCCAGTAATTCCGACGACACGATGTGGCGGTAACGACCGACGCGCCTGTGCGAACAATTCGATATCCCCAATAATCGGGACACCATCATCGGCCGCCTTGTCGCGGATCGGATGGGTGTTGAGCGGCACACCGGGCGACACGATTATCGCATCATAATCACTGAGATCAGATTCCAAAGGATCAGCGATAATCGCCTTGTCGTTGGCCGCCTCGCGCAAATCCTCGCGAACATCCCAGGCCAATATTCTCGCACCGCTAGCATGCAGTGCATCGAGCGTCGCCATGCCGGATCGCGCCAGGCCCAAAATGGCATAGCTTTTATTGGCAAAGGCGGACGAACGCATCATCTGAGTTTGAGTGTCGCAAGCCCGGCCAGTGCCAGAACCAGACTGATGATCCAGAAACGGATCACGACGGTGGATTCAGACCAGCCCAGCTGCTCGAAATGATGATGGATCGGGGCCATGCGAAAAACTCGCTTGCCCGTGCGTTTGAAGAAAAAGACCTGAACAATGACGGAAACCGCCTCAAGAACAAAAAGCCCGCCAACAATGCCGAGGACAATTTCATGGTGTATCGAAACCGCAATTGCACCCAAGGCACCACCAAGTGCGAGGCTGCCGGTATCGCCCATGAATACCGCAGCGGGCGGCGCGTTAAACCAAAGAAACGCCAGACATGCGCCTATGATACAGGCACAGAAGATCGCAAGTTCTCCGGCGCCCGCAACAAAGGGAATTCCAAGATATTCGGAGAATACCGCATTGCCTGACAGATAAACCAGGATCAGGAAGGTCGCACTAGCGATCGCTACCGGCATGGTTGCCAAGCCATCGAGGCCATCGGTCAGGTTTACCGCATTGCCGGAGCCAACAATCACAAACATAGCGAAGGGGAAATAGAACCAACCAAGGTTGATCTGTACGTCATTGAAAAACGGCACATAAAGGTTGGTACCGATCTGCTGGACAATGATCCATGTTGCAAATCCAGCGACAATGAATTCCATCAGCAATCGAACACGACCGGGGACACCTTTGTGACTGGCTTTGCTGACTTTGTCATAGTCATCCATAAAGCCTATCGCCCCAAAACCCAGCGTCACGAAAATACAAACCCAGACGAAGATATTACTCAGGTCCATCCACAACAAAGTAGAGATAACCACCGAAAGTAAAATCATCAGGCCGCCCATGGTCGGTGTGCCTGCTTTTTTCAGGTGTGTAATCGGTCCGTCCTCGCGGATGGGCTGACCCTTGCCCTGTTTCATCCGCAGCATGTTGATGAACCTTGGTCCAATCAACATGCCAATGAACAATGCGGTTGCAACCGCTGCGCCTGAACGGAAGCTCAGATAGCGGAAGACATTGAATAGGCCTTCAAATTCAAGCCATTGTGCCAATAGATAAAACATTAAAACTCCCCGCCCACCAAAGCCGAAACGACCTTGGAAAGCCCCAGATAATTTGACCCCTTGATAAGAAGGACGTCTTCGTCGCCGATTTCCCTTGCGACTGCAGTCAGCGCCTCCGAAGAGCCAGCGACATGAGATATTTCGGGGGTGTGATCAAGTTTTTCCGAAACTATTTCGGCCAACTTGGCCGATGTATAGGCCATTTCATCGCCCACCAATATGATGGTCTGTGCACCAGAAGCGACTATGTCATCGGCCAAGGCTTCATGATAGGCCTGCGCCTGATCGCCCAGTTCCCCCATAGCGCCGAGGATGACGATCTTTTTGCCGCCACAATTTTCCTGCGTCAGCTGCCCTAATGTAGCCTTCATCGACACCGGATTGGCGTTGTAGCTTTCATCAATAAGCAGTGCTCGACCTGTATTGGCGTCGCCCTGCTTCAGATCAATCTGATGGCGCCTGCCGCGACCATCAAGACCCTGTAACTCCGCCAGCGCCAGACCAGCTGCCGCCAGATCACCACCAACGGCCCGCACGGCTGCCAAGATGGCCAGCGCATTGGATACCCAGTGCTTGCCCGGCTCTGCGACCGTGAAACACAGGCTGCGATCCCCCTCACCATCATCGCGAAAACTCGCGGTCACCAGTGAACCGCCACCCTGGGCCGGAACAACATCAATGGCACGCACGTCGGCCTCGACATCAAACCCAAAAGTCACGACTTTCTTGGTGTAACGCAATGCGGCTTTGCGAAGCCGCTGATAATGGTCGCTATCATGAGGAATGACCGCCGTGCCATCTTGGGTAAGTCCCTGAAAAATCTCGGCCTTGGCATCAGCTATCGCTTCAACGCTCGAAAAATGACCGATATGGGCCGGAGCGATGGCCGTGATAATTGCCACGTGAGGACGAACGAGCCGGGTCAGCTGGGCCAGCTCTCCGGCATGGTTCATACCCATTTCGAAAATCCCATATTGGCATCCCGCCGGCATACGCGACAGGCTCAGCGGAACGCCAACATGGTTATTGTAGCTTTTCACCGACCGATGGGACTTTCCCATGGACGCACGGTTCAAAGCTGCAAATAAAGCTTCTTTGGTGCCGGTTTTGCCGACCGAACCCGTTACTCCAATAATCTTCGCATCGGTACGAGCCCGCGATGCAATGGCCAGATCGTTTAGCGCCTTGGTGGTATCCGATACCAATATATGTGGACCATCAACCGGCTGACTGACCACAGCGCCCGCACCGCCAGCCGTATAGATATCATCAACATAGAGGTGCCCGTCACTCTGCTCGCCTTTCAGCGCAAAAAACAGGTCGCCGGGGCCAATTTCGCGTGAATCAAAAGCTACGCCACCTACTTCGAAATCAGCGCTAGCCTCTCCGCCCACAGCTGCAGCAATGGCGGAGGATGTCCAGAGAGCCGATGTGAACGGGGCCGTCACGCTGCCGTCTCCGGCTGCGGTGTACCATTGGCTTCGCGGGCGCATTCCCGAGCGATTTCGACATCATCAAACGGGATCACGCGATCGCCAATAATCTGCCCCTGCTCATGTCCTTTACCCGCCAACAAAATGATATCATCTGAGCAAGCTAGACCAATAGCATGGGCAATGGCCGCGCGGCGGTCTCCCACCTCTTCCGCGCTCGTCGCTCCCGCCAGAATATCGGCGCGAATGGCCGCCGGATCCTCATTGCGTGGATTATCATCCGTCACAATAGCCAATTCCGACAGCTCCACAGCGACCTTGCCCATTTCCGGACGCTTACCCTTGTCCCGATCACCGCCAGCCCCGAAAATCGTGATCAACCGGCCCTTCACATGAGGCCGCAATGCATCAATCGCCGCACGCAGACCATCGGGCGTATGCGCGTAATCAACATAAACAGGCGCACCCACTTTCGTAATCACCGCGCGTTCGAGGCGGCCGCGCACTGGCTGTACCCGCTGCATATGGTCGAACACATCCTCCAGCGCGCCGCCGGTCGCAAGCACAACTCCGGCAGCACACATGATATTCGCGGCCTGATAAGCACCGATCAGCGGCAAGGCGATCCGGTGCGTATTGCCTTGCGCCTTTATCATCAGCACCTGGCCCAATTGCGTCGGTGTACGAGACAAGAGCCGCAATGATGTGCCTTGCTCTCCGACGGTAAAAAGATTCAACCCGCGATCCATGGCGCGTTTTATGACCGTGCCGGACCATTCATCATCTGCCCAGACAATTGCGGTTCCGGCGTCATCAACCACTTCATCAAATAGCCGCATCTTGGCTTCGAAATAGCTGTCCATATCGCCATGATAGTCAAGATGATCACGACTGAGGTTGGTGAAAACACCAACCTGCACTGGCAATCCTTCAGTACGATATTGGGAAAGACCGTGACTGGACGCCTCAAATATTGCGTGACTGACGCCCTCGCGGGCAAGACCGGACATGTTTGACAAAAAAGTGACTATATCCGGCGTTGTAAGACCGGTCTTGACCTGATCGTCTGCCGTCGTAACACCAAGCGTCCCGATCGAGGCACTGTTAAGACCAGCCATACGCCAAAGCTGGCGTGTCATCTCTGCTGTTGATGTCTTGCCATTGGTGCCGGTGACGGCCGCGACATATTGCGGTGTCGGTGTAAAATAGCGCGCTGCCATCAATGCGAAAAGACGCCGCGGTTCTGCGTCAGAAATATGCGTAGCCCCATCGACCTGCGCGTCGGGATGCGCAACAATTGCTATCGCGCCAGCTGCAACCGCAGCCTCGATAAAATCCTCACCATTGAACCTTGCACCCTGAAACGCGCCAAAAATATTTCCCGGCGCGATCTTGCGATGGTCAATGGCAAAACCGGTGACATGGGCTTCACCCTCTTCGCTTTCCAGGGCCGCGTCATTCATTCCGGCGACAAGAGCGGATAGTTTCACGAGCCTATCCTTTCGGTGACCAGAGCAAAGGAGTCAGCTCCGACACATCAACATCTCGGTGTTCATCCGGAACGACGCCCAGCATCGGCCCAACCCGCGGTACCACTTTGCGAACAACAGGCGCTGCGGTCCAGCCAGCTGTCCGCTGAAAACCGGTTTCTGCGTTGCCTTTTGGTTCGTCGAGCATTGCGATAACGACATAGCGGGGATTATCCATCGGGAATGCCGCAGCAAATGTGGAGACCAGAGATGTCCTGTTATATCCCCCGTCAGCAGGTTTCTCCGCTGAACCTGTTTTTCCGCCAATCCGGTATCCCGGAGCATCGGCCTTGCGCCCTGTACCGTTAGACACAATCATCCTTAGCAATTGCCGCATGCGGGCGCTTGTTGCCGCCTTGAATACGCGGCGCCCCTCTGCTTCTTCGCCTGGCTCAACCTTTAGCAGCGTAGCTGGCCGCCAGATACCACCATTGACCAACGCCGCATAAGCGCTAGCCAGATGAAGCGGCGTAACTGCAATGCCGTGCCCGTATGCAACCGTCATATTCGTAACCCGACCCCAGCTTTGCGGCCAAAGCGGCTTGCCCCGTTCGGCCAGCTCAATATGCGGTCTCTCGTCGAAGCCGAGCCGCCGGATCATATGTTCCATGCCTTCTTTGCCGAGATTGTCGGCAAGACGTGCAGTCACAATATTAGAGCTGTGTACCAGGGTTTCCGGCACGTTGAGATAGCGATTCTGCCCGTGATCATCCTTGATCTTAAAGCCAGCCACCTTGATCGGTTCGGTTGCATTATATCGAACTGCAAGGTCCGTCACGGTACCTGCATCAAGCGCCGCTGCAACCGTCAACGGCTTGAATGTGGAACCCAGTTCAAAGACGCTTTGTGTGACATCATTGGTTTGATATTTCATCGTCGCCTTGCGGATCTTATTGGGATCAAAGACCGGCAACGAGGCCAACGCCATGACCTCACCGGTTTGCACATCTAATATAATGCCTGCCGCTCCGCGGGCTTCATGCGCGGTCATCGCGACCATCAATTCGCTTTCCAGTGCGGCTTGAACACGACTATCAATCGAAAGCGCTACCGGGGCGCCGCGCAGATTCTCATCCTTAAGACGATCGTTTAGCGCCCGCTCCATGCCCATCACGCCCTCACTGTCGGCATCAACATAGCCAAGGACATGAGCCGCCAGATCACGCTGCGGATATAACCGTTCATTCTCTCTTGGGAATTCTATGCCAATCTCACCAAGCGCATGGACTTGCTTAACCTCATTGGGCAGCGCACGACGGCGTAAGTAGGTTGGCCGAGACCCTTCAAGTTTTGCAAGAAACTCGGCTGCCGTTGTGTCAGGAAACAATTCTGACAGTTGCCGCGCCAGCAATTCTTTATCACCGAGCACGCGCTCTGGCACCACACGGATCGCATAGCCTTTCATCGTTCGCGCCAAAGGAACGCCATTGCGATCCACGATATCGCCCCGTGCCGGCACAAAGGCCGAGCTGGACATCTGCGTGGGTCTAGCATCTTCCAATATGCTGAAGCTTATCAATCGCCCGACGATAATTGTAAAAATGGCAAGAAACACCAGCAGCAACACCATCAACCGAAAGTGGGCGCTGGCTGCTACCTCCTTACTCTTCCCGGAAAACTGCATTTTTCTGCTGCTTGCCAGAAGAGTGGTCATTGAGCACGGCTCCCCGCCTGCTCGCTATCCGCCCTTGCCGCTAGCTGCTTGATTAAGCCGTCATCGAGCAGCTTATCTTCCATATCAGCGACACGCGCGGTTTTGGTTTCGCGTAGCTCAGCTGCTGTGGGTTCCTCTCCAGCACTGTCGGCTTCGCCATTTATTGCCACCGGCGCGGTGTCATTAGTCTCGCCATTGTGCACCTTGGCTGAAGCGGTTGGGAAGACTGAACCGATAATACCTGCGGGCTGAACTTTGTCCATCGTGCTGATAACGGCCACTTTGACAGGCTTGCGCAGATCCTTGCCGCCAAGATTGGCCAGTGCACGCTCTCCATCGAGATATTGTGATGCATTGGGCGATACATAGCCATATTCCAACTTGTTCCAGTGTTCGAGTTGCCGCAAATTGGCGCGTGCACTAAACTCTGTTTCAAGATAACGGATTTCCTTTTTGACCGAGACAATCTTGCTGTCCGTACGCGCCAGATCACTGCGTAACGTGGCCACACTGAGAGACAGTGGATAGAGCAGGATCGCAACAAGAAAAACAAGCGCGAGCCAGCCGATACCTTCAAGACGTTTCACTGCCAGTTTCATTACACGCCTCCCATCTGCGCTTGGCTCGGTGCATCGGAACGCACCGCTGATCTGAGGGTGGCGGAGCGGGCTCGGGGATTAGAGACCTGCTCCGCCCCGGTCGGGCGCACCAGTTTGGCTGGTTTATGAAAGGTGGGCGCCGGCCGTTTTTCGGAAACTTCGGGTAGATGGCGCGAACCAGCGGATTTTTGACCGCTGCGGTCGCGCAGAAAATTTTTGACGATACGATCTTCGAGGCTGTGAAAGGTTACGATGGCGAGGCGGCCACCGGGCTTCAGCAGTCGCTCTGCCGCAACCAAACCATCTTCCAATTCACCAAGCTCGCGGTTGATATGGATGCGGATTGCTTGAAAGGTTCGCGTTGCTGGGTCTTTTTTATCGCCAGGCTTTTGACCCAGCGCCTTGCGAACGACGTTCGCTAGGTCGGATGTGCGGGTCAGAGGCCGCGCATTGACGATTGCTTTGGCAATTTTTCGAGATCGGCGTTCTTCACCATAGCGGTAAATGACATCTGCAATATCGTCTTCATCGGCCTCATTCAGGAAATCAGCAGCGCTGGGACCATCCTGAGACATGCGCATGTCGAGCGGTCCATCTTTCTGGAACGAGAATCCGCGCTCGGCCTGATCGAGCTGCATAGAAGAAACGCCAATATCCAATGTGACGCCGTCAATATCCTCACCGCCGAGCACATCAGCCATCTGAGAATAGAAAGCATGGTGCAAAGTGAGCTTTCCATCTGATTTTTCAACCAGAGGCTTGCCGTCAGCAATGGCATCAGGGTCCTGATCAAAGCCATGCACATTGGCACCAGCTGCCATCATCGCCATGCTATAGCCGCCAGCGCCGAACGTGCCATCGACATGCGTTTCGCCCGGGGTAATGGCGAGTGCATCAATGACTTCGTCGAGCAAAACGGGGATATGGGGTTTTGCAGGGATTGTTGCTTCATCCGGGGTCATTTCTTTTTCCCCAGTTCGCTGAGATGAAACTCTACAAGGCGCTTGTCCACCGGTACATCATCGGTCGTGTCGAGCAGCGCTTGCGGCGCCCAAAGGCAGAATGTTTTGCCGATGCCGTGAAAAATGACTTTGTCCTTCAGACCGCTAATCGCCTGCAACATGGGCGGCAGAACAAAACGGCCACTGGCGTCAAAGCTGAGGTCTTGAAGGGTGGAGAATTTGCGGGCACCTGCTGCATCGCGGTCATAGGGCTCTGACCGAGCAATGGCGATCTCTTCTTCCTTGTCGATTTCTGCCAGCATATCGATCTTGCGACTCAGTCCAAAGCCAACAAGGCAATCCCATTTTTCATGCTTACCGAGACACAGAACGCGACCATCGCTGCTCGCGATCAAGTCTTTACGCAGGAACGCAGGAACGGACAGACGACCCTTGTCGTCTATCGCGGAAATACCCGATCCTGAATAAGCGTAATTGCCTGACACAGCCTCAATCCCTCAACACTATCGCAAGGCAAATCTCTCCCGCTCGGAGAAGCGCGCAATGAGCCACTCCCGAAACATCAGAATCCCGGACAGGAAATTTACCCCGATAACGGAACAGGGTTAACAGGGGAGCGTTAGGGATGGAAGGGGATTTTACGGGATATTACGGGAATTTTTGGGTAGAATTATCTAACTCGTTGATTTTAAAGTGTTTAAATTTGAAGTCCATTCGACAGATCCGGCCAAAACTCGGTTTAGTTGTTGGAAACATGGTATTAAACTCGACCCAGATAAGCACGTAAGCAGGGAATCGGCGTCATTTAATCAAATCTGCAACAAAAATATCGGTCAAGCGCCGAGCATCGCGCGACTCCATTTTTGCACCCTCGCTGACATTAACTCCCCAAAGAGAATCATTTAGAAAATCAGCGTCGGCAATGATGATCGCCCGCCCTTCACCGACGTTACAACGCGCGATGACATTTGCCTGGCTCAGTGCACAATTGGCATGACTGGCACTTTTGCCTGACAAAGGCTTGAATGTTCCAATGCCAACGGTCGTAATTGTAGCTTCAGGAAACTCCAGAACCACCTGGCCTGCTCCATCTGCATCAGGCGCGAGCAATTCCAATCCCCAATAGTTGAGCAACGGGGATAACAGTCCGGACGTCAGGGGGCGACTTTTGTCTCCAAGGGATAATTCTGTCGGCCAGAGTAACAGGGGGTCAGTCAGAATGATCGCCTTGCCGCCATCGCGTATCCAGGCATCCAGTGCCGCTATATCTGCCGGATCCATCGCGGGCGGCTGCGCCAGTATTACCACATCGGTGGCGGAACTTTCCAGGGCTTCAAAACTATCCACCGCGGAGATATCATATTTGCCTCGCCAATGGGTGTAGATCGGGGCGGATTCTGTCGCGCCTGATAGAATAGATTCCATAGATGCGCCCTCACCCCAGACGATCGGCAGGCTCGTCATCAGCTGGATTTTGGTAGAGGTCTGGCCTTCCTCAGGTGCGCTGGTCGAGGCCGGGCTGCATTGCAAAAACAGCCCCGTAACAGCGAGGAGCATCAATCCAGATGCGAGCCATCGCATCAATGTTTAGCGTTCCTGATCCATTGGCGCTTCGAGCTTCGGATCGGGCTCCAGATCGGGAACCACCTGCGCGCGCGTACCTGGCACAGTCGGCAGCGGCTTGATGGCTTCATCTTCCTGCACGGGTGCCGGAGTGATCCCCAGTTCAGCCAATGGCTCTGCAGGTGCAGGGGCTGGCTCAGGCACAACCTCTGTAGCCAACTCCCGTGTACTGCTTGCCGCTTCTGCTTGAATTTCCTCAAGCGCCGACTGCTCGTCGCTGGCTCTCTGTAATACGAAATTGGCGATGCTAACCAGCAACAGGACTGCCACCAAGCCGACCACACCTACCTGGATGCGTTGTATCGTATCCTGACGGTCACTCTTGTTTTTCGGATCTTCATTCATCGTCGGCTAGCCAGGGAAAAACCGGCAATCCTTTCTCTTTCAACCACGCAGCATTGTAGAGCGAGGACAGATAGCGAAAACCAGTGTCACACAGGATCGTCGCAACCTTGCTGCCTGGCCCAAGCTCTTTACCAAGCGCAATAGCACCGGCCACATTAATCCCCGATGAGAGGCCGAGACACAGACCTTCTTCCTGAAGCAAGCGCTCAACCCACTTTATGCCGTCCTCGTCGCTGATCCGATACTGCGTGTCGATCGGGGCTTCCTCGAGATTACCGGTGATCCGGCCCTGCCCGATCCCTTCAGCAACACTACTCCCTTCGGATTTCAGTTCGCCATGCGCGTAATAATTATAAAGCGCTGCACCATGGGGATCGGCAAGCCCGATCATGACTTTTTCATTCTTGGCCTTCAGCCCCATGCCAACACCGGCAATCGTGCCACCCGTTCCGGCAGCACAGACAAAACCGTCCACCTGCCCGTCCAGCTGGGTCCAGATTTCCTCGGCGGTGGTTTCAATATGCGCGCGGCGATTGGCAACATTGTCAAACTGGTTCGCCCAGACCGCGCCGTCTGTCTCTTCGGCAAGACGGCGACTGGTATGCACAAAATGGCCCGGATTGGCATAGGGTGCTGCAGGCACGAGAACCAGCCTCGCTCCCAGCGCACGCAGTGTATCCATTTTTTCCCGGCTTTGTGTTTCCGGCATCACGATGGTCGTCTTATAGCCCTTGGCATTGGCGACCAGAGCAATTCCGATCCCGGTATTGCCTGCAGTCCCCTCGACAATCATCCCGCCAGGTTTCAACAAGCCGCGCTCCTCAGCATCTTGCACGATGAAGAGGGCAGCTCGGTCTTTTACCGAAGCGCCGGGATTGGCAAATTCGCATTTGCCATAGATATCACAGCCAGCCTCAGCACTGGGGCCAGCGAGACGAACGAGAGGGGTATTACCAATCAGGTCGAGCGTATTGTTCAGTATATTCATACAGACACCTTTAGTGCGCGTTACCAATGCCGACAAGCGGGGACAATTTGGCAAGGCAAAAGCATAGCTTTAGTGGCGGGTGATCTCTTGCCTCCTGTCACCAGCAATTTTTCACCGAAGTTGACGAAGCAAACCAGGTCTTTTGAGCCAAATTTAGTGCGCAAGAATATTTCGAAGTTCACACAATTCACAAAGTTAGCCACGCTGCCCCTAGGGGAGCGTGAAGACACTACAGAAAATAATTGACATGATGCTATATATGCAATTAATTGCGCAATTATATACATATATGATGGAATCGTCGATGGAAACAAAGAATAGCCCGTTCTATGAACGCCTTTCAATCAGCGAAGCATTTGTCGGAGCGCGGGCGCTGCGTTTAACCGATATTATCGGGAAGCAGGGTGATGATTTTTTCCGCGAAGCCGGATTAGTTGCACCCTCTAGAGCAATATCAACGATTTTGTTTATTGATCACAACGGCCCGTCTTCCTTGGTTGAAATTGCCAAAGCATTGGGAGAACAGCATCAGTTAACGGCACAGCGCACAACTCTCCTCGAAGACTTATTAATCGTCACGCGCAAACCGGATCCAAATGATCAACGGCGAAAAACCTTTCATCTCACAGACCGCGGGTTGCGGGAAGCCAGCTTGATCGAAGAGCGATGCCGTGAAGCAATTGAAGTATTTAATGACCTCAACAAAGAACTTGGGTTTGACTTGAGCGCAGCACTCGAAATGGGTCGAAAGGCATTGGCTCAACGCTCCTTGCTGGAACGCCATCGCGCAAAACCCGTTAGCTAGTATTGGATCAAATTATGGAGAAAACCCCAGGAAAAAAATCAGAGTTTAGTCGCGGACGAGTGGCCAGCGGTGGTCTCATCCAACTTATGACTTACCTGTTCTGCTTCTTGGCTTTTATCGCCACATTCTTTGCTAGCGCACTCGTTTCAGATTCACCAACTGCGATGATCCTTCTGAGTTTTTTGGCAGCCGCATTGGTGCTCTGGTTCGGTTCTCATTTTTCTGGAAAGCTCTTCAAGGTCAAAAGACAAAAGTTATATGTTGGGATGCAATTAGCTTTTGTGATCACAATACTGTCCGGACTGATCGTCTATTTCATTCTCCAGCCTCTTGTTCCGAAGGCTGAACAATATGTCGCCAAGGAGGTTCCAGGTGTCGACTTTTGGGAATTGCCAACTGGATCAAAGATAGCTTTTCGAAAATTCCCGTCGAAAACAAAAGCGCAGAAGCTTCCTGTCATCATACTGCATGGCGGGCCCGGTGCTTATAGCGTCACTTTCAAACCGATGCTGGACGTCTTTTCTGAACTCACTGCCATCGGTCATGATGTCTATTTTTACGATCAGGTAGGCAGCGGGCTTTCAGAGCGATTATCTGATGTTTCAGAATATAGCCTCGACCGGCATATTGCGGACCTAAATGCCATTCGACAAAAAATTGGAACCGACCAGATGATCTTGATTGGTTCATCATGGGGAGCAACTCTAGCGGCCAATTATCTTGCTGAATATCCAAACAGTGTTGGAAGCGCCATATTCTCAAGTCCTGGCCCAATCTATCGCCCTGACTGGCTGGAAATCTCCGATGGGTCCCTGGATGAAAAGATGAATTCAAGACAGAAAGAACAGCTTGATGCTGCTATCGAAAAACCACGGCTTATCGTGGCAATAACCTTGGCAGAAATAAATCCAACAGCTGCAGCCAGATTTGCCCCGGATCAGGAAATGGGTTCCTTTTTTGATATGATTGCCAATGATTATTATCTCCCATTGGCAATGTGTGATCTCAAAAAACTGGACGCACGTTCTTCTGGTTATGGCTTCTGGTCAAGCCGGATGACCGGTAAAACGCTGCAAAATCAAACCTCTGATCCGAAACCTGCACTGACCAAAATTGACATACCGGTGCTGGTTCTTAGAGGTCCGTGTGACTATAAAAATGAAGCTGTGGCCAGACAATATGCCGCCATATTCCCGAACTCAAGATTTGAAGAAGTTAAAGATACTGGTCACATGGCTTATGGCGAGGACCCCCAACAATATCTGCGGCTGCTGACAGAATTCTTGAGATAGCGGCAAACCTGCCATGCAAACCAGGCAACTGAAATCGAATAGGACGACTACCGAACTTTAGACCGACAGATCGAATTTCTCCGGGACCATCTTCGCCAGCATTTTTTGGCAGGCGGCCAGGTTGCGCTCGAAAATTTCATGCCCGTTCATCTTCGCAAGGAACGCGGTCAGCGCTGGCCATCTGGCTGCATCCGGCGGTCCTGCGATCAAGTCCGTCTGCATCAATTGGGCAGCAATAGAAATATCGGCAATCGAAAGCTGGTCCCCCAGAAAATATTGTCCGCCGTCCAGCTGCCCTTCGAGATAATCCCAGAGAGGTGGCAATTTTTCATTCCAGGTCTTGCGCGCGGTTTCCAGATCCGGTTCTCCACCGGTCATCGCGGCAAAAATAATCGGTCGAAACACACCGCCACCGCCGTTCATCGCTAAAGCACTGTCGGCATATTCTTCCAGCCACAAGGCACGGCCATAGAGAAAGGAGTCGTCAGGATAGGCGGCCGGCTGGGGAGATTTCTTTTCCAGATAACCACACATGGCCGAGCTATCCGCAATCGTACCCGCCGTTCCCTCGGTGCCAATAGACATATCGCGCAAGGCCGGAATTCGGGCCAGCGGACTGATCTCCAGATACCAGTCCGGCATCGCCATGATATTGATCGCCACACAATCATAGTCCAGACCCTTGAGCGCCAGCACCGCCTCGGTCTTGCGCTGAAATGGAGATAGCGGCGATCCGTAGAGGATATATTCAGCGGTCATATGCAGGTGTGTCCTTTGCTTTGTTTCGTCATCCCAGCGAAAGCTAGGATCTCTTTATGCTGCGTTCCAAACTCGAACAGATCCCAGCTTTCGCTGGGATGACGGGCCATGTAAATCATTGTTTTTCTTGATATTCAATCCTGACGGCATCAGCCGCATTTTTTGCGAGCCGCCGTGCCGCATTGGTGTCACCACCTGTGGCCAATGCTACCGCCATGCGGCGATAGGGTCGCGTGATCGGCTTACCGAATAGGCGCACGTCCACCTCGGCACCATTGCTACCCGTCGCCAGGGCATCGGCAACGCCGGTAAATGCAAAGTCATCACTGTCCCGGTCCGCAAGGATTACGGCACTGGCGCTGGCAGGAGCGGTTAAAGCAATATGCGGGATCGGCAGCCCCATGATGGCACGGGCATGGAGATCGAATTCGCTCAAATTCTGGCCAATCAGGGTGACCATACCGGTATCATGGGGGCGCGGACTAAGTTCAGAGAAAATGACTTCGCCATCTTTGGTGACGAAAAATTCGACGCCAAACAGCCCCCATCCCTTTCCGTCGCCGGCAAGATTATCAACAATCTTGCGTGCCATATCCTGTGCCTTGGCCAGCGCATCGCTGGTCATTGCGGCGGGTTGCCAGCTTTCTTGATAATCGCCGCGTTCCTGCCGATGGCCAATCGGCGGACAGAATAGCACGCCCTCGCCGGTCCGGATTGTCAGCAAGGTAATCTCATAGTCAAAATCGATAAATTGTTCGACAATCACCCGGGCACGGTCGCCGCGCATATTATCGACGGCATAGTTCCAGGCGCTTTCCAGCGCATCTTTACTGTCGACCTTGCTCTGCCCCTTGCCGGAGGAGGACATGACTGGCTTCATCACCAGCGGCAGCCCGATATCATCGGCGGCGGCCTGCACTTCCGCGAAACTCTCGGCATAATGATAGTTTGACGTGATAAGGCCTAGCTCCTTAGCCGCCACATCACGAATGGCGTCCCGGTTCATAGTCAGCTGAGTAGCGCGCGCGGACGGCACAACATTGAAACCCTCCGCTTCCATTTCAGCGAGAATTTCAGTGCGAATGGCCTCGACCTCTGGGACAATAAGGTCAGGCTGATGCTTTGTGATCGCAGCGCGCAACTTCTCGCCATCAAGCATCGAAAACACTTCATGCGCATCGGCGACCTGCATCGCGGGGGCAGCGTCATAAGCGTCACATGCGATTACATAGGCACCGAGGCGTTTGGCAGAAATGACGAATTCGCGGCCCAGTTCACCCGAACCGAGCAGCAGGATTGTTTTGGTGAAGGTCATTTCTCGACACTAAACCAGTTTTTTTTATTCGTCATGCTGAACTTGATTCAGCATCCGGAGCGGCTCGCGGTGACTATCACTCTGGACACTGAATCAAGTTCAGGGTGACGATTTGCGTGAGATACTAAGCCTCTTCGCCCGCCATCATCTCTGTCATCCGCTTGTTCATTTCTTCCGGACTGACATCCTCGATATGGGTGGACAAGGTCCATTCATGGCCGAACGGATCTTTCACCCAACCGGAGCGGTCGCCATAGAATTGATCTTCTACTGGCCGGATTGCGGTCGCACCCGCCGCGACCGCCTGGTCAAAGGCAGCATCGGCATTTTCTACATAAATCATTAGGCTGCTAGTTGCGCCACCTCGGGCCTTGGGGCCAAGTTTATCCATATCGGGAAACTCGTCGGACAGCATGATATGGCTATCGCCAATCACAATATCCGCATGGCCGATCTTGTCGCCCATCGGCATGCGCATGACTTCCTCCGCACCAAAAGCTGCTTTGTAAAAATCGATCGCTGCTGCCGCATCATCGACAGTCAGATATGCTGTGACGCTGTGATAGCCGTCTTCTTTCCATTGGGTCATATGTCCTCTCCTCGCCAGAAAGCCATTATGTAGCAAATTTGCATCAGTTTTGCGAATTTGCAAAATTAGAATTGATATATCATATCATTTATATTATCCGCTCTCTCAATCCTTCCCCAATCCAGAAAAGAGTAGTTCGTGTCCCATCACAAATTTCTGACTTCCGCTGCCATTATACTATTGCCCGTTTCACCAGCCTTGGCCCAGTCAGGTCAACAGACCGAAACCGAGGATGATTTCCACAATGACGACGCGATTGTCGTAACAGCCCCTTATCTCGAAAGGCTCGACATACTGGCAGGCACATCTGTTCTGACCGGTGATCAGCTGACCAATGACTTACGCGGTCAAATTGGTGACAGCCTTGCCAAATTACCCGGCGTTTCATCGACCAGCTTTGCACCCGGATCTTCGCGGCCCGTGTTACGCGGTTTTCAGGGACCACGTGTCCGGGTTCTCACCGATGGCATTGGCGCGTTGGACGCTTCCAACACTTCCGTCGATCATGCCGTCACAATAGACCCCCTGACCGCCCAGCGTATCGAGGTCCTTCGTGGACCAGCGGTATTGCTTTTCGGCGGCGATGCAATTGGCGGTGCTGTCAACGTCATCGACAAGCGAATTCCACGTGATGTGCCTGACGAGGCCTTTCACCTGGATGCTGTCGGTGGTTTTGGCAGTGCCGCCAATGATTACAGCATTGGCGGTTCGCTGGATGTGCCGCTGACCGACTCTCTCGTTTTCCACATCAACGGCGCCTATCGTGATACCGATGATCTCGACATTTCCGGTTTTGTACTGGCACCCGAACTGCGCAGCGAAGTGCTTGAGCAAGTGGCAGAAGAAACAGAGGAAGGCAATCTCGACGAAGCTGCGGAATTGGCAGAAACCGCCGATCAGCGCGGCACGATTGCCAATACAGCCAGCCGCACCATCAGTGCAGCGACCGGTCTCGCCTATATTGGTGAAGGCGGTAACATCGGTTTTTCGGTCAGCTACTATGACACAGAATACGGCGTTCCCTCACGTCCGGGCGCCGAACATGGGCATGGTGAAGAAGGCGAAGAGGAAGAAGGTGAAGAGGAAGAAGGTCCAGTCACCATCGATCTTGAACAGATCCGCGTGGATCTGAGAGCTGGCGTTAATCTGGGCAGTGGCTTCTTTGAATCGCTCAACCTGCGCGCTGGCTATTCTGACTATGAACATACCGAATTTGAAGGCGATGAAGTCGGCACGGTGTTTGAAGTCGAAGGCATCGAAGCGCGCGCGGAACTTGTTCAAAACGAACGCAATGGCTGGCGCGGCGTCATCGGCACACAGTTATTGGTGCGTGATTTCAACGCCATTGGCGCAGAAGCCTTTGTGCCTAAAAACTCCGTGGAAAGTGTCGCTCTATTCACTATCCAGGAGATTGATCTGGGTAATTTCGAGGTGGAAGTTGCCGGACGCTATGACAATACCGATATCTCGTCGAATATCATCAATTTCGACCGCAGTTTTGATAGCCTTTCCGGTGCTCTCGGCTTTGCTTATGCGCCGGATAATAGCGGCCTGAAAATCGGCGTGAATCTCTCCCGCTCGGAACGCGCTCCTTCACCGGAAGAATTGCTCTCCAATGGTCCTCATATTGCAACGCAAGCGTTTGAAATCGGCAATCCGAATTTCACCACAGAAAAAAGCTGGGGTGGCGAATTATATGCCCGCTGGAATTCCGAAGATATCCAGCTGAGCGCAACGGTTTATGCCAATATTTTCGATGATTACATCTTCGAGACCGCAACCGGCGAAGAAGAAGATGGCTTACCTGTTTTCCAATTCTTCCAACAGGATGCGACCTATTATGGCCTCGAGGCCTCTGCGTCATTCGTAGTTGCCCGCGCGGGCGGCTTTGCTTTCGTCGCCGACGGGGTTGCCGACTATGTCCGGGCGAAAATCCGGGATGGCGGCGGCCCCGTTCCTCGCATACCGCCCCTGCGTTTGCTTGGCGGGATTTCCGCACAAAGCGATGCGGTAGACTTGCGCGCGGAACTGGAATGGTCAGACAGCCAGAACCGGGTCTCGACCTTTGAGACGCCAACGGACGGCTTCACCATGGTCAACGCCTCTGCCGCCTGGCGCCCGTTGGGCAAAGAGGGTGGTGTGACATTGATCGCGTCGGCCAATAATATCTTTGATGTTAATGCGCGTCGTCATGCCTCGTTCACGAAAGATTTTGTACCGCTGGCAGGGCGTGATATCCGTATCAGCGCAAAATTTAGTTTTTAGCCGGAATCGGGGTGCTCCAACTTCCTGCTGAAAACGCAGGATCAGGAGTTACCCTTATGCGCAAAATAATCGCTTCTATTGCCCTATCATCGGCGCTCTTACTGGGCGCGTGCAATACTGTGCAAGGTGTCGGGGATGATATCAAATCCGTTGGCCGTGCAGGCGAACGGGCAATCGATTAATCCATTTCTTTAGGAGAAGAACCATGCGCAAGATTTTGGCATCATTGATTATTTCATCCACCTTGGTCCTTACGGCCTGTAATACGGTCCAAGGCGTCGGACAGGATATCGAATCTGTCGGACGGGCCGGAGAAGACGCGATTAACTAAGCTATTCTGTGGCTTCCAATTTCGCTCTTTTGCGTTCGGTGAACCACATGATCGCCAGCGAGACTTCATAGAGCAGGATTAGCGGTAGTCCGAGCAAGAACTGGGATACAACATCCGGCGGCGTCAATATCGCGGCCAGTACAAAGGCTGCGACAACCATGTAACGGCGCAGCCCTTTCAATTGTTCGCGTGTCACCAGTCCTGCGCGGTTGAGAAGCAACAACAGCACCGGTAGTTGGAAGCACACGCCAAAGGCGAGGATGAACCGCATCACCAGATCAAGATAATCCCCCATAGCGGGCAGCGCTTCTTGCGTCATTCCGCCCACTTCGCCTTCAAAGCCAAGGAAAAATCGAAATGCTGTGGGCATCACAATGTAATAAGCCAGCGCCGCCCCTGCGGTGAATAGGACCGGTGTCGCAAACAGGAACGGCAGAAACGCCTTTTTCTCGTTCGCATAGAGCCCTGGGGCAACAAAGGCCCACAGCTGGTTGGAAATGATCGGGAAGGCAATAAAAAAGGCAGCGAACATCGCGACTTTTATCTCGACGAAAAAGGCCTCATAGAGCTTGGTATATACCAACTTGCCCTCTCCCGGAGGAAAGGCATCGGTTAGCGGCACCACCAATAGCCCGAATATCTCATCGGCAAAATAAAAGCTGGCCGCAAAAGCGATAGCCAGCGCTACCACAGACCAGACAAGCCGCTGGCGCAGCTCGATAAGATGTTCAATCAGCGGCGCTTTGCTTTCATCCATATCGGGCGCGGATTGCTCGTTCATGGATCCGGTTTTTCCGGCGGCTTCTCTGAAGCGCCTTCATCTAGCGGCAAATCGGCCTGCCCTGCATCACTTTCGCTTGGCGTTACCGGTGGACCGTCCAAGGGCTCCATCTGTGGCTCATCATCCGAAACAGTGGGATGATCGAGCATGATACGCTCGTTCTCAGCCGCCCATTTCTTTTCCATTTCCTGTAATTCTGCTTCACGAACCATTGCGTCAAAGCCGGTGCGGAAATTGCCCATTACACCACGGGCCTTTGCCATCCATCGTCCGGCCGTTGCTAAAGCGCGAGGCAGCTCTTTCGGTCCGATCACGACAATCGCAATGATCACGATAATCGCGATCTCGGAGATGGAAAGGTCAAACATATCTGTGCGCCGCGATCCGGCCTAAAATCCGGTTGGCTAGCCTTAGCTCGCCGTCTTGTCGGATGTCGCCGTCTTGTCTGCGCTGATATCGGACGGTTTGCTGTCAATCTGGGCCGAAGCCTTGGCACTTTCTTCTTCTTCGGTAATGCCTTTTTTGAAGGACCTAATGCCTTTGCCGACATCGCCCATCATTTCAGAAATTCGGCCGCGACCGAACAGGATCAGCACCAATGCTGCTACAATTAAAATCTGCCAAATACTCGGTTGCATCGAAAATCTCCTGATCTATGCCTCTTACTTAGGCGCTTTCCGCCGCATTTTCCAGTGAATCGGCGGTGTCATCTTCATTTTCTTGTGCACCATCTTCGTTAAGTTCCTGTTCCAGCGGCAATTCCTCTTCCGCCTCCATTTCCAGCCGCTCCATCGCGAGATCAACCGGATCAAGCAAACCGGCGGCCTTCAGGTCATCTATGCCCGGCAATTCCTTGCGGCTTTGTAGCCCGAAATGGGTTAGAAATTCGGCAGTCGTCGCGTAGATAAGGGGCCTTCCCGGAACTTCGCGGCGCCCTGTCGGACGAACCCAACCTGCTTCCATCAACACGTCGAGCGTGCCTTTTGCCACCTGAACACCCCTGATTGCTTCAATCTCTGCCCGGCTAACGGGTTCATGATAAGCGATAATTGCCAGTGTTTCCATGCCCGCACGACTCAATTTGCGCAGTTCCGCACGTTCCCGGCGCAGCAAGTGAGACAAATCGTGGGCCGTCTGGAAATGCCAGCGATCGCCGGTTTTCAACAGCGCTATGCCGCGCCCAGAATAGTCATTCTGCAATTGATTGAGCGCTGCGCGAATATCGACTTCGTCACCAACATAAAGTTTGATGTCGGCAATCGTCATCGGGGTCTCCGATGCAAAAAGGGTCGCCTCTACGGCCCGCGTGCCTTCATCCATCGCCGCATATCCTAATTGGCGTTCTTGCTCCATGATCAGGTCCTGATCATCTTCCACTCGCTTATCCATCACTATTTGCTTTCAACTTTAGCGGTGCAAAACTCTCATCCTGACTAAGCACCAATTTCCCCTGTCGCGCCAATTCCAATGCCGCGACAAAACTGGATGCCAGAGCCGATTTCCGCAATTGTGGCGGTGCTCCGGGTGGCAGAAAATCCCTGATATCAGTCCAGTCAATCGCTTCACCGATCATCAATGACACCCGTGCCAGCGCGTCTTCCAGCGTCATCACCATCCGCTGCTTCACAATGTGCACTGGCGGAATATTCCTGAGTTTAACCCGGCCATAAGCTGAAATCAGATCATAATATTCGGCTTGCCAGTGCCGGTTTTTCACCACGCGCAGACCTTCCGGTGCCCCGCGGGCGAAAACATCGCGACCGATCCGATCCCGGGCCAGCAATCTTGCCCCCGCCTCACGCATAGCATTGAGTCGCTCCAACCGCATTTGCAGGCGCAGCGCCAATTCTTCCGGCGAAGGGTCGACTTCCGGATCCTTGGGCAGCAGCAAGCCTGACTTCAGATATGTCAGCCACGCCGCCATCACTAGATAATCCGCTGCCAATTCCAGCTTCAAACTCTGCGCATCGGTAATATATTTCAGATATTGCTGAACCAGTTCCAGGATCGAGATTTCCCGCAAATCAACTTTCTGATTGCGCGCCAGAGCAAGCAACAGATCGAGCGGCCCTTCCCAGCCATCGATATTGAGGGTCAGTGACGTATCTTCATCCGCAGACGCTGGCGGAAAGAAAAAGCTCTCGGGTTCCTCGTCTGCCATCAGGCCGCCGCTAACAGGGCATCACGACGGGACACGAGATCCGCCAATTCCACCGGTTCAGCGGCCGCATCCAGGGTCGCCATCGCTTTTTCCAGTCGTTCGCGGGACAAGTCGCTAATTTCTCCGAGCAGATCGGCAATACCGATCATCTCGTCCATCCTGCCCCAGCAGTTCAGTGCTATGTCACAGCCAGCAGCAACCACGTCACGAGCGCGTTCCGGCACCTCGCCCTTCAAAGCCTTCATGTCGAGATCATCGGAGAATAACAGCCCGTCAAAGCCGATTTCTCTACGAATGACATTCTCGATCACCGTTGGTGACAGGCTAGCGCAACGCTCTGCATCCCAGGCAGTGTAAACAATATGCGCGGTCATACCCATGGGTGCTTCAGACAAGGTGCGAAAGGGTGCAATATCCTTTTCGAGCTCCTCAGCAGACGCAGACACTTTGGGCAACTCCATATGGCTGTCGACCACGGCGCGACCGTGACCCGGCATGTGTTTGACGACGCTCACCGCGCCGCCCTTTGTCTGACCATCAATTACCGCACGCCCCAAAGCGGCCACCTGCATCGGTTCACTGCCCATGGCGCGATTGCCGATGGCATCGACTGTCTCGGGTTGTCTGACATCAAGCAACGGCAGGCAATTTACGGTTATTCCGACTTCCCGAAGGCTTTCGGCAATGGCCTGCGCATTAAGCCTAGCCGCTTCAATCGCCGTTGCCGGTGCGATATGATAAAGCTTGTCGAAAACTTCGCCGGATGGGAATTTGGGCCATACCGGTTCTTGCATCCGGGCCACGCGTCCGCCTTCCTGATCAATCAGGATCGCCAGATTATCGCGACCGTGGAGAACGCGCAGCTCGTCAGTAAGCGCGCGCAATTGTTCTTTGCTTTCTACATTACGGCCGAAAATAATATATCCGGCAGGGTCGCTTTCCTTGAAAAACGCTTTTTCATCAGCCGTCAGGCGCAATCCCGACATACCAAAAACTACCGGCTTCATGATCCAACTATACCCAATTCCGCATAAAATACCATGTTGATATCATGCGTTGGATTGGCTTACCGGTAAAGCGGAAAGCGCCGTTATCCACAGCGCTTCCCCGATTATTGCTGATTTTAGGTCCCTATTGTGGGACGACGATGCAGCTTTCTCCAGCTGCTTTCAGTCCATTGCAGACGTTCTGGGCCGCAGCGACATTGGTAGCAACCGCGTTGAGGCGATAGATTGTACTGCCTTCTACGGTGCCCGGAACAATCTTCTTCGGCAATGCGCCAATATCAGCAAAGCGCCGGGAAAAACCAGACCACGCACGGTCGGCCTGACCTGCCGTACTGAATGCACCGAGCTGGATCATCGCGCTGCCCGGTGCGGTTGGAGCAACCGGCGCGGATTTCTTGATCGGCGCTTCGAGCGGAGCGGCTGTACCTAATTTGCCCGGTGTTTCCTGGCCTTCAGACGCAGCAAAGCTGGCATCGCCTTCGCCCTCAAACTGCCTGGCTTGCGGATCGTCGGGGCGCACTTTATAGTCGCCCTCCTGTGCAGCGATCAACGTACCATCGCCACTCAGTCCGCCTGCATCACGGTTCTGCATCCAGTAAATACCGCCAACAATAGCGGCCAGCAAAGCGATTCCTAAACCAACAAATATGGCGACACGAATGGGAGAATATTCGTCCTCGCCATCATAATCTTCAGCAGATTCAAGCCATGGCAGACGATTGTCATCGTCCAGATCCAGACTATCGCTATTCACATCAGACATATTCAAACCCCACAGTAATTCTCAAACGCTCACATCTTGTCAGCGGCGCTAACCCCCATCAGCGCGAGACCGTTCTTAATTACTTGCCCTAAATATTTAGCTAAGAAAAGCCTAGCCGATGTCATTGCAGGGTCATTAATCATCAGGATCCGCATTTCTGGCCGGTCATTGCCCATATTCCAGAAGGCATGAAAAGCAGCTGCGAGGTCATTGAGGTAAAAGGCGACGCGATGGGGTTCGCGGTTCGCTGCGGCCGATTCGACGATTCGCGGGAACTGCGCCGCTTGCTTGATCAGATCGAGCTCTTCAGCGCCCAGCTTGCCCAGATGTTCAGCCGATGGCTGGATATTCTCGTCCGCGGCCTTGCGCAGGGTCGATTGGATCCGGGCATGAGCATATTGCACATAGAAAACAGGGTTATCCCGAGAGGCCTCGGTAACCTTGGCAAAATCAAAGTCCATCTGCGCATCGGCCTTGCGGGTCAGCATGGTGAAGCGGACGGCCTCCTTACCGACTTCCTCGACCATGTCAGCGATGGTAACGAAATTGCCCGAACGTTTGGACATCTTCTCCGGCTCGCCACTGCGCAGCAACCGCACCATCTGCACCAGCTTCACGTCAAATTTCGTCTTACCCTCAGTCAGCGCAGCAACCGCCGCCTTGATCCGTTTCACCGTACCGGAGTGATCCGCACCCCAGATATCGATCAACTCATCGGCCTTCTGCGCTTTCTGAAAATGATAGGCGAGATCGCCGCCAAAATAGGTCCAACGACCATTGGATTTTTTGATCGGGCGATCCTGATCATCGCCAAATTGGGTAGACCGAAATAGTGGCAGTTCGACCGGTTCCCAGTCATCAATCGTCTTGCCCTTGGGTTTTTCAAGGACGCCGTCATAAACGAGATCACGCGACCGCAATTCGGCTTCGGCTGCATCGGCTTTACCGGCCTCGTGCAGCTCCGCTTCAGACGAGAAGACGTCATGCTTGATACCCAGAAGAGCGAGATCGGACCGGATCATGTCCATCATGCCAGCCACTGCCGCTTTGCGAAAAACCGGAAGCCATTCATCAAACGGCGCATCGACATATTTATCGCCATATTGCTGCGCCAGGGCCCAGCCAACAGGTTTCAGATACTCACCAGGATAAAGCCCTTCGGGAATGACCAAAATCGTTTCGCCAAGCGCCTCGCGATAACGAATATGTACGGATTCGGCGAGAATATCGACCTGCGCTCCGGCATCATTGACATAATATTCGCGGATCACCTTATGCCCGATAAATTCGAGCAAATCGGCCAGTGCATCGCCAACTACCGCACCGCGGCAATGGCCCATATGCATGGGGCCGGTCGGATTGGCAGAAACATATTCGACGTTGACGGTGACGCCCTCACCCTTTTTTGAACGACCATAATCAGCGCCAAGCGCTTCGATTTCCTTTAGTTCAGCGATCAGAACCGCATCACTCACACGGAGATTGATAAATCCGGGGCCGGCCATTTCCGCCATCTTGACGTCATCCAGTGCAACCAGCCTCTCGACAATCTTTTCGGCCAAATCACGTGGCTTTTGACCGGCCGCCTTGGACAATACCATCGCGGCATTGGTCGACAGATCGCCATGAGACGGATCGCGCGGCGGTTCCAAAGTGACGTTTTTGCGATCCAGATCAGCAGGCAAATCACCGCTTGCAACCAGATCATCAAGTGCTTTTTCAATATGGTGCTGAAAAATGTCGAACAGCATGGTTTTACCCCAATTTTCAATAGATTATCGCGCCCGAACGCGCCGAGCCAGAAACAACATGTAACCTAGAGTTTTATCGGGTCGCGTTATATTGCAGCTGTTCCGGTGTCAGCTGAAACCCGATCAAAAGCTCAAAGGTAGAACGCGCAACGGCTGCACGCACCGCCGGATCCGCAAGCGGATCCAGGGCCGCATCTGGATCTCCAGGTTTTCTGCGACGCGTAATCTTTTCGATGACATCTTCCGGCAAACGAGCCGCAGCGGCATCAACATAGGAACCTGCCTTACCAGACGCCGTGGCACGATATTGTCCATCGGCGAAGGTCAACGTGATGTTTTTCACCCGTTTGGCAATAACGGCGGTACCGCCCTGCACCACGGTTGAGAAATAGGGTATCGTTACCGTACGGGCACCATTGGGGCGAGAGCGCAGGGCATATATGTCAAAAGTTGCTTCTGTATAGATGCGCGCTCCCTCGCTGTTACAGGTTGAGCGGACATTGGTGATATTCGCAACAACATCAATCGCACTTGCATCCGTACTGCCAACAGGATCAAAAACGGTAATGTCACCCGTATAATCAGGAACGGCGACGGCGGGACAGCCAGTTCTTGTGACACTAACACCGACACCGGAGCTCACATCGAGGGCTCCATCCTGTGCGCAGCCTGCCAGAGCCAAAACCGTTCCACCCGTCAATAGCAGCTTATTGAAACGCCCTTTGAGTATCATGCTTATTCCTTGTCCTTAATCCCGTTTCGTACAGATATGATCTGCGTCCTTGTTCAGGGTTTGGAAACCCTTATCTATGCCTTTAGAAGGGCGCAACCATCCATAGGATGAACAGACAGGCTTTTCGCCGCCTCCGTTTTTCACTAAGGCTTTGTTTATGAATCACCCAATATCAGAAAAACCCCGCATTAGCTTGCTTGTAGCCGCCCCACGCGGCTTCTGCGCAGGCGTGGACCGGGCTATAAAAATTGTCGAACTGGCAATCGAAAAATATGGCCCGCCGGTCTATGTTCGTCATGAAATTGTCCATAATCGCTATGTTGTCGACGAATTGAAGAAACTGGGCGCGGTTTTTGTGGAGGAACTGGATGAAGTTCCGGACGGTGTTCCGGTGGTATTTTCCGCTCATGGTGTTCCCAAGGCCGTTCCTCATAAAGCTGAAGAACGAGGCCTCGAATATCTGGATGCGACTTGCCCGCTGGTTTCAAAAGTCCATCGCCAGGCCGAACGCCAGGTTGAGGCGGGACGGCATATTATTTTTGTCGGCCATGAAAATCATCCCGAAGTGATCGGCACTTTTGGCCAGGTCGATGAAGGCATGATGACGCTGGTTGAAACCGTTGATGATGTCGCTGCACTCAATCCGGAAGAACCTGAAAAACTGTCGTTTCTGACACAAACGACATTGTCGGTCGATGATACCAGAGCAATTGTTGAAGCTCTACAAAAACGATTCCCTTCTATTGTTGGGCCAAAGGGTGAAGATATTTGCTACGCAACCTCCAATCGACAGGACGCCGTAAAGAGTATCGCAAAGTCTTGCGATCTGGTGTTGGTCATTGGTGCCCCGAATAGTTCCAACAGCCTTCGCTTGGTCGAAGTTGCAGAGCGCGAAGGCACCAAGTCTTATCTAATCCAGCGAGCGGACGAGATAGATTTTGACTGGATCAAGGACGTCGACACCCTCGGTCTGACTGCAGGCGCTTCGGCACCTGAAATATTGGTACGGGAGGTGGTCGCCCGCCTCGAGGAACATTATACCGTTGAGGAACAGAAGGTTAAGACCGCAGATGAACGCATGGTTTTCAAACTGCCGCGCGGTCTAGAAACTGCCTGATGGCCGTCTACACCAAGGTTAGTGCCGAAGAGATTGATGCTTTTCTGACCCGCTTCGACGTTGGCACATTGGTGTCCGCAAAAGGCATTGCCGAGGGGGTCGAGAATAGCAATTATCTGCTGGAGACAACCAAAGATCGTTTCATTCTGACCTTGTATGAAAAGCGGGTTGACCCTGATGATCTGCCGTTTTTTATCGCAATGCTGGACCATCTGGCTGCCAAGGGCTGCTCTGTACCGCCCATGATTGCTGATCGGACCGGCGCCAAAATACAACAGCTTTGCGGACGATCTGCCTGTCTGATCAAGTTTCTGCCGGGCATTTCAGTAACCATGCCAACCCCGGACCAAGCTAAGGCAACCGGGCAGGCTTTAGGCCGAATGCATGATGCGTTGCAGGATTTCTCTCACGAACGACGCAACAGTATGAATCATGACACCTGGCGCAGCCTGGCCCTTGACTGCGGGCGCGATGGGCTCGATGCGATTGCTGCGGGATTATATGAGCAGGTTGAGGCAGAACTTGATCATCTAGACGCGCATTGGCCCGACGGATTGTCCAAATCCGTCATTCATGCCGATTTGTTTCCGGACAACGTGCTTATGCTGGATGACCAGGTCACTGGCTTGATCGATTTCTATTTTTCCTGCACCGACGTTCGCGCCTATGACGTTGCGATCACCCACGCCGCCTGGTGTTTTTCAGAGGATGGCCTGACCTTTGATCGCGATATCTCTACCGCGTTAATAGAAGGCTATGAGGAAGCATTCGATCTGACCCCAGACGAGCGTGCTGCCCTGCCCTTGCTGGCGCGGGGCGCGGCGCTCCGCTTCCTGCTGACCCGGGCTTATGACTGGATCAACACACCGGCCGATGCACTGGTGACGCGCAAAGACCCGACCGCTTTTCTCAATCGCTTGAAATATTATCAAACCAATCCGGATTTATTTACCGCATGAGTGCCTTGTCCTACGTCGAAATCGCCACTGATGGTGCATGTAAAGGCAATCCCGGTCCAGGCGGCTGGGGCGCATTGATACGCCATGGCAAAACCGAAAAAGAGATTTCCGGTGGTGAACTGGAAACGACCAATAACCGAATGGAATTACGCGCAGCGATCGAAGCGCTCAACGCGCTGAAGCGACCCTGCAAGGTCAAGCTGTCGATCGACAGCACCTATGTCAAAGACGGCATCACCAAATGGGTGTTTAACTGGCAGAAAAACGGCTGGCGCACAGCCGCGAAAAAGCCCGTCAAAAATGCGGATCTCTGGCAGCAACTGGTTGAGGCGGTAGAGCGCCACGATATCGAATGGCACTGGGTCAAAGGCCATGCTGGCGATGCCGACAATGAACGGGCGGACATGCTAGCGAGCGACGCGGCCCTGAATATCGCGGCTGGCCGGTAAACCAAGATGCGTTATCCCGCCATGAATCGGGATAACGCTTAATCTTGTGGATCAGCTTGGTCCGTTAGCTATTGTCTTCAACTTCAGCTTTGGGGCCATTTTTGATGATGGAAGCAATCGCATTTTTGGCGCTGGATTTGCTTTTATAACCTTCGGTCGAGAACATGATCTCGCTATTATGTTTGAAGCGAACCCGAAACTCGCCCTTCTTGTCCTTATAAATTTCAAATTTGTGCGCCATATTACCGCTCTCCTTTTTTCACCTTTATCGGTCCCCATCGGACACGGGATTTATTGCGCCTTAAGAGCCTGAACGCAATGCCAAATTTTTCAGGCCATCATCACGGCAAAGCGAGAGGGGGTATATAAGGATGCATCAAGCTGCTGAACGCATGGTTCCCGCTCGACATTCAGAAAAATGGATTTGGCCAATTTGGCCGCTGCCGGAGCGGTCTGAATGCCAAAGCCACCTTGTCCAGCAAACCAGAAGAAATCTGGCTGCTGCGGATCATATCCATAAACCGGCAATCGATCTGACGCAAAGCTGCGCAGACCTGCCCATTTGCGGTTCACGCTTTGAATCTCAACATCCATTATCGACTGAAATCGGTCGATAGCTATCGCAACGTCCCATTCTTCCGGTGCAACGTCGCTTGCGGGCACCGGTGTTTCATCATGCGGACTTAGCCAGAAGCTGCCGCCAGCTTCAGGCTTAAAATAGAACTCGCCGTCCAATGCCACTACCAGCGGCATATCTGGCGAAGAACGAGGGTCAGTACGCAACTGGACCATGGTCCTGCGCATAGGCTGAATCTCTATTGGAAGGGCACCGGCGAGATTTCCAATATCGGTTGCCCAGGCGCCGGCCGCATTAATAATCCGTGATGCGTGAACCGTGCCACCACCACATTGAATCACCCAGCCTTCCTTGGCATGCACCAATGTCTCCACACGGGCGTTACATTGAAGAGACGCGCCTTTGCGTTTAGCATCCCGCAAATAGGCCATATGCAGGGCTGCTACATCAATATCGCAGCAGTCCGGCTCGAAGACTGCCTGCGTCCAACCCGGCTTTATATCGGGAACCGCCTGCACTATGTCGTCGGTATCCCAGGGCACCATAGTGACCCCGCTGTCCGCAAATTCATCTACGAACCGGTCCAGGAGGTGCTTCTGGTCAGAGCGACCAATATTGATCGCACAACGCTTTTTCAGAAAACCGGTTTCGGAAAAAGCTGCATCTGGCGCATTGAGGAAATCAAATGATGCAGTCGTCAGCGGCTGGACCAGAGGCCCGCCGTAGCTTTCCGTCCAAAATGCTGCTGAACGCCCCGTACTGTGATAGCCGGGCTGGTCCTCTGCTTCGAGGATGACCACCGAGCATTGATCAGCAATTTCAGAAGCGATGCTCGCTCCTGCTATCCCTGCCCCAATAATCGCGACATCATATCGGTTCATGCGTAACCTGTGCTCATGCTGCTGGTGCAACTCTATCTAGAAATTCAAAGCTGGCGCGCAAGGCTGCATTGCGCACAGGGTCTGTTTCGCGAAAAATTTCATGAGCGCATTCCTTTCCAAATAGCTTCATCTCGGCATGTGGTAGCAAATGGACAGCTCTCTCGATTGTCGCATGATCAACCAACTCATCAACCGCGGTTGCAAGAACAAGGATCGGCGTATCAACCGCTTCAAGATAAGCACGTTTTCTAAGGCCACGGGTAGATGAATAGGCTCTCTCCACCCAGCGCCAACTTGCCGGTCCCAAGCGCACATCCGGTCGCTCTTTGAACCAGAAAAATTCGTCAGAATAGCGATCAGCGTCATGGGTAAGTAAGCCCTGCCGTAACACTTCGGGTTCGAGTGGCTTCTCACTGACTTTCCAGGCGCGGCGTTTCTCCCTGCCGAAGGAACAGATTATCTTGGACAGGATATGAGCGGTCCACTCGGGCATGCCGCCGCCCGCTGGCGCAAGCATGGGCGCGGATAATATGGCGGCATCCGGATGAATGCGTTGCTCCGCAAGCGCGCGCGCCACCAAATGACCACCCATGCTATGGCCGATGACAACATGAGGGCCGCTATGCTCCTCACGCCAATGCTTGTAAAAAGCGCTGAGATCATCAATCCATGTTGCAAAATCATCGATATGCCCGACATGCGGATGCGGTCCGCAACGACCGGAACCGCCCTGCCCTCGCCAATCAGGTGACGTAACATTCCACCCGGCTGCGTGAAAATCGTTAAATGTCTCCAGATATTTTTCGTAAAAATCGGCCCGTCCGGTCATAAACAAGATCGAACCGCGATTTTTCTTGCGGCGCTGCTTCCACTCGAATTGCCGCATTGCCCAGCCATCAGGCGCATGCCAGACCAGCTCTTCAGCGTCTTTGGGAATGGATCGTCGATCAAATAGAGATGGCATGGATCGACTCAAAAATGGGCTCCGGTCATCATGGTTACTATTTGGTAAGGCATTTTTCTTAAAGCTGTTTCCCATGAACGGGGAACAACTCATCTACTTGCTCTGGGGCGGCTTGGCAATTGCACTGATCGTGGCTGCAATTACCGATATCAAGAGTCGTCACATATCCAATAAACTTAATCTGGCCATTGCATTGGGCGCGCCCGTGTTCTGGATCGCCAGTGACATGAGTTTCTGGCCCGACATGGTGTGGCAAATTGGCATCGCTACGGTCGTGTTTACCATATTTGCAGGAATGTTCGCGATTGGCGCCATGGGCGGTGGGGATGTAAAACTCCTTACAGCCATTGCGTTGTGGCTTCATTGGCTCACCTTAATTCAGATGCTGGTGATCATGTCGATCGCTGGCGGTGTGCTCACGCTGTTAATGATAACAGCTAAGAAAATCCAAAAAACTGAGGGTCCAGTAAAGGTCCCATATGGAGTTGCCATATCATTTGCAGGGCTTTGGATAATTAACGAACGATATTTTAACCATTTTACTTGAAAGAGAAATCTACCGCCAGCGGATCGTTTCAGGGTGATCGATCTGGGTGGGGCATTCAGGAGGCGTAAGACGTCATGGACAAGAAGAAACTTATTTTGCTGATCGGTGCATTGGTTGTGGCTGCGGTCACCGCCTTGCTCGCGAGGAACATGTTCACTGGTGCTTCCGCACCACAGGTAGAGGCTAAGAAAGTCGAAGTGCTGGGCGAAGAAGTCCTCGTCGCTTCACGCGCTTTGCCTGTCGGTACGATCATTACGCCCGACGCCTTCAGCTTCCAGCCTTGGCCGGAAGAACTGGTTGAGGAAGCCTATTTCGCAAAAGAAGGTACGAATATCGAGTCCCTTCACGGTACAGTTGTCCGCAACGCCATTACTGCTGGTCAGCCTCTCACAAAGGGCGCTATTGTTAGTCCTGGTGATCGCGGCTTTCTTGCCGCCGCGCTTGGCCCTGGCATGCGTGCGGTCACCATTCCAGTTTCCGGTCTGACCGGCGTCGCCGGATTTGTATTTCCTGGCGACCGCGTCGATCTGATGCTCACCCAGTCGGTTAAAGGCGACGGACCAGAATTGAAAGTGTCCGAGACCGTCATTCGCAACGTTCGTGTGCTGGCCACCGACAACCGGGTTCGTCAGGCCACTAATGACCAAGGTCAGGCGATCGCCAAAAAAGCAAAACTGGTTACACTTGAAGCAACGCCGAAAATCGCCGAGAAAATTGCGGTTGCCCAGACCTTGGGCACAATCAGCCTTTCTCTGCGCTCGCTTGCCGATAGCGCTGCTGAACTGGAAGAAGCCATTGCCTCTGGTGAGGTTAAATTGCCCAAGACTGATGATCCTGCAGAAGAAGCTGCTCTGATCAAATCTTTGGCAACTCGGCCGAACGCCAAGAAGTCAACCTATTCAACCGGTGGCGAAGTGTCACGCTTTGAAGCGCGCACCCCTCCACCGCTTGCAAAAGCAGAGATTCCCGCCGGACCAAAGGTTCGAGTGGCTCGCGGCGATGCCGTTCGCGAAGTTCAGTTTGGAGACAAATAATGTCCACGCAGTATCTAAAGAACAATCGCTTGATGAATAGCGCATCAACCAAGAAGAAGGTGGGTTCAGCAATAGCTGCTGTGCTTGCACTGGCTGTCACCGCGAATAGCACCACTCCGCTCAATGCGCAGTCGGTTAACATTGCTGCTCCGCAGTCCCGCATCTCGGTTGCTGTCGGCCGTGGCAAGCTCATCACTCTGCCTGCACCAATTGAAGATATCTTCATTGCCGAGGACAAGATTGCCGATGTGCAAGTTCGTTCACCTCGCCAATTATATATCTTCGGTAAATCGGGTGGGCAAACCAGTTTTTATGCGACTAGCCGTTCGGGTAAAGTCGTATATTCCGCTGAAGTCTCGGTTGGCGCAGAAATATCGTCGATCGACCAGATGCTTGGCCTTGCCATGCCGGA
Source organism: uncultured Sphingomonadaceae bacterium (assembly GCA_947497455.1). Lineage (GTDB taxonomy): Bacteria > Pseudomonadota > Alphaproteobacteria > Sphingomonadales > Sphingomonadaceae > Parasphingorhabdus. Next base: position 616,303 of record CANMGU010000001.1, on the reverse strand, counting down.
TGCAAGAATTTCGGTCAGCACAACCAACAACTTTGTTCTGCTAACCGGAACCATCGCCGATCCTGACGATGCGGAAGAGGCAGAAAATCTGGTACAGGCTTATGTCGGCAATGATACTCGGGTGGTCAGTCGCTTGAAAACAGCAACGCCCATGCAGGTTAACCTGAAAGTTCGTTTTGCTGAAGTCAGCCGTTCACTCGCCAAGAATATCAATGGCAATGTTCTGACCCGTGACAATACTGGAGGCTTCCTCTTCGGTGTGGCACGTGGCCGGAACTTTGGTTCGATTACAGATTTCGATACCACTGGTTTTCCAACTCTGGATGCATCGAACCTGTTCGGACTTCCGGCTGGTTCAATCTCGCTACCGTTCAATACGGCAACAGGTCAGTTTGTTACCCAAGGCGGTACAGCCTTTAACTTCAACCAGGCAACCGGTCTCGATACCATCACTGCAGCAGGACGTCTGTTCGGTTTGGACATTGCAACCGCGCTGGATGTATCGGAACGTGTAGGTCTCGCGACAACACTTGCGTCACCTAATCTCACCACAATTTCTGGCGAAACTGCAACATTTCTTGCAGGTGGGCGTTTTCCGATCCCGGTTTCAACCGGACTGGGTGATGTCAGCGTAACCTATCAGGACTTTGGTGTTAGCCTCTCTTATACACCAACCGTTTTGTCCAACGGACGGATCTCGATCCGGGTCAAGCCAAGCGTTTCGGAAATTTCTTCCAACGGCGCCGTGCGGATCAACGGCTTTGAAATTCCAGCCATTTCCACCCGTGAAGCGGAGACAACTGTTGAACTGGGTTCTGGCGAGAGCTTTATGATCGCTGGACTGATGCAAAACACCTATAACTCGGCGATCGACAAGACGCCGGGCCTGGCTGATGTTCCCGTTCTTGGCAATCTGTTCAAATCAGACGGATATCGCAAAAACGAAACCGAACTGATGATTGTGGTGACACCTTATCTGGTCAAGCCGGTGAACGATAGCGACATTGTCCTTCCCACCGATGGCTTCAAACAAGCCAATGATTTTGAGCGGGTCATTATGAACCGGCACAGTTCAACCGGTGAAGGCGACCGCCCGAAACCTTCGGTAGCACCGCCAGTAAACAGCGGCCCGGCTCTTGGCAGCTTGACTGCACCAAAGGTCAGTAAATCCGCTAAAAAATCAAAGAAATCTGGCGGCGCTGCTCCCGGTTTCAGTTTTGACAAATAGTCCGTTTGAGGAGAATACATCATGCGTTTTGTTTCTATAGCCGTTGTAACCGCTCTCGGACTGTCTGTCGCGGCCTGTGGCAGCACCACCGCTAACCGCAGTGTAAATAGCGAGCGGCAACCCGTCGTAACGCGATCCCACTTTGTTCTGGACGTCAATACGGCCGGATCTGGATCGCTGCCTTCTGGTGAACTTCGCCGCCTTGCTGGCTGGTTTGATGCACTCGAGCTTGGTTATGGCGACCGTATCGCAATCGACGATCCTAGCTTCAACGCTGGAGCATCGGCTCGCGGCGCTGTCGAAGCCCTGGCGGCACAAAAGGGATTGTTGATCAGCGAAATCGCCCCTGTTACTGAGGGTGAAATTCCCAGCGGTACGATGCGTGTCGTCGTGTCGCGGTCTACTGCAAGCGTTCCCGGTTGCCCAGATTGGAGCAATCGTAGCCATACCGATTTTCAGGCTCGTACCAGCGAGAACTATGGTTGTGGTGTAAACAGCACCATGGCCGCAATGATCGCGGATCCAGAAGATCTCGTGCGCGGACAAACCCGTGACGGAGAAGATCAGGCGGAGGCATCCAAAGCCATCCGCGCCTATCGTGATAAAGCCAAACAAGCTGGAGGACTATAATGAACGCTCCCTGGAAACCCGGTGCCGTGAATGGGCGTGACCCTTTTTCCGCATTCGTTTGCGACGATGATACACTTGATCTGCTGCGCCCTGTCGTAGAAGAAATGGGTTGGCCTACTGATAAATGTCACAAAGGCGGTCTGCGCAATGCAGTGCAATCGCTTTCAGTTGCCGCGAGCCCGAACATCTTGATGGTCGATTTGTCAGAATCCGGCGATCCGCTAGCTGACATTAACTCACTGGCCGAGGTTTGCGAACCAGGCACAGTGGTTATCGCCATGGGCCAGGTCAACGATGTTCGCCTCTATCGCGATTTGATCGTCAGCGGCCTGCAGGACTACTTGCTGAAACCATTCAGCCCTGAACAGCTGCGCGACGTATTGAGCCAGGCTCAAGCGACTCTGAACGCACCGAAAGCAGAAGATGCTGGCAGTGAAAAGCCACATGTTTCTACGGCGGTGATCGGAACTCGCGGCGGTGTGGGTGCATCAACCATCGCAACATCATTGGCATGGTTGCTGAGCAACGAGAAGGAACGTTTGACGGCACTTCTCGACCTTGATGTTCATTTTGGCACTGGTGCTCTGGCACTCGATCTTGAACCAGGCCGCGGCCTGACCGACGCCATCGATAATCCAAGTCGAATTGACGGTTTGTTCATTGAACGCGCCATGATCAAGGCGAATGAAAAGCTCTCCCTGCTCTCTGCGGAAGCGCCAATTAATTCACCGATGATGACGGATGGCACGGCATTTTTCCAGCTACAGGAAGAATTCCGCGCTGCTTTTGAATGCACGATTATTGATCTACCGCGCGAAATGCTGATCAACTATCCGCATTTGCTTGGCGATGTTAACGCAACCGTGATCGTTACGGAACTGACCTTGGCTTCAGCGCGTGATGCGATCCGCTTGCTGTCATGGCTGAAATCCCACGCCGCACAGAGCAAGGTAATTGTGGTTGCCAACAAGGTGCAGTCTGGCGGATTGGAGATCTCACGGCAGGACTTTGAAAACTCGATTGAACGCAAAATCGATATCATGATCCCGGCTGATCCGAAAGCAGCAGCTCATGCGGCCAAATTAGGCCAAGCCTTTGTCGAAGCCGGAAAATCTAGCAAAGCAACGAGTAAAATTGTTGAGTTGGCCGAACATGTTCTCGGAACTGTGGAAGCCGAAGGCGAAGAAGGTGAAGAGAAAGCCAAAGGGTCCTTGATGGACAAATTTGGTGGCGTGAAATCGCTCCTCTCCTCGAAGAAAAAGAAAGAGGGCGAGTCGTCCGCTTCGTGATGCACCGCCTGTTTCTTTCTAATATGCAAGGACGCAACCAATGGATTTGATGCAAACCGCCATACTTGGCGCCGGAATATTGGTGTTTCTGATGCTCATCGTATTTGCGTTTGCCGGCCCTTCAGAGGCCACGGCAAAGGCAAAGCGTCTGGATAAAGTGCGCTTCCGTCATTCGGAAAGCACCAATGCCAAGATGGAAGAACAGATGAAAAAGGCGGTCAGTGCCCGCCGCAAAAATCATCGACCAACCGGCGAAACATTATCGAAAATGGACATGCTGGCCATTCGCCTGGACCGGACTGGCCGTGAATGGTCAATCAAGCAGTTTTTTACTGTCTGTGGCGGTCTGGCTATTCTTGTGGCCGGCGGTTTGCTTTTCCAAGGCGCACCGGCACTTCTATGCCTCTTTGGTGGACTTGCCGTGGGGGTTGGACTGCCACACATGATCGTTGGTATCCTGATCAGCATGCGCGTCAGCAAGTTTACGGCGTCTTTTCCTGACGCAATCGAACTTCTGGTTCGCGGTCTGCGGTCAGGTCTGCCCGTCACCGAAACCATTGGCGTGGTCGCCAAGGAAATTGACGGCCCTGTTGGCGAGGAATTTGCCAAGGTTGTCGATCGGATCAAGATTGGTCGGACGATGGAAGATGCGCTAGGTGAAAGCGCAAAACGGCTGGATACAGCGGAGTTCAAGTTTTTCTGCATAACCCTTGCCATTCAGCGCGAAACTGGTGGTAACTTGGCGGAAACACTCGCTAACCTGGCAGATGTTTTGCGTAAGCGTGGCCAGATGAAGCTGAAGATCAAGGCGATGTCGTCTGAATCAAAAGCATCCGCCTATATTGTGGGTTCATTGCCATTCATCGTCTTCGCATTGGTCTACTCGGTCAACCCGTCCTATCTCGCCGGCTTCTTCTACGAGGAACGCCTGATTATCGCAGGTATTGGCGGACTGACTTGGATGAGCATTGGTGTGTTCATCATGGCCAAAATGGTCAACTTTGAAATCTAAGGGGAAGGTGTAAAGCAATGCCCGAAAGTGGTCCAACTTTACTAGGAATAGACGTCCTCTGGGTGGCAACGATCCTAGCTGCCGTCGCCTCCGTCGCCGTGATGTTTGCAATCTATGCTGCCGTCACCGTTCGCGATCCCATGGCGAAGCGGGTCAAATCGCTGAACGAACGCCGCGAACAGCTCAAGGCCGGCATCACCGCTTCGACGACAAAGAAGCGCGCGAAGCTGATTCAGCAAAATGACACAACCGACCGGATGCGCGGCATGCTGTCATCCCTCAAGGTTTTGCAGGATGATCAGCTCAAAGAATCGCAACAGAAGCTAGCCCAAGCCGGTATCCGTTCGAAAGATCTGGCTTACGCGGTTATTTTCAGCCGAATGGTGCTGCCAATCGTTCTGGGCGGTGGTGCCGCTCTTGCACTTTATGGCTTTGATTACATGCCCGACTGGACGCCGATCAAGAAATTCGGTGCCTTTGCTGGTGCCTGCATAGCGGGCTACAAAGGGGCTGATGTCTATCTTAATAACCTGATTTCCAAGCGGACCGATCTGGTCCGTAAGGGCCTACCCGATGCGATTGATCTGCTGGTGATTTGTGCTGAGGCTGGCTTGACTGTAGATGCCGCTTTTGCTCGCGTCGCCAAGGAATTGGGTGACGCCTATCCAGAACTGGCGGATGAGTTTTCGCTGACATCTATTGAGCTGGGCTTTCTGACCGAACGCCGTCAGGCATTTGAGAACCTCGCTTATCGTGTGGCGCTCGAGCATGTTAAAGGCGTGGTCACAACGATGATCCAGACGGAAAAATATGGTACGCCGCTTGCATCTGCCCTGCGGGTGCTATCAGCCGAATTCCGGAATGACCGGATGATGCGCGCTGAGGAAAAAGCGGCCCGATTACCGGCAATCATGACGATTCCGCTGATTTTGTTCATTCTTCCAACGCTGTTTATCGTGATCCTTGGCCCCGCAGCCTGTTCGATCTCGGATACAATGTTGTAGCGAAGAACACCAATCTCAAAAACGAAAAGAGCGGCCTTCAACAGCCGCTCTTTTTTTGTCTGTAATTTCAATCCCGTCCTAAGCGGCGGCAATATCGTCCGCAGACTGTTTGATCTTCGCCAGCATTTCGGACAATTGTCGTTGGTCATCTGGACTCAACACGGTCATGATTTTCTTTTCCATTACTTCTGCAGCCGGCATGATCTGGTCGTAAAGATCCCGACCAGTCTGGCTCAACACCAGATGATGCGAGCGCCCATCGGCATTATTGGGGCTGCGATCGAGCAATTCCCGATCCACCAGTGTCTTGACGGCACGATTGACCGTCACCTTGTCCATCAAGGTCGCTTCAACAAGATGCCGCTGGGTTGAGGCCCCTCGGCTACCGAGAACGGCCATAACCCGCCATTCGGGTATTTTCAGTCCGAAGCGGCTCTTATATTCGTTGGAAATCAGGTCGCTCACCGCATTGGATGCCGTGGACAACTGATAGGGGATGAAATCATCAAGATTAGTGGTCATAAGTAATATTTATTCAATTTTAGTGCGAAGTCCAATCCAAAATGTCCTTGGAAACGCACGCTCGATAATATTGCTGCTACTGATTGCGGTCTCTACCCGCGCATCAAACAGATTTTCAACCCGCCCTTCGACCAACAGACGATCATTCACTGCAAAAGCGAGACGACCATCGACGGTGAACGCATCATCGAGACGACGGGTGTTTTGGTCGTCCTCAAACTGGTTCCCGATGTAACGCAGAGAAACTGATCCCCCGGTTCCATTGTCCTGCTCCCAAAGCAGGCTGGCGTAAGCATTATGTTCCGGTATCTGTGCAGCACGCAGTCCATCCACTGCTACAGCATCGCCGGAGGCATTTACCTCGGCATCGACATAGGAATAGGACGCGCGGGCAGACAGATTGCTCACCAGGCTGCCCAGATCAAATTCGGTATCGATTTCAATCCCCTTGGACTCAATTGAGTCCAGGTTTTGGCGCTGGCGAAAAACCCCTGCCCCAGAGACGAAACCCACTCCGGGGAATAATCCCGGTCCGCTGTCGAGTGTGACATTGGCGACGGCATCATCCAGCTCGTTATAGAAAGCGGTGATACCGATTGAAACAAATTCGCTATCCCAATCCAGCCCCAATTCAGCGCCTTTCACCCGTTCCGGTTCGAGCAGTTCATTGGCCGCTGTCGCATCCGGGCCGACACGGAAGGGGCGGAATAGTTCGTTCAGCGTTGGCAAGCGCCAGCCAAGATAGGCGGCCCCACGCAAGGTCAATTGATCGGTCGCGCCATATGCAAAGCCGCCACGCGCGGTGAATTCAGTGCCGTCGCGATTATCAAATTGGGCATCGGTACGCACGGAACCGGGGAAGGGATTGATCAGCTCAATCTCTCTTCGAAAACCATCATCGATGGTCCAAAAGTCGATACGCCCACCGCCGGTTAATGTAAGTGCCTCAGTGGCTTGCACGCTGGCTTCAACAAAGGCGCCATAGGTAGCGGTAGAGCCTCCCGCATTGCGGCTGCGGCGCGGGGTGTCATCGTCGAGAAAGAAGAAATTCTCGTTCGTTTCCCCTTCCGTCCGCCGCCAGTCGCCGCCTATCCGTAGCTCAACATTTTCACCGACCGGAGGCCGTACTTCAAAGCGGGCACCCAGACCGGTCGAGGGCACGTTAAATTGTTCAAACACCCGACTAACGCTATTGCGATCAGCAGCGACACCACCGAAGCTCACGTCAAAATTGCGGATCTGGACATAACCCAAGGCGGACCATTGCCAACCGGTATCAGACCGATTGACCAGCCGGATGCTGGCATCGGCGCCATCATTATGGTTTTCACTAAACGCAAAACCGCGTTCGCGATCATCGGTAAAAGCGCGGACATTGGCTTGCAATTCGGTATTATCGGTCAGCGGCGCAACATAGCGCACGGCAATACCGGCCTGCTCATATTCCGCCTGGCGATCAACATCGCCGCGCTGGCTTTCAATAATCGGAATAAAGCCATCACCGCGCGCGTAATTGGCGGAGATAGTCAGTTGCCCCTGCCCCAGTTTGCGGCCGAAAAGCAGGTCAGCCTCAACACTGTCACGACTGCCATAAGCGATGCCTGCTTCGATCAGGTTGCCGACATCTTTGCTGAACAGCTGGATGGTTCCGGCAATCGCGCCCTGCCCATACGCACCACTGCCACCGCCGCGGCGGATGCGCGCGCCAGCCAACGGCAGAGCATCATAGCCGGGCCAGGCTACCCAGCCGCCAAAGGGATCCGCTTGTGGTACGCCATCAAGCAACAACAACGCACGGGATGAGGCGTTCCCACCCAATCCACGCAAGGTAATGCCTTGGCTGGTAGGATTAGCGGAGCGGGCATCTGAGCGGCGAAATTGCTGCAGGCCCGGAACAGTACGAAGAGCATTTTCAATTCGCTCAACTCCGATTCTATCAGCGCTGATCTCTACTTCAGCATAAGGGTTTTTACCCAACGGATCTCGTAGACCGCCTCCTTGAACCACAATGTCATTGCAGTGGTGTATGATCCCTTCACTTGGCACTGGACAATCGGCGGGTTCGATCCAAACCTGCCCCCAAGCCGGAACACTGACAAGACAAATGGGCGCTATCAACGGCAACGCCAAAACTGATTTTTTCATGGTTTAACTATGCATCCACTTTTGATTGACGGGCATATCGTCTGGCAATCGGTGATAAGGCTGCGCATCGCAGACATAATTGGCGCTATCGGCTTTGCCAAAGACACTGGGATCGTCCAGCGACCCCACTTTAATGATCACACCCGCTGCAAATCCCGGTGCGCGGGTGAAGAGATGCGTGCCGCAATTTTCACAAAATTCACGCGTGACGGGATGTTCGATATCATCGCGAGTGAAGCCCTTTACCGCGCCTTTGGTGAGTTCAAAGCCGTCCACAGGCATCGCCATGACCAGCAAATTACCGCCGCCGGTAATATACTGGCACTCGCGGCAGAAACATTCCGCCTTCATCATCGGCTCGCCTTCGGCCTTGTAACGCACCGCGCCGCAATAGCAGCCACCTTCCACTTTCATGATAGTTCCTTCACCGCTTCCGGCGCCGCTTTTTGAAACGCCGACAGTTCATTGCATGCAGCATCAATCCGCACGAGTTTTGGAAAGGCCGCCATTTCGGTTTCAAACCGGCGACCATTATACATTTGTGGGACCAGACAGACATCGGCCAAATTTGGTGCGTCACCGCCGAAAAAACCTGTGTCCGGTGCCATGGCTTCCAGCGCCTTGAAACCCTCGCTAACCCAATTGCGATACCAGATGTTGATCGCGTTCTGGTCCTGACCCATTTCATTTTTGAGATATTTCATGATCCGAAGATTATTCACCGGATGAATATCCGCCGCTACCACCAGTGCCTGCGCCAGCGTCCGGCTGCGTTCCAGCGGATCGCTCGATACCATTGGTGGCTCCGGGTGGGTCGCATCAAGATAGTCGATTATCGCCAGCGATTGGGTCAAGTCTTGCCCGTCAATATGCAGCATCGGAATGAAACCTTGCGGATTACGCGCAATATAATCGGCCTGTTTGGTGCTGTCGTCGAGCAAATTGGTGGTCGCCGATTTATACGCAATACCCTTTAGGTTAAGCGCAATGCGCACGCGGTAACTCGCGGAGCTGCGCCAATAGTCATAGAGAATAATATCTGTCATGGAACGGCTTGTGCAGAGCGAACCATGAAAATGCAAGGGCAGCGGGCTAAGCGGATGCGATTTGCCCATTATGGATAGCGATATCGCCTTTTGCCGCCACAGAGACGCTGCGACCGGTGCGCTTGGACAGCGCATCCAGCCACGCCTGTCTGTGGTTGAGCTTCGCCGCAATCGCGGGATGCACCAATAACTGCATTGCCCCTGTTCCCCGCGTTCGTTCCGCCTGACGCAAGAGCGCAATGGCAGCGCTTAGGACTTTGTCTGCCTGCACGGCTTCGGGAACGGAAGGTCCTGTTTTCCGAGCAACCACCTGCATGAAACCAAAACCGTTAATTGCCGTCCGTTCACAATTGCTGGCCATATGCTGATCAAATATCGCGCAGATTTCCGTCCGTTCCGCTTTTGCTTCCAGGGTAGGAAAATCAACACCGATTGAGCCGCTAATATCAAAACGGGTCAACGCCAGGGCAATCTCTTTCGCTGCGCGTTTGGCGAGCTCAAACGGTTTGAGAGGTCCATCCACGTCAATGACTGTCATCGCCGGCGTGAGCGAAATCAGCAGACTACCGCCGTCAAAATCAATCCGCCCGGTTTCGGCCTGTTCCATCGCCTCATGCCAACCCAAGCCAGCCAGTATATCGGATTCGTGCGCTTGAATCTCTTGGATCAGTTCGCCACTCGCCTCGATAGTGTCCAGGAGGCTGGGACCATTCTCCAGCGCGCTATTGTCTGGCGCTGGCCGCACTTTCGCCCGCTTCGCCTGTCCGCCTTTTTCGTCCAAGGCTTCACGCACAATTTCAACCCGTATAGTCGCGCCCTCAGTCAGGCCTTTGGGCAGCGGCTGCAACAAGCATTGCTCGCCGCTTTGCAAAGTCACAATCCCGGATCGCCCAGCCACCCATTGCTGGGTAAATTGCGCATCAACGACAGAGCCTCGTCTCGCGCCTGCCCGCTCTCGCTCCACCCGGACCGCGATCAACTCGCCATCCGCAACGCGCAGCGCACGGTTCTCGCCGATACCAGCTTCATAAAGCCAGCCGTTTTGGAAATCAGTCAACAGGATAGCCCGAGGAAATCAGCAGATTTCGGGTCTCATAAAGCGGCAGCCCCATGATTCCGCTAAAACTGCCATTGATTGAAATCACGAACGCTTCGGCAAGGCCCTGAATGGCATAGCCGCCCGCTTTACCCTGCCCCTCGCCAGACTGGATATATCGATCAATTTCGCTGTCTTCGAAACGCTTGAACTTGATGATGCTGTCCGACAATTTTGTCCGCGCAGTTCCGTCTGCTGCAATCACGCAGACTGCCGACATTGTATGATGGCGCCGCCCGCCCATGAGTTTCAGAAACTGCCGCTGTTCCGCTTCATTTTCGGCCTTGCCCAATATCCGCCGGCCCACGGCAACGATCGTATCGCCAGCGATCAGGACTTCATCATCCGCGCGTTCAACGGCTGCCGCCTTTTCCCGAGCCATGCGCAGCACATAGTCACGGGGCAGCTCGGCCTTTAACGGCATTTCATCAATATCGGGAGAAGCGATCCGGTCAGGTTCCACCCCCAACCGGCCAAGCAGTTCCAGCCGGCGCGGGCTAGATGATGCCAGAACCAGTTTCATCGGCGTAGCCGCGTCACAGCAGCAATCCGCTTATTTGAAGCGATAGGTGATACGACCCTTGGTCAGGTCATAAGGTGTGAGTTCAACGAGCACTTCGTCGCCCACCAGCACGCGGATGCGGTTTTTGCGCATCTTGCCAGCGGTATGGCCAAGCACTTCATGACCATTTTCCAATTCGACCCGGAACATCGCGTTGGGGAGTAATTCGCGGATCATCCCCTTCATTTCTAATAATTCTTCTTTTGCCATTCGGCTTTACTTAATCCCTATTGATTCGTTGATTTTTCGACCTGTTGCGGTGCGCCATAAACCCAATTTCGACAAAAGGGAAGGATTTGCTGCGCCGTGTAAAATTTGGCGATGCCCCGTGGTTGCGACAAATTATTACAAACATTGGGTTGAGCATAACCCCGCGCCACGGCATTTTGGCCATATTCCCTCAACGCCTGAGATTATTAGAGCGATTCACATGATACAAAACGCCCCCCGGTTTTTCGGGGCCAGCATATTGGCCCTTTCCGTCATGATCGCCTTTCCCGTTCACGCCCAGACAAATGGCGATGATAGCTACGATGAGGATATTGTCGTTACCGCTGAGCGTCTGCGCGGGTCGGTTATAACGGAAGTTCCTCCCATTGTGGAACTCGATGCTGATGATATTGCCAGCTATGGCGTATCTTCGGTTCAAGACCTTGTCGAAGAGCTAAGCTCGCAAACCAGTTCCAACCGCGGACGCGGTAGCGGACGACCGATAGTCCTGATCAATGGCCAGCGCACATCCGGTTTCCGTGATATTAGAGATTTGCCGCCGGAAGCGATCAAGAGTGTCCAGGTGTTCCCCGAAGAACTCGCCCTGCAATATGGCTATGCACCGGACGAACGTGTCATCAACTTCATTTTGCAAGCCGACTATACCGGGGTCAGTGCAGAGGCGGAATATGGTGTCCCAACCCGTGGAGATCAGGGCAAGGCCGAGCTGGAGTCCACTTTCACCCGCATTGGTAAAAATAGCCGATTAAACCTTAATATCGAATATGAAACGCAGACTGCGATTACGGAGGCCGAGCGCAACATCATTCAGGATGAGGCAGGTGATCTGGTCAATCTGGGAAATTTCCGCACGCTCAGCGCACCCACCGATACATTGGAGTTTAACGGCAATTACAGCCGCACTTTTACCAATGGCATGTCGCTATCGCTCAACGGCGGATATGTCTATGACAAGGCCCACACGCTGCTGGGACTGCCAAGCGGGACGCTGGATATTCCGGCGACAGGCGAAAGCCTGTTCCGTTACTTCACTCAGTTTGGTCCGCTGCGCAAAACCGTCGAGACCAATAGGTTTCAAGGCGGCGCGGTGCTCAATGGCACGGTGTCAGGCTGGCGCTGGTCCCTGACCGCCGACTATGCGCGAGAGGAAACCGAAACCGCGACCGACAATAGCGGTGATATCAGTGCCCTGCAGGCAGCGATTGACGCAAGTGCGGCAGATCCCTTTGCCACCGACTTCGGAAATTTGCTGTCCCCCCCGGTCACCGATGAAGCGCGGTCATTGAGCAACACGCTGGAATCGCTGGCGACCGTATCCGGAACCCTTATCAACCTACCTTCCGGCTCGGTCACCACGACGTTGCGCGGCGGCTATAGTCGACAGGACCTAGACAGCCGCGACACCGCTGACGGCGTGACCACGTTGAGCAATCTGGGCCGGGATAATTTCAATGCCGGTATCAATATCGATATCCCGCTAGCCGACGAGAATATTGATGTTGCCGAAATTATCGGGGAGCTCTCGATCAATGGAAATTTGGGTTATAGTGAACTTTCCGATTTTGGCGGGCTGGTGGAATTCGGCTTAGGTCTGAACTGGGAACCTCTTGACGGCCTTGTCTTCACAGCCTCTGCCATTGGTGAAGACGCGGCACCAACCATCCAGCAACTCGGCAATCCGGTCATCATCACGCCCAATGTCACCACTTTTGATTTCACCAATGGCGAGACCGTGCTGACCAGCATCACCACCGGCGGTAATCTGAACCTGCCTGCGGAGAAAAGGCGGGATATCAAGCTGGCGGTCAATTACAGCCCTGCATGGCTGGATGGCATGACGTTTCTGGGGGAATATATCCGCAACAATAGCGAGAATGTCGCTTCCGACTTTCCATTGCTGACCGAGGAAATTGAGGCGGCTTTCCCCAATCGCGTCACACGTGATGAAACGGGCCGATTGGTCGCCATTGACCAGCGCCCGGTCAATTACAGCAATGTGCGCAGCGAAAGCATTCGCTACGGTCTGGAATTCTCCAAACGCTTTGGCCAGCGGCGTGGCGGTCGCGGACCACGTGGTGGAGGTGGCGGTCGGCCGGGTGCTGGTGATGGTGGGCCGCCACCCGATAGTGGCGCTCCTCCGCGAGAAGGGTCGCCGCCTGAAGGCAGACCACAGAACGGAAGATCCGAAACGGGTCAGTCCCGAGCCGAAGGACCCGGCGCACGGGCCGGTCGGCCGCCGCGCGGCGGGGGTCGGCCCGGCAGGCGGGGTGGTGGGCGCTGGCGCGTATCTGCCTATCACACCGTTCATCTCGACGAACGCATATTGATCCGCCCCGGTGTTGAAGAGCTCGATCTGCTGGATGGGTCGGCCATTGGATCGACTGGCGGCCAACCCCGTCACGAATTTGAGCTACAAGGCCGCTGGTTCAACAACGGTATTGGCTTTCGGATCCAGGCTGAACATCAAACCGCCACGCGGGTGGATGGCGGACTCACCAGCTCTGATTTGCGCTTCTCCGACCTGACCACACTCAACCTGCGGGCCTTCATCAATCTCGATGATCGCGGCAATTTAACGGAAAGATTCAAGTTTCTCAAAGGCAGCCGGATCGCGTTTCGCATCGACAATATTTTCGATGATATTCAAGATGTGCGCGATAGCGATGGATTGGTTCCGCTCAGCTATCAACCCGGCTTCGTCGATCCGATCGGGCGCTATGTCGAGGTGAGCTTTCGCAAGCGATTTTAGCTTGGCGACCTGGCAGAATATGACATCATTTCCTGCCTTCAGAATAAAATTTCTGCCCTGTGATATACATCACTTACGCAGCCAATGCACAAGCTATCGTCGCCGCTTCAAAAGGGGGAATATATGCGATATCTTACTGTGATTATTGGGATTTTTCTAATGGCGGCGATTGCGCAACCAGCCGAAGCACGCAAACGTGGAACGACCAATCAGGCCATAGCTTTAGTCGAAAATCTGCCGGATACTGCAGAATATCAGATCGACGGCACCTTTGTTGATGTCGGCTATATGTATGAAGAGACGAGCCTGTTTTCCATTCCACTCTGGGCGGAAGAAACGACTAAGACGTTCGTACTCTATACCGAAACCGAAGACGGCTATTCCTATCTGCCGCTCGATGAAGCGGAACTGTTGCGGTTAAAGGAAACATTGGGTTCGGACCCGACCGAAGGCTATAGCTTTTCCAGATGGCAGCATATGTGGGGCATATTCCCAGCCGGCTTGCTTATTCTATTCGGAATATTTTCAACGCTGTTCGGCAAGAAAGATGACGAGGAAGAAGCCTAGACCAAGTTCAAACTTCCTGTGTAGTTGTTGGGAGCGCTCCGCAAAGCAGATTTGACGGGGCGCTTTCCTACAGCGGTGAGCCTATTGTACTATTTCCGAGGCTCTTTCTCAGATTTGAATATTGATGTAACGGCGCTTTGAACCCGCGCGCTACAGGGTGAGAATTGTGTGAACTTTGAAAAAATCACACAGGTAAAGCCACCGCTATAGACCGAGTGAATATTGTCAATTTCCTTGAAATTCTATTACTTACAGTGACCTATTTCACCAGACTTAGTTTTCGCAAAACGCGCCAGCTTATGGCCTTCGCGCTGTTTCTCGCCGGGAACCGGCCGGGCGCTTTCGGGCTAAGCCCCCAACCCCGCAGCATATGATTGAAAGCATGTGCGTCTGCCTCGGCAAAGCTCCAATCTGAACGCCAAGTGATCGACAGGGATATGCTAGGCTGTGATCCGTTTCTGACGAAATGTGGAGCCATCACCGGTACAAAAATTGCTTTACCAGGCGTCAGGTGAAAAGCTTTGCCTTGGCCTGCAAATCCATCTTGCCAAAGCAGATTACGCGGTCCGCCTGTATGGTAGGATTCATGGGAGGTGGCGGGAGCGAATGTTTCGTCACCAGCGGGAAAGACCGTCATTGTCTTTTCACCGCGCAATTGCAGCAGGATATTATGCTCCGGATCAAAATGATAAGGTGTCATGGCATCTGGCGAGGACACGAAGATAAAGCCTTGGGGCCGCAGCATCTTGCCGGTCTTGCTTTCCAATATCGGCTTGATCTCGGCCAACAGAGACAAAAGCAATGCTTCATATTCCGGCACTTGCTCGATATTTTTGAGCACCGCCCAGCTTGCTGAATTTTCGATCATCAAAATCGTATCGGCAATGGACATCCCGTTATCCGGCACATCGGCTGGGTCTATTCCAACCGGCAGATCGCCAGGATTATACTCGACGCTGGCTTTGGGCAGTGCCGTTCCCAGTTTCGCCAATGCTTCTAGCGAAAGCAGAGCATTTGTCGACATGCCGTGATCGAGTAACTGCGGCTGTTCGGGATAGCAGGTTGAAAATTGCTGGCGCATATCCTCGCCAAAAACGGAGCTGCTGAAAGCGTCTTTTCCCAATATCTGGTTCATGGTTGCACCTGCATGATATCGACAATCTCGCGACCCTTAAGGTGCGCCATCAAGTCTTCTCCCAACCGGATACTGCGGAACATTGCGGTGCGTGAGAGGCCTTTCAGCTCGATCGAAAAACGACCAATATGCCGGCGTCCGGACCACAGGCTATCGATCATCGGATGGTCTTCCGCAGCGCAGCTATCCATCCACTCAATTTCGTGCCTTTCGAGAATGTTGAGATTCTCAATCTGGAGCAGGACACCGGGAGAAAAACGGGCATAATCTTCGTCAAAAGTGGTTTTGAAAGAGAAGCTTCCTCTGCTCGAAAGGAAATTAACCAGCATGGCCAACGGCTTGCCATCGAGCCTTATGTCATGGCGCTCCAGCTGGCCGGAACTGGTCGCGCCAAATAAGGTTTCGCGAAAGAAGCGGCGCGTATCATCGGCGCAATCCAGTGCAGAACCATTTCGGCCCTTCCAACCCCGTCGCTCCAGCCTCAGAAATTCGTCGATCCAGCTGTTAAGATCGCTGTCATCGCGATGATGAGCAAATTGCAGATCGCCCATTTCCCCCAGTCGCTTGACCTGACGGCGCAATTCTTTGCGCTTTTTGCCACGTACATTCGCTGTGTAATAGCTCTCAGCATCCATGTCGCCCTGCAGCAACGCCCGCGCTTCGCTATGCACCAGATCGCATCGGCGGCTTTGGCGGGTGCATTCGGAGCGCAGCGCCTGATCCAACGGTCCACCGACCGTTAGTCCCCGGATATGCAGGAATCCTGGCCAGTTTTGATCATCCAGCACCTTGAACAAAGCCGTCCAGAATTGATTCTCAAATCCACGGCGGACCAATGGCGTTCCGAGAAAACTGTTATGGTGCGCCCAATTCTGAACAAAAGGTACAGGCCAGCGGCCAAATTGTCGGGATGGGCCGACGGGCAAAAGGCCAAGCAGATCGGACTTATGCGGAACTCCTGCCCAGAACAGGAACAAGTGCAATTCCGGGTGGATGCTGAAATGCTTCAACGCAGGTTCAAGCATCCAGTTCTCATAGAAGATATTGGGCTCAACGGCGTTCTTGGCCAGTTTTTGCCATGATGGGATCAGTAGCTCGTCAATCGAGGTGATGGGTAGCAACTCAGCTGTAGCCGAGGATATCAGGCATACGCGATCGGACGTTTCACAATGAAGCGTCTCATCACCTTGGGTCTGCAACCCGCCTGCATCCATAATTACTGCCCTATCTGGTCTGGCTATTTGCTAGCAAAAATAGGGTAATAAGCGATTAACGACGGCAATTTGGTCAGCTCAAAGAAAAACCCCGCCGGAATCGCTTCCAGCGGGGTCTTTTAGACCAATATATCGATTGGGCTTAAGCCATACCGTGCGCCAGCGCTGCGAGCAGCAACAGGGCAACAATATTGGTGATCTTGATCATCGGGTTCACAGCCGGACCAGCAGTATCCTTGTAAGGATCACCCACTGTATCGCCCGTCACAGCCGCTTTATGGGCTTCACTGCCCTTGCCGCCATGATTGCCGTCCTCGATATATTTCTTTGCATTGTCCCATGCGCCGCCGCCTGCTGTCATCGACAAAGCAACAAACAGCCCGGAGACGATCACGCCGAGCAGTAATGCACCGAGAGCCGCAAAGCCGTTGGCTTGATCCGACACCGCGGTGACCACGAAATAGACCACAATCGGAGCCAGAACTGGAAGCAGCGATGGCAAGATCATTTCCTTGATCGCCGCCTTGGTTACAAGGTCAACCGTACGGGCATAGTCAGGACGCGAAGTGCCATCCATAATGCCTTTGTCAGCAGAAAACTGCGCGCGAACGTCTTTCACAACGTCACCCGCAGCACGGCCCACCGCAGTCATACCCATGGCTCCGAAGAGATAAGGCAGAAGCGCACCGAGCAACAGACCGACAATCACATAAGGATTTTCAAGGCTGAAGCTCACTTGCAGATCCGGGAAAAATTCCCTGAGATCGGCCGTGTAAGCCGAGAACAGAACGAGAGCCGCCAGACCAGCAGAACCAATGGCATAGCCTTTGGTTACCGCTTTGGTGGTGTTACCTACAGCATCAAGCGCATCGGTCTTTTCCCGAACGCTTTCATCCAAACCAGACATTTCGGCAATGCCGCCCGCATTATCCGTAACCGGACCATAAGCATCGAGAGCCACGACCATACCAGCCAACGCCAACATTGATGTAGCCGCAAAAGCCAGGCCGATAAGGCCAGCGAGCTGGAATGCCACAACGATACCAACTACGATTACCAATGTCGGCAATGCGGTAGCTTCCATCGAAATAGCTAGGCCTTGGATCACGTTAGTACCATGACCTGTTTCCGATGATTTAGCGATCGAACGCACAGGACGATATTCCGTACCGGTATAATATTCGGTAATCCAGATGATCAGACCGGTAACAGCCAGACCAACCATCATTGACCAGAATAATGCCATGCCAGTGAAGCCGCCAGTGCCATCAAGACCTGCACCGATAACTGTATTCATATCACCAAGCGTCCGCATGGTGACATAGTAGATTGCAGGGATAGACAACACAGCAGTGGTGATGAAGCCTTTATACAATGCACCCATGATATTGGTGCCATTGCCCAAGCGAACCATATAGGTCCCGATGATGGACGTGATGATGCAAACGCCACCAACAATTAGAGGCAGAGACATCAAGCTGTTCAACATTCCATTGCCAACCAGGTCACCAAATGTAAGCGCCAGAAGCACCATGGTCGCACCAACGGTCACAACATAGGTTTCGAACAAGTCAGCCGCCATGCCAGCACAGTCACCAACATTGTCGCCAACATTATCGGCAATAGTCGCTGGATTGCGTGGATCATCCTCGGGAATACCAGCTTCAACCTTACCAACCAGATCGGCGCCAACGTCTGCCGCTTTGGTAAAGATACCACCGCCCAAACGCGCAAAGATCGAGATAAGCGAAGCGCCAAAGGCCAGAGCAACCAGCGAGTCAATCACCGTCCGGCTTTTCGCCTCAAGGCCAAGCTGTGTTGTCAGCACCCAATAGAAAATCGAGATAGCCAGCAACGCCAGACCTGCGACAAGCATACCGGTAACCGCACCCGCGCGAAACGCGACGGTTAGGCCAGTTTGCAAACTGTCACTCGCACCCTGCGCCGTCCGTACGTTGGCGCGAACAGAAATGTTCATGCCAATATAACCAGCGACACCGGAAAGAATGGCACCAACCAGGAACCCAACAGTCGAAATACCGCCCAGGAACAAGTAAACCAATACAGCGACAACAACACCGACGATAGCAATCGCCCGATATTGCCGATTCAAATAGGCTTGCGCGCCTTCTTGAATGGCCGCAGCAATGTCCTGCATCTTTTCATTGCCAGCGGGTGCACCGAGCACCTGACGGCTTGTAATAAACCCATATAAAACGGCAATTAAACCGCATATTATTGAAATGGTGACAACAGTCATTGCTGTTCTTCTCCCCCTATATTTTTATAATGAAAAGCCCCAGAATAGGGGCAATATCGCGGAAACTTATAAAGCGTGAAGCGTGTGGCGCAACCCCTGTTTTTATAGGTATAACCTACCATTTCAGATACCTCTTAAATTGGTCGGAATTGGAGATGATCAGGCGTGCACAAAACCCAAGGTTTCCGGCAAACCAATACGCTCCCCTTTCTGAACTAAAGATACGCCCGAACCCGGCCTGCACTGACCAATTTGCGTCACGTTAATGGGTAAAACAGTTTCCGGACTGGCGGTCAGCAGCAATTGATAATCGTCGCCACCGGTTGCGGCGTTCATTTTCGCATCCTCACCTTCACCGAACAGCGTCTTGAACGGCTCTGAAAGTGGAAGCCGGTCCAGATCAATTTCCAGATTGACACTGCTGGCCTTCGCAATCCGCGAAGCATCGAGCAGCAGACCGTCAGATATATCCATCATTGTGCTGACCAAAGAAGACAAAGCCCTGCCATCGTCCAGTTTTGGATCTGGTCGGTTGTGTGCTTTTAACAAGGCCGCTGAGGTTTCGATATCGGCGGCGTGGGCTTTACCGCGAGCAATTTGCAGTCCCGCCCACGCATCACCAATCTCACCGGTTACATAGATGCTATGCCCCGGAGCTGCGCCGGATCGGGCTGGAATGATATGCCCTTTGGCTTCACCAAAAGCGGTTAATCCCAAGGCCCTCTTGCCATTCTCTCCCGCCGATACTGTATCACCGCCAAGCAGCGGTACGCAGAAATGGCCAATTACCTCTTTCAGCCCCCGAACAAAAGCGGCATCCCAAACATCATCACCTGTCTGGCAATATCCCATCAATATGCCCAGCGGCTTCGCGCCCTTGGCTGCCAGATCAGACAGATTCACGGCCACCAGCTTCCACGCAACATCCGCAGGATCAGCGCTGGAAAGAAAATGAACACCCTCAACCATCATGTCATGGGTTATGACCAGTTTGTGTCGGCCAAATGGCAACACTGCCGCATCATCCGTCAAGCCGCGTGCAGCCGGGTGGGTCGCCAGTGCTTTCAACTGGTCAATAAAGTCTAATTCGGTCAATTGAGGCCCCCTTCACAAAGAAGATGTGCCCCACATCTAATACTAACACTCACACTCCCCTGCCAAGCAGGACCGTGTTACTGTCAGCCCCTCAGCTGCCCCGAACCTGCTTCGCTATTGCGTCCAGCAATCCATTTATGAAGCCGCTGTCCTTTTTATCGAAAAAGGCATGTGCGACGTCAACATACTCAGTGATTACCGTCCCCGTCGGGACATCGTCCCGAGCCATCAATTCAAAGGCCCCGGCGCGCAGAATTTGCAACATAGTTTTGTCGAGACGCCCCATAGACCAGCCGGATGCCAGTTTTTCAGAGATCAGCGCATCGATTTCATCGCGTTTTTCAGACACTCCAACGACAACATCGTCAAAGAAATCCACCTCGACCGGGCGATATTGGGCATCCTCAATCTCTACTCCCAACCTGTGGTCGTGAAACTCTTTCAACAAGCGCGGCACTGGTGTCTTTTCCATATCATGCTGGAAAAGGGCCTGAACCGCAGCAAGGCGGGCGGTGGAACGGGTATTTGATTTTGCGGTCATGGATTTAACCTTTTTCTGACGCTTGCAGCATGAGCGGGCAAACCTTCTGCTTCGGCGAGGGCAACGGCCGCTGGACCAATTTTGCTGAGCGCCGCTGCATCGCATTCCAGAAAGCTGGTACGCTTCATGAAATCGGTAACGGACAGCCCGGATGAAAAGCGCGCACGCCTTCCTGTCGGCAGCACATGGTTTGGACCTGCAACATAATCACCCACAGCTTCGGGCGTATGGCGGCCTAGAAACACCGAGCCAGCATGGCGAACCTTGTTGAACAGGGCTTGCGGATTATCACAAGCCAGTTCGAGATGCTCTGCGGCCAGACGATCGACTAACGGCATAGCTTGCTCCAGCCGGTCGACCAATATGATCGCGCCATTATCATCCCAGCTTTGCATCGCGGTTTTGCGGGTGGCCAATTCGCCGAGTTGCGCACCGATCTGCGCCGCGACCTTGTCAGCAAAGGCGCTGTCATCGGTGAACAATATCGACTGGCTCGTTGGATCATGTTCTGCCTGTGACAATAGATCAGCCGCGATCCAGTCCGGATCATTCTGACTATCAGCAACAACGACTATTTCCGATGGCCCCGCGACCATATCGATACCGACTACGCCATATACCTGTCGCTTGGCTTCGGCGACCCACGCATTGCCTGGACCTGTAATCACATCAACAGGTGCAATTTTCTCCGTCCCAAAAGCCAACGCCGCAATCGCTTGTGCACCGCCAATACGCCAGATCTCATCGACGCCCGCAATTTGGGCCGCAGCAAGAACCAAGGGATTGACCTCCCCGCCCGGCGTTGGTGTAACCATGATGACCTGATCCGCGCCAGCAACCTTGGCCGGTATGGCGTTCATCAGCACGGACGATGGATAAGCCGCTCGACCACCCGGAATATATATTCCGGCTCGTTCCACCGCATTCCAGCGCGCACCGATGCGAACGCCTGCATCATCGCGATAGTCGCGATTGTCGGGCTTTTGCCCCTCGTGATAGTCGCGAATACGGATCGCAGCCAGTTCCAGAGCAATCCGCAGGTTAGGGTCGAGACCACCAAGGGCTGCTTCACATTCTGCCACCGAAACTTTCCAACCGGTGAAATCCAGATCATGACCATCGAATTTCTGCGTGAGCCGAGCGACTGCTTCGTCCCCGCTTGCACGCACATCCTGAATAATCGCAGCAACATCCGCAGATACATCGGCGTCCGCTTCGCGGCGGGCGTTGACCAGTGCATCAAAGGCGTCGGCAAAACCGGCATCCGAGGTTGAAAGCCGCAAAGCCATCAGACTTGCCCCACCAGTTCGCGGAATTTCTGAACCAACCCGGTCAGCTCTTCGCTACGCATCTTGAAGGCCGCCCGATTCACTACCAACCGCGCGGAGATGTCGATAATCCGGTCGGTTTCAATGAGGTTATTGGCTTTCAGCGTACTGCCGGACTCGACCAGATCGACAATATGTCGCGACAGGCCGAGTGAAGGCGCGAGTTCCATTGCGCCATTTAGTTTCACACATTCCGCCTGAATGCCCTGCGCCTCAAAATGGCGGCTGGTCAGGTTGGGATATTTGGTCGCGACCCGGATGTGTGAGATATTGCCAATCTGCTCGGCATCATCCTTGGGTTGCGCCACTGACAAACGGCAGCGACCAATACCCAGATCAACCGGCGCGTAAAGCTCACTATAATTGAACTCTTCGACCACGTCCGATCCGACAATTCCGATTTGTGCTGCGCCATGGGCAACAAATGTCGCCACATCAAAGGCGCGGACCCGGATGATCGAGACATGCGCCTGATTGGTGCCGAACATCAAGCTGCGGTTGGCCTTGTCAAAAAATTCCGGCACAGGTTCGATGCCAACCTTGGCCAGCATCGGCAAGGCCTCGTCGAGAATCCGTCCCTTGGGGATTGCAAAGATAAGGGGTGTGGTCATAGAAGCCGTCGCATTAGGGCTTCATACCGGAAAGGGCAATATGTCTCACCAGCAAAAGATACAGGACGCCTTCATCAACCAGATAGAATATTGCCGGTCCAATGGCGCACCGATTACCGGCCGCATGGTCGAGGCAATTATCGGTGCGCTTGATGAAAGTACCGAATTGGGCCGCCGGGTACTCGGATGGGAAGGCAATCCGCTGTCCGACGCCCTGCCCTTGCGGGTCGCAGGCGGCTTTCACGCGCTGCATCTGGCGGGCCAGCATGACCAGCTTTCCAGGATTTACAACGGTGATGAACAAGCTGCCAAAGATGCCGAACAAATCATTGCCGCCACGATAGAGACGGACGAGGCCGCATTGCTGCCATGGCTCGACTCTCCGCCACAGACCAATGAGGCGGGGCGGTCTTCCTCTTACATAGCAGGCCTGCTTTGGCTGACCCAACAAGGACTGCCCCCGCGCTATGAGCTACTGGAAATCGGGTCGAGTGCTGGCCTGAACTTGATGGTCGATCGTTATCACTATGATCTTGGCGGCGTTTCGATTGGTCCTGAGGATGCATCCCTCTCCTTTACGCCCGATTGGGAAGGACCACCGCCCCCAGATTTGCCCTTTGCCTTTGACTCCCTTCGTGGCTGTGACATCGCGCCGGTTGATCTCGCTGATCCAGCGCAAGCCCGCAGGCTGACCGCCTATATCTGGCCAGAACATAAGGTCCGTTTCGAACGGATGAAGACCGCCATAGAGATGGTCAACGAGCAGCCGCCCCATCTGGAGGGTGCGGGTGCCGATGACTGGATGATCGAACAACTCGCCAAGCCCCAGACAGCGGGCGTTACGCGGGTGCTGGTCCATTCCATCGTCTGGCAATATATCCCCAAGGCCGGGCGTGATCGGATCAAGCAGGCGATGGAAGAAGCCGGAAACCGAGCCACAGCAGAGCGACCGCTGGCCTGGCTGTCATTGGAAGCCAATCGCGAAACCTATCGCCATGAATTGATTGTCAGGCATTGGCCGGATGGTGGCGATCCGGTCAAGCTTGGGGAGGCTCACGCACATGGCGCATGGGTCAAATGGTTGGGAGCCTCTTAGAACTCGTCGATTTCCGCTACTTACAACCGATCCAACTCTGTCACGGTCTTCTCGGTCACCACGTTGCCCGTGTTCACGGTCGTCTTGGGTTCAAGCAGCACCACATGGCATTCGCCATCCAGACCCTCGGGACGATGTTCAATCCCGTGCGGAATGATAATGAACTCGCCCGGCCCGACATCCACATGACCGGTGCGTAGCCCCATGCGCATGGTTCCGGCAATCACCAGAAAAAGTTCGTCTTCATTGTCATGATGATGCCATTCAAATTTGCCTTCAAATTTTGCCAGCTTCACCTGAGCATCATTAATTTCACCAGCAACCTTGGGTGACCAGTGATCGGAGAAGGTGGCGAAGGCATCTTTGAGATTGACCTTGCTCGGAGTTGCCCTGTCGCTCACTCCCCCGGCACCGTCGCCTTGATCGCCATGGCATGCACCTTGTTTTGCATCAAATCACCCAGGGCCTTATTCACCATCCGCTGTCGGTTGAGCCGCGATTGGCCGGCAAATGCCTCGCAAGTGATTTCCACAGTAAAATGCGACTCGCCACTTCCGTCATCGCCTGCATGGCCGTGATGGCTGGCGCTGTCGTTGATAACTTTCAACGATACGGGTGATAGCCCTTCCATCAGTCGCTTTTCGATTTCTGCGGCCACGGGGCCTTTTGATTCTGTTTCCATCATGCCTATATAGAGGCTTCACCAGCATTTGCGAACCGCCATCTCGCTTCAATAACCGGACAATCTTTTGCCTTCCTCCGATCCTCAGAAAAAGAAACCGAACCGTTTCCATGGTCGTGTGGAAAGCGAAGGGCGATCTTGCGCGATTGATGGATGTCAGGAAGAAGGTGAATTTCGCGCGCCGCCCATTTATGGTGCGCGGCATGGCTATGACGGTCCGGGCGAGTATCGCTGGCTGTGTCTCGATCATGTTCGCGAGTTCAATCAAGGCTATGATTATTTCGATGGCATGGATCAGGAGCAGATTTTCGAAGCCCAACACCCCATCCGTGGATGGGACAGCAATCGGCGAATCTACGACACAGGTCCCACCGCAGCGCCGGCATGGACCGATTTTACCGACCCACTAGACGCTATCGGTGCAAGATTTGCTGCCAGCGTTTCACGGCCCCAAACACCTGGTCGAACGATTAGTGCTGGCGACCGCAAAGCGCTCAAGACGCTAGGGCTTGGCGAGGATGCGGAGCGCGGAGAAATCCGCAGGCGTTACTCTGAACTGGTGCGCAAATATCATCCCGATCGCAATGGCGGCAACAGAAGTCATGAGAAACAGTTGGCAAATGTCATCGCGGCCTATACGCAGCTTAAGGAATCACCAGATTTTAGATAGTGGCTCTTGCTTTTTGTATTTCATAATGAGGCCGGAGTTTTCAAAGGACAAACATGACTGACATCCCAAATACCCATCCTAGCGGCAGTGGCGAAACTGTATTGGCAGCTCCGGATCAGACTGTTGATGCGCGGGAGATGTTTGGCATTGATCTGGACATGCAAATTCCTTCTTTCAGCGAGAAAGACGAACGGGTTCCGGATCTCGATCCCTCTTATGTGTTTGATCAGGATACGACCGCAGCAATCCTCGCAGGCTTTGCGTTTAACCGCCGGGTGATGGTGCAAGGTTTCCACGGCACCGGTAAATCAACCCACATCGAACAGGTCGCGGCTCGTTTGAACTGGCCCTGTATCCGGATCAACCTTGATGCCCATA
Source organism: uncultured Sphingomonadaceae bacterium (assembly GCA_947497455.1). GTDB lineage: Bacteria > Pseudomonadota > Alphaproteobacteria > Sphingomonadales > Sphingomonadaceae > Parasphingorhabdus. The sequence continues at coordinate 591,212 of CANMGU010000001.1, read as the reverse complement.
TCAGCCGTATTGATCTGGTCGGTCGCGATGCCATTGTTTTGAAAGATGGCCAGCAGGTCACCGAATTCCGCGAAGGCCTTTTGCCATGGGCGCTTCAGACACCAACGGCCCTGGTTTTTGACGAATATGACGCTGGTCGCCCGGACGTGATGTTCGTAATTCAGCGTGTTCTTGAGGCGGAAGGCAAGTTGACCTTGCTCGATCAGAACCGGGTCATCCGTCCAAACCCCAACTTCCGCCTATTTGCAACCGCCAACACAGTTGGTCTGGGTGATACCAGCGGGCTGTATCACGGCACACAGCAAATCAACCAGGGTCAGATGGATCGCTGGAACATCGTGGTTACGCTCAACTATCTGCCGGCCGCAACCGAAGCGCAGGTCATCCTTTCGAAGGTTCCGGATACGGACGACAAAACGGTTGAGAATATGATCAAGGTCGCTGACTTGTCGCGTCAGGGCTTTGTAAATGGCGATATATCAACCGTGATGAGCCCGCGGACCGTAATCAGCTGGGCCCAGAATGCCGCAATCTTCAACAATGTCGGTTTCGCTTTCCGTCTTAGCTTCCTCAACAAATGTGATGAAGCCGAACGGATGCTGGTCGCTGAATATTACCAGCGCGTATTTGGCGAAGATCTGCCGGAAAGCGTAGTTGGGGCCTAATTTTTGTTGGGATCATCCGCGCGGTCTGAGAATTCCGTACTGACCGCCATGGCCGCCCAAACTGTCAAAGTTGGCAGAACCCTGTCCGGAAAATCTATTAACTCGCCGCCCGTATCGCTTTCCAGATACCAGGCAACCAGCAAAAACACCGTTAGCATGACACTGTTCCAGATTCGGCGATGCGTGTAGGTGACCAGCAGTATGCTGCTGACCAACGTGGCAATGATCACAAGCAGAATCATATAATCCTTTAGCGGAATTTCTGCGATGTTGCCTAAACTAACGCCAATTATCGCACCGAAAAATATGTTCAACGCGTTGATCGTTGCCTCATATTCCCGCTGCGTAAGTTTAAACGGATTGCCGATCTTCAGAAACTTCTCAAACATCTCTATTTCCCTCGGAATTGAGGCGATTTGGCGAATTGCGCTCGGCTGCCTGTTCGGCCAAAATCTGCCGGTGCGAACATCGCAAATCATGCTGGAAAAATGACATTGAGCTCGCCCCTGTTGGCGGAGAATCTTCCGCGCGTTCATATAATATGCATTATTCAGGATGGAAAACCACCATTCGTGTTTTGCAACAAAGAAAATTTTTTGCTCTCGCCAAGACCGTATTATTAGGGTAATACACTAGGGATGTTGGATCAGACCTCACAATCTGCGAAACTTGCGCGCTGGTACTGGCCCTTTGGCCGAAAAGCGCCTGTTGAGACCGTTTTCTACGAACCCTATGGCGACGCCTTGCCCCCACATCTGCAAGACCAACCGCTTGCGCCGCTCAAAAAGCCGCGCGGGAAATGGTGGTGGTTCAGCCGGGGTCTGGCGGCGTTTCTGTTTCTCTTCATCCTGCTGATTGCCTGGCTCGCGATTACCGCACCGCTGTCCAAGTCTTTGCAGCCCATTGCCCCGCCCCAAATCACCTTGCTGACCTCTGACGGTCAGCCGATTGCCCGCAATGGAGCCATCGTCGATGAACCGGTGCAGGTTGCCGAACTACCCGATCATGTGGTCGATGCATTTCTGGCGATTGAAGACCGGCGCTTCTATTCTCACTGGGGTGTCGATCCGCGTGGTCTTGCGCGCGCGGCATGGAGCAATGCGACCGGCAGCGGCATGACCCAGGGTGGCAGCACGATTACGCAGCAGCTGGCCAAGCTCACCTTCCTCACTCCCGAGCGCAGCCTGACCCGCAAGGCACGCGAAATGCTGATTGCTTTCTGGATGGAGGCACGCTTGTCCAAGGATGAAATTCTCGAGCGTTATCTGTCCAACGTCTATTTCGGCGACAATGTTTACGGCCTACGTGCCGCCTCCTTGCATTACTATTATCGCAAGCCGGAAAATCTGAAACCGGAACAGGCGATCATGCTGGCCGGCCTGGTGCAGGCCCCTTCCCGCCTTGCGCCAACCCGCAACCCCACTCTAGCGGCAAAGCGTGCCAAGCTTGTGAAGTCGGCAATGGTTGCCGCCGGTTTCCTGGATCAGAAAGAGGCTGACAATCTGCCCAATCCGGTGCTGGATGTGCGGACAAAAAACACCGTTCCCACTGGCACTTATTTTGCTGACTGGGCAATGCCAAGGGCCAGGGCACTATCGGAAATGAGCTATAGCAAGCTGACACTTACCACTACGCTAGATTCCCGATTGCAGAAAATTGCCAATAGTGTCGTCAACCGTGCACCGCTTGGGAAAGCGCAAGTTGCTTTAGTGGCTATGCGGCCGGATGGTGAAGTCGTTGCGATGATTGGTGGGCGCAGCTACAAGGATTCCGCCTTTAACCGCGTGACACAAGCAAAACGCCAGCCAGGATCCACCTTCAAGCTGTTCGTCTGGCTGGCCGCCCTGCGGGCTGATATCCGACCGGAGGACATGGTCGATGACAGTCCGATTACCAAAGGCGGTTATCTTCCGAAAAATGCCGGAGAAAAATATCGTGGCGAGATCACACTGAAAGACGCTTTCGCCAAATCCAGTAATGTCGCAGCGGTTCGGTTGTTCGGTCAGGTTGGCGACAAAGCGGTCATTCGCGAAGCCAAAAATCTCGGTGTCACATCAAAATTGGCAGAGGATGACCCCAGTCTGGCGCTTGGCACGTCGACGATGACACTCTTGGAGCTGACCGCCGCCTATGCCGGCGTTGCGAGCAACAGTTGGCCGGTCAAGCCCTATGCCTTCAAAAAGAAAGAACAAAGCTGGGCAGAATGGCTGTTCGACTGGCCGGGGCGCTACGGCAACAACACACATGAACGAATGGAAGATATGCTGCGCACGGCCGTCAACAAAGGCACGGGCCGCAATGCTCAATTGTCTATTCCCAATTACGGCAAAACCGGCACCAGCCAGAATAATCGCGATGCCCTATTTGTCGGCTATGCTGGCGACCTCGTCGTCGGCGTGTGGGTTGGCAATGATGACAACTCACCACTCAAAGGCATTAGCGGTGGTGGGGTTCCGGCCCGTATCTGGCGCAACTTCATGCGCCAGGCCATACAAGGCGTTCGTCCGGCAAATGATCCGAAACCTGTCACCAAACCCGATCCCGACGGGCCGATCAAGCCGCTGGACATACCGGATATTGATGATTTGCAGGATGTACCGATTGATCTTGGAGATGCTGAACTTCGCATTGAAGGTGGAGAGGGTGTCTCTATATCTACCGAGATTGGCGGCATCCCCCTTGATCTGCGTCTTGATGGAGATGGTGTGGCCATCGAAAGTAGACGTGAAGAAGCACGTGACGCTACGGATCGTTAAGAAGCAGCGCTTTCCCTACCAAAAAGGTGGAATTTAGCCCTTTGATTCCCCTCGGCTTTCCGCTTATGGCTGTTGGCTTCTATGGCTGACCGATCCAAACTTGATGATCTGAAAGACGTACTCGGCGGCACCGCGCGCGCGATGTCGCGTGAACCCGAGGTGGAGCTGGCTTATACCGCGGAAGCGCCTTCGCAATCAGGACAACATCTCAAGGTGCCAATGCCAGCGCGCGATCTTCCACCCGATCAGGTCGCCCAAGCTCGCGGTTTTGCGGACAGTTTTGCCTTGAAACTGCGCTATCATGACGAAGGCCGTCACCGCAAAAATGCGCCGCAAGAGGCCATTGCCAGAGCGTGTTTTGATGCCTTGGAACAGGTCCGTACGGATGCCTTGGGTTCGCGCAATATGAAGGGCGTGAACGGAAATCTTGACGCGGCTTTGGAAATGCGGATGCGGTCAGACCCGATTTCTCGCGCACAGAATCGCGATGAAGTACCTATCTCGACCGCACTCGCCTTGCTGGCGCGTGAAAAACTGACCGGCGAAGCACCTCCCGATTCGACCCTGAAAGGTGTCGAAATGCTGCGCGAGTGGATTGAAGAAGGCGCAGGTACCGATCTCGATGGCTTGAATCTCACACTCGATGACCAGGAAAGTTTTGCCAAACTGTCCACCCAGCTTCTGGAACATCTCGATCTGATCAACAGCGATGACGAAGCTTCGGAAGCCGACGACAATGATGACGATTCCGATGAAGACAGTGAAGACCAGGAAGACGATGGCGCGGATGATGAAGCGACCGGCGATCAAGGCCAGCAGGACATGCGTTCCGAACAATCCGAAGATGACGCACAGGAAAGCGAGAGCGAGTTAAACGCTGACGATCTTGAAGAAGGCACGGAAGAGGAAATGGGCGATGCCGGTGATGATGGCATGATGCCGGTCCGCCCCAATCGCCCAATGTCGGACCTTCCACCAGGTTTCGACTATGCGCCATGGACCGAGAAATATGACGAGATAATAAGCGCCACCGAACTATGCGATGAGGAAGAACTCACTCGGCTGCGCGCCTTTCTCGACCAGCAACTGACCAATTTACAGGGCGCGGTAACAAAACTTGCCAACCGCCTGCAACGCCGCCTCATGGCGCAGCAGAACCGCAGCTGGGATTTTGATCAGGAGGAAGGCATGCTGGATGCCGCCCGCCTGGCCCGCGTAGTTAGCAATCCCGCGCACAGCCTGTCCTACAAGATCGAACGCGAAACCGATTTTCGCGATACGGTTGTCACCCTGTTGATCGACAATAGCGGTTCGATGCGAGGACGGCCGATCAGCATTGCCGCAATAAGCGCCGATATTATGGCGCGCACGCTTGAACGCTGCGGCGTAAAAACCGAAATACTCGGTTTTACGACCCGCGCGTGGAAAGGTGGTCAGTGCCGCGAAAGCTGGCTGGCGGCGGATCGCCCGGCCAATCCCGGGCGGCTTAATGATTTGCGTCACATTATTTATAAGCAGGCAGACGAACCTTGGCGGCGAGCGCGCAAAAATCTTGGCCTGATGATGCGCGAAGGCCTGCTCAAGGAAAATATCGATGGCGAAGCGTTGCTCTGGGCGCATAGCCGACTGATCGCGAGGCCCGAAGAACGTCGGATTTTGATGGTGATCTCTGACGGCGCACCAGTGGATGATTCAACCCTTTCGGTGAACCATGGCGCTTATCTGGAAAATCATCTGCGTAAAGTGATCGACTGGATCGAAAGCCGTTCGCCGGTACAATTGGTTGCCATCGGTATCGGCCATGATGTGACTCGCTATTACAAACGGGCTGTCACCATAATGGACGCGGAACAACTGGGTGGAACCATGGTCGAACAACTGGCCGGCCTTTTCGATGAGGAAACAAAATGAATGTAACCGAAGCTGTCAAATCCCGCCGCTCCGTCCGCCAGTTTCTCGACAAGCCCGTCGACCAGGAAACCCTCCAGAAAGTGCTCGAAACCGCTTCGCGCTCACCATCGGGCGGCAACACCCAGCCGTGGAATGCCGTAGTTGTGGGCGGCGATAAGCTGACACGGATTGCAGAGGCCATAAAAGCCAAAGTTCCTACCGCACCTGCTGGCGAGAATATGGAATATGATATTTATCCCAAAGACCTGGAAGGCCGGTATGAAGAGCAGCGCAAGGGCGTTGGCAAGGCGATGTTCGATTCCCTGAAGATACCGAGAGAAGATGGCGGCGCGCGGATCAAGCAGATGATGGCCAATTGGGACAGTTTCGGAGCGCCGGTGCAGCTATTCACCTACACCCGTAAATATATGGGACCGCCGCAATGGTCGGATATGGGCATGTGGCTGCAGACAGTAATGCTGCTGCTGCGGGAAGAAGGACTCGATAGCTGTCCGCAAGAAATCTGGGCCATGTATGGCACCTATATGCGCGAGCTGCTTGACATTGATGATGACCATATCTTTTTCTGTGGCATGGCGATTGGCTATCGTGATCCGGATGCACCGATTAACAATTTTGAGGTTCCGCGCGTCTCGTTGGCCGAAACTGTAAAATTTCGCGGATTTTGATCCTACTAAGGCACTGATTTAAAGTGAAATTATTATCAGGTGTCTCATAAGGTGACATTTGTCACCAGTTTCTCACCCCTGTGTCGATAAATTACTATACCAGACTCGGAAATGTCGCTTATGAACAAGTTCGAGGGGAAAATCGGGTCGCAATAAGAACAGCTTGACCGTTATGGATAGGCTGTACTGATTATTGTGGGGTATATATGATCGGTCCGAAGAATTTTCGATTGCCGCTTTTGGCATTGCTTCCGCTATGGATTGTGACGTCGTCCGCTGCCTATGCGCAAGGTACGCCCGTCGCGTTGCGAGATAGCTTTCCGATCGGTTCCGGTGATGGCACCCTATGTCAGGTTCAGGACCGCAGTCTCGAAAACAAAACCAAGCAGAGTATTTTTGACCGCAGTTGGGCCGTAGTCTGCCGTGACTCAGCGCGTCCAGTAGGTCGTGTTTATGCCTTCCGTTCACCCGAGAATGATGTGTTCGCCCGCATTGCTCAGCATCGTAAAGATTCCATCACCTGCAGTGGCGAAGACACAGTGGATGGCCTCGCTAGAAAAACCTGCAAACTGACTGATGAACCCGTAAGCTATTCCATCTTTAGAGAGAAACGCGGCAACGTATCTTATGTTGCTGAAGGCCTTAGCGCTTATGACAGCGCAACCTTGCTGGCGCTCAAATCAATCATGGCCGACAAGATTGTCAAAGGCAAAATCGACGTTGCTTCAACATCGATTGAAGATCCGTTTGCATTTGCCCGCGTTCAGGCCCTGACACTTAAACCCGAGCAGGCGCTGGCAGAGGGATATCGTCGCAATTTGAGCGGCAACTATGCCGAAGCTGCTGCATTTTTTGAAACATTGCAACAGCGCACCGCCGGTCTTGATGATCAGGATATCAATCCAGAAGAATATTTTATTAATCGTGCATTGCAGAAATCCAACCTTGGCGAATTTGCTGAAGCCGATGAGCTATTCGCTCAGGCCCGGTCGGTCATATCTAACAATGTTATAAACCAGAAACTGCTGCGCAATTTTGAAGGCATGCATTTACTCAACCAGGGGCGCTATGAAGAAGCCCTCGAGAGAATCAATCTGCCTATCAAAGCGAACGAAATTCAAAAAGAAGCTCTTGCAGCCAGCCTGACTATTACCACTCCGATCGCGACCCGGATTAATGGCGACAACACAACCGCCAATCTGCTTGGATTCAACGATGAACTCAAGTTGACTGCGGCAGAGCGCTCAGAGATTATTGATGCCCAGGCGTTGCAATTGATAGGCACCGCACAACGCATACGGGGGGAGGACGCCGCAGCCCAAGCCTCGCTGACAACCGCTTATAATCAAGCCGTCGCGATCCGTGATGGCCGCGTGACGTCCATCACTCGGCTGCGCACGCAGATATTGTCAGAACTGGCTCTGATTGCCGAAAATCAGGGCGAATATGGCAATGCCGAACAATTGCTGCGCAATGCCCTCGAGCTCGTCGAAATCCAATATCCTGAAACACGTGCGGTCAACGGAGCAAAGGCCAAACTGGCTAGCTATCTGTTGCGCCGCGGAAAACAGGACGAGGCCAGGCAGTTTTATCGCGAGGTGGTCGATAACTCGCTCGGCAAGCGGAGTGCCATCACCGGTATTGCCAATCAGCTAGCACCCTATTTCACGCTAATGACTGATGACCCAGGCTCAGCCGAAGAGTTTTTCAAGGCATCTCAAGTATTGGTCCGCCCAGGCGTAGCTGAAACTCAGGCGGCCTTGTCACGCGAACTCAGCGGTGGAACCGATGAAGCCGCACGCTTGTTCCGGCAGTCCAATAACCTGGATCGCAGTATTGAACGGCTGCGCATGCGTTTCACCGCTCTGGGCAAGCTGGAACCCACTTCTGAAACGCGACGGCGACGCGCTGATCTTGCTGCCGAAATCGATGAACTGGAGCGCAGTCAACAATTGACGATCGTCAATCTGTCGCAATTTCCGCAATATCGGGCCGTTGCCGGAAGCGCGATCAATCTCGCCGACTTGCGCACCAACATGCGGCCATCCGAAGCTTATCTGCGCATGGCGATCGTTGGCAGTGACATATTCATGTTTTACGCCGATCAGCAATTTGCAACCGCCTATAAAGCGACGCTCAGCGCGGCAGAGCTTGACGAACAAGTCGACAAATTGCGCGCTTCCATTTCCGTTTTTGAGAATGGACAATATGTCACCTATCCCTTTGACATAGAGACTGCGCGCGACCTTTATAAAGCGCTGCTCGCTCCAATGTCAGAGCGTCTGACCGCCAAAAACCATCTGATCTTTGAACCTGATGGCGCAATGCTGCGGTTGCCGGTTAATTTACTGGTTGCAGACGACGCATCGGTGGCAAGTTATCTTGCTCGGATCGAACAGCCTGATGGTGATCCGTATGACTTTACCGGCGTCCAGTGGCTGGGCACGGATACCGACGTCAGCACCGCTGTTTCGGCCCGGAGTTTTGCCGACGCACGAAAGGCGCCTGCTTCCGGGGCAACGCGCCAATATCTTGGTCTTGGTAAAAATCAACCAATATTGGCCAACACCAAGATCGGCGGCGTACGGGCCTCTACCGAAGGCCTTGATGCAAATTGCAACTGGTCGCTGAACGAATGGAATAATCCGATCTCAGATGCCGAGCTTATTCAGGCACGCTCGATCATCGGGCAAAGCGGGTCGGACATTCTTACTGGCACGGCCTTTTCGGATGACCAGATACTGGCAAAGTCAGATTTGGCCGACTATCGTATCCTTCATTTTGCGACACACGGCCTGGTAACCGCTCCCAAACCATCCTGCCCTGCTAAGCCTGCTCTGCTGACGTCATTCGGTGGAGAAAAATCCGATGGCTTGCTAGCCTTTGACGAAATTTTCGATCTGAAACTGGATGCGGACATCGTCATCCTTTCTGCTTGTGATACAGCTGGCAAAGCCAGTATCAAGGCCACCCGCGATGCCGGTGTGAGCAGCGGCGGTGGCACCGCCTTGGATGGACTCGTGCGTTCTTTCGTCGGTGCCGGAAGCCGGTCTGTCTTGGCAAGCCATTGGCCAGCACCGGACGACTTTCAGGCAACCGAACGCCTGATCGGCGGTTTGTTTGTTGAGGGACAAGGACAATCCATTGCCACGGCGCTCAGAAGTTCGCAGAAAAAGCTGATGGAAGACCCGGTCACATCGCATCCCTATTATTGGGCAGCCTTTGCAATTGTTGGTGACGGCTCCAGAACATTTTTGCCCAATGATCAAAGCGCAGACGCCAACAGCTCCAATCCAGCGGTATCTGCTTTGAAATAATGACCGAAGCAATTCGCCATACCGACCCGGCATCATCAAGCCGCGACGTCAAGGCGGAAGCCCGCGGAGTGTTGCAATCGCTGCGCCGTCTGTTTGATCAACTGGGTCCGATCCGTCTCGGTTCTACGATCTTGTTCCTGATACTTGCACTGATGATGGCGCGGTTCAGCTGGACAACACCCTTGATACAGGATGCCGAGCGCGCGCTATACGACATGCGTGCTTCGGTCTTTGCACCTCAGGTTGAGAAAGAAGACCGGGTTGTGATGATCGTTTACAACGAAGATACGCTGAAGCTGACTGGTCAGCGATCGCCGGTCGACCGCACTATCCTCGCACAGGCGCTGGAAACCATCGATGCCGCCGGCGCAAAGTCGATTGGGATCGATATTCTGTTCACCATGCCGCAGGATGATGATGCGCTGTTGCTTTCAACCTTCAAGCAGCTGCAGACGCCCACTTATCTGGCCTATGCAGACCCCAAATATAATCCCGAAATTGCTTTCGCGGAACATGAGTTTCTCAAGGATTTTCTCAGCGAGGCCGAAGGCCCCAATCTGAAACCGACGAGTATTCGACTGAATACCGACAGCGACGGCGTTCAGCGCCGTTGGACACCGGAAAAAGACGGCGCACCACCGTTTATGGCAATGGCATTGACCAAACCCAATCCCAGATTTTCAGCCAATAATGGAACCATCCGTTACCTCGTCCCCACCAATGCAGACATGCCGGTTTTTGACAAGTTTCCGATCGAAAGCTTTGCCGATCCGGCAACTGCGGAGATGCTGCAATCGTTTATTCAGGATAAATATGTCCTGATTGGCGGCGATTTTATCGACCGTGATCGCTTCGAAACCCCCATTGGTGCAATCAGTGATCTGGAAGGCACCGATGGCAAGATGATCGGTCTCGAAGTCCACGCTCATATGCTGGCGCAGTTGTTGAACGATGATATGCCGGTGCCGATCCCCAGTTGGATATTGTGGACAGCGGCCCTGATTGTCGCGATCTGTGGCGGGCTATCAGCGCTCATCATGGGCAATGCGGTCAAAGTCGCTGGCATCTTGATCGGCCAGTTTGCCTTTTTTCTAGTCTTCCCGTTCTTTCTGCAGAATATTGGCGCTGATACACTCACGTTGCCCGCATTCGGATGGGCTCTGGGTTGGCTCTTTGGATATGCCTCAGTCGGCTCAGCAGCACGAACCATCAACTCCAAGCAGCGTGCCTTCGCTCAGGGGGCACTGGGCAAATATCTGCCTCAGTCAATCGCTGGCGAGATTTTGCGCGATCCGGAAAAACTCTCGCTACACGGCGAGAAGCGGAAAATTTTCGCGGTCTTCACCGATCTGGAAGGTTTTACCAAGCTGAGTCACGCAATCGAACCGGAAATGGTTGCGACGTTGCTCAATGACTATCTCGACCGATTGAGCGAAGTCGCGCTGGAATATGGTGGAACCATCGACAAATTTGTCGGCGATGCGCTGGTAACCTTCTGGGGCGCCCCTATCGCCTATCCCGATGATGGCGAACGCGCTGCCAAAGCCGCCTATGCGCTTTATGAAGCTGGCGAGGAATTCCGCAAAAATGTCCCTGAAGGTGTACCGCCCATTGGCCGCACCCGGGTCGGTATGCACTATGGCGATGCTATTGTTGGCAATTTCGGCGGTGAGGGGCGTATTCAATATACCGCATTAGGCGATGCCATGAACACTGCGGCGCGTCTGGAAGCGGCAAACAAGGCGCTCGAAACCAAAGTTCTGATCAGCCGAGAAGCGATGGAACGGACCGGCCTCGATTGGTGTCGGCCAATGGGTAAGATTACGCTACGGGGCCGTTCGACACCGGTTGAAGTCTTTGAACCGGTACCTGACTGGGAACAAAAAGACCGCGAGGCAGTGACCGCCATCATAGCGGCCCATCAAAATGGTGATACTGATTATGTTCAGGCACTTAGTGCCATGATGAAGCAATATAGCGAAGACCTTGGTCTTGGCAATTTGCTGAAACGACTGGAAAAAACAAAGAATGGAGAAAGCTATGCACTCGGTTGAAGGTAAAACCGCTAAATCTGGCAAGCTGGCACGTAACTTCGGCAAAGCGGCATTGAGCGCGCTTTTGCTGGTCGGTGTGAGCGGGACTGCGGTTGCACAAAATATGGTGGTCAGGTCCACAGGGCCCTCTGCCAAATCCTATCCCGCCGGTAAAAAACTGGCGAACAACGCCAAACTGACGTTGAAAAAGCTGGATAGCGTAACGATCCTTGGCAAAGGCGGCACACGGGTCTTGAACGGACCGGGCACTTTCTCTCTTAACAAAGGCTCTGCAGCACGTTCAAACAGTTCCGTACGGCTGGCCAGCTTTATCAATAATCGCGGTAGCAGTCGGGCACGAACTGGGGCCGTTCGCAGTGCAGGCACCGGATCCACTACTGTTGCACCCAAAAACCCAAACCTATGGTTTCTCGACGTGACCAAGGGTGGGAAATTCTGTGTTGCTGATGCCAATGCATTGGTGCTGTGGCGTCCCGATTATACCGGTTCTGCCAAGGCGAGTATTGTACAGCCCGCCAATGGCACTGTCACCGAAGTCGCATGGCGTAAGGGTAATCCATTGAAAAGCTGGCCTAAGGCTGAAGCGCCATTGACCAATGGCGCAAAATATCAGGTCATTGGTTCCAATGTTGAGAAATCTGTCGAAGTCAATTTCGTGATGCTGAACGAAGCGCCACAAAATCTGGATGATGCAGCAGCGGTATTAATTGCCAATGGCTGTCAGAGCCAGCTCGATCTGCTGGTTGAGACACTGGATACAGGATCAACAACCGATCAAGATCAGGGTTAAGTAAACAGGAAATTTCACGCTTCGAGGTGAGGGTCAGGGCGTGAAATGAATAATACGATATCTCCAAGGTGGGTCGCGCAGGAGATATTGAACAACGGGGAAAAACATGTTGCGAGCGCGCGCTGCAAAGAAACTGGCTTTTCTAATATCGATTCCGGCAATTCTGTCGTCCCATGGTGTCGCCTGGGGCCAATCATCGGTTGCTGCACCAACAAGAGAAGAAATCCAGCGCGGCCTGCTAGGTGAAGCCGAGAAAGGGCAAGCACAGCCGCTGACTGTTGAAGGCGGCGTGGAGCGATCTGCTTGCCCGCTCGCCAGTCCGGAATTTGCTGATGTCAAATTCACGCTGCAATCAGTCGATTTCAGTGGTCTCGGTGTTGTCGACGGATCAATTTTGCGATCTGCCTATACTGGCTATATCGGGCAAGAAGTGCCCGTTGCCGTGGTTTGCGAAATCCGGGATCGGGCAGCAACAATATTGCGCGGCGCTGGCTATTTGGCCGCTGTGCAAGTTCCTCCCCAGACAATTGCAGGTGGCAACGTCAAATTTGATGTTCTGCTCGCCCGTATGACATCTGTGCAGGTCCGGGGTGATGCGGGATCATCTGAAAAATTGCTGAAGCAATATATCGACCGGCTGACCAACGAACCGGTTTTCAATATTGACGTGGCGGAACGCTATCTGCTGCTCGCTCGCGATATTCCGGGACTGGATGTGCGATTGTCTCTGCGGCCTGTATCATCAGCCGCAGAAGGCAAAGCGGGTGATGTCATTGGCGAATTTAACGTCGTGCGAACACCGGTCTATGTCGATACCAATATCCAGAATTTTGGATCCAAACAGGTGGGTCGCTTTGGTGGCCTTCTCCGCGCTCGGTTTAACGGGATTACCGGGCTGGGTGACGAAACCACGGTCAGCGCTTTTTCCACCGCCGACTTCAACGAGCAACAGGTACTGCAATTGGGGCACGAATTTCGCGTTGGTGGCGAAGGTCTGCGTTTTGGAGGCAACCTAACTTACGCCTGGACTGACCCCGAACTCGCCAGCAATTTTGATATTGAATCGGAAACGCTGGTTGCTGGTATTTATGGAACCTATCCGTTTATCCGCAAACAGTCGCAAAATCTGTTTGGCACCGTCGGTTTCGAATATATTGATCAGAAAACCGAGATTTTCGGCATAACAACGAATGAGGATGACCTTAGCATCGCCTATGCCCGGATGGACTTTAATGCGATCGAGCCGGGCAGTATTTCTGGTCGCGGCGGCTATTCTGCCTTTGAACCGAAATGGGGCATGGCCGGGTCACTGGAAGTGCGTCAGGGCCTTGGCATATTGGGCGCCAGCGAAGGATGCGGGCCAGCCTTTATACGGTGCATTGGTCAAACCGTGATTCCAACGCGGGCTGACGGTGATCCGACAGCATTTGTGATACGCGGCCAGGCAAAGCTTGATTACCGCCCTACCCCGCTGCTGGCCTTTACGTTGAAGCCGCGGTTCCAATATTCACCCGATGCGCTGTTTTCTTACGAAGAGATTTCTGGCGGTAACTATACAACCGGACGCGGCTATGATCCTGGCACAATAATCGGCGACAGCGGATACGGCCTGCAGACGGAAGTCAGCTATGGATCGCTGATCCCTGATTCTCCCGATGGCATTGCCTGGCAGCCCTATGTCTATTTCGATCTCATGGGTGTCTGGAACAAGAATTTCCCCGGCGATCCCCAGAAAATTTATTCCGCTGGCGGCGGCATACGCGCCACGATTGGCCGGCAGGCCAGTCTGGATGTGATGGCCGTGGTACCGCTTAAACGCGGACCTTTCCAGACCCGGCGAGATAGTGCGCGGGCATTGATGACCCTAACGGTGCAACTCGCACCATGGTCACGATAGACAATAGAGGCGGCGGATGATGACCAGAGGCAAGATGATGACAGAGACAAGCAAAAACAGAATGATCGACAGCAAGATCGCGACCAACGAACGGTCACGACCCATACGATCTTCATCATTCAAAAAATTGAAATTGCTCGCCAGTGGATCGTTCACGGCGGCCGCGATGATGTTGGCGCTGGCGCCACAAAACGCATTGGCTCAAGCCGCGCCCTCACCCAGTGGTCATGCCGTCAATGCCGACCCTCAACTGACTGGTAGCAACTTTACCCTTGGTACCGGTAATTTCACTCCCGGTCCAACAAGCGACACGGTGACCATTACCAGCGATCAAGTCATCATCGATTGGAATCTTTTCGACCAGTCAGGCGGTGGAACGATAAATTTTCTGCCACGCGACAATGGACTGCTCTTTACCCGTGATGGTGGTGCAAACTATACCGTTCTCAATCGCATTGTTCCAACGGATCAGACTCGTGGAATCAGTCTCGACGGAAATATTGCTAGCATCAGCGGCGGAGCCATTGCCGGAGATATTTGGTTTTACAGTCCGGGCGGAATCCTTGTTGGTGAAGGCGCCAATATCAATGTCGGATCGTTGGCGCTTACAACCAATGCGATAGATACAACTGGCGGACTATTCGGACCGAACGGAGAGATTCGTTTTCGAGGGCCAATAAACAGCACATCAGCTATTTCAATTGCCAGCGGCGCCCAGATAAATGCCCTTGCAGAAGGCAGCTATATTGCAATGGTCGCGCCGCGCGTGAATCAGGCGGGTACGGTAAACGTTAATGGTTCAGTCGCTTATGTCGCGGCCGAACAAGCTGATATCACCATTGACTCTGGTTTGTTCGACATAAGTCTGTTGGTTGGAACCACCGACACCGTAGGGATATCGCATACTGGCACAACCACCGGTCCCGTGCGCAATCCTGATCCAGCATTTGGCGGAAATAAAGACAATCAGGCTATTTACTTCGCAGCTCTACCAAAAAACCAGGCTATGACGATGCTTCTGCAAGGCAGCGTTGGTTACACTCCAGCCGCGACAGCAACGCAGGCCGATGGTAAAATCATCTTAAGTGCGGGCGGCGACATTGACTCTACCGGTCGCAGCTTTTCCGAAAATTTCACGGTTACAATCGATGAAGAAGTGAACCCGGCGCTAAATGGGAGCATCAACCTCAGCGGCCTAAATTTTAGCAATGATATTGAGGCCTTTTCCAACAACAATATTGTCATTCAGGATCTGCTTGGAGCGCCTGTTACCGGGGCACAAGACTTCAATTCGCTCGACCTCACTTTCACTGCAGGCGATGCCATCCGCTTGGAAGCTGGCGGGGATTCGGGCCTGATCGATATTGATGGTGATGTTGCACTCAATGCTGTTACCGGCGCGCAAATAATTGCTCGCAATACGTCTTCAATCAACATTGGCGGCAGCCTTACGATCAACGCATTTGATGAAGCGCAAGGCGGAACGGTTGACATTCTCGCCAGTGGTGGCGGCACCAGAATACCGGGTTCCGGCGAGATTGTTATCGGTGATGAGTTCACTATCAATGCTAGCATAGCCGGCCGTCGCAGCCGCTTTTCACCAGTTGAACAAGGTGAAGATACGTTGGGCGGCACAATCAATCTGGACATTATAGCGGGCGGATTGCTGGACATAAACGGCGGTGCAAATCCATCAAGCTCTGTATTTGATGTGTCTGCAGCACCGAATATGGGTACCGTGACTGCTGGCGAGTCTACCGGTGGAACGATTAACGTCAATGTTACAGGGACCGGCAGTACGCTTACGAACGGTGCCGGTGGGGGTGGCGGCTTGCAATTTTTGGCAAATGGTGAAGCGGGCAATAATTCCAATGGCACTGCCACTGGCGGCACCAACAGCGGCGGTACGATTAACCTCAATGTAACCGATGGGAACATCAATCTCGGCCCGACTTCATTTCGAGCCGGAGCGCGTGGTACCAGAAACTCAACGGATAATGTTACAGCATCGGAAAACGGAGCGAATGCTGGAGATATCACTGCCAATTTCACTAATGCCACGGTCAACCTTACCGGCACCCTCACCTTTGAAAATGGGGCCGAAGCAGATATTGGTTTTAACGCTGCTGGCGAGGAAATAGCTGGACCGGCAGAATCGGGCGACCTCACCGTTACGTTCGATAATACCGCACTAACTGGCACCAACTTGTCATTATCTTCAGAGTTCGAAGGCAGTGGGACCGCTGGTGAGCTGTCGCTTGACCTCATTAACGGATCAGATTTATCGCTTACCGGTCAACTAGAATTGGCGGCGCGAGGCGATGCGAGCACCGCTGGCACAGCGTCCAGCAGCGGCAATGTTAACCTGCTCATTGATAACTCATCTGTAGATTCGTCCAGTTTCAGATTTTCGTCATTTCGCACGACAAGAGCTTCTGCAGATGCTGTTTCTGATGGCACAACCGGAACGATTGATATTGCCGTGCAAAATGGCGCAAGCTTGACCGGAAGTCAGTTTGTTGCAACCGCAGGTGCGCTCTCGCGTACGCAAGGCGGTACCGGAACTGCCGGCGATATTTTAATCACTATTGATAATGGGACAATCGCTCTTGTCGATGGGCCCTTTGGCGCGCCTTCGATACAAGTGTCAGCCAGCGGTACGGGGCGTGGCAATGCCGATGATGGCTTTGCGGCTGAACGTGGCCTGGGTGTTGGCGGAAACATCACTCTAAATCTTGAAAATGGTGGCATCTTTTCAGCGGAAACCTTCTTCAGCAGCGCAAATGGATCGATTAACGACTTTAGTGAGGTCCCGATTCCGGTCCGAGGGCAAGGTGGAAATGGTTCTGGGGGCAATGTCGTCTTCAATCTGACTGACGGAAATTTTTCCGCCAATGACGTATTCGTTTCTGCCGGAGGCATTGCCTCTTTCGGGGGTGACTCAGAGCCATTTGGTTTTCCTCAAACGCAAGGTGTTGTTGGCGATGGCGGCGATGGACGGGGCGGAGATGTTGTGTTCAACCTGAACGGCGCCATTGTGGTCGTCGACAATCTCACAGTCTCAGCCGATGGCATCGGCGGGGATGGCGGCAACGCGCGTGATATAGAAGGTGTAAACGCTGGTAATGCCGGATCGGGTATTGGCGGCAATGCAACATTTAATGCCAATGCCGGCAGCCTGACGGTCACCAACGATTTGAATGTCACGGCTGGTGGTTTTGGCGGCCGAGGCGGCGTAGGAATAGGCGTCGATGCCGGGCGCGGCGGTGATTCGGTAGGCGGGACTGCAATTTTTAACCTTGATGGGACAGCGACGATTTCAGCTGAACTCGCATCAATTTCTGCAAGCACTGATGGCGGCCGCGGTGGCGATGCTTTGATTGGAACACCGTCACCATCCGCGCGCGCCGGTGATGGCGGCGACGCAATAGCTGGTACCGCAGTTTTCAATAATAATAGCGGCGATGTAACTTTTACCAGCACCGAGGTTACGGCGGTCGGAACCGGTGGGGATGCGGGTAACGATCCTGACGAGCCGATCCGCTATGGTGCATATGGTAGTCCCATTCCACCTGTTGGCTTTACCGGCCAAACGTCCGGTAATGGCGGCAGTGGTACAGGCGGTACCGCGACAATCAACCTGGGACAGGACGATCCAGTTTCCCGGCTTTATCGGGTCGATGCCAGTGGCATTGGCGCAAAAGGTGGCGAAGGCCTTAGCGGCGGAAATGCCGGTGCTGGCAATGGCGGAACAGCAGTTCTCAATATAACCGGTTCAGCCGTGGTGCTCGATAGTCCTGTGGTTACAGCGACGGGTGTCGGTGGTGCCGGCGGTCTTGCCCGCGCAATTGGCGGCGATGGCGGTAATGGTGGCGATGCAACGGGTGGAGTTGCGCGGCTCGAAATTGTCGGTGCAGGAGCAGCTTTGACCAATATTGGCGACCCACTTCTTACCACTGCCGATGCCTTTGGCGGGTTTGGTGCCGGCGGCTATTCGGATTTCAGCAATGATGGTGGCGATGGCGGCGATGGCGGTTCAGCTAATGGCGGTACTCTTGAAATAGCGGTTCGCGACGGCGCCAGTTTCGCTTTAAGTGGTGCCGGATCATTTACGCTGTCCAGCACTGGTACCGCCGGCCAGGGTGGCGAAGGCGGCTACAGCTATGCGAATATCGCTGGCGATGGTGGAGACGGCGGCGACAGCCAAGGCGGCACCGCCCGTCTCCTCGCGCAAGGCGGGACTATTACGGGCGATAACGTCACGATTACCACGACCGGTCAAGGCGGCGACGCCGGATCGAGCGGATTCTCCCCTATGGGTACTAATGGCACTGCCGGTATCGGCGGCATCGGTACCGGCGGCAACGCCATATTGGAAGTTCAGGAAGGCAGCCCAGGCATCCTAGACCTTTCAGGCAATGTTGATCTGTTCGCTAACGGCTTCAACGCTGGCGACGGTTCCATGCCGTCCGGTTTTGGTGGACGCATTGATATTATCGACGGTTCTACTGATCCGGCCGGCTTGATCAGCCTCGGCTCTCTCAACGCAGAAGCGCTGGCCCTTGCGTCTCCAGGCACCGGCTTCTTCATGTCCGGAAATAGCGGAGCAATAACTGTTGCAGGTGATGTTTCGATCAACGTGGCTGGCAACGCAGAATTTGCTTATGACGGAGATGGACAGCTCGTCGTTGGCGGATTGATGAGCGTGACCAGCGGTGCCTCCATTTTGGTCGCCCACACGAACAATACCGTTCCCGCCACAATATCGATCGATGTTGCCGGAGCCTTCGATGCCCGCGCGCAAGGTGACTTCAACAGCTCCGCCGGATCTCTCATCAACACCGATGATATGGCCACTATCAGAGCAGAACAAAATGCTACCGTGGCAGATATTGCTGGCATAGGCATAGTCGACATTTCGGCGCTTCAGAATGTCAATGTCGCAAACGCAGCGGTGACCGGCGCACCGGTTGTCGCCCTGTTTGGCTCTGGTGAAGTAGTTTTAGGGCCCAACCTTACGATACAGGCCGGACTGGATCCTTTTGGTGGACCTGGATCACCGCCTTCTGCCATTTTTGATCCGAGTTTCAATGCAACCATTACAGGCAATGTGACATCAACCGGCACAATTGCCGTCAATGCCGGTGCCAACGCTGTATTTGTGACTGGCAGCAACACGATTTCGGACAACGGTCTGACAGTGCAAACCGGCGATGATATTATCATCCAGTCTGGCGCCAGCATTGTTGCCGCCGCCAATCCGGCGACTACGCCAGATCCGGCTAGTCCGTTCACCAATTTCAACAATCTCCTTTTGCAGGCTGGCGGCCTATCCCCTCTTAGCTCCACTCCGCTTTCACCAATCGCATCCATCGTGGCTGCTGGAGATATTAATGCCAACACTTTTGCCGTGGTCATGTCTGCTGACGCCATTGACGGTCTCGGCGGCACGGTTACCGCAAGCTCAATTGCGGCAGACATTAACAATGCTCCCTCCAATGCTGTAATCGCCGCAGTTGGTCAGTCAGACGATAACGGATTGCTCAGCGCCAATTGTATTGAGGGCAATCTGTGTCTCGGCGGGCTTGCTGCAGACAATATTGTGTCCATAGGTCAGGCCGGTGTACCGGTTCAGGCAATTATCGAAAATGGCGACATCATTGCCAATCGTATACTGGTTTCAACCCGCCGCAATATTGTGATGGGCGTTGATGGCATACCTTCCCGCTTCATCGCCAGCGATGAAATATTCGTAAACAGCACCGAAGGTGATGTGGATCTGCGTGATGCCGAACTGACAAGTGGTCTGCTGGGCATCGATGCCGCGGGTAGCCTATTGGGTTCCGGATCACTCAACAGTGGCGCGGACGTGGGCATTACGGTTGGAAATAGCATAAGCGCAGCCGCAATCAACGCAGGCCGTGAGCTGACCACTGTCGAGGGGCGCGGCGATACACTGGAAGGATTTTATTCGGTGCCCGGCAGCATGACTGTCGGCGTTTTAACCGTTGGCCTGGGCGATGTAAATTATGACGCTGGCGGTGATTTCAGCTTTGATCAGATCAATGTGCCGGGCACAGATATCATCCTCGCTGCACCCGGATCAGTTTTCGTCGGCGGCACAAGCGGAGCAGAAAATATCGATATTAATGCGGACAGCATTGCTCTGGGTTCTGTAAGCGCGAATTCTGATATCATGTTGTCCGCGGCTTCTGCTATCAACTTTGGTTCGGTTACGGCAGGCAACCAGCTTGATATGGCGGCAGTAGATATTTCCGGCGACTTCGCAGATGGCGGTGATGTTTTTGCGTTTGCTGATACCAATGTCGATATTAGCAGCATTTCGGCGGCCGACACTTTGGTTGTCGATTCACTCAACGTTACCATCGGCGATGCAAATGGTGGAATCGTTAGCGTTTCCGGGAGCAGTGTTTCCATCGCTACTGTCGATGGCGGTTCTGTCGATATTTCCGGTGATCAGATTTCGATCAACGCGGCCAGTGCAGGTGACCTATCGATAGATGGTGGGGACATTGGCGTAGGTAGTCTCTTTGCCAGCGATGCAAGTTTATTCGGCGATGCAATTTTTGTTGATATCGCCGAGGGCGGTGAACTGGACATTTTTGCCCAAACTCGCTTGGATGTAAACTTTATCGATGTTGATGGAAATGCGATCCTAGAGGCCAATGGGCCTATGATTGTGGGAACCGCTAATACGGGTGGCGATGCGTCATTGCTAGCTGAAACGGTTACACTGAATGACGGCGATATTGGCGGCAACCTGACAATGGAGGCCACTGCTGGCGACATTGACGGCAGCGGCATAGTTGCCGTCGCCGGGGCGATCGATCTTGATGCCACCGGCAATGTCGGCTTTGGATCGCTATCGGCCAACGGCGGAAATTTCGAAGCAGATGCTGGTGGCGATATCGCATTTGGCGGTGCGTTTGCCGCTGGTGACATATTGTTTAACGCCGTCAATATATTGGGCGGTAACGTCGCATCGGATCAAGATATAATTCTGGCGGCCGAAACAATTACCCTGGATGATGCCACCACCCCTGGCCTAATCGATCTGACAGCAACCGTTGGCAATATCGAAGGTGGGACATTGGATGCTGGAACGACGATAGCAGTTGTGGCGGCTGGTGCTGCGGTTATCGACAATGTCATTTCGGTCAATGAGACAAGTCTTGAGGGCACCTCTGTGACATTGGGCGGTGCCGATACCGGCGATAATGGTGACCCCCGATTTACAGAAGGCTTGCGAATTCGTGCTGTGGATGGCGATATCAACATTAGCGGCGATCTTGATATTTCACGTCAGGGTGATTTCTTCGCATCAGGCAACATCATATTCGCTGATGTTGACATCACGAGCAAAATTCCGTCTGCACTCAACTTGAGCGCCCAGGACTCAATCATATTGGGCAATGTCACCACCGACAGTTTCATCAGAGCCGGGGCAGTCAATAATTTGACTGCTACGAGCATTGCTGCGCAAGGTGTTTTCGCAAGCGCAGACGGCGCGATAACCGTTGGAACGGTCAGTGGAGGCTCGTTCAATTTTATTGGCGATCTGGGCATTGATATTAACAATTTGGATGTCAGCACAATAAGACTGACCGCCTCCGATGGAGATGTTGCCGTTCGCGACAACGCCTTGGTGAGCGGAGTTTTGACGGCGACCGGCAATAATGTGTTCCTGCGATCCGACGGCGCGCTGAGAGTAATCGCAACCGCTAATGCCGGCGATATCGACATTGTTACCGTCGGCAACCTGGTTGCGGATGATGCTAATGCATTTGGAAACATACGTTTGACCAGTTTGGCCGGTAGCGCTGAACTCAATGAAGTTGTTGCCACTCCAGATTTAGCTGGTCGGATACCAACTGGTATCAGCGGTCAGGCCGTGGTGAGTGCCAATGGCAATATTGACGTAACGGCCGCTGATGATGTCACTATTAACAGCACCGTCAACGCTGACAGTGCCCTGACAATCACCGCTGGAAATCTGATCGATATTCAGGCACTTGCCACAGGTGAATCTATCTCACTGTCTTCGGTCGATATTAATATCGGTACTGCGGGACAGCTGGGTGAATTTACTCAAACCAACGATATTTTCATCGAAAGCAATGGCAACAATCAGGCCGTCTTGGGCGGCGCTGGCGCGGCTGGAGTGTTTAACCTGGACCAAGACGAGTTTACCCGGATTCAATCAAATCAGGATCTGACATTCTTTGCCATCGCCACTGGCAGCAGCAGCACGCCAGACCTTATTATTCAGGATCTCCTGATACAGACAGGCGATAATGTCAGCGGCGCGCAAATGGCGAATATCGGATTTTCCGGAACTCTGACGATTGATTCTGAACAATCCATCCGTGTCGATGGTGACCTAAACGTTACGAACGCATCGGGAGGCACCACACTGAGCATGACCGCCTTCGATGATATCTTCCTCAATAATGCGAGCGGTATATTACAGCTTACTGACGCCAGTGGTGGGTTCGGCTCGGTCGGTTTCCTTGAGCTGACAGCGACCAATATTTTCGCCATGACCGACCAGGCTTTCGCTGACATTACAGGTCTGGGGACGTCCGCAATCGATAGCCGGTTGGGGAACAATGATGGCATTGTTTTGGATAGCGGCGTGATCCGTGGCGGCGCGCTGACCTTCACTGTTGCAGAAAGCATTTTGATCCAAAACACCGGAGTGGGCATCGATTTTGATGATCGGCGTGGATTTACTGGCCAAACCGTGCAGATTGACGGCGCCACGGCTTCACCTCCGGTAATTGTCGTAAACGGCACAGTCGATGGCGATACTGGCATTCCGGCACTAAGAGCTGTTGGCATCGGGGAAGGCTTTACACCGCAAAGCACCATAAACGGGTGTATTATTGCCGATCCGGACAGTTGCTCGGCTCCAACGCCTACACCAAATCCCACTCCAACTCCAACTCCGACGCCAACACCAACGCCGAATCCAACTCCAACTCCAACGCCTACGCCTACACCTACGCCAACGCCAACGCCTGAGATTGATCCTGAGATTGGTGATCCCGTGCAGGATGTAATCGAAGAGGAGGTTACGCCGAATGAAGACGTGACTGTCGTTAGCGATCCGTTTGAAACCAATCTTATCGAGATCAAGGAAACGGAACAGTTTGTCGATGATCCATTGATTGATGAACCTGTCACTGGCGCCGGTAATGATGACCTTTGGGTAAGCGACGAAGGGGGCAGCGACGACGAGAGCACCGAATGTGCCGAAGGCGATGAAAGCTGCGGTCAGGGTGGTCCAGAGGAAGAAGACGCACTCGAGCCTGCCGAGTGAATTGACCGGTTGACCTTTTGTATCCGAAGCCACTAGGCGGTGGATATGAATGAAAATACCAGTCATGATTTAAAGCTGTTCAACAGCCTCACGCGTACGCTCGAGCCGTTTGTTCCGGTTCACGAAGGGGAAGCGCGCGTCTATACTTGCGGCCCGACGGTTTATAACTATCCGCATATTGGCAATATGCGCGCCTATGTCTTTGCCGATTTGCTCGGGCGGACATTAAGCTGGAAAGGCTACAAGCTTACCCATGTCATCAATATCACCGATGTCGGCCATCTGACCGATGATGCCGATGACGGCGAGGACAAGCTGGAAAAAGCGGCTGCAGAACGGGCGCAGTCCATCTGGGATATCGCGAAACATTATACCGAAGCTTATTGGGAAGACATCAAGGCGCTGAACATTCGTCAGCCCGCCCATTGGTCCATCGCGACAGATTATGTGCCGCAGATGATAGACTATGCCAAGGGCATCGCCGAAAAGCATTGCTATGAACTGGACAGCGGCCTCTATTTCGATGTTTCAACCATCGCCGATTATGGCAGCCTCGCCCGCGCGGCCACGGAAGATGGAGAGGGCAGGATCGATGCCGTAGAGGGCAAACGCAATGCTGCTGATTTCGCGATCTGGCGCAAGACGCCCGAGGGCGAAACCCGGCAAATGGAATGGGACAGCCCGTGGGGCAAGGGTGCACCCGGCTGGCATCTGGAATGCTCGGTCATGTCAGAAGCGTTGCTTGGCCTGCCTTTTGATATCCACACTGGCGGGATCGATCATCGCGAGATCCATCATCCGAACGAGATCGCCCAGAACCAGGCGCATAGCGGCTGCGATCATAGCGGCGCACGGGTCTGGATGCACAATAATTTCCTCATCGATCGTGCAGGCAAAATGTCGAAGTCAGCCGGTGAATTTCTGAGACTGCAACTCTTGATTGACAAGGGTATTCATCCCCTGGCCTATCGCTTGATGTGTCTGCAAGCACACTATCGCAGCGAGTTGGAGTTTAGTTGGGACAATCTGATCGCGGCACTGACGCGGCTGAAACGCATCCTCATGAGCGTTGAGCGATTAAAGGGCCGCCTATCCAGTGAGCAGCAGGAAAAGCCCCCTCACCCCAAACTGACCGAGATGCATGACCGGCTGGACACAGCGATGAGTGATGATCTCAACAGTTGTCCAGTCATTCCGTTGCTGGAAGAGTTACTCTCGCTCAAGAAAGTGGATCCCGTTCAGCGTATGGCGCTGTTGCGGGAGATCGACTTGATACTCGGTCTTGATCTGGAAACGCTCACTCGTACCGATCTGAGGGTACGTCCGAAATCGGCAACCATCACCGAGGAAGAGATTGAGCAAAAACTGGATCTGCGACAGCAAGCCAAGACAGACAAGGACTTTGCCGCTGCCGACGCGATCCGCGATGAACTTATTGCGCAGGGTATAGAACTTATGGATGGCGATCCGTTACGCTGGGAATGGAGCATTTCGATATGAGCAAACCGATAGCCGCTATGGCCTCTCTCGTCCGTCCTCTCGTCGAGCCCCATTGCGATGGTCTCGATGTTACCTGGTTTACCAGTACTGAGGAAGCAATGGAAATTGCTCCGTATGCCGAAATCGGGTGGTTCGACATGTATGACAAGGAAAAGATGGCTCAGGTACTGGGTGCAGCAACGAACTTGAAATGGCTTAACAGCATCTATGCTGGAGTTGAACATTTTCCACTCGATCAGCTCAAGCAGCAGGGGACCATAGTCACCAACGGCGCCGGATTGAACAGCTCTCCGATCGCAGAATTTGTGGTGATGGGTATGCTCTCAGCGGCAAAGCGCACCGACAAGTTGCTGGAGCTTCAGAGTCAGCAAGAATGGCCAGAACAGGCCCCGGGAACGACCGAACTGGCGGATGGTAAGGCGCTTATCATCGGATATGGCGGCATCGGTCAGCAGGTTGCGAAAAAACTGTCCGGGTTCGAAATGGACGTCACGGCTGTCCGGCGGACTGCTAGTGAAGATCCCGCTGGATTGGGAACAGAGGTGATCGGCACCGATGATTGGCAAGCCCGGCTAGGGGAGTTTGACTGGGTCATCGTTTCCGCACCTGCGACGACAGAAACGCAAAAACTGCTGGGCGCCGACGAATTTGCGGCCATGAAACCATCAGCCTGGTTGATCAATGTTGCGCGCGGGTCATTGGTCGATCAACCCGCGTTGGTAGAGGCGCTAAACGGCAAGGCCATTGGCGGCGCGATGCTGGACGTCACCGATCCCGAGCCGCTGCCAAAAGGTGATCCTTTGTGGACTGCGGACAATTGTTTCATAACCATGCACGTTTCCGGCGTCGCCCAGACCCGCATGTTTCAACGCGCTGCCGCCCGTTTCGTGGAAAATCTGGCGCGCTATCAGAAGGGTAGCGATATGATCGCCGTTGCCGATCTTGATCGTGGATATTGAGGCATTTATTAATTTTGCGATTGATACGTGACTCACAGGAAAATTTGACTTATCAACCAACAGCATAGGGGTAGGGATGAGTCTTTTTCTGGAGGGGAAAAATCATCCTGGGGTCGTTGCCATAGACTTGAGCAAATACTGATCATGCCGATCAGGAAAGGACCCACATGACCAAAGCATCTGATTTATTCGTTGAATGTCTCGAAAATGAAGGCGTAGAATATCTTTTCGGCGTCCCCGGCGAAGAAAATCTCGACATGCTAGACAGCCTGTCGCGCTCTAAGAAGATTGAATTGATCTTGACCCGGCACGAACAAGGCGCGGGCTTCATGGCCGCAACTTACGCAAGGCACACGGGCAAAACAGGCGTCTGCATGGCGACACTTGGACCCGGTGCAACCAACTTGGTCACTGCAGCCGCTTATGCACAGCTTGGCGGCATGCCGATCCTAATGGTCACAGGCCAAAAACCGATCAAGAAATCCAAACAAGGCCGTTTCCAGATTCTCGATGTCGTTGACATGATGGGGCCAATTACAAAGTTCACACATCAATTGGCTTCCGCCGACAATATTCCCAGCCGCGTGCGCGAAGCAATCCGCCTGGCCGAGGAAGAGAAGCCCGGAGCATCCCATATCGAGTTTCCAGAAGATGTTGCGGATGAACAGACTGATTCCGTGCCCATCAAACCCAGCCTGTCACGCCGTCCAATTGCGGAAGCCAAAGCGGTGCGTGCTGCAACCAAGAAAATTGAAAGCGCCAAATCCCCCATTCTCGTCATTGGTGGTGGGGCCAACCGCACCACGACGGGGCGGATGCTGACTCAGTTTATCGAGAAAACCGGTATTCCCTTTGTGACAACGCAATTGGGCAAAGGCGTTGTTGACGAAACCAACAAGGAGTTCATGGGCTGCGCCGCTTTGTCAGCGAACGATTTTGTGCATAGCGCAATCGAGTCCGCTGACCTGATCATCAATGTTGGCCATGACGTGATCGAAAAACCGCCTTTCTTCATGAAAGATGGCGGCACAGAAGTCATTCACGTTTCAATGAACACCGCAGAGGTGGACCCGGTCTATTTCCCGCAGATTGAGGTCATTGGCGATATTGGCAATGCAATCTGGCAGATGAAAGAAGATATTGTTCCATCCGGTTCGTGGAATTTCGATGCGATGTACAAGGCCCGGGCGGCCGAAGAAGAGCATACGGCGACCATGGACGACGACATGCGTTGTCCGATTTATCCGCCACATCTGGTAAAAGTCATCCGTGAACAAATGCCTGCAGATGGCATTATCTGTCTCGACAATGGTGTTTATAAAATCTGGTTCGCACGCAACTACAAGGCGCGTGAGGCGAATACCGTATTGCTCGATAACGCGCTGGCAACCATGGGTGCCGGCCTGCCGTCTGCCATGGCATCGGCGATGGTCTATCCTGATCGCAAGGTGATGGCCATTTGCGGCGATGGTGGTTTCATGATGAACAGCCAGGAGATGGAGACAGCGGTTCGGCTGAAACTCAATATCACGGTGCTGATCCTGAATGACAGCAGCTACGGTATGATCCGTTGGAAACAAGCCAATATGGGGTTCAAGGATTGGGGCCTGACCTATGATAATCCGGACTTCGTCAAATATGCGGAAAGCTATGGCGCCCATGGTCACCGGATCACAAGCGCGAAAAATTTGCAGGAAACGATCGACAAATGCCTCAACAGCGAAGGCGTGCATTTGATCGATTGTCCGGTGGACTATTCGGACAATGACCGTATCCTCAACAATGAGATCAAGGAACTCAGTGCGAAGATATAAGAGGATAGCCCATGACAAAACTCAAAGACGTTTATCCGCTTTATCTCAATAATGTAGCTGCTCAGCCGAACACTGATCTGGAAGTCACCGACAAGTTTACCAACGAAGTGGCTTTCCGGACGGCGCTGGCGACACCCGATGTTATTGAAGAAGCCATCGCCGGATCAGTCGAAGCCGCCGAACCAATGGCGCGGATGGCCAGCTTTGAACGGCAAGATGTTCTGCAGCATTGCGTCGACCGGTTCAAAGAGCGATTTGACGAACTTGCTTATTCGCTCTGCGTCGAAGCGGGCAAACCAATCAAGGATGCCGAAGGCGAAGTTGGCCGGTTAATTGATACGTTTCGGATAGCCGCCGAAGAAGCCACACGCAATTATGGTGAGGTTCAACCCCTTGATATTTCCGAGCGGGCCAAGGGCTATCAGGGCATGTGGAAACGGGTACCGATTGGTCCTTGCAGCTTCATTTCACCGTTTAATTTCCCGCTGAACCTCGCGGCACATAAGATTGCGCCTGCCATTGCGGTAGGCTGTCCATTTGTCATGAAACCGGCATCAAAAACACCGCTGGGCGCGATTATCATGGGTGAAGTACTCGCCGAAACCAACTTGCCCAAAGGCGCGTTTTCGATATTGCCGGCAAGCCGTGATGGTGCTGATTTGTTCACCGTCGATGAACGCCTGAAACTATTGTCCTTCACCGGTTCTCCCGGTGTTGGCTGGGATCTTAAAGCCAAGGCAGGAAAGAAACCTGTCATTCTTGAACTGGGCGGCAACGCGGCCGTCATCGTCGATCATGATGCCGATCTGGAAGATGCGCTCGAGAGAATTATTTTCGGCGCATTCTATCAGTCAGGCCAAAGCTGTATTGGCGTGCAACGGATCATAATCCATGAATCCGTCTACGACACGTTCAAGGATATGCTGGTTGCCAAAACCAAAACCCTGATTGCCGGCGATCCCAAAGATCGTGATACATTCATCGGTCCCATGATTTCCGAAGGCGAAGCCAAGCGTTTGCATGGCTGGATCGACGAAGCTGTTTCTGACGGAGCGACCTTGCTTTGCGGCGGTAATCGTGTCGGAAATATGCTCGAAGCCACTTTGCTGGAAAATGTTGATCGCAATGCTGCGGCCAATCGCGAAGAAGCCTTTGGCCCGCTGGCACTGCTTTCAAAGTTTAGCGATTTCAGCGCTGCGCTGGACGAAGTTAACGATAGTAAATTTGGTCTGCAGGCAGGCATCTTTACCCGTGACCTCTTCAAAACCTTGGATGCATGGGACCGGCTCGATGTTGGCGGTGTCGTGATTAACGACGTATCATCCTATCGTGTTGACAATATGCCTTATGGCGGCGTCAAGGATAGCGGTCTAGGACGGGAAGGTATCAGATTTGCGATGGAGGACATGACCGAAATTCGTAATCTGGTCATCAGGCGCAAAGTCTAGGAGCCGAATCACATCAGAATGCGATTCTCACAATCGTGCAATCAAACCACATCAAAGTGGTAAATCGGCAACGCTTGTGTGGTGGAAAAGATTAAAATGGTGATGCAAGTCATAGAAAAACCGCCATATTCGAGGTTTTTTACCGTTGCATTGAGGTTTCAATGAAGCATAATAGAATGCGCAAAACATAGTTAACGATTTGGGTCGCGTCGAGCTTACAGAGGGGCCTGGTTTTCGGACCAGGAAAAGCAACGATGCAAACGGGGAAAAATTTGTCGTGGAGACGTAGCTGGTCCATTCTGGCCGCTGGTCTATTCTGCTTTGCGCTCGCTGGCGTAGCTTTTTTCATATCTTCTGTTGCGACCCCCGCACCTGTCGAAGCGGCGCAAGACCTACCCGGCGGAACCCATATGGGCGTAGCAACTTGCGGTGGCACCACTTGCCATGGTCGCCAGGAAGCCGACGGCGAAATTGTTCGTCAGGACGAGCTGATGCGCTGGCAAGAAGAATCAACACCCGGCGGCGCGCACAGCCGGGCTTTTCGGGTTCTTCGCGAGCCCCGGAGCATTGCGATAGCCAAGCGCCTTGGCATCAAGGATGCGGCCTCTTCCCAGCAATGTCTGGGCTGTCACAGTACACCTGCAGCAAAAAAGGGACCGCGGTTCCAGCTTAGTGACGGTGTTGGCTGTGAAGCCTGTCACGGCCCGTCCTCAGGTTGGTTGTCCGCCCACTATGCGGTTGGGGCAAATCACGCTCGCAACGTTTCATTGGGCCTAATCCCACTCGACAATCCCAAGGTGCGCGCCAGCAACTGTCTCGATTGCCATTTCGGTAGTGCGAAAAGCGGCCAGTTTGTGGATCACCGTATCATGGCGGCTGGTCACCCTCGTATTTCCTTCGAACTCGACCTGTTTTCAACCCTGCAACAGCATCATGACGAAGATGTCGACTATGTCCGCCGCAAGGGCAAGACCAATAGCGTTCGGTTCTGGGCTGTGGGCCAATCCATGGCATTGGAACGGTCGCTCAATCTCTTTGCCAAACCGGCATTGGCCCAAGAAGGACTGTTTCCAGAATTTTACTTCTATGACTGCCATAGTTGCCATCGCCGCATCTATGATGATGCATCTGCAAGACCCACTTCGATAAACAATCCCGGTCGTCCCATACCGGAAGGCATGCCGCCCTATAACGACGAGAATATGATCATGCTGAGCGCAGCAATAAAAGTGGCTGCGCCAGATCTGGCGGGCCAGTTTGAAGCGCGGTCAAAGGCGTTTCACGCGGCCATGGGCAAAGGCCGCGGACCGGCGGTTCAAGCGGCTGCAAGGTTGCGTCAAACGGCCCAAACATTAGCTGATCGCTTTTCCCGAGCCAGCTTCGGCCGTGACCAGACCTTCCGAATCATGGAAACTATTGCCGGACAGGCCATCTCTCCGCGCTTCACGGACTATGAAGGCAGTGTACAGGCGGTCATGGCCATTGATACGCTGCTAAACGGCCTCGTAAACAGCGGTCAAGTCAGCGAATCTGCGGCCGCCAGCCTGCGTGGACAGATTAACATCGCCTATAGGGCGGTCGATGAACCCAATAGCTACAAACCGCTTCAATTCCGCCGCGCGCTTGGCAGTGCGGTCAGAACGATAAGGGCATTACGATAATGCGGAAGTTTCGTTTTACTGCTGCCATTTCAGCAGCTGCCTTGGTGCTGACCTCTTGTGGTGGAGGCGGTGGCAGCAATGATTTTGGTGGTACGCCATCCCCTTCTCCCGCGCCGTCGCCGACACCTTCACCAACACCAGTTGATGGCAATGGCGGCGCGTTCACTCCACCTGCGCAAGAGGCTCTTAGCGTCACTGATGTGCAGACCGTAATCGCACAAGCGGTGGGTGAAGCCACAGCACGCAATCTGCCGTCGATCATCGCGGTTACCGACCGGGTCGGTAATGTTTTGGCAGTGTTCCAGATGAACGGGGCACCAGCGATGGCGGGTTTGAGCACCAGCACCATCAACGGACCCAACCCCAATCCGCAGGGATTACAAGGGGCTATGGTTCCAGCGACGACGGCAGCGATCGCGAAAGCCGTGACCGGCGCCTATCTGTCGAGCGGCGGCAACGCCTTTTCCACGCGTACGGCGAGCCAGATTGTGCAGGAGCACTTTCCGCCTTCTCCCACCGCTGTGGGGCTTGAAAGTGGACCGCTTTTTGGCGTGCAGTTTAGCCAGCTACCATGTTCTGACTTGTCATCCCGCTTCATGGCCGGCGGGGGAGCCACAAACCTGATCGGACCTAAGCGGTCACCACTGGGGCTTGCGGCTGATCCAGGTGGATTGCCCCTCTACAAAAATGGTGTAGTGGTCGGCGCGATCGGCGTCATGGGCGACGGCGATTACGGCTTCGATCGCAATATTCTCGACGTCGATCAGGATGATGAGGAGGCAATTGCCTTGGCTGGAATCCAGGGCTTTGCTCCGTCTGCATCGATAACCGCCAACCGGATAAGCGTGGATGGGACCTCTCTACGCTTTAGCGATATGACGGTTAGCGACCTCTCGCCGCTCCAATCCAATTTCGCCGCAATAAACGGAACCGCAGGAGCGCTCGTTCCGGTGCGGGGCTATACCGATGGCACGATCATCTCCGGAACCACCTATGGCACCGAGCAGTCCGGCATTCGGGCCTCGACCGCTGCGGAATTCAAGAACCGGGATGCCTTTGTCCTCAGCGATGGCACTGGCACCAACCGCTACCCGGTCCGTGCAGCCACCGATGGCGGCGCAGTTGCCGCACCATTGACCGAAGCCGAAGTGCGAGCGGTTCTGGAGGAGGCCTTTATCGTGATGACCCGGGCCCGCGCACAGATCCGGCAACCGCTCGACAGCAGGGCGCAGGTATCGATCACCGTCGTCGATACAAATGGGGAAATTCTTGGCCTCGTTCGTTCGCCCGATGCACCGATTTTTGGCACTGATGTGTCATTACAAAAAGCACGAACGGCAACGTTTTTCTCGAATGACATTGCGGCAGCCGAAATGCTCACGGATCCATCCATCGCACCCTATGTCCAAGCGGTTCGCACTTTCCTTGGCGATCCCAATGCTTTGACCGGAACGGTGGCCTTTGCTGATCGTTCAGGTGGCAATCTTGCGCGGCCCTATTTTCCAGATGGTGAAGTTGGCCGTCCACATGGCCCAATTTCCAAACCGATCCAGGAGTTCAGCCCGTTCAATGTCGGACTCCAACTTGACTTGGTGGTCGGCAACATAGGGGCTCATCTGACATTTGTCTCCGATCCGGCCGCGACCGACAGTCCTCAGCAATGCACCACGCTGCCGGACAGTCCAAGCGGAACAAAGCGGCTGGCCAATGGCATCCAGATTTTCCCGGGCAGCGTTCCGATATATCGCGGTGATCAGCTTATTGGTGGTATCGGTGTATCCGGTGACGGTATCGATCAGGATGATATGATCAGTTTCCTGGGGGTTCACAATGCCGGCCTGCGCGTCGGCAGCATTGGCAATGCACCACAAGCCATTCGCGCCGATAACGTCGTGGTTGACCTTGGCGACGCCCAGGTCCGATTGCGCTATGTCAACTGCCCCTTTGCACCGTTCCTCGACACCGATGAACAGAATGTCTGCGAGGGTTTGTAGAGCAAGTGCCAACTCTATCCTCCTCTTTCTTGCCGATTATGACGGTGATGTCCGGTCAGGCCGAGCAGATGGAAGCCCAGCGCCTGTCTGTTGAGGAAATGGAGTCATCGCTCACCGCCTTACTGGCAAGCGAGCAATTTGACTGGATGCGCATCGACAATTCTGACTTTGATCTTGCCAATATCGATGCTGGTGCTGGCATGCTCGCGGTCGGCGGTCCCGATGCTGAAGAAGAGGCCGCGGTCACCGCCGCCGAACCACCGGTCGCCGATCCGGCGGTCGTGGAGCCAGTAGCGGCTGAACCAGAACAGTTGGAAATGGATTTTGATGGTCTGGAAGCTGACGAGGCCTTAATCGATGGTCGCCGCCGTCCTGGTGTGCCCAAAGAGCTGCCCGATCGCGTCATTCAAAACAACCCCGGAGCGATTAGTGCACCACCCCCGGAAGCCTTTCCGACAGACGAATTTCCAGTCCCCGATCGCTGGCGGATATTGCAGACCTTATGCCCGCAAAAAGGCGGAGATCAGTCGATCTATCAAGTATTCGGTGCGCTGAAAAACAATTGCAGCAATACATCCAATCCCTATGCGCAAAATGTGCTGAAAGGCGACAAACCCATCCCGGCGGACAAAAAACCGTCTTTCTTGAAAGGCGATGATTGGTTCTTTGTCGTCAATGCGATTTCGGATACTGTGATCGAGCCACGAAGTTTCCCTATTCCGGTTGGTGTGCAAACAACGGAGCGGACAAACAGCATCGATGTATTTGGACGTTCGGGATCCGAAGTCTACGCGCAAACCTTCATCACCGGTGTCGCCCTGATCAAAGGTTCAACGGCTTACAAACCACCTGATGTCGAATATCGGCTTACGCTTGCGACACAGATCAACCATGTCAATGTTCCCGAACGCCGGGTCTTGTTTGTCGAACCTTCGAAGACATCTAACCGCACCGACTATTTTGTCGGGGTACAAGAGGCATTTTTCGACTATCATATCCGCAATACGTCCGCGCGCTATGACTTTGACAGTTTCCGCATCGGTATTCAGCCGATGCAAGCCGATTTCCGTGGCTTCCTGTTTCAGGATAACCAGCTCGGCTTCCGCTTGTTCGGGACTCGGGATAATAACCGCGTGCAATATAATCTCGGCGCCTTTGTACAGCTGGAAAAGGATACCAATAGCGGCCTGAATGATATCACCCAAACGCCGCGCGAAAGCTATATCCTGTTCGCCAATCTCTATCGTCAGGATTTACCCTTTGTCGGCCTGACCAGCCAATTCAGCGTTACCTACAATATGAACCGCGAGAAGAGCGATATCGAGATTGATGATAATGGCTTTCCGGTGCGCCCTGCTCTGATTGGTGATCTCAGAGGTCGGGCCTATGATGTTGTATATCCTGGCTATGCGGTGGATGGCCGGATTGGCCGGATCAACGTAACCGGTCAGCTTTACGGTGCCTTTGGCGAAGACCGCAACAGCATCTTTACCAGTGAGCCAGCCAAGATCGCCGCTTATTTTGCAGCTGCCGAAGCCAGCTATGATGTTGACTTCCTGCGTTTCAGGGCATCAGGCCTTTTCGCCAGCGGTGACGGCAATCCTTACAACAATACCGAAGCCGGATTTGACTCGATTTTCGAGAACCCGATCTTTGCTGGTGCGGACACCAGTTACTGGATCCGGCAGACCATCCCGTTTGCAGGCGGCGGGCGTGCAATCAGCATCAATGGTCGAAACGGTATCCTCAATTCCTTGCGATCCTCGAAGGAGCAGGGGCAGAGCAATTTCAACAACCCCGGCACCATATTAGCGGGCGTGGGCGTTGATGCAGATTTAACTCCGGACTTCCGGTTATCCGCCAATGCCAATCATCTTTGGTTCCACAAGACGGAAAGCCTTGAAGCGCTGCGCGTCGAAGGTTCGATACCTAAAGATATTGGCTGGGATTTGTCGGCGGCAGCCATTTACCGTCCCAACTCCAACCAGAATATCGTTTTCCGCTTATCGGGTGCGGCACTGCTTCCCGGAAAAGGCTTTGAAGACTTGTTCGATCAAACCGACAAGCGCGAATTCCATTATTCCATTCTCTTCAACGCAATACTGGCTTTCTGATATGCGGTTTCTCAATCTTCTCTCCCGATCTAAGCGTTTTGTCATCGCTGGCCTCGGCGTCGCGGGGCTGAGTGTCGCAGCCACACCGGCGTTATTGGCTGCCGGCAAGGAAAAACCGCAAAAGATTGACTATACATTCACTCCGCCTGCTCCGCAGAACCAGACATGGGATGCGGCCAATAGCAAGAGTACCGGCTGTGTGTCCTGTCATACCGACAGTGATCAGAAAACAATGCACGAAACGCCCGCTGTCGTGCTTGGCTGTGTCGACTGTCATGGCGGCGATGCTAGCGTTACGGGCGATAACTCCTGGGGCAAGCAAAGTCCCCAATATATGTTTGCACTTAAAAAAGCGCATGTCCTCCCCAAATATCCTGAAAGCTGGCATTGGCCTTCGTCGGCAAATCCAAAACGCAGCTACACCTTGCTGAACAAGGAATCTCCGGAATTTGTCCGGTTCGTCAACCCGTCGGACTATCGCGTTGCTCGGGAGGCTTGCGGCGCTTGCCATATGGAGATTATCGAGGCTTCCGAACGATCCCTGATGGCAACTGGCGCGATGCTGTGGGGCGGCGCTGCTTATAATAACGGCATCGTACCTTTCAAAAACTACATATTCGGCGAAGCCTATACGCGCAAGGGCTTGCCCGCGACCATCAAATCACCCGGCAATCCGCATGGCACTGTAACGGAAGAGCAAAAGAAACGCGGTGCCTTGCCTATTCTCTATCCCCTGCCAACCTGGCATACCATTCCGCCGGGCGATGTGTTTCGAGTGTTTGAGCGCGGTGGCCGCAATATCAACACGCAATTCCCTGAAATTGGCCTGCCCAATATCGGTGGAATCATTCAGCGGCTAGAAGAGCCTGGCCGACCTGACCTCAAACAATCCAACCGCGGACCCGGGACCGGTCTGCGTGTTGCCATTCCAGCCTTGAACATCCACAAGACCCGGCTCAATGATCCGTTTACATGGTTCATGGGTACCAATGATCAGCCTGGCGATTATCGGCAGTCGGGCTGTGCCAGTTGCCACGTGGTCTATGCCAATGACCGCGAACCGCGCCACAGCTTGATCTGGGCTAAATATGGCCGCGATGGCCAGACCCAGACCAAAGATCCAACGATCCGCAACTTGAAAGAGGGCGAGCATCGGGTTGGCAGCTACGGAACTTATGATGCCGCCTATGGTAAAAAGGGCAAATATGGCAAGAAAGCTGGATATCATAAGGATGGACATGATGATGGCCATGGCGATGATCACAGCGGCGACATAGACCCGGCGAAACGCGAAAAGGGGCATCCTATCCAGCATGCCTTCACACGCGCCATTCCGACGGCCCAGTGCATGAATTGCCACATGCACCAGCCCAATATCTTCCTGAATAGCTTCCTCGGCTACACCATGTGGGACTATGAATCCGACGCGCCACTAATGTGGCCTGGGCCGAACAATACCACACCGCGGCCAGAAGGCATGAGCGACGAGGAATATCAGAAAACCTACAAGCAGCAGAAATATCCTGATGCTGAAGAAGTACGCAAGATACTTGACCGCAACCCGGAAGCGGCCTCACCCAAAGGCCTTTGGGGTGATCTTGATTTCCTCCGCAATGTCTATGATCTCAATAGTGAAGCCAAGGACACGCAATTTGCCGACTATCATGGCCATGGCTGGAATTTCCGCGCCATATTGAAACGCGACCGCGACGGCAATCTGCTCGATGAAGATGGTGATATTGTCGATAATGATGATCCGGAGAAATTCCGCAAAGAGGATGAAGAGAAGTTCGTCAAACCCGGCATCAACCCTGGAAAATCAGTCCATATGATGAGTATCCATGCCGAAGTCGGCATGCAATGTGCCGATTGCCACTTCGCTCAGGACAGCCATGGCAATGGATTGATTTATGGCGAGGTTGCGAATGCCGTAGAGATAAACTGTAAGGACTGCCACGGCACCGCTGATGAATATCCGACTTTGATGACATCTAATCTGGCGGCGCGCCCGAAGGGCAAGAACCTTAACCTGTTGCGTAATGCCGATGGTCAACGCCGCTTTGAATGGATGCAGGATGCCAATGGCAAACGCGTGCTGATCCAACGTTCTATTGTCGACCCAGAACTCAGCTGGCGTGTCAGTCTGGTTAAAGACAGTGTCGATCGTTCGCATCCTGATTTCAATCTGAAGTCGGCTCGCGCTAAGCTGATGTCTAAAACCGGATCTGAAACCGGCAAATTTACTTTCGGTAGCGGAGTTCCAGCCGCGGATCGCGCTCACCAGGACGAGAATATGGTTTGCTTCACCTGCCACCTCAGCTGGACGACCAGCTGCGGGGGGTGCCATTTGCCGATTGAGGCTAACTGGCAGACGGAAAGCCATAAATATGAAGGCGGCACCACACGGAACTATGCCACCTACAATCCGCAGGTCGCCCGCGACCAGATGTTCCAGCTTGGCCGGCACCAGACCACCAAAGGCAGCATCATCGCACCGGTTCGTTCCACCTCGGCGCTGGTATTGTCCTCAACCAATATCAACCGTGAGCGCATCTATGTGCAGCAACCACCCATATCGGCCATCGGCTTCTCCAGTCAGGCCTTTGCACCGCATTTCCCGCACACGGTTCGGAAAACCGAAACCAAGCAATGCTCAGATTGTCACTTGAGCGAAGCCAATGACAATAATGCGATCATGTCTCAGCTGTTGCTACAGGGCACGAATTTCGTGAACTTTGTCGGCCTGCATGCCTGGGTAGGTATGGACAAGGGTTTTGAAGCGGTTCGCGTAACAGAATGGGATGAGCCGCAAGCCGTCATCGGTTCTTACCTGCAAAAATATGCTTATCCTGATTATTGGCGAATGCATGTTGAAGATAATGGACGCGAACTCATCAACTGGGTGCGCGGCGAACGACTGGATGATGATCTGTCTGGTGAGACCAAGGCGCTTGAGGAATTTGCCAATGTTGTGCAGGGCACTGGCGACAGCGTTCGCTGCCTGCAGCTGCGCGGCGAATATATGTTTGTTGCAGAAGGCAAGGGCGGGTTCCGCGCCTATGATGTTGCTTCGATCGGCAACAAGGGTTTTTCCGAACGGATCGTCAAGGCGCCCTTCTCTTCTTTGGGCCACGACACCCATGTCGATACGAAGAACGCGACCTGCATGGCGCTGTCAACCAATCAGCCCATTGCTCCGGAACGCAATACCGCCGAGCTGCGCGAGATAAATGAAGAACAGGCGTTCCACCCGATTTACAATTATGCCGTTGTTACTGATAGCGAAGAGGGTCTAATTCTCGTCGACATCAATACGCTGGCCGATGGCGAGTTCCGCAACAATTTCTTCAAACGGGCTGTCACCTGGAATGCGGACGGGGTCTTGAATGGGGCCAAGCACATCACACTAGCTGGTCATTATGCCTATATAGCAGCGGGGAGTGGGTTGGTCGTCATAGATCTCAATGATCCGCTGAAACCACGTCATGTTGTCACGATGCCCATGTCCGATGCCCGGGCTTCGGCATTGCAGTTCCGCTATCTGTGGGTCACCGATTCCGACGGTGTGAAACTGTTTAATGTCACAGATATGGAAAACCCGGTACCGGTAGAGTCAGGAACAATCCCGCTAACAAATGCGCGCAGGCTCTATCTTGCCAGAACATACGCCTACATCGCTGCAAAGGATGAAGGGTTGGTTATCGCCAATATTACCAAACCAGAAGATCCCGTGATCTACCGCAAGGAGACCTTTGGTGGCCAGATGAATGATGCGGAAGATGTTATTGTCGGCTCAACCAACGCAACGCTGTTTGCGTATGTTGCAGACGGTCGCAATGGTCTGAAAGTGATTCAGTTGACATCCCCGGATAGCCAACCGAACTATTATGGCTTCTCGCCACCACCGATGCCGGAACTCATTGCCTTTGCCCGTACCCCGAAACCAGCTCTCGCCCTTTCCAAGGGTCTGGATCGTGATCGGGCCGTGGATGAAACGGGCGGTCAGATGGCGGTATTCGGGCGACTGGGCTCCCGACCATTTAATCGCAGCGAGATGCAGCGTTTCTATCTCAACAGTCAGGGTAATCCCTATTTCGTCAAAGACGAGGCCAGTCTCTCTGACTGGATTGGCCCTGTACCGCCCATGCTGGCGCGGCGCACGACGAAGTGATAGGACTTACATAAAGGCGGGGACCGGAGCTTGCGACCACGGTCCCCTTTCCTCGATACGCGACGCGAGGAATATAGGCCCTCTGTATTCGCAGACCGGATACAGAGGGCTTAACTTTAATTTCTATGCTTAGCAGTTGCCGTCAATGGCCCGACCCGCCAGCGCTCCAACAGCACCGCCAATGATAGTGCCTTCGGTCTTGTCACCGCGGCGTGCAACCTCGTTGCCCAATAGACCACCAGCAATCGCGCCGATGATGGTACCGCCCGTGCCGCGATCACATCCGCGATAACGACGACGATCATTGCGATAGCGACGCTTGTCGCGATAATAACGGCGTTTTTCACGATAAGCGCGACGATCCCGGCGGTCATAATAACGGTCATCCCGATAATAATCGCCACGACGATAATCGCGCCGATCGCCAATGCGCTCGTAATAGCCGTCATTATAGCCTTGATAATAACCGCCCCGCGCCTCAGCCGGCGTTGCGAAGGCCATCGCTGATATAGCAGCTGTGGTGATGGCGAGTGTTCCTAAAACCTTGTTGATCATTTTATACTCCAAAAGGATCTTTCGCGATCCGACTCGTTTGATGCCCGACAAATATGGTTTTAGGCTTCACGGATTGACCCCTTGCTGAATGTTGATTTTATCTTAGGTTAATATTAGAAGCCTTTTTTATGAACGCATCGCATTTTCCGTTTATTTTTCAATGTTTTGAGACGCTGCATTGAGTAGTCCCTAGTCTTTTAAGTCATTGCCGCCGGTTTGCTCTATCGATAGCTCTAGAAGAAATTATCAACGGGAGAAGACCATGCAACTCAAAGGCAAAACCGCAGCCATCACCGGCGGCACCGCAGGCATAGGGCGCGCTATTGCCGAGGCATATCTGGCGGAAGGTGCCAATGTTGCACTGATGGCGCGGAACCCTGAAAAAGGGAAAAAGGTGATTGAGGAACTGGATGTTGGTGATCGCGCCTTATTTGTTGCCGGCGATGTTATGCAACAGGAAGCAGTGGAAGGCTTTATCGATCAAACCATCGAGAGATTCGGGACGGTCGATATTCTCGTTAACAATGCCGGCGGCGCCGGTGCTCTGGCTCCGCTCGCGGATTTGACCGATGAAGCCTTTGATGAAGCAATGAAGTGGAATATATATGCGACCTTCTGGGCGACCCGCCGCGCGCTCAAGCCGATGATCGCGCAGCAGTCCGGCCGTGTGATCAACATAAGCTCTACCGAGGGCAAGATGGGCAAGCCGACATTCGCGCCCTATACAATTGCAAAGCACGGTATCAACGGGATGACCAAAGCCGTAGCCCAGGAAGTCGGCACAATGGGTATCACAGTAAATTCTATCTGTCCCGGCCTCGTGCTTACCGACCTGATCCTCGACAATGGCCCCACCACCGCCAAGGGGCTCGGCATGACGTTTGAAGAAATGATCGATATGTTCGCTCAGGAAAGTGCGCTCAAGCGACCCAACACGGTTGAAGAAATAGCTGCGATGGCTCTGTTGCTGGCGTCAGATGCGGGTGCGGGTATCACCGGGGCCATGCTCAGCGTTGACGGGGGAACTGCGCAATATTGATGCGAGACCCTTTCTCCTGAAATCTCTGGCCCACCTAACGGGCGCATTACCGTCTCGCTGATAGTCCGTCGTCCGTCCAAGGATCGACTGCCCTTTTTTCATCATCTTTTTCCATGATGTTGTTCGCCTCCTCCTCGGAGGTTGGAGCAACCGGCGGCTCCGCAGCAACGCAGTAAGCAGTAACCAATACCATGGCTGACCACCACAATGCGTTGGAGCGGCTGGCGAAGACGCGAGTGAGGCGTGGTCCAAACATGAAGACCGCTTAGCAGGTCATTCTTAATATTCTTTGGGCCGGCTGCCTCAAGAGGGTCGAGATCGCCAAAGCATCAAGCTATATATTGGTATATTTTCCTATTTATTGGTTTTTATGAAAATTTCCCTTCATACGCAATTTCATTAAAGCATTGATTTATATAGCTTTATCAAAACTGGCACGCCCTATGCAATGCTAGGAACATCTTCGCAAACACAACCGCGAAGGACCAAATTAGACCCAGAAGGAATTAAAAATGTCGAACGTAAATGTCCAAAACCAAGTTGTTGCCGCTTTTGCCGCTCTGTTCTCCGCCGCTGTTCTGATCAGCGCCAGCGTAGGCCCTGCTGTTCAAAACACCGCTTCTTTCATCGCTTAATCACCAACCAATTTTCACAAGGAAACTTCATCATGACCAACGTTCAAAACCAATTCATCGCCGCTTTCGCCGCTCTGTTCTCAGCCACTATCATGATCAGCGCCAGCGTTGGACCAGCCGCCCAGAATGCCGCGTCCCTGATGATCTAATCAGGCGACCGGCTCCAAAACCCCAAAGGACTTCATCATGCCCCGTAACTTCACCGCCCAAATCACCGCTGCTATCGCCGCCCTCATCTCCTCCGCCCTTTTTGTTGGCGCCAGCATAGTACCCGCCACACAGAACGCCGCATCCCTGATTATCTGACTCGCCTTCCCCTCTCCCCCAAACAAATGCCCGGCCCTGAAGACCATCAGGACCGGGCTTTTCATTTATGGAATGAATTCCACTACAGGCTACAAGCCGATCATTTATCGGCAGCGCAATTCTCCGCGATCAATTTCCCGTCCCAATAGCGCACCGCCAGCAGCACCCAATACAGTTCCAACGGTACGGTCGCGGCCACCATCAATTTCTCTGCCAAGCAAAGCTCCGACCGCACCGCCGATAATCAATCCCACCGTTCCGTCATCACGTTTGCAACGATAGCGACCATCGCGACCCCGCCAGTAACGATCTCCTCGCTTCATACGACGTGGCTTGTAGTAGCGATCGTCGTCATCGTCGTCCCAGTCATCATCACTGACTCGGTAGAAACCAGCCACTGGACCACCATGAGAATTATAGCCTCCCGCGTCAGCCAATGCCGGCGTTGCTGGCAGAAACACTGCCGTTGCGGCCATAGCTATGATTATCTTCTTCATGTCAAACTCCCTTCATTGCGTCTGATTGTCAGGAATATGACCTCTAATATGAACGAAACACGACAGAACCGTTCAGACAGGTAAGCTAGCGACCAAAAGAAAGAGGGGTGCGACGAAATGCAGGGAGCCGTCCGCTTACTGACAGGCCTTCAGAAATTTGGTCAATGCTTCCCCCGAACCATTGAGGTGAATGCTGAATTTGCTGCCATTGAGATTCACGTAAGCCCGGTTTCCATCTGCCAAGGCGGAAAACAGGATATGTGTGTTGATCAAACTAAATTGCGGCATGTGATAGCTCTCTCCCTCCAGACTGGTGGGCAACATGCGCGCCAATATTCCGATCGACCGTCGATCATCAATGCGGATTGAAAAGCCAAATTGATCGCCTG
Source organism: uncultured Sphingomonadaceae bacterium (assembly GCA_947497455.1). GTDB lineage: Bacteria > Pseudomonadota > Alphaproteobacteria > Sphingomonadales > Sphingomonadaceae > Parasphingorhabdus. The sequence goes on along the minus strand of CANMGU010000001.1, from coordinate 548,729 downwards.
CTTCCATTTCTTCAGGCGTTGCGACGATCATGTTTGCGATCCGGGAACTCCCATCAAGCTGTTTTTGACATGTCATCCTCCAAAGCTCGTTGTCCGTTTGCGGAACTTGAAAGGCCAAAAGTGGTTTCTCATCGCTTTCAATATAATGCCAAACCATCCCGGCGGCCTGCCCCGCATCAGGATAGTCCTCCAGCGATGGCACATCGGACTTGACGACCTCTGCCTCCGCCGTGCTTGCCACTTGTGCAAAAAGCGCTGCTGCCGCCAGCGCCAGCGTGGAAGTAGCTAATCGTACGATGGCTGGTAGTTTTTCTGTCATGCGATGCGACCTAACATCAAGATTAGTCCCCTGTTCAGCAGAGATTGATTCATAATGGGTGGAATGGCAGCAACATCAAGGCCTTGGCTTTACCAAATGCGGCCAATACTCACATTATGACCTGCCCAACCCTGCCCCGATCACCAAAAGCCTACATAACTGCGAGCTAGATCGCATCTGGATTGAAATTAGCTGCGATTGAATCGCAATGCCGCAGTCACAAACAGAGCTGCACCGAATAGCTCCAGAGTTTCCTCAGCAAAGCGCAAAGCCTCCATCACATCCAGTATCACTGCCAAACCGATCACCAGCAACGCCGCTGACAGAGTTAGCCTTCCGCGATCCGCCATGAACCACAACGCAACCCGCGACAGATAACCACTGCGATAAGCCAATAATCCTGTCACCAACGGCGAAATGATCGCCAGACCGATTACCAGCGGCATGAAGCCTTTGTCTGCGGCGCTGCGATAGGCGATCATGACCAGATCCTGCACGCCGTCCAGCTCTCCACCGCCCTGCATTGCAGGCATTGCAAAGCCGATATGTCGGGCACCAAAGCTGATCTCGCTAAGGCAGGCCAACAGTGCCAGGCTGCAAAACAAAAAACCGATGCCGGTGCGGAACAACTGCCTGTGCAAACCAATCAGCAACGCTGCCAGAAACAACAATGCCGCCGTCATTTCCACGATGCCATCCTCACGAAAAAATGGCCCATGGCGGAAATCTACCGACACTATTGCCAGCATCAGCACCGCTAGTCCGGCCGCGGTATAGACCGCCAATTCATATCTCAACCTGATCACAGGAACAGTTTCATGACAGTTTTGTGAAATGTAAACCAGCGGTGGCACAAATTACCGGGGATCGCCGCGAACCAGACCCGCCCTGCCCGATTTGATTTCGCGGAGGAAGCAAAGCCAGGCGGCGCATAATTTGTGCGCAAGACAGTTCTGTGGCGAGGAGGCTTTCTGCCCTAGCACACAAAGCCGCTAGGCGATGGTCGCAACGGCGGCTTAAATGCCTTCGTGATCATAGCTGATGACGCGAGCGATCTGCCACCCTGCGGCACTTGTGCTTGTGCGTTTCCACAGATGCATGAACACGCCTTTTTCTCGGGCGATGCTGGAACCGTCGGGCATGACTTGATGAAATTCATGCCGGCCCTGCTGCATCGCGCCATAATTCCCAATCATATGGGTCGACAGGCTATCTGCAACGAGTACCCGCTTGCCGCCACCGCACTCTTTCTTAACATCCGCGATAAAAGCTGCACTGGTGGTATAGGACAAGCCATCGCGGTCATGATAGAATTCCATGTCATCGGCCAGCAGCTCTTCCAGGACCGCCATGTCGCAATCCTCAAACGCCGCCTTGAACAATCGCGCATCTAGCGCTGCAAGATCAGCGGCAACAGATTCCTGTGTTTCCGCCGGCTGAGCCTGGGCATTCGCTCCGGTTGAAAGCGCGCCGGTGGCAAGAGCGGCGGTCGAAAGAATCTTTTGTGTGCGTGTCATAATCTGGTCCCCTTGAAAATGCAGGACCAGAATGGCCATGCTGTATTATTGTTGCATAACACTAATACAGCATGGGTCAAATGCTTTTCGAGACACGCTTCTCCTGTCCGACCTATTCCACCTGCTCTTCCGGTGCGACTCGTTCTTCCGGCACCTTGCCGCGCAGTGCATCAATTTCGGCCTGGCGTTGCTTCAGGTAAAGCTCCCGCGTGGCGGTATAGGGATCACTGCTTTCGCGCAACTTTCTGAGTTGCTCGTCCTGCGCGGCGCGCGAGTCGAGCGAGGTGATGATCCCCGCCGGAAGGGTATAGACAAGCTCGTTAAACGGTTTTCCAACGGCAACTGGCAAGACCGAAAGATCGACCACCCGGCCGAACAGATCGCGGACGGTCGTCGGTCCGATCAGCGGCAGGAACAAAAATGGCCCCGGCTCGACACCATAATAGCCCAGCGTATTGGCAAAGCCGTTATTACGCTTGGGCAGATTGAACGGCGGTTTCTTGGCGACATCCACTAGTCCGCCAATCCCGATCGTCGAGTTGATCGTGAAGCGCCCCAATGTCTCCATCGCCTTGCCCGGCTTGAGCTGCAGCAGATAGTTCAGGAAAACAATCGGCTCGCCAAGATTGCTGAGAAAATTCGAAATTCCGCTGCGCACCGGGCTCGGTACCGTATCTTCATAGGCCAGCGCGACGGGTCCGACCACAGCCTCATCGACATTCTGAATAACCTCAAAACTGTCCGCGTTCAGCTCTTGCATCGGGTCGCTTTTTGGCGGGGCGGGGCGCGCGGTTACGACAATTTCATTGCCATCAACCTGATCATCGGTCGGCGCGGTGTCTGCGGCAGACGGATCAGCAGGCAAGAGCGGATCATCCAGCGCTGGCGGTTGGGCCTCCGGTTCCAAGGGTATTGGTTCCAAAGGCACTGGCCAAGGCACCGAAGTGGGCGGTTTCGCCTCGGCTGGGGCTATAGCAAGGGCACCAAATAGCTGAGCCTGCGCCGACAGCGCCACCGGTGCGGCAGGCGCGCGCAGATCCTGCATTTCGGCGGGTGCTACATCAAAGGGATGAGCCGCAAGGGCTGGTGGGGGTGTGGCGGTCACCGGCGCTTGAGCCAGCGCCACAGCAATCGCAAATTCCGAAAAACTCAATCCTATAACCTATCTTCTGTTCGTGCCGTTTCCGGAATTGGAAACCCGTTGACTAGTCTTTCTCCCTCCAAAACAAACGTATAGAACGATCGCCGCCGGTGCAAGACGACATATTCGGCCAGCGACAGAACGACCCCGACCAACGATAAGATTGCCAAGGTCAGCTTATTTACCAGCACCCCCTTCCCGCTCTGACCGCATCAAAGTCCACGCCAGCAGAAAGAGTAAAGCCCAGACTCCGTCGATCATCGCGCCGAAAAACGGTCCACCCTCCGCGAGACGGCCGCTGTTAAACAGCCACAGCGCAGGCACAAAAAAGGCCAGCTTCTCCAGCACCGCCAGCAGCATGAGCGGACGATAGCGCACCGGATCGATGGCGATCAGCACAAAGATGAACTGAAAAACCAGCGCAACCCCATGAAAACCATAGTAAAATTCGGGATGCGTGATTACTGGCGGCATCGTGGCGTTAAACTGCGCCTCGCCAAAAAGGCCAAGCAGCAGCACAGGAATCCCGTAAAGTGCAGCCAGTGCGAAGAGGATGCGGGCGATTGATTTCTTGTTCAAGTTCACAGTGAAGCCCCCTTTTTATAGGCATGTTCCACTGGGAGATCATCCCAGTAATTCTCTGGCGGTGCAACCCGGTCGAGACGGGATAATGCAGCCAAAAGCGCTGAAACATCAGGTCTTTGCAACGTCCCGACATAGCGTCCCGCGCGCATCATCGGGCGATAACGGCCCACCCGGATGCGCTGAAACAGCTGTTCTAGTGTGACCTTTGGTTTTCGTCCATCCGCGCGGTCCGCAGCACCCGGTCCCTCGAGGACGAAATCCCACGCCGCGGCAAAGCCCTCCGCGCCCGACTTTCGGCGCAGACGATAGGCGCTCTCCCGGCTCATCCCTACGCGCGCCGCCGCCTGTTTGACACAGCGCGTTTCGGCGAGATGGCCGATAAACTCCGCCTGCCGCACCGGCGTCCACCCATCCCGCCGCCCCCGCAGCTCGGCCGGGGTAAAGGCGGGGATGCGTGAGATACGCCGCTTCTGCACAGCGGCGCTGCGCGGATCGGGTTTGGGGTTGGGCGGGGCGGGTTGGTGGTTTTTCATGGGGCCGATTAAGGCATAAGTCCGGTTATGTAGGAAAGGGATTTTTTGGTTGGTGGGACAGCGGGTTGACGTTCGAACCCGTTAGGAATGAGATCCTAAATGAATTCATGATAACGAGAGCAGGTCCGGAACTGTCAAACCCTCTCGTCATCCTGAACTTGTTTCAGGATCCAAATTGCGCAACCCTCTAAAAAATGCTCTTCCAGCCCACCGTCTATATCGTCACCAACAAACCCCGCGGCCTGCCCTATATCGGCGTCACGTCAAATCTGATGCAGCGCATCCATCAACACCGCGAAGGCATTGTACCCGGCTTCACCCTAAAATACCGCCTCAAAAGACTGGTGCATTTCGAACAGTTTGGAACGATGGAACAAGCCATTGCCCGCGAAAAGCAATTGAAAAACTGGCACCGGCCATGGAAGATCAACTTGATCCAAACAACCAACCCCAAATGGCGCGATCTGGCCGAGGATTTGGGGTTTGAGCCGTTGAATTGAAAGAATCTGCCCACTCATTCGTCATCCTGAACTGGTTTCAGGATTTCCTGCGGATTGGCGCTTCAGTCAGGCGAGATGCTGAAACGAGTTCAGCATGACGAGAGAGAATGTGTGGCGGGCGGCGGTCTCGCGAAATTTGGCTGACCGTCGCCGTAATCCAACTTTAACCGGCTTCCCTTATGATCCGCGAGATGGACGGGTTCATTACCATCTTGCTGGCAGTCGCCATTTTCGTGACGTTGATTTCCGTGGGGATCGGCTTTGACACCATGCACCGCTTTAGCCCCGCGCTGGCGAAGCTGGTGCGCAGCGACTATTCCGCGATGGAACGCCACTATGACCATCTTGGCCAACAGGGCGATGAAGGCGGTGTCCGGTTCAAACGGGTCAGCATGCGCATTGAATTTGACACGCCCGACCAGAAAGACGTCCGCGCCCATCACAGAAGATGGCAACTGGCCGGAGAGCCCCAGAAAAGCTGCTATTTCATCTGGTTCGACAAGGAGAATCCGGAAAAGACGACAGCATATGGCCCCGGCTTCTGGCTAGTCCTCGCCGTGGCCAGCGCGAGTGTGGCGGTGACGATCATGCTTGATCCTGCAGGGTGGGAGGAGATGATTAGGGGGTTTTGGGTTTAGGTACGTTTCGGGGAAGAGACTTCAAACGCTGATGCCTCAGCTCCAGCCGCTATGATGGAGCGGAGCGGGGTAATTGTTAGTGGTTAGGAGTGCTGGCGGTTTGCTGAGTTTGGTGAACCGTCACCCCTTTTATTATTTAACAGTAACGGCCAATATGCCAAAATTTACCATCTTCAGCTTGTACCGCGACGCTTCAATTGTTAGATACTTTCTAGAGAAAGACGGAGGAATTATTGAAACTCATCTTTATGCTATTCAGCATCTATTCTTGATATGGCCTGTCAAAAATGAAGGCAAATATAGCTTCTTCAATATAACGACGTTGAAATTTTATATATGAAAAAAGACAAAATACATACGCCATCGTTGTAATGATTAGTTCCGATAAAATATTTATGTTGTTAGATGTTCCCAAAAATGGCTGGATCCACATATGACCGTCTTCATAGAAATGGAATATATAGTAGACTTGCATCCACGTTCCGAACATAAATATTATTGAGAGAGTTCTAAAAAGGCCTGATATTATTAGGTAATTGTACATTCTTCCAACGGCCAATGGACATTGGTTTATTACATAGTATTCTAATGGCTTGAACCATTTCGAATTTGTTGCAATTCGAATCTCGCCTAACCCTAATTTTTCAATTTTTGTCTGAGCAAGTTTTACCGCTGCCGGTGTTATTCTGGTGTTATAATAACCAAATATGCCAGCAAAATAGATAAACGCATAGACCGGTAAATAGGGTATGTGGAATGAAACTCTAACGAGCGTAGGAAACAATGCTCGATCTTTTCGAATACCTTTAAGGTTTTTAACTATTGTTGTGCGAATTGCTTTGTCTCTCGAACGAGGCCTTGCCTTTGCAGACAGTAATATCGCAGTGCTGATTTTACCTAGAACTCGGTCACTGAGTTTTTCAACGATTTGACTACCCAAATACGCCAGCAAGTGGCCCAAGATATATACTGCAAACAAAAGCGATAGAGCGGAAATTATCTCTTGTGAAATGGATGTACCGATTTGAAATTCAAAAAGTGGCCAATTGAGTTTCATTGGGTGAAATATGTAGCGATTTACAAAAGGTAAAAAAAAAGCCCTCCACCAAAATAGACTGCTATATCATATTGCGCGAACGGTGACCTTGGCACAATGTCCGCAAGCTTCATCGAATTGCTGCTCACTCCGCAGCAACGCCCGCCTGCTCAAACATATCTTCGCCATCGTCATCATTATCGGTTGCTTCGATGCCGATAATCTTGCCGCCTTTGCGCTGGTCGAAGCTGTCCCACACTTCGTTCCAGTTGCCGCGGGTGGCGCCTTTGCTATATTCGGTGGCGCGGGTTTCGAAGAAGTTGGCGTGCTCTACACCGTTGAGCAGTGGCGCGAGCCATGGCAGCGGGTGGTCTTCGATCATGTAGATGGGATCAAAGCCCAGCTGGCCCAGACGCCAATCGGCGATGTAGCGGATATAGCGTTTAATCTCTTTCGCGGTCATGCCGGTCACTGGACCGTCGCTGAACGCCAGATCGATAAACGCATCTTCCAGACGCACGGTTTTCTGGCAGCAGTCGATAATCTCTTCTTTGACATTCTTGGTCAGGCAATCGCGTTCCTGCACAAATGTGTGGAACATTTTGACAATGCCTTCGCAGTGCAGAGATTCATCGCGCACCGACCAGGAGACAATCTGCCCCATGCCCTTCATCTTGTTGAAGCGCGGGAAGTTCATCAGCATCGCGAAGGACGCGAACAGCTGCAGGCCTTCGGTAAAGCCGCCGAACATCGCCAGCGTCTTGGCAATATCTTCATCCGTGTCGACGCCGAATGTGCCGAGATAGTCATGCTTGTCCTTCATCTCCTCATATTCGAGGAACATGGAGTACTCGCTCTCCGGCATGCCGATCGTGTCGAGCAGGTGAGAGTAAGCGGCGATGTGGACGGTTTCCATGTTGGAAAATGCCGTGAGCATCATCTTGACTTCGGTCGGTTTGAACACGCGGCCATATTTGTCGTGATAGCAATCCTGCACCTCGACATCGGCTTGGGTGAAGAAGCGGAAGATCTGGGTGAGCAGGTTGCGCTCATGGTCGGTCAGCTTCTGCGCCCAGTCGCGGCAATCCTCGCCCAAAGGCACTTCTTCCGGCATCCAGTGAATCTGCTGCTGCCGCTTCCAAAAGTCATAGGCCCATGGATATTCAAAGGGCTTGTATGTTTTGCGTGCTTCCAAAAGTGACATTTCTTACCTTACTCCGCTTTCGTACTTTTCATCATATACATCATATGGGTGTATATCATCTGGCCACCATAGGCCGCGCGTCCTTTATAGTCTTAAAGAAAACAGCCCCCTCCATTAAAGGAGCAAATAGGAGGGGGCAGTGGGCAAACTGCCTAATATTGGTGCCTGATCATTGGCAGGCGAGACATTCGTCATAGTCGGTGCTGCCTTGCGTCGTCATCAGTTCGACCTTTTTCGGATCGAGCGTGTTGTCCGCCTCTACACCGCCGCCGGAACTGTCGGTCGCTTCTTCCTGCCCGGCAAAGCCAGCACGCTGGATCGATTTCGAACGGAGATAATAAAGCGACTTGATGCCCAGCTCCCATGCGCGGAAGTGCAGCATCAGCAGGTCCCATTTGTCGACATCCGCCGGAATGAACAGGTTCAGCGACTGCGCCTGATCAATATAGGGTGTGCGATCCGCCGCGAGTTCGAGCAGCCAGCGCTGGTCTATCTCGAAGCTGGTCTTGTACGCGTCTTTCTCTTCCTGGCTGAGGAAGTCGAGATGCTGGACGCTGCCGCCCTGCTCGAGGATCGAGTTCCAGACATTGGTGCTGTCCTTCGATTTTTCTGCGAGCAGTTTTTCCAGATGCGGGTTCTTCACCACGAAGCTGCCGGACAGCGTCTTGTGGGTATAGATATTCGCCGGGATCGGTTCGATACAGGCAGATGCTCCGCCGCAGATGATCGAGATTGACGCGGTCGGCGCGATTGCCATTTTGCAGGAGAAACGCTCCATCACGCCTTGATCGGCCGCATCGGGACATGGACCGCGTTCCTTGGCAAGCATCATGCTGGCCTCGGATGCTTTCGCCGAAACATGCTTGAATATCTTCATATTCCACGATTTTGCCAGCGCGCTTTCAAAGCCGAGGCCGCGTGCTTGCAGGAAGCTATGGAAGCCCATGACGCCCAGACCAACACTGCGTTCGCGGCTGGCGCTATATTTGGCGCGTGCCATTTCATCCGGTGCGCGGTCAATATAATCCTGCAGCACATTGTCGAGGAAGCGCATGACGTCTTCGATAAAGTCCTTGTCGCCGCTCCACTCATCCCATTTTTCGAGATTGAGTGAGGACAGGCAACACACTGCCGTTCTGTCCTCACCCAAATGATCGCGACCCGTCGGCAGTGTAATCTCGGAACACAGATTGGACGTTGAAACTTTCAGACCGAGATCGCGGTGATGTTTTGGCATCATCCGGTTCACTGTGTCGTTGAAGATGATATATGGCTCACCGGTGGCCAGACGTGTCTCGACCAGCTTCTGGAACAGCGAACGCGCATCAACCGTGCCGCGCACTTCACCGGTCTTGGGTGATTTCAGATCCATCTCTGAACCATCGCGGACCGCTTCCATAAATTCGTCGGTCAACAATACGCCGTGATGCAGATTGAGAGCTTTTCGGTTGAAGTCACCGGAAGGCTTTCTAATTTCAAGAAATTCTTCAATTTCCGGATGGTCGATATCGAGATAGCAAGCCGCCGAACCGCGCCGCAATGATCCTTGCGAAATCGCCAGTGTCAGACTGTCCATCACCCGCACAAACGGAATGATACCCGATGTCTTGCCATTGAGACCAACCGGCTCACCAATGCCGCGGACACTGCCCCAATAGGTGCCAATGCCGCCACCCTTGGACGCGAGCCAGACATTCTCGTTCCAGGTGTTGACGATCCCGCCGAGGCTGTCATCGACACTGTTGAGATAACAGGAGATCGGCAGGCCGCGACCCGTACCACCATTGGACAGGACGGGGGTTGCTGGCATGAACCAGAGCTTGGAGATATAATCATAAAGCCGCTGGGCATGATCCTGATCATCCGCATAGGCGTCGGCCACGCGGGAGAACAGGTCCTGGAAACTCTCGTCCGGAAGCAGGTAGCGGTCTTTCAGCGTCTCTTTGCCAAAATCGGTCAGCAAATCATCGCGCGCGTCATCCTGAACGATTGTGAACCGGCGCTTCTCGACACTATGACTGTCGCGTTCCGCTTTCAGTTCTTTCTCGTCATTTTTCTTGGTTGCCGCCGCTTCAGCTTCTGCCTTCTTGCTAATCTCCGGTTCTTTCACCGGGGCTTTTTTGGCTGTGCTTTCTGCTTCATCTTTGGCGGATTTGTCTTTTGGCGTATCCAAAACTTCGGCGCCCATATCACTCTCACTCATATCTCTACCACTGTTCCCGGCATCGTCCCGGCTATCTCTAAAATCCATCAAAGCCCCCTAATCAAACTACCAAACCAAGTCTTATATGCTGGCAATTCTGCCAGCCTTCTGGTGGGTTTAATACCGGGCCATTTGTTCTTGTAATGTTCGACTCGGGCAATCTCTTGCGGCCGAGCCGTTCAACATAACATTTTTATAGCCTGGGCGGGCATTTTATTTTGCCCAAAAACCCGAATAATTTTCTTGCGAATTAGGCCAAAGGGAGCCGTCCACCGAGTCGGCGTTACTGGCGAGTAATACTATACGTTGGTATGCCCCCTTGGCTTAACCACAACCTATAGTGGCTGAATCAGAATTATATGCAAGAGGGTAAATGACATTTTAACGACTCTGTTCGTCGTATAAATGAATCGCTTCGTCGACGGCCGATTCATGCTGCAGCGCAGCGACGCGTGGACCTTCTAGGTCTTGACCATAACGCAATAGCGTGGGTCAAATTTTACAAAATAAATATCCACAACTCATGCACAGGTGTGAATGACTCATTTGTGACACCATATATGGTGTTTGATTGATTCAATACCGGGAAATATTATTTCAACGGGCCGGATGCGGATCAGATCAATCAGGTTACAAGGTCGCAAATCCCTCGGCTCGAGTCACAACCGATTTATAACCCAGATCAGAGATCGCCTTGTTGCCGTTCAGCGTACAGTCTCTCGACATAACCATTGCGGCATGGGCAGTCAGCGGTGGGTCGCTTTTCAGATTCAATATCCGCCATATTTTTTCCGAAGCGCGACCGACGAAATCCGCAAGTCCAGACGAAATAGATTTGTCGGATAATGTAAGCCCTTTTGCCTGGGCCATACCGCCAATCATGTCCTTCACGCTGATCGTGCCATCGTCGAGAATGAAATAGGCTTCGCCCGCACCGCCCTTGGTCAGCGCCAGATCTATTGCATGGACAAGATTGGCAATATGGGTGGTCGATGTCATCGCTTTGCCATCATTGATCCACATCCACTTACCGCTCTTTGCCATTTCCTCGATCAACGGCAGTAATGTTGTATCGCCAGGCCCCCAGATAAAGCGTGGCCGTAAAATGATTGTTTCAAAGACGCCATCGCTATTGGCGTCCCGGACAAGCTGCTCGGCCTGTGCCTTGGTTGCGCAATAAGGATAAGGCGAGTCGGGAGCGAGCGGAACTGTCTCGTCTGCATCCCGCACATGTTGGCCATGACAGATGGCGGCCTCGGTACCGATATGAATGAAGCGCCGCGCACCAGCTTCCCGGGCCGCGGCCAGCATCGCCTGCGTCCCGAGAACATTATAGCGATGCCAGGCATCCTTTGGCCCCCAGGCTTCTACGAAGGCGGCGCTATGCAAAACAATCTCGGCATCACCAAGATGCTCCGCCGTCACTGTTTCAAGATCACAGCGTATCGGTTCAGCACCAAGGTCACGGATCAGGGCGTCGGAAGATTCGCTGCGCGACATGGCAGACACCTGATGCCCGCTCTCGATCAGTGACCGCGTTGCCGCACCGCCGACAAATCCGGAGGCTCCAGTTATAAATATCCGCATTGACACTCTCCCTGATGCCCCATTTGCGCACTGTGAATACTGGAGCAAATTTGTTCGGTCCGAAAACCATCAAAACCAGACCCATTTTTGGCACATCCTGACTAGACAGTATAGGTTCATTTGCACAAAGCCATTATCGCTTCTTAACCATATCACATCTGCGATGTGCTCTCTCTTTTTAGAAGCAAACCATTATTTATGCGTAGTTTTTTCAAACTCCAGTCGCACGATATTGCGATTGACCTCGGCACTGCCAATACGCTCGTCTACCAACGGGATCGCGGGATTGTGCTCAACGAGCCATCGGTTGTCGCGCTGGAAACAAGCGACGGCGTAACCAAAGTACGCGCTGTTGGTGCCGACGCAAAATTAATGATGGGGAAAACGCCTGATAATATCAAAGTCATTCGGCCGCTCAAAGACGGGGTGATCGCTGATCTGGATGTCGCAGAACAGATGATCAAACATTTCATTCAGAAAGTGCATGGCAAAAAGACCGGGCTGTTGCGACGATTTGATATTGCAGTGTGCATCCCCTCCGGCTCAACCAATGTCCAGCGCCGGGCCATTCGCGACGCCGCATCCAACGCTGGCGGATCGCGCATCTTCTTCATCGAGGAGCCGATGGCAGCGGCCATTGGAGCCGGTATTCCGGTTGCCGAGCCCATTGGCGCGATGGTCGTGGATATTGGCGGCGGCACGACAGAAGTCGCCGTACTGTCTTTACGGGGTCTCGCATACAGCACATCCGGCCGGATGGGCGGCGATAAAATCGACGATGCGATCGCATCCCATATCCGTCGCAAACATAATCTGGCGATTGGCGAATCCACCGCCGAAACCGTAAAACATGAAATGGCGAGCGCGGTCAGTCCAATCGACAACGGCCGCACAATGCATATCAAGGGCCGCGACCTGGTGAAGGGCATGCCGCGCAAGATCATAATCACAGAAGCCGAAATTGCCTATGCGATTGCAGAACCGGTCGGCCAGATTACCGACAGCGTACGCAACGCCCTGGAGAATACCGCGCCAGAGTTGGCGGCTGATATTGTCGATCAGGGGATAGTCCTGACCGGAGGCGGCGCGCTGCTCGGACGGATTGATGAGCATATTGCCGAGCAGACAGGGCTAGCGGTCACCATCGCTGACGATCCGCTGACCTGTGTTGCTAGTGGTGCCGGGCGTGCGTTTGAAGATCCGCTTTATGACGGCGTGCTGATCCCAGCCTGATCCGGCTCAGCAAGCGCCGGTAATGCATACAAAACTTGCCGACTTTCATCATATCCGCCAAAAGGCAACCGGATCGCATCCTTAGACCATTTCCGGAGCCGTAATGACCGTCACGATAAAAACCGCCGACCTCATTGAAAGTGTCGCCGACGCACTGCAATTTATCTCTTACTATCATCCGATGGATTATATCCGGGCGCTCGGTGAAGCCTATGAGGCCGAAAAATCACCCGCCGCGAAGGATGCGATCGCGCAGATTCTTACGAATTCACGCATGTGCGCCGAGGGTCATCGGCCAATTTGTCAGGACACCGGCATTGTAAACGTGTTTGTGAAATGGGGCATGGATTGCCGGCTCGACGAGACATCGCAATCGATGCAGGAAATTGTCGATGAAGGTGTGCGTCGCGCCTATCTCCATCCGGAAAACAAACTGCGCGCCTCAATTCTCACCGATCCCGCATTCACGCGGCGTAACACCAAGGACAACACGCCCTCCGTACTCCATGTCGAAATGGTACCGGGCGACAAGGTGAGCGTCGATGTTGCAGCCAAGGGCGGCGGATCGGAGAATAAATCAAAATTCAAGATGATGAACCCGAGCGACAATATCGTCGACTGGGTGCTCGACATGGTGCCACAAATGGGTGCGGGCTGGTGCCCACCAGGCATGCTGGGTATCGGCATTGGCGGCACGGCAGAACGCGCAGTGCTGCTCGCCAAACAGTCGCTCATGGACCCGATTGATATGGGGCAGCTCAAGGAACGTGGCCCCCGCAATGATATCGAGGAACTGCGCATCACGATTTTTGACAAGGTCAACGCCTTGGGCATTGGTGCGCAAGGACTGGGCGGTCTGTCAACGATCCTCGACGTTAAGATCAATGATTGGCCCTGTCACGCGGCTGGCAAGCCGGTTGCAATGATCCCCAATTGCGCTGCCACGCGCCATGCGCATTTCACATTGGACGGAAGCGGGCCAGCCTATTTGGAAGCACCCAAGCTCGATGAATGGCCGGACGTTAACTGGGCACCCTCCTCCGAAGCCCGTCGCGTTCATCTTGACCAGCTTGACGAAGCGGAAGTGGCGAGCTGGAAACATGGCGACCGGCTGCTGCTCAATGGCAAGATGCTGACCGGCCGCGATGCTGCGCATAAACGGATCAAGGATATGCTCGACAAGGGCGAAGAGCTGCCGGTCGAGTTTAAAGGTCGTGTAATTTACTATGTCGGCCCCGTCGATCCGGTGGGCGAGGAAGTGGTCGGCCCTGCTGGCCCCACCACCGCCACGCGGATGGACAAGTTTACCGACATGATGCTGGAACAGGGCCTGCTGGCGATGGTCGGAAAAGCAGAGCGCGGTCTCGATACCGTCGGGTCGATCAAGAAACATAAAAGCGCCTATCTGATGGCCGTGGGCGGCAGCGCCTATCTGGTCAGCCGCGCGATCAAGGGATCGAAAGTCGTCGGTTTTGAAGATCTCGGCATGGAAGCTATTTACGAGTTTGAAGTGCAAGATATGCCCGTAACCGTCGCCGTCGACGCCGAAGGTCAAAGCGTCCATCATCTCGCGCCGTTGGTCTGGCAGGAAAAGATCAAGAAAGAGGGATTGCTGGAAGGGGTTTGATCGGCCTTCTCTATGAAAGAAGACATTAACCTCTACTCCCCAATGGAGCCGATACCGCTGGCCAAAAAGCTGAAAGCGGAAATGAAGAAGCGTAAGAAGCGCAAAGGCTATCATGTCTTTGGCAACGGAACCGAACGCAAGATGTTCCTCACCTATCGGCGGCGCGGCCTGAAAGTTGGCGCAGAGCCGATCCTGAAGGCCAAGATGCGAGAACATGACGGGGGCACGTTGATCGAAGGCACGATGCGTCAGGGCAAGGCCATGCCTTTCTTCCTGTTTTGGAATGGCTTTGTTGGTCTGTTTTTTCTGTTTTCGCTGACCCTTTGGTTCGTCGATGACGCACCGATAATGTTCAATCTTATCTTCTCGGGGATACCGGCGGTGATGCTCGCCATCGGGCTGACTGCTGCCTACAAGACCCGTAATGATCCGCCAGAAGATCCCGGCACGCCGCAAGAGATACTGGATTTTCTCGCCGAGACCGTGGACGCACGGCCTCTTTGACCTTCCCCATCTGGATACCGGCTGCCTTGCTGGCCGCCCTGTTCCTTGCCTGGCGGATGGCGGTTCAGCAGCGCATTCGTGCCGAAATGTCAGTCAATGCCGCAGCCCTGTCGCGGTTCTTTTTTGGCTGGCCCATCGCTTGCGCGATGCTTGCCAGTTATATGGCGGCAACAGGACGGGTCGCCCTACCCTCGCTTGACGCATCCTTCTGGTGGTTTGCCTGGGCCGCGGGGTTCGCTCAAATGGTGGCGACAAATCTCATCATCATGTCCTTTGGCTTTCGCAATCTGGTCAGCGGGACGGCCTATATGAAAGTCGAAACACTGATCGTGGCCTTTCTCGGGTGGCTGATCCTTGGTGAAGCGCTGGCCCCATTAGCATGGCTGGGCATCGCCATAGCCTTTGCCGGCATCCTGTCGGTTTCCTTGGAAGGCGGGGCGAAAGGAGTGTTGCAATGGTTGCGCGGTCTCAAACAACCAGCCGCACTCACTGGACTCAGCGCCGGTTTCCTGTTCGCGCTGACCGCCATTTTCATAAAGCAATCCGCCAACGCGATCATGGATGTCGAGCGCACCTATGCCGGATTGATCGTCCTCACTGCGGTTCTTGGTTTTCAGGCGTTGATGCAGGGCAGCTACGTGATCATCCGCGAGCCGGACCAGTTTCGCGCGATGCTCGTCCGCTGGCGTGTGACCGCGCAAGTGGGACTGCTCGCAGCTATCGCCTCGGCAGGCTGGTTCATTGCCTATGCCCATGCGCCAGTTGCACTGGTCGGGATCGTCGGCCAGACACAGATTTTATATACGCTTGGCTTTGGACGCTTCTATTTAAAAGAGCCGCTGAGCAAGAGCGAACTCACCGGCATTTTACTCGTCGGTATCGGCGTCATCATGGCTCTGGCCTCAACGCTTTAGATCTGTGTCAGGCCGTTCCGGCAGATGCTCCACTTAACGCGGTTCGCGCCACATAGCTTCAAGCGGCGGACCGCCTTCACCACAGGCAAAAATCTCACGCCGCTCAAATCCATGATGAGCGTAGAAGCCGTGATTGGCCGGGTTGCTATTTTCCAAATAGCAAGGAATGCCGCCGGCATCACACGCCTCGAGCACTGGCGCCAGCAGCGCCTTACCAAGACCAGTGCCCCGTGCACTTTTGCGGGTCCCGATGGTGAACAGATAACAATGGGGCTCGCGGGGATGATGCTCAGCCATGATGTCACCGGCTGCCATAGCTCTCTTCAAGCTGCCGACGCCCCCATGGATCAATTGTCCAATAGCAAAACGAACCATGGCAAGGCTGCTGCTATTTCCTTGCTGTCCGGGGCCCAGCCACATGGTCGCTCCTGCATCTCCGGCAAGATGACAAATTCCATCGCGCGCATATATGTCACGTGCCAGGGCACGGAAGGATGCGCGAATGGCAGGTTGAGTGCCAAATATCCATTTATTGACAGGATCCTCGGCAAAGGCTTCAGCGGTGATATCGGCAAGCTGGCGCCAATCAGCAGGCGTGGCACGAGCCAGCCCATCAGGCAGATCAATATCCATCAGTTTTGCATTGCCGCAAAAAATCTCTGCACATCATAAACCTCATCGCCTTCGCTCCGGGGTGCATATTGATCAAAAGCTTTTTTCATTTCATCATAACGCTCGTCAAAGCGGACGACATTATAGCCATGGCTAACAACATAATATTCGCCTGCCTCGATCTGCGGCGCGATGATCTTCGCGTAAGCCTCGGTATCCATCGCCGCAGATATCGTCAGATTGGCTTCAGACAATTCGGACTTTACCCAGCCCGGGATAATCACCCCGGTAGTCAGCCACTCCGGCGCTTCCCGGCGTAGCACGTCCATCAGGCCGAATATCGCATGTTTGCTCGACACATAGGCGCCGCCACCGAAGGGAAAGGCATTGAACAGTGAGTTTTCCGAAGCGACGGAATAGATCGCGGATGGCTTCTCCTCAGCGAGGAAGCGTCGACCGAATTCGGAAATTGTGGCCCACATACCCCAGAAGTTTACCTCGAATATCCGCCGCGCTTCAGCCGGATCGGTCTTGATCACCGATTTCATCGAGCCCCCAATGCCGGCATTGTTGATCAACATATCCGCCCGACCGTTTTCCGCCCAAGCAAAGTCGGCCAGCGCTTCGATATCTTCCGGCTTGGTGACATCGCCGACTTGATATTTTGCGTCGATGCCCTCTTGGACCAAATGACTAACCGCCTCCTGTAGCCGATTTTCACGTGGCTCGAACAGAATGACCCGTGCGCCAGCCCTGCCCATTTGTTTGGCCAATGCGAATCCGATACCAGTGGCTCCGCCCGTTATAACCGCTGTTTTGTCCGCAAAACCCATCTCATCCTCCCAAAAATCAGCCAACTGTAACCTGAAAACCACCCCAAACACGATATTATTGAATTAATAGTCGAGGGTCCCTGACAACAGCGCCAATACTACCTATATATTGGGTATGTATGTTTTCATCATCTTTATCTGCGGGATCGGGAATTTCGCGATGCACAAGGCGATGATGGAAAGCAATCACCCGATGATCACCGAAGCGCGCGGAAGCTTTTCAAAATTGCTGGGTCCCTATGGTAGCTATATTCTGGAATTCCTCATGCTCGCGGCGGCTTTGATCTTCGCCAATATGGGAATGCTCAGTGCTGTAATTTTTTATGGTGTATATACTCTGGCAAATGGCGCTGGCGCGTACGTCCTATTTTCAAACAAACATTAAGATAGAGTAGTTTATAGAACTGAATCAGAGATTTGGACTGTAAAGTCGTTGATCCGACTACAAATGTAGTTTGTCGAAAGACAGTATCCCATGTAACCAACCGATCATAGCAGGCGGGCAAGAACGAAGCGAAAAACATATCGGTTCAATTCCATTAAGGGGGGATTATCTTGAACAAAACCAGTTGGTTATCTTTCAGTGTTGCAGCCTGCGCCATATCTATTTCTTGCGCAGTTCCATCTTCGGTATCGGCGCAATCTGAATCCCCCGCCACCAGCAACCTGCAGCCGCGGACCGAAAATGGCCGTCAGATTTATGATGCGGCGCAGTTTTCGCGATTCAATCCCCGAACAGCACTCGATATTGTCAGACAGGTACCGGGATTTATCATCGATACTGGTGACGACGAAGCGCGCGGGCTAGGTCAAGCGGACGAAAATGTTCTGATCAACGGCGCACGCATTGCCGGTAAGAATAACGACGCCTTCACGGTTTTGGGACGCATCACGGCAACCAATGTTGTCCGCGTGGAAATTGTTGACGGCGCTACGCTCAGTATATCCGGTCTGTCCGGTCAAGTTCTCAATCTGGTTACCAGCAGTGATGACACCGCCGGTATCACCGGCAACTTCAAATGGCGTCCGCAGTGGCGAAGGTCGGGTGAAAACTGGTTCGCTGGAGAAGCATCGATCAGTGGCAAGCTCGGTAAGGGCGACTTTACCATCGCCATAGAGAATGATGCCTTTCGCAACGGTGCCCAAGGACCCGAACGGATTACCGACGGGCTCGGCAATTTGCTGTTTGAACGAGACGAAGTTGGTCGCGTACGGGGTGACCGGCCGTCGATCAATGCCTCCTACAGCCGCACCAGTGAGGCTGGATCAGTGTTCAATATTACCGGTGAATATGGCCTCAATCATTTCCGCCAGCGGGTCGACACGCTACGCACCCAAGCTGGAGAGCCGGACATATTTGAGCTGTTTACCGGCCGCGAAAGAGAGTGGAATGCCGAATTCAGTGCAGACTATGAGTTCGCTCTGGGCGGTGGCCGGTTAAAACTGATCGGGTTGCAGCGGCTGGAACATAGCCCGACCGAAGACTTTTTCAGTCGCACCTTTACCGATGGAGTTACACCTCCCTTGATCAGCGCCTTCAACCGGACAGTCGACGAAGGCGAGTCCGTGCTGCGCGCGGAATATGGCTGGAAGACAGCGGGTGGCACAGACTGGGGCCTGAGCCTGGAAGGCGCCTATAATTTTCTGGAAAGCGAAGCCGAACTGTCCGGCGGCAATCTGGATAATAGCAATACCAAGGTCGAAGAAAAAAGAGCAGAATTCATAACAACTTATGGGAGACCACTATCAGGGAATCTAACCTTACAGGCTGCGCTTGGAGGTGAGTATAGCGAGATCAGTCAAGGCGATCAGCGACGATCCTTCGTCCGGCCCAAAGGCTCGGTAGCCCTTGCCTGGAAACCGGCGGCGGATTTCGATCTCAGCTTCAAACTGTCCCGCGAAGTCGATCAGCTCGACTTTTTCGATTTTATTGCCTCGGTCGAAGTTTCCAATGACGTCGTCGATGCAGGCAATCCTGACCTGGTCCCTCCACAAAAATGGCGCGCGGAGCTTGAGGCGACCAAACAGCTCGGCTCTTTTGGATCGGCAACGGTGACACTATTTGGTGAAAAGATTAGCGATATTGTCGATACCGTCCCGATTACCGATACAACAGAAGCGCGAGGCAATCTGGACAGCGCTGACCGCTATGGCCTGGAAGTGGTTTCAACCTTGTTGCTAGACCCCCTTGGCTGGCGCGGTGCCAAAATTGATATCGAGGCCGAAGCCGTTAGAAGTAGCGTCCGCGATCCGCTCACCGGTCGCAAACGGCGGATCGGTCAGGATGACCGTTACAGCTATGAGATCACCCTTCGTCACGATATTCCAGGATCGGATTGGGCTTGGGGTGCAGGTATCGAGAATTTTGATGATGTCGGCAATATTCGCCTCGATCAGATAGCGGACTTTGATGTGCTCGATCCCTATTCCTGGATTTTCATCGAGCATAAGAATGTGTTTGGCCTGACCGTAAACGCTAATCTTGGCAATCTGTTTAACCGCCGGGAACGCTTTGTTCGAACCGCCTTCGGCCAACTTGATGGTGCCGGTGCCTTCACGCGGGGACGACGTGACGGTCCGATTGGTTTCGTGGAAGATCGCACTAGGAAGTTCGGCCTCATTTACCGGTTGACCATTAGTGGCAGCTTCTAAAACGCGACTTCTCCGCACATAGACAATTGCCTGCAGCATCCCTACATCCAAGGGATGCCGCCTGATTACAGCACCAAGGGTCAAGCCGACCCGCCGATGATCCCTACGCTTAAGCGCTTTTTGCCTTATTTATGGCCGAAGGACGCGCCGGCTCTGCGGCTGCGCATCATTATCGCAGGTGTGCTCGTGCTCTGCGCCAAGGCTGCGGTTCTTTCGATGCCCTTTGCCTATAAGGCGGTCGTTGACGGGATGACCGCCGGAACCGAAGCAGCCCTGACGGTGCTGTTGGCTTTGGTTGCCGCCTATGGCCTGGCCCGATTTGGCCAGGTGATGTTCGACAATATGCGTAATATCGCCTTTGAAAAAGTCGGACAAGAAGCAGCCCGGCGACTGGCGACCAATGTTTTCACGCATCTTCATCAATTGTCACTGCGCTTTCATCTGGGGCGGCGCACCGGAGAGATTACCAAAGTCATCGAACGCGGGACGAAGAGTATTGATATCATGCTCTATTTCCTCCTGTTCAATATTGCACCGACGCTGATCGAGCTGATCGCCGTGCTGGTTATTTTTCAAGTCAAGTTCGGCTTTGGTCTGGTCGCGGCCACGATCGCGATGGTAGTTATATACATCACTTTTACACGCAAAGTGACGGACTGGCGTAATGCACTGCGCGCCGAAATGAATGATATGGATACCCGTGCGATAGGGCGATCGGTCGATGCGTTGCTCAATTATGAAACGGTAAAATATTTCACGGCCGAAGCTCGGGAAGCTTCACGCTATAATAAGGCGATGCAGGACTGGGCCAATGCTGCGGTCAAATCCGAAAACTCATTGGGTTTGCTCAATATAGGCCAATCGCTGATTACCAACCTGACGATGATTGGAGCCATGGCCTATAGCGTCTATGGTTGGAGCCAGGGACAACTGACGGTTGGCGATCTGGTGCTGGTCAACACGCTGCTGATGCAATTGTTTCGACCGCTGGACCTGTTGGGCATGGTTTACCGGACCATCCGTCAGGGTTTGGTGGATATGGACGCGATGTTCAGACTGATCGATACAGATCCGGAAATTCAGGACAAGCCCAATGCCGCAATATTGAATGTCAGCGCGGGTCGGGTTGCGTTTGAGGATGTCGTTTTTTCCTATGATGAGGACCGTGCGATCCTTCATGCATTGAGCTTTGAAGTTCCCCACGATGGCACGCTGGCCATTGTCGGTCCATCCGGTGCCGGAAAATCGACGTTGGCTCGGATGTTGTTCCGTTTCTATGATCCGCAGGCGGGCCGGATATTGATCGATGGTCAGGATATATCCGATGTCACCCAGCAAAGTCTGCGCGGTGCGATTGGTATCGTGCCGCAGGACAGTGTGCTGTTCAATGACACGATCGGTTATAATATTGGCTATGGCCGCGATGGCGCAACTCAGGTGGAGATAGAGGAAGCGGCGCGCGGCGCGGCGCTGGATGATTTTATCGCCAAGCTACCCGATGGCTATGACACGCAAGTCGGCGAGCGCGGCCTCAAATTGTCCGGCGGTGAAAAACAGCGCGTCGCGATCGCCCGGACCTTGCTCAAGAATCCGCCGATATTAATTCTCGACGAGGCCACCTCCGCGCTCGACAGTCGCACTGAAGATGAAATTCAGGCCACGCTCGCCAAGATTTCAGAACGGCGCACCACATTGATTATCGCCCACAGGTTATCGACCATCACCCATGCGGACGAGATTATCGTCCTCAACGAAGGCCGGATCGCCGAACGCGGAAATCACCGGACGTTGCTTGCGAACAAGGGTCTTTATGCGGATATGTGGAAACGTCAGGCTGAGGATCGACAATTGGAGTCAGTTTAACTCACTATATTATTCGGCCTCTAGTTTCCGCCACGCCAGATCAGCAAATTCACAAAGCAACGGCCTGGTCTCTCGCGGATCAATAATATCCTCCACACTGAACTGCTCTGCTGTGCGGAAGGGTGACGTCACCTGATTAAGCTTCGCCTTGATCTCCTCCAGCCGGGCTGCTGGATCTTCGGATGCTTCGATATCCGCCTTGTAGGCAACCTCGAGCCCGCCGGCGATCGGAAGCGAGCCCCAGTCACCACTCGGCCAGGCAAAACGATATTGGAATTTTTCGGCATTGGACATAGCGCTTCCGGCAATCCCATAAGCCCGCCGCACGATGATACTGGCCCACGGCACCGTGGCTTTGTAAACCGCGTTCATCGCCTGCACACCGTAACGGATCGTACCGGTGCGCTCGGCATCTTCGCCGATCATGAAACCGGGATTATCAACCAGATGGACGACCGGCAGACGGAACTGATCAGCAAGTTTCGCAAACCGCTCAACCTTCTCCGATGACTTGGCTTCCCAGCTGCCGCCCAGAAAACTGGGATCGTTGGCGAGCACCGCCACCGGATAACCATCCAGCCGGGCAAAGGCAGTAATCGCCGCTCTGCCCCAGCGTTTACCCATTTCAAAGACACTGCCTTTGTCAAAAACGGAGTCCATGATCTTGCGCATGGAATAAACCTGTTTGTCACCCCGTGGAACGGCGGAAAGCAAAGCTTCGTCCCGACGGCTGGCCGGATCGCCGGTAACCACTCGCTCGGCACGTTGGTTGATATTGCTGGGGAGGTAAGAAAGAAACTTGCGTGCTGTGGCAAAAGCTTCGGCCTCACTGCCCACTTCTTCGTCAACCACGCCATTGCGCGTATGAATCTCGCTGCCGCCCAATTCTTCCTTGGTCAGGTTATCGCCGATCGCCGCAGCGACGGCCGGACCAGCGGCAAATAGCTGCGAAAGGCCGCGCACCATGATCGAATAGTGGCTCGCCACTGTCCGCGCGGCGCCCATACCGGCGGTCGGCCCGAGCGCCAACGCGACCACAGGAACCGTCTCCTGATTTTTGATGATATCTTCCCAGCCGGGCACCGCCGGCACATAGGTGAAGCCCATATCCTCCAGTGATTTCACCGACCCTCCACCGCCGGTGCCATCAATCATGCGGATCATCGGAATGCCCAGCGTATGAGCCATTTTTTCGCATTGCGTAAATTTGCGGTGGAGCGCGGCATCAGCGGCACCACCGCGGACGGTAAAATCATCGGCGCTGGCGACCACCGGCCGTCCTTCGATATTCGCCCGGCCAAAGATCAGGTTGCTCGGCGCAAAATCCTCGAACTCGGCCTTGTCATTATATGTCCCACGTCCGGCAATCTTGCCGATCTCGCGAAAGCTGCCATCATCGACAATCCCGGCAATCCTCGCTCGCGCGTCGAGCTTACCCCGCCTATGCTGGCGAGAGACCTTTTCTTCCCCGCCCATTTTTTCCGCAAGGCGCTGCCGCTCGTGCAGCTCTTCAATTTCCGATTTCCATGTCATCCTCCCGGTTTAACCGAGTGATTAAGCGAGGGGAAGCGGGAATTTGCGACCGCTCTTAAAGATGGATTTACAATAACTGTATTAGTGTTATAAATCACCAAATCAATATGCAGGAGGCAAGATATGCGGAGATTTTTTGCGGTACTATCCGGAATAGCCGCGCTGGCACTCACCGCACCAGCGGCGGCCGAGGAAGCTGCCGCGCCAGCGCCGGAAATTCCAATCTGGAAGATATCCTTCGGACCGGATGGCTTGTCCGGTCCTGGCGCTGATATCCTGCGCGCTGAGATAGAAAGGTCCCAATTTGTCGCACTTGGTGAGGATCATGGCTTTGCCGATTCACCGGAACTGGGCCGCGGTCTGGCCGCCGAGATGAAAAAACATGGCCGCACCTATCATGCCGTCGAAATCGGAGCCTGGTCCAACAAGGCCGTTCAGCACGCATTGCGGACCGATGGCGTAGCCGGTGTTGCAACGATGGTCGCAGGCAAACCGATTGCCTTGCCCTTTGTCAGCAACCGAGAAGATGCTGTGCTCGCCAATGATTTCGCTGAACCCGAAGGTGCCGTTGACTTGTGGGGTATTGATCAAGAATTTATCGGCGCACCAGCAATCCTGTTGGAAGAGCTAAAGGCCATGGCCCCCAATGCCGCCGCCCGGAAGGCTGCGGATACCCTGTTACAGAAAGATCTCGCAGCCGTGGCCGCCGCTGATCAGGGGAACCTGCTGATGTTGTCAGCACCGCCGGCGACCTTTGCCGAGCTGCGTGCCAAATTTGCTGGCTCCCCCGAGGCCCAAGATATCATCGACTCCCTCGCGAGAAGCGCGGTCATCTATCAGCATAATAACGCTGGCCGCTATTTCGCCAATAATGCAGATCGCATCACCCTGATGCACGCCTTGTTTTTGCAGCATTATCATGAGGCGGAAGAACCTGCTCCGCGCGTACTGCTGAAGATGGGAGCTTATCATCTGGGACGCGGAACGACCCCGACCAAGATGTTCGATATCGGATCACTGCTGCCTGGACTAGCAGCCGCCAACCAGATGCAATCGCTGCATATTGCGTTCAGCGGTCTCGCCGGAGAGCAATTGACAATGCGCCCGTCACCCGAAGGCTATACGCAGGTAAAGGCCGTGAATGACAAGATTATCACGCCGATCCTTGAAGCGGCACAGATTGATATCACCCGGATCGGGGAGACCGGTCACTATTTGATCCCGCTCGATCCGATCCGGCATAAGCTGGAAAGCAAAGGCATCAATGACCTGTCGACCTTTGGCAAATTCGTGGTGCTGGGCTTTGATTATATTGTCACGACGAAGGCTGCAAAGGCTGCAACGCCAATGGGGGAGTAGGTAACGCCTACTCCTCATCCCCATAAATCGCGACACCCATATCTCCATCGCTCGTCGCGCGACCGCGATACATGCCAGGTGTGTTGAAACTATAGCCGGCCTGTCCCCAGGGTGTTGCGAATATGATGCCGCCGGTACCGCCGATTTCTCCCAATTCAGAGATCACATCATCCGCAATTTTCTGAACCTCTGCAGGAGGGAGCGCAAATTCGCTGGCATGGATATAATATTCAGGAACGCCGTCTTTATCTTTGGGCACCGTTGCCTGCACTTCGTCCCGCACCGTTAGAAAGCGTGTCCAGATGCGCGTGCAGATTTCATGCGCAACGCCGAGCCGGATGAAATATTCGCCAGCTCCGGTTGCCGAGATCGCACAGCTGCGGTTGCGAGCATAGGTGCCCGCGCCAATCACCGGACTGTCACCAATTCTACCCCATCGTTTGCCCGTCATTCCGCCGGTGCTGGTTCCGGCAGCCATATTGCCGTTGCTGTCCAATGCAACCGCGCCGACTGTTCCAAATTTATAGTCCACATCCGCGGCGCTCACCTGTTTGGTCAGCACGTCTTCTATCTGTTTTAGACGGCGCGGTGTGGCGTAATAATCAGGCGTCACCTGTTCCAGCCCCTGCTCGCGGCTAAACTGGTCGGCGCCTTTACCGGACAACATGACATGTGGGCTGTTGTCCTTGACCGCACGGGCCAGCAAAATCGGATTTTTCGTTGCCGTGACCCCGGCCACCGCGCCAGCAGACAAGTCGCTGCCATCCATTATACTGCTATCCAACTCGTTGGTTTTATCCCACGTGAAAACCGCGCCTTTTCCAGCATTGAAATTGGGGTCATTCTCCAAAAGCGTGATCGTCGATGTAATCGCATCCATCGCACTGCCGCCAGCTTTCAGGATTTTGGACCCTTCGGCCAATGCTTTGTTCAAGGCCGCACGGATCTCCGCGTCTTTCTCTGGCGTGATCCTGTCTCGCTCGATCGTTCCAGCACCGCCGTGAATGGCTATCGACCAGCTTGTACCGTCATCCGGCTGAGCGGCAGCTGTACTACTGAGGGCCAGCGCGGCCAGCGTTAAAACCGGTGCGATAACTGCGAACTTGAACATGATGTAGCTCCTTTGAGCACAGGTTTAGCACCAAATATCAGAGCCGCAACTATTGAGCCACGTTCATGCATCATGAAGAACTACCAAGGAATTTCGCGTCCGCTATAGTCATGAAAAGCGCCGGTCTGCGCGTGGTCAATATTATCTATAACCTGCCGCATGCCGCTGACGCTTTCCGCTGGCGTCAGGTCTGCATGGGGACCACCCATATCGGTCTGAACCCAGCCGGGATGCATCATCGTCAGCGTCAGCCCTTCATCTTTCCACTGGTTGGCCAGCGACTTCCAGGCTTGGTTCACTGCCGCTTTGCTCGAGCGATAATACATCATATCGCCACTTTCATTCTCGGCGATGCTGCCGACCTGGCTCGAAATCACGACCATTTTCTTATCATTCGACTGGGCGACGTTGTTTTTCAATGCGTTGGCTAATTTCACCGGCGCGACAACATTGACGTTCATCAGTTCCAGCCAGCCGTCGCGGTCAAATTCCTGCGGACCATATATACCTGCGTTGTGGACATAGAGATCAATAGGTCGGTCGCCCAGTTCACTGGTAAAGCTCTCAACGCTGGCGTCATCCGCTGCATCCAGTTGCATCGTTCTGGCATTGCCGATTTCGTTCAGTTCTTGCGCTTTTTCGGGGTTACGCGCGGTGCCGATGACGTCCCAGCCATCGGTCGCATATTGCTTGGCCATTTCCAACCCGATGCCCCGATTGGCGCCTGTGATTAATATGGTTGGCATGGTGACTTCCTTTCCAATATGGTGCTTTTTTCGAATGCAGACGCAATCGCCTCTCGCACCCGCGCTATGAAATCGCTATATAGCATGCAACAAGCAATATTGTGACAGGTTCCCATCATGACAGCCGATAATCCCTCCTTGCGTCCGTGGCGCGATATAGAGCGCCGCAAAAGCCGCCAGATCATGGTCGGTGACGTACCGGTGGGCGGTGATGCACCCATTACTGTTCAGACAATGACCAATACACTGACCAGCGATCCCAAGGCGACTATTGACCAAATCCGCCGTTGTGAAGAGGCCGGGGTCGATATCATCCGGGTCTCCTGCCCTGATGTTGAAAGTACGACAGCGCTGAAACAAATTGTCCGTGCCAGCCGTGTACCAATCGTGGCGGATATCCACTTTCATTATAAGCGGGGCATTGAGGCCGCTGAAGCGGGCGCTGCCTGCCTGCGGATCAATCCCGGCAATATTGGCAGCGCGGAGCGAGTCAAAGAAGTTGTCGATGCCGCCAAAGCCAATGGCTGTGCAATCCGTATCGGCGTCAATGCTGGCAGTCTGGAAAAAGACCTGCTCGAAAAATATGGCGAGCCCTGTCCCGAGGCGTTGGTCGAAAGTGCTCTCGATCATATCAAACTTTTGCAGGATCATGATTTCCACGAATATAAAGTCGCTGTGAAAGCGTCAGACGTGTTTCTGGCGGTGGCGGCTTACTCGCAGCTGGCCGATGCGGTGGATTGTCCGCTGCATCTCGGCATTACCGAAGCAGGTGGCCTGATCGGCGGCACGGTGAAAAGCTCCATCGGCATGGGCAATCTGCTCTGGGCCGGCATTGGCGACACGATCCGAGTCAGCCTGTCGGCTGAACCGGAAGAAGAAGTGCGTGTCGGTTATGAGATGTTGAAAGCCCTCGGCTTGCGCACGCGCGGGGTTCGGGTTGTGAGCTGCCCAAGCTGTGCGCGGCAGGGTTTTGATGTTATCCGCACGGTGCAGACTTTGGAAGAACGGCTCCAGCATATCCGCACACCCTTGTCACTCTCCGTGCTCGGCTGTGTCGTAAACGGGCCCGGCGAAGCGCGCGAAACCGATATTGGTATAACCGGCGGCGGTGCTGGCAAACATATGGTGTATTTGTCAGGTGTCACCGATCACCATGTTGCCGATGGCGATATGGTCGACCATATCGTGAAGCTCGTCGAAGCCAAAGCAGCCGAGATTGAGGCGGCGACCGAACAGGTGGAAGCGGCGGAATAAAACCGCTCCTCAACGTATAAGAGTCAGTTCGGCTTTTTCCCGCTAATCAGATAAGCCATATCCCAGGCAATCGGACTGGCCAGCTGGCGTTCCTCAAAAAGACGCTCCGCCAGACTATCGGGCTGGATCGTCTCGCGGTCCGCAACCCCGGCGTCAGTTACCCTGTCCACCATGTAGCTGGCGAGATCCTCGATTCCCTGGCCGCATGCCGAGCCCAGCATAATCGCCTCGGCGCGATAATCATCAACATCCAATCCTGCCTGTCGGAACAGTTTCGGAAGATCGAGGCCCATCGTGATCGTACCTTGCTCTGCGGCAATGGTGCGCCACATCCAGTCATGCGCTTGCTCGTGCTGCGGAATGGGTTGCGCAGCAAATGGCATGCCGATGGCGCTATGTTCCTGAAAAATCATCAAACCATCCGGTTTGAGCAAGGCCGTCAATCGCCGTACCGTTTCCTCAGCGTTCGGCAAGTACATCAATATCCGGCGACCAACGATGGCGTCGAATGGCTCCCAGTCCGGTAGGGTTCCGGAAAGATCAACATTTTCATAGGTGATGGCGGCGTGGTCCGTTTCGGCAAGCTGGCCTTCAGCGTCTGCAAGCCGGAGTTCATCGCTGTCGACCCCGTGGACGTGCCCGTTCTTTCCGACCAACGCTGCCAATTCACGCGTTAATAGGCCGTGCGCACAGCCAATATCCAGAACCCGCATGCCTGACTTCAAACCGACATCGCGCAAGAACCGTGATGTCGGAGCATTGCTTGGATTGATCATAGCTAACTTCCTCATCATAAATGTTATGATATAACATATTATATTTCATTCTTGCTTCAAGTGGTTTTTTTGGCTTGCAACGGCAAGGCAACGCGGTGAAAATGTCGAGAGTAGCAGGGGCCCACTCAAACATTAAGTCTGGAG
Organism: uncultured Sphingomonadaceae bacterium; assembly: GCA_947497455.1. Taxonomy (GTDB): domain Bacteria; phylum Pseudomonadota; class Alphaproteobacteria; order Sphingomonadales; family Sphingomonadaceae; genus Parasphingorhabdus. Next base: position 520,305 of record CANMGU010000001.1, on the reverse strand, counting down.
CATATGACCAACACCCTTTTCGGCTTCGCCAAAATCGCCCCGAAATCCGAACATTTTGCCGACGCGCAAGACGCTATTCTTGCCATTGTTGAGGAAACCCGCGCCGAGTCTGGCTGTATCCAGTTCACCGTCTTGGCTGACCCGGATCAGGGTCACATTTTCCTGTTTGAGGAATGGCAAGATGAAGCCGCGTTAAGCGAGCATCATGGCAAGCCATATACAAAGGCGGTGATGGACAATTATGATAATTGGCTGGCCGAGCCATTGCGATTTGAGACGATGTTCAAGTTGATGTGACTGGCTAGGCGCTTTTCTCACTCAACGGTTCAGCCGCTGCATTCAGCCAGTTCATCATGGCAAGCAGATGGTCCGGCTCGGAATCCTTGACAACCTGCCCGGCCAGATCAGCAAGAGAGACCGCTGCCAAACTGTCTCGAAAGGCCTGTTCGGCAGACGCAAAGGCAGCAGCGATCTGGCAGGGTCGTTTGCAGTCTTCGGGTTTCAGCCCACATGGGCCGTTTTGGCGAATTTCAGTGCACCGGAATGCAGGGCCCCGCCCATCAACCGCCGCGGTAATATCCCACAGCGTAATCTCGTCCGCTGGTTTGGCGAGACGATAGCCGCCATGCGCACCGCGCGATGTTTTTGTGATTCCGGCCTTGCTTAAGGCCTGTAGCTGCTTCGCCATATAGGGCGCCGGTACTCCATGATAGCGGGCCAAAGCTTCCGCTTTCAGACCGCGACCGGCAGGAAGACCATTCAACAATGCCGCAGCATGCGCCGCCCATTCAACACCCTTGGAAATCTGCATAGGTTATCCGCTTTCCATAATATTCCGATATTTCATATCCGAATAGTGCAGTGACGGCAATTTCCCGAATCCACATTGACAATATTTTTTATTCGGATATCTATTGTCTGAATTAAAAATATCTAGGAGATGCTCGTGCAAACCGGAAAACCCGACTTTCTCGACAGGCTCGCGCAAGTGCTGGTCATCGCCGTTGGAATATTTGCTCTGCTTTTCGGAACATTCATGATCATCAGTCCGCTCGACTGGTATACCGCGATCCCCACCGTCATCACTACCGGTCCGCCGAACAAGCATTTCATTCGAGATATCGGGATAGCCTATGCGACTTGCGGCATCATATTGCTCTATGCCTCGATCAACATCCACATGCGATGGATGGCTGCCTTGGCTGGCGCCCTATGGCTATCGTTGCACGGGGTTTTGCATATCTATGAAGTGTCGGTGGGCATTTGTTCACCCGCTGTGTTTGTCGCCGATGCGCCGGGGGTTTTGGGGCCGCCGCTGCTCGTACTGGCCGCACTTGCCATATTGTTTTTCCGCCAGCGGATAGCGCCAGCGGGTGTGCCCGACCGCCTGTTTCTGGCCGCGACTGACCGAATGTCGCCGGGTGAAAGCGCCTATATCCATGAGATCGCAAGCGCACCCGGGCACATGCTGGAGAAATTCAAACATTTCATGCCGGCCAGCAATCATCGCTATGAAGCGAGCGCAGGCCTGTTGTCCGCTACGCGGATTGGTGCGGTACTGGTCGAGGATTGCGGGCCCTGCGCGATCACCGCTGCGCAAGGCGCATTGGCGGAAGGATTGCCGCGAGACGAGGTCAATGCCATGCTGGCCGGCAAATTGACCGGCGACAACAAACTGGCTTTTGATTTCGGCCAGGCCATTGCCCGGCAATCCGCAGAGGCAGACGATCTGGGGTTGCGGATTGAACAGCAGTTCGGACGCGCAGTCCGGCGGGAACTGGCAATGGCTGCGGCGATGGTCAGGGCCTATCCTGCCATGAAACGCGGTCTTGGTCTTACAACCGCCTGTTCGCTGACACCTTTGGAAGTTTGATTGCCCTTCGCTCCGGAAATCACTAGAGATTTTCGAAAGAACGCGAAGGAAAGACAGGATGACGACTGCCGAAACGGATTATCTCATTGTCGGTAGCGGTGCCGTCGGCATGGCATTTGCCGATACGTTGCTTGAAGAAAGCAATGCGCATATTACGATCGTCGACCGGCACGGCAAACCAGGCGGTCACTGGAATGACGCCTACCCCTTTGTGTCCCTGCATCAACCCTCTGCCTTTTATGGCGTGAACTCAACCGAATTGGGCAGCGGTGCAATTGACACGGCCGGGCTGAACAAAGGCTATTACGAGCTCGCTTCCGGTGCGGAGGTGAACAGCTACTTTGAGAAGGTAATGCACCAGCGATTCTTACCCAGCGGACGGGTGAGCTATCATCCGATGAGTGATTTTATCGGAGATGGCAAATTTGTATCTTTGCTTTCGGGGAAGGAAACGGAGATCAATATCCGCAAAAAAACCGTTGATGCGACTTATTATGGCACGACTGTTCCATCCACCCATACGCCGAAATTTGAAGTGAAGGACGGCGTCCAAATGATACCACCCAATGGCTTGCCACAACTTTGGCAAAGTGCAGGACCAAGACCCAAAAAATTCGTCATCCTCGGTGCAGGCAAAACGGCCATGGATGTTGGTGTCTGGCTGCTGCGCTCGGGCGCAGATGCGGATGACATCATCTGGGTCTGCCCGCGTGATAGCTGGCTCCTCAATCGGAACAATACCCAGCCGGGACAAGAATTTTTTCACGAAACCATTGGCGGCCAAAGAGATTTGATGGCGGCATTGGCTGCGGCCGAAACCGCCGATGACCTGTTCTTGCGTCTCGAAGCCTGCGGCGTCATGTTGCGCATTGATCCCGACGCGACACCCAGCATGTTTCACTATGCGACGATCTCCCAAGGTGAAGTGGATATCCTGCGACGGATTAAGAATGTCGTCCGGATGGGGCATGTTGAAACCATTGATGAAGGTGGCATGCATCTGACAGAGGGCGACTATCCTATGCCAGCGGAAACGCTCTATATCGACTGCACCGCCACTGCAGTCGAACGCCGCCCAGTGGTTCCGCAATTTCAGGATGACCTGATCACGCTGCAAATGATCCGCGTGCCGCAGCCGGCTTTCAGCGCCGCGCTGAGCGCGTTTCTCGAAGTCACCTATGAAGATGGCGAAACCAAGAACCGGCTCGGCCAACCGATACCTTTACCTGATGGTATCGAAACATATCCGGCCGCGACAATGGTCAACATGATGAACCAGTTTCAATGGTCGCAAGACAAGGTCGTCAATGGATGGATCACACAGAGCAGGCTCGACGGCTTTGGTAAGATGATTTTCGGCGTCGGTTCGGATGATAAAGAGAAAATTGCCGTGCTCGAAGCATTCCGTGCCAATGCCATGGCAGCGATGGGCAATCTTCCGAAACTGATCGCGCAGGCAGGTGGCTAATATGTTGAAACAGATTTTCCTTGGCGCAGGTCTAGCATGCGCGGTCCCTGCTCTCGCCGCCCCAGATGCAGATGAAGCTGCTGCAGAACATCCGGAGGCCAAGCCCTATAAAAAGGACGCCAACGCATCGGAGAATGTCGATGCTGCCTTGGCCCGGGCTGCAGTGGAGGACAAGCGCGTGATACTGGTGATGGGCGCCAACTGGTGCCACGATAGCCGCGGGCTCGCTGGCTGGTTTGAACAACCCCGCTTTGCGACCATGTTGAAAACGAAATATCAAGTCGTCTATGTCGACGTCGGGTATCGGGATCGTAATATTGATATCGCCCAACGGTTCGGCATTGACGCGATCAAGGGCACACCGACCGTGCTGGTTCTTTCTCCGCGCGGCGCCTTGCTCAACCCCAAATCTGCACCGACCTGGCGTAACGCCGCAAGCCGTGATGAAGCAGATATTTATACCTATTTTGATCAGTTTATGCCTGAGCTACAATAGTGGAACGGGAATGAATGGGAAAGCAGGTGCCGCGCGCTTTGATCTACATATTGATTGCCCTCGGGCTGATAATAATGGCGTTTGTCTTCATGCCACTGAAGCTGGCGGTCAGCATGGCGGGGCTGGAAAACACTAAATTTTCTGCTCGGGAGATTAGCGGCAGCATTTGGAACGGGCGTATCGAACAGGCCCAGTTGGGACCTTTTGCACTGGGCGATCTGGATGCCGGAGTGCAGTTTTTTCCCCTGCTGACCGGCAATGTCAAATTGGATCTGGAACGACCAGCCAGTTCCGGAGATTCCGGGCTCTCAGCCACGATTGGGAAACAGGGATCTGCCCTATTGGTCGAAAATGCCACGACGATTTTGAGCGTAGGCCAAACCCTTGCCCCCCTGCCAGCATCTAGTATCGCGCTGGATAATGTCAGCGTTGCCTTTGCCGGTGGCCGCTGTCAGTCAGCCAGCGGGAAGGTTCGGCTGTCTCTGGATGCCAATATCCCAGGACTGGATTTGAAACGGGGTCTGCTCGGGGATGCTATCTGCGAGGATGGTGTGCTCGTGCTGCCGCTCACAAGCGGTTCAGGCATGGAAGATTTGACGATGAAACTGGAAGGTAATGGTTTTTACACCGCGCGACTATTCCTTAATGGAAATGACCGGGCGTGGACGCTGTTGCTGCCAACATTGGGTTTTCGAAAAGTGCCGAGCGGCTATGCAATTAAAGTGGCAGGCCAGCTTGGGCAAAAGAGGTAAATCATGAACAAAGCCGTGAAGTTCTCTATTCTTGACCTTTCACCGGTACCGCAAGGGGCCGATGTCAAGACAGCGCTAGACCGCTCGCTCGCGCTCGCCCAGCATGGCGAAGCCTTGGGCTTTGAACGCTTCTGGATGGCAGAGCATCACGGAATGGCCGGGATTGCCAGCGCCGCGACTTCCGTGGCGCTTAGTCATATTGGTGCGGGCACGAAAACCATTCGCATCGGCGCAGGCGGAATCATGCTGCCCAATCATGCACCGATAGTAATCGCCGAGCAATTCGGGACATTGGAGGCACTGTTCCCCGGACGCGTTGATCTAGGACTAGGACGCGCACCGGGTTCCGACCAGCGGGTTGCTCAGGCGCTGCGGCGAAACTTGAATACCGATCCCAACCAATTTCCGCGCGATGTCGTTGAGCTTCAAGCCTTGCTCGAAGGCGATGAAGCGCTTGGCATTCAGGCAACACCAGGTGCAGGTGCAAAAATACCGCTCTACATATTGGGCAGCAGTCTGTTTGGCGCGCAACTCGCCGCCGCCCTCGGCCTGCCTTATGCCTTTGCTTCCCATTTCGCGCCACAAGCACTGGATGAAGCGCTGGCTATCTATCGCCGCGACTTCAAGCCATCGGCGCAACTGGCGGAACCTTATGCGATGTGCGGGTTCAATATCTTTGCGGCCGACACAGATGATGAAGCAGAGCATCTGGCAACCTCGATGATGCAGAGTTTCGTTGCCTTGCGCACCGGTAATCCGGGCAAATTGCCGCCGCCGGTCGAGGGCTATCGCGAAAGCCTGCCACCACAAGCGCAATCAATGCTTGCACAGATCATGCAGGGCAGCGCGGTTGGTGCGCCTGATGCGGTACTAAACGGCGTCCGTGCCTTTCTCGACCGCACGCAAGCAGACGAATTGATCGTGTGCGGCTCGATCTTTGATCAGGCTGCTCGCGAAAAATCCTATGGTCTCGCGGCCGAAGTCCGCGATCTGATCGCGGCTTAGGCGGTAGCTTTAGAAGGCCGAGAACGGTTTGTCCTTGTCGACCCGCACGTCCTGCGGCAGACCGAGTACCCGTTCCGCGATGATATTTTTCAGGATCTCGTCGGTTCCGCCAGCGATCCGCAAACCTGGGGCCCACATAAAGCTTTCCTGGAAGATCGCATCTGCTGGCGCATGATCCTTGTCGGAGATAATCCCGTAATGATCCTGCATCTCGATCGCACTGTTGCAAATATCCTGTAGATGATTGGCGGTAATCACCTTACCGATGGAATTTTCCGGCCCCGGTGTTTCGCCTTTCGATAAGGCTGTCTGGGTGCGGAACTTGGTCAGCTTGTACCCCTGCGCCGCGACATACCAGTCGGCCAATTTCGCGCGAAAGGCCTGATCGCTCATCGAACCCGAGGATCGCGCATAGTCCATGATTTCCGCCCAATCGGGTCCTGGTGAACCGCCGACAGCCAGCCGCTCATTCATCAACGTAACCAAAGCCACTTTCCAGCCCATGCCAGGCTCGCCCAACCGATCGCTGTCCGGAATACGGACGTCGGTGAAATAAACCTCGTTAAACTCGCTACCCCCTGATGCCTGATGGATCGGGCGTACATCGACACCTTCCTGTTTCATATCGACAATGAACATTGTCAGGCCTTTATGCTTGGGCACATCGGGGTCGGTGCGGACCAACAAGATGCCATAGTCGGAATAATGTGCGCCCGAGGTCCACACCTTCTGGCCATTGATCACCCAATCATCGCCATCCTTAACCGCTTTGGTCTTCAGACCGGCAACGTCCGATCCAGCTGCGGGCTCAGAAAATAGCTGACACCAGATTTCTTCGCCAAATAACGCTTTTTGAACATAGCGCTTCTTATGTTCGTCAGAGCCAAAGGCGATAACCGTTGGCACGCACATGCCAAGGCCGATCGCGAATGGCCCGGTTGGCGCATCAAATTTGGATTCTTCCTGATTCCAGATAACCTGTTGCATTGGCGTGCCGCCGCGCCCGCCAATTTCCTTGGGCCATGTAATCTGTGCAAACTGGTTCTCGGCTTTCACCTTCTGCCAGTCCTTTGCCCGCTGCAAATAATCGTCGCGCCGTCCAGAGCGGATAGCAGCTGCTTTTTTGGGTTCAAGATGTTGGCTTAGAAACGCATTGGCCTGGGCCCGGAATGCTGCCTCTTCTGTTGTATCTGTAAAATCCATTTTTTTGTCCTTCTCAGGGAATTATCGACTAAGCCGCGTTTTTGGCTTCAAGTGCGGAAACCAGTTTTTCTTTCCAGACTGCCGGGCTGCCGGCCTGCACGGCCAGCAATTTTGCGCGGCGATAATAGAGGTGGCAATCCACCTCCCAGGTAAAGCCCATGCCGCCATGCGTCTGGATATTTTCTTTGCTCGCAAACCAGAAGGCTTCCGACGCAGCAACCCGCGCCGCTGCCGCCGCTTCCGGCAATTCTGCTGCATCGGTTGATAGCGCCCATGCACCATAATAGGCATTGGAACGCGCCACTTCGTTTTTCACATAGATATCAGCCAGCTTGTGTTTGATCGCCTGATTGCCACCAATAGGCCGGCCAAAGGCCTGACGTTCCTTGGCATATTCGGTGGCCATTTCCAGACAGCGCGATGCGCCACCCAATTGTTCAAAAGCCAGCAAAACCGCCGCGCGGTTCATCACCTGGTCGAGCACCGTCATTCCGTTGCCGGTCTCGTTGCCCAAGCGTTTAGCCGGTACGCCATCAAATGTAATCTCAGCATGGCTGCGGGTCGGCTCAATGGTCTTCAGCGACTTTCGCGATACTCCGTCTTGATCCAACGCCACCACGTAAAGGCCAGTCCCGCTGCCCTCTTTGGCCAGCACCGCGGCGTGGGTTGCAACATCACCATCAGTCACTGGCACCTTGGTCCCGGTCAGCTTGCCATCCTTGGCGATCATCTGAACCGATGATGCCGACAGCGCACCGGGGCCTTCGGTGGTTGCAAGGCAACCTACGATACTGCCGTCGGCGACATTGGGTAGCCATTCCGCTTTCTGTTCCTCGGTTCCCGCCAGCTTCACCGCCTCGGCAAAGAAATAAGCAGACGACCCGAACGGAACCGGTGCCAAAACCCGGCCCAGCTCTTCAGCAATCACGCAAAGTTCCAGCATGCCCAAGCCAAGCCCGCCAAATTCTTCCGGAATAGCGGCCCCAAGCCAGCCCATTTCAACGATTTTTTGCCAAACTTCGTCATTATGGCTCATCGCATCATCATCAAGCACGGCGCGTACATGAGCGCTGGTGCACTGGGCTTCCAAAAATTTGCGCGCTTCATCACGCAGGAATTTCTGATCATCAGAGAAATCAAAGTTCAATCTACCAGCTCCTAAATATTATTATTTTGGCGTTGATCAGACGCTGCAACACATCTGACGAATCATCGTGCCAATCATGTTTCCGAATAGGCCCGAACAGAGTTAATCAGTCAATTAAATTCCATCGCAGAAAATTGTTCTTTCCTACATATAACCAAATAGGTTATTTCAGACCCTTAACCCCTGACTAGAGAGAGAGGACCTGATATGAATATCGACAAGCTCATCGACAATGCCATCGCGATAGAAGGTGATTATTCCAACCATCCGGCCGACCGCGGTGGCGCAACCCGCTGGGGCGTGACTCAGGCTGTGGCGCGCCGTCACGGTTATGCTGGTGACATGCGCCACTTTCCCTATGATCAAGCTGCCGCCATATATAAGCGCAATTACTGGTTACGTCCGGCCTTTGATAAAATCGCAACGCTGGCTCCACGGCTGGCCGAGGAATTGTTCGACACCGGCATTAATATGGGGCCAGCCACTGCAGCGGGTTTCTTGCAAAGGGCGCTGAACGCCTTGAATCGCAATGGCCTAGATTATGTTGATATTGCAACCGACCGCAAAATAGGCCCACAAACCCTCGATGCGTTAAAACGGTTCTTGGACAAGCGCGGAGCCGACGGTGAGGTTGTTTTGCGCAAGGCTGTCGAGGCCTTGCAAGGCGCACGCTATATAAAACTGGCTGAACAACGACCGGCCAATGAGGCTTTTCTTTACGGCTGGTTGGCCAATCGAATCGGATAAGGCGTCTTCTAAAAAAGCGCTGAGATTGACCCCAGTTGGTGTGATCCTTTTGGCCTGACCTTCCCAACACAAAATACACTTCGCCGCTATTTTCAAATTCTGCCTTCTTAATCCGTGATCCAATCAGAAAGGATAAAACCCGTGACTTTACTATCCACGCTCATCGGACCTGTATCCAAAATCATCGACAAGATTATTCCTGACAAGCAAGGGCGTGATCGCGCCAAGCTGGAGTTGCTCAAACTCGAAGGCAGCCAGGAACTGGAGCAAATCCGCGCTCAAATGTCTGCGATATTGGCTGAGGCCGGATCTCGCGACCCGTGGACCAGTCGTGCGAGGCCAAGTTTTCTATATGTTATGTACCTGTTGCTGCTCTGGTCTATTCCGATGGGCCTGATCGCGGCCATCAACCCCGAAGCGGCACATAATATTGCGCGTGGGATGAACGCCTATCTGGTCGGTATTCCTGAGCCACTATATGCTTTGTTCGGCACTGGTTATCTCGGCTACACCGTTGCCCGGCAATGGGGGAAAATCCGCGGTGTCGAGAAATAGCGAGAGAATCGGCTCGATTCATCGCCCCTTTTTTGAGCAATTAACCAATTTACTGCCCAATAAAGCGAGATTTTCTGCCATTTTCGATCATAACTTAGAAATAGACTTGCCATGCCTATATCTTTGCAGATAGAGGGGAAAGTCTAGTTCATTCCAAAGGGGATATTTTAATGTCTAACGAAACAAGTTTCCGCAAAATGCTGGCAGTAGCCGGTGGTCTTGCTCTTGCAGTTCCTGCTCTTTCAGCATGTGCTGAGCAAGCTGAAGATGCTGCTGCAGCTGCAGAATGTGCCGCTGAATGTGCTGCATGTGCCGCTGGTTGTGCTGCATGTGCCGCTGGTGATGCTGCATGTGCCGCTGGTTGTGCTGCTGCATGCGCCGCTGGTTGTGCCGCTGAAGCCGCTGGTTGTGCCGCATGTGCTGCTGCATGTGCCGCTGGTGATGCTGCATGTGCCGCTGCATGTGCCGCTACTGAGTAATATCAGTACAGCGCATTGACAAATGCATTAGAAAGGCTGTTTGAGCTTACTGGCCAAATAGCTAAAGAGGGCGTCTCGCTAGTACCCAGAGTGGTACCGGCAGACGCCCCTTTCGTTCAGTATGAACATTATCCGAAGGGCGACTGTGTTGCCCCCGGCAACAAGTCGCGCTGGTTTTACCATGCGCACAAGCCCGAGGAACGGGAAGAAGGCGAACATGGCCATTTTCACATGTTTCTGCCGCTCGACATGTTCAAGGGTGTAGACGCACTCTACGAACCACCCAAGAAATTACCCAATGGCAAGCCGACCCAAGGTGTTGTGCATTTCGGCGCACTCAGCTTTGGTCTTGATGGTATGCCGCTAAGCTGGTTCACAACCAACTATTGGGTGACATACGAATATTTCATGCCCGCTGATGCCATCGCATCCCGGCTCAAGCTTTTCTCCATGAAAAAGGCCCCCGGTGATCCATTGGTCAACGACTGGCTCACCGCTGCCGTCGAAGTCTTTCGTGATCCAATCGTCGATATGCTTAAGGATCGCGACAAGCTGCTGGCTGAAAAGAAGGCTGAATTAGGCGACGCAGTATTTGAAAATAAGAGCGTCGAAATCATGTCGCGCATGGCGTTCGATCTCTAACAGCCAATAATCGATAAAAATGGTGCGCCCGACAGGATTCGAACCTGTGGCCCCCAGATTAGGAATCTGATGCTCTATCCACCTGAGCTACGGGCGCCTGCCGGCTATCTAACCTCTGGCTAAGCCATAGACCAGTCAATTTTGTTCCTCAGGTGGTGTGACCGGAAGCGGAAGCTGCGTAAGCTCAATACCCTCTTCTTCAAGCTCAGCTGCATCTTCTGCCGACGCTGTTCCATGGATCGGTACGACGTCCTTTTCGCCATAATGAATCGCCCGTGCTTGTTCGGGAAAATCGCCGCCTACCCATTCCGACTGTTCAAGCATCTTGGCTTGCGCCTGCGCCAATTTGCCGATTAACTCCTGATATTCGGCAGAAATAGCAACCTGATTGCTTACCGATTGGTCGCTCTCATCCGCTGAAGCGGGCTCTTCTGCATGGGTTGTGGCTGGCTGCGAACCGGCACGCTGGTTACCCTTTATACCGACATTCGGCGCCATCACCGCCTTGTCGATGGACGTACATCCACAAGTTGGGCAATCGATCAAGCCCGCTTGGCGCTGTTTTTCATAGTCGGTAGAAGAACCAAACCAGCCTTCAAACTGATGGCCGCCATCTCGGCAAACTAGGTCGAATACTATCATTGCATAGCTCTTGGCATTACAAGTCCTTCGGTGCCGCAAATGACCGACGATTGGCGATCGCGGGAATGCGGCGGCGCACGGCACTGACGGCGCTCATATCAATATCACAGATCTCCACACCGGTTTCTGTGCCCATATCAAGCAATATCTCACCCCACGGGTCGATCACCATAGAGTGACCGTAGGTTTTTCGGCCATCTTCATGTTCTCCGGACTGCGCAGCGGCAACAACAAAAACACCAGCCTCAATCGCGCGCGCGCGCAATAATATCTCCCAATGCGCCTTCCCGGTTGGAACCGTAAACGCTGCGGGTATCGATAGAATATCAGCACCAGCATTGGTCAGCGCGGCATAGAGCGCGGGAAAACGCAGATCATAACAAACAGAAAGACCGAGTGACGCACCCAATACAGATGCCGTTACCGCCTCGGTTCCGCTTTCATAGGCGACCGATTCCCGCCAAGTTTCACCGGTATCCAGATCTACATCAAACAGATGGATCTTGTCATAGCGTGCGACAACTGAACCTTCAGGGTTGATCAGAAAAGACCGATTTACCCACTTGCCGGTATCGGCCTCCTTCGGACTAATCGCCAGAGAACCAAGGGCAACCCATATAGCGTTACGGGATGCCGCATCGCGGGCTGTACGAAGGACCAAATCGCTCTGCTCTTCACAGATACGAGACTTTGCTCGTTTGCGATTGCGATCGACGAGTCCTGTCATTTCCGGCGTAAATATTATTTCTGCGCCTGCAGATGCCGCCTCATCGATATGCGACTCCAATATGCGGGCGTTGACAGCCGGTTCTATACCGCTGCACATCTGAGCCAAGGCGATACGGCTTGGCAATTAGACCGCCAACAGCTCTTCCAGCTTACCAGCTGCTTCCAAAGCAGCGAGATCATCGGAGCCCCCGATATGCTGGTCATTGATAAATATCTGCGGCACCGTGGTACTTCCTCCGGCACGCTGGATCATTTCTTGCCGCTTTGGACCGCCCATGGTGATGTCTGTTTCTTCAAAAGCAACCTCTTTGCTGTTCAGCAAGGCCTTTGCACGAAAGCAGTATCCACATGTGAACTTGGTATAAATTTCGACTTTCGCCATAAGAGTCTTCCAATCTAGTTTCTTATCTACGCAGATGGTCCTGATCGGCAACAAATTCAACTCTGTTCATCATCCTTCAACACCCTTGCCCAACAGAAAACCAATACGCTGCTCACTCCTGATTTCTTCAATGTTTCAGCACAGGCATTAGCAGTCGAGCCTGTAGTATAAACATCATCGACCAGAACGACCGCTTTTCCCTTCAATCCGCTTTCCCGATCGCGTGACAGTAAAAAAGCGTTTCGTACAATATTACGCCTCTGTTTCGCGGACATCGAACGCAGCGGCGGAGTCGCTTTTTTACGGATCAAGATATCCGTTCGCATGACAAGTCCGCTATGTTCCGAAAGGGCGCGACCGATTAGCACAGCCTGATTGAAACCGCGCGACCATAGACGCCGCCTATGGAGCGGCACCGGGATTATAAGCGCGTCAGACGGAACATCATCCAGGAATCGGGCCAGTTGCTGTGCGATTAGATCGGCCAGTCCAAGACGTGCACCATATTTCAATCGCATGGGTAAAAGGCTGCTTTTATTATCATACGCAACCACAGCCCGAACACCATCATGCTTCGGCCGTATTTTTAAGCAGGAAACGCATTGCGCCCCTTCGCCTTGTTCAAAAGCAAAGGGCCTGCCGCATGACGAGCACCAGGGTTTATTCAGGAAATCCAGGCCTTGCCAACAGGACAGGCAAAAGCGATTGTCAAACTCCACCGTAGCACCGCAAATTGGACATCGCGGCGGAAGCGCAAAATCGAGCATCGTTTTGAGCAACCCGGATAAAATTTCCATTTGTTCTTGTCGGCCGTTCTTACCAGAGGCACAAGGCCATATGCATGACACAAGCGGCCCCGAAGAGTTATTTGATCGCGCCAGAAGGCGTTATTTTCGAGATCGGGCATTTCATCGATCTCAAGGCCGGGATTTCATCAGCGAAATCATGGCCAAGGAAATATTGGATCGACTTTCTCTGGTGAAACGCGAATTCAAAAAATGCTTGTTAGTTGGGCAAGCCGGACCCAATCTCCGATTGGCGCTAACCAAGCTTAATATCAATATCGTGACCGCCGACGCGAGCCTGATGTTTGCCGGTTCGTTCGGAGGGGTGCAGTGTGACGAAGATCGCCTGCCATTTGCAGATCACAGCTTTGATCTCATCATAAACATTGCCACGCTGGACAGCGTCAATGATTTGCCGGGGGCTTTGACGCTGACGCGACGTGTGTTGAGTCCCGACGGACTTTTTCTAGGCTCTTTCATTGGCGCTGAGAGCCTTACCACCTTGAAGATGGCGATGATGGAGGCCGAAGGCGACAGGATATCTGCCCATGTTCATCCGCAAATAGATATCCGTACCGCCGGTGACCTTATGGCCCGGGTTGGATTTGCATTGCCTGTGGTAGATAGTGACCGCCTGTATCTGCGCTATGCCAATATTGATAAATTGGTGAGCGACATCAGGGATTTGGGCTCCGGAAATATTCTAAAGGATAAAGTCCGGTCGCTGCCTCGCACTGTCTATCTGAAGATGAAGCAAGGTTTTCAGGATCGAGCGGACGGCGAAGGCAAAACCACAGAGCAAATCGAGATTGTTTATCTATGCGGCTGGGCTCCGCATCCTGATCAACCGACACCCGCGCGTCGCGGTAGCGGTCAGATGTCTCTGAAAACCGTGCTCAACAAACCTTCGGAAGACTGACTGCGGTCACAATATCGCACGCAACTGTGCGACCAGAGGTATATCGGCGGGAGGCATTTCCAGCTGTTCTAACGCACTAACCGGAACCCACTTCATATCAAGTGCCTCAAGATTCCGCACTTCACCTGTCCATTCATGACACGTATATAGAAGCAGCAGCAGATGTTTCCCATCAAGCGGTTCGCTGGCGAAGGCGGCAGGAACCAATGTCCCAGTTTCTATCGTCACACCAAGTTCTTCCTGAAGCTCCCTTACCAAGGCCTGCTCCGGTGTTTCTCCGGCCTCGACCTTACCTCCAGGAAATTCCCACAGTCCGGCCATTGGCTTGCCTTGAGGGCGCTGTTGCACCAGAATATTGCGGTTTTGGTCAACCAGAGCGGCAGCCACTACGAACAGATATGTCGGATTATTTTCCACTTTTTTTTGCGATGTAAGGATTTTGTTAATCCCTTTCTGTGAAACACGGCTCGTTCGCAACTTAGCAGAACTTTAGAAGTGAAGAGAGGGATATAATGGGACTATTTAAAAAATTATATCGTTCGGAACAGGGGGCGACGGCCGTTGAATATGGTTTGATTTTGGCACTCATCGCGATCACCGCAATTGTGGCGATTAGTGGCGTGGCAAATTCAACCGGAAACATGTGGAACACAGTTGCTGATGAAGTAGTCGCAAGTTCCTAAATGGCCGTATGTCATTAAACATTTATAAAGTTTTCTGAATTAGTGTGATCATTATCGACCCGGAATTTGGGTTTGATTGGGTAAGTGAAGTTTGTCAAATATAGGAGACCAGACATGAAACTCGTACGTAAAATGTTTAAGAACGAAGAAGGCGCAACGGCTATTGAATATGGCCTGATCGCTGCTCTGATCGCTGTTGCAGCCATCGTTGCAATGGGTCAGTTGGGTAACACCCTCAGCAACACCTTCAACGAAGTTGAAAGTGAAATGGCTGGTTAATCTTCGGATTAATTTAGAAATTTGGGACGGCAGCCTGCAAAGGCTGCCGTCTTTTTTTGTGCGCAATATTCAGCCGGAAATCAATAAGTGACCAACTTGACTTTCTGGCCCGCACGCAGGTTTTCATTAGACCGCATGCGGTTTAGAACCAAAAACCGATCCTTCTGGTAACTGGTATAGGCCATTTTTCGTGAGAGACTGTCAATTGTGTCTCCTCTTCTAACCGTCACCACATCAATTTTCCGCGGCTTGATTGCCGCCGCTTCTGCCGAGGTTAGCCTTTTAACGCTGTCGTACATGGGCGAAAATACAGCGCCTTTGCCGGCCGGTGCCAGGGTCGCGAAGTGGAATGCGCTGTTTTTCGAAAACTCATAAGCAAAAACAGTGACGTCTACCTGGCCATTTCTGCTCTTCACCCGTCCAATCGCATAAGATACTGGCAAGCCGTTGACTGTTGTGCGCTGAATATCTCCATATTCAATGGCTTGTCCTTTCCCGGACACAGCCTTGAAAGCCGACGCGATATAAGTTGTCATATTGCCGTTATAGGGGCCTGTCGAGAACTGCCCTTGCCCTGCCGACCCTCTAATCGTAACGGCCCGCGTCCCATTTTGCATAGAGAAGCCATTCGGCACCGTGAACTTCAATTTCAGATCAGGGTGCAGAAAATCATTTCCTTCAATAACGCCTTGTTTTGGATCATCACCATAGAGAATACCGTCGACATTTCTCAGAAAAGCATCCCTATTGCGTTTGCCACCGCTAATACCCAATTTACTTGCGTTTTTTGCAGCTCTCGAAACGCGCTGCACCGGATTCGGATGGGTACTGGCCCATGTTGGAACGCCTCGTGCGTCTCGGCCTGCTGCGCGGGCATCTATGGCGGATTGCGCTGCCAATGACTCCAACATTGTCGAAAGCGCCTGTGGTGCATATCCGGCAGAGGCCAGATATGCGATGCCAAGGTCATCGGCCTCATGCTCCTGCTTTCTGGAATATTTTAATGTAAGCAATTGGCTACCGGTGCCAAAAACCTCTTGTCCCAGTTTGCCCAACGCAGAATCGCCTAACAAAACGGCTGCACCGATTTGCCCCAAGGCTCCCAAAATACTATTTCTTCGAGCTGCTTTCTGCCTTTTTCTGCCATGCTCGGCTGCGACATGCCCCACTTCATGCCCCAAAACGCCTGCCATTTCGGCTTCATCGTTCATCAACGCCATGAGTTGCCGGGTTAAATAGACATATCCACCAGGTATCGCGAAAGCATTATTTACCGGGCTATTGAGCAAAGTAACCGTAAAGTCACTGCGTGCATCTCCCAGGCCGGACTGCACTGCGATATCTTGTCCGATCCGAACGACATATGCGGTTTGCGGACCATCATAGCTTCCGCCGAATTCCTGCAGCAACTGCGGATGAGCCTCTGCGCCTTTCTTTTTGTCGGCAGCCGAAATCGATCGCACTTCACCTTGCGGTGCCGACTGACTGGCGCTGGCAGATTCGACTGCACCTGCGTCAGCATTTGAGCCGCCGCAGGCCATTAATGAAAGCAATGCCGCTGTGGACAGAAACTTGACTGATTTACTTCTCATCACACTCTCCTTGCTGAGCAAGATATATCACAGAAGGATCGAGCGGAAGGGTCACTCATGTAAAATAGCGTTACTATCGTCCGGATGGAGCCATGTGCCGCGCCGATTTTGAGTTGGGAAAGCGCTAGACTGTGCCCATCTGCAGAAATTTCTCGCGGCGCATCGCGCGTAATTCTTTCCGATCCTTGTCACGCAAAGTCGCGAATTCATCGACAATCGCCTTACCCAATGTCGCGATAGCCAGCGTTTGGTCGCGATGAGCGCCGCCAACCGGTTCTTTCACAATACGATCAACAACGCCCAGTTTTTTGAGGTTTTGCGCGGTAATTTTCATCGCATCCGCAGCGACATCAGCTTTATCCCCGGTACGCCACAAAATCGATGCACAGCCTTCGGGCGAAATCACAGAATAGACCGCATGTTCCAACATCAACACACGTTCGGCCGCGGCCAGAGCAACCGCGCCTCCAGAACCGCCCTCGCCCACAATCACCGCCACCATGGGCACTCCGAGCGACAGACATTTCTCAGTGGACCGCGCAATCGCTTCGGCCTGCCCGCGTTCTTCCGCAGAAACACCCGGGAACGCGCCTGACGTATCAACCAATGTCAGAACCGGCAGCGAGAACCTGTCGGCAATATCCATTAACCGAATCGCTTTGCGGTATCCCTCCGGTTTTCCCATGCCGAAATTATGACGTAAACGGCTTTCGGTATCGTCACCCTTCTCGTGACCAATAACCACCATACGGATACCGTCTAACTTAGCAAAACCCCCGATAATCGCCTGATCGTCACCAAAGTTGCGATCACCCCCCAGCGGAATAAATTCATCAAATAGTCCCGCTACGAAATCCTTGAAATGTGGTCGTTCAGGGTGCCGTGCGACTTGAGTTTTCTGCCAAGGGGTTAAATTTGCATAGGTTTCACGGAGCATTTTTGCAGATTTCGCCTGCAATTTCGCAATTTCAGATTCGATATCCAGCGAACCTTCATCCGCTGTCTCTCTGAGTTCAATGATCCGCGATTCCAGAGCTGCAATCGGTTTTTCAAAATCAAGGAAAGATGTCATCTTATTCGGTTAGAACCGCCAGACAGAAACGTCAACGCGTCAGATCATGTCGGCTAAGCGGATGGCGGTTATTTACCAGTTCAACAAGGCGCGCACTGTCGACGTGGGTATAAATTTGCGTCGTGCTGATATCACTATGACCGAGCAGCGTCTGCAACGCCCGGAGATCTGCTCCACCCTCAAGCAAATGAGTCGCAAAAGCGTGTCTCAGAACATGCGGACTTATTTTTGTTGGATTGATGTCGGATTTCGTCGCTAGATCCTTGATAATCTGGAACAATCGGATGCGGCTAAGATGCCCTGTGCGAGAGGGAAACAGATATTTTTCGTCCTTATCGACAAAGCCGATCCATCTTTTGACCGCATGACGCGCCCGGTCAGAAATCGGTACTAGTCGTTCCTTTCCGCCTTTACCGCTGATGATTAGAAAGGGACGATCCATCATCACTGATTTGCGGGGCAACGAGACCAGCTCGCTGGCCCGGAGCCCAGAACCATAAAGCAGCTCTATCAAAGCTGATAATCGCGCGTCTTTGGGTTTTGGGTTTTTTGTATTTAGTCGGACCTCGATCGTTTCAAAAAGTTTCGCGACCTCTTCATGTGACAAGATCTTCGGCAGCGAACGCTGCCCTCCGGGTCGCGGAAGTGAATCTGATGGATCATCCGCCCGAAATCCTTCCTCAACCAGAAAACCGAAAAAGCGGCGAAGAGAAGAAGATTTGCGCGATACACTGCTATTCTTCAATTCACTCCATGCGCTCGCAATTTTCTCCAAACCCGCGCGATCAGCCTCTGACAGCAAACCCTTCGCAAAGCTCGATGCCTGCTCGAGATCCGATCGATAAGCGGACAGCGTATTTGGCGAAGCACCGCTTTCAGCCGCCATCATCTCAAGAAACCGATCAATGTAAACAGGGTCGTTGCTCATAATATGTCAGAGATAGCGATAGTTGATGCCGTTGGAAAGCAACGCACGGCAAGGCAAAGCTACGTTCTCGTCAGAGCTTCGGCAGCGATCATACGGGCCTCGGCTTCCATACCGACACGGCTTAACGAACGAGTGATATAGAACAGGTGCAGTGGCGACATCGCATTCCAGTCCCGACCTTGCATACCAATAGCGGTCAACAGGGCCACGGTGCCGCTCTGCCCGCGTTGTGCGGCGGATCTAATGGCACCAGTCCATTTGCTTGTTTCACCCAGATCAAAATCCAAGTCGTTCGAAAATTCCTGAAGAGCCTCAGCATCCACGCGCCCTAGACCAGCCAAGGCGGCAAGCAGAAATTTACTCCTCAGCTTACCCGGGCTTGCGTCATTGTCGCCAAACTCATCAAGCCCGCTATAGCTGACGGCCACCAATTCATTTGGTGTACCCACAGCGAGCAAAGCCCAGCCATTGCTACCCGGTGCGACCTCGCTGGCCCATCCCGCCGCATTGTTGTCTAGTCCTGCTGACAACATCGATCCGATCAAATCCGCGTTGCTATCGGCCAAATCTTGGGAAGCAGGAATCCGCGCCGCCGCACGGGCGGTGAGGATCTTTGCAGAGTAAGACGTCAAAACCCCATTGGATCGGTTCCAGAGCAACCGCATGGCTTCAATTCTGCCCGCCGCCGTTGGGCTGGTATAAGCCTGTCGCAGGGTAGATGCCCGCGCTTTGAAATCATCACTAGCATCGGGGTCATCATAGGCGGCGGCATAGAGATCAACCATCGCCTTGTTTGACAATACACCGATAGCAGCCGCCGTATCAGCTGCCTTGATCCGCGAATTTCTAGACAACATCGGTGCCCGGGCACGCCAACCTTGGACATGCCTTCCGGCCTGTTCATACAGGCGATCAGGCGGTTCAACCCCGGTTGCAGATCCCAGTCCGAAGCGCCAGTTGTTGAAAAATTCTATATCGTCCCACTTGATCGTAACAGCTCGCCGTCCCTCGAAACCTGCTCCGACTGTTTTCTCGGCGAGCAGATAGTCAATTCCAGTTGCGGCCTTTTCTCGACGGGCCGCCCGCAACAATGACGTTGCTCGACTCTGCTCACCGGAAAGAGAAGCGCAAATGGGGCCGAACATTGTCCATGTCGGTGCCTCACTGACTCGTGAACCACCTTGGACATAAGGGCAAATGCCCGCGGGATCTGCGGTAGCGAGATGCGCCTGCATGGCCACAGTATAGAGCCGGGGTGAAAAATTGCCGCCATCGACCTTCAAGACCAACGCACGCGCGGCATCGGCTTCACCCATCAACAGCAAACGCCATGCACGCTCTGCAGTCCAATCGGCAGGATTGACGTTTGCTGGACTGTCCACTTTGCTAAGCAGTGTGCGGCGCAACAGGATCGAGGCCCAGCGCGAGATTATGGGCCCATTGAGATTTTTTATAAGATTGGTGAGATGTTGACCGCCTTCTTCACCAAATGCATCCGGGCCAAGGCCACCGGATTGTTCGGTCAGAACGCCTATTTGCGCCATCGAGCGCCGGGCTCCGGGCGCCAGATAATATTGCGGCTGCAACGCATCATCCAACTCACCAAGATCGGTATCTTCATTCAGATCCAATATCGAAGATGGCGGAATGGGCGGAACTCCAGGAACCGAACCAGATGCGCTGGTTGCGGGATCACCAGACGGAGAAGTTGGCGGACGACTTGCCGTCGGAGCGGGCGTTGGCCCTGGGGCTGGAGTGGCTTGTGGCGCAGGGGTTGGTGTAGGTGCTGGCGCCGGAGCCGGATCACCGAAACCTGGCGGCAAAAGTGATTCTGGTGAGCTCTGCCCCAAGACCGGCAATGACAACGCAAGACCGGCAATACCAACTGTCGCTAGTGAAATATATTTTAGGCGAAACCGCATCGCTTAGTTCGATTCCTCGATAACGACTGGCTTTTCAACCGGCTTCAAATCCTGCTCCACATCCAAGGATGCCAACAGAAACACAGCGCCGATGACCGCAACAAGAAAGACAATCAGAAAAACCAAGCTCCGCGACATCTTTGTTCTACCAACTCTCTTCTTATCAAATTTACAACTGCAAGCGCATTGCATTTTGCACTCTATGACATCCTCTGTATAGCCTTTGCCCCAATGGACAAAAACATGAAAGACCCTTTTGACCGATCCACCGAAGAATCCGGTGAAGAGATTGGTATATTGATCGAAAAACCGTTGGTTTTGATCGGCTTAATGGGTGTTGGCAAAACAACCGTAGGGCGAAGACTGGCAAAAAAACTGAATTTACCCTTTGTTGATGCCGATGAAGAGATCGAAAAGGCTGCCGATCTGAAAATTGCCGAGATTTTTGAGCGTTTCGGAGAGGACTATTTTCGAGATGGCGAAAGACGGGTCATCGCGAGACTTATGGAAGAGGATCGACAAGTCATTGCCACTGGCGGCGGCGCATTTATGAATGACGAAACGAGAGAACTGATATTGTCAAAAGCAACAGCCATATGGCTGGACGCCGATATCGATATATTGGTCAATCGGGTTTCTCGCCGTGATACCAGACCCTTGCTTCGAAATGGGAACCCAGAGACCATATTGCGCGATCTGGCCGCCAAGCGAAATCCGGTTTATGCGCTGGCACATCACCATGTCACCGGCAATGATGCGCCCCATGACCTGACTGTCGAAAATATTATCAAGGCACTCCGTAAATGAACCGAATTTCCGTAGATCTTGCAAATAACGGATATGACATCGTGATCGAAGCCGGTGCCCTGGGCGCTGCTGCCGCACGGCTCAAACCCTATATCCGGAACGATAGAGCATTCCTGATAACCGACACCAATGTCGCCGCCAAATGGCTCGATCGACTGGAAACGGATTTGCAGAAATCCGGGATCAAGGTGATCAGCAAGCTCCTTCCCCCGGGTGAACAGACCAAGAGTTGGGCGGTCCTCGAGCAACTAACCGACTGGCTTCTGGACGAGGGTGTAGAGCGGTCGGATACCCTTATCGCATTGGGTGGCGGTGTTATTGGTGACCTCACCGGTTTTGCGGCCTCCATCCTTAAACGCGGTTGCCATTTTATCCAAATACCAACCAGCCTGCTCGCTCAGGTGGACAGCAGTGTCGGAGGCAAGACGGCTATAAACAGCCGCGCCGGTAAAAATCTTATCGGCCGGTTCAACCAGCCGAAATTTGTCTTGATCGACCCGTTGGTGCTGGACACATTGCCCGATCGCGAATTGCGGGCGGGATATGCCGAAGTCGTCAAATATGGTCTGATCAATAACGCACCTTTTTTTGATTGGTGCGAGAAAAATAGCGCGGAGCTGCTCAATCGTGACCCAGAGGCTTTAACTTACGCCATTACCGAGAGTGTCCGCGCGAAGGCAACCATTGTCGTAGAGGATGAAAGAGAGCTCAGCGGTCGCCGGGCATTGTTAAACCTTGGCCATACTTTTGGACACGCGCTCGAAGCTGAAACCGGATATTCCAGTGCATTGGTGCATGGTGAGGCGGTTGCTGCTGGCATGGCGTTGGCCTTTCACTATTCCGCCAGACGTGGTCATTGTGATGATGCTGATGCGCTTCGCGTCGAAAGCCATCTGGAACATTCCGGTCTGCCGCACGGTCTGAAAAGCGCTTCAGTCAATGCTCCGGGCGAGCGGCTCGTACACCATATGTTGCACGACAAAAAAATGACCGCTGGCAATCTTCCGTTCCTTCTGGCCAACGGTATTGGTCAGACATTTCTTGCAGATGATGTGGCCTTGGAAGATGTGGCTGCATTTCTCGATCAGGCTAGATAGGGCGCGAGCCTAATCCCCTCCCCTGTTGGTGCTCGTAATTCCGAAGCCAAGATGCTTGCCAGCAAGCATATCCCCTGCCGCGCGCTGCGCTTCAAGGCGATCACAATCCAGCTGCCGGAATTCGCGGTCAACTTCGTCAATCAGTGATTCATCGATATCTATAGCAGTCATCGTTTGACGGGCGAGATGGATTGCTGATTCAAACACTTCCCGTTTTACACCATCGAGACCGGCCTTTTTTACCTCAAGCAGATGCACGCGATCATAAGCGCGAACGAACAGTTTTGCGTCGGGGAAAGACATTTTGATCATGTCGAGAGACTCAGCGTTTAACGCCTTGCCATCCATGCAGAAAACAATGGCAGCACATTCATCCGCCCCGGCTCCACGCAAAAGATCCACACGGGTCCCATCGCCATAGAAAACCTTGCGGCCAAATTTCTGACTGACGCCAATTTGCTGCGGCTTGATGTCGATAATCGTCACAGGTATGTTCGCGCCGCTGAGCATCTGAGCAACAGTCTGTCCGAACCGCCCATGACCAACAACAATCGCCGACGCCTTGCCGGCCAGTGACGGATCATCAAGATCAACATCACCTTCTGTTCGAGCAACGTTAAAACGCTCAACAATCAGTATGAGCAAAGGCGTTGTCGCCATCGACACCGTAATGACCGCGCCAAAAAGGCTGCTAGCTTCCGGTTGGATCAACAAAGCCCGTTCCGCCTCGGCAAACAGAACAAAACCAAATTCACCGCCCTGACTAAGCAGCATGCCCATGCCCAAAGCGGGCAATGTATCCATCCCAAACAGCTTGCCCAGAGAGAATATGATGACGATTTTGGTCACCACCAAAGCCATTGCGGCACCGAACACGAATGCCGTATTCTCGGCAATTACGCCGATATCCAGCATCATGCCGACAGCAAGGAAGAACAAGCCCAGCAGCAGGGATCGAAAGGGATCAATATCCGCTTCCAGTTCGTGGCGATAAGGAGAATTGGCGAGCATTACGCCTGCGATAAAGGCGCCCAAGGCTGGAGATAGTCCGATCAATTCCATCAAGGCTGCGCTGCCGAATACAGCGACCAATCCAGCCACGATGAACAATTCTCGTTCGGCAATTCTGCCGATCAGTTCCAGGACAGGCTGCAGAATATATCGTCCAGCAAGGATCAATCCGCCAATAGCCAGAACACCAAGAACAGCAGTCAACCAGCCGGGCAGTGCGCCGGCTTCAGCCGGTGCACGGGACAAAACCGCCACGATCGTTAGCAATGGAATGATCGACAAATCCTGGAACAACAGGATAGAAAATGCCTTTTCACCCGTTGGCGTGTTGAGCCGGCCCGAGGATTGCAACATCGGCAAAACCTGAGCCGTTGACGACAGAGCGAGCGGCAAACCCAGCGCAATAGCGGCTCCGAATGTGAAATTTGTCGTCGCCATGATCAGCAAAAACAGGGCTAATCCGCAGAAGGCAACCTGACTTAATCCCAGCCCGAATATGGCGTTGCGCAACCGCATGAGGCGCGCTGGCGCCAGTTCCAGTCCCACCAGAAACAGCAGCAGGATGATCCCGATCTCCGAAAATTCAAGAATCGTTTCGCCTTCGCTGATCAGGCCAAAGCCTTGCGGACCAATCATTATGCCCGCGATCAGATATCCAAGAACCGCACCTATTCCGAATTTCCGGAACAATAGCACCAGTATCAATGCTGCGCCCAACATGATGAAACCACCAAAGAGCAGGTCGCTCATATGTGTTTCTGTACCTTCCATATTCTAAGCAGCCTCATTCTTGGTTGCAGCTGATTCAAATGCCGCAAGTATCGCGTCGTAGGGTAACAGGATTGCGGGGTGCCGGCCCTTATGATCTTTGGCTGCCATCAAATGATCCATATTCTGCCAATCTCCAGGTCTGTCTTCCGCGCCATCCAAAAAGTCGGCAAGCTGTTGTCTGACCATAACAACCTGATCTGCTGATTTGCCAATTGCCTCCGCGGCCAAAATCGCGGCGGACGCCTGGCCCAACGCACAAGCGTTCACCTCAATTCCCAATTGTCCAATTGTCCCATCATCAGACAGCATGATATCGGCTGCGACGCGACTGCCACAGGTGCGTGATCGCACTTCCGCTGTACCATCGGGCTTCTTAAGTCTGGACTGATGCGGAATGGAAACAGCCAGACGCAGGATGTCACGTGTATAAAGCGCTTCGCTCATTCTGCCACCTCAGCGATTTCGCGCCGCTCTTCAACGAACTGGACCAGAGCGTCTCCGCTAGCGTTGAGCAGTGGATAGGTACGGGAGTCTGCAATCCATTCGGGACGCGGTTCTGCAACCCCATAGATGCTGTCGTAAACAAGCACGACCAGCAAATATGCGAGCGTGGCACCAATCAGACCTTTGACCATCCCGAAACCAAAGCCCAGGACACGATCGATCGGCCCCAGAAGAGATTTGCGCGATTTACGGCCGATGGATTTGGCGATCCAGCGCCCCAAAGCATAAGTTACAATCACAATTGAACCAAAGGCCAGCACCGATGCACCACCCTCGTTACCAACAGGTGAAATCAAGAAATCGGTCACGGGCATGTGGAAAAACCGCACCGCGAAGATGATCATGATCCAAGCGATCAATGAGAGCGTTTCCTGCACAAATCCGCGCAAGAAACCAAAAATGGCTGCACCACCCATGAGCAATAGAACGAAAATATCGAGACCAGTCATAAAGACTAGCTAATCGCGGCCAAGCATATGGTCAACGAGATTGGCAAGCTTCGCAAAGTTCACACAATTCACACCTGCGGGCGCAGTTTCCTTGGAGGCAGGGATCAGCGCCCTGCCGAAACCGAGTTTCGAGGCTTCTTTTAGCCGCAGCGTGGTATTGGATACTGGCCGAATTTCACCCGAAAGCGCTATTTCTCCAAAGATTACGGCATCACTCGGCATCGGTTTTTCGGCATGGGCAGAGATCAGGGCGGCCGCGACAGCAAGATCGGCCGCCGGGTCCGTCAACCGATATCCACCAGCCACATTGAGATAAACTTCTGCCCCTGAAAAACTGAGGCCGCAACGCGCTTCCAGTACGGCCAATATCATCGCCAAACGGGAACTGTCCCAACCAACAACCGAGCGGCGAGGAGTCGCCCCGCTGGCCAGCCGGACGGTAAGCGCCTGAATTTCGACCAAAACGGGCCTCGTTCCCTCGAGTGCCGGGAAAACGGTTGCACCAGTCACCTCTTCGTTTCGATCGGTCAGAAACAGCGCAGATGGATTCTGGACCTCGCCCAGACCCATCTCCTCCATCGCGAATACACCAATTTCATCGGTGCCACCAAAACGGTTCTTGATCGATCGCAATATCCGGTACTGATGGCTGCGCTCGCCTTCAAAGCTCATCACGGTATCGACCATATGTTCCAATACTCGCGGTCCGGCGATATTGCCGTCCTTGGTCACATGGCCGACCAACATGATCATCGTGCCATGTTCTTTGGCAAATTTGATCAACTCCTGCGCAGATGCCCTTACTTGACTGACCGTTCCGGGTGCACCTTCGATAAGATCGCTGTGCATGGTCTGAATTGAATCAATCACAACGAAATCCGGAGCATCCTTACCCAATGTGGTCAAAATATCGCGGACCGAGGTTGCTGATGCCAGTTTGACGGGTGCCTTTCCAAGTCCGAGCCGCCGTGCACGCAGCCGTACCTGATCCGCTGCTTCCTCACCGGAAATATACGCAACAGAGCATCCTGCATTCGCCAGTTTCGCTGAAACCTGCAGCAAAAGCGTTGATTTTCCGATTCCCGGATCGCCGCCCATCAATGTCGCTGACCCTGCGACCAGTCCGCCGCCAACTGCACGATCAAATTCTTCGATACCGGTCTTTTTGCGCTCGGGCAGCTGAATCTCAGAATCGAGCCCGACTAGCCGAACCTCCCGGCCACCGCTTTGCAGATTATGTTTCGCGGCAAAAACAGTGTCACCCGCTTCCTCGACAAGCGTATTCCAGTCTCCGCAATCCGCGCATTGCCCTTGCCAACGATGCGTGATGGAGCCGCAATTTTGGCATACATATTTTTTCTTTGGTTTCGCCATACCCGACTTCCACTAGAACAAAAAAGGAACATTATAGGTTTTGATGGCTTTTTCAACCGCTTTCCTGCTTGCGTGATTCCGATCATCCTGTCACTCTTGATCCGATGCGCCAGAAGGAACTCAGACTCGCTCTTATTTGCTATGGCGGCGTAAGTCTTGCCATCTACATGCACGGTATCACCAAGGAAATCTGGAAGCTTGCCAAAGCCAGCAGGGATTTTCATGATGGTGAAAAGAACCACAAGTGCAGCCGTGGGACCTATTACGACATTTTGGAGTGGATAGAACAGGAAAGCACTGTCAAATTGCGTGTGCTGCCAGATATTATTGCAGGTGCCAGCGCAGGCGGGATCAATGGCATATTTCTGTCGCAAGCCATCATCTCGGGTGAATCTCTTGAGCCTCTGACCGACATGTGGCTCGAAACGGCGGATGTCGATACATTGCTTGATCCAGACGCGAGACCGCTATCACGCTTTTCGAAATTCTGGGCAGAACCCATTGCTTGGATGGCACTGGGTCGCAAAGGTGGCGCCGTAGAACAGACGGTTTCGAAAGAAGCCCGCGAAGAGGTGAAAATGAAACTCTCGCGCTTCGTTCGTGCGCGCTGGTTTGCACCGCCCTTTGGCGGCAAGATATTCTCTGGTCTCATTCTGGATGCGCTTGCGACCATGAAAAAGACAGAGCGGGGGCCCAAATTGCTGCCACCCGGACAACCACTTGATTTGTTTGTGACGGTCACTGACTTTGTTGGCCATCCTGAAAAGCTACAGCTGCACAGCCCTCCCGAGGCACTGGAGATGGAGCATCGGATCACCATCAGCTTTTCGACGCGCGGATCAAATGGCGGCGATATTGCCGATCCCGCCGAGCTGGTCTTCGCTGGTCGCGCGACAGCCAGCTTCCCTGGCGCATTTCCGCCATTCACAGTTACGGAACTGGACAGTGAATTATCTGATCGTGGTCATGTCTGGTCCAATCGTCGCAATTTTCTAAAACGTATCTTGCCCAACCAGAGCCGGGCCGGGACCGCCGATGATACCGTATTGATTGACGGCTCTGTTCTCGCCAATGCCCCCTTCGCCCAAGCGATCGAAGCGCTGAAAAACCGCCCGGCCAAACGTGAGGTTGATCGCCGTTTCGTTTACATTGACCCACGCCCTGATCTTGATGTCGCCAAAAGCGATCGTGCACTTCAACGGCTTCAAGCCGCGCAGGAAGCCGAGGATGAAAGCCTGCCCGGCTTCTTCTCCACGATCTTCGGTGCAATATCGAATATCCCACGGGAACAGCCGATCCGCGACAATCTCGATGACATATCGCGGCGATCAAGCCGGATCATTCAGATGCGACAGATTACCGACAATTTGCGCGCAGAAGTCGAGCAGAATGTCGAAGCTATTTTTGGGCGAACCTTGTTCCTGGACCGGCCAACTGCGGCACGCCTGGCCGCTTGGCGGCGCAAGTCACGCGATAAGGCGAGCAAACTCGCTGGCTTCTCCTATAGCGCCTATGGCCACCTCAAACTCGCGACCGTACTTGAAGATATTGCGCATACGGTGCGGCGAGCAAAAGCGGAACCAAATGTCCATAACCATCAGGCGCTACGCGAAACATTATGGGCCGAAATGCGTCAGCGCGGATTTGAAAATATCGGCAAGAAAGGCGGAGCTGGTCCGTCAAAACTGGCCGCCGAATTTTTTCGTCAACATGATCTGGGCTACCGTATTCGCCGGTTGCGGTTTCTTGCGCGCCGATTTGCCGAAGATCTCGATAGCGCCCATCCCGACGATTACGCCGTGATAGAGCAGATGCATGATGTGATCTACGACTGCCTTTCTCTCTATATCGAACGCGAGACAATTGAATATCTCGGCGATGATTTTGTTGCGCTGGCCGAACATGCCGAACTCCAGCCATCTGCCATGCTGGACCGGCTGGCGACAGCCCGCGATCTCGTAGCAGCGGATGCCCTGGTTGATGCCAAGCTTGCCGAAGCCATGGCCGGATTGCCCAAGGCGGAGAAGCGCTCGATGCTTCTCGCGTTCCTGGGCTTCCCGTTTTACGACATCGCCACTCTGCCCCTTTTACAGGGAGAAGGCCTCGATGAATTTGACCCGATCAAGGTTGACCGAATTTCCCCCGAGGATGCCAAGTCCATTCGCCAAGGCGGTGTGGCAGCAACCTTAAAAGGTATTGAATTCAATAACTTCGGGGCCTTTTTCAGCCGCTCTTATCGCGAGAATGACTATCTCTGGGGCCGACTCCACGGCGCGGAGCGGATGATCGACATCCTGCTTTCCACATTGCCCGAAGCCAAACGCCCTGATGCCATCAAAACGCTGGAGTTCAAGAAAACCCTCTTCCGCGCGATCATTGATGAAGAGGAACACCGGCTCACCAAGGCCGGGCCATTAATGGCCTCCCTGCGCAAAGAGATTGATCGCGCAACGCCCTGAAGCAGCTGTTAGTGCTTGTGCTCGCCTGCTTCGTGAGCTGGCATTTCCAAGCTCTTATAGACCGCTTCGACAAAGGCATCACCCTTGATGAACGCGTCCTTGTTCGTATCCCATTTTGCCGCAGGCTTCATCGCCTGAATCTGTTCCAGCGACTTTCCTTCGCCTCTTGCTTGTTTCACCGCACCGATGACGCTTTTCAGCATATCGCGATAACCCATCAGATCCGCCTTGGTTGCCATCGGGCCATGGCCGGGAATGATTTTTGTATTGTCATCCACCATGGTGAGCGCCTTTTCGGCTGCCGCTAGCACACCCTTGGCATTGCCGCCGCTGTTAAGGTCGATAAACGGCAGAGTCACCTTATTGAAATAGAGGTCGCCCATGTGCAACACATTGGCCTTTTTCCAGAACACAATACTATCGCCATCGGTATGTGCGTCTTTCATATGCTTTACGTGTACTTCATCACCGTTCAGGTGCAGCTTCAGACCGTCATGATAAGTGACCACCGGCAGCGCCTCTTTGGGCGATGCGGGATCATTACCGCGACCGCTGGTCTGCTGACCGGCCATTCGCTGCCGCACATGATCATGCGCCATGATCAGCGCGCCGGCCTTGCCGAAATTCTCGTTTCCACCGGTATGATCATAGTGCCAATGCGTGTTGATCAGATATTTGACTGGCTCCGCACCCAGCGCCGCTACTGCTGCCTGTATCTTCGGGGTCAGTGGCGCGAACTGATCATCGATCAGCACCGTGCCATCGGGGCCATAGGAAACACCGATATTGCCGCCCGCACCAAAAAGCACCGCGATACCATCACCCAGGTTTTCAGTCTTTATCTCCACCTTGGCAAAGCGATCCGCCTCTTGTGCATTGGTCTCGGCACAAGCCGTCAATGCTAACGGAGAAACCGCCAAAAGGGCGAGAGATAGTGTCTTGGTCAATATGGTTTTCATCGGGGCTTCTCCTAAAATTTACAGGCTTGTAACCTATCTTTTTGCTTTGGCAAAGAACATCAGATGCACGAGCCGTCCGGTTTCCGGTGATGTCCCAAAGGCCGCACCGCTATTATGGAACAGCCAGGGACTGAACAGGATCAGCCGATTAAACCGCATCGGTACCAACATGGTGCGCTCCCATCTGGCTTTGTGCAACGTATCCCGGTTCACGACATCCTCGATGAGCGCAGTTATGTCTGAATAGCCTGCTGTCGTGATGGCAAGGGGATCGCTTGGAACCCGCTCCAATCCGGTGCGCCTGTGCCGGAAAAACTCGGTGCCGCCTTTGCAATGCTCCGGCAGCGAAAGATAGAGAATGCCGGAATAAAAGGCCGGATCAATATGTACGCCGCTGCGCCCCTTGTCACCTTTCAGGGTGATCCGGCAATGATTGTGACTGGTCCCGGATGCTGCTTCAACCGGTACGCCAATAGCCTTGGACACCTGGTCATTCAGTCCCTGAATTTCGAGCGGTTTTGTTGATATATGGCCTGGATAGTTGCCGCGCTTATATTCGGCATCATAGTCCAGCGCCAACGCCGCGTTGCGCGCCACCATCGGATCCGACAGAAAGTCATCAATGATCAACAGCGATGGCAGCATTTCGAAACCTCTTGTTTTCCGTTACGAAGTTCACAATCGTGACACAGTCCTTTGGGGTGGTTTTCATATTGTCATTGATAGGCCTATTGTTCGATCTATCGTATTGACAAAAAACAATATTACTCAAAAATGGAAACAACCGAATTTAGTCAGTTTTACTATCATATTCATTGCCTTGTAGGACAGGAATTACTCCTCTTTTTCGGTGTCCCAGCGGGTCGCGACCAAGCTAGGCCGTTTGCCGATTTTGTTGAGCCAATGGCGCAAAGGCAAAAGCTGACCGATCAAATGATCGCCTTCGGACGTCATCTGAACGGGACGCAAAATACAATAGACAAAGATATCGGCAAGCGAGAATTGCGCACCTGAAAAATAGGGGGCTTCCTCGACCCGTTGACACAGGATCCCGAGATGTTCGGCAATTTCCGGCAGAGCCGCCTCAATCACATCAGATCGCAAGGGTGTTTTTAAATATCGGTGGACCAGTCGCGGCATCAGCAAACCGTGCTCGGCAACCGGAAACAAATAGGCATTGGCGACCGATATCCAGCGATCCATCTCGGCTCGTGCCGCATGATCGTCCGGTTGCAGTGATCCGCCATTATGGGCATTATCAATATAGTGACAAATCGCGACGCTCTCATAGAGATTGAGCCCATCAATCTCGACCGTCGGGACTTTGCGAAACGGATGCCGCTGTCTGTTTTCCGGACTGCCGGCCGGTGTTGCGGTAATCGCCCAGCTAATCCCGGCTTCTTCAGCCACCGTCTGCACAATGCGCGTGTAAGTCGAGATGATTGTCCCGCGAATATGGAGTGTCGGCTGTGCCATATGCTGACGCTAATGGCAAAACGCACCTCTGTCATTACTGGCCGTCAAAACAACGCTTGAGCGCTCAGTTTTGCGAACTAGCTGTTCGGGTCCAGCTCTTCGGCTCGCAATGCCTTGCGATCGAGTTTACCGATCATGGTCTTGGGCAGACTCTCTCGCACCACAACATCTGAAACCCGCTCATGTTTGCCAAGCTGCGGATTCAGCCAGCCTTTCAGGGCAGCGCCGTCAATATCGGAGCCTTCTTCCAACGCCACAAATGCTTTTGGACTTTCACCGCGATAGTCGTCCGGCACGCCGATAACGAGCGCTTCCTTGACCGCATCATGCTTGTAGAGAACTTCCTCGACCTGGCTTGGAAAAACCTTGAAACCACCAACAGCGATCATATCCTTTAGCCGGTCGACAATTTTGACATAGCCATCCTCGTCAATCACCGCCACGTCACCGGTCCGCAAGAAGCCATCGACAAAAACGTCGTCATCCGCATCTGGCCGGTTCCAGTATCCCTGCATGACTTGTGGCCCCGAAAAGATCAGCTCGCCCGGCTCGCCTTCAGGGACCTGCTTGGTCGGGTCTTCCTTGTCGACCAGTTTCACAAGAGTGCCAGGCACGGGTTGTCCGATTGTTCCGGATTTATTCAAACCGGAATAGGGGTTCGCGCTGACAACGCCCGAACTTTCAGTCAGGCCATAACCTTCCACCAGCTTTGCGCCGGTCTTCGCTTCAAATTTTTTCTTCAGCTCAAGCGGCAACGGCGCGCCGCCAGATACGCAGACTTTCAGCGACGAGAAGTTGGTTTTGTCAATATCCGGGTGGTCAAGCAACGCCTGATACATGGTCGGCACACCGGGCATTGCGGTAATCTGGTTGCGCGTAATCGCCTTCAATGTCTGCTTGGCATCAAAGCGTGGCAGCATGACAATTTCTCCGCCTCTCTGCACGGTCCGGTTAAGCACGGCGCTATTGGCGAAGACATGGAAAAAAGGCAGCACACCCATCAGGCGATCATCATCGTCAATGAAAGGATCAATGCTATTAATCTGTCGCGCATTGGCGGTCAGATTCTGGTGACTGAGCATTGCACCTTTGGGAACACCTGTTGTGCCGCCAGTATATTGCAACAGCGCAATATCCTTTTCGGGATGGATATTGGGCGCGATAAATTTGCCATCATTGTCGGTCAGATCGGCAAAAGGCGTGATCCGGTCATCATCCGGCTGCGGCGAGTTTTCCTTGCGACGGAACAGGCGATAAAATAAAGCCTTGGCCCCCGGCAGAGCGCCAGCAACACTGCCCACCACGAGCCGTTCGAGACTGGATTGTTGCAGCACCTGATATGCCGTTGGAAAGACCGCGCTCGCCGAAAGCGTGAACAGAATTTTGGTGCCGCTATCCTCCACCTGATGGTTCAGCTCATCCACGGTGTAGAGCGGGGAGAAGTTTACCACCGTCGCGCCAATGGCCATCGCGCCATAATAGGCGGTGACATAATGCGGAACATTGGGAAGAAACAAGCCGATCCGATCGCCCTTCTTTACACCGAGATCCTGCAAACCTCTGGCGACACGGACCACACCTGCGGCGACATCTGCGTAGCTGTATTTGCGCCCCATGAAATCGAGCAAATTTGCGTCACCACGCCGGCCGGCTGAACCGAAAAACATGCCGGGCATCGACAAGGGCGGAAAAAACTGATCCCAGTCGGTGGGATGATTATAGCGCGACTTCCATATGGGTGCGGAATCGCTTTGCGGCTGCGTTACGGGGGTTTCAGTCATTAACATCCATGTAAGTGAACCCTCAGCGGCTGACAATGGTAATTCTGTTGTTATTGGGAACAATAGCCATATCTATACCCCACTATGATCCGGTCAGCACTTTCCGTAGCTTTTCAGGAAAAGGTCCACCGCGCTATTCACCCGCTTGGCTGCTTTGGGATCCGGTATTTTCGCCATGGAAATATTGGCGCCGAACCGGCGCTCCAAATCGGCCATCCCCTTGACCATACCAGACAAATGTTCAGCGGCTTGTTCCGTATCATCAATTTCCAGTTCACCGTCCGCCACCGCTTCGTCCAAGAGTTGCGACAAGGCCTGATGCAATCGGCGGGGGCCGGCATCCAGAAACAGCAATCCAATTTCCGGATTATGTTCCACCTCGACGGCCAGATGTCGTTCAAACCGGACCATTTCGTCGCGCCACAAAAACGCGACCATTTCCATACCGAAATGCACCAGCCGTTCCCGGATCGTACCGCCAGAGGTCGCTTCAACGGACAGGGCTTGCCGCATAACAGCACATTCATTCCCAACAGCCGCAGCAAAAAGAGCCTCCTTGGTCTTGAAGCGATTATAGACCGTGACTTTCGATACACCGGCGCGCGCAGCTATCGATTCGATACTCGATTGCGCAAAGCCGACATTGAAAAACTCATGGCTAGCAGCGTTCAATATGGTTGCACTTTTGGTCGTATCGACAGGACGGCCCAGCGCCTTGATAACATTAGCGGGTTTGGTTTTAGCGGTCTTGCTATCAGACATTATTGAACGGTTCCGTATAATAAAACGTTGACGTTCATTATGTCTCTTACTACTCCTGCATTCAACCCCAATCACAAAAGGCCCGATTCGATGACGTGGATTGCCATCAGAATGTTGACCGGAGACCGTCAAAAATTCTTTGGGCTGCTGTTCGGTGTCGCTTTCTCCGCTCTGTTGATCTCGCAACAGCTCACGATCTTCATCAATCTGATCGAACGCGGGGCGACGGCTGTCTACAATATCCCGACAGCCAATATCTGGGTGATGGATCCGGTTAGCCGAACCCCGGACGTTGCCTTGCCAATGCCATCAACGGCGCTCGACAAGGTCCGTTCGGTCAATGGCGTGGAGTGGGCTTCTCCGATGCTGCGTTCCGGTGCCACTGTGCGTACACCAGAAGGCGATCTGGAAGGCGTGACCGTGGTCGGTGTTGACGATGCAACACTGATCGGGTTGCCCAAGAAGTTCGTGAAGGGAAGCCGCGAGGCGCTTTATGAACCTGATGCGGTCATCATCGACAGTGTTGGTGCCGCCAAGCTGTTCCCCGAAGGCTTCGATCCCATCGGGGTGCGCCTCGAGCTGAACGACCGGCGTGCGGTCATTCGCGGGATTGTCGATGTGGACCCAAGCTTTACCAGTCAGGTCATTCTCTACACCCGCTATTCCAATGCACTGGCCTTTGTTCCGGGTACACGCAACCGCATGTCTTTCGTATTGGCCAATGCCTCGGAGGGCCTTACCGCCAAACAGGTTGCTACCCGAATTACGCAAGCCACCGGACTGAAGGCGCGGACCCGCGACGAATTTGCCCGCGACGGCGTCGATTTCATCATCGAAAATACCGGTATCCCGGTCAATTTCGGAATTACGGTGGCATTGGGCTTCATTGTCGGGGTTGCGATTGTCGGCTTGACCTTCAGTCTGTTCATCCGCGACAATATCAAGCAATTCGGTGCGCTTAAGGCCATTGGCGTAACCAATAACAAAATTCGCATGATGGTCGCTGCGCAGGCCCTGCTGGTCGGTCTTGTCGGCTATGGCATAGGAATTTTGTTGGCGGCGATCTTTATCTCTTCTGGCGCTTCTAGCTCACCCG
This sequence comes from uncultured Sphingomonadaceae bacterium, assembly GCA_947497455.1. Classification (GTDB taxonomy): domain Bacteria; phylum Pseudomonadota; class Alphaproteobacteria; order Sphingomonadales; family Sphingomonadaceae; genus Parasphingorhabdus. Next base: position 485,459 of record CANMGU010000001.1, on the reverse strand, counting down.
ATTTCAAAGGCTTTTATACGCCATGGGAGATTCCGTTACTGACTGCGGCAGTGGTGATTGCGATGATCCTGATTACCGGCTGGCTGGCCTTGCGTAGCGTCCTGAAAACCGAACCGGCCGAGGTTTTCAGATGACCGAGACCCGCACCGCCATCACCATAAATGGCATTGTCAAAGAGTTCAGCGCCGGAAGTCAGGTGATCCGAGTGCTGCACGGTATCGATGCAGAAATCCGGTCCGGCGAGCTGACTTATCTGGTCGGCGAATCCGGTTCCGGGAAGACCACGATGATCTCGATTATCGCCGGAATATTGTATCCCACCGACGGTTCGGTTTCCGTGTTCGGACAAGATATTTACAGCCTGTCCGACAATGACCTTGTCCGTTTTCGGTTGTCGAATATCGGCTTTATCTTTCAGCAATATAATCTGATCCCGACATTGACGGCCGCCGAGAACGCCTCTGTTCCGCTGGTTGCTGCCGGCATGAAACGGGACGAGGCGGTAGAATGTGGACGGGCGATGCTCGACAAGCTCAATATTGCTGATCAGGCGGACAAATTGCCGCGGCAATTGTCAGGCGGCCAGCAACAAAGGGTCGCGATTGCCCGGGCGCTGGTCCACGAACCGCGACTGGTGGTGTGTGATGAACCGACAGCGGCGCTGGATGCGAAATCAGGTCGACGGGTCATGGACCTGCTGCGCGAAGTTGCTCTCGCACCAGAACGCACGGTGATTATCGTAACCCATGACAACCGTATTTTTGATCTGGCCGACCGTATCCTGGTGATGGAAGACGGCCGGATCACCCATGACGGCAAAGAGATGCCGGATCATTAATCGCGGCAACGGCAAGAACAGCAAAAGGATGATATTGTGTTAGAGACTATTATGAACCGGCTGCGCGGCGTCAGTTTTGTCCGTACCATATTGCCGATATTGGCGGTGATTGCCATTATCATTGCCGCCATAGTCGTGATGAGTGGTCAACCGGACCGCAGCGAAGAACAGCCTGAAATCAGTCCCCCAAAAGCCACTGCCGCCTTTGGCAATCAACCGAGCGTGGCGGGTTCCGGTGTTGTCGAACCCGCTAGCGAAGTGATCGAAATCGGTACCAGCCTCGCGGGCATAGTTACAAAGGTCTATGTCGCGCCGGGAGATCAGGTCGCGGCTGGCGATCCGTTATTTCTTGTCGATGATCGCGCAATCCGCTCGCAGATCAGCGAAGCCAGGGCCGCAATAGCGCAGGCCCGCGCTGCCCGGGAAACCGCACGGGCGCAGCTGACCACGGCGCGGCAGCAATCATCGCTTTATAGCAATATCGAAGATCCTCGCGCCGTGTCGCAGCAGGAGGTGATTGATCGCAGTGGTGCCGTCCGCACGGCACAGGCCCAACTGCGACAATCCGAAGCCGATATCCGTAGCGCAGAAGCGGTGCGGGCTCGAGCGACAACGGACCTCGGGCGGCTGACCGTCCGGGCGCCGATTGCGGCGGAGATTTTGTCGGTCAATGTGCGGCCTGGCGAATATGCCAATCCCGGTGGACCACAAGGCGGCAGCAGCGATCCCTATATGGAAATCGGCAACACCAACCCCTTGCACATACGGATTGATATTGACGAGAACGAGATTGGCCGGGTCGTGATGGGTGCGGAAGCCATTGTCAGTCCGCGTGGTCAGGCCGACCAGCGGGTAAAGGCAATATTTGTAAGAGCAGAGCCTCTGGTAACGCCAAAAACATCACTGACCAATTCCGCAACCGAGCGGGTTGATGTTCGCGTATTGCAGCTCATCTATCAAATTCCGACCGACCAGGGCTTTTTTGTCGGACAACAGGTTGATGCCTTCGTCAAAGCGAAAGATGGCGCCCGCAATGGCGCGAAGAAAGCGGACGACACAAAATGAAAAAGCCTGTGAAGATCGCATTCGCTTTTGCGACATCGCTCACGCTAGCGGGTTGCTCTACTATGGGTACCGGCAAAACAAGCGCTGAGCTTGACCCGGCAACCGTGGCAACCCCGGCCGCCTTTGCACTGGCATCTGACGTGATCGCACAAGATCGCGAAACGCTCGACACTCTGCTGCCGACCGACGACCCAGCATTCACGACATTGCGCACCGCTGCCGAAGAAGACGCGCCAACACTCGCTGCTGCTTTGGCACGGATCGATGCGGCAAGAGCCGCCGCCAAGGGAGCCGATGCCAACCGCTTGCCAGCCGTAGCGGCAGACGGCAGCATCTCTCGAACCCGCAGCAACCCCGGCAGTTTCGGGACTAACCTGCCGCCGGGCATTTCCATTGACCGCAATCAGACCAGCTATGGTGCCAATATTACAGCCAATTGGGACATTGATATTTTTGGCGGCCTGCGCGCCAGTGCGCGTGCAGCATCAATCCGGATCAATGCGGCCACCGCTGATGCAGCAGCGGTACGATTGGCACTGGTGTCGGCCATCGCGGCCAATATTGTCGACTGGCGCACCCTGCAGAATCGGGCCGTCGTCCTGCAAGAGGATCTGGCCGCTGCCGAGAACCTGATGCGTTTGACTGAGGAACGTGCCCGAGCTGGCATTGCGCCCGGCCTTGATGCCGTACAAGCAGAAAGCCTGATTGCCGATGCACGGTCCCGGCTGGCCGCACTGCCCGGCGAGCGCGCGGTCATTGTCGGCGCACTGGTCACACTGACAGGCAAGGACACGGCAACCATATTGGAAAGCCTGAAAAGCGAACCATCAAAGGCCAGCGCTCCGAGACCGCCACTGAGTTCACCCTCGGAAATGCTCCGCGCCCGACCTGATGTTGCCGCCGCCGAAGCCAGGCTGGCGGCCACAGATGCCGATATTGCTGCTGCTGCGGCAGAGCGTTTCCCGAAAATCACCTTATCCGGTGCAATCGGCCTGCTCAGCTTTGCGCTGGGTGATCTGTTCAGCAATGACTCATTGGTGGGAAGCCTAGGCGCAGGCATTGCGGGCCCGCTGCTCGACTTTGGCCGGGTCGATGCCCAGATCGATCAGAGCAAAGCCAATGCCCGTGAAGCTTTCGCGTCCTATCGCGGTGCGGTCTATACGGCTTTGGGCGAAGCAGAAACCGCTTATGGGCAGGTCGCATCGGTTGATGCAGAAGTTGTCTCGCTGATTGCGCAGGAAAAACTGGAGGAGGATGCCGAATATCTGCTTGGTATCCGCTATCGCAATGGTCTGAGCGACTTTCGTGACGTTCTGAACGCCCGCCGCACGCTCAACACCACCCGCACACAGGTCGCGATTGCCAATGGCCGCGCTCTGCGCGCGCGGGTTGCACTGTGGCAAGCTCTGGGAGGCAGTTAAGCGCATGTCCCGTCGCATTGATGCCCTATCCCGGCAACGTCGTTAATATATTAGTTCCCGTTTTCCCGACGCTCGTCAAACCACTGCCGCATCAGCGCAGACTGGCAACCGGTAAAACCATTTGTTCCGTTGACCGAACAGCTATTTGGCCGACCAGCACGGGCCGCATCTTCATGCAGCCCAACCGTCGATGTCCAGCTATGACTGATAGCCCGCTCTTCTTCTTCGGCTTCGCGTAATTCCTCGGGAATGCGATAGCGTTCCGATTCCGGTCTTTGGGCACAAACGACAATTTCATCGTCGCTTGTCGCTTCCGGACACTCGTCTTCACCAAATGTGACTAGCACCGAAAATCTCTCCGGCGTGCCTGGTTGATCTGGTGCTGCCAGCACCGTGGTAAAGGGAGAAAAACTGATCGCAAGGAACAGAAATGGCTGGAGGGAAGATATGCTTCTAAACAACGCGTGGCCTTTCCCGGTCGATTTGCAGTCATCGTTCTGACAGGGTATTGCTGTCAGATGCCTGAACCGATTGGGAATATATCAGGCGGCCGTGACATCATGCCCATAGAGCCAAGCGAGCTTTTCATCCGCAATATCGGGCCATATTTTATTTGCCAGCCACATGGGTCCATAGGTCCTGATCTTCCCCGCCGACGTGCGCTGATGAAACAGGCCCATATTGGCGCGTGCCGCAGCCTGGACTCTTGCCGTGCGATCATGTCTTGCCTTGAAATAGGCGCCCAAAGCTGCGCGATGATCCTCGTCACCTGACAAATGCTGCGCCAGGACATAGCCATCCTCGATCGCCTGCACGGCCCCTTGTGCCATGAAAGGCAGCATCGGATGACAGGCATCCCCAAGCAGAGCAACCCGGCCGTCAACCCATTGTTCCAGTGGATCACGATCAAAAAGCGCCCAGCGATAATGGGCATCGGCCTGTTCCAATAATGTCGTAATCGTCGGATGCCATCCTGCAAAATCGGCCAGCGCTTCGGCGCGGCTTCCCTTTTCTGTCCAGCTTTCACTCTGCCAGTCATCGCGTTCGACCACACCGACAAAATTTGCAAGCGCACCGCCGCGCAACAGATAGGTGACCGCATGTTTGCCTTCACCAAACCAAGCGCTGGAAACAGGTAGCGGCGCATTGCGGCCAAGTCTCTCTACCGGCACCGTCGCACGCCAGGCGGTATTCCCCGTAAACCGGGCTTCATCTGCACCGAGCATCTGCGTGCGAATGACAGAGTGGATGCCGTCGGCACCGACTATGATGTCACCAATGGCTTGCGAACCGTCAGCAAATTGGGCCCAGGCCTTGTCATCATCTTGTCCATAGCCTGTGACGGTCGCTCCGGTTCTCACAGTTGCACTCTTTCGCTCTTCTAGCGCCACCCTAAGAAGGTTGATCAAGTCCGCACGATGCACGTGCAGGTAAGGAGCCCCGAATATATCTTCATAATGCGTAATGGGATTGGTGAAAATTGGTCGACCAGACTCACCCATTCTGAATTGCGTCGCACGCGGGCGAGACGCACTGGCTTCAATCTGCTGATCAATTTCCAGCGCACGAAAAACTTTCATCCCGTTCGGACTGATCTGGATACCTGCGCCAATTTCACCCAATTCAGCGGCCTGTTCGTATAGCTCGACCTCCCAGCCGAATTTTTGAAAGCACAGCGCGGCACTTAATCCCCCGATTCCGCCGCCTGTAATGATTGCCTTCATATCGCTTGCTTCACTGTCTTAAGCTGTTCTCTCGTTCTCCATGCTGTAGCCGCAGTTGATAACATTTTGCACCCACTCTATGTTTCAATCTGCTAGAAAATCTCTTTATGGCCTCCATGTCTTCTTCCCATAGCTCCGATCCCGGCCCGGCGATGATCAGAACCTGCTCCATCTGGCGGGCCCTGGAGATATTGGGTGACACGCCGATTTTGCTTATTCTGGAATCGATCTGGATGGGATCAACCCGATTTACCCAGCTAAAACAACGCACCGGCATTCAAAAAGCGTTGCTGTCCAACCGGTTAAGCCGTCTGATTGACAATGGGATCTTGCGCAAAAAGGCTGATCCCGGATCATCAAAACATCCCCAATATGGACTGACCGAAAAAGGGGTAGATCTTTTTCCAACCGTTTTGACCTTATATGTTTGGGAACGCAAATGGGGCACCGCTGACATTCGCCGTAATCTAGAATTGCGTCACGAAAGCTGTGGCTCAGCTCTTAATCCAGTGCCCGTCTGCGGAGCATGCAAACAAGCATTTGATTTGCGTGAAGTCTCTTTTGTCGAGGGACCAGGTATCGGATCGATGCCGGCCGACTATAGCCGCAGGCGCAATCAGGTAAGCTTCCAATCCGATCAGCCTTCGCTGCTGCGCGGATCGGTGGAGATACTCGGCGACCGCTGGTCAGCCCTGATCATGCGAGCCGTGTTCACCGGCATGAACCGCTTTGACGCCATAGCCGCCGATAGTGGCGCCGCGCCCGCGATCTTGTCAGACAGGCTAAAGGCGTTGGTAGAATCTGGTGTGTTGAAGGCCGTTCCCTATCAGGAAAATCCTGTACGCAACGACTATGCTCTCACCAAAAAGGGCTTCGACTATTATTCCGTGATCATGATGCTGATGTTGTGGGGCGATAAATATTATGGCGCAGCAGAAGGTCCTCCGGTGCTGTTGACGCACACGACATGCGGTGCACGGCTCGTCCCGGAAATCGCCTGTAGCCACTGCGAGGAAATCGCATATCCACAATCCGTGACCATCGTCGGACTGAATAACTGATTTAACAAACAAGCGGTTAGCATGATGATCCGGGATCGGGTCCGTTTCCGCTTGACCCGGGATACGCAATACCGGATAGCCTAGTGACTTCTATAACCATACCAAAAATGGAGTCTCTGGCTTTGCCTCAACTCGTGAACCGCGTGAAAGCAACCCTTTCCCCCAATGATCATCCTTATCTCAACGGGGCCTGGACGCCGAATTTCGATGAATATGATGCCGACGACCTGACAGTGATCGGTGAAATTCCTGCCGATATTGACGGGGTCTATATTCGCAATACCGAAAATCCCGTGCATGATGCGATTGGCCGCTATCATCCCTTTGACGGTGACGGCATGCTCCATATGATGCGCCTGTCGGGTGGGAAGGCAGATTATAAAAACCGCTTTGTCCGCACCCGCGCTTTCGAAGCGGAGGAGGAAGCTGGTCGGTCCCTGTGGATAGGCTGTATGGGCAATCCGAAGAAATCGGAACGCAGCGGCTGGGGCGCGCATGGCCATATAAAGGACAGTTCATCCACCGACGTTGTTGTCCATGCTGGCAATATCCTTTCGACCTTCTGGCAATGCGGTGAAGGCTATCGGCTCGATCCCCATTCACTCGATACTTTGGGGATTGAAGGCTGGGCTCCGATTGACGGTATTTCGGCGCATCCGAAGCTTGATCCTGCAACCGGCGAGCTGTTGTTTTTCAACTATTCCACTCACGCGCCCTATATGCACTATGGTGTGGTAGGCGCTGACAATAAGCTGAAACATTATATCCCGGTCGATTTGCCTGCCCCGCGCTTGCCGCATGATATGTGTTTTTCCAAAAACTATTCGATCCTGAACGATTTCCCAATGTTCTGGCCGCAAGCCATGCTGGATAACGGATTTTATATCCCGGTTTTCGACAAGACCATGAAATCCCGTTTCGCCGTCATTCCCCGTTTCGGAAAACCAGAGGATATCCAATGGTTTGAAGCGGAATCGACCTATGTCCTGCATTTTATGAATGCATATGAAGAGGGTGACGAACTGATCATGGACGGCTATTTTCAGGAAGATCCGCGGCCCGATCCCTTACAGTCGATGCCCGGTGAATATCAGGCGATGGGCGCCAATCTCGACCTGCACTCTCTGAAAACCCATTTGCACCGCTGGCGGTTTAATCTCAGCACCGGAAAAACCGAAGAAGAGCGGCTATATGATGACGAGATTGTGGAATTCGGAACCATCAATCCCGCTTATGCCGGTAGAAAACATCGCTATGTCTATAGCGTGACCGGCGAGGATGGCTATTTTCTGTTCACCGGCATGATCAAACATGATCTGGAGACCGGCGCAACGCAGCATTATGCTTTCGGCCCAGGCCGCTACGGCTCAGAGGCCCCTTTCATTGCGCGCAAAAATGCGACATCAGAGGATGATGGTTATCTGATCAGCTTCATTACCGATATGAATCTGGATCGCTCGGAATGTGTGATATTGGATGCCAAGAATATTGAGGCGGGTCCGGTTTGCCAAATCATCCTGCCTCATCGTATTTGCAGTGGCACCCACGCGGTTTGGGCGGATGCCGATGAGCTGAAATAGAGGAGACAGGCGTGTCACAGAATATCTACATATTGGGCGGACATCAGACAGATTTTGCTCAGAACTGGACGCGCGAGGACAAATCTCTCTTTGATCTGTTTGGGACCACAGTCCTCACCGCGCTTGAGAAAACCGGACTGGATCCGAAAGACATCGAAGTTGGCCATGTCGGCAATTTTGTTGCGGAACTGTTTACCGGCCAAGGCATGCTCGGCGGTTTTTTCGGCCACGTGCACAAGGACTTTTCCGGCATGCCGGCCTCCCGCCATGAAGGGGCGTGCGCCTCGGGCTCGCTGGCGATATTGGGCGCGATGACCGATATTGAGAGCGGGCGTTATGATCTGGCCTGCGTCGCCGGAGTCGAGTTGATGCGTAATGTCTCCGGGGGTCAGGCCGCAGATAATCTCGGCGCGGCTATTTTTGTCGGCGAAGAAGGGCAGGATGCCAAATATATCTGGCCAGCCATGTTCTCTGATCTCGCCGAAGAATATGATCGCCGCTATGGGCTGCGCCACGAGCATCTTATGGAAATATCCAAAACCAATTTCGACAATGCCCGGCGCAACCCCAACGCCCAAAGCCGTAACTGGCAGTTCGAGGACAAGAGCTTCACCGCCGACGATGACTATAACCCAGTTATCGAGGGATGGATGCGCCGACAGGATTGCGGACAGGTATCCGATGGTGCAGCGGTTGTCTTTCTGGCGTCTGAAGCCCGCGCGAAACAATATGCCGATACCCATGGTGTACCGCTCGAGAGTCTTGCCCAGATCAAAGGATGGGGTCACACCACAGCGCCCATGCTCATGCAGACGAAATTGGTGGATAGCGCCAATGATGACTATGTCCTCCCATGGACACGCAAAGCCATCACCGACGCCTATCGCCGCGCAGGCATTGCTGGCCCCGAACAGCTTGACGCGATCGAGACCCACGATTGTTTCTCGGTCACCGAATATATGGCGATTGAACATTTCGGCATCACCGCCCCGGGCGAGGCATGGAAGGCGATCGAGCAAGGGGTTATCGCGTTTGACGGCAGCCTTCCGGTCAATCCGTCAGGCGGTCTGATCGGCATGGGCCATCCCGTAGGCGCAACCGGTGTGCGCATGATTCTCGACGCGACGAAGCAAGTGACTGGAAATGCAGGCGATTACCAAGTAGAAGGAGCCAATATGGTCGGCACCTTCAACGTAGGAGGCTCTGGCACAACCAATTGCGCGTTCGTCGTGGGAGCATAGCCTTGAGCCTGAAATTATTTATCGCCTTAATTGTCACCATCCTTATTGGCGGGCTGGTCTCGCTGGCTGGCAGTCAGGGTGGCGCAGCGGCCGGTTCAGTGCCTGTGTTTCTGATTTGCGGACTATTGGCGTTCGGGATCAACTGGCTGGCATTCATCCCCGCCAACGCGGCAAAGACCGAAAAATATTACGACCTGACCGGCTCTTTCACCTATTTATCCCTGATGATTGTGGCTGGCGTGCTTTCCGCGCCGCTAGATGCCCGTTCGATTATCATTGCCCTGATGGTGGTTGTCTGGGCCCTGCGATTGGGTTCGTTCCTGTTCCTGCGCATTCGCGACGATGGCGGTGATCAGCGGTTTGATGAAATTAAGAAATCTCCTGCACGCTTTTTTCTGACCTGGACCTTGCAAGGAATATGGGTTTTGCTGACGGCCGCCAGTGCGCTGGTTATCATCACCAACAGCACCCGTCTGCCACTCGATATATTTGCTTTTATCGGCATCGGACTGTGGATAGCCGGCTTTGCAATCGAGGTTGTGTCTGACCGACAGAAGCGCGAATTTCGAAAAGTTCCGGAGAATAAAGGACGTTATATTTCTACCGGGCTATGGGCATGGTCGCGCCATCCGAACTATTTCGGCGAGATATTATTATGGACCGGTGTGACCGTCGCATCCTTGCCAGTTCTCAGCGGCTGGCAGTGGGTGACAATTATCTCTCCTATATTTGTTGCATTCCTGATCATCCGGATCAGCGGCGTGCCGAAACTGGAAGCGCACGCCAAGAAGAAATGGGGCGATGAAAAGGAATATCAGGACTATGTCTCGACGGTTCCTCTGGTCATTCCCCGACCACCAAAAAGCTAACAATTGGCGCAGAGCAAAGATACGATGCGAGTTATAACTGCATCGCGCGCACCTCCCCGCCCATGAGTTCCAGAAAGCCGGCCTTGACCGCGCAGGCAACCATATGGGTCCGGTTTTTCGCTCGCAGCTTCAATCTGATATTTTCAATATGCCGGTCAACAGTTCGTGGTGATATCTCTACGTGACGGGCAACTTCCTTAGCCGATAGACCGAGCGCCACATATTTGAGAATTTCCGCTTCTCGTCGCGTAAGTACCGGGTCGTTTCTGAGATTCAGTGCTTGGTGCATGATAGGGATTACCTTTTCGAAAATTCTGCGCAGCTTAGCGACAGAAGGGGGTTAAGTTTGAAAAAGGGGGCCACACCTAGGTGCAGCCCCAGTTGGCGGGAAAAAGCAGCAGCGCTGTTTCGTCCCGCGTCGGGTCGTCAGGGTCGTCGGGGTCGTGAAAGTTTAAATTCAGTTGGTTTGCTGTATGTCCACAGCCGAAGTCAGAAGTCTTTGCTCAAGATTCTGCAAGGTCTTTGCTCTGGTCTCATCAACACAATCATTGATATCGCGCCGCAGAATATCGGCCGCGATTCCGGGCATCGCGCATAGATTTTTCGCCGCACGGCTTACCCTGAGGTAGAGCTTGGCAACATCTTTCTGGCGGGATAGATCGAGATCATGATGGCGGACAAGCTCGCTATTATAAATCGCGTCTTTGGCGGATGCTGTTGATGGCTTGATAGCCAATGCAGCAGCGCTTAAAATCATTGTTCCAAGGAAGGCGAAACCGATGGTCGAACCTCGCCTTCGTCGTCGCTTTGCCATGCTGTTTGGAGGTATCATTATAGATTCTTTCTATTCATTAGGGGGTTGATACGGCTTACGAGAAGCGGCACCTCTCTGATGTGCTTGCGTGTCACGCAGCATGTTCATCGGCATGTCATTTCCGTTGTTTTTTCCTTCGGCGGCATTAAATTGCTGGTCGGCCACAGGGGTGGCCACGACCATCAACCACCAGTGAATAGAAAATGACTCGCGGGGCGTGTGAGTAGAATAGCTATGAGAAACTTGGAAATAGGCGTGCTTGGAGGCCTATCCGTGCGCCACGCGGGTGATTCCGTCAAACTTCCTGCATCGCGCAAGGCAAGGGCGATGCTCGCCCTGCTCGTGCTGACGGGAAAGCCCCAGCATCGCGAAAGACTATGCGATCTGTTCTGGGACGGCCCCGATGATCCTCGTGGCGCGCTGCGATCCGCTATCTGGAAATTGCGCCGTTTGCTCAATGAACCAGAGGCTGAGCGGATCGTGGCCGATCGAGAATGGGTTCACTTTGAGCCTGTTGCAACAACGGTCGATTATACAAGCTTAGCGGAGCGCGCGCAGCGTGATGAGGCGTTGGCTGGCCAGGAATTTTCCGACGTGCGCGCGGTGCTTGACCAGCCCTTGCTGGCCGGGCTCGATTTGCCGGATCATCCCGACTATCAAGCCTGGCTCGCGGCAATGCGTGAAGATGCAGAAGCCTTGCGCACCCGTCTGCTCCCGGACCTTGGCGCGAGAGCTGGATCACCGGTCGATAAACCGGGCCAGTTACATCTGGCGCGTCAAAAAATCGGCTTTGCCGATGCGGCGGACGGTACCCGCATCGCATGGGCGCGCATTGGATCAGGACCACCATTACTGAAGGCAGCCAATTGGCTGAACCATCTCGAACTGGATTGGGACAGCGAGGTTTGGTCGCCCTTGTTTCAGGAACTGGCGCGAGACCATTGCCTCATTCGCTATGACGAGCGCGGCAATGGCATGTCTGATTGGGAGGTGCCCGACCTTGGGTTTGAAGCTTTTGTAACCGATCTGGAAGGCGTGGTCTCAGAAAGCGGTGTCGGGAAGTTTCCTTTGCTCGGAATATCCCAAGGTGCAGCTGTTGCAATTGAATATGCCGCACAAAACCCCGACCGGGTCAGCCACCTGATCTTATGGGGCGGCTATGCCGCCGGCTGGCGCGTCAATGGCGATGTGGGCTCGAAAGCGGAGAGAGAAGCATTGATCACCCTGGTTGCAAATGGCTGGGGCCGAGACGATTCTAGCTATCGCAACCTGTTTTCGCGGGCTCTCATCCCCGGTGCAACAGAGGCGGAACGCGTTGCATTTGATGAATTTCAAAGGAAAACTGTATCACCCGCCAATGCGGCTCGGTTTCTGGAAACATTTGCAGACATCGATGTACGCCATCGGCTCGCTTCGGTTAGATGCCCGACGCTGGTGATGCATGCCAGAGGCGATCAACGCGTACCGGTCTCTGAGGGCGCTGAAATAGCCAGCCGGATTAGCGGCGCTGAATTTGTGACATTACCGACCGACAATCATCTTCTGCTCGGACGGGAACATAGTTCCGAGCTATTTGTGGCCCATGTCCGACAATTTCTTTCGGGTCACAGTTCTGACTAAAAATGAAGGCGGCTGGCCGCAAACCAGAAAAACCAGCATCATGCCTACCGCGCTAGTCCTTGGGTGATGCGATACCGGCGGCCAAAATTTCATTCGCGATCTCAGCCACTTCAGAAGCGGATTTCTCTTCGGTCCAGATGCCGTAGCGCAGGCCCAGGAAAACATTCATGCCCATTATGGCCCAGGCATGGGCCTCCTCCAGATCATCGCGCAAATCGCCCGCGTCGCTTCCTTCTTGCAACCGTTCAAATATCCGTGCCGCCGTCGCTTCATAATGTGACCGATAGCTATCCGGATCAACAAATTCAGCCTCGTCAATGATACGATAGATTTCCTTATGCTCGCGGGCAAAAGTCATGAAAGCTTGCAACGCCAGTTTTTCGCGCTCCAACGCGCCCTGCCACTCGGTCATGGCACTGGCGGCATGGCTTTTGACGCGTGTACTCATGTCCTTCACGAGCGCGCTGAACAATTCGTCCTTTGAATCAAAATACGTGTAGAAACTGCCCAAAGCGGTCCCCGCCCTTTGGGTTATTCCGGTGATCGACGCTTCGTGAAAGCCTTTCTCGCCAAATTCTATTGCCGCTGCATCCAACAGTTTGCGCTTTGTTTTAAGACCACGAGCCGTGCGCGGCTGCTTGTCTTTGGACTCAACATGATCGGAATATTCTGTGGCCATGAAGTCACGGCTAACGGCATTTTCCTTGATTGGCAAATTTCAAAGTTGAAATGTGGTTCATGTTTCAATAATGGAGAATCAACGATCTGGAATCGCCAGACTTAAAATAACAGGAGAAGGGTTCTCATGAGATTTCAACACAGCGTAAGCTATGCCGCTTTAGTATCAGGTCTGGCGACGGCCTTATTCATCCCGACAGCCGTTCATGCGCAGCAGACAGAGGCCGCCAGCCAGGACACCGACGACGGCACGATAGTTGTCACCGCACGCCGCCGCGAGGAACGTCTCGTCGATGTCCCCCTTTCCATCACCGCCATAAGCGGCGACGATCTCGCCGCTTCGGGCGTGCAGGAAATCACTGAAATTGGTCAGGAAGTGCCTAACCTGACTCTGGAAGTGTCACGCGGCACCAACACGACACTAACGGCTTTCATCCGCGGCGTGGGTCAGCAAGACCCGGTTGCCGGGTTTGAAGCAGGCGTCGGTCTCTATGTCGATGATGTGTATCTCAACCGACCGCAAGCCGCTGTGCTGGACATTTATGATGTCGAACGTATCGAAGTGCTGCGTGGGCCGCAGGGCACATTATATGGCCGGAACACCATTGGCGGCGCGATTAAATATGTCTCACGGCGCCTGCCCGCTGACACATCGGTCAAGGTCAAGGGAACTTATGGTTCCTATGACCAGGCCGACCTAATCGTGACGGCCTCGACCCCGATCACCGACAGCCTGCGTATCGGAGCGAGCGGTGCACGACTCAGCCGCGGTGGCTTTGGCGACAATCTGGTGCAACCCGGTGTTGAAAATTACAACAAGGACGTCTGGGCGGCGCGCGGAAGTATTGAATATGATGATAACGGATTTTTCGTCCGTTTGTCCGGTGACTATATTCGCGACGAAAGCGATCCGCGTCAGGGACACCGGTTAATCCCGAGCTTGCTAACCGGCGCACCGGTTCTCGATGATGTCTTTGATACGCGAGCTGGTTTGACTGTACCCGAGCAACTGGTCGAGGCTTATGGCGGATCGCTGCTCGTCGAGGCACCGGTATCGGACAATATTACGCTCAAAAGCATCACTGCTTACCGCGAGGACAAATCTTCATCTAACATCGATTTTGATAGCCTGCCGTCTGAAGATCTCGATGTCCCGGTCATCTACGAGAACGACCAGTTCAGCCAGGAATTCCAGCTTTTGTATGAAAGCGATAGTCTGAACGGTGTCTTGGGTGCCTATTATCTCGATGCCAACGCGTTCAACGTATTTGATGTGTTGCTGGCGACAACAGGCGCTTTGCCCTTTGTCGGCTTGCCCGGTCTCAATGCGCAGACACTGGGCGATGTCGATACTGAAACATGGTCGATATTCGGTGATTTCACTTATGACATCTCAGACCAGCTCAGCCTGTCAGTGGGTGGGCGCTACACAAGTGATAAGCGGAGCGCGCGGATCTTGCGGACAACGTTCATTAACGGGTTTTCAGATCAGTTTGGTGGTACCGGCGTACCAATATTGGTAACTTCTGATTTCGAAGACAGTGACACATTCAAGGAGTTCACACCGCGGGCATCGATCAGCTGGAAGCCGGATGAAAACCACAATATCTACTTCACCTATTCACGCGGCTTCAAAGGCGGAGGATTTGACCCGCGCGGTCAGACGAGCGCAACACCAGATTTTGATCAGGACGGCACGGTTTCTGCGGACGAGGTTTTCAACTTCCTGCAATTTGATCCGGAAACGGTCGATAGCTATGAACTGGGCTGGAAGGCGTCGCTGCTCGACAATCGTCTGAATGTCAGCGTCGCGCTGTTCAAGGGCGATTATTCCGATGTCCAAATACCTGGCTCGGTCGGCTTCGATACAGATGGGGACGGCACCAATGACAGCTTTGCGGGGATCACTTCCAATGCCGCCAGTGCTGACGTCAACGGCTTTGAGTTTGAAGGCCGCGCGCAGGTCGGTAGGGATTTCGCTGGCGCAGGCAGCCGCTTCAATGTCAGCTGGTCGCTCGGCTACCTTGATGCCAATTTCAACACATTTATCGACAATCTTGGCAATGACGTTGCAGACGAACGGGTGTTCCAGAACACGCCTGACTGGACCGGCAGCATGTCGTTCAATCTTGGCGTACCGGTGGCCAGCGGAATGCTGGATCTGATCAGCTCTATATCATTCCGCAGCGATGCCAGCCAGTTTGAGTCGCCCAACCCCTTCCTCGATCAGGACGGATTTTCTCTGGTCGATGCCAGTCTGGTCTATACAGACGACAGCGACCTGTTCTCGATTGGCGTCCATGGCAAAAACCTGTTCGACAAACGCTACAAGGTGGCTGGCTATAATTTTGTTGCAGGGGGCCAGAATGGCGCACCATTTGTTTCAACTCTTGGATTGGAGGGAACTCTAACCTCTTTCTTCGGGGATCCAAGACGGGTATTTGTAACCGGCGAAATCAGATTTTAGGCCAGCGGAGCATGGCTGACGATCTACCGCAGGCGGATGACAAAAAAAGTGATCCGCCTGCCTATCAGGATCACTTTTATCGCAGCGGTGATGACCGACTAACGCTTTATGCGCGTTTATACGAGAGCGACGGACCGCCGCTTTTGCTGATGCATGGGCTGACGCGCAACAGTGCTGATTTCGAAGGTCTCGTAACGCATCTGGCTGAGAATTATCGGCTGATCATACCGGACCAGCGCGGTCGCGGGCGATCAGACTATGACCCGGATCCGTTGCGTTATGAACCGGCGACATATGTTGTCGACATGTTGGCGCTAATGGACAGCTTGCATCTTGATCAAGTCGGCCTGATCGGAACATCGATGGGCGGTCTCATGGCCATGATAATGGCTGCAATGGAACCGGAACGCTTTGACAGCCTTATTCTGAACGACATCGGCCCGGTTGTGGAGCAGGAAGGTCTGGATCGTATCCAGAGCTATGTCGGTGCGCTGCCTCCCTTCGAAAACTGGCAGCAAGCGGCAGATCATTGCCGCAATGTGCACGGCGAAGTGATGATCGGCTTTGACGACGGGGACTGGCTCGGATTTGCCCGACGAACTTGTCAGCTACTACCAAATGGCCGCATAAGGTTTGCGTATGATCCGGCGATTTCCATCGGGCTTTCCGGTAACCAACAAACCGCTGTCCCGCCTGATCTCTGGCCGATCTGGGATCAGTTAAGTGCCCTTCCCATACTCATCATCCACGGCGCATTGACAGACATAATCTCTCCGGCCACTGTGACCGAAATGAAAGATCGCCATTCTGGGCCAATCAGCGCCGTCGAGATTCCAGACCGCGGCCATGCACCGCTTCTGGACGAACCGGCAGCCCTTTCCGCAATTGCCAGTTTCCTAAAGAGCGTCGGCCGTTAAATGGCGAGCAATGTCGATAGCGCCGCACGTGCAACGTCGCCCAATGTCGCGCTCGGCATGTTGTTGCTCGTCTACATCTTCAACTTTGTTGATCGGCAAATATTGGCAATACTTGCCGGCCCGATTCAGGCCGACCTGGGACTCAGCGACACCCAGATGGGCCTATTGGGCGGCATCGCCTTTGCGCTGCTCTACTCCACATTGGCCGTGCCACTCGGCTGGATCGCAGACAAAACCAACCGCAGCTGGGTCATCACTCTTTCCCTGGCCGTGTGGAGCGGATTCACGGCCCTTTGCGGGTTTGCGCAGGGTTTCTGGTCGATTTTTCTCGCGCGTCTCGGCGTCGGCGTCGGCGAAGCCGGCGGCGTTGCGCCGTCCTATGCGTTGATTGCAGACTATTTCCCCAGCGAAAAACGGGCGAGAGCCCTGTCGATCTATTCGCTCGGTATTCCGATTGGCTCGGCTACCGGGGTCATGGCGGGCGGATACATAGCCGCGACAGTGGACTGGCGCCTTGCCTTCCTTGTCGTTGGCCTGTCAGGGGTATTGATTGCGCCGTTGTTCAAGTTTCTTGTCCGTGATCCGGCGAAACCCCAAGTGATGACGGGATCCAAAGCGCCGCAACCGCGCTTTATTGATATCCTCAAGATACTGTCCAAAAAACGAGCCTTCTGGCTTCTGGCATTCGGTGCAGCTTCCAGCTCAATGCTTGGCTATGGCATTGCTTTCTGGCTGCCCAGTCTGTTGCAGCGCAGCTTCGGCCTTGACCTTATCGACACGTCTCTGTTTTTCGGATCCGTTTTGTTAATCGGCGGTGTTGCTGGTGTCATTGGCGGCGGCATATTGGGAGACTGGCTGGGCAGCAAGAACAAGGGTGCCTACGGGCTGGTGCCAGCCGCTGCCTTTTTGCTCGCTGTCCCCCTGTTTGCGGCTGGCATCCTCAGCAGCTCGGTCACCCTCGCCTTTGTTCTGTTTCTGATTCCGCAAGGGCTCGCTTATATTTGGCTAGGCCCGGTTCTGTCTGCCGTACAGCATCTCGTTACCGCCGAAACCCGCGCCACGGCCTCAGCACTATTTCTGCTTATCAATAATCTGATTGGCATCGGCGGCGGAATATTTTTCCTCGGAGCGCTCTCTGATAGCCTAACACCGATTTATGGCGAAGACGGCTTGCGCTATTCAATGCTGATCTCGCTGATTTTCTATCTTTTTGCGGCAGGATTCATGGCGCTCGCGGCGCGGCCGCTACAACGGGAATGGGTTGAAGATAGCTGATTAATCCAGCTGTTGGAGAATTGCATTGCCAGAAATCGCAAGGGGCCCGCCATTTCATTGTAGATATTCTTGAGAATAATGACATTTATAGCAGGCTGTTGTCATCATAAGGATCAAGAAATGCATGTATTGAACCGGCCTTGCTTATGAATTCAATACGACTGGTCCTCTTCACTCGCTTTCCAACGGCAGGGACAGCAAAGACGCGATTAATTCCAGCTCTCGGAGCTGAAGGCGCGGCCAATGTGCATCGACGATTGACCGAGAGGAGTGTGAAAATTCTCAGGCAGGTAGGCCAGCCGGTTGAAGTGCGCTTTAGCGGTGGCGAGCAAGACGCATTTGGGCGCTGGTTAGGCAGTGATCTTACCTATGTGCCGCAGGTTGAGGGTGATCTCACCGACCGGTTGCTCGCATCTATCGATCCGGCGCCAGTCATTTTTTTAGGCTCAGATACACCTGATCTTACTGCCCGGCACATCAGTACCGCGATTGATATGCTGCATAAAACCGATGTCGTAATCGGACCAGCAGACGACGGCGGCTACTACCTTATCGGGTGCGCGAAACCCTATCCATTTTTATTCCAAGATATGCGCTGGAGCACCGAGCATGTGCTGCCGGACACACTCGCGCGCTTGCAGCACCATAAGATTGGGTTTGAACTGTTGGAAAAATTGCATGATTGTGATCGTCCGGACGATCTCGATCGATGGCCGTGGCTGACCGAATGAGCAGCGTTACCATCCTAGTCCCGATGCTTAACGAGCAACTGGCGCTGCCCGAAACCCTGGAAGGTATCAGGTCGCTTGATCCGCAACCGGATGAGACCCTGTTTATAGATGGTGGCAGCGAAGACAGATCAGTTGAACTGGCAAACAGTGCGGGCTTCAAGGTCGTGATGGCACCGAAGAAAGGGCGCGGTGCACAGATCAATTTCGGCGTGGGTCAAGCCACTAGCGAAATTGTCTGTATCCTCCATGCGGACAGCATATTGCCGGCAGATGCGGTCACCGTGATACGTGAAGCCATGGCCGATGGCAGAACAGGTCTTGCTGGTTTCACACCGCGTATTGCCGGACCCACTGGAACACGCTGGGGTTCAACGGTGCACAACTGGATAAAAACCTGGTACATCCCACTGCTCGCTCGCCCGCTTCTGTTCTTTCGCGGAGTGCGGCTGCTATTCGGTGACCATGCCATGTTTTTCAGACGCAACCAGTTTCTCGCCATCGAAGGCTGCGATGAACGCCTGGTGGTGATGGAAGAAGCCGATCTTTGCATCAAACTTGCCCGATTTGGCAAAGTCCGCATTATACCGCGCTGGGTCTGGACATCAGACAGGCGCATCACAGCGTGGGGCCGATGGCGCGCCAACTGGATATATCTGAAGGTCGGAATGATGTGGGCTATGGGCACGCGTGAGCGTCTTGCCGATCACTATCCCGATATTCGTTAGAAGCGCTCGCCTTCTTTCCTCGCATTGTAACAAAGGGTTACCATAAGGACGCACGCAGTGTAACCATGGTCCAATATCTACGAATAGGACTTATGACAGACATTTCACCCTTCTCAGTCGCCAATGCCAAGCCGCTAGACTCTAACAAATTTTTAGACCCCAAGCTTACCGCGAACGGCGAAAAACGCGCAAGTGTGGCGATGAACGGCCTTGATACTCTGTGGATCAACACCGGAACTTTGTGCAATCTGGCCTGCAAAAATTGCTATATCGAAAGCTCCCCGACCAACGATGCATTGGTGTATATCACACGGGCAGAGGTTGAAGTGTTTCTCGACGAGATTGCTACCAAAGATCTGCCCACACGTGAGATTGCCTTCACCGGTGGCGAGCCATTCATGAATAAGGATATGATGGCGATATTGCAGTTATGTCTATCGCGCGGTTTCTCGGTCCTGGTGCTGACCAATGCTATGCGACCGATGCGAAGGTTTGAATCGGAGTTACTGGCGCTAGACGGCCGCGAGCGGATAACCTTCCGTGTCAGTCTGGATCATTTTACTCAGTCAACACATGAGGCAGAGCGCGGTCCCAATAGCTGGGAAAAGGCGATGGATGGCATTGATTGGCTGAGCACCAACGGATTTAAGATAGCGGTTGCCGGGCGCCATTTATCAGGCGAAGGCGAGGCACAGGCCCGTAAAGGATATCGTGCGTTATTCGCCGCAAGGGGCTGGGCCATCGCCGTGGACGATCCGGCACAACTGATGCTGTTTCCCGAAATGGATGCCCAAGCTGACATTGCCGAAATTACAGACGCATGCTGGAGCATCCTGGATGTTGATCCAGCCAACATCATGTGCGCATCCAGTCGTATGGTCGTAAAACGAAAAGGCGAAGCTGCACCTCGTGTCGCGGCATGCACCTTACTGCCCTATGACAAGGCGTTCGATATGGGGGCAACATTGGAAGAGGCGAACCGTGCGGTGGCGCTCAACCATCCGCATTGCGCCCGCTTTTGCGTCCTTGGGGGCGCAAGCTGTTCGGCCTAAACAGTTCCTAAAACCCGTCCTGCAACAGCATCGAGTTTCGCGATCAGCGCGGGTTTATATGCAGATGGATCTGTGATCAAAGCGGTGTCGAGGACAGTGTCAATGGGACTGGCTTCACGCTTTTCCGGCAGTGCCTTTACCAGATATTCCACAAGTGCACGGGCCGTTGCCGCATTGGCACCAAGTTGGGCGATAATCGCTTCAACCTCCACCGGTGTTTCATTCTCGCGCCAGCAGTCATAGTCGGTGACCATTCCGATCAGCGCATAAGGCAGCTCTGCTTCTCGTGCCAGTTTTGCTTCCGGCATCGCCGTCATTCCGATCACATCTGCGCCCCAGCCACGATACATATTGCTTTCCGCTTTGCTGGAAAATTGCGGCCCCTCCATAGCAAGATAGGTCCCGCTATCATGCACGGTAGCACCCGCTTTTCGCGCCGCGGTCGCAGCCCGGTCACGCAGCCGCGGACAGACAGGCTCCGCCATCGATACATGAGCCACCACGCCGTCACCGAAATAGCTCTTTTCGCGCGCAAAGGTGCGGTCGATAAACTGGTCCACCGCGACAAAATGTCCTGGCGCCATTTTTTCAGTCAGTGAACCGACAGCCGAGATAGAGACAATATCCGTGACGCCTTGTCGCTTCATCGCATCAATATTGGCTCGAAAATTCAGTTGGCTCGGCCCGATGAAATGGCCACGCCCGTGGCGCGGCAAGAACACGCATTTGACCCCCTGAATATGTCCGATCAACAGATCATCAGATGGCGCGCCCCATGGCGTATCAACCGACTTCCAATGCGCATCTTCCAAAGCATCCAGCTGATATAGTCCAGATCCTCCAATGATACCTAATGTCCAGTCGCTCATATTCGAGGCTCCGTCAGTATAAACAAACGCCATGGATATGACCGGCAGCTATCTTTGCTGCAAGTGTAAACATTGCACTCCCTAAAAAGCGGTCGAAAATAATGTTTTTGCAATGATCCTACAGGACCCAAATCGAGTATCAAGACAAGAGAAGACCAAAAAAACCAAGAAGTGATGCTATCCAAATCTGGCCATTTCGTCGTGCATTGTAACGCTTGACGGTTTTGGCGCGAATGTTGGTCATACGCTCGAACTGATCACATACTCACTCTGACAAGGTCTGACATGAAAAATCGCTTGATTACGCTAATATCCCTTCTCGTCGCGGTACCAGCAAACGCGGCAGATTTTGACCATTCAAGCTGGAATGGTCTTTTGGATAATAATGTGGCGATAGCGCCCGATTACAGTTCCTCAACCGTAGACTATACGCAATTTCAAGAGGATCGTGACGCTCTGAAATCCTATCTCGATGCGATGTCAGAAGTCAGTCGTACAGAGTTTGAAGGCTGGTCAAATGCGGATCAGCTCGCGTTCCTGATCAATGCCTATAACGCTTGGACGGTCGAACTCATTCTCACGCGCTATCCGGATCTGACATCAATCAAGGAACTGGGTTCTTTGACCCAGTCGCCTTGGCAGAAAGCTTTCATCCCCTTGCTCGGTGAAACATTGTCCCTGGACAATATCGAGCATGATATCATTCGTGGCAGCGGGCGGTATAATGACCCGCGCATCCATTTTGGCGTGAATTGCGCAAGCATTGGTTGCCCGGCCTTGCTGAACGAAGCCTTTGTTGGCAGCAAGCTTGATCAGCAGCTGGATAGAATGACCAAAGGCTTTCTCAGGGACCGCAGCCGCAACCGGCTGGAAAACGGCAATTTGGCGGTGTCGAGCATTTTCAACTGGTATGGCGATGATTTTGAACAAGGCTGGCGCGATGCCGAAACGCTGGACGAATTTTTTGCTCTATATGCCGACAGCCTGGACTTGTCCGAAGATGATATTGAAGCGCTCAGCGACGGTGATATGGACATCAGCTTTCTGGAATATGACTGGCGGCTCAATGACAGCAAAGGGCCGGGTGCAGCCGAGAATTCCAACTTCATATCGCCAATATGGTTGATAAGATCAAATCCGGCATTGGCGGCTGGCGGCATATTGCTTGTCATAATCGGCAGTATTATTTGGGTCATCCGCCGCCGTCGCCGGAAAGCATCGCAAGCTTAACGGAAGAACGCTTCCCGCCCGATCACATATAATATCTTGTGGCCGGCGAGTAGCACGCCGCGCACCGTACCGGATATTTTTGATATACCGACGCGGCGACGGTAATTGGCCGGACGTTCGGCGATACGCATATTCTGCTGCACTGCTTTTACCTGCATCTCAATCGTCCAACCAAAATCGCGATCCGACATATTCAAGCGGTCCAACGCGTCGGCGCGAATGGCGCGATACGGGCCAAGGTCGGTCATTCTCTTGCCCCAGATCAGCCAGACCAAGCGAGTGGCAAGCCAGTTACCGAATTGCTGCGGTAAGGCCATCGCGCCCGTCTGTTTTTGCCCCAATGCGCGGGATCCAATGACCAGTTCAGCCCTGCCGCCTATCAACGGTTCGATCAGACCCGGTCCTTCTTCCGGTACATCGGCGCCATCGCCGTCCATGAACAGGACGATGTTGGTGGCGGGCGGAATAGCCGCTATGCCTGCCAAACAAGCGGCGCCATAGCCGCGGCTCGGTTCGTGGACAATTTGTGCACCAGCGGCCCGTGCCTGATTGACAGTATCATCCGTGGACCCATTGTCGGCGACGATGACGCGGGGCGGAGCCGGCCAACTTTGCGCCCTTATCTCGCGAACCACGTCGCCGATCGAGGCCTCTTCATTCAAGGCCGGAATAATGACGGCTATTTCGGGACGTTCGATTGGCTCAATGGCTGCGGATGCAACCTTGCTCGCATTCTTAGCGTTGCGATGGCGCAGATAGTCCCAACATAAGGCAGCCAGCAATATGACGACTTGCGCGGTCCATGCTAATCCATGCACCTCAAATTCTCTTAGATCCGGGTTTTCAAGGTTGAGCCCTGTCAGATAGCTAAGCGGTAACGCCACCGTCGCAGCGAAAGGCCAGATCATGCGGCTCCTCACGGCAAACGGTAATATCCACAACAGATACCAGCTGTTCACAGCCGGTGCGAACAGCAATATCGCACCGAATATGCTTGCTATGGGTGCGACCTCTAAGCTGCGTGTACGGGCATGAAGAATCATGATGATGCTAATGCCGATCAGCGCTGCACTCGCCCGGGCGATTGGAGATGGCAGCAACGCATCAAGCACGAAAAAGCCCAGCGGATTATAATACCAATCGCTTGCAAAAACGCCGGTTGAATCAAATCCCGCACCCTGCCCCTGGATGATGAATACCCCATAGATCAGTATCAGCACCGTGATAGCAGATGCCACTGCCCGCCAGCCCATCCGCAAGAGCAGCGGCCAAAGAGCGAGTGCGACGATCTTAGCACCCGCAGCAAGCCCAAAGAACAGGCCAGCAGCCATTGGATAGCGCTTTGCGACCAATATACCGCCGAGCAGCAACATCGCCATTACCCCGTCGGGGTGAATGTGGATGATGGTTTCGGCCAGTACTAGCGGGCACCAAGCATATAGCGCTGCTTTTTCAGGACTGGTCCATCGCAAAAGCAACGCCACCAGGATCAGGTTGAATACCGCAAAAAATATGCGCAGCCCCAAAGGATCCGTGCCAGCGGAGAGATAGGCCGCCGAAAATATGAATTGCAGCGTCGGGCCGTAGAGTGTCGGCAAATGCGGATTATTTATCCCGTCCAAGGTCATGGCAAGACCGCTATTGGGAAGCGATTGTCCGAAAAATTCGGCCGGTGCGACACCATAGGGAGTGCCCGATATTATAAACCACCAGCCATCCCAAATGAACCGGAAATAGTTATCTTCAAAGGCCGCGGAGCCAAAGATCGCGACGAAATGAAGGATCAAGGCGACGCCAAAAACCATTCTGGCGGACAGTACCGTTGACCGCCAAATGCCGATAAAAACGGCCTGGCTACCAAGGCTCAGCAACGCAACATAAGGCAAGACCGCGCTGTCATCGCTTTGCGATAACCATACAAGTCCGGTGGTGACGGCAATTGCCGCACCTACCGTCAATATTTTGGGAAAGCGTACCGCCATGCCGTTGGGGCTGGCGATAACTGACTGTTGTCTCAAGGAACGATGCTATACCGTTCAGAGATGTAAAACAGCACGGCCTGTCGTTGCCGGGTTTTCAGTTTATATTCGCCCGCTTTTACCTTAGCGGCAACCTCGCGCGCCGTTTTGCTGTCATTGACGCCACCACTATATTCGCATTTTTTGCAGGTGATGCGCTTTTTGAACGCTCTTTTTCCTTTGCTGAACGCCACTTCACGCGGATTACGTGGCTGAGGCGCGCTAAATCCACCGCCGCTAAATCCGCCGCCACCGCCACCGCCTGACGCCCATGCAGGCGCAGAAACCACAACCGCTGCTGCCGCAAAAAGTAAACTCAGGTTTTTCATAGCACGCTCCTAAAAATCAAGTCTGCAGGTTTTAATCCCTCAGGCGGTTTTCGGATCGAAATGGCATTTCGTTACAGATCAGTTTGAAAATAGGGAAATTTATCTGACGCATGGCGTCCATTTACCGGTATTTCGTGCGGTCCTGATCTTTGACCATGCGACCCCAAATCGGATCATAGGGATGCACATAGGGCGTTGGCTGCGCGCTATTGTCAAAAAGTGGGCGACGTTCATTGTGCCATTTGAATATACCACCCTCCAGATTATAGGCCGCTTTGGCCCCTGAAGATAATAATGCGTTCTGCACGCGATCAGCAAAGTTGGACGATCGTTGTCCGACAGAGCAATAGAATATTACGATCTTCTCATTGGAGATTTTGGAAAACTGCTCGATAAAATCTTGCGTCGGCATCTCCGGATCGACCTGGACTGCGTCTTGCAGATGGCTAACACCAAATTCCGATAGCTCTCGTACATCGATCAGAAGAATGTCCTCTTGTTGCAGGTTTGACAGATCATCGCCATTGATATGATTGACCTCAGCAAATTGCTGCTCGATCATCTCATGCACTCCCGCGAGGCCAGGACTATTGCCGGACCTATTGTTGGTGAGCAGCATAAAGCCCGCTGCGGCGATCGTGCCGCAAAGCAGCAACAGGATGGAAAATTTGGCCGGCCAACTCATCCAGCACTCCTATGCTTTCGTTCCAAAAGGGCGCATCATGTAATCATGCAACGACGCGATGGGCGGATATCCGTCGATCCCCGTTTTTGGAAACTCTCCATTTTTGGGCATATATTGCGTACCAAATATCCGGTCAAAAAACGAAAAGAAGGATGCGTAATTTTTGCCAATGTGGCGCACGTCGCACGTGTGGTGTTGATGGTGATACACATTGTCAGCAATGATATGGCGAAACGGGGCTGGAAAGGAAAGCGACGGTGCATCGGAATGCATGTAATAGTTGGAAATGATGTAGAAGGTCGTCACCAGCATGATATGCTGCTGCGGCCCTTCGATCAAAAGAACCAGCGGCGTTGTGATCAGAAATATATACAAGATATCCTGCCCGAAATGCGAATAGCTGCGGGCGGCATTCAAATTTTCTATTTGATGATGGATGGCATGGAAGCGCCACAGAATATCATAATGATGAAGCGCACGGTGCAGCCAATATTCCATCAAGCCGACCAACAGAAGATAAAAAACCGGGAAAACAGCAAGCACGGGACCCAGGTCATCGGATGTAAATAATGGCTCCACGCCCGATAATCGCAGCAGACCAAATTCTGCAGCCTGAACCACGATGGAAATACCAAGCGCCGTCAAACTATAGACCAGACCATCACGATATCGGGTGCGAAAATCAGAAAAACGCAATTGCCGCCATTCGATAATCACAAAAAGCCCAACCACCGCCAAAAAGGTGAAAATACCATTTACCAGAGCCGCCGCCACAGTGGCCACCATCGGCGCAATTTCAATATCCTGTAGCACAAACCAAAGTCGCTGCTGTATCCATCCGGCAGCATAGAGCAGCAATTCCGCGGTGCTTAGCAGCACTGCGAAAATTACAAGGAAGCGCCAATAGCCATGACGCTCCACCTGCTCGCCAGCAATATCGGGACCATTCACTATCACTTCGCCAAAACTCTGCTCTCAAAAATTGAAGCTATACCCAATGCTGTTCGGTGGAAATGTCATGGACGTTACAAAGAGCAAGATTTTAATCTCCAGAACATCCCGAAAGCGGACGCTAGATTGCTCTTAAGTCGAAAGGCCGTTCAAATCTCTGGCGTCCGTGAGCAGTAACTTAGCAGGCAATCGATCATACGCTGCAGGACGACCGAGGATTGCAACGCTGCATTTCTTCACAAGCTAGTTCGATTGTATGAACTGATCCAAGAGCTCGACGAGCTCTTTCGGTTTGTCTTCCTGGATGAAATGGGCACCGCCTTCAACCAAGGTATGAGCCTGTTCCTTGGCACCGGGTACTCGCTCTTGCCAGTCCTTGTCCAGACCTGCCATCAGCCCATCATCCGTACCAAAGGCAGTCATGAGAGGCTTGTCCCAACTGGCATAGAAATCATCGAGGATCGCCTGATTTTGTCTGAGTTGGCTTGCTACCAGCGTTGGGAACATCCTCACGCCTGCCATGGTTTCTTCGTTTGGAAATGGCGCAGCATAAGCGGCCAACTCAGCATCTGACAACTTTCGCGTGGTCCCGTTTTGGAAAAGCACTGAGAAGTCGAATTTGTCGCTTGTCCTTGCGTAGGCTACCCAAGTTGTGAATGAAAATTCCTCACCATCAAAGTCCAGTTCTTGAACATCTCCCTCGTTCCAGACCGCCATTCGAAACAAGGGATAGCCGAGCCAGCCTTGTATTCCCTCTGCTGCTGGCAAAGTCGTATTGGACAACATGATTCGCGAGAAGCGATCCGGCCGTTGCTCAACAACCCGAAGGCCAATCAGGCCACCCCAATCCTGGGCAAAGAGGGTCGCATTTTCCAACTCGACCGCGTCCACGAATCCGCTCATTACGTCAACATGCATTTGATATGTGTGGGATGACCAATCTATTGGCTTGTCAGACTTGCCAAAGCCCACATTATCTGGGGCAATAACCCGATAGCCAGCTTCGCTAAGCAGCGGGATCATATGGCGATAAAGATAGCTCCACGATGGCTGACCATGCATGAGCAAAACGACCTGGCCATCTCTTGGCCCTTCATCGAGATAGTGGATTCTGTATCCTGATACGTCGACATAATTTGGCTCAAAATCATAGTCGGGCAGATTTTCAAACTGGCTATCCGGGGTTCGGACAACCGCTCCTACGCTCCACTCTTCAGAAGACTGCATAGAGACAACCGTTGTGACCACAGCGATAACCAATATGCCCAAACCAATAAGTATATTTTTGAGCATTTGGCTCACTCCTCTTCATGTTCCCTCGACCTAACGCCCGCGGAGGTTAGTAGGCGATCACGTTTGTATATGCGGGCAAATCAGGAATTTCGACCCGGTGGTTTTTGCGTTGTAACGTTCTACAATCTGGCTATCTAACGCATCTGATAGAGAAATTTCATCCGTATAGTGGCTCGCAAAGGTGGTTTTAAGTTCTTCTGCAACCCGCATACGCAATCGTTCTCCAACCTCCAAATCTGCCTTTGCGAGAAAGTTCGGAAGCAACCAGGCTCCAACACTCCAGGCCATGCCATAGCGCCGCGGTACAAACTCGGTTGGTGAAACGTCGAGACCGCCATAGAGATATACCTGCTTATGTTTGGTTGAACCATATATACTAAAGGCAGAAGGGGTGCGAGCTGCCGCCGCCTCCATGGCAATCAATATATCGGATGCTAATGAGCCACCTCCGGTTGCATCAAAGGCAATTGTTGCTCCGGTTTCATCAATGGCATCGACCAATTCTTCTTTGAAGGTATCGCTGCTGGAATTGAGGACATATCTGGCACCAAGGTCTTTTAACATGTCCACCTGCTCTTGGCGGCGGACAATATTGACGATATCAACACCGTCAGCCTGACATATCTTGTTGAGCATCTGACCCAGATTAGATGCCGCTGCAGTATGCACTATCGCGCTGTGCCCTTCCAATCGCATGGTCTCAACAAAGCTCAGTGCGGTTAGCGGATTGACGAAACTGGACGCGCCATCCTTGGCTGTGCAACCGGGCAATAGCGGCATCACTTGGGTGGCTGGGACGCAGCGATATTCGGCATACATGCTGGCACCACCCATCACAGCGACGGTTTTCCCGATCAGGTTTTGCGCATATTCACCGTCACCTGCGGACACGACAGTGCCGGCTCCCTCATTGCCAACCGGAAGGTCCTGTCCAACCCGTGCGTTCATCGCAGCCATAGCCAGCGGCGAAACCGGAGCGGTCAGAACCTTATTAGCACCTTCGCCGCTGGACTCAGCCTCGGCCATCGTCGCGCCCCCAAACATGACAGCATGATCGGAGGGATTGATCGGCGTGGCTTCGATCCGCACGATAATCTCATCGGCTTTTGGCGTTGGCATTGATTTTTCGTGCAAAGCCAATGTCAGTTTTCCATCCTCTGAAACGGTCGAGAACATCTGTTTGTAGGATTCGGGTAAGATCATTGTAGAGCTCCAATCAAAAGTGCTGAGGGTTTCGTAGCTAGGATGGTTATTCGGGTACTGGGGCCGGGGCCATTCGCACCAACCGAGAATCCGCGACAGCGGCGCTCCGGTGGAAGGCGTGCTTTTTATATTCGGGATCACCAACAAGGGATAAAAAGGAAGCCAGATTGGGATAAGACACAATGAAGATCGCATCCCATTTTTCATGCTCTGGCCCGATTAGTGTGAGTTGAGGGATACCGAAATATGCCACTTTGCCGCCGGTTCGCGTGGCAATGGGACTAGAGTGACGGCTATATTCTTCGTAGGCCTGTTGACCTGTCCAGTCCTTCGCAGCAAATTCACTATCTTCTTGATAGCTCGCCTTGTCTTTGAAACGGATCATGTTGAGCATGTGCAGCGGTTGATCAGCAGGAAGCGTCTGCATCGCGGCATAGGCTTTTACATCGGAGTTTACGTAAGTTGCGGGTGTCGATATTTGATCTTTGGCATTGGCGGGCAAGGCAACTGATGCGGTCATCGATACTGTTACAAAGGATGTGACCAGAGCGTTAAATATTTTCATGATGTAGACACCTTTCGACTGTTTGACTGAATTGACTATGCTCTTGTTCTTGCACAAAAGGGCAAGCCCCTACTGTTTGGGAGCCGGCGCAGGAACCATGCGAATGAGTCTGGAATCCGCGACCCCGGCCTTCAGATGAAAGGCATGTTTCTGATATTCCGGATCTTCGAACAAAGCCTGTAAAACGGTCACATCGGGATAGTAGATGATGAAGATCGAATCCCACTGTTCTTCTTCCGGGCCAATCACAGTAAGCTGCGGTAGACCGGTATAGTGTGTGCTGCCGCCCAGCCGCGCTACGATAGGTCCGGCGTGTCGGCGATATTCCGCATAGGCCTTGGCGCCAGTCCAGCCCTTGTTCGCAAATTCACTGTCTTCCGCATATTCTGCTATGTCTTTTAGCTTGATCATATTGAGCATATGAATTTCTTCGTCCATCGGCAGCTTGAACATTTCCCCCAGCGCCTTTGGGTTGGCATCAATATGACCCCGGGTGGCTGCAGCTTCGTGGTGTTCAGCAGCGACCGGTGCTCCGGATAAGGCCAAACAGCAGGCCATGATTGGAGTGATGAGTTTGATCGTGGATTTCATAATGAGAGAATCTTTCGGGAATTCGTCCAAAAACTTGTTAATTGCGATTATTGATGACGCCTGTTTTCAAAGCGTCGCCAGCAAGTACGCAAGGTACAAGCCGAGTGCGATACCGGTTAATCCAGTGCCCATCGCGCCGATCATTCTGAAAAATACAAACGGTGTGAATGCGCTGCCATCGGCATGTGAACCGGATAGCGATGAGAAACCGATAGCGTGCGATATGCGCGCGACTACAAAAACTGCCGCAAAGATGGTCACGCTAGTGCCGCCGCCGGTAAATCCTTCGACCAGGGCAAGAATGACAAGAAACAGCGCTCCATTCTCGGCGAGATTGCCGTGACGCCGAACCTTCCGTTCAAGATCCTGGTCTTCAGAATAGCCTACGCCAATCTTGGCTTTTGCGCGGTGCGAGCCCGCATTCATCATTAACAGCTGCTGCAGGATTATCAGGAAAGCACCCGCCATCGCGGTGGTAAAGGGATAGACCATTTTCATTCTCCGCCATTTTGTGGTTCGAACTGGATGACCACATGGTTTATCCAATTGCCAATGGCGGCGCTTCATTGCGTTGTCATTTGATAGTTATGCAACTTGGTGGCTTATCAGCGCACCATCTAACGACTATCTTTAGTTGAATGCTAAGAGCCTATATCGTGCCCAGAAACTCATGTCTGGCATCACGAAGTACCTTCTCGGCAAAGGTCATAAACGCCCTAATTCGGGCCGTTCGCTTCAAATCACTGTGGGTCAGTAACCAGATATCACGGGCTTTGATTGGCTTTCTTTTTGTGGCCCGGACCAACTGTGGTTCTCGATCTCCGATAAAACAGGGGATCATGGCCAGACCCAGACCGCCTTTCGCTGCCGACAACTGCATCGCGGCACCGGGGAAGCATCCCCACATCGGAACTTTGCTAAACTCCGTTTCCTTGGTCCATTCCGGAAACTTGTCATCATCAGAATCCCACGCAACCCATCTTGCAGATTCCGGATCATTTTCGAAATCCTGGGAATCCAGATACTCCTGCGTTGCATACACAGTTTGATTATAGGTGATGATGCGTTTCCCCACGAGAGATTGGGGTGGATTATTGTCGATACGGATCGCAATATCGGCCTCGCGCCTCGAAACATCCAAAATATTGACCGTCGCAATCATGTGCACTTCTATTCCGGGATACATATCGGTAAATTCTGATAACCGCGGACCAAATGTATGAACGGCAATGGGTTCCGCCATTGTGACAGTCACAACACCGCTCATATCGCCATCCTGTCCAGATATGGATCGTTCAGCGCTGTTCAAACGAACTCCGCAATCACGGACAGCGGTGACAAACTCCTCACCAGCAGCGTTCAAAACAAAACCCTCAGGTTGCCGATCAAAGAGCTTTGTGCCCAGAGCATATTCGAGACTATCTATCCGGCGACTCACCGTAGAGTGATGAATGCCAAGCGCCCGAGCAGCCCGCCGAACCGAACCAACTTCTGCAACCACTGCGAAACTCTTCACCTCTTCCCAATCCAGATGTTGCGCGCCCAGCATAATAAGTCTCCCTTGGCAAAGCGTAGTGGCTAAACTGTGCAACAGCAAGTTGCGACATGAACTCCTGACGGCTCACTGGTGAGGCGTTACGCCGATAATTCCAACCCATTTGTCATTTGAGGAATTTCAAAATGTCTCTTCAATCCACCCTCCGGCCAGGAACCCTGACAAAGCTTCTGCAAGAAACGCTGGCAAATTCCATCACCCAGTTTCCGCCAGAAGCTTTAGAGGTCATTCAGGCGGCGGATGAGGAACTCAAAGAACGCAAGGTCGGCGAACATGCTCTGAAAGTTGGAGATTCTCTCCCCGATGCGATACTCAGCGACGCGAGTGGAAAATCCGTTTCACTGTCTGCTCTGAACGAGGCAGGCCCCCTCGTCATAACTTTCTACCGCGGCGGATGGTGTCCTTATTGCAACCTGGAGCTCAAGGCCTATCAGGAAATTCTCGGCGAGATCACCAATCTTGGTGGCCAACTGGTCGCGATTTCTCCAGAGAAGCCCGACAACTCGCTTTCGACCACTGAGAAAAACGCGCTGACTTTTCCGGTGTTGACCGACACAGGCAATCGGTTTGCAAAGGCCGTGGGTATAGCGTTTGAACTGCCGATTGGTCTGCAAAAACTGTTCTCCGGTTTTGGCATGGATCTGGAGGAACTCAACGCTGACACAGGATGGGCTCTGCCGGTGCCAGCGACATTTGTTGTAGATGGAAGCGGCGAAGTTGTTTTGGCCGATGTCGACCCGGATTATACCCGTCGGCTTGAACCATCAGATGCACTTGCTGCGTTGGAATCCTGCATTGTCACATCCGCTTAGACTGCCAGAGAACGTGTCAAATTTTCGCGCGACTTCACTTCAGGATAATTCAAGATGATTGAACTTTATACATGGGCAACGCCGAACGGCAGGAAGATCTCAATCGCGCTGGAGGAGATGCAGCTACCCTATATAGTTTACCCTGTGGATCTGCAGAAGGAAGAACAGTTTGCGTCTAATTTTCTGGAATTAAGTCCGAACAACAAGATCCCGGCAATAGTGGATCAAAGCAATGGAGTGCGCCTTTTTGAATCGGGTGCCATTCTGACATATCTCGCTGAAACATCGGGGAAGTTTCTTCCCGTTAGCCAGCCAAATCGCGCAGCGGTAATGGCCTGGTTGAATTGGCAGATTGCCGGTTTTGGCCCGATGTTGGGACAGCTCAATCATTTTCTCAATGTGGCAGACGAAGAATCGCCATACACCATCGCCAGGTTCTCCGCAGAAGCCGTGAGGCTATTCGCTGTTCTCGATCGGCAATTGGCCAGTCATGAATATGTTGCAGGCGCATATTCGATCGCTGACATGGCGATTTACCCTTGGTCGCTGCCAGCTTTTGCCAGAATCAGCGAGCGGGCTGAGCGGACATTCGACAACATCGGTCGATGGCATCAAGCCATGGCTGAACGCGCGGCGGTACAGGCCGGGATGGAGATCCCCCAGACCTAGCTGCACTGCTCACTGCAGTTTCCGTCCCGAGAAGCGACGGTTCTTCTGGCATTAGATTCTCCACCAGTGATACGCTCGCAAGCATCACCTCAAGAAGGAAGTAACGATGGAATTCACACAAAGCCGAACCGTAAAAATCATTGCAGCGCTGCTGCTGTTGCTGGCCATCTCGCAACCGATCTATACAGCCTTATTTATTGGCGCTCCCGAATTTGACCGTCAATTTCTGTGGCGGCTGGAAGGGATCATATTTGTTTTGCTAGCGTCTTTCTCCGCGTCCGCATTGGTCATGGTAAGACATCACGCCTTGGGATTTTCCGCAATTGCGCTCAGCGCCATACTCAAATTGCTGGCGGTAGGGTTGGGTCTAACGCAATTCGGTCCATTTAGCGCAGCTGCCGAGCTGAACACCGACCTCAGCGATGTTTCGACATCCATTCTTGCATTCTCGTTCTTCTGCTACAATTCCGGAAATATCCTGCTGGGCTTGGCGGCCGTGCTATTCGGCATGTCCAAGATGCGCGAGGGTGGCCGCGCTGTCGGTGGCGCAACGGTATTGGTTGGCGCGATAGCGTTCGTTACCAACAGCTTGGTGATGATGTTCGGCTTTGAAGGCTTTTTCCCCTCACCTATTGCCGGTGCGTCTGGAGTCTTGGCGACCGTGCTCTTGGCTGTTTGCCTGTTCAGCATCAGTCGAGAAGATTGAGAGGATACTCGCTCGAACGAATGGGAACCGAACCGAGCAGCCCGCGAAAGTTCTGCATGAGATAAGGAAGAAGGTAGCGCTATGACCCAGGTTAAACTTTATGGCTATGCGACCAGCCCGTTTGTGCGGAAGACTGGTTGCTTTCTCTACTACAAGAACATTGCGTTCACACACATCCCGGTCGATCCGACCAACCCTGACGCGACAATCGGCTTTACCGGGCAGACGCAGGTTCCTGTTCTGGAGATTGATGGTGATTGGCGGTTGGAGTCCTCCGCACATGCGCATTGGCTCGATGAGTTGTTTCCGGAAAAACCGCTATGTCCGCCAGAGCATCATGCAAAGATTGAAGAGATTGATCGATGGATCAGCGACAGCTTCTTGCTAAGCATTTTTCGATACCCGATCGACGGTGAAGACAACCTTCAGTTCAAGCATAGCGGGTGGCGTTTGGCAGCACTTCTAAGTGCTCATACGCCGCTTTCAGAAGCGGCCCGGCACCATTGGCCCGATGCTCTGCGTCGAGCTCCATTTATCCAGGCAATGGCCGAACAGATGGACCTCACTGAGAGCATCCCTGACATGCAAATGCGGCTGACAAGGGAGCTGGTAGCGCATCTTGGAGATGGCCCGTTTCTCGCGGGTCTTGAAGAGCCGACAATGCTCGATCTGGCCGTGTTCCCGCAATTGGTCTGGGGCTATATGTTTGGCTTGGCAGAAACATTGAACGCGGCGGCGCATCCAGCGATCAAAGCATGGCTACAACATGTTGCCGAGCATTTGCCGGACAACCCCACGCTGGTTGCAGACGAAATGATGGTGAACTCACTGCAGAGTGGGCTTCAGTAAGCGCAACATATAACGCATCAGAAATGACTGTTTCTGGGTCAAAGGTCGACACAAATTCAAGACATTTTGGATCCCCAAGACATGAATTCACGCTGAGTGGTTTTCAGTTTCATTGTCCTGGGCGATAGGATCTTACAGCTGCCTTCTGGATATCTTTTTCATCGAACCAGGCCGGTTTGAGCTTTTGTTGAACGTAAAGCCTAGCTTGATCAAAATAATGGGCAGATCTTGGATCTCTGCTCTGTCCATAGCTCATCACTGATCGCGCTTTTACCTTGGGTGCAAATTCCACTGTGCTTATATAGGAGTGACCATGATTGCCGTAGCTTTTACTCGACCCGTCTTCGGTTTGGGTATTAAATGTCATGATCGCACCCATGTAGAAAGGTGTGCCGGGTGACGGAAGATCGCGCTGCGAAGGGGATTCATTGATCTTGCGATTATGTTCCGATCGTCTCAGTCTGTTGAAACGCCCATATGGAATGCGCCAGTCGCCGTGATATTTTTCCAGAAGTGCAGTTGCTTTTCTAAGCCGAGAGATCGTCGGATAGGAGGAACCATCACCGCGAATATGGAACATCGTTACATATAACGCCGCTCCAATGGAGTCGGCTTCTGCTCGCCCATCCCAGTCGTTGAGGGTATTCAACGCCTCTTTCAACTCCGCTTCAACCGTTTTGCTGCTTGGCGAAAACTGCGCCCATTCCGCATTCAGCTTTTCAATATCTGCGGCGGCAGTGGGTAGATAGGTATCGAACGCAAATCGCGACAATTGATCCAGAGATATTTTTTCTTCTGTTGAGAGCAGTTGTCTGGATCGTCTTGCAATCGCCGTGTCACGGTCAGATCCGAACATATATGCGGGATAGTCGGACTCTGTCGGATTACCGCCATCTGTTGTAAAAAAAGGCGAACTGTTGGAGTTTTGTAGATAGCCAGAAGCCGGATCTTCGATTTGCGGGAGATCCGCAAGTGAGAAAAACCCCCTCCAGTCTGTTTCAGGATTGCTGCCATCAACCGGTTTTGACCAGTCCAGCTCGGGATTGCGTCTAGGAATAGCGCCCCCATAGACATAGAAAATATGGCCATCTCGCCCAGCATATATCAGATTGTTGTAAGTGATATTCATAGGTGCAATCGCACGTTTGAACTCCGACAGATTGCGCGCCTTGCTCATGTTGAAAAACTGTTCCAACACGCCTCCTGCAGACAGCTTTGCCACCCTTAGCGCATATCGTTTGTCTTCTGGACCATCGAACAATGGTCCGTGTCGAGATTTCTCAAAGACATATTCTTGCAGTCTGATTCCATCGGATGCGGAGACAGCAATCTTTTCAGTCCATCTCGTGGTCGTCAGTATCTCACTTCCATATTGGTAAGAGCCGGAAGCGCTATCGAAGAATTTCTCTTCATAGACATCATTAATGTCGGGATCATTTGCGGTGATCGACCAACCCATATCTCCATTATGTCCCGAAATTGGCAAAATGCCGATCCCGTAGGCCAATTGACCGGAAACGTTCAAACCTTCGTCGCTGTGCAGAGACATTTCATAGGGCGCATCAAAAGGAATATGCGGGTTGATGAACAACATCGGATGTCCAGATATACTCTTGGATGGCCCTATCGCCCACATGGTTGAGGAGAGATAACCGGAAAAGGCAGAGAGAATGTTGGGTTGTCCAATCTGTTTTTGAGTTTCTCCGTCAATGCCCGATACATGAAATAACCGATAACCGGCCAGAGCATGCCAAGGTTCAAAACGCTTGATCAACTTGGGTTTGATATCGGGGCGGGTCTTCAAAAAATAATTCATGCCCTCCGCAAAAGCATCACATAGCGCTTTAATTTCCACCGGCGCCCTCAAATATTCTTGCCTGGAATGCTTTTCAATTTCTAGCTTTCTTAGGAATATGTCCCACGGCAGCCAGTCGGCGCCGCTGACAGATGCTGCGCGTCCCAACAGCTTAATGTAAGCCTGTTCCATATAGTGGAATTCATCTTCAGCTCGAGCATAAGTGGCACCGAAAACAACACTGGCATCCGTGGGACCGAAAACATGAGGAACTCCAAATTCATCCCGGATGATCGTTACATTCTCTGCAAGCGCGGGCTCGTCTAAATGAGATTCTGAACCAGACTGGCTGATGGATCCAATGTCTGAGCCGCGCGGGGTGCAGCTTCCAAGAACCATCAGGAATGGCAGAATAACTGCCAAAGGGAATGTTCTGTATAGCATCTATCAGCCTTTTTTGTTCGGTAAGCTGGTTGCCAGTTAAATGGAAAGACAGTTGTTGGCGTCCGTCTGGATGCAGCCGGACGAAATAATCCTCTCTGGGCTGTTTGGTTATGGGCACTGGTTCGGCTAGAAAGGAAGATACTGCATCACTTAACTGGCAGCTATCTCACCTTATGGAATCGTCTCTTAATCTGAATGCTTGGAATCTGGTCATCCTGATTGGGGCGCTACACGGGCTGATGATCAGCTTGTTACTTGTCCTGTCTCAAAGGAACCGCAGATCGGGCAATATTTTATTGTCGCTTATGTTGTTGTTCTACACCTTGCCGGTGTTGCGCGTGGTGCTGCACGATATGGGCTTCATAAGGTCGCTAGGTTATTCGTTTCTATCCGTCGAACTATTATATGGTCTAGGACCATCGCTCTACCTCTACGCGAAAACGCTGACAAATTCGCGGTTCCATCTTGGCAAGGAAGATTTACTTCATTTTTTGCCGGTCGTGTTGGAAATTATCTACTATTCTAGTCCGTTTTATCAGCGACACGAATATTATTTTTTTGCCGCACCGATCAACACTGATCATTCTATCTGGATGATGGAACAAATAGGAGGAATTGCATCCATTTTCATTTATCTGTTCCTGACAAATCGGATATTGGTAACCTATTCAAAATGGATCCGAGAAAACCATTCCGATATCCACAAAAGAACATTGAGCTGGTTGCAGAAACCCGTGTTTCTCTACACCATCTTCTTCATCCTATGGTTCGGTTTAAGGGTGATAGATGTTGTGTGGTTCGGTGACAGCCTAGACATTTCGAACTACTATCCATTCCTTCTCTTTCTATCATTGGGAACATATTGGATTGGTACACAAGGCTATTTGCACACACAGACAATAGCTGCTGGATTTGATCAAAGCCCGGCAAAGGAAATGGAACAAAGACCTGATCGAGCACAATTGAGCGCGCTATTTGCGGAACTTGAAAACGTGATGTCTCGGGAAAAACCCTATCTCGACAGCGATTTGACCCTGACGGTTCTCGCGGACCACTTGCAGATAAACCAGAGACTGTTGTCAGAAGTGATAAATTCTCAGGCAGAGGCCAGTTTCTACAATTATATCAATGGGTATCGCATAGAAGAGTTCAAGCAGTGTTTACTAACCAATGACGACAAACTGCCCCTGATAAACCTCGCTTATGATTGCGGATTTGGATCAAAGGCAACCTTCAATCACTCCTTCAAGAAACATACCGGCGTGACTCCCTCGCAATATAGGAAAAACCTGCAAAGCCAGTCTGACCGATGATGAATTGAGAGAGGTTTTTCTGTACAATTTCAACGTCTGCTTTCGGGATGTTGCGGACATCTTCAAGGCTTTTGTTTTGGGAACTGTTCGAACCGATGCACAAAAACCCCCACTATAACCGAACTTTCAGGCCAATTTCCTCCCTCAAGATAACAGGTTCGGAACAGCGACTTTGTGCTGCTGTATCAGGGAAATAGTTTCACGAAAAAAGGGGCGGGTTTCGAAATTAATGTTCCCGCTTATGATCGAGTAATACCACACTCTCCCAAAGGAGAGTATAATGGATGAAAATTCACCGTTTTTATGATCGATCTTTGACTATCATTTTTTCGGCAACGGCGAATCCCCAAAAGCTTTTGGGGACATTTAAATTGGTGCGTTGGATACCGAACCTTGGCCTTACTGCTTACCTTCCTGTGCGTCCCGCAACTTCACGATAAACTCGATCAGGAATGCCGTGGTCAGGCTGAAAAGAATCAATCCGTTTGCAGCAATCAAACCCGACAGGAGTCTCCATTCCATCGCCAAAACTAGATCGCCGTAACCAAGAGTGGTCATAGACACTATCGAAAAATAAACCGACGTTTCAAGCGTATCAAACTGGCCAAGGTAAAGAAATGCCGCGGCCCATATCCATGCCGCGATGCTGATTGCTGCCAGCATCCATAAAACGATGGCAAGCAACGAAATCATAAGTTTCAGGACTTTGTTGCCCGTGACCAACCACTTGCCTTTGCTCGTTAAGGCAACCGTTGCCGCGCCAATGAAACAAACCTCAACAATTATGGATGCGCATATCAGTAATGAACCGACGAGTAGCTGTACCAACATATATCTGAGACCTCCCGAAACATGTGTGTCGCAAAATGCGCTAAAGGCTTATGGTTTCAATTTTTCAGAGTGAAAGGAAGAATTGGAGTAAGAAAGAGTTGGCAATATCCACAAAAAATGCGCCAACCAGCGGAACGATAATGAAAGCCGTCGGTGAAGGTCCATGCGATTTGGCGACAGCTGACATGTTAGCAATCGCGGTTGGTGTCGCTCCTAATCCGAAACCTGCAAAACCAGCGCTCAATACCGCGGCAAAATAGTTTCTGCCCATCACCGGGAACACCACAAAAAGAATGAACAAGACGGTGACAATCACCTGGGCAGCAAGCAATATGAACAAAGGGCCTGCCAGGTCTGCCACTTCCCAAAGCTGCATTCCCATCAGCGACATGGCGATAAACAAGCCCAATGAGAAATCCGATATGAGCGCCAAGGCATTGGACCCTGCGGGCCACGCAACTTTCTTGAAAAGCATCGGAATGGTGTTTGTCATCATTATGGCAATCATCATGCAGGACACGAATAGTGGAAGTTTCAACCCAGCTTCGGCTAACAATTCATTGAGCCCATAGCCAAAAATCATAGCAATATGAATGATCAGAATCGAACCCATGATATTCAGATGAGTAATAGTCGTATGGTCTTCCTTGCCATACTCAATGCCGACCAAAAGTTTGGAATCGTCTGTACTTTCCAGCTTGTGCCGGGACATAAGAAAGCTCGCTATCGGTCCGCCTATCAAGCTCGCTATGACCAGCCCAATCGTGGCAGCCGCTACACCGATTTCAAGCGCATTGGTCACACCTTGGGTCTCGGCTATTGTTGGCGCCCATGCGATGGCAGTGCCATGCCCCCCTGCCAATGAAGCGGTACCGACTAGCAGTCCCACACCGCCTGGCTGGCCAATGGCGAGCGCGCTGAAAAAACCGACTATATCCTGGATAACCAGATAAGTCAGGGTCAGCCCTAACAACAATATCAGCGGTTTGCCGCCTGCCAGAAGTTGGGTAAAGCGGGCGTTGATGCCGATCGTCGTAAAAAAGTAGATTAGGAACACGTCTCGGGTGAACAGATCATATTCAACCTCCCAACCGCCCGTCAGATAAAGAGCCAAAGCCGCGAGCGATGCAAAGATACCGCCTGTCACAGGTTCGGGAATAATATATTTTTGCAGAAACCCGATGCGGGCGGTAATTTTGATACCGATAAACAGCACAATAATGCCAAGTGTCAGTGTTACGAAGCTGTCAAACCGGATCACGCTGTCGGACAGAAATTCCATCTCCGATCTATTGCTCGACGTCGTCAGTATCTGCCGAAGCCTGGTTCCAGTCGCCGCCTAGGGCCAAACTGATTTCGACATATTGATTCAGCTGTGCCCGTTTGAGTGATAGCAAGCTGCTCTCCGCCCCGAATAGGCGTTGTTGGATGGACAAGACGTCAATCAGATCAATCTCTCCTTCCTTATACTGCAACAAAGAAAGGCTTAGCGCATTCGAAGTTTCTGCGGCCGCATTTTCCTGCGCCGCTCGTCGTTTGCGCAGAAAAACACCGCGGTCCAGAGCAGACTCGACTTCGGTAAAGGCATTGATGGCGGTATCGGCATAGGCTGCGACGGCTGCCTGTACATCGGCTTCGCTAATTTCGACCTGCGCATCACGCCCGCCACCATCGAAAATCGGTGCAAGCAAATTGGAAGCCAAAGTCCAAACCACATTGGCGGGGTCAAGAAGATTGCCCAATTCATTGGAAGCGCCGCCAAGGCTCGTGGATAGCGATATGCTGGGCAGTTTGGCTGCTTCGGCTGACTTGCGGCTGTTGATCGCGGCGGCGATGCTCCGTTCGGCAGCAATGACATCGGGACGTCTTTGCAGAAGCTCTGACGGCAGGCCCGCGCCCGGCGGCTTAGGATTTTCCGGAAGCAGTTGCGGCGTTTCCAAATCTGCGCCGGGATAGCGCCCAATCAAGGCTTCCAACGCCCGCAAGGCTTCGATCTTGCTATTTTTGGCCGCTTCCAAAGTGTCGATGGACGACGACAAGTCGGCCTGGGCCAATGACACATCATAGGCAGAAGCAAAGCCATAACGATAACGCAAACGCACGATCCGCACGATTTCGGTGAGCGCATCAACGATATTTTGTGCAACCTCAATCTGCTCTTGTGACTCAATCACCACAAAATAGGATTGAGCGACTGCGCCTGCGAGCGAATATTGCGAGAATATGTACCCGGCTTCTGCGGATCTGGCGCTTTCGACCGCGGCTTGTTCACCAGCTTCGATCCGGTTCCAGATATCGATTTCCCAATCAACCTGAACGCCGAGGGTGAACGACGTTGAACCTGCTCCATTTTCAAGCGGTTCGCGGCGCGTCACAGCACCTGAAAGGCCCGCACTGGGAAGCAGCGGCGAACCAGCCTGCTTCGCCAGCGCCCATGATCGCCGGACATTGGCGGCGGCTGCACGAAGGTTGCGGTTATTCTTTTGGGCTTCCTGTACCAATTCGACCAGCAACGGATCGTTGAAATCTGCGATCCACCCGACATTGACGTCGCCGATACGCTCCCGTGCTGATGTCCAGCTTGGCGGGATTGGCGGAACGCTTTCAGAAGACGCAGATGCTGTTTCACTTTGTGTGGCGGGTGATATGCTCGCACAGCCTGACAGCAATGCTGTGGTTGAAAGCAAAGCGGCAAACAGGCGAGGCTTTGTCAGATAGCTCATGCTTCGGCTCCCGCGCTTTCAGCCTCTGCAATTTCATCCGGCGTAATCCGGAAGAACATTACATAGAGAACCGGAATAATCACCAGGGTCAGCACTGTGGCAAAGGTCAGACCAAAGACCAGAACGACAGCCATGGATTTGAAAAATGCGTCCAGAAACAGCGGAATGACCCCCAAAACCGTAGTCAGTGATCCCATCATGACAGGACGCACGCGGCTCGCAGCAGAATCGAGCACTGCATCGTAGCGCGGCTTACCTTCCCTGATTTCCAGGTCCATCTGGTCAACCAATACAATGGCGTTCTTGATCAACAATCCTGAGAGCGACAGCAATCCAAGAATAGCCATAAACTCCATCGCCGTTCCCGTTACCAGCAATCCGAATACGACGCCGATAAGGGACAGGGGAACCACCAGCCAGATAATCAGGGGCTGTTTAAGGGCGTTGAACAAAACGACCACCACAAGCACCATCGCCAAGAAGCCAAGCGGCAAAGTACTGGCAAGACTGGAATTGGCTTCACTGCTATCGCCGATTTCACCATTCCATTTGAGCGAGTAACCCTCCGGCAGCGCTATATCTTCAATCGCAGGCTGGACCCGCGCGAGCAGATCTGCCGCCAGTTCGCCGGGCAAAGGATCTGATTGCGCATTGATTGTCCACACCCTGTCGACACGGCGCAATTTGGCATTTTGCCATTTGGTTTCAAACTCGTCGACCACTTCGAGGATCGGCACCGATTTTCCGGAAACCGGACTGGTGATCTGGACACCGCGCATGCTGGTGGCGTCAAGCCGCTCGCGCTCTGGTGCGCGGGCAATGATCGGGATCAGCTGATCATCCTCGCGATAGACACCGACATTACGGCCAGAGAAATTTGTCCGGAGCGCATTGGCGAGATCTTCACGCGATATGCCAAGCCTTCTGCCGCTGTCCGCATCATAAGTCGGTTCAATCACGCTGACCGGTTGACGCCAGTCATCTTTGATCGAGATGGCGCCACCATCGGCAGCCATAACCGCTTTGGCCTTATTGGCTAATTCCCTGAGCACCACCGGATCAGGTCCGGAAAATTCAGCCTCGATTTTTGAACCGCCGCCCGGTCCCAATTGAAATTGC
Source organism: uncultured Sphingomonadaceae bacterium (assembly GCA_947497455.1). Taxonomy (GTDB): domain Bacteria; phylum Pseudomonadota; class Alphaproteobacteria; order Sphingomonadales; family Sphingomonadaceae; genus Parasphingorhabdus. The sequence continues at coordinate 442,831 of CANMGU010000001.1, read as the reverse complement.
CAGACCTTGGCTTGCGCGTCGGGATAATTGGCGTCGATATGCTTTTGCAATGTGGGAAGCAGTCCCTTGATCACATCATAGTCATCGGTCTTGATCAGGAATTGCCCATAAGCAGAACTGGGGGATTCCGGGCCATAAACAAGCATATAGCGCAATGTGCCCATGCCAACCAATGACTGGACATCCTTGATGCCCTCTTGCTTCATCAGATATTTTTCGAGCCGTTTTATCTTGGCATCGGTCTCGGTAATGTCCGTGCCTTCGGGCAAGTTGAAATCCACAACAATTTGGGGACTGGTAGAGGGCGGGAAAAAACCCGGTGTGACATAGCTGAAACCCAGAACCGACATAACGAACAGCGCCACTACGGTGATGATCGCGAGTTTCGACTTGGCCAAAACCTGCCGCATGAAATTCTTGTAGCGGACGAAAAACGGGTGCTCGGGTTTCTCTTCGACTGGCGTATCATCTGGTTCATCGAAGAGTATGTCGGCAAAAAGTGGCACGGCCGTAATAGCAAAGATCCAGCTGTACAGCAGGGACACCATCACGACCCAAAACAGGTCGCCAGTAAATTCTGCGGTATCACCGGGCGCGAACCCAATGGGAGCAAAGGCAATAATGCCAACCAGCGTTCCGCCAAGCAGAGGCCATTTGGTGCGCTTCACGATGTCCTTGGCAATATCGAGCTTCTTTCGGCCCTGCTGGGTACCGACCAATATGCCTTCGGTAACAACAATCGCATTATCGACCAACATGCCTAGTGCGATGATCAGTGCACCTAGAGATATGCGGTGCATCGGAATATTGATTAAATACATAGTCGCCAGAGTTGCCGCAATTGTGAGCACAAGCACCGACCCGATCACAACCGCCGATCGCAGTCCCATGAAGAAGAAAAGCGTGACCAAAACTATGAGGAGCGCGGCAAGCACATTCAAAGCGAAATCCGCAACCGCCGTTTCAACGATCTTGCCCTGATGATAAAATTCGTGAACCTCAACACCAACTGGCCGCAGGCTCTTGGTCTCTTCCAGCTTGGCATCTATTGCCTCCCCCATTTTGGCAACATTGGCGCCGGAAATGTTGGAGATTCCGATGGCGATGGCAGGCTTACCGTTATAGCGGACAATGAAACTGGTCGGATCCTGATAGTCGCGGGTGACTGTTGCAACATCGCGAAGCGTGACGATCGTTCCGGAAGAGGCCGTGGAAATAACCAGATTGCCAATTGCTTCGACGGAATCAATCTGGCCCGTAGGCTGGAACCTCAATCGCCGGTTCCCAAGTTTTATATCACCCGCAGGCGTGACCGAATTTTGTTGGGCAAGGTCGCCATATATCTGATCAACCGCCAAACCCAGAGCGTTCGCGCGTTCGCGCGAGATCTCAACATAAATTGCTTCTTGCTGCATCCCCAATGGCTGCACCTTGGCGACGTCATCAACCGAAAGCAGATCAGTACGCAGTGACCGGATATATTCATAAAGTTCTGCAGGCGTATAGCCATCACCGGTAACAAGATAATAGAGCCCGTAAACATCCCCAAAATCATCGTTGACAACCGATGCATCGACACCCGGTGGAAGTAGTGACTGAGCATCGTTGACCTTGTTTCGCAGCTTGGTCCAGATCAACTGCAGATCAGCTTTTTCCGGCGAGAATTTATATAGAATATCCACGCTGATCTCGGAACGCCCGGCAGACGAAACCGATCTGATTTCTTTCACTTCCTGAAGCTGTTGAATGGAACTTTCCAGCGCTTCGGTCACTTCATTGGCAACCTCTTCGGGCGTTGCCCCCGGATAGGTGGTTACGACTTGTGCGGTCCGGATTGTGAATTCCGGATCTTCAAAGCGCGCGATATTTTCAAAGCTATACCAACCGCCAATCAAGGCTAGCGCTATCACAATGAAACAAATCAGCCGGTTTTTAATCGAAAACTCTGCAAGATCCATGATGCGCGCCGCTTACGGCTGATAGGGACGAATTTTCATCCCCTCTTGGAGATAGGCAGCGCCAGCAGCCACAATCGTTTCTCCGGCCTTCAAGCCGCTTCTCACGGCGATCTCTTCGCCGACATCCTTATCCACCAATATTTTGCGCTTTTTGACCTTCATCGTTTTTTTGTCGACAACCCAGACAAATCGGTCCTTGCCATTGGCTTGGATCGCACCAAGCGGCACCGATATTTGCGTTGCGCCTTCCCCTTCAACCAAAGACCTGCTTCCAAAGACCGTGCCAGTCATGCCAGGCAATACGGTCATGTTACGCGGCGGCGTGAAGGAAAATTTGACCTTGAACGTTTGGGATTGGGTATCAGCTTGCGTTGTGGCGGATCGAAATGTGCCAGGGATCTTGAGATCCGGCGCTGCATTCAAGACAACATATTCCTCCGTCACATCCTCAGGATCATTGCCCAAAGCGGCCACAACGCTCGCGGGAACACTAACGACCGCTTCGACCCGGCCAACAGATTGCAGCGTTATAATCTCTTGCTGAGGCTGGATATTTTCGAACCGTGTCGCGTGCTTTACGGCCACCACTCCAGAGAAAGGCGCGCGCAGGACGGTATCGGTCAAATCCTTTTGGGCACTGTCCAAACTGGCCCGCGCCACATCGCGCTGAGCGCGGCGCTGATCGACGGCGATACGGGCTATGGCGTCACCCTCCAGAAGTTTTACCGCACTTTGATATTCCGATTCTGCCGTCGCATATTGCGCTCGGGCAGAATTGACCGCATTCTGATACCGGCGTTGATCCAGCCGGCCGATGACAGCGCCTTTGCGAACAGGTTGTCCTTCAAGCACTGGCAGGCTTTCCAGCAAGCCGCCAACCTGAAAAGTGAGCGTGGATGATGACCCGGCTTCGATGATCGCCGGAAAACTTGCATCAAACCGATCCGCAGAAGCCTTGACGACATGCAGTTTTGCCGGACGGACGATTTCTGCTTCTTCGCCGTCACCGCCGGAACAGGACACAAGCAACAGGCATATTGAAATTCCCGAGGCAATTCTGCCAAGCGATCGATTCATAACTCCAACCAAAATGCTAGTCCTTCCCAAGCATTAGTTTGACGGATGGCAAAGAGGCTAAGCTCTTTAGCGGTCCATTTTCTCTGATAATATCTGATGTACTTTTGCGTCTGGTTTTTCGACACAATCCGTCATCGTCAAGACAATAGCGACTTGAACCGCTTCAGGTGATATTGTTGACGTTCCTTTTTGTGCGATTGAATAGCCGTACATCATCGTCATCACGGAAGCACGATCATCCTCGTTAAGCGTCACAATATCCCAGCAGCTTATCTCTTTCAGATCAACCGGAGTAGCGGGCGCTAATCCATAATCTTGAGCGACGGCGGAGGGGCTCATCACGGTAGCTGCGGCCAAACCGAAAATAGCTGATTTAGTGAATAGTTTGTTTGTGAAGTAGGTCATTAATATCCTCCGCGCATGCATGCGTCTAATTCAAGCCGATAATTCCGTGCGGCACGGTTCTGTTTTTTCTTGGCATTGCCACGTTTGATCGCGCCAACCAGCGCGCCTATCGCCGCGCCGCGCCTGACATTGCGTTTCCGCTTTTTCTTGTTCTTTTCAAAGATCAAACCCCCGATGCCAGAGACCGCGGCGCCTTTAGCCGCCCCTTCCAAGGCGCCGCCAGGAAGGTAGCGATCGGGAACACGCCCGTTATATCCGGAAAATTCGGAAGCCCGTTGCTGACAATAGCTGTAGCGATCCTGATCCTGCGCGGCAACCGGTTGTATGCCTGTGAGCATCAGTGCTGGCACCAGTGCAATTCCTAAATATCGATAACGCTTCATGCTATCTCCTTTTCGAGTTGAACCTTAAGGCTCATTCTTGGTTCGTCGAGTCGAGTGCGACGAATAGGACTATCATATCAGATGGTTACTTACCATGCGCTCGATCGACCGCTTTTCGAATGCCTTTTGCCCATTCTTTGAACGACTGTTCTGCATCCGCCCAGGTGGACCATGGTTTTTTGTTCATCAGCCGTTGTCCCTGTGCCCGGTTAACAATCACAGCATCGATCCGGTTTTTTGCCGACTGACGGAAAACCCCCTCTACGGTTACTTCTCCAACGCTCAATGAAAATGGCAGAACAACATTGGATACATTCAATGCCGCTGAAGGTGCTTTCAGGTTAGCGATCGTCATGCTTATGCGCATGGTTCTGTTGCCGGGTTTTGAAAACGTTATAATCGGCAGAAATCAACTTAGCGATCAATTCGGCTCGCCGCTCACCAGACTCAAATCAAACCTGCGCCTCTAGGCCGCAAAAAGATCAGGAATTGCGGCCGACCGCTGACGTTCCAAGTTACTCTCCCCAGCCGACTGTGCCCCAAATGTATTCATATCTTGTGTCATCAATGCCAATTTGGACAAATCTAGATCGGCATCTTTGATTGGTTCCTTAGAAACCACATCGGCGGTTATGCTGATCGACTCTTTTGCAACAATTGCGGCGGTGACAGCGCTCTCACTGACAAGCGCAACTTCTGACAATGATGCCTGACTGGTCTGTTGCATATTCGCTGAAGATGTTTGGTCAAAATAATCAAACACATTCACATCCTGCGGAGTGTCAAAACGCAAATTTTGTCCATTCACCGCGGTTGAACTGTTCAGACCTGCTCTCAGTGCAGTCAACTGCGCATCATCGTGCTCAAACTCGGATTCGGCATTCAAGTAACCTTCCCGGTTCCAATGTTGCAGTGAAGAACGCCCATTGGAATATTGGATCTGAGATACCGAGCTTCCTGCTGGCTTGAATGCCAACACAGCATCACCGACTGCACCGGTTGATCCGTCTGTACGAGTAAAGCTGGATGTCGCAAGCAATATGTTGTTGCCCACCTTCACCCGATCATTGGTTGCTCGGCGATTGAGACTGATCGAAGCTATATTATGATGATCCAGCGTAGCCAGTTCGCCAGCATCCGTGATCCCATTGTCATTCCGGTCAACCCAGACCTTCAGTTCACGGAAGCGCACATCAAGGCTGGAGACTACGCCATCGCCATTGCTATCGAGTGCTGAAAGCGCCTGCAGATCACTTTTGGCACCCGGAGCTTCGGTTAGGAAGCTTAGCTCGGCACCATTGTCGATCAAACCATTATCGTTACGGTCGATAACCAGGAAACCGTCACCCTTTCCGGTCCAGCCCACGTTATCGCGCGATCCATCACCATCCATATCGAACCGCGCCTTGCTCTTCTTATATTTGCGCAATTCAATGCCATCGCCGTCCAAATCCAGCACGATTGGGGACAGCATACCGATATCGCGATTCTTGAAATTCAGAACCGATGCTCCGTCCAATGCTTGTGCAACCCGTTTCTTGGATCCGATCATCAATTCGCCATTTCGCGCATAGATGCGATATTTTTTGGACTTGCGACGGAAAGCTTCCGAACTGAAATCAATTACCGGGAGCTCTGGGACACCTTTTTGGAAGAAGGTAATCGCAGCATCGGCAAAGGCGCCAGTGGAACCGTCAGCCTTTGTAAATGTGCCACGATTGACGATAGCGACATCGCCCAAGGTGAAGCCGGAATCCGTTGCCGTTGCATTGAGATTAATCGATAGTATGCCAGCATCTTGCAGCGTGAATGTCTCACCGGCATCCACGGCGCCATTGGTATTGATATCCTGCCAAACCCCAAATTCGGTGAAGCGATCGTCCGCAGCCGAGAAGATTGTGTCCCCATTGCTGTCGAAGCTTCTAAGGCCGTCAAGGTCAGAGCGCGCTTCTTCTGCATCATCAACAAAGCTGATTTCGTTGACGCCGCTTACAAAACCGTCTCCATCGCGATCAAGGAACAGGAAGGCATCGCCGCTTCCAATCCAGCTGGTGTCATCAAGGACACCGTCACCATCCAGGTCGAACAGCGCATTGCTTTGTGCTGCAGAAACAACTTCTGTTCCGTCACCATCAAGATCAAGAATGATGGGAGAGGCCACCGATATTGTCTGATCAGAAAAGGCCAACCGTTCAATGCTGTACAGCTGATCGCGACCATCATCGCCATTTACAGCGGGATCTTCGTCGCGTGTCCGAACATAGAAACCGCCATATTGCGTCTGCAGTTCATATTCGCTGCTGGTGCCACTGAAATAAGCCGTGTCGGTGCCAAAACCGCCATAAAGCTTGTCGTCACCTCCATTGCCCCAGAGATGGTCATTGCCGAACAGGCCAAAGACACGGTCATTGCCATCGCCGCCAGCCAGATAATCGCCCCGGAAACCGCCAAAGATGTAATCATTGCCGGCACGTCCGAAGATTTCGTTCGGCCGGAAGAAATTACCAAACAGAAAGTCATTGCCTTCCGTGCCTTGACGCCAGCCTGAGAACGGATCATCGACGCGAAGCTGCGCTGTGGCGGTAGAAGTCAGTTCACCATCGCTGATCGTGTAGGTGAAGCTGTCTTCACCCTGGAAACCAGCATTTGGTGTATAGACGATGTTGCCATCAGCGTCGAAACCAACGGTGCCGTTAGCCCCGTCTGTGACCGAAACGACTGTCAATGTATCGCCATCGGGATCGCTATCATTTTCAAGCAAGCTGGATTGGAGAATTGTAAGCTCGTCTCCGCCTTCTGAAAGGAAAATGTCGTCATCAACTGCGATGGGTGCTTCATTCACAGGATTGACTGTGAATATGAAACTACCAACTGCATTCAAAGCGCCATCACTCGCGGTAACTTCGATGTCGATGGCACCAGTTGAACCTTCTGGCGCCGTACCGGTGAAGCGGGTTCCATCAAAATTCATCCATGTTGGTAGAGGGTCACCACCAAGCAACGTGGCGGAATATGTTAATGTATCGCCATCTACATCTGTAAAAGAGCCTGCCGCCAAAGGAATATCGAACGCCTCATTTTCATCGGACGACACATCAGCCAACGCGACGAGTGTTGGTGCATCATTGACGGGATCGATACTGAGGCGGAATGCGTGATTGACAGATAGCAGGCCATCTGTCGCAACAATATCAATGTCTATCGTACCATTGAAGTCGTTAGGCGGCGTTCCAGTAAAGCTTATCCCATCAAAACTTAGCCAATTGGGCAATGCCGTTCCATCAGCCAATGTAGCGCTTAATGTCAGCACATCACCGTCAACATCGGCAAAACTGCCGGTAGGCAGCACAACATCTATCGCGAAGTCTTCAAGACCGACATAATTGCTGGGTGCCAGATCGACAACAGGGGCATCGTTGAGCGCGTTGATGGTAAGGGTGAAGTTGTCGCTTGCTTCTAAGCTGCCATCGCTGGCGATGACCGTGATCTCAACGTCGCCATTGAAATCCTGAGGCGGGGTTCCAGAGAATATGCTGCCATCAAAGCTCAACCAAGAAGGTAACGGCGCTCCATCAGCCAGGCGAGATGATAGAGTCAGATCATCACCGTCTATGTCCCCGAATAATCCATCCGGCAGGGCGATTTCGAAACTATTGTCTTCATCGGAGTTTTGGTCAGCAATTGGCGTCAGAAGAACCGGCGCGTCATTGGCGGCAATCACCACCAGCGTGAAACTCTGGCTGGCTTCTGATATGCCATCGCTTGCGGTTACATTGATCTCAAAACTGCCATTGAAATCCTGAGGCGGTGTCCCGGTAAATGATGTTCCATTGAAGTTGAGCCAAACAGGCAGTTGCGAACCATCCAGCAAGGCAGCTGAAAGCGTAAGTGCGTCTCCATCAACATCCACGAAGGCATTGTCCGGCAATGTGACTTCGAAGGCTTGATCTTCGATGACACCCGTGTTGGCCAGTTCTAATCCTACTAGTGGCGCATCGTTGGTTGCTTCAACGGTCAAACGCAAATCGTCACTGACGGTCAGATTTCCATCAGACGCCGTGATCCGCAAGTCAACCGTTCCATTAAAGTCCTGCGGAGGTGTTCCCGTGAACTGAACACCATCAAAATTCAGCCAAGCTGGAAGCTCCGTACCATCACCAAGGGTTGCGGTAATGGACAATATATCACCATCAATATCGGCGAACATATCAATCGGCAGTTCAATCAATATAGCCGTATCTTCTGTTCCGACTTGATCCGCAATTGGTGTCAACAAGACTGGCGCATCGTTCACCGGGTCAATGGTTAAAACGAAAGCACTGGTTGTAGTCAAACTGCCATCAGATCCAACAACTTCTATTTCAAATGAGCCATTGAAATCCTGAGGCGGTGTACCCGTGAAACGAACACCATCAAAATTGAGCCAGACCGGAAGCGTACCACCATCAATGAGCCTTGCAGAGAGAGTAAGATCGTCACCATCCACGTCCGAGAAGACATTGTCCGGCAGCAAAATATCAATAGCTTGGTCTTCATCGGTATTTTGATCGGCCAATGCAAGCGATACAACCGGCGCATCATTGACTGCCTCGATGGTCAGCTGGAATGTACTGCTGGCTTCCAGCTCTCCATCACTAGCAACAACGGTAACGTCCAGAATCCCGTTAAAGTCCTGAGGCGGCGTGCCAGTAAAACGAACACCGTCGAAACTGAGCCAAACCGGCAGATCGGATCCATCCTGAAGCTTTGCGCTTAATGCAAGGCTATCACCATCGACATCACCAAAGATATTCGTCGGCAATGCTACATTTACCATCATATCTTCCAGAGAAGTGATATCTGCAATTGGTGTCAGAACAATCGGCGCATCATTCACCGGATCAATCGTCAAATTGAAAATATCCGTGATTTCGAGCGAACCATCGCTGGCCGTGATCGCGAGACTGATATCACCATTGAAATCCTGAGGAGGTGTACCGGTCAGCCGGCTGCCGTCAAAGCTCAACCAGGCGGGAAGCTCGGAGCCATCAGCCAGCGATGCTGTCAATGTTAGAAAATCGCCGTCAACATCGAAGAAAGTGTTCTCAGGAATCAAGATATCCACAAAGCTATCTTCAGCCACCGAAACGTCAGACAAAGGTGTCAAAACGACCGGGGGATCATTTTCAGGAGTGATTGAGAGCGCGAAATTGTCGCTCACCTCAAGGATACCGTCGCTTGCAGTCAGCGTGATCTGAATGACCCCGTTGAAGTCGAGTGGAGGCTGTCCGGTGAAGCGCAAACCATCAAAATTGAGCCAGAGAGGTAAGTCGTTCCCATCTTCCAAACTCGCGGTAATGGTCAGCGTGTCACCATCCACATCATCAAAGACATTGTCCGGGATCGCAAAATCAATCGGCTGATCCTCACCAGACATTTGATCGGAAACCATTGCGACCAGAATAGGTGCGTCATTTTGTGGATCGATAGTGAGTGTGAAATTGTCACTCACTTCAAGAACCCCATCACTCGCAGTGATGATCAGGTCTAGAACACCATTAAAGTCCTGTGGCGGTGTTCCATCCAGCGATTGTCCGTCAAAGGTCAACCAGTCAGGCAGATCTGAGCCATCGGCCAGTTTTGCCGAAAGAGAGAGTACATCGCCATCGACATCAACAAAATTATCGGCTGGTACGGCGATGCTGAAAGCCTGATCTTCGAGGAAATTTTGATCCGCAATTGGTGTTATTAAGACAGGTGCATCATTTTGAGCTTCAATTGTCAGGTTAAAGTTCTGAGAGACCGAAAACTCGCCATCACTCCCGGTCACGACAACTGCCAACGTTCCGTTAAAGTCCTGTGGCGGCATGCCTGTAAATCGAAATCCATCAAAAGTTAGCCAAGCCGGAAGGTCTGAACCATCCTGCAAAGTGCTGGATACTGAAATCTCGCTGTCAACATCGGTGAACATGCCATCCGGAAGGGCAAAATTAACGACCGTGTCTTCCAGTATATTTTGATCGGCCAGCACCAGTGCCAGGACCGGCGCATCATTTACAGGATCAATGGTAAGTACAAAATTGTCTTCGACCGACAACAATCCATCATCGGCTTTAACAACAATTTCAAGTGCTCCGTTAAAATCGAGCGGTGGTGTTCCAACAAAACGTGTTCCATCGAACATCAACCATGCGGGCAGATCTGAACCGCCTGCTAAAGTGGCGCTAATCGTCAAAGCGTCTCCATCAGCATCCGTGAAGGTTTCCATTGGTAACGCGATATCGATCGCATTGTCTTCATCGAATACGGCGTCTGCAAGCGCTGCACTGATGATCGGCGCATCATTGACGGGATCCACGTCGATAGTGACCAAACCAGTGACTTCGCCTTCAGAATCGTCCGTTACGACATATTCAAAGCTTGTCTGGCCTGCAAAGTTGGCATTTGGCGTAAATATAATATTGCCCAACGCATCTATTTCCACGGTTCCGTCTATCGCCGCGCCGACAGATACAAGACGAAGCGTTGCACCCTCCTCGTCACTGTCGTTGGCAAGCAATTGATCTGCGGTCAGAATAAGTTGCTGATCTTCGGTAATTGCAAATGCATCTGGCGCTGCAACAGGCAGTTCCGGAAGATCTTGAACATCAATCGTCACAAGCGCGCTTGTTTCAGAAATGCCGCCCTTCCCGTCGATCGCACTATAAACAAAGCTGGCGGCGCCTGTGAAACCAGCGAAGGGCGTGAAGATAATATTGCTACCTTCAATCCTTACGCTTCCGTTGGTTGCAACAACGCCAACAAATTCGATAACATCGCCATCTGGATCACCGTCATTTGCAAAAAGATCGGCTGGAGTGAAGCGGTAAGCTTCATCCATATCGATAATGAAAGGTCCATCATCGTTGACAAACGGATTACCGTTTTCCGGTCTGATGTCGATCGTAACAACCGCGCCATCTTCTGCTTCTCCATCCGAAATCCAATAATCGAAGGAGGCGATACCGTTGAAATTGGCTTTTGGCGTGAACAATATGTCGCCATTCTCATTGAATGCGACAGTCCCCTTGTCAGGAAACAGATCGAGGCGGGAAACAACCAGTTCATCACCATTGGGGTCAGTATCATTGCCAAGCAGCTGCGCCTGGGTAATGACGATGGCGACATCTTCCTCCGTTTCGAAGCTGTCATTTCTTGCGGTTGGTGCATCATTCAGCGGACGGAAATTGATTTCAACATTTCCAATTGATCGCGCGCCGCTGGTATCTTCAACAACATAGGTAAAGCTTGCGTTGCCAAGAAAGTCCTGATCCGGAGTAAAGAAAATATCATTACCCGATTGGAAGACAGAGCCATTGGTCGCCGTTCCAAGTTCAACGAAACTGATAGCATCGCCTTCCGGATCGCGGTCATTTGCAAGCAGAGAACTGATCGTAGTTGTAACATTTTGGTTCATCCGGCGGCGGAATTCGTCTGTCCGCGGACGAGGTGCATCATTAACCGGATTGACCAAGACCGTAACATTCGATCGATCAAAACCGCCATTGCCGTCAGAGACAACATAGCTGAAAGTGGCGATTCCGGAAAAGTCAGTCCCGGGATCGAAGTTCACATTGGAACCGGAAATGCGGGCATCACCAAAACCACGTGTTTCAATGATTTCACCATTTTCATCGCGCGGTCTTCCCACACTGACAATAGTCAAACTGTCGCCATCAATATCGAAATCATTGGCAAGCAGATCTGCAAAACTGATTGATATTGTCGTGTCTTCGTTGGTCACGAACCCGGCATCATCAGAGGAGATGGGAGCATCGTTGACAGGCAAGACGACAACTTTGGCTGTTGCCGAACTGCGCCGCCCGAATGGATCTTCGATAGTATAGCTGAAGAAAGCATCACCGTTGAAATCCTGATCACCGGTGAACGTTATGCTTCCATCGGCCTCCAGAACAGCGCTACCACCCTCACCAAGGCCGATATCAACAATGACAAGGCTTTCAACGTCAGTTTCGGCGTCATTTTCGAGAAGCAGCGCGCCTTCAAAGTTAAAGCTGACATCTTCATCCGCGAAGCGGACTATGTCATCTGCTGCATTGAGTCTGCCGTCCCGCGATGCGGCCAGAATATCTGCTCGATCGAGGATTGTACCGTCATCAAACACCACTTCTTCAATGCCGCTTTCATTGTCGAGATAGTGATTTTCGATTGTCAGCGTATCGAGAATGAAGTTGTCTGCACGCTCCAATTCAATGATGAGGGTATCGCCATCACGGACGAAGCTCACATCGGACTGACTGATACCGGTTCCCAAAATTACCTGATCAATATCAGCCGCTGCCCCAGCTTCTCGGGCGATATCTTTGGCAGATCCAAACCCGAATAGATATTGGTCCGATCCGGCACGGCCTTCGTAAATATCGTTGCCCAAACCACCGTCAAAACGGTTGGCATTCGCATCCCCGAACAAACTGTCGGCAGAATTGGAGCCTTTCAGAGCCTCTATACCGACCAAAATATCACCCTCAGCATCTGCGCCGCTGCCAAGCCCAGTTGCCAGATCGACCGTCACACCTGCAAAAGAGTTGCTGTAATCTGCTACGTCAAACCCAAGTCCGCCCGTAATCTGGTCAGCCCCGGCATTGCCACTAATGATATTATCGCCATCATCGCCGATCAGAACGTCATCATGAGCAGATCCCAAGACATTCTCGAAGCCCGAAATTGTGTCGCCTTCGGCATCTCCCCCGCTTACCGCTTGCGTTTCCAGCGAGACCGAAACAGCTTCTGCCGAGATGCTGTAATCCAGCGTATCTAATCCAGCACCACCGGCCAAACTGTCGGCTCCGCGACCACCCTCAATTAGATCATCGCCATCATTGCCAGCTAAGACATCATCACCGCGACCGCCTCGCAATATGTTCGCATTGCCATCGCCTTCCAGAACATCAGCCAATTCTGACCCACGAAGATTTTCAATTGAGACCAGCGTATCTCCCTCAGCATCTCCACCGGTGGCCGTTCCATTTTCAAGAGAAACCGAAACTCCGGTCGCTGATGCTGAATAATCAGCGGTATCAATATCATCGCCGCCATCGAGCAGATCACTATCTGCTCCGCCAATGAGCGTGTCATCGCCGCTTTCGCCAAATAGAGAGTCACTTCCGGCTCGCCCTTCAAGCAAGTCGTTCCCACCAGCACCTTCAAGCCGGTTATCTTCTAGATTTCCGAACAACTGGTCACGGAAATTAGAACCAACAATATTTTCGATAGAGAATAGCAAGTCACCTTGCGCATGACCGCCTTGCCCAACCCGGGTAAGGATATCCATACGGACACCGATATTGGAACCTTCGTAAGAGATGGTATCTACGCCTTCTCCGCCATCCAAACGGTCAGCGCCATCGCCGCCGACGAAATAGTCATCGCCGCCGCGACCATAGATATCATCATTGCCGTCCAAGCCCTCGATACGCTCTCCAAGAGCGGTACCAATCAACAGATCACGGCGGTTGGTGCCAGTAATGACGTCAGCAAATACTGCAGAAACCTCTCCGATGACATCACCGGTGCTGACACCCTCCTGATTATCGCCCAGCAGATATTCAAAATCTATATCGCCAGAGAAATCTTGCTCAAACTCAATGACAAGAAATTCGCCCTGATATTCGGATATTGTTCCAGCGGACGGGCTTTGTGCACCCAAAAATTCCAGATAGGGCGGTGTTATTGGTTGGCCGGGAAGCGGCTTCCATTCCACATCGCGGTCATTAGCGATCAAATTAGAAATCCGGACAATCAGCGGTGCGTTTAGCGAGGTCTGCCAACCAGCATCCGGGTTGGCTATTGGCGCATCGTTAACCGCGCCAATATTTACAACAACATTGCCGGTGTCCGTTCCGTTGGCATTGTCTGTAACCACATAAGTGAAATTGCCATTGCCATTGGCGTTCGCAACCGGAACCACTAGTATATCGCCATTCTCGGTGAACGAGACACTCGCAATTTTTGCCCCCGCACTGATTGAGATAATGTCAAGCACATCATCATCAATATCGGTATCATTGGCCAGCAATTCGGCTCGCGTAATGATGAAAGAATTGTCTTCCTGGGTGCTTGCAAAATCAGCCTGCGCTACAGGTGGTGCATCACTGACAGGATCAAAATACAGATTGGTCTTGCCGGCGTTGACGCCACCGTTGCCATCACTGATGACATAATAGAAGCTCGCTCCACCCCAATAATCGGGGTCAGGTGTGAAATAGATAAGACCGTCTTCACCGATTTCCACGCTGCCGTTCTGGGCAAAGCTAACCGTCTCGAGAGCGATCGTATCGCCATCAACATCACCATCATTTTGCAGCAATATGGCCGGATCTATGACTAGCACCTCGTCTTCCGTTCCGACCAATGGCAAAAAGCGAGTGCCGGTGCGGCGATATGTATCTGAATTCGTGAACGGCCGATCATTGAGCGGCGTTACTTCAACAGAGACCCGCTCCGAAACAAAGGCGCCCTGTCCATCCGAAACAGTGTAACGGAAGCTGGCCATGCCGTTGAAGTTATTGGATGGATTGAAAACAATTTCACCATTTGCGAACAAGGTCGCATTTCCACCAATGCCGCCGCCAACAGACGTGACAGTCAACACATCACCATCGGGATCAACGTCGTTCAAGAGAAAGTCCGCAGCCGTTATGATGATTTGCTCATCTTCACGCGTCACATAACCGCCGTCGGGTAGCAGGATCGGTGCATCATTCACCGAAACCACATCTACAAAAGCTGTTGCCGTGGCGCTGCCGCCTGCGCCATCCAATATGCCATATGTGAACTGAGCCGGACCAAAAAACTCGCCTGTTGGTGTGATCAGGATTGAACCATCGGCTTGCAAGTCAGCGGTGATATTACCATCACCTTCAACACTCTCGATCGACAGCACATCGCCGTCTATATCGGTGTCATTCGCCAGCAATTCAGCAGCCGAGATTGTAAACGGAAGGTTCTCGTCAGTTGAAAACCCACTATCATTTCGTGCAACTGGATTGTCGTTTACTGGGAGAATATCGAGCGTAACCCGCGCCTCGGCGACACCGCCTTCGGGTGTATTCGCGACATAGGTAAATCCGGCTTCACCTACATAGTCCGCATCTGGAGTGAATGTCACATCCCCATTAGTCGCCAGCGATACAGAGCCATTTAGCGCATCTTTAACCTGTGAAATGAGCAGCAGATCGCCATCTGTATCGTTCGCGAGCAAACGCGCAGAGCTGATAATGACTGTCTCATCTTCATCAGCAACCAATCCGCTATCATCATTGGCCGTTGCAAAAGGTCTTACGCGAACCGAGACAGTTTGTGTGGTTAGACCATTACGGCCATCAGAAATAACATAGTCAAAACTTGTTAGTCCGCTAAATCCAGCTTCGGGAGTGTAAAGGATCGAACCATCGGGCTCAATGCTAACACTACCATGCTCACTATTCCCTACGGAGAACAATGAGATTTCGTCCCCGTCAGGGTCAAAATCATTGGCAATTAACTGCGCAGAGCCAACGGACAGCACGTCCCCTTCGATAACCGTGAAGAACCCGTCGTCACGAGTAACAGGTGCATTATTGTCAAGAAGATTGAGAACATCAGCGACCGTCCAGATCACACCATCGGCAAATGCAATCTCTTCAACGGTATCTTCAACATTGCCATCCAGCATGTTCAATATTGTCAAACGATCTTCACCGCCGCCTGCAAAGGTAATGACCAGACCATCATCACCCTTATAAAGGCGCGACACGCTAGCTTGCGTCGAGTCATAGCCGGTAATTTCAATCCGATCGGTTCCGCCGCCATTATCTTCGATGACGTCTGCGCCTTCGCCCGCTGCATATCGATAGACATCGTCACCAAGGCCGCCCGAAATCCGATCGTTGCCCAGGCCGCCCGCCAATATATCGGCGCCCGAGAAACCCCATATCTGTTCTCCTGCATCGGTCGCGGATTCAGATATGATACGGGCTTGAATTTGTTCACGTGTCCACAAAGTGCCATCTTCGAACAAAATGGACTCAACACCGGAATCCGTGCCCGTCAATGAATCTGCAAGTGTCAGACGGTCCCCGGTTCCTGCAAATTCCAGAATTAAATCTGTGCCCGCAGGAGGGCTTCTGCGAACAACCACTATTTCATCTGGCGTATAGCCGAATATTCTAAGCTGATCGGCAGTATCTGATCCACTGTCAGATATCCGATCGTCACCATCACCAGCATTATAGACGTAAACATCATCGCCAGCGCCGCCATCGATAATATCGAAGCCAGCGCCACCGTTCATTTCGTCAGATGCGTCAGTACCAATCAAGATGTCGTTGCCGGGGGTCCGGGCATCAGTTGCCAGTCGCTCCAGGATTTCAGCTTGAGTAATGCTCACACCATCAAAGGAAAACTCAATCAGCTCGATGGCATCCGCATTAGATGGCAGCAATCCGTTCAGAATCAGGATGCTATCATCGCTGCCTTCAAATTCTATCAATAGATCATTTGAACCGCTCTCGAAACGGCGGAACCGGACCGATTGCGAACTATAGTCCTGAATCTCCAGTATATCCCCGATGCTAGCGCCATTGTCGTTGATCAAGTCACGGCCATCCCCAGCACGGAAAACGTATCGATCTCCATCCGCGCCTCCGACGAGTATATCATCGCCTAGACCACCGGAGAGCACATCATTACCAGCATCACCATTCAAGGTGTCTGCACCATCATCGCCAAAGAGCTGATCATCATTCGTGGCGCCGCTTAGGTTATCGTCACCATCTCCACCGCGCATAATGTCGGCTTCATAGCCGCCGAACAGAGTGTCATCGTCTGGGCCGGTGGCCAAAGCGATCGCCATATATTGAGCGTAGGTCAGTATCGTGCCATCGGCGAAGCGGAGCTCTTCCACCTTGTCAATCGAACTGGTTGTCGCTTCACTGATAATCAATTCATCATCAGTTCCGATAATTCGAACTGCAATATTCGCGCTGTTTTTCTGATATATCTCGACGTCTGCTGGCGTAATATCAGCGCCGAATATAACCGTGTCGAAACCGCCCTGATTGGACGTACTATCGCCTTCCAGAATGGTGGAAGTCTGATCACCGCGATTGAAGTAGTAGGTGTCATCGCCCGCACCGCCAATAAGTACGTCTGTGCCTGCACCACCCGACAGTTCATCATTTCCGCCCAGGCCGCTTAAGCGGTCACGTCCGTCATTACCGGTAATGACATCGCCATCGGCCGAGCCGCTAAGTACATCATCCCCACTATCTCCGGTCAGCGCAAGAGTGAGGTAATCCTGATAAGTCCATATGGTACCATCAGCAAATCGTACTTCTTCGATCCGGTCATTGATATCATTGACGGTATCGGTCAGTTGAACACGGTCATCAGTACCCTTGATCCGCAATATGATTTCACTGCTACTGACAATCGACACTTCTATGTCATCTGGTAAAATATCTGCCGCAAATTCAAGATAATCAAAGCCGCCACGGTCAGAACTGCTTACACCGTCCTCAATTGTATCTTGCCCATCACCTCGGCTGAACAGATAACGATCATCACCGGCACCGCCGCGCAGACTGTCATCGCCGGTTCCGCCTTGTAACTCGTCATTGCCCGCATTGCCGAACAATGTATCATTGCCAATACCGCCTTGCAGCAGGTCATTGCCAATGCCGCCATTAAGCGTATCGTCTCCGCCTCCAAGCAATATAGCACGATATAGTTGGACATTATCCAAAGAAGCCCCAATGCCATCATCAGTGCCCGTGCCACGGAAGGAAACGATATTATCGCCTTCAGCTGCCGTCAGTTGCAACGATTCTTGCTGCATAACGATGTTTTCGGAATCTATTGTCGCAACAATTGCGCCATTCCAAAGAACATCAAATGAACCGCTTGCAGCAGTTGTCCTATTTGCATGGGAAAATTCCAGGAAGAGTTGCTCGCCTTCTCGCAATCCAGAAATGGTTTGAGATATTTCGGCGTTGCTCCCTGCACCACCCGCGGCTTCCAGATCAAGCCAACGACTTCCATCTTCAGCTGTGACGCCAAATTCACTGGAATTTATCAGCTCATATGACTGAGCGATATCGCTGGTCCAACCTGGTAACTCGGTTACCGTAACACCCCAAGTCTCGGGAGTTGACTCCAATGGGAGCTCTTCAAAGCTACCATTGACAATCAGGTTAGAACCATATTTTTGCAATGACTGACCGTCATCACCGATCAGTTGGTCATTTCCATCACCACCGGAAATAACATCTCTGAGGGCCGTTCCAGTAATTGTCTCGTCTGCAGATGTTCCATCAATTACATTTGAATCCGGAGTGCGGAGCCTCGCGTTGAGATCAGTGCGGCTCCAGATTGTTCCATCCGCAAATTCAAAGGACTCGAGCCATTCATATCCATTACGGAAACCGCCCGAAAGCTGACGAATAATTCGGACCTTGTCCTCAGTCCCGCGAATGCGAATCTCAACATCCTGAGAACTCAGACGGATTATATCGAGATCCGTAGGAGCAATGCTTGGGCCAAATACCAATTTATCAGCCCCACCGGCTGAACTGCGTCTTCTGCTGCCGATCAATTGAACATCATGAATGATGTCCTGACCGCCGCCACGGCCGAAATAATAGGTGTCGGACCCAGCATCGCCATAGAGAATATCATTGCCGCTGCCACCGTCGAGATAGTCACTGCCATTATCGCCGCCATAAACAATGTCATTGCCGGCGCCGCCCGTGACCGTATTCGAAGCTTCGTCGCCCCATATGCGTTCATCCGCATCCGTACCTTGGGTTACGATATTGACGATTTCTCGGTAGGACAGCGCTGTGCCGTCAGCAAATCGCAACTCCTCAATGATCGTCGTATCATTACCACCCCCGTGAGCGGTTAAGGTGTTGTTGAGCAATATGCGGTCATCGGTGCCATTGATAAGGACCAATATGTCCCTTTTATTGGTCGTAACAAAGGTGAGGTCATCAATCGAGATGCCCTCGCCAAAATCTACCCTATCATAGCCGCCGGACCGGATAAGATTGCTGTTGTTGCGATCGTAGATGTCATCATAACCATCACCACGGTTGAAGACGTAAACGTCGTTGTTACTGCCACCACGCAATATGTCATCGCCTGTGCCGCCGATAATGACATCATTGCCTTCACGGGCATCTATAGTGTCATTTCCTGCACCGCCCGAAATCGTTTGACCGGATGAGTTACCCGTTATGCTATCATCGCCGTCCGTGGAAGCAAAAGGCTCTGCAGGGGGAACGAAATTGAGTGCTGTCAATATGGCATCGCGATCCCATACCGTGCCGTCACCAAATTCGATCTGTTCTACGCCTTTGCCAGCTGCCGCAACATATTGGCCGCGCAATATGATCTCGTCATCGGTATCTCTGAACGTAATGACAACATCATCGCTCTCCCCGTGCAGGCGACGTAGCTCTATGTCGTCAACGGTGTAGCCTACGAGCCGAAGCAGATCTGTCTCAGCCGCATTCGTACTGCTGTCATTCACAATGTCCCGACCATCAAAACGGTTAAAGACAAAAGTATCGGAACCGCCAGCGCCCAACAGAACGTCATTGCCGCGGCCACCTTCAAGCTCATCGCTACCCGTAAAGCCCGAAACAATATCATTATTGTCGGTTTGGCTACTCGCTATGACTTGCGCGCGCAGCTCGTCAATGCTCCAGCTGACGCCATCGGCAAATTCAATGGTCTCGATTGCAGAGCTGTTGGCAGTGTCGAGACCACCTTTGATAATGACTTCGGTTCCATCGACAAAGGATAAAAGAACATCATTACCCACAGGGTCTGTGCGCCGCACAGTTACTTCACCACTGCTGAAATTAGAGAAAATCAGAAGGTCTTCCGCGGAAGCGCCGCGATCATCGATGATTTTGGTCCCGCTTTCGCGCTCAACAATATAGGTATCATTGCCGCTCAAACCGACAAGCTCGTCATTACCAGTATCGCCGTTAAGCGTATCGTCACGCCCTGCAAAGCCGCGAATTATGTCCGCATTCGATGAAGCCTGCCCATCGACAAGTGCTTGCAGTACTTCATCAAAAACAATCGATCGCCCTTCTGAGAATACGAGCTCCTCAATGGCTTTAGTTGAACCCTCTGCCAGGGCACCACGGACGACAAGATTGTCATCAATTCCCTGAAACTGAATGACCAAATTTTCGTCATCAGCCGAATATTGCAGCATGTCCGCCGAAATAAGATCACCAAATTCCAGACGATCATTCCCGCCAGCATCATCAATCGCATCCTGACCATAGCCAATATCAAATCGATAAACGTCATCACCGGTGTCACCGACCAATTCGTCCGATCCAAAACCGCCATCCAGAATGTCCGTTTCACCGGCGAAACCGACAAGCAGATCGTCGCCATCGGAACCGCGCACCAATTCCGCTCTGAGATCGTCAAAGTCCCAGATAGTGCCATCGGCGAAGTTGAATTCTTCAACAAGACGCTGATCAGCGCCATTAACAATACGAAGCTGGTCACCAGAATCTTTTAGCGTGAAAAAGACATCGTTACCGTCACGCCGAGCAGTAATGTTTTCTGTGGTGACAAGTTCGCCGAAAATGACCCGGTCAATCGCACCGACATCTGCATCGCCGTTCAAGACCTCAACAATAGTGTCAAAATCATAATCAGTGCCGAAGGCATAGGTATCGGCCTTGCGGCCACCATTTAGAATATCGTCACCTTGCCGACCATCGAGCACATTTTCACTATCGATGATGCCATCGATCACGTCATCAGCGCGGGTCCCGCCGCTGATCGCCAGCAGCTCTTCTACGTCCGATATCGATATCTCGGTACCATCAGCAAATTTGAACTGCTCGACGCCCCAAAGCGAAGATTTGAACTGATCGCGAACGCGAAGCTGGTCCGAATGCCCGTCAAATGTAATGAGAAGATCATTGCCCTCTTTGGTAAAATTCGTCTCTCCAAATATGACGCTCGCTCCGAATTCAACGCTGTCTTCTGCTCTCCATTTCCCAGCATCAATCCGATCGGAGATTATGTCCTGACCATATCCAATATCAAAGACATAAGTATCACCATCACTTGAACCGATGAGAAGGTCATTGCCGTCAAGTCCATCGATCCGTTCGGCATAATGGG
Organism: uncultured Sphingomonadaceae bacterium; assembly: GCA_947497455.1. GTDB lineage: Bacteria > Pseudomonadota > Alphaproteobacteria > Sphingomonadales > Sphingomonadaceae > Parasphingorhabdus. Next base: position 421,827 of record CANMGU010000001.1, on the reverse strand, counting down.
TCCCATAAAGCGTATCGTCTCCGGATGTTCCAATAAGATCAATATCTTCAGGATTAAGGTCTGTGTTTGGAACAGTACGGTCCGAGAAAATGATCTGCTCAATCTCGTTATCAGCCAGACGGTCATATTGACCTTCGATCGTAACTGACTCACCGGTCGATTTGAGTGTGATGGTAAAGTCATTCTTGAAGCGCGAGAATGTAACGTCATTCAATGCAATATCAGTAAGCACAAGGCTGTCATAGCCAGCAGGAATCAGTAGCCGGGTTGCGGATACATTATCGAAAATCACATCATTTCCGTAACCTTCGGCGAAGACATAGCGGTCACTTAGAGCTCCGCCTTCCAACCGGTCATCACCGGCACCGCCATCAAGCGTGTCATTCCAGTCAAAACCGTAAATTGTGTCATTTCCATCCGTCGATGCCTCGCTCAGTATCATCCGGGCTAGCCGATCCATGTCCCAGGATGTGCCGTCCGCGAAGCTGATCCGGTCAACACTATCGTGGCGCAGGAAGAACAGGCCAACTGCAGTCAGGCGGAACTGGTTCTGTAGCGTGATGCTGTCCGTGCTATCCTTCAGCTCAAGGGTGACGGTTGAGGATGCGCCCTCTCGAACAACGCGGATATCATCGGCGGTTATTCCAGCCCCTAATTTCAGCGTATCGAACGAGTCTTTAAACACCTCAAAATAATTGTCTTCGATAACATCTTGACCACCGCCGCGCTCAAAAATGTAGGTGTCGTTACGATTGCCGCCAACGAGAATATCGTTGCCCGCTCCGCCATCAAGGACATCATTCCTCGTGAAGCCAACAATATAATCGGCATCATCGGTTTTCAGATCACGCAATACCTTGGCAGCAATTGTATCGCTTTCCATGAAGCTGAAGTCACTGAAAACCAGCCGTTCAATCTGGTTGGTCTTGAGGTCACCAAAAAGGAAGTTTTTGACGGTGAACTGGCCGACAATTTCTATGCGATCTCCAGTATCCACACCATTTTCGTCTTGCAGATATATAAACAGATCGTTGGACGTACCTATCCTGTCAAAGCGGATATTGTCTTCCGAAATGCCCTCACCGAATTGGATGATATCAATATGTTCGTGAAAGGGATTGTCATTCTTGTCTTCAACAACATCCTGACCATAGCCATAGTCAAATATGTAAAGATCGGAGTCCCGGCCACCGCGCAACAGATCATTCCCAAGACCGCCATCCAGCACATCAACCGCGTTGGTTCCCAGAACCACATCATCACTGTCTAGCGGATGGCTGGTTGCATAAGCGATATCCAGATAGTCCCATCGGACACCGTCAGCGAAGAAGATGAGATCCATCTCGGTTGCAATCGAGTAATCGCCACCGAAGATTCCAGGCCAGACGCCCTCAAACTGATCCTCGATACGCACAACATCATCGCTGCCTTCAACTTCCAGAATCAGATCAAGGCCATCTTTATAGGCAAAGACCTGATCCGATGTGACATGGGCAAAGCGCAGCTGGTCTTCACCTCGAGGCTGTAATATGCCTTCCACATCCTTGATCGTGACTTCACCAAAATCACGGCCCAGAACATAGAGATCAGAGCCTAATCCACCGCGAACAATCTGGTTTCCGCCAGTGATGTAGAAAATATCATTGCCGTTCGTGCCCGCAACGCTCGTATCGGTAATATCATGCTGGATCACCCGATCCTGATCGACGCCGAAAATATTGGCTATGCGGAGATAATCCAAGGCAACGCCGCTATTTTCAAACGCTGCGATGGTCATCTGAGCGAGAAAATTCTGGCTGTTGGAACCGGATCCGGTGCGCTTATAGTCCGCATAAACGACAGACAGGACATCCTGCCAATCGGTTAGATAGTCAATCGCTTCCTGTTCTTCTGCCGGAGCAGCCGCCATTACGGCCGTTAAGAGCGGTTCTATTTCACGGTTGGTTGTCGGCTTGAACGCATCGGCACCCGCATCATATTCCACGCCCTGGAAAAAGTCGCTCAGCGCGCCCTGTGAGGCCAGACGCACCGCAACCCCGCGGCTTGCACCGATATAGAGGTTGATCATGCTGTCGAAGAAGCCGATGGTTTCGGCTACCGGTGTTTCATAGACAAGCAGGCCGTTTTCATCGGTTTCAGCAATGTTGATCTCGGGCTGGAAATCGACACCGAAGGAAGCACTGGCAAAGCGCAGCTGGTCTAGCGTCAGCAGTTCAGCGCGAATGGCGCTGTCATCGCTATTGTCGGCATCCAGCAGATTGTCGAGATCGACCTGGAAATTGCGCAAACCAAAGGCATTTTCGCCATAACGATCCTGATAGTCGAGCGCGCGCTGGAGATTATTGGCCCAGACAAAAAATTCACCCTGATCGTCCCGCACCATAACCGTATAGTCGGTGATGATACCATTTTTGAGCTGGAACGCGACTTTCTCAAACGGCGCTTCCGGAGGGAGCGTGTCCGCGAAATCCTCAACCCGCCAGCTACGGCCATCAGCTGTCGCTTGCGCTTGAATATCAGCGAGTGTCGCGCGCGCAATGATACCGCCGTCACTGTCCAATATGTCGGATCCGCTAGCCAGCTCCCAATAGGTTCCGCCGCCATCGGTGCGCTCAATCGCATAGTCATGAACCACAGCGCGGCCATCAACAAGGCTGACCAGATAGGCAGTCTCATCCCGGAACTGAGGCAGAAAATCACGGTCTGATGGCGTCCAGAGCTGTTGCAATTCCCAAGTTGCACCGTCGGCCGCAGCATGGGCCAGCACATCTTCAAGGCTCGCCCGAGCGATAATCGCCCCGCCCCCGTCGAGCACATCAGCACCGCTGGCGAGCGTCCAGTAACCACCGGTCGCATCTTCCTGATAGACACCGTGATCAAGCCGCTCGCTGCCATTAGCACTGAGCAGCACAGGCGTCAGTTCGCGGGTTTCATATCGGCCGTTTACCCATGCGGAGAATATCGGCACCGCCTGATCGCGCAGCGTCGTGAGATTGGCGACCGTCATCGACTGAGCGACTTGCTCAGCCACTGTGGCAATTGCAAAATCATTGCTCGCCGCAACCCCCAGATCGGTCAGCCGGCCATAGCCCTTGGCATCAAACAAGGCAGCGTCTGCCGTCTTGCCATTATCCCCGCGATACACCGTGGACACACGATCTGTATCAAAGATAATCTCGTAAATATCGCCGGTTGAACCATCGTCATAGGTAAACTCGCCGCGCGCACGCAGTTCGTTATTATTCGACGTAGTCAGACCCAGTTGCTCGGAAGTCAGCGCAAAGGAAGCGATATTCAGACTGTCGAGCGAGAACAGCTCGCCATCCTGCGTCACACCATCGGTGTTGAGATCACGCCAGACCTGCAGATCGCCAAATTGCGCATCCAGTGCGTCAACCACGCCATCACTATTGCTGTCAAACCCGGCCAGCTCGGTAAAGCCCGAAACGCCTGGCGCGCCGAAGAGCTCGCTCACATCATCAATTGTGCCGGAGCCATCGCGGTCATAGACCAGGAAGCCGTCGTCAGAGGAAATCCAGCCGGTTTCCTCGGCAAACAGATCGCCATCGCCGTCAAAACTGGCCTTGCCGACCTTAAAGTTCCGAATGCCATCCCCGTTGAGATCGAGGACAAGTGGGTCGTCACCTTCGAGCGAGAAGAGATTTTTCGCTGCGAATAACGCTTGATCGGCCCAGGTCTTGATATGGCCGAATAACGCGCCGAAGAGCTTGAATGGACTAGCTTCGGGTCCGTTGTATATGCGGAAAATCATCCCCAGATCGCCGCGGTTTTGCAGACCAAGTGTACTCAGCGAAATGTCATCTGTTTGCGGGCCATCACGAAAACCGCCGAAGTCGAAATCGTTCACTACTTGCGAGCTTGCAAGCAATTCCTCGGCGCTGGCGTCGCGGTCTAGCTTCTTGCCGAAGCTGACCAATAGATCGCCATCCTTGGTTAAACCATAGTGGACAAAGGGATTGACGAAATCATAGACGATGTCTGTATTAGCGAAGAAGAAATTGGTACCGCCGGTTAACGGGATGCCATATAGCGACAAGATGTCGTGGTCCTCTGCATCCATGATAATGGTTCCAGCGGACCATAAAAAGGTATCGCGCCCGCCTGAGTTAGTAGATTCCAGCGCGCCATCGATACCGTCGCCCCACAATTGACCATTTTTCGAACTGTTGTAGATGACGTCATTGCCCGCACCGCCAACGGCAATCGCTCCTTCGCCTCTGCGAACAATTATCTGATCATCGCCTTCGCCGCCGTTCACGGTCAGGCGCAGATTTTCGGTCACCTTCGAGCTTGGGCTAAGTGGCGTGCCTTTAGCCACGAAATCAGGATCGAACACGGTAATGACATCGTCACCAAGCCCTAGGTTGATCGCACCGTAAGCATTGCCTTCACTGCCATTCATCAACACCGTATCATCATGGGCGGTCAGGATGATATTCTCTTGTCCCTCGACGATCAGATTGTCATCAAAACCTGTCAGGTCTTCGAGTCGCGCGGACGCACCAGAAAAGCGTAAAAGAAATTGAGCAAATCCTAACAGGCCGGGAAGAGTTACATTGGGCAGGCCTTCTTGTGTCCTGCCATCGATCCACAGCAGTCCATGGCCTAGTGAAGAATAATCCACCGTGTCGAAATCAGCAGAAGAAGCATTGCCATCAAGAGGATCCGCCAGATCAACCGTAAGCTCCTCCCCAAAGGCTCGGTTGAAAAAGCCGCTGTTAACGGCATCCAGAGTCTGTTGATCAATATCGAAATCATCACCACTCGTCGTCAGTCGTAGTTTTTCGACATCGATAATTCTGTTGACAATCACATTTCCGGTCGTGTCGCCAACTGCGGTAATTTCTAATCCGTCACGTTCATCAACATCGCCGCTTTCAAACTTGCGGATGGTTACTGAAAAACTCTCGATCCCGGCGTCCAGACGCATATCGAGCGTATCCACGCCGTCCCCGCCGGCGATAAAGTTGTTGCCATAGCCGCCAGCCAGGACATCATCGCCGTCGCCGCCAGCGATCAGATCATTGCCATCACCGCCGCGGATGAAGTCGCTTCCATCGCCCCCGTGGATGAAGTCGTTGGTCGAGGAACCCTCAACGTTGTCCGCACCACCACCTGAAACAAACAACGTCAACTTTTCCGGATCAGCGCCATCAGGCCGGTCTTCTATCGTCCCGGAAAACATTCCATTGCCGGTACGGAAGATAAGCCGATCCACAGCCTGTTCGGGCTCAGTAATTGTCGGATGCAGCCAAGCCAGACCAGACAGTAAGTCAGAGCTGAGCTGTAATTCGGGATCGGGGTTTTCGGGCGTCGGTGGGGTAACCGGTTCAACTTCAATCTCTGAAAGAGCTATTGAAACAAGCGGAAATTGACCAACAATTTCATCATGTGCACCGCCCGTTGCGCTTCCAGCAGACCATTTGCTTTCCGATAGATCGACAGTGAGCGTGCCGGCGATGCCGTTGAGAGAGATAATCCCGCCAGCATGTTCGCTGCCAACCCCGCCCTCGACATCACCCAGCGCTAGCTTGCCGGCAAATTGCACAATCATCTGCGATAGGTAGGGAGCGGCGGCAATCAGATTCGCCGAGACATCACCGCCGTTTAGCGAGGAACCTAGATCTGAAGCGTCGTTAAACATCGCAATAATGCCAGTGTCGCCAAAGGGCTTGCCTTCGTCATCGCCCTCCGCAATCGCGCTATAGGCGATGGCTGAGCGCAATACCGAACCTGCATCGCCTTGTGGCCCCTTAATTGAGTCTGCTCCGGGCAATCCATCGGCAACTATCGGGTTGAAAAAGGCATTCCACAAATTTGGCGCGGCATGCTTCCAGATATCTGTTCCCAACCCTTCTGCAAATTGAAGCGCCACGTGCAAAGCCATGGAATGATATTGAGTGAAGGGGTTTAGTCCTGACCCATAGCTATCCAAATTGGTAACAGGCAAGTCTTGCGGGCCAGCAGCACGAAGCCCAGCCAAAAATTCACCCGTTGTTGCAAAAGCATCTAGTTTGCTTGCATCAGGTGCTTGAGCATCTATGTCACCATAGAGGAAAGACTTGACGCCGCTATTTATGGATGATGCGTTGAAAGCGTTACTTGCCGACCGCTCAAACGTCATGTTATCAAAAATTACACCATTCTTGCCATATAGCTTTGCGATATAACCTGCCAAGCCGCCGCCCAATGAGTGACCAGTTGTCGCAATGTTGGTTGCAAAGGGATCCGTATCGCCTCCAGCCACCGCCCGATAAAAATCTACTGCAAGCCTAGCTTGTGGCGCCAGATAGTCACCAATCGCTAGACCATAGCCATTTAATGCATCGCTACCGCTGATCCCGTCACCAAACCAACGACCGCCATTATTGTCCGTGCCCCGATAGCTGATGATGGTCTCGCCGTTCCAATTGTAGGCCATGGCGTAGAAGCCGGCGGACAGGACATCAGCTTCATCGAGTTGACCGATTGCATCATCCAAAAGGGTGGCATTTCCAAGTTTGGTCACATTTGGATTGAAGTCAAGGTCGGCAATACCAACACTATAGCCTCGGTTGTACGAATCCATGGCGAGGATAGAAAGAAAAAGATCGCGATTCATTTATCAACTCCAGCGCTGAAAGCCGTTTTGGTGATACGAGTACCGAACGGCAGTTCGGTCCCGGCTGGCGGGCGATTTTGCAAATCAAATCTAACAAACGATCCTTTTACGTCGGACCACCAAGAAAACCGCTTCTTAAGCCCCGTCGTTACGGGGTCATCCGTGATCTCAACTACGATGGACTTAAACTTCACCTGATCGCCAAAGGTTGCAGCGAGATCAGCGGATTCAACCCGTTCTATGCTTTTGGGGTCGTTGATGTTGGCAAAGGTCACCAGAATGGGATAATCGGAGAGCGAAACCTCCGCACTCTCTTTGACACCTATGCGCTCGCTAATCCGCCGCGCTGTTCCGACAGTGTCATAGCGGCTACTTTTGAATGTCGGATCCAGCGCTGTCATCGACAAGCCGGACATGTCACCAAAATGTGCATTCGTCTTTAGCAGCGCAAAAAGCGTCTTCCCGTCCGGCAGATCAACCGCGACTGCCTCGCCTTTGACAGCCATTGAACGGGATGCTTCTTCAGCGGTTAGTTTCGGCCGCCCCCCCGCACTCACCGAATAGACTGACGATCCGCTTTTCACGCCGTCGGGCGTCTCGATAGCGACCGTCATACGGAAATTATAGCTGTAAGTCGGATAGCGAAACGTCCAAAATAACCAGAGCGCCGCAACCAGCGCCACAACGATTCCCAACCCCCAGATCATACAGCCGCCCTTCATGCCACTATCTCCAATACATAAGAGTTACGATGCCGGTTTATCGGATACATACCGCTTTACGCCTCACCCTTGGTCTCAGTATCCTCGGTCAATTTCGGCACAGCATCACCTTCCGCTGACTTCGCCTTCATCTTCTCCAGCACATCAGGCTCCACCGCACGCGCCACAATCGGATGAATACTCACCGGCTTGTCTCCTGCGACCTGTTTGAAATTGGCCAGCACCGCCGTGGCCAGCTTGCGATTGGGCGCGATCACATCAAGCAGCCACAGGTTTTCGCCGCTGGTCCAGTCTTCGCTCGATAGGCGCACGGGGAAGGCGCCGCTCTTTACCTGTTCGCGAATTTTGGCGTCCACGCTGTCCGATACGCTCGCCCAGATGGCCATCCCGGCCGGCGCTTGCTCGCCGCCATCTTTGTCGCGGGTTGAGGCGATAGCCAGCCGGTCGCGCAGCAATGGCTCCACCAACAAATGGGTCAGATCGCCCAAGGTCTGATTGCGATAGCGTGGCAGATTCATCATCGCCAACACGGTCTGCCCGACGCTATTGTGAATTTTCCCGCGGAGTTCGGTCAACTGCTCTATCGCTTCAGGCGTCAGCGCAGGCTTGGCCTTGGCATCCGTATCGACGGTTCCAGCAATGCCGCCTTCTGGTTCTTGTGCTGCAGTCTTTGTCGCAGGCGCGTTTTTACCGGCCGCAGACCCGTTGGTCGCAGCTTTCTTGACTGATTTTTTCGTACTCATTGATATTCTGGCCCCTCAATACAAACTCTTCTGACCATCAATCCCCTGTTGGTCAGCTACGCGAGCGCGCGAGTCACCACACGCCCAGCAGTGAACATCGCGGAAAAACCCGATATTCACCAACTAAACCTGTACATTTTTATGTTTCAGGCCCCCGCGACTCTTCTTGCAGACTAGTCGCAAAATCAGGCAAGACAAGAGCATTTACATGTAAAACTCTGATAAATTATATATCCATTTTGGATGTATATTGAAAAGTCCCAGAATAGCGCGATTCACAATAGTTAAACTACCGTTCACGCCCGGCTTCATCCATTGTCTTTGCAATGGGGGAGAGGAGATATTGAATGATACGCCGCTCGCCTGTTTTAATCTCTGCTTGCGCCTGTAAACCGGGCCCGATCGCTTGGCGTTTGCCATTGACCATCAGGTGGCGTTTGTTGAGTTTGATCCGTGCGGCATAAACAAGACCGAGATTTTCATCCTGGATCGCATCGCGGCTGATATTGTCGACCACGCCTTCGATCAGGCCGTAGTCGGTAAAGTTAAATGCCTCCAGCTTCACCCGTACCGGCTGGCCTTCGTAGATGAATCCGATATCCTTGTTGAGGATCTGCGCGCTGACCTGGACCTCGGCATCATCGGGGACGATGACCATGATCGGTTCTGCTGGCTGCACCACACCGCCGATGGTCGTCAGGGTGAGCTGCTGTACCGTGCCGTCGACCGGCGACTTGATTTGCTGAAACTCGCGCCGGCGTGCGGACTTTTGCAACTCTGCCCCCGCCATCGCCGATTGTCCTTCGGCCTCCGCCATTTCCGCAATCGCACCGCGGCCAAAGGCTTCGCGCAGGCGCCTGATCTGCGCTTCGAGATTGCGGATCGATGCGCTAGCCTCGGCGGCGCGGGCGCGCTGCACGGCGATATTCTGGATATGCTCGACGCGCAGCTGTTCAAATTCGAGCAGTCGCAGTTTGGAGAAATAGCCCTTGTCAGCAAGCTCCTGTCGCGCAGCCAGTTGCCGGTCGAGCAATGGGAGGGTTTGCTCGAGCTTTGCTATCTCCGCTTGCGCACCGATAAGCTGCGCCTGGCGTTCGGCGCGTTGCTGACCAAGGCTCGCCTTTTCGGCTTCATATTCGCCAATGGCAGAGCGCACAAATTGCGACTGGGTCAGAGCAACATCGGTCGGCGTTCCCGCTGGCGGTACGAACTCGGCGTTCAGACCCTTTAGATGCGCCATCAGCGCATCATTGCGGGCGCGAACAATTTCGGCAGACATGAGCTGCTGAGAACTTTGCGCCGCATCGGCGTTACTGATCGTAGGATCCAATTCGACCAGCAATTGGCCTTTCTTGACCCGCTGACCGTTTTTGACATGGATCGCGCGGATGGATCCGATCTCAATCGGCTGGATCACCTTGCTGCTGGCCGAGGGCACAACCTTGCCGGTCGCAGTGGCCACCACATCGACCTTGCCGATAAACGACCACAGCAAGGCTATCGCAAACAGGCTGCACAGGATCAGCATCAACCAGCGCAGACCAGGGCTCGCTGGCTTCTCCATTATCTCCAATGCTGCGGGTAAAAACTCATGATCGCTCTGCGGTTTTGCATTTTCATCCGCAACATTTTGCTGCTTCCAGCTTTCCCGCAGGATCATCCAGTGGCGGGCTAAGCCGGGAAAGCGACGCGCAAAAAAGCCTTCTTGCGGATCGTCTTTTTCCTGGGCTTCGGCTTCCCGGCTGACTTGATCTTCGCTCATGCCCCGATACCCATTTGTTTCTTGTAGAGCATCGCATAACGGCCATCGGCTTTGATCAACTCCTTATGGGTGCCAATCTCGGTAATTTCGCCCGCTTCGACAGTCACAATCCGATTGCATTGACGAACGGCGGATAGCCGGTGGGCAATGATCATGGTTGTCCGGCCCTGCGCGATCTTGCCCAAATTATTCTGGATGATCTCCTCGCTCTCGGCATCCAGCGCGCTGGTCGCTTCATCCAATATAAGGACCCGCGGATCACCAATCAAAGCTCTCGCAATGGCAAGCCTTTGACGCTGGCCTCCAGATAGATTGCCACCGCGTTCTTCGATTATGGTGTCGTAACCATGCGGGAGCTCTAGGATAAATTCATGCGCACCGGCCAATGTTGCCGCCGCGATGACCGCCTCCATAGGCCGCGTTGGATCGGCGAGCGAGATGTTCTCCCGGACCGTGCGATTGAACAGGATATTCTCCTGCAAGACCACACCGATTTGCCGGCGCAGCCAGGCTGGATCGACCAGTGCGAGATCGACGCCGTCAATCAGCACCCTGCCTTGCTCCGGTACATAAAGCCGCTGGACCAGCTTGGTCAGCGTGGATTTGCCAGAGCCCGATGGCCCGACAATGCCGAGCATTTCGCCCGCTTTGACTTCGAGACTAACCCCGCGCAAAGCTTCCGGTGCGTCGGGACGATAGCGAAAGCGCACTTTGTCAAACTCCACCCGGCCAGAGATCGGCGGCAAACTCGCACGATTGGGATTATGTTCCGGCTCAGCTGGAGCGTTAAGAACATCGCCCAAGCGATCGACCGAGATACGAACCTGCTGAAAGTCCTGCCACAGCTGCGACAAGCGCAAAATTGGCTGGGCGACGCGGCCAGCCAACATGTTAAAGGCCACAAGCGAACCCACCGTCAGCGTACCCGCAATCACGGCCTTGGCTCCAAAGAACAGGATCGCCACCGTCGTCAGTTTCGACACCACCTGGATCAAATGGCTACCCCAATTGGACAGGATCGCGACCTTGAAACCGGTCTGCGTATAGCCAGAGAAGAGCTTCTCCCACTTGTCGCGCATCTGTGGTTCGACAGCCATGGATTTGAGCGTGCCGATGCCGGTCACGGTCTCTACCAGAAAGGCCTGGTTCTCAGCACCACGGCGGAACTTCTCATCCAGCCGCGCGCGCAGGGGCGGCGTGATGAACAGAGAGATCGCAATATAGATCGGGATGGTCAGCGCCACGATGAGCGTGAGCAAGGGAGAATAGATATACATCACCACGAAGAAAACGATGGTGAAGAACAGGTCGATCACTACGGTTACCGCGTTGCTGGTTAGAAATTCACGGATAGTTTCCAGTTCACGGACACGCGCCACACTGTCACCCACGCGCCGCGCTTCAAAATAGCTCACCGGTAAATTGACAAGATGCCGGAACATATTGGAGGATAGCTCCGCATCCACGCGGTTGGTTGTATGCGCAAAAAGCCAGTTTCTGAGCGCAGAGAGAAACGTCTCCCAGATTAGCACAACCGCCAATCCGAACGCGAGCACCTCCAAAGTGGTCAGCGATTGGTGAACCAGCACTTTGTCGATCACCAGCTGGAAGAATATCGGTGAGGCCAATCCCATAAGCTGCAGAAAGAAGCTACCGACCAGCACATCGCGTAGAGCCCTACGATATTTGACGAGCGCGGGAATGAACCAGCTGATGTCAAAGGGCCGTTTGTCACCTGCTACCTTTTCTCGCGATGTGAGCAGCAGCAGACGCCCGGCGTAGGCCTCATCAAAAGCTTCTGCCGACAAGACTTCCGGGCGCTCCGCATCGCCGCGCTGGATGAGGTAACGCGGGTTAAGACTGTCATCCTCGATCTTGAGCAAAATGAATGCACTGCCATCGCTTGTCCGCACAATCGCGGGCAGCGGAATCTTGGAGAGCTCTTCCCTGGAGGCATCACGCAACCGCGCAATCAAGCCCAGCTTTTTGCCAATCCGCGATAAATGCTCCAGCGTATAGGGTTCGTCACCCTTGCCGCGATCATGATGAATCTGCTGTGGATCAGCCGGAAGCCCTAGAAATTTAGCAAGCAACACAAAACAAGCCAGCGCCGGATCAATCGGCCCGGTCTGTTCAACAGGTTGATCTATGGTCTGGTCGTCTGCCCCACCGGACATTATTTACGCGCCCCCGCTATACTCAAGCATCGAATTACTAGCAGTGATTAGATAGATTCGCTACCGATTCTACAAGAACGTGCATAATTAGTTGAGGCTATTAAATTGTCGCAATTGACGGATAAATTATATCCATTTTGGACATAAATTATCCGTCTCTCTTAGTCCAATTTTACTGGCCTAAAAAAGCGAGGTTGTTACTGGGTCCACTTACCAAACCCGCTCACAAGCAACAGTCTTAGTTTCGAAGCTTCGACACTTGTTCTCGAATTTTTTCACCGGCCGCGGCGTCGACTGTTTGAACAACTCGCTCTCCCGTCCCGGGATCCGTCTGATGGAAATTGAATTCCTTACCGTTCAATGGACCGTAGATTAGATCTGCCATCATGATCTCCCGTTGCTGGTTCTGTACTGTCGCAAATGGACAAACCATATCGACAAGCCAAATCTTCTCTCCGCTTTTCCATTCCTCCGGTGTCAAACGATGTATGGGGTCAAGCATTCCCATTTCGACCTTTTGCGCTGCAGCGGCATCGCACATTGCCCAAAGCGCCAATCCAACCGGTTGCGGTCCATCACGAAAAACATAAAATTGTTGATGTGCAAGTGCCGGCATCACCATCCATTCCAAATCTTTAATGGAAAATGCATTGTGCAGAGGTGATTGCGTGAGTAACCACACCATTTCACCTAAGAAATGGCTGACGGTTTGAGGGCGATTAATTGAATCTTCAGTACTCATGGGGTCTTATTGCATGATCAGATGAAATAATCCAATGGCGTACCGTTAGATTTTTCAAGTTTTCTGACATCCATTCCACCTGCAACACTAAAACTGTTCATATCTTGAATCATCAATGCAATCTTTAAGTCACCAGAAGTGACTTGTTCAGACGTATCCATCTTTGAAACAGACCACAAATCAGCAGTGAGATTGGACTCCTCTCCTAAGTTCGTTACCTGCGTTGGATTAGCAGATCCTTCGTCACCCTCGAGCGTATCAAATATCGATACATCGGCGTCCACAAATGGCCGTAAATCATCGCTTCTGGATGCGGCGAATACTGCAACATCTGCCGTGCTACCAACCGGCAGAATCGCGTCGACACGCTCAACCTCTGCCCAAAGATGTTCATCCACCAGCCTGCCGTCCTGCCCTTTGCTCGAAGCAAGTCGGTAGTTGAACAGGGAAAGACTTTCTTGTTTAGTCGCTGTATCGTCGGCCTCAGAAGGTACATCAAGCTGATCACCGCCATTTGTTGGTGGTGGTGTATCATCAGTTGATGGCGCAAAAACACCTTGCTCAAATACAAAAAATGTATCTCCAACCAATCCAGTCGAGCCATTGGCATGATCGAAAGTTGAAGTTGCATAAACAACATTATCGCGCGCGCTTGGCATAACACCGGTCTGGTCACCGATCAGTCCAATCGACTCAATGCCAAGGCTTTCCAGCGTCACCAACTCATCAGCTTCCGAAATACCATTTTGGTTGCCATCAATCCAAACTTGAAATGTCGAAAATTCAATATCACCTGGGTCTAGCAAGTTATTATTATTGCTGTCGAAAGCCTTCAAACCTTCCAAGTCTGAAAACGCTCCATCTACATATTGTTGGAAACTGATTTCGCTGCCATCGTCGATAACACCGTTTGAATTGACATCGAGCACCAAAAGTCCATCGCCGCCAGTAAACCAACCCGTACGATCTCCAATCCCATCTCCATCCATATCGAAGAAGATATTCGATTCTGCTATACTTACCAGCTCAAGTCCATCGCCATCGAGGTCCAGAACAACTGGCGCTATTTGCCGGTATCGACCATCTCCAAACGGATCATCCCAATAGTCGTCATAATAATCATCGTCAGAATATCCCCCACCGGATCCACCTCCACCGACAGCAGGATCCGCGGTAGACCCATCGGTCCCGTTCACCGAGAGCGAAAGTGTAGCGGTTTTCGACCTGTTCAGAGAATCTGTGGCCCTGATTGTGAGATTAAAATTCTGACCAGAGGAAATTGTGCCCAATAGATGCAATGTACCGTCAAGGCCAATATCCCATGGTCCCGCCGCATTGGTAATTTCCCAAGTCATATTCGCATTCTCAGGATCATCGAGCATTAACTGACGCAAGTTTATGGCGAAACCATTTTCGTCTGGCATCGGAACAAATGGACCCAACGCCTTGCTATAGTAATTCACAACTATGCTTGAGCTTTCAAGATTATGCAGTTCATTTACGTCTTCAACTTGGACCGTAACCCTGGAACTAGCAGACCGTGAACCATTGCCACTATTGCGATCCGAGACCAAGATATCATAGGAATAACTAACCGGCCCAGTTTCATAATCTAACGAACCTTCATTGAGGATTACCCGCCCGGTATCGCGCTCCATACGGAATTTACCATCACGTGAGAAGGTCACATACTTGCCTGCTACCAGCGAAACCATCGATTCCGCAAAACGGAAATCAATTCCGGTATCGCCATCGGGATCGGTCGTTGTCATTGCGGTCGAGGCGCCGTTGACTGCGATATTTTCATCAATGGCCACAGTAAAGCCTTGTTCAGGAACCAGCGGCGCGTTGTTAGTTCCAGGAACAGATATTTCAATCTCGATAGGAACGATGGAAACATTGTCATCCGCATCACGAACTAAGACTGAAAAGCTGTCATTGCCTGCAGCATCGGAATCTGGCCGATAGCGAACCTGGCCAGTTGCCGCATTGACGATTTCAAGAGTACCTTTAGCCGGCAACCCATCAGGATTGAGTTCATAGGAAATGATGTTTTGATCCCGGTCTGTCACGCCTAGCGATGCATCGATCGCAGTCCATTTGGTGCGTTCATCAGACTGCAAGCCCAATGGATCATTATTATCCGCTACGATTTCACTAAGTGGAACAATAGAGAGTTCAGGCGCACCAAACTGCGCAGACCAACCATGACTATTTTGATCATAGTAGGTGAAAAACCGACCGTAAGCGCGAATGTTTTGAACACCAGGAGTCCAACGATATGTGTTTACATTCCAGATTTTTTCGCCGGTTTCTGCATCAAAAACACCGCCATAATTCTGGTAGGAACCAACTCCGGTGCTGGAAGGCAAGATATAACCGACAAGCTTGTACCACTTGTCTTCATCCAATGCCGCCTGCTGTGAAGCGGCATTATGTTGGAGAAAATACGAGGCATAGGCATTGTTTCCATTGCTAAGCAGTTGTTTGGCATGAGCATTTCCATCGCCTAGTGCCACGATCCCTGAATAGATGGAATGCTTGGTTAGATCCGATTTACGCACATATTGGGTATATTTATACGCTTTGGTATGATCGATCGAAACATCATGTGTATAATTTCCACCGCCATTGTTAGTGGCGTCAAATTGGCCTGCCTCGAGCGCAACGATTTTGCGGCCATCTGGTCCGTCAACCTCCTGCCAACGTGCTTCACCATCCCGTGCTGCCCAAGAGGTGTTTCTCCACCCTTCAACGTCGGGTTGTCGGACAAATAATGCATCGGTTTGAATATCTAGCCGCTCGCCATCTTTGAGCACCGCATCGCGCTCAATCTCCCGGACTTCTGGTTTGTAGAAATGTGTGAATTGCCCCTGACGATCGGTATTGTAGAAATTAAAGAAACGGGAATATGTAGAATCACTCGCCCGGTTGGGGTCCCAGCGAAAATGTTGGATGTCGCGGACCTTTTCTCCAGTTTCAGTATCATAAACTCCTCCAAAGGAGCCGGTAGCGGCAGTACCTTCTCCTTCAGGCAGAACATATCCAACAACCTTGTACCACTTGTCTGCTTCAATTCCGGACGTTGCGTTAGGATAATCGTGAGTAAAATATGGGTTGCCGTTGACACTATCATTATTACCGTTGCGAACAATTCCACGCGTTCCGAAATAGACTCGATGCTTGTTTAACTCATCGGCCTTGAAATAATATGTGAATTCGTAGGCTTTCGAACCGTCAATCGAAAAACTGTTTGTAATATTACCGCCGCCGGCGCTGGCAGCATCAGTTTGGCCAGCATGGATAGAAACCACCTGCTGATTGTAAGGTCCAGATGTAGCCGACCAACTAGTGTCATTCGTGTATGAACTACTATTGTTCCAACTCGACAATATTGCATTGCCCGATGGAACTGCATCAACATCATTCGCCCAACCATTGTCATTGACGAGATTTACCCCGCGTCCGGTTTCCAAAATGCTCGGCCAACCATCGTTATTGAACGCGTTAGCGGCTTCATTGATGATGGTGACTTCCTGCGTTTCATCGGGTGCCCTAGGGGCTGCAAAATCGCCGGATTCCCAATAACGATCGAGTTTGTTTGCAAACCAGCGAGGTAGTGAAGGAGGAGCGGGCTCATCGCTCAGCTCACGCACTTCCGGCTTATAGAAATGAGTATTATAGCCGTTTTCTGAACCATAATGATTAAAAAAGCGCGTGTAAGCAGCGTCCGATGAACGATTTTCATTCCATCGGAACGTTTGCGTATCGAGAATTTTCTCGCCCGTTTGAGCATCAAACACACCGCCGAGAGTTGTGTCACTTTGCGATGCAGAACCCTCTGGCAATACATAACCCACAACTTTATACCAGCGTTCCGCTTCCAAATTATTGTTCTGCGTATTTGGATTTGCCGCAAAGAAATAGGGATTATTGTTTACGCCGTTTGTGTCAGCATCCTTGACCAATCCTCCGCGCAACCCAAAATATATATCATGAATGGCTGCTTCATCATTCTTAAAATAATAGGTAAACTCATAGCCTTTGCTACCATCAATAGTAAATGTGTCGCTCAGTGCGCCGCCACCTGCGCCGCCGCCATTTTCCTGTCCGCCATGCAGCGTAGCAATATCAAAGCCATCCGGACCTGACGTCACTGACCATTCTGTCTCGCCTATGTAACTAGATGTCCATCCGCTAATCGGAGCACCATCTGCTGGCTTGGTCTCTGCAGCTGTTGGCCAACCAGACAAATCGACGAGATTGCCACTTGCGGCAAAACCTCCGGTCATTTGCCTGATCATTTCATCGACCTCGGTACTACCCAGAAATAGGGTACCATCAGCGGCAACAATTTTGTCCAGCTGCGTACTGCCGGTGAAATAGTTAGTAAACCGCGCTACGCTAGAGCCGCCAACTATGGAAAGCTGAAGATCATTGCCATTTCGGGTCAACCAAACTTGATCTCTTGTCAAACCTTCCGAAAGAATGACCTGGTTAACGCCTGCTGCGTCAGTTATTGTGTCGGTTCCGTCGTTCGCTCCGATAATGTAGGTGTCATTTCCGGCACCACCATTGATCGAATCATCTCCAAGACCACCAACTATCTGATCGTCACCAGCTTCCCCTAATATCGTGTCGTTACCTTCACCACCATCAATCTGGTCGTTGCCGTTACCACCATACATCTGATAGTCGTCGCCAGCTCCACCGATAAGAATGTCATTACCATTTTGACCAAGAAGTCGATCGTTGCCGTCTCCACCAACTAGCGTATCAACCCCATCATCGCCGCGGAGATAATCATTACCTTCGTCCCCCGCTAGATTATCATTTCCGGCACCGCCATATAGATAGTCGTTTGAAAGGCCGCCGACCAAAACATCATCACCGCCTTCGCCCTTCAGCACATCGCTGCCACCCAAGCCATAAGCCCGGTTTGCATTGTCATCGCCGGTGAATCGATCGCGAACAAAATCTGATCCAACAAAATTTTCAAATCCCGACAGTACATCACCTTGAGCATCGCCGCCGATTTGTGCTGCACCTGTCGCCTGCTTGCGGAAGTCGACATTAATTTCCGAACCCTTAGAACTTGCGTAACGGACGGTATCTCCCCAGCTGGTTGGATTTTCGATTGCATTGCTATTGGCACCGCCCTGCAAATTATCCGCGCCTGCACCGCCTTCAATTACGTCATCGCCATTTTGTCCTCGCAGTACGTCATTGCCACCGCCGCCGAAGATCACATCATTGCCATCGCCACCATTTCTGGTTTGGGCACTGGCTGTACCAACAATAAGATCGTCTTCATTACCGCCATGGGTGTTCAATTTTAAGTTACTGAGGTCCGCTGATAAACCGTCATGGAACTGCAGATATTCGATCTTGCCACCAACAGAAGATTGATTTTTTATGGTAATCTGCGAGGTCGCACTACCTCCATAACGAACGATCAAGTCATTCCCACTGTTGAGGAAGGTAATATCTGCAAAGTGAATTTTTTCACCCAGCTCTAACGTATCCTCGCCAGCATCAGCCGACACATCGAGCCCCGCACGCGCAACTTCTCCATTTGGAGCTTGCGCAAATCCCGCGATCCAAGAAGAAGAATTGAAAGCAGGGAATGTCGGGCTAAATTCAGGCTGATCCGACGGATGGCGATATACAATTTCCGTTCCCTTCTTAACAATCATTCGATTGTAAACAAATGGTTCGCCAAACATCCATACGAGCCGGCTATATTCCCACGCACGGGTAAAACCAGCTTGGAGTTGCCCTGAAGAACTCACCGCTATTTCGGTACCATCCGCTCCTTCTTCAATTTGATCCGCACCATCATGATTGCTCGTGGAAGTTGCATTCCACACATAAGTATCGTCGCCTTCACCACCTTTTAGGGTATCATTGGCTTTACCACCCTCAATGATATTCTCTCCAGCATCACCGTTCAATTGATCCGCATGATTGGAACCGGTCAGATTTTCTATCGCACTAAAGATATCACCAGCGGCCTCACCGGTATTGCGAGATGGATCCGCCAGCGAAACAACAACTGCCGAAGCTGCATTGGCGTAAGATGCCGTATCTGACCCGCTTCCGCCGCTTATAAAGTCGCCACCGACCCCCCCATTGAGAATATCATCGCCACTACCGCCGTATAACACATCGGTACCGGCATCACCGCGAAGACTGTCTGCACCGCTGTTACCGGAAAGGATGTCATCTCCAGAATTGCCACGAACAGTGTCGTCGCCTTCTGCACCGGTAATCCAATCTACTCCTGATCCTCCATTCAATGCTCCATCTGCAGCATCAGTTCCGGCAATCAAATTCGTTGTTGTTAGATCAAGTATACCAGTGCTGTAAAAGGCAAGCCTCTCTATGTTGTTCGGCGCTAAATACCAATCTTTTAGCGAAATACTGTCTGCGGTTCCGTCAGAACTTACAATTTCTTCGTCTCCGATATTCAGACGCAGATCATTGCCTTCGCGAGTTAGAATAATATCGGATATCTGAATATCGAGACCAAATTCAATCGTATCCCCAACTGCTGGTCCTGGAATGTAATATGGTGGATATGGAATGTAGATGTTAGTCGGCGGCCCATCGCTATCAGCAACTGTAGATCCGCTGGAGGGAGCTACCTGTCGCCGCAGAGTTTGCGCTTCGCTGTCATATTCCCAATTGCCGATCCAGCGAATGTCCGGATTTTCTTCAGTGCCGAAATTCTTACGAACGACCGTACCATCAGGAGCAATGACTTCTCCTTCTGCATTTTCACTATATCCATTTCGCCACGTACCATTCCCACTGGTGCGACTCCAAACATTTACCCAACTGCCAGCATATTCATCGTAAATCGTATCGGCGCCGTCTCCGCGGTTATACTTGAAGATATCATCCCCTTCACCGCCGACTAATTCATCATTGCCCTGACCGCCGGAAATAATATCTTGCCCCGCACCCCCATAAAGAAGGTCATCGCCGCCATCGCCACTGAGTACGTCTGCCCCTGCACCACCGGAAAGGGTGTCACTGTCACTACCCCCAACGATGAGATCCTTTCCAGAATCGCCAGACACATAGTCTCGGCCCGTACCACCTGAACCGACGTCGTCACCCGAAAGAAGAAAGAGCTGATCGTTTCCGCCGCCGCCGTAGACAAAGTCATTGCCCTGCGTGCCAATCAGTACATCATCGCCATTTGTCCCAACAACAAAACTAGTTATGTCCCCGATTCTAATTTCATTGCCATCTGCAAATTTCAGCCATTCTACACGGCGGAAAACATTCGAGAACCAATCCTTAACGGTCAGTTGGTCACCAGAAAATGTTTCAACTCCCGTATCCGGGTTGGTTTCCATGATTTGAATTATCAAATCATTCCCGGCTCCGGTCGATCGTTTGAGACGGACATCTCCTAACGAGATGCCGGTTCCCAACACAATCGCATCCTCACCGCCATCAACTCTACCGCCGCGGATTCCAGGCGTTAAATAACCAAACCAGTCGGCAGTTACCGTGCCATTTTCCAACCCCGCCCAGCGACGAGCCACATAGCCCGCTGCTCCAGTTGACTGGGCATCAGCATAACGTTGATTGATCAGCGATAAATAAGAGGATGAAAATTGATCCAGAACATCAGTTCCAACATCTACGTCTTGTTGCAAAGTTGTGGAATCACTGTCCGTAGCTATATCCGCACCATCTCCTCGGCGGAGAATATATTGATCATCACCCGCGCCGCCGAACAGCTGGTCGCCAGCCCCGGCGCCGCCTGCTAATATGTCGCCACCAGCTTTACCATGAAGCGCATCGGTACCATCACCGCCTTCCAGCCAGTCCGAGCCTTCCCGGCCATTCAGAGTATCATTTCCAGCTCCGCCATCAAGGAAGTTGCCGTCACCGCCCAATGCCCCGTTTTGTGCCCCGGCGTGAAGTGTGTCCGCACCATCTCCGCCAAGCAGCCAATCGTCGAGTCGCCCGCCGTAAAGCGTATCATTGCCATCACCGCCGAACACATTGTTGCCGAGATCACCAGCATGGACGGTATCGTTACCGGCACCGGCATCTACGGTAGCGGAAACGTCGACGCTGATGGGGCTTCCATCATGATCGAAACCGTTTACACGCAGCGCACGGTTGCTTGTTACATGGTCGGCACCGCCGACCACTTGGGCGGAGATGAGTTCTCGCACTTCCGGTTTATAAAAATGCGTGTTGTAGACATTGGCACTGCCATAAAAATTGAAAAAACGTGTGTTCGCCGTATTGTCAGGACGCGATTCATTCCAGCGGAAGGTGGTTGTATTCGCAACCTTGTCACCAGTTTCCACGTCAAACACACCACCCATTACACTGTTTGATTGATTGGCGGACCCTTGCGGCAAGACATAACCAACGACCTTGTACCATTTATCCGCTTCAAGTGAATTGTTCTGGGTAGTTGAATTGGCAGCATAGAAATACGGGTTGTTATTGACCGCGCCGTTGCTGGCATTTTTTACCATACTTCCACCATTTACGCCGAAATAGATGCTGTGCACAGCGGCCGCATCATTCTTGAAGTAGTAAGTGAATTGATAGGTCTTGCTGCCGTCAATTTCAAAATCTTGACTGTACGCACCGCCGCCAGCACCGCCGCCATTTTCTTGCCCGCCATGAAGAGTGCGAACTTCCGTTCCATTTGGTCCCGCTGTGGTCGACCATTCGGTTTCGCCAAGATAGGAGCTGGTCCATCCTTGAATTGCAGTTCCATCTGTGGGCTGATCGTCAGGATCAAAAGCCGGCCATTCTGAGAGATCGAGCAAATTTCCGCCGGTGGTGTTGTGTGTATTGTTGTGGTTAAGTGTAATCACATCATTTGATGCGGTCCCTTCGATATGTGTGATGTCGGCGGAGTTTATTGTGTCGTTAAGAAAGCCCTCATAGTCGCCATTTGCATCCGAAACGATATAAGTGCGGCCTGAACCCACACCGGGCTGCAAAGAAAGTTCAACTTGAGAGAATTCCATTTGCAGTTGTTGTTCAAAAAGATAGCCAAATCCCCCGTTCCAATCTGAAGCAGCTCGTTTGTGTAGTCCTAATTCTTCAGCACGGGCCAATGTAATCGCCCAACCTGCCGAAAAAGCATTGCTTTCTCCAGAACTCAATATCAAATTTATGCCAGTACTGTTGCCAAAATAAGTTGCATAGTCAGAAGCAATCACAAGGTCAGCCGCCAACCCTTCCATGCTGAAGTCGGTATAGGAGTTAACCAAGCTCAAATGATTGGTTAGCGCACGTTTCGCAAAAATATTTCCACCCAAGAGGTCAAAATCTGGATCTGTTAGGGCCGTATATGTTCCAAATTGTACCGCGTTTTGCGTCGCATCCGCTCCGCGCCAACGTTGCGTAATTGCGTGTTTAGAGCGCGAAGAATAGGGTCGATATACGATATCCTTTTTCCGCATTCCGTAGTTGCCGGTTTGGACTGCCCCGGGATTGTCAAGCGTCCCTCCTGTTGCATCCAAAATACTGTTCAAATATCCAGAAACGCCCTGCGCCATCGACTGGGCAGCTTCTTTTGATCCGCCCTTTTTTGAATAGACATTCTCAACACCAAAACGACCCGCAGCTTCATTCCAAGCAACATCGGCTCCCGAACGCGGCGTTCCCCCAAAGAGCGAGCCAAACAAACCACCCACAATTTTCCAGAAGGCGACAGCAATAACAGCTGCGACCAAAGTAACTGGGTTAACCCCAGCTGCAGCAAGAAACGCTCCGGCATTCCATGCTCCATATGCTGCACCAACGGCAGAACCGATCTGTCCGCCAACGGTATCAAATGTGACTATCTGATCAGCCAGTTTTCCGCCGAGAAACGATGCGCCAGCGGATGCTAAAGCTGTACCGTTCCCAACATTCGCAAAAACACCAATATCGGCACCACCCGCAATGGAAACAATATTGTCAAAAATTTGACTGACAACGGTGTTGCCGATCGTCTGCAGACCTTCACCGAATACGCCATCAATACCTAGACCATTGACGAGCTCGGCAACCAAAAAGGAACTGAGGGCGCCAATTCCGGCACTTTTGATTTCTCCGAACAATTCAGAGTCGAAGTCCGCCAGAACGTTCCGGACAGCACCGCTGGGCAATGTCTGATTAACACCACCATTGGCGATTACTTCAAAAAGATTATCTCCGATGGTAGCCAAAACGGGAGAAACAACGAGTGTGTTAAGCGTTTTGTCTCCACCAACGTAACTTGATAGTGTTTTGCCAATGGAAGAACCTAGTTTACCATAATTGTCGAGTTCACCGATCGCTTCCAGATCTTTACGAGCTCTTTCGAGCGCAATTTCTAATTCTTGATCCCTGTTTTCATCCAGGGTAGACCCTTCTGATTGCAGCGGAGCAACGTTTACACCACGAGCCTGCAGCATTTGATTAATGTCCTGCAACGCTTGCGTTTTCAGGGCGATCCGTGCTGCTCGCGCATCGATTTTATCTTGCTCAGTTTTTAATACACCTGCACTCGCCGTGTAGTCGTTTATGTTCGTTGAACCAGGTGTAGCGCCAGATTTTAGAACTAGCACACCGCGCGCAACAAGTTGCGGTATCCTGTCAGTTGGAATTGTAACGTTAGGATCGCTTTGCGATGTCTTATAGTAGAGGTACAGTCTGTACTGAAATTCGCGAAGCTGGGATTGGCCATAGCCTAATTGCTCATCAGCAAGTATTTGGGTCAATGTTGCTGCGTCGAGATTAAGCTCTACCTGCAAATTTTGCAGAATTTGATCGGATGGTTGGTAAGTCGGATCTCGACTTGCTAGTGTAAGTATATCATTGTCAGTCCAACCATCCAAAAGACCAGCCAATTCTGTTTCATTTGTTGGTGTACTCCAGCTATGGTGCCTAGCCGCCCAATGAAACATTTCGTGGATTACATGCCGCGCAAAGTAAACATCGCCTTCACGATTCAGGAGGTCCCGCTGTTGCTTCAAGTTATTAACGTGGGCTCTGTTTGCAGGAGTGTTCAACGAACGATTTCTTCGCATAGCACGTTCAGATGCTCTGATGGCCTGATCGAACTGTTCCGCTCGATCGGTTAGCCCGAAATCTGATACTTGTAATTCAAATTGTCCATCTGTTTCTGTTGCACCGAAGCTAGATCCCACCGCTACTGGACCAGGCTGCGCAATCCCCCCGACTACGCCGCCCACCCCAGTTGGCAGATTATTGGAATTCGATACAAGAATGTATATACCGCCCGCGTTGGCACTGGCAGCAGCCTGCAAATTAGCCAAGAATGTTGGATCGTTGCGTCCCGCAACAATAATTTTGTCAAATAATTCCTGCTGCCTAGAATTTGCGCCAATGAGGTAAATGGGTGGCACCTGTTGACCGGCTGGAAGCACTCCTGGAAGATTATCATATCTAATAACAGATCGGACATTACCAGATCGTGTCTGAGTGGACACTACACCTGCCAGGCCAACCAGATTAGGCACGAAATTGCTATCCTGCCGGTAGACATCAACTAGATCTGTTACTTTATAATTGGTAATATAGGTGCCGAGACCCGATGACGTTCTTCTTGGCATAAATTCTTCCCTATTCTTCCTTCAATATGCACAGCAGCCGCCCCAATCAGCCCCGCGCCTTCCATTCCAATCCGAATCGACTTTCAAAAGCTTGCAAAACTGTCTCTCGTTGCGCTGCGGGCATTTCGGCCAGCTGCTTGACAAGAGCAAGAACCTTTCCATCGAGAAAATATCCATAAGGATGATCCATCCGGCATGGCGCATATTCTAAGCCCAAGGTCTCGCAGTGTTGCGCCACCCGTTCTTCGCGAACACTACCATCAAGTTTTGCACGGTCTGACACTTCCCAATATCGAACCGCAGCCTGCGTAGCCGGGGCGTCAACTTTATCGTTCTCAAATGCCCAAAACAGAATATTAGCAATGCCCGCACGAGCTACACGCAGTGCATAAGGAATATCGCCCTGACATTTTTCCTTCCTGCAATGTTGTTTGGATGATTCAAAAAGCTTGAGATGCAATGTTGCCAAATCTTCCCATTTCGCCGGAACTGATTGTTCGCTACAACGGCTCGCAACACGCAATAAAAACGAAGCATCCAAGAAAGAGAGCGCTGCATCTCGATCGTACATTTTTTGCTCAGTTGCATGCAATTTCAACCCTGTGGCCATAGCCTGCCAATGCACTGCACCAACAAGGTCGCAGCGATACAGAGCGCAAAGTCCTGCCATGCGGCGATCGGCGACGTTGTTTAGTTTAGCACTGCTAATATGTTGCCGGCAAAAAGCATCGATCCGTTTTGCGGAAATGGTTTCGCCAATCCGAGTCTCATCGGGCGGGTCAAGCGCATATAAAAAGCTATGCATGACCATCTCATCATTGATCAGCCGTGCACCACCACCTGTAGTGATGGTTTCCCGCCAAGGCTTTCCTCTATACTTTAGATTGTTGAATATCGGCTGATATCCGTAAATACGGATCAATTCACTGCGCGCCTCTATCATCAAATCGGGCTCATACATCGCTTCAGCCACCTGATGCTGACGACCCAGTTCACCATGCTGGTCCGCCAAATTCGCTTGGTCCACAGCTGACTGTGAATGCTGACCGCTTTTATTTGCTAATCTGGCCCAACGCATAGCGGCCTCTTTCAGGCCATTAAACTGCGCCGGTGCGCGGTTGTAACTTGTTATTGATGCTGATTGTCCGCCGGGCGTGGATATCACCGTCGGGGTTAACGCGCCTGGACTGGTCGCAGCTTTAAAATAGAGACTTTCTGCGCGAGCCAGGTCCTTCTCTAGACCATCACCAGCTTCATAGCGCTTACCCAATTCCAACTGCGCATAGCGATTGCCTTTTTTCGCCAATCGCCGGACATCATCGAT
Source organism: uncultured Sphingomonadaceae bacterium (assembly GCA_947497455.1). Classification (GTDB taxonomy): domain Bacteria; phylum Pseudomonadota; class Alphaproteobacteria; order Sphingomonadales; family Sphingomonadaceae; genus Parasphingorhabdus. Next base: position 396,141 of record CANMGU010000001.1, on the reverse strand, counting down.
GGATTGCTGTGCAACGGCGGAAGATTCTGCCCTATCGCTATCGAGCAATTGCGATTCAAACACAGCTGGATTTGAGCTTACCGGATAAGTAGCGCAACCAGAGAGGCAAAAAAAGATTGGGTAAAAGATTTTGGCGAGACCAAGCGAGCCCATCGGCTGCTTTAGCTTTAAGAGTTTTTCTCCGATAAAACTCACACGCCCCCTTTTTCTGTCCCCAACAGAAAGCATCAAAGACTGCGGCTCTTTTTTACTTTAGCTTAGAGTCGCGATCATTAATAGTTAACATACCTAAACAGGTGTTTATTGCAACAGGCATTGTCCTTCGTCAGATAAAATGAGACAAATGTGTCATTCACTTTATTGAGTTTTTGGCATCATCTGGTTGGGTGCGGTCGTCTTGTCCTTGGACTCGCTGGCAGCCTTCATCACGATAAAGGCCGGACTGGTGATCAGGTCATGGACCTTGAGGAGCCGGTAAACACTGGCTTCCGATATGAAGTAGCCCTTGGTGTCGGTGAACGTCACTGCCAGCTCTCTGGGCGATAACTCGGAGCGTTCCAACGCCATCTCCAGTATCTGTTCGTGGATCTCATCTGGTAGCCGCGAAATGGCTCTCAGAGACAATTGACCATATTGGCGTCATGATGCCACCGCCAAAGGGTCTCTGGTTGTGGGGTTCCGTCTCAGATATCCTACAAGGTATTGAATTATAAAGATTATTTTAAGAACGTCGTCTAGCATTTAGAGATGTCTGAAAATGCTAGAATGCGTGGTGCTTAGAGGACTCGTTTTTGGCAATTAAGTATTTGAAACTATTGTATATAATGACTTCACTCTAAAGAGTGGCCCCCAATATGGCCCCCATTAACTTGCGTAGGGGATTTGGGCCTTTAGTCAATTGATTCTGCTAAACTCTAAGCAGATCTCAAAGAACTGCCATTCAAAAAGTCTAATTCGGGACAATGCGGTCACAATGCTAATGTCCGCTATATCCCGAAAGCGGACATTAACTCATTCTGTAAAATCAAAGGGTTTGAGGATTTTGCGATGCAGGGAACTGCTGCCGATTAATACGGTCGTAACGCACTATATGTAAGGTCGACGATCGAAAGCAAACGGAGCGGTTCGTTGACGAAAGATGGCGACTATAAGACAATGAAGCCGGTGATAGGCTATTGGCGTTGGGATGAGAAAGCAACTACGATGCATCGCTCGGATGGCGCGTATGTTCGCTACCTCGGAGTAGATCAGAAGTCGCTAGCAACCGGTGTAACACTGTGGATGTTGTTCGAAGTTGGCACTTCCGTTGAGAGTATCAGGTTACCTGTTCAACAACGCCTCGCCGGACGAGACTCGAACTTTCGGGCGCTATGGTACAAGGCGGATTTTGTTGGCCTGAAGATAAAGCCTGACTTTTGGTTTGTGGCAGAGAGATTGATCAGTGACGCCCTAGCGTGCTGGCCACGTGGAGAACTCGCCGATGCTCACCCAACTGGCGTTGGCGTGCGAGGTGGCTTCATAAACGGCCAATTTAGTGACAGTTTTTATCGCTTGTACCTTCCTGACTATGTAAAGACGCCTAGCGCTAGTCGCCGGATTATGCCAATTTCCGGCGGCAAAATCTGGACGCCGTCATCTTTCCAGCCGCAGAGTACAATGCAAATGCCGGTTGGAACGAGTGTCATCGAGTTGTCTAGCGATTCATCGCGAGTGGATTTGCTCGCGGATGAGCACGGATACATTCGACTTCGATACAAGGATGACAAATTTGAGTCTGATCGGTTTAGATGTACAATGCCCTACACCGGGCAGCAATGGCTATGGTCAATCTACGAATCTGGCGGAACCAAAGAGGATTTAGTACGAGAATCAACCAAGCCCGGCGAGATCCTCAAAAACTTGTTCAAATCAGGCCGCCCACGCCAGAAGACCTCTGCCAAAAGCCTTGAGAGGTTTCCACCAATCGAACAAGAACGGGCCTATGCAGCTTTCCACGATGCACTTCTTGAAGTGCCCGCGAATGCGGTTCGAACTGAACGACTACATGCTCCACCGACCGTCATACAATCAACAGCACCGTGGCGTAGAGCAGGATACTTGGCTCAAAAATGTTTGACCGCCACCGATCTCAAAGGAGCCGAGCTACGCAATTCCTTCTTGGATGAGCCAGATCCTGACGCTTTGCTAACTTCTCCTGCAGGCCAAGCGTTTGATGCTACAAATGGGATACTTACCGCTCCTAACGGATCAACTCTAGCGGTCCAAAAGATAGACGAAATGCTGGGATTGTTTCCCACCCGGTTGATGTTTCGTTGCAACGCGTACGGGCTCGATTGGCCCGTCCTGATCCGGCGCGTCGACCAGCGACCGCCTGGAGATGTTTCGTGGGCTTACTCACCACAGTTGCTGTCGCGCTGGCATATCGATCATGGAGAGTGTTTAGAGGCTTGGAAACGCGAGGGCCATACCGGCTTGCCTGATCCCAATTCATGGGATGCAATGCGTCAGTTTATCGAAGAGGGCATACTCAGTTGGGGCGATGGACCTGCAGCAGGTCCTGCGCCGCAGTCCCTTGCAACCAGCGGAGGTTGGTACGATGGAAAATGGAGAGGTACGGAGTTCCAACGCCTACTCGGGCGACCAATCCGCTCCGGAAATATTTCGAGAACTGACGACTGGTATCCTCATGCAGCCGCTGCTCGCTGGCATCGAACTGATACTACGCCGATCGATCAAGCTGATGTTGTCAATTCACCTTATTCGGCAGCGAAGGAGCCAACGGTACCATTCAGCAAGATCAAGCATGACAGTTCGCAAGAAAGCTTGTTCGCCAGCGGCTTTATTTCTCGATCTCGCCGAGAAGATCACACTCGTTACAATCTCGTTGATTATCACGGAGCGGAAGGTCAGTTCCGACTTGGCGGCACGCGCAGTCGTCTGGAGAGCGGTGGGTTGATTCGGCTCGATAAAAATACTTCTGCGACTAACGATCATGGTGAACTCGCTTGGCCACCGAAATCAATGATTCAACAACCCGGGCTAGGTCTTTGGCGCGACTTGCGGGACGCAGCGGAAGGGGGGCTTCGTGACGGTGAAACAATGACTGTGGTTGGTGGTTATTTTTTTGATCGCTTCTATGCAGACAGTCTTCGGATCACGGCACTTTCGGCAAGGGTCAAGGATTTTGACTATCTCATGTTTGGTGCCGGTAATGTCTTTGTGTGACTGTCTCTGGACCAAATCAGCAGTTGGTTGGATTCGACCCGCCCTGTTCATTGAACAACTAGAACTGGGTTCGGAAGTAACAATACCGTAATCAGTAACGCCGGTGTCCGCTTTTGCGCCCATAGCGGACATTAGCGTTGTGGCTGCAATATCCCGAAAGCGGACGCTACGCGAGGGCGGTCAGCGGAGCCGAGGGTTTGGCTAAGCCCCGCTGACCATAAGCTATTCAGCGCACTTCCGCGTCGAGCATTTCGCCGGGGTTGTCGTCCTTTTGGTCAGGTGTTTTATCCTGAATAATGACCGGATTTTGCGTGCGCGGCTTGATAACCTGTCTTGGGCGTGGCTTGAGTACAGGCTTCGGTCGGGGTTTTAAAACTGGTCTGGAGCTTGTGGCACTCGCCTTCACGGCGGTAATGACACCTGCAATCGGCTGCTTGTAGGTAATTGGACCAAGCTGGGTATAGACCGAGCATCTTGCCCCTTCACCCTTGAAAAAACTCTTCGGGAAATAGGTCGCGCCCTTGCAGCTGCCATCGCGCCAGCATGCGTCGATGCAGGCCATAGGGTCAGCGTTGGGTATATCAAAGCCTGTTGATCGGCCGTTTTGTATACCCTGACCTGGCGTGATCTTCATCTGCAGGTCATTTTCAACGAAACTGACCTTTGTTGCAGAAACGGCCGCCATATAGCCATGGTTGCGCCGCGCACCTGCGGGTAGCGCCGTCATGCGAAACAAGCATTCAGGTTTGCGGTTATTCGCCGCCCGCTGATATCGATATGCGTTGCAGTTACCATCCGCATCGCAGGTTTTGCGGCATTCTTTTGCGTTATGCGCATGGCTGTTTGTTACGCTCTTTGTAATTGTCTTGATGATGCCGCCGGAACGGACAAGGTTGCCCTCGACGATATATCCATTCTCGACTTTGCCAATGTCGCTTGGACCGACTTGTGCGATAACGGCGCTACCTATGCCAAGGCCCAATATTGCGGCAAGACCAATAAGATACTTTTTCATGGAGACTCCCTCTCTATCTATTTTCGGATGAAACGGTGACGTTGGTGTCACCGCTAAGCTGTGCCTGAGCGAGCGCGCGGCATTTCTGGCCATCGGTCATGGTAATCGTGACATCGGCCATTCCGGGCGGGCCGCTTACTTCAGCGCTGCCGCCCTGCGCTTCTGCGGCAAGCCCGTAGAAGCCAGCTACCTGCTCAGGATTCGCATCACTGTTATAGCTGCGTCCATTTGTGCCCGCCGGTTGTTCAGCGCGAGCATCCGGCATTTTGGGCAGCCCGCAGGCGAGATCGCCTTTCACCTTGGCCGCTTCGCGCATATCCGCCGAGGCATTGTCATATGCTGCTTGATTCGCGCTTGCAGCATCGCCCGCGTCATTGACCATATCTTCTGCGGATGGTTCGGCGTCACCACCGCAGGCGGCGAGGCTGATCAACAACGCAAGACTGATCGATTTCCGATAATTTTGTGGTGTTATAACTTTCATTTTCAAGCCCTCATTCATGGAAAAACTGTTTGGATAGCGCGCGCCGTCAGGGCGCAAAGCAGCCCTGACGATACTTGAAACTGCCATTGGGCAAGCGGCCATTCGGGCAGCCGCCCTGACCAAAGGACACATATCCGGTGATGGTAAGCACCTCTGCATTCGGTTTTGCGGGATCACGAGGCGTTGTGATCCGATATGCCCAGGAATAACGGTTCGAGTTGCGTTTCAATTCCACTTTCGTGCCACCTATGTTGGTCCCGCCAGTTACGCGGGTCCATTTGTTCGCGGCCATGGGAAGATCGCGCGACGTGAAAACAAAACCGCGATAGCCGAATCTGTCATCTGTGCGCGGCGCGGTATCTTTTTCGATCAGATTGGTCTGAATCTGAAAACGCAATTCTTTGCCGCTGCGTAGGCATGTATCGGCATTTTGAAAATTCAGAGCTCCATTCAGACCTGCGTTGTTGCGGGTTGAACCCTTGGCGGATTTTCTCGAGATATCGATGACCCGTCTCCCGCCCTTTTTGGCGTTGCTGTCTGGCTGCCACTGCCAGGTCGGAAAGGTCGTGTATTTTTCCTGTGTCGGTCCGCAATAGGCGTAAAGCCCGGCAGTCCCGTAAAGCTCCCACCCACTACGCTCATCATTGCCCATAGACATGCCGGAAATTCCGAAACCATATGTGGGTGGTGTATAATCAAAGTTCAGTTCGGCAGTTGCAGGCATAGCGCGCATCCATGGGTGAAATACATTCCGGCCAAAATTTTCGACCCAGTATCGATATTTGGATGATGAGCGTGCAATAAAGGATGCAGAGCCAGTATTTCCTGAAAAAACCGAAAGCGATGGTCTGCTGCTGCGCTTGCGAGATCCGTTCCATTGGGTACCGCGACTATCCCAAATGGGAAGGTTGCGCTCCCACTTTACCCAGCGTCCTTCCATCTTGTTTGGCGACCGTAGCGACCATTCAATATAGCCACGCGAGTTATCATCCGCACGGGTATATATCGCACGCAGCTTGCGCTTGCCCGGGCCAAGAATGCCCTGAATAGTGCCCCAACTGCCATAATCGCCATAGACATGGCCATTCCGCTCGACCAGCTTGAGCTGACCATAGTTGGTATCCCATGTCCCCTGCCAGTTCTGAGCTTGCGCCAATGCGCTGGTGCTGAAGAGCATGGCCGCGATGATAGCGGCGGATTTCAGATATTTTTGCGGTGTTAAGGGTAGCATCTTCTTTATTCCTTGGATTTAAATTTCGATGAGATCTGATGGCCGGGCAATTGGTTCTCGCCCGGTCACGACGAGCGAGATCAGCGCACCTGAATGTCCGTGCGCAACCATAACAAGAGGTTGCGCCGCCCGTCGGACTCAGCAAATTCTGCTTCAGTCCGAAAGCACGGGACCTGGTCAGAAAGTTCATGGTTGTCAGAAGGATACTGCGCGTTGAACTTCTTGAAATCCGACCAGTGCTGCTTGAAGTTTTTGCTCCAGCCATACGGACGAAATCCGTCACGATTGTAGCTATAGGCCAAACGGCGCGGACGCAGGACAAGGCTGCCTGCTACAGTTAGGTCCCACTCGGTCAGCGAACCAGAATAGCTTGTAGTCAGGTCGGCAAACGGATCGGACCAGACCCCAGCCGGTATGGAAAAGCTGGCTCTGCCAAGACGATAGTTCGTGTTGCGATTGCAATAGATCTCGGTGTGCCGGGGCGGGTTAACAAAAAATGAAATGTCACCGACACCACTATCATTAAATTTCACCTTGTTTTCGCGGCTGCGATCAAAAACTCTATTGCTGCCTTTGCTCGTGAGAGCGATCGGGCGTTCGCCCTTGCGCACCAGCGATGCGGCCACATTTACAAATCCGCTAAACTCCAGGTTGCGCTCGCGGTTTTTCTGGGCGTCGATGTTGGCGCCAAACATGCTGAGCGTGGTCGGCTCTTTCCCCATGCATTTCGCTTTACAGGGGTCGACGAGCTGCTGACCACCAAATTGGGCCGCTGTTTTTTCACCGCGGATCCATGGTTGAATCGCTGCGTCGATTTCAGCTGTGGGCCATAGGCCATGAATGCCTGGAAAGGGACTACCTTTCTGAATAAGCCTGCGCCATTGCGCCTGTGCTTGACTGACGGTGGGCACGCGTAGCTGATTGCTGTGGATTTTAGGGCCCTGCCCCCCCATGCCGGGCTGCCCCGGCGCGCGGCCGCGCCATGCACTGCTCGGCTTGCGATAGCCGATGGAGAAACGCGCCTGCATACTTGTGGCCGACTCACCGCTAGTGCGCACTTCCATCAGGCCCCAGCGCCCGGTTGCCTGCCCGCGTGATGCTTCCATCCAAATGCCGTGCAACTTGCGATTGGAACCATTTTGCGCGCGGCCGATGAAGATTACATTGTCACGGCCAATCGAGGTTCCGGTGACAATGCCGTTGCGATCCGGGGCGCCGAAGGCAATGGCCTGCCTGCGGTTGGCGAACGGACCATATTCGGTGCCATCGATGGTGATGTTCCACGCGCCCTTCACGCCTGTGTCGGTGGATGCCGCAGCAACATTATTGCTGCCCGAGCCATTGCTGTTTCTGCTCGCTGCAGCCGCAGATTTGGGCCGCATTTTTCCGATCCAGCTACGCTGTTCCTTTGACAGGCTGCGCAGAAAAGCACCTCGCTGCGATGGATTGCGGTTCAGCGGATTGCCAATTGCGCTGGCCCCACTTTGCCTGCTACCTTTCCATGTTAAGCTGAGCGCTCCGCTTCCCGGAAAGCCATATTCGCTTCGCACTACTTGCCCATCAAATTCGGCCAGCGTGTCTAGCTTGAACTCCACATTGTAATTTTGCCCATTGCTTGAAAGCGTGTAGACTCCGCGAAGAATTTTTTTGTCTGGACTGACGAGGCCCTGAAGCCTGCCCTTTCCATACATTACACCAGAAACAAAGTCCGAATTCTGTTCCAGCTTGGCATCGTTGCCGTCAATTTTCCAGGTGCCCGCCCACTGCGCATAGGCGCTGGTGCTGCTCAGCATAGCCGCGACTATGGCGGCCGATTTTAGATAGTTTTTTCCTGTCGTGATAATCATGATTCAAACCCACTCTTGAAATTTTTTTGCAGAGTGCAGCGGCCCATCGCCGCCGCTTTGCTCTGGTTCCGTTGCCTGCCCGCTACAGCATCTCGCCCGGAAATTTGTTTTCATCGCCCGGATTGTCGCCGCCGCCATAGTCAACTTCCGGCGGGTCGCAGCTATCGTAGTAATCGCTGCCCAGCACCCATTTGCGCTGCTCTGCGCTGATCTTGGGCCACATGTCAGCAAAGCTCATTTCGTTGGCGCGAGTATAGACTTTGGCGGCCACGTCCGGCTTGCTGCGCGCGCCGCTCCAGTTGATACGGCTGTCGGCGTTTGGCGGACCGGATTTGGTCCAGGTCCAGCTTCCCTTAAAACCATCCCCATCCATCCGAAATTCGATGAAGCCATGTTTGCGGCGCGGCTTGAAATATTGGAATGTGCCGCGCATGTTCAGCCCGCTCTTATGCACGCAGCCCTCGAAATAGCCACGCTTGGCATATTCGCCATAGACGCGGCGACCGACCTGCACGAGCCGCAGTTCACCATGATTGGTGGTGAAGGTTCCCTGCCATTCATCACCGCGAATATCGCCATGGGGGCCATAGACCGGCCAGGCGGCGTTATCTCCGTTTGAAACCGCAATATCGGCATTGGCCCAACCGCGCGAAGCCTGCGCGACACTGTTCCAGAAATCGGCCCAATAGTCGCTGCGCCCTACAGCATTGACGAGGCGGGGCCGTTCGCTGTTTTTCAGGCTGCCAGACCAGTTCCCCTTGTCGGCAGATACCGGCCCGTCTTTGGCCCAGCTCCAGCCGCCGGCGAAGCGGTCACCGCTGCGTTTGAATTCGATATAGCCATTGCGGTTTCGCTTGCCAGTATATTGGAATGTACCGCGGATGCGCAGGCCGTCAGCGGAGACACGGCCCTCAAAATAGCCCCGCTTGGCATAGTCTCCGTAAACGCGCTCGCCTTCCTGCACGAGCCGCAGTTCGCCATAATTACTGTCCCAGCTTCCGGTCCAGTTGGCATGCGCGATGCCGGTTGTCGAAAGAAGCGCAGCGACAAATACCGCCGACTTCAGACTGTTTTTCGGTATATACTTCATATTCAAACCCTCTTTGTTGCAAGGGCGACTTTCAGGTCGCCTACCCCCCACAACGAGAAAGACGAGCAAAAGCGGACAGATTATTTTGAAAAATCTTGTGTGCAGGCGACTTTACGTTACTTGGTAAAAAGATGAGTGGAGCAGCAGATCATGAAAAATATGGCGCGAGCGAGCGCAACCTAGCCTCGGCTCTGATCGAAAAGCATTATGAAGAACTCATCCTGCTAGCCCGCCGTCGTCGCCGCCGCGCCAATGTCGGCGAAACAATGCGCACCGAGGATATCGTGCATGAGAGCTTCCTGAAGCTGGGGCAGGATTCCAGTTGGGACAGTGACAAGCATTTTCTGTGCGCGGCCTCACTCGCGGTTCGCCATGTAATCGTGGATTATGCGCGCAGCAAATTGACGGCCAAACGCGACCGGCAGCGCATTGACAATGAGGCCGATGTCGAAATGCTGCCGGAATATAGCGAAAGTCCAGAAGAGCTGGTAGCCATCGGAAATCTGATGGAGCAGCTGGAGGAGGCGAATCCACGCTGGGCCAAGATCGTAGATGCGCGTTATTTTGCCGGTATGACCGAAGGCGAAACCGCCGATATGCTGGATGTATCAGACCGGACCGTCAGGCGCGACTGGACAGATGCTCGTGCGTGGCTGGCGGAGCGGGTGGGAGCAGCTAACGTAAATTAAGCGTTTTCCGAAGCAAGTCACGTTTATAGATCAATTCATAGTCACGGTTTATTTTTTCCGAATCCAGAGATTTGTAAATAGCCAGTGCCTTTTCTCGCTGACCCTCTGCATTAAGCAAAAATGCTTGAGCTAATTCCCCGCGAGCGTGAGGTTTATCGCTAGTGTCATCGACAGGGATTAGGACACTATCCAGCAATTCGCGAACATCGTCAGGTTTCCCGGCCAAGGCGCCTGCTTCGATTAGGAAACCAGCTACTGAATAGTAATAAGACGAACCAGGAGGGTATTGGTCGGCTGCGATGGCGAACGCCTGCTTTGCCTTCTCAAAAGAAGCTTCGTGGTTCTTTTCAATTTGAAGCATAAGACCCTCGTGCAGCCGGTAGAGGCTGCGGTGACGTAAATGTCCTTTTTCTTCATCCATCACTTCGACCTCAGAAGGGAAAAAAGAACGCGCTAACTCAATATCCTGCTGAGCAAAAAGAATCGACCCTACCAGATTCAAGGATCGAGTGTTAAGCGATACAAAATTAATATTTTCGGCTTCCCTCGAGAATTGAACAGACTGGATGCCATATTCTATCATCTTCTGATAATTGCCGAGTTTGCCGGACAGAACCCCCAAGCTGTTATAATGATAGGCACGGCCTGAAGCATCCTTGTCTGTGTCATTGGCATGGATCAGATTTACGCGTACTGCCTCTTTTAAATCCTCCTCATCAAGGGTCGCCATTGCATAGTTTGTGACAATCAATGCGTAGCCTTCACTCTTGAGAGTGAATGGTTTGGTTTGCATCCAGTCAATTACTTCGCCGAGCATTTTTTCCGAACCCGCCTCGTCGCCCAATTCACGCAGGTTGCGGCCTTGCATGATTTTCGCATCCTGCACTGTTATTTCTGGCGTTTTCTTATGAGAAATTACAAAATTGTTGAGATTTTTAGAGCCATTGTAATCACCTCGGCGAAGCAGATAATTGGCAACCGCGCTGATCAGCGCAGAACTCAATTCCGGGTTTCTATCATAGCTTTGCTTGGCATCTTCTGCTGAATTCACCAAGAAGGAGCGGAGATCGCTTTCAGCTATGCGAGCTTCATCGATAACGAATTTCTGAAATAGATCTTGCTGGGCGCCAACTCGAACAGTCTCCAGCCGTGCTTCCTCTAGGGAGTATTCGGCCCATTCCAATCGCTCTTCCGCCTCTGCCCGCGCTTCATTTGCCTGATAGGCAAAGACGCTCGCTCCGATCACTCCGGCCACGAGAGCCGCCGCTGCCGTGCCGCTCATTATCGACGTCAGCTTGTTCCGGCGGACCAGTTTTGTGAAGCGAGCTACCGCAGATGCAGAGCGTGCCGCAACCGGAAATCCGCCCAGATATTTCGCAATGTCATCTTCCAGCGCATCCACCGAACCATAGCGTTCATCGGGGTCTGTCGCTATTGCCTTTGCGATAATGGCCGCCAGATCGCGGTCCGCCAATTGGTCATCGGCTATGGCAACCGAAGCGTCAGGTTGCCGAGCTGGAAGCGCGCCGGTTTCAAGCAGATGCATGAGCATTCCAACAGCAAAAATGTCGGTGGCAGCGCTTACCGCGTCGCCTTTCAGCTGCTCAGGTGCGGCATAGGCCAGCGTTAGCGGACCTTGCTTTGCCGCACCCTCTTCTTCGCCGACAAGCGATGCTACGCCAAAGTCAATCAGCCGCAGCTGCCCGTCCTGATTGATCAGAACATTGTCATGTTTGATATCCCGGTGCAGCACCAGTCGACTATGCGCATGCGAGACAGCAGTGCAGAGTTGTCTTACCAACGCAAGCCGCGCGTTTCGATCCAAACTATTGAACACGGTATATTCGGTGATTGGTTGCCCATCCACAAACTCCATCGTCATGAAGGGGGCGCCATTGCCTGCTGTGCCGCCATCGACGATGCGGGCGATATTGGGGTGATCCAGCTGCGCCAACCTTTGCCGCTCGGCCTCAAAGCGCGCGGCGAAGGCCTTGCCTTTGCGTTTGGCCAGCTTAAGGGCGACCTGCTGGTCGAACATGCCGTCAGCCCGTTCGGCTTTGTAAACTTCACCCATGCCGCCCGAACCAATAAGCTGGTCAATTTTCCAACTGCCGACCCGAGCACCTGATTTCAGTGTTGCTTTCTTTGCGGTGAAATCTTCCGGCATGCGGGTCTGCATGAATGACAACATCTTCTCCCGGTTGCCCAGATAGGCCTCCGCTGCTTCAGCAAGTTCGTCATCATCTGCCTGCAGCCGCTGCATCTCGGCGATGATCTCATCTTCACTCAACGTTTCGAGATGCTCAATTGTTTTGCCAAGCGCTGCCCAGTCCATTGCCGTCTCCCTAAAATCAAAGAATTGAAAAGAAAGCTAAATTACCGGCGCTGGAAAGCAATGGTTTTGTTGCAGAAGCGTCAAAAGTCTAGCCCGAGTTAACGAGGCACGAATCGTTAACTGGTGGCCAGAGCAATCGACTTGTGCTTGATGTCCGCTTTTGTGCCCAAAGCGGACATTGGACTAACCGCACAAAACAAAACCCCGCCACGAATGAACGCAGCGGGGCGATGCTTCATCTTTCGATTTTGGCTTGTGCCTACCGTGAGAATTATGAGACACAGCCACAACCATTGTCAGTCAGCTCAAAGCTCACTGTTTCTGTCAATGTGGTTGTTTGATTATTGAAATTTCTTGCGGTTGCCGTGACAAGAAATTGTCCGCTTCGTATGCACCCAAGAGGCCCGCCATCAAACTTAAGAAATATCGGTTCGTTACCCGCTTCTGGGCCGGGGGCATCGTTATATCCAAATATACTCAGAGATGTTGGTACTTGCCCTGAGACATTCGGTGACGACGTTGTCGTTGCGATTAAATCCGGATTTGAGCCAGGTAACATTGTGGTAGTTACTTCCAATTCTTGAACGCCTCCAGCCGGATTTGAAGCTCCTGCCATTATCATCACGACCGGCGGGTCGCATTTTTTGTTATTGGAAACTGTTACCTGCGCGGATAGGCCATCCGCAGAACTTACTGACTCTTTATCGATGTTGGTCGCTCCACCAGGAGAAAAATTGCTTATTTTTACAATGGGAGGGGAATCATTCGGTGGAGGTGGGATCGGAACAAATGTCCTGGTACAACTCGCCAACAACACCGCCATCACCGCGCAAACGAGCATAACTGATTTTGGATACCGATTACCTGTAATCATAGCGCGCTCCCAAATTTTTTGCAGCGCGACCCATTATTATTGCAGGAAACCTTACTACAATCGGTGCTTGAGCGCAACATGCCGACAAATGCGAACAGCGGAATATCGTCAGCTAAGGGTTGTTTCGTCGTCGTAAATGTCCGGTTTTGCGCCCCAAGCGGACGTTAGAGAGACGACGGGATTCGAACCCGCGTGAAGCCTAATTGTATAAGCCCCAGAGTGCTCCCAATTAAGGGGGCACCCGCAATCAGCCACTCTGCCACGTCTCGGAGCGCGCATAACAGAAAACTCGTGTCCACAATATCCTGAAAGCGGACATTAGCTTTTAACCCGTCGAATGTCTTAAAGTGGGGGTGAAAGCTGACGTAGACGTTTATGAAGGCCAACGGCATAAAAATCCCGCAAGCGGACATATTGCGCACCTATGGATTATGGATTAAACTGCTTATGTCTTGTCATGGCTCGACGTTGTTCCGTCCGACAGTAAAAGGCCCCTGTGATGACTTAGAGGAGGCCATTTTGACGCAAACGAAAAAGAGCATCGACTATTATTCTTTAGTATCACTCCCGCTTAAGTTGATTGGCAAGGGATTCGTCAATGACGCAACCGGATTTTTTTACGAGCGGAATGGAAAGAGCTACTTGGTGTCTAACTGGCACGTATTTTCAGGCAGAAATACCTACACGGGACAGCCAATGAGGAGCGATAGCGTTACACCTGACGAGGTGCGTTTAGATGTTCCTAAGAAAGAAAGTATCGGAAGATATTCACGGTGGTTGCACATCCAGCTTGGAAACAATGATTATGAAACAGGCATTGGTTGGCTTCAACACCCCAGAGGTCAAGAAATTGACCTTGCTGTAATCCCGTTACCGGCAGTCGGTAACGAAGATGTACTGTCCGAATCAATCTATTATTATGCAGTGGGACCTGAGGACCAATCTGATATGGCCGTGATGGTCGCTATGGATGTTTTTGTTGTAGGCTTTCCCCTTGGTTTGCAAAAACAAGGAAATATTCCTGTTTGGAAACGTGGCTCAATTGCAAGTGAACCCAACCTTGATGCTGACGGGTTGCCTCTTTTTTTAATCGACACCGCAACTCGTGAAGGTATGTCAGGGTCACCGGTATATGCACGCGCTCAAGGTGGTTATATCAGTAAAGAGCACAGTGCGTTCCAGATGGAAGCTAGGTCTACTAAGTTTCTGGGAGTTTATTCGGGACGCTATGGCGCTGCCGCCAAAATTGATAAAAATGCAGCCCCTAAAGAAAAGACAGCAGATCAGGAATTTTCCGCTCAACTCGGTCGTGTTTGGCGGAAAGAGGTTCTTGATGAACTGATTGATAATGCTGTTCCGGGAGAATGGAAAGTACAATAGATTTCGCCTTAACTCCTATCGCGGTTCACACGAATATTCATTGTAATTGTTTGTCGACCATATCCGCTTTTGCGCCCGTTCCTGCCGTCAGATAAGGATGTATCATATGTCAACAAATGGGTCGTTGGTCGTCAGGCTGCTCTTAGAGCTACGCTCCATCTAACGGTCAGTCAGCAACCAGAACGCGTTAGCTGGTTTGTTAGCGACTGATTTTGGAGTGGAAAGCTGACGTATCGCTCAACATCTGCCTTTGTCCATTTATCAGCGAAAATTGAAGGCAAAAATCAATTTCATGTCATAGTTGAGATAGCCGCAGACGCCTGGGGCGACTTCGGCTGAGAAAAAATCGTCGTGGGGACGCGTCGCAGTGATCATCGGTGGAGACTCTAAGGACGGGTTTTGGAAATTGATCGCTTTCAGACCTCTGTGACTGTCATCTTCGACGTAGAAGAATAACGGATCTGAGACGTAGGACAAAAACTGCAGGAAGCTTTGCGAGATGATGTCTTTGGCTAATATCCACTTCCTGTCGACCAGGTCATATAAATTATAGCAGGATTTAAGCTCAGACTCAAAAACAGCGCAGACGGGCACATACCGATTTTCCGGAATATATCGGATCATAATGACGGCCGTCTCATCCCATGGATTTGGAATCGTCATTTGTGTTGCGAACGTATTATCAATGATGTGAAAGTCGTTATTTTTGAATACCAGCGCGTGCCCATCAAAAAAATTCGAAGCCGAATAGACGGCGTATGGATCACTGTCAGCCATTATTTTCGACTGACCAGCGTCATAGCGCGCGAAGCGAAATTTTGGGTCAGTTGTTGGGTCAGGATTAGGATCGTCAATAACGTAAAAACCTGATGAGAGCAGGTTTGTAAACCCAAATTCAATTTGATCATCGGGAAATTCAGCGGCAGATATTGACTGCCGTTCATTATCGATGCCCATATCTAATTGATAAGTTGGTTGCCCACCAACCAGAACATTCACCAGTGACTTATTGCTATCTGTAACAAATTGTCTGAAATTCCCGCTACCGATCGGAAATTCGCTGATTGAGACGGCAAGTCCGTCCGCGTTGGTTGACGTTTGGTAATAGCGGTAATCGCCCGGTATTGTATTGCCGTCTTTATCGGTAATCCCCGGTCGCTCATAAAATGTCCGTAGCACGCATTGATCGTTATAATATTTGGGCATCCGGATCGGCTCGGACGCGCTGTCCTTGATTGGGTATAGGTCGGCGTTCCGAACGCCGACTAAACCATTCTTATCGATGAAACCGATTTCGAGATAATCGCCGCTCTGATCAACGCTAAGTCCGACAGCAGCAACGCCGTTTCGAAAAGGCCCCGCGGCCAGATACTTCGCTGGCAAAGTGACCATACCTGTGTTGTCGATATAGCCGTAAAGGCCGTTTGACGCCCGAAACGGCGCCAGCCCATCGCCAAAACTAAAGTTCGAGAAATGCTGTTCAATCCCGTACATAATCAACACGTTACGATCGTAGAGCTCAATTGATCGGACACCAAATTAATAACTGACACGAGGATATGGTCTAATTGTTGGGAAATGGATTGAGCCAACCGCCTCATAAAAATAATAGCCGTAATTATCGGCGTTTTGAATGGCCTTATCTGGTTTTTTCCTAGCGAGTTCCAGACAATCGCGCCGGCCATAAACTTCGGGCAGGAAGTTTAGGTTAGTGCCGCCTTGTCCATGAGAATATTCATGTACGAGCGTTGTGATTTTGGAATCAGCTCCCCAGTCCGGCCATGACCAAAACAAGGGATAAAGGATCAAGCCAAAGTTATCAGAGCCGGGATGAATAAATGCGGCGGCAACCGTCCGGCGGTCAACGCCGGGGCCGTAGTAGCCGGCGGAAAAGAAACATCGCTTGCAGTAAAACGGACGTGAGAGAAAGAACGTTTTTTTGAATTGCTCAAGGCGGTGTGGATTAGTCGCGCCAAACCACCGACGATAAAGCGTCGGATTATATAGATATCGTCCACCGTTCCAAATGAAGAGACGGCTAATCGCCGTGGTAAGTCGTGAGATCTTCATTTTGCGAGTATAGCTAAACGACTGACTGACCACGGGGTGGGATATAGCCCCGCCAGGGCCGACGGCGCCGCTGCGCCAGCAAAAGGCCGTAGCGATAGCCCGTCCCTTCGTGACCAGAGGATGACAAAGGGGGATGTTATCACAGGGTTGATTGGCGGGAATCATTTCAAGGTCGCTTGGCGGTGTGACTGTCGATATTATTTCGGCATCACCTAATTCTGAGAGTGGGGGCGGATCAAAACTGAGGGTGCGTTTCTGCCAAACCGGATCGACGGTATCGATCTCAATTGAGACAGCTTTAGGCCGAGTGTCTACATCGATTTCTTTTTCAATCGCCGCGCTCGCAGGGTTTATCACCGCAAAAGAGACACTCTTATCCTTGAGCGTACACGTATATTTGCCGTTTTCGACCCCGTAGAGTGCAGGGATATTGATGATTTTCTCTCCTTTTTGCTTTGGTTTGAGCGTAATTCCGCTCTCTTTTGAGGAGTGGTCATATTTGTAGCGGGGTCCGAAATAGGTCGCCGCCTTACCATCTTTATCTTTGACGTTGAGGCAATCTGTATCCGATGCGTCAAAGACGGTCCCAAAACCGAGCACAGCTAAATAATTATCAGACGTGTTTTCATACTGAACGATAACCGCGTTATTTCGCTGGGAGAGACTAGTCTTGATCATTGGAGTCTGAAGGTTACGCCGATTGCCTTGGTATTCGACTGGCGAACACAGCCGTACAGTAGAGGATAAGTCTCTATCGTAAAGAACCGCTCAACTTTGAGTCTTCGTCTCAACCGGAAGGGTTTCATGTCTGTTATTTTATCCTAGACGGTTTCATCGATACCTATCTCTTATGTTGCATAATACTAGAGCATTGGCAAATATCGGCTTTTGTGACCCTTTCTGTCGTCACAGAACGATGAAACGGCCGACCGCAATTGGGGCGCTAGCGGACGTTCTGGTTTGACATTTCTTATGTCCGCTTTTGCGCCCAAAGCGGACATTAGAAATCGAAGCTAGTCCGTCTCGGATGCGATTGCTTCTAACTTGGCGATAGCTTGCCCAATCCCTTTTTCAAATTCGTAATAGTCAAATTTTGAGACGACGCCCTGATCGTCGTAACTCAACAGATAGACTTTCCCGTTTTCTCTTAAAATCATTGCGTCGTATTTATCATCGACCACAACTTCCGCCACCCAATCATCTAAGTCTGGAACAAAACTGGTGTTGACTACGTACGCCATAGATTAGTTGTCCTCGTTGTAATGGTATTGTCCGCAATATCCCGAAAGCGGACATTAGCTTTGGCCTATTTGAACGGCAATAACTGGGTGGGAAGGGGAAGGTCCGCTTCCGATCGAACTTTCCTGAAACCTGTCGCTACTCTGTAAAACCGATATATGCGATTAAGCCTTCAACTGAGCGGGGTAAATCCCCTCGCTCCTCAAAACTACTCAAGATGGTTCGCCTTTTAGCAGCCTTAAACTTCCTGGTATCGGCGATAGCAATAGCAGCATCTTGGAGCCATCGTAAAACAATGCCCTTCCCGTCTTCGCAACGAGTGCGCGATAAAACTGTGACCGCCGTTCTATCAACGCCAAGGTTTAATCGTTGACCTGCTGCGCTGAATGCAAACCCTAACTTATCCTCCACCCACCAGTGCTCAAGGTACCGACAAGCCTCTCCTTCGCTCCGAAATATATCGACAGCCCCAGCGGTCGCTTCAGTTTCTCCTTCAGCAACCAATATGATATCATCTAGCCAATCGAAATCGTCCGCCATTGATTCAGTCTGCACGACTGAACGAAGTGCTGCAACAAACTTCGGGATAGCGGCTAATGGCGGCCAGTTATCGCGATATGAACGTCCGCCATTGGGTCGGAAGCTGACAGGCAGCTATTGCTTTTCTAGTGTCCGCTTTTGCGCCCAAAGCGGACATTAGCGGTGTGACTGCTTTATCCCGAAAGCGGACAGTCTAGACAAGGGCGCGTGTATCTGGTGAAACACCGTATGCGCTATTTTCTTGATGTTGAGTTCAACGGTTTCGGAGGTCCCATGATCTCAATCGCTGCGGTTGCAGAAGATGACGAAACGCAATTCTTCTACGAAGCTGTTGAGTGTGTCCAACCAACCGATTGGGTCAAATCACATGTCTTGCCGGTGTTGCAGACCAAACCAGTCGCAAATGGTGAACTGACTAGAGGTTTCTCCGAGTTTCTCCGAGGAGATCCTGCGCCCATAATCGTCGCGGATTGGCCGGAAGACATTGTCCATGCCGCGGCCTTACTAACAAACGGTCGGGGTCGAAGGCATTTAGACTGCGAGGTACAGTTCAAGTTACTTGAGGAGTCAGATTTCTCCCCTGCTAACCTTAGCGAAGTGCCTCACAATGCGTATTATGATGCTTTAGCACTCAGACGTTGGGCGCTTGCCAAGGAAGCTGTCTGACCTGCTTTTGGGTTGAGAGCGGAATGTCTGCTGTTGCTTTCCTAGTGTCCGCTTTTGCGCCCATAGCGGACACTAGAGTTCGACACCTTCCGCAAGAGTTAAGGCATCCTCAACTTCAACGCCGAGGTATTTAACTGTGCTATCGATCTTTGAATGGCCAAGAAGTAGTTGAATCGCTCTCAGATTCCCGGTCTTCCGATATATTAGGGTTGCCTTTGTTCGCCTTAAGGAATGAGTGGCGTAAGCTGATCGTGGAAGATTTATTGATCCAAACCAGTTCGCCGCAATTCTAGAATATTGCCGTGTTGAAAGATGATTTGATCGATCCATACGAGAGGGAAATAGCCAATCATATGGAGACAAACTGGATTGAGCACACCAAAGCTTAAGCGCGTTTCTTGTTTGTTTGGTAATTTCAAACTGAACAGCGTTTCCGGTTTTGCGTTGAATGATTTTGGCTCGGCTTTCGAACTCATCGCCAGTTCGAACATCGCTAACTTTCAAACCGACAAGGTCACATCCTCGTAGCTTGCTATCAATCGCTAAATTGAACAGAGCCAGATCGCGTTTTCGATCTGCCAGTTCCAATCGAACTCTGATGGCCCACACTTCCTGCTGTTTGAGCGGCGTCTTTTGTCCGATCAACTTTCCCTTGTTCCATGGATATAGCTTTTGAATGTCATAAGTTTGATTTTGCATTTTGATCTCCTCATCGAGAAGGTCAAAGACTTCAGAACGCTAACAATTGGTTTTTTGAACTGGTTTTCTAATGTCCGCTTTGGGCGCAAAAGCGGACATTAGAATTCAGGTGCAATGCTATAGCTGAAATAGTAGAGTAACGTTGCCTACGGGAACGGTGCTCAAGGAAACCAACCAGTTGATTGGATTTCTGGCGTCATAATTGTAGGGAGAAGAAGACTGACTTGGCATACCTTCGGCGATGCATGTTTTCATGTAGTCAAAACACCACCGGTACCTGAGGGTATTGATGGTACCCAACTTCTTCAAAATCTGCGTTCTTTCGCTGAGCCATACAGACATGCGCTGCTTCCCAATAAGACGCTTGATCTGGAAATTGGCTTTGTTCAAAGTTTATCTGTCAATGCATGGGCGGCATCTCACCAAGGAAAGGATTTTGTCGGGATTAATTACGGGGTGCTGCCAATATTCCACAGCACATTCCGAGCGATATTATCACAGCAATTGTCTTTCAAAGATCGCTTCAAACAAGAAGAGGAAGAAGAAGTCTTTTTCGTTGAATCCACTCCCGAGGCAATAGCCAGTCACGAAATGGTCTTCAAAATTCCGAATTTGAAAAGCAAGGCCCGAGAAAGATGGGCTAGAGACCTTGCGCGGGCAGCGCTTATCTTCATAATGTACCATGAGTTGGCACATATATATAACGGACACACCACTTGGGTAGCTCAAGAATTAAAGCAAAATTCAATTATGGAAGTGGAGCTCCCTCAAAAATCTGAGGAAGCGGCTCTAATTCGCCAAACGCTTGAGTACGACGCAGATATTTGGGCAGCAAATCAATTGATGAATGCGGTTTGGCAGCCAATGATCGATACCACGGTAGTTCCCCATCAGTGGAATATAGAAGGAAGCAACATTGGCCTTTTGGAAGGATTAGAGTTCATTGCTACCGTTCTAAGAATAGTTCATATTTACTTTTCATCACGCCTCCATAAAGAATCTAACCAATATGCAAATCATCCCACAGGCGCTGTTCGAGAAGCTTATCTTGGCAGCCTAGTGTTAACCGTCTTGCATCGCAAAATGGGCTTGAACGACCGTCAGATAGAGCGACAGGCAGCTGGCTTTTCAAACGCAGCGGCAGCCTCGTTTTACAACATATTTGGTCAAAAAATCCCAACTGAAATATATAGTGAAACGGTCGATGTAATTGATACGTATCGCGATTGTTGGAATGCTATCAAAGCGGATGTTGAAAAACATCGCCGAGGAGGTTTGGCATTTTCGATTCAGAACAATGACTAAGTTACGGGTTCGGGCTAAGGCAGTGAGTTGCTGAATTTGGGGATTTATGATCTTTGCCTTTGGTGCCATGGGTCGGCCGATGTGCCGTCACCGCAAAGCGAATATCAAAGTCAGTTACGCTTAAGTAAAACAACAAGTTTACCCCAAAGTCCTGTCGGAGCAATCTGGCTGGGCTTTTGTTTGTGCGCTAATGTCCGCTATGGGCGCAAAAGCGGACGTTAGGAAAGCATGCATCTTTTTTGGAGTTACCGGATATATATATATATTGAGATTCGGTCAGCGTATGAACGGCCATTCTTGCCAATCCGCTCCTTCGGCACAGCCTCGCTGGCAGTAGTCTGATTCCACCAAAACTTTCCGAACTTGGTGTACTCGATCACACGGGGTGGAAGGATCCACTTCCAAAACAAGATACGGCTGAGGCAGCAATTGATCAAATTTTCCAATAATTTTCTCTACTTGCTCTAAGCTCACTTGCTCACCCCGAAAACGTAGTTCTTGTGATGCATTCAACTCGAGCAGGAACACAGGCACCAGATGAGCTATGCCATCTTCAGGAGCTTTGATAGGGTGCGGGGCAACGTGACAACTTGAAGCATAGGAACCAGTGTTTGGCTCTCCACATGCCGTAGGGAATACTAGAAACGACATACAAATGATAAAGGTCAATCGAGGCATTCAAACAGTTATAGTTATGGCCTTTGAATGTGCAATGTCCGCTTTCGGGATGAAGCGGTCACAACGCTAGCGTCCGCTTTGGGCGCAAAAGCGGACATAGACATTGAGAAACAAACCGGAGCTCCCAAAGTCACTGATTGCGAAATCGATGGCTGCGATATTCTTGAGCAGAGGCCAAAGCTGATTCTTCCGTTTCCCCGTCCCATTTGAATTTCAATATCTTTTGATGATGGCCTTTAGAATAAGATAAATAGATGAAATTATCTTTCATTGGGGCCGAGGCCCAGTCAAAAAGGAAGCCCCTTTTTACTCTGGTATCTATGAATATCTTTGATACCAATCGTCCAATTCGCCGATTCAAATCTTCCCAAGATGTGTCTTTTCCGAGCTCAATAACCGCGTTTTCGTATTGAGCGGAGCTAAATACCAAGTTCGCAATTTTGTTGATTTTCCAAATAATCTTGTCATCTATTCGATCTATTTGGACAGTCGTGTCGTAGCATCCCAAGGAACCACATGGGCAACGCCCAACAACTAATTCCGTCTGATCTTTATCTTCAAACTGGCGAAGAAAGTCTTTAGGGTCTAGCCCTATCAGGTCGCGATCAAACAACCTTGAATCCTCGTCGATTGGGTCTAGTTCTATCAGATCAAACAAACATGAGCCATCAATGTATATACATACTTCGTAATCATTGGTTTCAGGGCTAGGTTGAACTTTAAAACTGATTTCGTTCATTGCTTGTTGGTTAAAGCAAATACGGTGTGTGTTTACAACTCAAGAGTGTCCGCTTTCGGGATATAGCAGCCACAACTCTAGTGTCCGCTTTTGCGCCCAAAGCGGACATTAGAGTTCGACACTTTCCGCAAGAGCCAAGGCATCCTCAACCTCAACGCCGAGATATTTAACGGTGCTATCGATCTTTGAATGACCAAGAAGCAGTTGAACCGCCCTCAGGTTCCCGGTCTTCCGATATATTAGGGTCGCCTTTGTTCGCCTCAACGAATGAGTGGCATAAGCTGAGCGCGGAAGATTGATCGATCCAAACCAGCTCGCTGCAATTCTCGAATATTGCCGCGTTGAAAGGTGGCACGATCGATTCATGCGCGACGGAAACAGCCAATCATAGGGAGACAAATTTGAGTGAGCACACCAAGTTTTGAGGGCGTTTCGTGTTTGTTTTGTAATTTCAAACTGAACAGCGTTTCCAGTTTTTCGTTGAATGATTTTGGCTCGGCTTTGGAACTCATCGCCAGTGCGAACATCGCTAACTTTCAAACCTACAAGGTCACATCCTCGAAGTTTGCTATCAATTGCTAGATTGAAAAGAGCCAGATCGCGTTTTCGATCCGCCAATTCCAACCGAACTCTTATGGCCCACACTTCTTGTTGTTTCAGCGGCGTCTTTTGTCCAATCAGTTTTCCTTTGTTCCAAGGATATAACTTTTGAATGTCATAAGATTGATTTTGCATTTTGATCTCCTCATTGAGAAGGTCAAAGCCTGTAGAACGCTAATAATTGGTTTTTTTGGTCGGGGTTTAGTGTCCGCTTTGGGCGCAAAAGCGGACATTAGAAAACCACGGTCGTCACTTTCGTTGACGACCCAACTGCAGCCACTCTACTGCTATCCGATGTTGCCAGAAAGCTGACCTTCTTCCACCAATTGAGCAATCCGGATTGCGTCAGGCAAATGTCCGCCTTTCAAGTGAATTTCTTCAGTATCAACATTATGCAATGAGAGGTTCCAACCATCGTTTTGAGACCAGAACTCACCAATGGCCCAAGCAAGCACTAGTGCTTGTACTTTGTCTTGTTCTCCCACCACTTCTTGTTTCAGCTTGGCAGGCATCGTCTCCCAGATAGTTTGCAAATTTGCTAGATAGGCCTGCTCATCAATTGCAACTTCATAGGGCGCATAACCTGCCACTGCGAAAAGCCGCACCAGCGTTTCCCGTACCTCCGGATTCTCCTCCTTCGGATACATTTCACACTCCCTCCAAGGTTCGTGATAACACCGCAGTTCAGAAAGCATCCATGCCCCATTGTCGTCAGTGGTGAAGCGGACCAGCTTGCCGCTTTTCAAATGAACGAAATCGCCTTGGCGGACGAAGAGTTGGAATTCAGCGGCAAAACTATCTTGCCCAACAAGGTTCATTAGTTCTGTTGATTGAGCTAAGTCGCGTTGCATCTGTGACAACGGCCAGAGGTCGCCATGCGTTTGCTTTTCTTCGTCGATCTTTGCCCGCTCTGCTTCGATTTCGTCATCTGTAGGTAGAATTGGCAGGGGCAGTTCAGCGCTGCGATTAAACGTCAGTCCCTCTGGTTCGATGTCGAAAGTTCCCACCCAGCGCCGACCATCCGGGGTTGGATAATACCATAAGCGCTCCGATGCATTCGGCGGAGAGACTGGACCGAAACCACCGGACGCCCACTTGCTAAATGGCTCTGTAGGTGGGTTTTCAACATGCGTGGCGTAGTAGAAGCCTAAGTCCCTCCCAGCATAGCTGTATGCTTGTCGGAAACGAACCTTCGATGGAGAGCAAGTGACCATAAAGTCACTCAAGATCACCATACTCCTGCCGTCTGGATAGCCGCCCCAACTCGCCGGATGATCGCCAAACCAGTCCACCGTGGCATCATTAGTCAGGTGCGAAGGCGGACTTAGGTTTGACGGTGCGCAGCTAGTTTGTCGATCCGGTACATAGTGGCTCGAAATCCTAAAATCGTTTCGCCAAGTGTTTAGCCCGCCCGGCTCGTCTGTGGAGATTTGGCGCGGTGCCCAGATAAACCACAATCCCTCAGAGACACGGACCCATTTCATGGGAATAGAATCCCCCCATCGTACAATCGGTGTCCAATCCGGGTCTGGATGCTCAAAAACCTCGTTCATGTGGGTGCTCTTAGCGCATCGTTTGTCAAGACCGCGTTAACTGGCAATGATGAACGCCTGTTCTAGAAGATCGCGCTCATAGAACAGACATTCCGCTTCCACCCCACTTTAGGACGTACAACAGGGTGAAGCCTAATGTCCGCTTTCGGGATAAAGCAGACATCCTGAGAAAACCCTAAACTATCACTGGCCGAAATTGTGGTTGCGGACAGTATTTGCGATTGCCGTTATTAGGGGATCATCACTATTTGAACCATTCGGGTCAACGGACCTGATCAATTCCGCCTGCTCGTCGGCTGGAACATCGCCATAATTGCGGAATGTTGTCATCATATTGCTATGGCCCAAATTTTTTGACCAAGCCTTGTAGGTTCGAATTGGAAGGCCAAGCGTTTGTCCAAAGCGTGCTAAAGTGGAACGAACAGAATGCGGGCTGTGATAGTCGAGATTGGCTGCTTCAAACGCTACTTTGAATATCTTGCGAACTGGCCCGGCGTTACTCCAACTTTGCCGGTCTAGCCCCATAACCTCGAAACCATTGTCGCCAACGCCAACTTTGGTCTTGGGAAATAGCGGATCGTCGTCACCAAACAGCAAATCATCCCGCAAATAGCGGACCCATTCTGAGACGATTTCCACTGCATCACCAGCAACCGGGAAAAACCAAGTCTGGTATGTCTTGGCAAATTTGGTCTTCACTTCCCGTGCATCCTGATCCAGCCGTTGTTCTGCAATATTGATATGTTTCAACTTGAGAGAAACCAGCGCACCATCACGAACGCCAGTTAAGAGGATCAACGCGACAATCGCCCGGTCACGTTTTTCAATATCAGATGCGGCTGGCATGGATGCAATCACATGATGCATTTGCTCCATTGTCGGCACAGGCTGCACCCGGGCGGCACGGTTAATCCGCAAGTCTTTTTCGGAAACACTGAAATAGTCAGCATCGGAGTAATTGAGTTTGGACTTATAGCCCGGCTGGCCAGCAAGCCATTCAAAGAAATTGTGCAACACCCGCGTGGTTGTGCCAATGGTCGCTTTGCTTAGCGGCTTGCGGGTCTGCTCATTAAGTTGCTCGGCAAGGCGGCGTTTAAACGCGATTGCTTGCTCTTTATGAAACAGTTTGAAGTCCCGAAAGCGGGTTGATGATTCGAAGCGATGGATTGCCTTTGCGACAACATCCAATGATTTTTCATCACGGCCTTTTGCCTCTTTCAAATATTGGAAATATTCACGCTTGATTCGCTCGTTTGCTGCATTGTGTTTTGCCATAGTTTCTCAGTCCCTTTTCAAGTCACAGTTTGAGGGGAGTTCAACGCGCTCACTTATGCTTGATTGACGCTCCGCAAACTGGATTTCGATTCCGGGCATGATAAGGGGTAAATCTGACAATCTGGCGTTGCGATTGATCGGACGTTCGCAAGTCTCACAGAAGGCCTTCAGACAGCCGCTCTGATCGTTTTTTGGGATGTAATCGACCATATCTAAGGCGGGTCGTTTCGGCACTCTGCACCTGAGACAATAGAGTTCGCCCGGCCCGCATGGCTGTTTTGCTGATTTCTGCCTTTGTGCGAGCCAATCTTTCAAATCACTGCCCAAGACAAGCATGGGCTTTTGATTGTCGATTGTGGGAAGGCCGCGCTTGATCCATTCGCGTACCGTGTTTTTATGCCGATTGAGCAGGCGCGAAATTTCATCAACCGAATAGCTTCGATGCTTTTTTACCAGCCGATAGTTGATCCGTTTTCTGGACATCGCGGGGTAGTCTATTCGTCGTCAATCAAACGGCGGATGGACGCGGTTTTTACAAGGCGGCGACGACCAAATTTTATCGTCTCCAAACGCCCTTTTTTGATGAGTGCATAAATCGAGGTTCGGCCCAAGCCCAATGCCTTGGCCGCGCCGGTGATTGATATTGTAACTGGTTCCATTGTCCAAACTCCCTTGATACACTGATGTATTCCAGCGAACGTGAAGTTTGAATCGCACAAGACAGATCATTTGTCGGACGACAAGGCCAAACTAAGGCCGATAACTGATCGAGATGTTTTTCAGGCCTTAACGAATTCGTCCCAAATTAACTTGGCGTGAGGTCTGACTGTGCTTTCAGACGGCTCCTTGGTTGTTGTTGCCAAGTGGCTTTGAATGGCTTTCTCTATTTGAGCTTGGTTCTCGGGTATTAACTCGCCCCGATATATCTGTCCCCAAATGGCCGATGATGCACTTGGCCAATCATATGTTGGTTTTCGGCCTCGCTTTGACTGGTAATCTTCAGCCACTACTGCTTGTGTGCTACCTAATCCAATATTGACCAACCCCGAGCGATGGAAGTGAATGCCCTGTAGCTTGATAAAATCTGGACCGGATGGTCCCATTCCTCGCCCTTTCGCCGTTCCCATTTGCCAGTCTTGATTGGACTTGGAAGGATCGGTGAAATCTCGCCAAAACCATAGAGGAATATCCCATTCAATAGCTGCCCATGGTTTTAAACCCTCGCGCGCCGCCCCCCTGCTGTTACCTTCCCCATTAGCCCGCATCGCGCGGCCCGCAATTTGCCCTATTCGGCAGGCCTCGGTAATGGCCTCCTGCGTTCTTAAATGTCTACCGCTGCTAAAAATTAAATTCTGCAAATCTTTGGCGCTTATCCAGCCATCTTCCGCGATTACACTGATTGCACGCATTGCCCTGGCCTGATTATCAGCAGATACGAGATCGGTTATGGTCAAAAAGTCAAAGGCTACTCCAAAAGCTTTGATTTCAAATTTCTTATCGATCCACGTAGAAAAATCACCCGATTCCCAGTCTTGTTCGAGTGCTTCATTGCCTTCAGCCCACCAAAATTCTTTCGGCAAGATCTTGTTTCTGGATTCTTGGCCATCCCATATTACTGTTTCAGCCTTGGCGGCTATCAAACCGCTGTGCGCTCGTTCACAAATTCTAATGCGTGAAGGATAGTCGTATTCGCCAAGTGAAGCATATTTTAGTGCCAACGGCCCTTTGATCCATTCGATTGCCATGCCGCCTTATGAATTGCAGCAGTCGGAAGAATCAAGTCTAGATGGTTATTGGCTGGCAAGTTTATCGATTGGAATCACCTCAGCTCCGTCTCGCAACGTCTCTAAATGATCGCTCCACCATTGAGCCATTTGCACACGTTCTTCCCAATGTTGACCCCGATGATAGGCTGCGCGGATCGAATTGCTATCTTTGTGCGCCAATGCGCGCTCAATAGCATCCGGATTCCATTTTCCGCTTTCGTTTAGCAAAGTGCTAGCCGTTGACCGAAAACCATGCGCGGTCATTTCTTTGCCAGAATAGCCCAGCCGCCTGAGTGCTGCATTGATCGTATTTTCTGACATAGGACGATTGCCGGGATAGAGTGAGGAAAAGACATATCTTTGTCCTTCACTTATAACCTTTGTCGATTCCAACAACTCCAACGTTTGTTCCGATAGCGGGACAACATGGGGGTCGCGCATTTTCATCTTTGCGGCTGGAATGGTCCAGATCGCCTTTTCAAGGTCAAACTCTTGCCACTCTGCACGGCGCAATTCACCGGGGCGCACAAAAACGTGTGGAGTCAATTTCAACGCAAGGCAAGTAAGTGGCTGACCCTGATAACCGTCAATTGCGCGAAGTAGTTCGCCAACCGCTTTCGGTTCCAATATCGCGCTATGGTGCTTAACTTGAGGAACCGTTAGCGCGCCTCTTAGCAATGCGGACGGATCGGTACTCGCGCGAGAAGTTGCCACAGCATAGCGAAAAACGCGGCCAGCAAGCGAACGCATCCGCCTTGCTGTTTCCAAATGCCCCTTGGCTTCCACCTTTTGCAATGTTTCTAGCAAGTCGGCTGGTGTGATTTCAGTTATTGGGCGATTGCCCAGATCAGGCTCCATCAATGACAACAGCCAACGAGCTTTCTTAATTGTAACCGCAGCCTTGCCTTCTTTGGCCGATTTTTCGATAAATTCATCTGCTATCGCTTGGAACGTGTTGGCTGCTTCCTTTTTTGCTGATTTGGATTGTTCACGCTTTACGATGACAGGATCGGTCCCGTTGGCGAGTAAAGTCCGCGCTTCATCGCGCCTCTTTCGCGCTTCTTTCAATGAAACATCTGGATAAATGCCCAGCGATAACTTCTTTTCTTTGCCGAGAATCCGATATTTCAATCGCCATAGCTTGCCGCCGCTTGGTTGCAATAAAAGGAATAGTCCGCGTTCGTCGAACATCTTGATCGGCTTAGGGCCATGTTTTGCGTTACGAATCTTAATATCTGTTAGCGCCATATTGGGGGCCACTCCTGCAATCAGTTTCTAGTGGCCCCCAAGGTGGCCCCCAATATGTTGTGATTATGCACGAACACAGGCGGACATTGGCAACCAGTTATTGGCAATATATTGCAGTTATTAGTGGTTTTTGCAAGCTTTGACGGACACTTGCGAACATGGAAATGGTGCCGCTTAGAGGACTCGAACCTCTGACCCCATCATTACGAATGATGTGCTCTACCACCTGAGCTAAAGCGGCTATCAACAAAAAGGACCGCGCTTTGCCGGGCCGAGACGTTAACGGACGCGCCTTTAACAGCCGGTTGGACTTGTGACAAGCCTGACCGCGTCTTTTGACGAATCACGCGCACCTTTTTCCCCTGTACCGGCATGAGAAATGTTCAGAATATTTACCAGATATTTACCATGGCTGCTGCAAAACGGGATTGAAACACGTAGCACTAGTAGGATTAGGCATGGAAAATCTTCGCAATTCTGATGAAAATAGCGGTCTGGGCGGCAGTCTCGACCCTGATTACATCGCCTATGAAGATCAGGATGTGACGCACGAAGCACCGCCAGCAATTGGCCAGGATGAGCGCCGCATGCATGTGCGGGCGTATAATTTCTGGGCTGGGCTGCTTGGTGATCGTCAATTTCCCAGCGTGGAAGACCTCGATCCCGAATCAGACGGTGATTTCGGCCCTAATAGTGTCTTACTCGATTTTACCAACGGCGTAGAAAATCCATCGATTCAGTTTTTGGGCAAATCATTGCGCAAAGAATGTGAACTTGATGACAGCATAACCACGATCGACCAGGTTCCAGCGCGCTCACTTCTGTCACGGATCACCGATCATTATCTTCAAATTATCGCCAATCAGGCGCCAATCGGATTTGAGGCCGAGTTTGTAAATCAACGCGGTATAACGATTATGTATCGCGGCATATTGCTGCCTTTTTCTACCGATGATGACACGATTGATTTCATCTATGGTGTCATCAACTGGAAAGAAGTTGCGGCAGATGAATTTGCCAAGGAACTTGAGGACCAGGTTGCAGAAGCGATGCGTTCGGCTCCGGCAAAAACCGAAACCGGACCAATCTGGGCAGACGGACCGACATCAACCCAATTGGAACTGACTGCTGAAGATGCAGCAGCTGCTACTGCGGCTCTGGTTGGTGGTGACCATATTGACCTGGAAGATATCAGCGACCAACCGGACGAGGATGCAAGCCTCGCTGACTGGCTGGTTGCCGCACGCAGCAGTGCAGATAACGCGGCGCATAGCGAACAACGCAGTCGTGCAGCACTCTACACGGCCATTGGCCAGGCCTATGATTTCTATCTGATGACCGAAGCGCATCCGGATGACTATGCAATGCTACTGGCTGACTCGGGACTCAAAGCACAAGAACGTGCGCCAATGACGCCAATCGTCAAATTGGTATTTGGTGCCCATTATGACAAAACGCGGTTGACCGAATATGCCGCTGCTCTGCGATTTGCCAAGCAAGCGAATATCGAAAAAGGGACGTTCGCTGACTATCTTGAAAATCATGAAGGCGGTCTCAAGGCCATTGTCTATGCAGAGCGGGACGCGCGCAAGCCTAAGCAGAACCTGTCTGACGCCGTTGATCGGCACGACGATGTTCTGGAGCGGTTGCGTAATGCCCCAAGCCGTCAGTTAACAGACATTGAGACTGGTGATGCCGAATTTGTGGTTCTTGTCGCACGGCGCGATGATAGCGGACAACTGGCCATCGTCGGACCCGTTCTGGGCGATCAGAAACTGACCGACAAGGTTTTGAAAAACACCAGCGTTTAAAGTCACTTCCTGGCAGTTTGTTCGGCTTTCATATATCTAGTTGCAGATGTAACTATTATATCACGCCCACATCGTAATTCGTCTTGCCCAATCGGAATAGGCGTGGAACGCTCTTGAGCCTTACTCATATTGCGCGCATAACCCTGAAGAGTCTTATCCGGACTGATACTTTTGGGGGAACCATGACTGGTAGCCGCGACACCAAGGCAACAAAGACGACCACCTCAACGGCCGATAAAAAACTGGAGAAAAGGCTGGTCACAGCTTTTCTGGAAAGCGCACTGCCGGGCGAGAATATCGGTTTTGATGACAAAGCTTGCAAAGAGGCGGTTAAGTTTGCCCTGAATACCGGGTTGCATCGGAACAGCGCCGAGACAGCGCTCCATCTTGAAAGTGTAATCAGTGCAAACGGCAGAAGGCATCTGCGTCTTGCTATTATCAACGATGACATGCCTTTCCTGGTCGACTCTGTTTGCGCTACTATCGCAGGCTTCGGTTTGAATATCGAGCGACTGATCCATCCCATTGTCGGTGTAAAACGTGATGCCAAGGGAAAGCTCAAGGCGATTTACGATGATCCGGAGAGCGGAGAAAAACGAGAATCGATAATTTACATCGAACTGGAGCGCGCCGATGCCCGGTTGCGGCGCGCGTTGGAAAAATCCCTTTATGAAAACCTGCGGGACGTTGCCGCTGCGGTCAGTGACTGGCTCAAACTGCAGCTATCCCTTCGCGAAGATGCGGACAGTATGCCAGAAGGTGAAGGCACCGCTTTATTGCACTGGTTCCTGGACCGCAATTTCACCCTATTGGGCCATGAAACGATCAACAAGAAAGGCGAGCGCACAAAAAAACTGGGCATATCCAGAATGCGCGACAAACCAACGCTTTCCAGAGAAAGCCAGAAGCGAGCCTTTGCCTGGTTCAAGAAAGGTGGCCAAGCGCCGTTGATCATCAAATCCAACCAGGTCTCTACCGTTCATCGGCACGTCCTGATGGATTTGATCATCGTTCCGGTACGCAAGGACAATGCGATAGTTGGCCTCTCTCTGACGGCTGGTTTATGGACAAGTGCTGCCCTGGCGGCACCACCCGAGAAGGTGCCATTTCTGCGCACACAAATGACCCGCTTATTTGACAAATTCGAATTTTCGCCTTCCGGGCATGCGGGCAAGTCGCTCACCCATGCGCTAACCGCCCTGCCCCACGATCTTCTCATCACATTTCAGCAAGAGTATCTCGAAAAACTAGCATTGATCTCGATGTCGCTGATTGACCGGCCGAGGCCCAAATTGCACAGTGTGATGTCACCGCTAAACCGCCATCTGCTCGCTTTTATTTGGCTGCCCCGCGAACAATTGTCGACTGCTCGGCGAGAGAATATTCAGGCATTGTTGACCGAGGCCACTGGTGCCAAGATATTGAGTTGGTCCAACACATTGGGTGAAGGCGGAATTTCTTCGTTGCGCTACATTCTCGATATGGGCGTGAACAGCAAGATTCCAGACCCGGATGCGCTTGATCATCAACTCGAGAATATGATCCGTGGCTGGCGACCCGAAGTCGAGAGCCATCTCAGTGAGTTTGTCCCCGACAATCGAGCAGCAGTTTTGGCGCAGCGTTATGCCGACTGTTTCCCCGGCACCTACCAAGCAACCTATGGTGCGGAAGAAGCAGCCCGTGACATCATGCGTCTCTTCCAGCTGGAGCGCGGCGGTCAGAAATCGACCCGGCTGTACCAGCTCGACAGCGATGATGACAATATGCTGCGGCTGAAAATATATCATCTTGGCGGCGTATTGCCTCTCTCAGATGCGGTTCCAACGCTGGAGAATTTCGGCTTTTCTGTTCTTGAAGAAATGCCAACACCGCTCGACGATGGCGGACTTGGTTATATTCATGACTTCCAGCTGGCTCTGCGCAATCCCGAAGCCCGCGATGATCTAGTGGCACGCGCCGCCGAAATACAGGATGCGATAACCGAAGTGCTGGAAGGCGCAGCGGAAAATGATAGCTTTAATCAGTTGATCACCACGGCTGGAATCAGTGCCCAAGCGACAGTTTGGATCAGAGCATGGTTCCGCTATCTGCGGCAGACCGGCCTGAGCTATGGCCTGATTACCGTGGTTGAGGCCTTGGCTGAGGCTACTGATGTTACGCGCGCTATGATCCGACTGTTCGAAGCATTGCACGACCCGAATTTCAGTGGTGACCGTAAAAATGCTATTGCGAATGCGAGAAAAGCAATTGGATCCGGTCTCGCTAAAGTCGATGGAATTGACGACGACCGGATTTTACGCCTCGTCCAATCGGTCATCAATTCTATTTTGCGTACCAATGCCTTTAGCGCGAAGACGGGCGGAGCCTTAGCGTTCAAGATAGAAAGCGCAAAAATACCCGATCTTCCCGCTCCCGTGCCGTGGCGCGAGATATTTGTCTATAGTCCGCGCGTCGAAGGCATTCATTTGCGCGCGGGACCGGTCGCGCGCGGTGGGCTGCGCTGGTCCGACCGGCGTGATGATTTCCGGACCGAGATATTGGGGCTCATGAAAGCGCAGCGTGTAAAAAACGCGGTGATTGTTCCAACCGGTGCAAAAGGTGGCTTCTACGCCAAACATCTGCCAACGGGTGATGACCGTGATGCGTTTATGGCAGAGGGCGTTGCATCCTATAAAATATTCATTCGGGCGCTGTTGTCGATCACAGATAATATAGAAAATGGTGCCGTCGTGCCGCCAGAGAATGTCGTGCGGCTTGACGACGATGATCCCTATTTTGTCGTTGCAGCAGACAAAGGCACCGCCAGTTTTTCGGATATTGCGAATGCGATCGCCACCGAGAATGGGTTCTGGCTGGGGGATGCATTCGCCAGCGGCGGCAGCAATGGATATGACCATAAGGCAATGGGAATAACCGCGCGCGGTGCTTGGGTCTCGGTCCAGCGGCACTTTGCCGAAATGGGCGTAGACGTCCAAAAAGAACCGGTTTCTGTTATTGGCGTTGGAGACATGTCGGGCGATGTCTTTGGCAACGGTATGCTTTTGTCCAAGACGCTGCGCGTTGTTGCAGCCTTCGATCACCGTCATATTTTTATCGACCCAGACCCCGATCCGGCGAAGAGCTGGAAAGAACGCAAGCGACTCTTCGACTTGCCGCGTTCAAGCTGGGATGACTATGACAAAGGCCTGATATCAAAAGGTGGAGCGGTTTTTTCGCGCCATTCCAAGAAGCTCAATATCAACAAGACCATTGCAACTCTTGTCGGTTTGGAAGGTGAAAAAGAAGTCACACCGTCCAGACTGATCTCTGCGATTCTGGCCAGCAATACCGATCTGCTATGGTTTGGCGGCATCGGCACTTACATCAAGGCATCAGGTGAGAACCACATCGAAGTGGGTGACCCGTCCAATGACAGCATTCGCATTGATGCCAATCAGTTACGGGTAAAGGTCATTGGCGAAGGTGCCAATCTGGGGATAACCCAGGCCGGGCGCATAGCATTTGCCGAACGCGGAGGCCGGATCAATACGGACTTCATTGACAATAGCGCTGGCGTCGACTGTTCGGACAATGAAGTGAACATCAAAATTGCCCTCAATGCGTCGATGGCTAGCGGAAAGATAAAATCGGCCGCACGCAATACGCTTCTTGAGAAAATGACCGATGCCGTC
Source organism: uncultured Sphingomonadaceae bacterium (assembly GCA_947497455.1). Lineage (GTDB taxonomy): Bacteria > Pseudomonadota > Alphaproteobacteria > Sphingomonadales > Sphingomonadaceae > Parasphingorhabdus. The sequence goes on along the minus strand of CANMGU010000001.1, from coordinate 362,111 downwards.
GGGGAGCTGGTGCTCGAGGATAACCGGCTACAAGCGCTTGGCCTTTCAATCGCTGAAATGGGCGGCAAAAAAACGCTGCCATCCTGTGTTCGCCTGATCGAGCATTTCGAGGGCAAGGGCCAATTGGACCGAGCGGTTGAAGGCTTGGCTTCCAACGAGGACCTTATGCGCCGAGCGCAGGACAATCGTGGATTGTTCCGCCCCGAACTAGCGGTCTTGATATCGACGGCAAAGCTCGCGCTGCAGGACGCGATCGAGAATAGCAATTTGAGCGCGGACCCTGGCATGGATAGCGAGCTTATCGACGCCTTTCCTGGCGGGATGCAAAGCAAGCATGAATCGGCGATTCTGAACCACCAGCTGCGCAAGGAAATTATTGCAACTAAAGTTGCCAACCGGATGATCAACCGGCTTGGCCTAATCGACCCGTTTGAACTTGCTGAAGAGGAAGGCTGTTCTCTGGGTGAAGTTGCGGCAGCCTTTGTCATGGTCGAGCGCCTGTTCCAGGCTGACAAGCTGTGGATCTCTCTCGAAGAGGCGAAGATCGGTGAAGACATCCGCCTGCTGCTATTTGATCGGTTCGCTTATGTCCTCAGGTCCCATATGGCAGATCTGATGCGTATCGGTCTTGCCAATGGAGCGGTTGACGATGCAGTGGAAATGCTGGCTCCTGGTATCAGGGCGCTGGACGAAAAAGTTGATAGCCTGATCACTGCCGAGGGGCAGGCTGAGGCCGCCAAGCAGACTGGACTGTTGATCGAAGCCGGAGCTACCAGCGAAATCGCCCAGAAGATGGCCAATATCTACAAGAACGACGGCGCAGCCGGGATCGCATTTCTAGCGAAAATTCGCGAAATTGATGCGGTCGAGGTCGCTGCTGCCTTTACCAAGCTTGGCAGCCTTCTGGGGTTGGACTGGGCACAGATGACGGCGACACGAATCAATCCTTCCGACCCGTGGGATCGTTTGCTGGTCGCCGGTCTGGCACGCGATTTCCAGCAAATGCGGCTCGACTTCCTCAGACGGGCACGCAGCAAGGATATGGATCAGTTTCTCGAAAGCTGGGCTGACAAAAATACTGAACGAGTCGCGCAATTCCGAGATATTGTTGATCGTGCCCAATTGTCGTCACGGCCATCCATTGCGATGCTCGCTCAGATCGCAGGTCAGGCCAGGATATTGCTAACCCGCTAGGCTAGATCCAGTAGCCTAGTGTGTGGAGCGAAACACCGACCAAACCGCCCACCAAGGTTCCATTAACGCGGATATATTGGAGATCCCGCCCAACCGCATTTTCCACGCGATCAGTAATGGTCTGCGCATCCCATCCACGAATGGTTTCGGATACCAGCTTGACGATATTGTCGCCATAGCTTGCGACAACACCAGCCACCGCACGACGAGCAAAGCGGTTAAGCTGCCGGTTAAGCAGCGGGTCTTTTTGTAGGCTGCTACCCAATTGCATGAGGGCGTCTCCGAAATGGCCCGCCATGGCTGCTTCCGGATCTCGGGAGGCCTTGAGCAGCGCTTCACGGCCGGATTCCCAAATACCGTCAATCCAGCTCGCTATGGCCGGATTCTCGATCATCTCCAACTTCCATTCGTTCACCCGCTGCCGCAATTCGGGATCACTTTTCAGCTCTTGCGCCAGCTGCGCAATGCTTTCCGCAGTTTTGGCGCGCACCGGATGATCGGGATCGGACGCCATGTCAGCGAGCAGCTTGTACAGTCCGTCCACCACTTCATTGGCCAACCGGTCATCCAGTCCGGTCCAGCGCATTACTGTGTTGGCACGATCATGGACAATGGCACGAATGACATATTCATTGGTGTCCAGCGTCCGGTATGCCCACTTGATCGTTGAATCGATTAGCGGTCCATGGCGGTTCTCAGCCATGACGGCCTCAAGAATCTGACCCATTGGGGTGGCTAAATCGAGTTCTCTGGCCTGTGTCTTCACGGCCCCTTTGAACATGCTGCCAAGCCGGTCTTGATCAAGAGAACCGATAATATCTCCGATCAATCGCGACGCGCCCATACGCAACCGCCCTTCTCCGCCGCTTGGAGATTTCAGAAACTTTCCGACACCGCCAGCAAGGTCGATACCATGCATCCGTTGCGCGACGATCCGCGAAAGCAGGAAGTTATTTTTGAGGAAGTTGGCCAGCGTATCGCCGATCCGGTCCTTGTTTCTGGGGATAATCGCGGTATGCGGAATAGGTAATCCCATCGGATGACGAAACAGCGCAGTGACCGCAAACCAGTCGGCCAATCCGCCCACCATTGCCGCCTCGGCAAAGGCACGGACAAAACCAAGGACCGGGTGGACCTCTTCGTAGGATTTGGCTGTAAAATAGATCACCGCCATCACGACCAGCATTCCGGTCGCGATAATCTTCATATCACGGCCCGCATTGTTCAAATCCCGACTGATACCGGATGAACCATTGCTAGGGGCACTGTTGGACGTCGGCGCCAATGTAGAAGAAAGCGGCTTCACTCGGCTGGCTGAACCTCTGCCTCAGAGGATTTCTCTGGCCCCTCACCATCGTCCACCAGCAGATGTCGACGGAATAGTCGACCAAGCCGTTTTTCAATGCCGCTCGCTAAGCTGAAGCCCGCTGGCACGATCAACAATGTCAGGACGGTCGATAATATCAGCCCGCCAATCACAACTGTTCCCATTGGTGCCCGCCATGAGGAATCACCGGACAATGAGATTGCGGTCGGGATCATACCAGCAGTCATTGCCACGGTCGTCATCACAATAGGTTGAGCCCGTTTTCGGCCCGCTTCAATGATGGCTTCGCGTTTCCGCATGCCCAGTTCCATCTGCTCGAGTGCAAAGTCGATAAGAAGAATCGAGTTTTTGGCGACAATGCCAAATAGCAACAAAATGCCAATGAATACGGGGAGAGACAATGCCTGCCCAACCATAACCAATGCAATCAGACCACCCAATGGCGCCAAAAGCAATGATCCCATATTGACCAGCGGCGACATGACGCGGCCATAGAGCAGCACGAGGACAGCAAAGACCAGCAACGTCCCCGCCATCAACGCAATACCGAAATTGGTTTGCATTTCCTGTTGCCACTCATCAGCACCAAAGGGCGCGTTGGACACACCGGTAGGCAAATCCTGCATGATTGGAAGTTTGTCAATTTGAGCTTGCGCTGTCCCCTTCACAACGCCCGGCGCAAGGTCAGCACCGACAAAAATACGCCGTTTCTGCTTATAACGCTGAATGGTCGTTGGCCCGGAACCAAAGCTGATGTCGGCAACCCGGCTTAGCGGAACTGATCCGCCACCGGCGATCGGCACTGGCAAGTTTTCTATGGTCGAAAAGTCTCTGCGCGATTTCCGCGGTAGCACAACCCGAATTGGAACTTGCCTATCCGAGAGAGAGAATTTTGCACTATTCTGATCAATCTCACCCAAAGTCGCAATACGAATGGTCTGACTGAGAGCCGATGTTGATACACCCAGTTGTGAAGCCAAGTCAGAACGCGGCGTGATTAGTATCTCCGGCCTCTGCAGGTCGGCGTTAACACGCGGTCCCACTACTGATTTCAGGCCTTTCATCTGTTCTACCAAAATCGCGGCGGTCCGTTCCAACAATGCCGGATCAGAGCCTGATAGCATGATCGAAAAGTCCCGACCTGTACCACCGCCGCCAGGGCCATTATTGTTGAGGAAGGACACCCGCGCATCAGGAATGGCCTGAAGCTGCGGTGTTAGCTGTTCTTCATATTCAGAACTCTTGCGCTCTCGTTCAGCCTTCAAGGTAATGAATATCCGCCCGTTGCCTTCCCGGATACTTTCAAGCGCTGTTTGGGTCTCTGGCTGTGCGTCAATAATTTCAGCCACCTTAGCAGATACACTGGCGGTTTGTTCGAGTGTTGTCCCCGGCACCATTTCAATATTGATCCGACTGAAATCCTCGTTTCCGGTGGGAAAGAATTCTTTAGGGATGATAATGAACATCACGATGGTCACCACGAATGTCAGCACACCTAACCCCATGATAATAATGCGATGATCGAAAAACTTCGCATATATCCGGTTGAATATACCACCACGTGCTTTGATTTCTTCTGACCGCCCCCGGCCCAATGTCCAGGTCAATATGTCCACATATTGCCCAATCCACGGTCCGCTGGCGTGATCCGCCTCACCTTTCGCTTTCAGGAAATAGGCCGCGATCATTGGCGTGATCATTCGTGCGACAGCCAAACTCATCAGCACCGCAATCACAACGGTGAAACCGAAAACCTTGAAATACTGGCCTGCGATACCGGGCATCAGCGCAACCGGCAGAAACACTGCTACAATCGAGAATGTCGTCGCCACAACGGCCAATCCAATCTCGTCGGCTGCGTCAATAGATGCCTGATAGGCGGATTTACCCATTCGCATATGGCGGACGATATTCTCAATCTCCACAATCGCGTCATCAACCAAAACGCCGGCCACCAGGCCCAATGCCATCAAGCTCATCTGGTTCAGACTAAAGCCGATCATATCCAGGAACCAAAATGTCGGGATCGCAGAAAGCGGAATGGCAATTGCCGAAATGAAAGTTGCACGCCAGTCACGCAGGAATAGAAATACAACAATGATGGCGAGCACCGCGCCCTCAATCATCGCTGCCATCGAGCTTCTATATTGCGCCTTGGTAAATCCTACACTGGTGAACAGCTGGGTAAAACTGACACCAGGATTTTCCTCAGAAATCTGCTCCATTTTTTTGACCGCATCGTCATAGACGGTGACGTCAGAAGCGCCCTTTGCACGTGACAAGCTGAATGTGACAACCTGCTTACCCTTTACGCGCGCAATACGGCTTAGCTCACTAAAACTGTCGGAAACATTGGCGATGTCAGAGAGTTTAACGGATCGACCATCACCAGTGGCGATCTGGGTTTGAGACAAATCAAATGCTGTTTTCGCATTACCAAGAACACGGACCGATTGACGCGATCCGGCTATTTCAGTCTGACCGCCCGCTGCGTTGAGATTCAATTGGCGCAATGCGCTGTTGATTTGCGCAGCGGTGACACCAAGTGCTTGTATCCGTTCCGGGATCAGGACAACGCGAATTTCACGATCAACGCCGCCGCCGCGTTCGACCGTTCCAATGCCGTTAATCGTCAAAAGGGTTTTGGCAACGGTGTCGTCAACAAACCAGCTCAGCTGCTCCATCGTCATATCTTCGGCACCCACCGCAAAATATGCGATAGGATTACCAGAAGTGGACTCTTTGGTTATCAACGGTTCAAGAATGCCATCCGGCAAATTGCCCCGCTCCTGATCAACTGCGTTTTTGACGTCATTGACCGCCTGATCAATACTCTCACCAATATCAAACTGGATGACGGTCTGACTGCGTCCTTCACGCGTAGTCGAACTGATACTATCAACACCGTCCAACCCCTGCACAGCCGCCTCAACCCGCTGGGTTATCTGGGTTTCAATTTCTGTCGGCGCTGCACCGGGCTGCGAGATTGAAACAATCACGACCGGGAACTCGATATCGGGGTCATTCTGGACATCGATCAACTGGAAGCTGACCAGGCCGGCGAGCATCATGCCCACAAAAATGACAATAGGAATCACCGGATTACGGATCGACCAGGCAGAGATATTGCGAAAATTCATAATATTATAATCCGTGGTTCCGGTTCATGCTTAGCGAAGATCTCAACAGCATGGATCAAGCACCTTTATCCTCGTTCACGGCACGTACGGTTTCACCAGGGTTCAAGAAACCACCCGCACGCATGACCACTCGCTCATTCCCGGCAAGCCCGGAAGCGATCGTAACTCCAGCCGAACTTACTCCAGCGGTTTCAATGCCCCGACGAACAATCTTGTTATCCTTATCGACGATATAGACATAATTACCCTTATCGTCGTCATGAACAGCAGATTCCGGAAGCACGGCAGCTTGAGAAGAGCCACTTTGAATCTTGGCACTCGCAAAACCACCAGGGCGCAATGCATCATCGAAACTGAGCGCGATCTTGGCGATTCCCTGTCTCGACTGGGCGTCAATCATCGGAGAAACTTGCCAGATTTGGCCATTCAGAACTTTACTCGTACCCACCGGAACAACTTCAGTACTTACACCAACGGAGACGCTGGCAAGGTCGCTTTCACTCAACCGCGCCTGCAATTCCATCTCGCCATTTTGGGCGAGCCGAAACAATATGCCACTGCCCGGGCTAACGGTTTGCCCGACTTCAACACTACGTTCCAGAACAAGACCACCCTTGGGCGCTACAATGTTCAAAAAACGATTGCGAGCCCGCGTTTCTGCCAGCTGTGCCTGGGCCACGCGCAATTGAGCCGCGCTGGAATCGCGCGTCGCTGTCAACCGGTCGATATCCGCTTTTGAAATAAATCCCCGGTCAACCAGCCGAGCGGCGCGATCAAGATTGGCCTGAGCGAGATTGAGATCTGCTCGGGACGAAGCAACCGATGCTTCCAATCGCGCGGCCTGTTGATTCTGAACCGACCGGTCGATACTCGCCATGATCTGACCGGCTTTCACCCAGTCTCCAGCATCGACATAAACATTGGTCACACGACCACCCTCACCAACCACTCCGACCGGGATCTCCCGGCGTGCAGCCAATGTACCCGTTGCATTTATGGTGCGAATAACATCCTGCTTACCGGGAACAATTACGGTGACCACTGGTGCCTGACCGTCTTCTGCCCCGTCAACGGCCCCGCCGCCACCGGACATGAGTTGGTATGCCATCACAGCGATAATCAACGCTATGACAACTATCGTACCGATTAACAAACGCCGGTTCTTGCGACTTGAATCAACGCTATCATCTAACGTTGCGACATCAAGGTCTTCACTGGAAAGTTTCGATTCATAGTTCATAGTTAACACTCTTTAACCCGGCCTTATCGTATTTCTGCACCGCAAACTACAAAAGAATCAGCGAGATCAGCAGAAATCAGGACTTCTTATCACTGGTGTATTATATCAATAAATCAGTTACGACAAGCCTGAACAATCACCAATTGTGCAAGCTCACTTCAGACGGTGTGGAATAATGGGGACGGCACGGCTTTTTACATGCAAAGGCTGACCCTAGTCAGGCCAGCCTTTCACATGTTTTTTTGCTGGTTTGCTTTGGTCTATTTAACGGACGCGACCGCGTTTTATTAAATTGACGATCCCTAGCAGAACCACTGCACCGCCAAATGCGACGAGCAATGTCATCGGACTAAATGGTGCGTCCCGCAGATTTTGTGTGCCGCCAGTGAAAAAACTGAATAGCCAGCCTCCCAGCATCGATCCGACACAACCTACGACGACATTCCAGAAGATTCCCATCGAAGCATCGCGGCCCATAACCATGCTTGCCAGCCATCCAATGATACCACCCATGACAAGTGCGATTATAAAATTAATCATATTCCCTCCTGACCGATTTAAAGCCCCTGATTTTGGGACGATCAGACGATATTATACGAATGCGCGAACGAAACCAGAAAATAGTCAGAAAAATACAAAAAACAAAGGCCCCGGATTGGAACATCCGAGGCCCTTAAGCCGTTAACAGTAATGATTAATCCAAAGGCGACAGCCGTCAGATCAAGCCTGTGAACCGATCAATATTTCTGCTGACGCTCATAAAGATCCCGATAATGCTGGATCCGCGTAACCCGCAGGCCTGGCATTCCGGACCGGTCTACCGCCCGCTGCCACGACGCGAATTCTTCCAATGACAGACTATACCGATCACAAACTTCATCGACAGTCAGCAAACCGCCATTTACCGCAGCTACAACCTCTGCTTTGCGTCGAACAACCCAGCGTGTCGTGCCTGGAGCTGGCAAATCAGCGATAGTCAAAGGTTCGCCCAACGGGCCGACGACTTGCGCTGGTTTAATTGTTTGGTTCTCGATCATACTACCCTCAAAATACGCCTTGCGGCATTTCACTCTATGTCCAAATCTTGTTACATCTTTAGACATAGAGTTTTTCAAACTACTAAATCACCAAGGTAAAGAACGCGTTCATATTTCCTCTTGCGTTGTCTTACCTGACGGTTCGTCACGCAATAGATCAGGCCGGAAGTGACCTTTCTCAAAAATGCGTGCGCTTTTTGCAAAAGGGCTCTTTTGTGGACGCTCCCCTGCAAAAAACTTGATCCGATCTTCCATCAACCCCTTACTGTTGTGCATCGGCTGGACAGCCAATCCACTGCGCCGTGCAATATATGCGCGGGCCGAAGGGGACAGAGTCTGACGTGCGATCGCATGCGCAATCAGCGCATCATGCGCGCTGCCTGTTGGTGCATCCGTTTCGGCACTGGTCTGAGTCAGACTCTTGTGAGGGAAGTTCATTTCCATGAACAGGCTTCTAGCAACGAAGATATAAACATCCGTAAAGGCGGCGTTCACGCGGTCTTAGGACTGGTTAAGCAAACCTTCCTTCCAATTCGCCTTTTCGTCCCAATATGAACCAATGCGGGCTGGGACACGGGTTTTCCGCTCAGTATTTCGACAAAACTGGCGCTTTACCCGGTTCATCGTTAAGGGACGTCACATTATGAATAACCGAATCAACAGCGAATTTCAGCTCGGCGACGATCTGACCGGCAAACGCATCGTCGTGGCCATGTCGGGCGGGGTGGATTCCAGTGTCGTCGCGGCATTGGCCTCGCGCACCGGCGCAGAGACCATTGGCATTACCTTGCAGCTCTATGATCATGGCGAAGCCGTTGGCCGCGCTGGCAGCTGCTGTGCGGGCCAGGACATCCGTGATGCCCGGGCTGTGGCCGAAAAACTCGGCATCGCTCACTATGTCTTTGATCATGCCAGCCGCTTTCAGGAATCGGTTATGGATGTGTTTGCCGATGAATATATGGCCGGGCGGACGCCGATTCCCTGCGTACAGTGTAACATGGGCGTTAAATTTACTGATTTGCTCAACCTGTCCCGCGAGCTGGGCGCAGACTGTCTCGCCACAGGACATTATGTCCGGCGCGTAATGGGCGACAATGGCTCTGAACTGCACCGTGCAATGGATCCAGCGCGCGACCAAAGCTATTTCCTGTTTGCGACAACCCAGGATCAACTCGACTATCTGCGCTTCCCGCTCGGCGACATGCCAAAGGACCAGGTGCGCGAGATTGCGAAAGAAATGGGACTAACGGTGGCCTTCAAACCCGATAGCCAGGATATCTGCTTCGTTCCCGATGGAGATTATGCGAAAGTCGTGCGCAAACTCCGGCCCGAAGCCGATGATGATGGCGAGATTGTGCATATCGACGGAACCGTAATGGGCCGGCACAAGGGACTGATCCATTATACTGTCGGTCAGCGCAAGGGATTGGAAATCGGCGGACAGGCCGAGCCCCTTTACGTAATCCGTTTGGAACCAGAGACAAAACGAGTCTTTGTCGGACCAAAACAGGCACTGGCCGTGGCTTCAGCGACGCTGCGAGACATTAATTGGATTGGCGGTGATTTCGAAGGACCGATGCAAGTGAAAGTCCGCTCTATGGCCAAACCGACGCATGCCCGGCTTGAAGGCGACAAGCTGCAATTCCACAATCCGGAATATGGCGTATCCCCGGGTCAGGCAGCAGTGTTCTACCACAAGGACCGTGTCCTCGGTGGTGGCTGGATCGAAAAGACCGGAGCGGTGTCGCAGCAGTGGCTGGCAGCAGCTACGGCCTGATTTGGCTTAGTTGGCTTCGCTCTCCGTCAGGATCACACAGCCCCAACCTTCACGAAATTCGGCGGTGGCGGATGCCAGCAGTGGAACCGATGCCGTTACACGGCGCTTCTCGTCTTCCCGTGAGAGGCCGATCACTTCCATGCCGGGTTCGAAATCTTTCTCGCAGTCGGCCAAATCCCGACCACCGACATAATGGCAGGAACAGGCAACACGCGCGCCATAAGCGGTACCAATACCCAACTGCCCTTTGATGAATGCGTAATTATACGCGAAGACCGCGGCCAATATCAGAACAAATAGCGCCAAGATATATAACGCCATGCGGCCTTTGCGGCCTTGGGTCTGTGAAACGGTTTTGGAATTCGTCTTTTCGGTTGCCATAGCAGCACCTATTGGTGCAACCGATGTTGATGCACAAGATTAAAATCGCCACCCTGACCGCGTTCGCCTTATCACTCTCCAGTTGTGGAACCAGTGATGAACCCGCTGCACCACTCAAAAAAACGGCCGAAGAACTGGCTTATATAGCCGACTCTAGTCCGATTGAAAAAGCACGGTTGGACAGCGCCATTTCGCCGTTGTTCGAAGATCCCGCAATGGCCGAAACCCGAGCCGTCTTGATCATGCATCGGGGTGAGATCATCGCCGAACGCTATGGTGAAGGTTATGACGAGGACACTCGCTTTATCAGTTGGTCAATGGCGAAGTCCTTTACCGGCGCTCTGGTCGGCTTTCTTGTTGCTGATGGTCGGCTGGTGCTCGATGATCCCGCCCCTGTCCCGGCCTGGCAACGGCCCGGTGACCCTCGCGGCGACATAACGCTGCGCCAGCTGATCCACATGTCATCCGGTCTCGACCATACCGAGGTCCCTGAGGAAAATGGCAAGACCGTCTACGAAGCCGACACCAATCGCATGCTTTTCCTCGACGGATCCGGCGATACGGCTGCCTATGCGGAAGCGCGTCCAATGGAAGCGGAACCCGGCGAAAAATTTGAATATAGCACGGCGACGAGTATCATTTTAGCGGATATCATCACCCGGACGCTGACCAAAAGCGAAGATCCCAAAGTGCGACGGGATACAGCCATGCGGTTTATACGCGGTCGTCTACTCGAACCACTGGGCATGGATGGAACCTATTTTGAGTTCGATGCCAATGGTACTTTTCTCGGCGGCAGTATCATCCAGGCAACTGCGCGCGACTATGCGAAATTTGGAGAATTTCTGCGCAATAATGGCGCACGCAAAGGCGCCCAGCATCTGCCCGTCAGCTGGGTTCAGTTCATGCGCACATCATCGGCCAATGATCCGGCCTATGGCGGGCACATATGGCTGAACAAGAAACGCCCGGAAGGTCGCAATCAGGTTCTGTTTCCGGACATGGCATCCGATACGGTCTTTGGCGCGCTCGGACATCTCGGTCAGCAGATTGTGGTTTCGCCGGACCAAAAGCTAACAATTGTCCGGCTGGGCAAAACGCAAGACAACGTGCTGCGCCCCATGAGTGACCAGATCGGACGGATCGTATCAATGTTCCCGACCAGCAAATAATCCGGTTTGCATTCCCGATACTTGCAGCAGGTTACAGTCGAAACTGCCCTTCAACAACGGTCACGCAATTCCCGCCAAGCCAAGCCTTGTCGCCATCCAGGCGGCATTGCACATAGCCACCGCGGCCACTCGCCTGATAGGCGGTGAAGCTGTCTCGGCCCAATTCTTTCGCCCAATAGGGTGTCAAAACTGCATGAGCTGAACCGGTAACACTGTCTTCATCCACGCCGCCGCCGGGTACGAAGACTCGGCTCAACGCATCGGTATCTTTGCCGGGAGCGGTGCAGATAAATTGCTCGTTGCCGAACGCTGCCAGAGCCTTCAAATCCGGCTTCAACGCCAGAACCTCATCGGCAGTTTGATAGCGAATGACATTATAGCGCCCTTCATGAAACTGGGTATCGATCGGTGTCCCACCGACCAGTTCGACCACATCCAATCGCTCCTTGGGCGATGGTGGATAGGCTGGCAACTCCAGCATATAGCCGGCACCGTTGCGGATCATGGTCAGCACTCCGGCCGTGCGGGTACGAAAAGTTACACGGTCTCTCTCTGGATCTTGCGTCAATATGATATGACCGCTTGCCAAGGTTGCGTGACCACATAGACCGATCTCGATCGTCGGCGTGAACCAGCGCAGCTCGTAATCCGCCTGTCCCGTTGCATCGGGCAGATAGAAAGCGGTTTCGGCAAAATTATTCTCTTCCCCAATCGCCTGCAGCACCTCGTCATCAAGCCAGCGTTCTAGCGGCATCACTGCGGCCTGATTGCCGGTAAAGGGTCGATCCGCAAAGGCATCGACATGATAATAAGGCAATATGCCGTTTTCCTGTGTCATGGGTAAAGCATTCCTTCCGTCCACATTTCGCTAGCATCGTCATCGGCACGAACAAATATCCGCCGTTCGTGCAACCGATGTTCTCGATCTTGCCAGAACTCAAACCGTGCTGGTGTCAGGCGATAGCCAGACCAATGCGGCGGGCGAGTGACATCTTGACCTTCAAACCTCGCCTTAACGTCCTCAAATCGCGCTTCAAAAGTCGCACGCGCATCGAGCGGTTGCGATTGGTCAGATGCCCAGGCACCCAATTGTGAATCGCGGCTCCGCGTTGCAAAATAGGCATCGGCCGTTGCGTCCGAAACGGTTGACAGATTGCCTTCGATCCGGATCTGTCGGCGCATACTTTTCCAGTGGAACAATATAGCCGCCTTTGGGTTCGCCTTGATATCGGCGGCCTTCCGGCTTTGCTGGTTGGTATAAAAAATAAAACCGTCGCGATCATATCCCTTGAGCAAAACCATCCGCGCGGCCGGCTGACCGCTGGCATCAGCCGTCGCGATCGTCATGGCATTGGAATCGTTCAGTTCAGTTTCGCGGGCTTCGGAAAACCAACTGGCAAATATGTCAAACGGGTCTTTCATGATTGATGCTGTATCAGCCATATTGCGGACGGGGAAGAGAGCTTTTCCTTCTCACCGCGATGGTTTTTCTACCGATGGCTGATCCCCCGCGTCCTCATAGCCTAGCGAGATCATGTGTCGGTACAAACGCCAGTGCTTCCATACTGTGAAGCAACTTGATCCGACCTATTCTGAGCGCATAGCCGCTGACTGGTTTTCATGCTAGCTTGACCACCATTGAACCAAGGGGGACAGATTTTATGAATTGGGAACTGATTTTCACCATCACAAACAATTGGGCTTTGTTGATGTGGCTGATTCTGGCCCTGGCCCCGCGTCGAGAGTTGGTGATGACCGGTGTCTTCTACGGCGGAGCGTCGATGCTGGCGCTTGCCTATGCCGCTATCATCATCCCCCTGTTAACCGGCATGATCGATGGCGGTAGTGCTGGTGGCGCGCCGGATTTTGGTAGTCTCGCTGGGGTCAAGGCGCTGCTTGCCACGGATGGTGGAGCCGTGGTCGGCTGGATTCACTATCTGTCATTTGACCTGTTTGTTGGCATGTGGGTGGCACGTAACGCGGATAAATACGGATTTGCTCGCTGGATTCAGGTTCCCATATTGTTTTTTGTGTTGATGCTGGGGCCTTTCGGCCTGATCCTCTATTTGCTGCTGCGCTTTACGCGTCACAATAGAGTTGCGGATGCCGTAGTACCTCAATAAGACACTAAAGTTGAATTGGCAGCACAAGGTTCCAATCTTAAGAGAGATAAGGAATTGAAAAGGTAGAGTAATGGTAGATCCGTATCAGGCATTAGGCGTGGCCAAGGGCGCCAGCGAGAAGGAGATTAAAAGCGCCTATCGCAAGCTGGCGAAAGAACTGCATCCTGATCGCAACAAGGACAATCCCAAGGCGACGGAACGTTTTTCCGACGTCACCAAGGCTTATGACCTGCTGCTCGACAAGGATAAGCGTGCGCAGTTTGATCGTGGCGAAATTGATGCAGAAGGCAATCCGGCGGGATTTGGGTTTGGCGGCGGACCGGGCGGCGCCTATTCGCGCGGCGGTGGTGGCCAGCAATTTGATTTTGGCAATAGCGGCGCCGATTTCGGGGATATTTTTGAAGGGCTATTCGGCGGCGGTGGCCGCAGTTCAGGGCCTTTTGGTTCGCGGCAGCGCAGCGCCCCTCCCCCCAAAGGTGCCAATGTCTCCTATCGCTTGAAGGTTGAATTCATTGCTGCTGCGACGTTAGAAAAACAGCGGATCACCCTGGAAGATGGCAAGACTATTGATCTTAGCTTGCCCAAGGGCGTCGAAGAAGGCACACAAATGCGGCTTGGTGGCAAAGGGCGGCAAGGACCGGGTGGCAACGGCGATGCGCTTGTCACCATCCACATCAACGACCACCCTTTTTACGAGCGGGATGGCGACAATGTGACCCTGGAGCTACCCATAAGTCTGAAGGAAGCCGTTCAAGGAGCCAAGATCAAGGTCCCCACCGTGGATGGCCCGGTCATGCTTTCGATCCCTGCCGGGTCGGATTCCGGCAAAACACTACGCCTCAAAAACAAGGGCTTTCATAAGAAATCTGGCGGCCGCGGCGATCATTTGGTGACCTTGATGATCACTCTGCCCAAGGAAAATGACAAGCTCACCGAGTTTGTCGAAAGCTGGGATAATGGCGAGAACCCTCGTGCTGATATGGGCGTATGATATTGACTAACAACATTCATGTCTGATTCCTCACCTCTTTCCCCCGAAGCGCGACGCGAAGAACCGTTGCGGCCGGGGCGGAAGAGCGAACGAGCGGCCAGGACATTGGCGGAAGGTCATTTACCGCGACGGATTGTTTCCGTCGTCGAGCGCACCGCTGTGGGGGTCTATACAGACGGCTTCACTTTTGCCGGAAATTTTGCCTATCTTGCGCTATTGGCGGTCTTTTCCTTTTTCATTGTTGCCGCCGCAATTGCTGGTAGCATCGGACAAACGGCCATCGGCGTTGATTTTGTTGAAGCCTTTCTGCGAACCGTCCCACCTTCTGTTGCCAGCGCGTTGCATGACCCGATCCAGGATGCGATGGGCGCGCGGACCGGGCCGCTATTGTGGTTCAGTGCCGCGGTTGGCTTGTGGACTACGGCTAGCCTGATCGAAACCATCCGCGAGATATTGCACCGCGCTTACGGTGTTACGGCGCAGCGGGCCTTTTGGGAATATCGCCTAACTTCAATCAGCCTTATCATCCTGTCCGTATTCTTCGCGATGCTGGCACTCAGCGCACAATTTGTCGTGGCCGGAATTAGCGAATTTCTCGGCGGTTATTTCCCTGATCTTGCGGACAGCACGACGTGGTTCTCTTTATCCAGCGCACTGCCCTTCCTGATTCTTTTCATCACCCTCTATCTGCTATTCCGCCTGCTAACACCGCGCCAATATCGGCCGCGCGCCTTTCCCAAATGGCCAGGGGCGGTATTCATCAGCGGCTGGTGGCTTCTCATAACCGGTCTATTGCCGCTTTTTCTGAAATATGCCGCCAATTACCAACTCACCTATGGCAGCCTTGCCGGTGTTATGATCACCTTGATTTTTTTCTATCTCATCGGGCTTGGCATGGTGATTGGATCCGAACTCAATGCTGCGCTGGCCGACCGACCGCAGAACGAAGAAACAGAATCATAAACGGCAAAGCATGATTTTCTGGAATATCAGCGGCATACAGGCTATTGAAAACCAAATTTTACATGTGAAAAGGACTGGCAATGAATGAACTGATGAAAGGCAAACGCGGCCTGATCATGGGTCTGGCGAACAACAAGTCGCTGGCATGGGGCATTGCAAAACAGCTTTCGGAAGCAGGCGCCGAGCTGGCGATTAGCTATCAAGGCGAAGTCATGGCCAAACGTGTCAAACCGCTCGCAGAAGAACTGGGCTGTGATTTCCTCTTGGATTGTGACGTCTCTGACATGGATCAACTGGATAAGACATTTGCCGAGCTTGCCGAAAAATGGCCGACGATTGACTTTGTCGTTCACGCCATCGGGTTCACCAACAAGGAAGCGCTTCGCGGCAAATATTTTGATGTGACTCTCGATGATTTCCTCATGACGATGAACATCAGCGTCTATAGCTTCACTGCGGTCGCCAAACGCGCCGCTCCAATGATGAAACCCGGCGGATCAATGCTGACATTATCCTATTACGGCGCGGAAAAGGTCATTCCGCACTATAATGTGATGGGCGTTGCCAAGGCCGCGCTGGAGACATCGGTTAAATATCTGGCGAATGACGTTGGACCTGATGGCATCAGAGTGAATGCCATTTCTGCCGGGCCAATCAAGACCTTGGCGGCCTCTGGCATTGGTGATTTCCGCTATATCCTCAAATGGAACGAACTAAACGCGCCCATGCGCCGTAATGTCACCATTGATGATGTCGGGTCATCTGCGCTCTATTTCCTGTCGGATCTATCGGCCGGAGTGACCGGTGAGACGCATCATGTTGATGCAGGCTATCACACGATCGGAATGAAGCAGGAAGATGCGCCCGATATCGCGCTGGATTAATGCTTTTACGACCCGAGCAGTCTGGTGATGAAAAACCCATCTTTGCTGTAAACGCGGCGGCATTTGCAACAGATGCCGAAGCGCGGCTTGTCGATATGTTGCGCAGTGATGGCGATTTGTTCTTTTCCCATGTCGCGGAGGAAAAGGATCATATAGTCGGCCATATCGGACTAAGCCCCATGGACGTCACAGCCAACGACCAACCCATTAAGGCACTGGGCCTTGGGCCGGTTGCCGTTACACCAAAGCGCCAGCATGACGGCATTGGATCACAACTGGTCCGCGCGGCCATCAATTGGGCAAAAACGCAGGACTGGCAGTTGATCATATTGCTTGGTAACCCGCATTATTATTCGCGCTTCGGCTTTTCCGTTGCGGATGCAGAGCCATTTGTCTCCCCCTTTGCCGGACCGTATTTTCAAGCACTCTGGCTTGACGAGACGGCCCAAAAGCCGCAGTCAGGACGCGCAGAATATGCGCCCGCCTTTGGTCGCCTGTAAAAACAAAAAAAGTGGGCCAATAAATGAGGGTATATGAGTTTTAACAGTTTCGGCCGCGTTTTTCGCTTTTCCACTTGGGGAGAAAGTCACGGACCTGCCCTCGGCGCGGTGGTCGACGGCTGTCCTCCCGGTCTGGAGTTAAGCGAAGCCAATATTCAGCCCTTTCTGGATGCCCGGCGCCCTGGCCAATCCAAATTCACAACGCAGCGGCAAGAACCTGATCAGGTCAAAATCCTCTCCGGCATATTTGAAGGCAAAACCACGGGCACGCCCATTTCGCTGATGATCGAAAATGTGGACCAACGGTCGAAGGATTATAGCGAAGTCGCCAAAGCCTATCGCCCCGGCCATGCCGATTATGCCTATGACGCCAAATATGGCTTTCGTGACTATCGCGGTGGTGGCCGGTCCAGCGCTCGTGAAACGGCAGCACGGGTAGCGGCAGGAGCGGTTGCTCGGCTGGCGATCCCTGAAGTATCCATTCGCGCCTGGGTTGCCGAGATTGGTGGCGATGCAATTGATATGGCAAATTTTGACGCCAGTGAAATTGGCAATAACCCGTTTTTCTGTCCGGATGCCAAGGCTGCCCAACGCTGGGAAACTTTGGTTGATGGCGCGCGCAAGGATGGCAGCAGTCTCGGCGCAATCATCGCCTGTGAAGCGACCGGTGTCCCCGCCGGATGGGGTGCGCCCGTCTACGCGAAGCTCGACAGTGAGATCGCATCTGCAATGATGACCATCAATGCCACCAAAGGTGTGGAGATAGGCGACGGCTTCGCCGCTGCCCGTCTGCGCGGTGAAGATAATGCCGATGCGATGCGCCCTGGGAATGAAGGCCCTCGCTTTGAATCCAATCATGCGGGCGGAACCGCTGGCGGGATATCAACAGGGCAGCCTGTTTTCTGCCGTGTCGCCTTCAAGCCCACCAGTTCGATCCTGACACCGGTCGACACTATAACCCGCGACGGCGAAGCGACTGAAATCACGACAAAGGGCCGCCATGACCCATGCGTCGGAATACGCGGCGTCCCCGTCGTCGAAGCGATGATGGCACTGGTTCTCGCGGATCAAAAATTGCTGCACAGAGCGCAGTGTGGGTGAGTATCAATAGATGATCGACCTCGTCCTTCATGTCGTTGATGACTATATTCAGGCGCATAAGGCGGTTATTGGCCTTGTTATTCTCGGCTTTCTTTTTGCCGGGTTCATCATGGAACGCTTTCCTGCGGCGGTTGTGGCCGTATTGGGTGCCTGTACCTTTCTCTTTTTGGGTATCATCGATTCAGACGGGCTGTTCTCGGTCTTTTCCAATACTGCGCCAATTACCATTGCCGCCATGTTCATATTGTCTGGAGCCTTGCTGAGAACCGGGACAATTGACGCAATTGCCGGATTCATTATCGAACGCGCCAAAAAACGCCCCAAACTGGCGGTGGTAGAGATGTTTTTGGGAGCCTTTGTTGCTTCAGCGTTCATGAACAATACGCCGGTTGTACTGGTCCTTATACCGATCATTATCCGCCTGTCCCGCGCCACCGGTATATCCTCTAAAAAACTGCTCATTCCCCTGAGTTTTATCTGTATTCTCGGCGGAACCACCACTCTGATCGGCACATCCACCAACCTGATTGTCGATGCTGTCGCCCGCGATACGGGGATGGAAGGGTTCGGGATATTCGAAATTACACCTTATGGTCTGGTTGCTGCAGTAGCTGGCACCATAATGATGGTTTTGTTTAGCAGCTGGCTGCTTCCAAAGGGAGAAGCGAGCGGGGAATTTGCAAGCAGCGACGAAAGTGATTTCCTCACCGAACTCACCGTTCGCAACCGGTCTACGGCCATTGGTAAAATGCTTTCCGAAGTACCGATTATCCGCCGGACCAGTGTCAATGTCTCTGCGGTCAAACGGCTCAGCAGCTATATCCGCCATGACCTGGAGCATCATGAATTGCGCGCCGGTGACCGCATAGTCGTCCGGCTTGATCTCGCCGAGCTTATTTCACTGCGGTCGTCAGAAGATTTCAAAATCGGCATCGTACGATCCGGTGATGTCGGCCCCCTGGGCGAAGAACTGGTTGAGGCTACAGTTGCTCCCGGTCACCCCAGCATCGGCAATCGCCTGTTCGATATTCCATTTCTAGGACAGCTGAATGTTCGGATTTTGGGCATGACCCGGTATCGCAATTTGCCGCGATCCGATCTCACCAATGCACGCATCCATGCGGCCGACCGTCTGCTGGTCACAGGGTCGACCAAAGATATTCAGCGGATGTATGAAAATCCCAATCTATTCGGCGTCGGCCAGACAAAAATCCGCGCTTTTCGAAGGGATCGCGCCCCAATTGCTATTGGCGCTCTTGTCGCTGTGGTCGCCCTCGCCGCGCTGAATATCATTCCGCTGGCCGTCGCAGCCATATTGGCAGTTGGCGCGATACTACTCGCACGCTGCATTGATGCCGAGGAAGCCTGGGGATCAATTGACGGCAATGTGCTTGTGTTAATTTTCGGGATGCTCGCTGTTGGCCTTGGCTTACAACAGGCAGGCAGCGTCGACTTGATCGTTAATCAGCTTACCCCCTGGCTCCAGGCTTTGCCGCCGTGGGCCTTGGTCTTCGCTGTATATGTGCTGTCCGTATTCATGACCGAAATTGTTACCAACAATGCCGTGGCCATCATCATTACACCGATCGTTATCGCTCTGGGCCAGGATCTCGGCGTCGATCCAAGGCCGTTGGTGATTGCCGTCATGTTTGCCGCCTCGGCCAGTTTCGCAACCCCCATCGGTTATCAAACCAACACATTGGTCTATGCCGCGGGCAATTATCGGTTCACGGATTTTTTCAAGGCGGGTATTCCGCTTACTTTTGGGGTCGGCCTCGCTACCTGTCTGGCCATAAGTTTCTGGATATAATATCGTTCCCGCAAAAGCCGTTGCGGTAAAGGCGCTTGCTCCCGCTAAAAGTGCAGGATAGGCTCCATAAAAATATTTTCGGGAGGACGCATGCTTTCTTTTTGGTTCAAGATTCCACTATGGCAGCGTGTCATTGCAGCTTTGGTCCTTGGGGTGATCACGGGTTTGATCTGGGGACCGGAATCCGAAACCATAAAATGGATCGGTGATTTCTTTATCAAAGCCATCAGGATGCTGGTCGTCCCGTTGATCTTCTTCTCGCTGGTTGCTGGCGTTGCCGCCCTCGGTGATCTGCGAAAGCTCGGCAGTGTCGGCGGACGGGCAATGATATTATTCATCATAACCGGCCAGATTGCCGCCTGGCTCGGCCTGGCGCTGGGTACGTTTTTTGCGCCGGGCAAAGGCGTTGACACCAGTGCGATCCAGAAAGGCGAAACGCCCACTCCCAATGACACCACTGCCGTTGATATGATTCTTTCCATTGTACCGGACAGTCCGGTGCAGGTGATGGCGGACGTTCGGGTTTTGCCGTTGATCGTATTCGCGCTGCTGATCGGAATCGGCATTTTGATGGCAAAGGAAGAGGGCAAACCGCTTGCCAAGATTTTCGATAGCGGTGCCATTGTGATGCAAAAAGTCACGATGATTGTCATGGAACTGACGCCTTTTGGCGTCTTCGCGCTGATGGCATGGGTTGCTGGTACACTCGGCCCCGATGCGCTCGTCTCCCTCGCGCAGCTGGTTGGACTCAACTATCTCGGCTGTTTGCTGATTATCGGGGTGATGTATTCAGCGATGATCAAATTCATTGCCAAGCTGCCCGTGATTGATTTCTTCCGCGGTATCATTGACGCCATTGCGGTGAGCTATTCGACCGCTTCATCCAACGCGACCCTGCCCGTGACCTTGCGCTGCGTAGAGCGCAATCTGGGTGTTAGCAACTCGGTTGCCAGTTTTGTTGTTTCGCTCGGTGCGACGATCAACATGAACGGTACCGCCATGTATCTGGGCCTCGCGACCTTGTTCGGAGCGCAGATTTTCGGAGTCGATCTCAGCTTCGGTGACTATATTCTGATCGCGATTACCTCAACTCTCGGCGCCATTGGTGCAGCCGGTATTCCGGGCGCTGGCCTGATCATGATGGCGCTCGTTTTCGGCAGTGTCGGCGTTCCGCTGGAAACCATTGCCTTTGTCGCTGGTGTGGACCGGATCATGGACATGATGCGGACGACGACCAATGTCTCGGGCGACGCCGCTATTGCAACGACAGTGGGTGTGATGACCGGCGAGATTGATGTCGAGGAAATGATTTCGGCGGACGACGTTTAGGGAAGGATATATATTTCCGCTCCGCCGGGCACGGTTTCCCAAATCTGTTCAATCTCTGCATTGCTCAACGCAATACAGCCATCGGTCCAATCCGATGCTATCGGCGCGCCGTCTCGGCCATTGGGTTGCCCGTGAATGAAGATATCACCCCCGGGTGACTTGTCTCGCGCTTCGGCATAGGCGCGGTCGGCTGCATTGGGATAGGATATGCGCAAACTCAGATGATAGCTGCTTCCCGGGTTCCGGCCATTTATCGTATAACGCCCTTCCGGTGTGCGTTCGTCGCCTTCAAAACGCTTATGTCCCTCGGGTGCGTCGCCAAAACGGATATTGCCGTAACGCGCGATTTCCTCGTCGTCCTTGTAAAGGATCAGGGTCCGGTCGCTTTTGTCGACCAAGATGCTATCGGCTTTGGTTCCGGCTGGAATGACCGGAAGCGGTATCGCGCTAAGGGCATTGTCGGCTTGCTGCGAAGGCTCAGCCGCTCCGCATCCGCCGACTATGGTCAGCGCCAGAAGTAAGAAAAATCTAGTCTGCAAAGGGGTCGGTCACCAGAATCGTGTCTTCCCGCTCAGGAGAGGTGGAAACAAGCGCTACCGGACACTGAATTAGCTCTTCGACACGTTTGATATATTTGATCGCCTGTGCCGGTAAGTCGGCCCAGCTCCGTGCGCCAGCCGTCGATTCACTCCAGCCGGCCATGCTTTCATAAATTGGTGTCACTGCTTCCTGGTCCTGATGATGCGGCGGAAGATAGTCATAGGTTACGCCATTGAGATCATAACCAACGCAGATTTTCAGCTCTTCAAAGCCGTCAAGCACATCCAGTTTGGTCAGCGCAATTCCGCTCACTCCCGATACGGCTAGGGCCTGCCGGACCAGCACCGCATCGAACCAGCCGCAGCGCCGCTGCCGTCCGGTATTGGTGCCAAATTCATGGCCCCGTTCGCCGAGACGTTGGCCTATGTCATCAGCCAGCTCGGTTGGAAATGGTCCGGAACCGACGCGCGTGGTGTAGGCTTTCACAATCCCAAGCACATATCCAGTTGCGGAAGGGCCGATACCTGATCCACCTGCGGCTGTACCAGAGATCGTGTTGGAGCTGGTCACGAACGGATAAGTACCATGGTCCACATCCAGCAACACGCCTTGCGCACCTTCGAACAATATCCGGTCACCACGTTTGCGTGCTTCGTTCAGCCGTTTCCAGACAGGCTGTGCATATTGCAGTACAGAGTCGGCAATCTCTCTCAGGTCGGCCAGCAAACGCTCGCGATCCACTGGCTGTTCACCAAAACCAGCGCGCAGGGCATCATGATGGGCACAGAGACGGTCCAGTTGCGGTCCCAGATCATCGAGATAGGCGAGATCACAAACCCTGATCGAACGGCGACCCACCTTGTCTTCATAGGCCGGACCAATGCCGCGCTGGGTGGTCCCGATCTTGCCCTTCCCGCTGGCATTTTCGCGCAGCGCATCAAGATCGCGGTGAATCGGCAGGATCAGCGGGCAGTTTTCAGCAATACTGAAATTATCCGCATTGATCGCCACACCCTGTTTGCTCAGCTTTTCAATTTCATCGCGCAAGTGCCAGGGATCAAGAACCACACCATTGCCGATAATCGACAGCGCCCCGCGAACAATACCGGAGGGCAGCAAAGAAAGCTTATAGACTTCGCCATCCACAACCAATGTATGGCCGGCATTATGACCGCCCTGAAACCGAACCACGACATCAGCGCGTTCCGACAACCAGTCGACAATCTTGCCTTTACCCTCATCACCCCATTGGGCACCGATAACCGTTACATTGGCCATATCTGAAAATTCTTCCTGTTAAATTGCTACCGGCTTCTTGCCATCCAAATGGTGAGTGCACCCCAAAGTGGCGGCATCGTCGCTATCCGAAAGAGCCGCAACCGTGCGCCATCCTTCGGCCCGCAAAGCGGCCGCGACTGCACTGTCATGCCCAAGCGGCAAAAACAAAATATCCCTGGGCTTTGCGCTGAAACCTGCATCAATTAGCGGGCTGGGATAGAGCGAAAAGCCGACCGCATTTTCCATCCCGCCATCAGATGTTGGTATTTCATAGCTGCCGCCACGTCCCATCGCGCCGACAAATCCCTCTGCAAACAGCGTAAAGCCAAACCAGTTCTGATATTCAAAGCCATGCCGCTCGGTTGGGTCGAGGGTGAGGTTCGCCTTGTCTTTGATATTCGCTGCAATAGCAGCAATGCCGTCCAGCCGCGATGCCAACAGCTTGTCGCCGTCGAACGCACGCATCTTGGCCATGGCGTCGTCAAAAGGCCCTGTTGCCTCAATCAATGGCAGATAGCCAACCGCACCCAGTTCGGTGAGACCTCCAGCATCTTTCATATCCAGTTCACTGCGCACCTCGGCTGCCTGTGCAGCACTCAGCGGCAATGGTCCGGAAGACAAGATATCAACCAGATCCGGCATGGTGAAATCCACCGTGATGCCCGTCAGACCCGCCCGGCTTAATGCTTCGATTGCGACCGACACGATTTCACTGGCCGCTGCGACGCTATCGGTTCCGATCAGCTCGGCACCGATCTGCAAACGACTCCGTTCCGGGCGCAATTGACCGGAGCGCAGCTTCAATACCTGTCCAGAGTAACTGAGACGCAATGGGCGCGCTGCTTCAGACAGGCTGGTCGCGGCGATCCTACCGATCTGCATCGTCACATCGGGTCTTAGCGCCAAGGTCCGCTGCGAGATCGGATCAACAAAACGCATCAGGTCGCTTTTTGCCGATCCGGTCATCCGGCCCGTCAGCACGTCTTCATATTCAACCAAGGGCGGCGACACCCGTGCATAGCCATGGCTGGCTAAGGTATCGAGAACGTCACGTTCCAGACGCGACCCTGCTTCGGCATGGGGCGGTAGGGAATCGTGAAAGCCTTCAGGCAGCAAGTTAGACAGCTTTTGCATAGACTTTCGTCTCCATAGCCTAAGCGCGCGCTCAGGCCACCGGTTTTTTGCTCTTCTGTTTAGAAGCGCAGGGCTTTCACCGTTTTCACGCCTTCAAGCTGGCAAACAGCCCATAGCACTGGTTCTTCCACTGGCGAATCGATGGAAAGCAGCAACACGGCTTCTCCACCCGGTGCATCAGCACGACGCCCCAGATGGAAAGTACCAATATTGACCCCAGCCTCGCCCAGCGTGGATCCAACGCTGCCAATGAAGCCAGGTTGGTCGCGGTTGACAATATAGAGCATATCGCCTTCCAGATCGGCCTCGACCTTGATGCCGAACATCTCGACCAAACGAGGGCCAGAAGAACCGAACAGCGTGCCGGCTACGGACTTCTCACCTTCATCGGTCGTGACCGATACGCGGACCAATGTATGATAATCGCCCTCACGGTCATGTCGCACTTCACGGACATCAAGACCACGCTCTTTCGCAAGATAGGGCGCATTCACCATATTCACTGAGTCGCTATAAGCTGCCATCAATCCAGCAAGAACAGCGGCGGTAATCGGTTTGGGATCGAGCTCGGCGGCTGCGCCTTCAACTTCTACCGAAATGCCTTTCAGCGAACTACTGGATAGCTGACCAATCATTGATCCCAGCTGATTTGCCAAGGTCATATAAGGTTTGAGCTTCGGTGCCTGTTCAGCCGAAAGGCTAGGCATGTTCAGTGCATTTTCGACGCCACCATTGACCAGATAGTCGGCCATCTGTTCCGCGACCTGGATAGCGACATTAACCTGCGCCTCGCTGGTCGAAGCACCCAAATGTGGCGTACAGATAAGGTTTGGCGTGCCAAAGAGCGCATTTTCCTTTGCTGGCTCCTCCGCATATACATCCAGCGCTGCGCCAGCAACATGGCCGGATTCCAACGCCTCTTTCAAGGCCGCTTCATCAATCAATCCACCGCGAGCACAATTGATGATCCGCACGCCTGGTTTGGTTTTGGCAATGGCTTCGGCAGACATGATGTTGCGAGTCTGGTCCGTCAGCGGCGTGTGCATGGTGATAAAATCAGCACGTTCGAGCAGCTCGTCGAGCGTCACTTTCTCGATCCCAATCTCAACCGCACGTTCTGCGGTTAGAAACGGATCATAGGCAACAACCTTCATGCGCAGGCCGATGGCGCGCTCGGCAACAATCGAACCAATATTGCCAGCTCCGATCAAGCCGAGCGTCTTGTTGGTCAGCTCGACCCCCATGAATTTTGATTTTTCCCATTTTCCAGCCTGCGTCGAAGCATCAGCAGATGGCAGTTGCCGTGCCAGCGCAAACATCATCGCAATGGCATGTTCCGCCGTTGTAATGCTGTTACCAAATGGCGTGTTCATAACCACCACGCCTTTGGTCGATGCAGCGGGAATATCGACATTGTCGACACCAATACCTGCGCGGCCAACCACCTTCAGGTTGGTGGCGGCTTCCAGAATTTCAGGTGTCACTTTTGTCGATGACCGAATGGCAAGACCATCATAGTCACCGATAATCTGCATCAATTCTTCGGGTGTCTGGCCCGTAATTTCATCTACCTCAACGCCGCGTTCAAGGAAAATCTCGGCGGCTTTGGGATCCATTTTGTCGGAAATAAGTACTTTTGGCATAGAAAATCTCTTTTGATTTTCGTCATCCCAGCGAAGGCTGGGATCTCCATGATTGCGACGCTATTGTGCGAGGAGATTCCAGCTTCTGCTGGAATGACGCGATAAATTAAATCTCGGCTTTAACCTGTGCGTAGGCCCATTCAATCCAGGGCAGCAGGCGGCGAATATCTTCTTCCTCAACGGTCGAACCGCACCAGATGCGCAAGGACGCTGGTGCATCGCGATAGCCATTAAAGTCATAGCCGATGTTCATCTCTTCGAGCATCGCTGCGATCTTCTTGGGCACAGAGGCTTTCTGATCATCATTTAGACCATCATACCAATCACCCTCGAACATCATGCAAACGCCTGTGTTCGTCCACTTTGCGGGATCACTGACCATATTGCGGAGCCATGGTGTCGCTTCGATCCAGTCATGGACCAGCTTGGCGTTGCGATCTGCCCTAGCATGCAGCTCTGGCAATCCGCCGATGGATTTGGCCCATTCCAGCGAAGCGATATAGTCTTCGGTCGCCAGCAAAGAAGGCGTGTTGATGGTCGCGCCTTCGAAGATAGAACGATTAAGCTTGTCGCCTTTTTTCACACGGAAAATTTTGGGCAGCGGCCAGCTTGGGCTGTAGCTTTCAATGCGTTCAATAGCGCGTGGGCTGAGGATTAGCATGCCGTGGCCGGCCTCTGAACCCATAACTTTCTGCCAGCTATAGGTGGTGGCATCGAGCTTCGCCCAGTCCATAGGCTGCGCAAAAACGGCGCTGGTGGCGTCATTGATCGTCACACCATCGCGATCGTCAGCAATCCAGTCAGTATTCGGAATTTTTGCTCCCGACGTCGTCCCGTTCCAGGTGAAGACAATATCATCACCCTTGTCGATCTGGGTGAGGTCTGGAATTTCGCCATAATCGGCTTCCAGGACGGTGAGATCGGCTGGCTTGAGCTGCTTAACCGCATCCTGGATCCAGACATTGCCGAAGCTTTCCCAAGCAGCAACCGTAACCGGACGTGCACCGAGCATGTTCCACATCGCCAGTTCAACCGCGCCGGTATCAGACGCAGGAACAATGCCGATCAGATAGTCATCGGGAATGCCCAGCAACTCGCGGCTTAGGTCAATGGCATATTTCAGCCGGCCTTTACCAGTCGCAGAACGATGCGAGCGCCCCATGGCAATAGTGTTGAGTTTATCGAGAGACCAGCCAGGAAATTTGGCGGTAGGGCCCGAAGAAAAATTCGGGCAATTTGGACGCAACTCGGGTTGCGGTAACGTAGTATCTGTCATGTATGCTTCTCCTTACAGAGAGCTCGCGCGGCGTTGGGACCGCGTGGCCCGTCGCCGCAATGGTTGTTGCAGCGCAGCAAGTCAAGCGACAATATCCAAGTCTCTATCAATGCCGCTTTTTTTGAGAGCATGCGACTCGCGTACCGGAAAAGAAAAATTCCATTTGTCGCAAAGACCATCCTATTTGGCTGAAAAACAGGTATACATCCCAATCTTCAGCTCTGATTTAGGATCGCTTCGTCAAGCAGTTTATATGAAAAAACCATGTGTAAAAGCGCCAGTTACGCGCAACTTTTTGATTTTGGGATTTCTGTCATTGGCGCTGGGTGCCTGCGGGATACCCGACAGTAAACGGCCATCCAGTGGCGTCAAAATTGATCCGAGTCCCAGCGCTCGGCAATGTTTCGGGGAGTTGCGCAACGCTGGTGTCCGTTTTTCTCCTCTGCCCAATCAGAATTTCTCGGGCGGTTGTAGCCAGATAGATGCGATCACAATGCTCGATGTTGGTCGCCGTACAGAGATTTCAAACCTGGGTCCGGTGAGATGCGAGCTGGCCAACAAGTTTGCCGCATGGACAGAATATGCTGTCAGACGTGCCGCGCGCCAATATCTGGGAAGCGAACTGGTGAGAATTGAGACCATGGGCAGCTATAGTTGCCGTCGTGTCGCCGGATCCAATCGCCTGTCCGAACATGGCCGCGCCAATGCGATCGATGTGTCTGGCTTTGTTTTGGCCGATGGGCGGCGCATTACACTCACCAAAAACTGGAACAATGGACGGCAGGAGAAGAAATTCTTGCGGGCGATCCACAAAAGCGCCTGTAGGCGTTTCGGGACCGTACTCAGCCCCGATTTCAATGCCGCGCATTCCGATCATTTCCATTTCGACATGGGTGGCAACGGTTATTGCCGCTAGAATGATTTTTTCGATAAACCATTAAGTTCATTGGCAAGTCACATTGCTATGCTCTAGGGCAGAGCCATGACAAATAAAGATTTACACGACCGCCGCTTCTATCGTGCAAAACAAGAAGCAGATTTTGCCAAACAACAGGCTCTCAGCACCCCCCAGACCGAAGACCCAGCCTATACGCTAGCGTTTCAGGATAATGACTTCCTGCTCCGCGAGGAATTGCGGCCGGTTCGGTTTCAGCTGGAACTGTTGAAACCTGAAATGTTGCTTGATGAGGCGGGCATTGGCTCGACGCTGGTCATGTATGGCTCAGCGCGCATCCCTGAACCTAGCAAGGCAGATGCACTCGTCGAGGCAGCCACCGACGAAGCCTCTTTGAAGACCGCCCAGCGGCTGAAAGAAAAATCCAAATATTACGATGAAGCCCGCAAATTGGGCCAAATAGCCAGCGATTGCGGAATTACCGAAAATGGCAAGCGTGACTTTGTTGTCTGCTCCGGCGGCGGCCCCTCCATCATGGAAGCGGCCAATCGCGGTGCAACCGATGCGGGCAAAGAATCAATCGGCCTCAACATCGTCCTACCGCACGAGCAGGCACCGAATGAATATGTAACCCCGTCTCTCAGTTTCCAGTTTCATTATTTCGCGCTGCGCAAGATGCACTTCCTGCTACGCGCCAGAGCGGTTGCAGTATTCCCGGGCGGCTTCGGCACGTTTGACGAGTTTTTTGAACTGCTGACGCTGGTTCAGACCGGCAAGATGGAACCGCTTCCGATCATCCTGTTCGGCAAGGATTTCTGGCATCGCGTGATAAATTTTGACGCCTTGGCCGAAGAAGGCACGATTAGCGCCAAAGATCTCGACCTGTTCCAATTTGTTGAAACTGCGGATGAAGCCTGGGCCATTATCCAGGAGTTCTACGGACTGGACTGCGGTTAAGCGCCGACAGCGATTAACCGGCTAAGCCGCAATTAATCTGTCGAGACTTTATTCTGCCGCAGCCGCTTCGTCTGCTGCAACAGTTTCTTCTGCAACTTCGGTGGCAGCAGCATCGGCCTCTGCTTCAGCGACAGCTTCGCCCTCTGCGGGTGCTTCTTCCGCTGGCGGCTCAGGAAATGGCAAGTTTGATCCCTGCGCATTCATATAAGCAATAACATTGGCACGGTCTTCAGGCTTGCTGAGGCCGGCAAAGGTCATTTTTGTGCCGGGCGCATATTTCCGTGGTGAAATCAGCCATGCATTCATATTATCAAAATTCCAGTTGCCCGCAACGGACGACAGAGCATCACTATAGGCAAAACCAGCGACATTGCCATGCGGCTTGCCAAGCGAGTTATAGAGGTTGGGGCCGATACCATTGGCGCCGCCTTCATTGATCGTGTGGCAGGCGATACATTTCTTG
Source organism: uncultured Sphingomonadaceae bacterium (assembly GCA_947497455.1). Classification (GTDB taxonomy): domain Bacteria; phylum Pseudomonadota; class Alphaproteobacteria; order Sphingomonadales; family Sphingomonadaceae; genus Parasphingorhabdus. Next base: position 332,956 of record CANMGU010000001.1, on the reverse strand, counting down.
AACACCGCTTCACCAGCCGCAACGTCGGACTTCGCCAGCATCATGCTCATCGGCATTTCTTCCTTGCCACCGTCAGATGATTCGACACCTTCAATCACATAGCCCATGGTTTCAGGGCGCTCGTTTTTGTCCGCGTGGAAATATTTTCCGCTGAGGATCGAAAAGCCGAGAGCCGCGATTCCGCCAGCTAATACCCAGCCAGCAATGGTGTTGTTATTGTCCATCTCGTGTCAAATCCCTGAATGACGGGCAGGATCACCCCGCCGAAACTTTGGGGCTTTCTCTAATAAGAGCGTCCGTTCAAAGCAAGACCTCAATTGCCCTGCCGCTCACTAATCTTGTCCCAACTGATATGGTAGCAACCCCTAATAATATTGCGCCAGCTTCGCTATTTTCTTTTCAGGTCTTGCGTAGCAGGGATTTGTACGGCAATCGCGTGCCAAACAGTCATGAGCTGAAAGAACAGGAACAGAGAATATTATGAACAGCTTTCCCGAAAACGCGTTGGGAATGGTCAAAAAAATGACCGAAACCGCTGCACAGCAGCCATCCCAAGCCATTGCGTTTCAGGGAGCCCCTGGCGCAAATTCTCATCTTGCAGCAATGGAATATGCCCCGGACTGTCTCACACTGCCGTGTTTTTCGTTCGAAGACGCACTGGATGCGGTAAAACTCGGCACCGCCGGGTCTGCAATCATCCCCATTGAAAACAGCCTGCACGGGCGCGTCGCCGACATCCATTTTCTGCTTCCCGAATCGGGCCTGCATATTGTCGCTGAACATTTCATGCCGATACGCCACTGTTTGATGGCGAAATCTGCCGATGCCAACATCAAAACTGCAATGAGCCACCCGCAAGCGCTTGGCCAGTGCCGCCATTATCTGCGCACCCATGACATTATTCCGGTCGCTTATGCCGATACAGCTGCTGCTGCCGCCTATGTCGCGCAACATGACGATCATAGCGCAGCAGCCATTGCGCCCCCGCTCGCGGCTCAGATTTATGGCCTGAAACCGATTGCCGATGCGATTGAGGACGAAGATCATAACATGACCCGCTTCGTTCTGCTCGCACCAGAAGCGGTGACGCCTCAATCCAATGGCGCTCATGACTATAGAGCCATGACGACCTTCATATTCGAGGTTAAGAATATCCCCGCTGCCCTATACAAAGCGATGGGCGGCTTCGCCACAAATGGTGTGAATATGACGAAGCTGGAAAGCTACCAGGAAGGCAGCAGTTTTTCGGCATCGAAATTCTATGCCGATATCGAAGGGGCACCAGGCGATCCAGCAGTCGATCGCGCGTTGGAGGAGCTGCACTTCCACTGCAACAGTGTGCGCTTGCTGGGCTCTTATCGTCAGGCTCGCCCCAGAACAAAAAGCTGAAAACCGCCCAAAATGGACGGAAGGAGCGGACGGGATCTGGAATTGGCCGGGTTGATCAGACTAACCGAGGTGCGAAGCACGGGCGAAACGAAAGCCCAGTGTCATCCGCCAACCTGGACAGGATCAGATTGTGCCTCTTCAGAAAGAGCCGGCAGAACATAGGCAGTCACCGCAACCTGTGTATCAAATATCTGTGCCGCCAGTAGCTTGATATCCTCGACCGTCATGTTCCGCAGAATATTTTCACGCAGCCGATGTCTCACCAACCCGGTAGCATCTGTCTGCGCATCGCCCAATATATTTAGCCAATAGCCGTTATTTTCCAGCGTGCTGTTAATGTCGTCCATTATGGGTTTGAGGGCCCGACCGAAAATATCCTGATCAATTGCTCCATCAGCAAGCCCCTTTCCAACGGTCAGTATAGCCTGATGCACAGCATCGACATTTTCTGGTGCTGCGGTCACGCTGGCAAATATATAGCCATAGTCTTCAAACAGATCATTGGCGAACAGACCGGCGCCTGGCGAATAGGTTGCGGCCATCTCTTCGCGAAGAACAGCGGTTAGCTGATTGCGGAATACGCTGCGCAACACCTGCATTTTGAATATATTGGCAGGATCGGACGCTTTAGGTGCAGGCCAATAGATCCTGACAACCGCCTGATCTTGATTCCCCTTATGGTAATATGTGAATGGCTCCGCTGGTTGAGCTGGGAATGCAAGCTTGCGCATATCTAGGAACGCATCCTTGCTGTCCGCTCTTTTTCGCAGCGCCCCGAATGTTCGCGCAACCTCCGCAATGGCGGTGGCCCGATCGACGTCGCCGACGATTGTAATTTCGATCAAGCCATTTTCCAGCTGCGGGTCCATCCAGTCGCGTACATCCGCAATTTCCGGTGACAGAAAGCTTTCGAGGCTATCATAGCCATAGCGACGGTCACCTGAACGGATCATGCGGGGCAATTCCTTGTCCGCTACTCTAAGGGGCGTCGCATCATGGGTTGGGTACCATGCTTTTATCTTGTCGTGATAGCGTCTGACGGTTTGTTTGCGATAAGCAGGAGCAATGACATGAGCGGTCATCAAGTTAAGCTGATCCGGAAGGTTTTCACGGTTCGTCCCTCCGACAATTTCTAGCGCATCATTATTAGGACGCAGGCGCACTCTGGTGCCGACACGTTTTCCTGCAAAAAGCGTCCGCAACTCATCCGCACTATATCCTTCCACGCCACTGCCATTCAGCAGGTTTTCAGCCAGCCGTCGCAAGCTTTCGTCTTTCTGCGGCATGGAAATAAATCCGCTGCCAACGCGCACGCGGACGCCAATGGTATCGCTGTCAAAATCCGTTTGTTTGAAATTCAGCCGCACATTGTTGGCAAATGTCACCGTATAGGCATCGGCATCGGGCAGATATGCCTCCCTCTTCACCAGACCGGACTTGCCGAAATTGGTATAGGCAAATTTCTTCCCTTGCTCGCTTTCCAACGGCGAAACCGCGATTTTACGGGACGCCGTAAGCGCAGCGCCTATCTCCGCTTCGGGACTGCCCAACTTTTGATCGGTCGCGAGATAGACAAATGGCTTTTCAATTCCCGTCCAACGTTCACGAAAAACCCGCTCGACATCAGCCAGTGATATTTCAGCCGCAAATTTCTCGAACCGCTCGAGATCAGTCTCGGGCGCTGTGAAAACACGCTCGTTGGCAAAGCTGTCCACCAACTCCTTTGCATAATTATATTCCAGCCCTGCATAGGTCTTTCGCGTATCCTTGCGATCCACGGCCACCTGCAGTCTTTTGCGCCACCGCGCCAGCGCTTCGTCCAACTCTGTCTGGGAAAAGCCGTAGGTAAAGGCGCGTCGGATCTCCTGGTCTCCTCCAGCTAGTGCTTCGCGCCAGTTTTCCGGATCGCTTCGCATACGGATAATCCACGCGTCCACCTTGTCTTCTGGCGCAAAGCGAATAACTGACGCATCAAGATAGGGGGCATCACCAGCATCCACTTTCCGGTCCAGCCGGCGATTGACAATCTGTGCTCCCAATGCGCGCAAAAAGCCCTCTTTACGACGCGCCAGATTATCAGGACGTTGCTCATAGGGATGAAGAATACCCAATGAGACAATGGTCAAGATTCCGTCATTCTGATGATAGCCGATCCTGCCTGGAACGATACTGATCGGCGGTATTTCTGCAGCCGGTGCAGGCGAGGAGGCGGGACGCCAATTGCCAAAATAGGCTTTGATCTTCTTGACCGCCAGATCCGTCTCTATATCTCCGATAAAAGCGATGAACGTATTGTCTGGTCGATAGTGGGCGCGGTAATATTTCACAAATTCCGAACGCGGCATGCTGGCAATGGTTTCGTCCGTGCCAATTGGCAAGCGATCAACCAGACCACTGCCTTCGGTCAGGAAACCCAAATTGGCCACCAGAGCCTGGAAGTTAACTGAATCCCGGCTGCGTTTCTCCGATGCGATCACACCGCGCTCGCGCTCAATAGCTTTCTTATCGAGCGTGAGATTTTCCGCTGTTTCACGCATCAGGAAAAAGGCTTCGTTCAAAATCTCCTCGCCTACAGATGGCAAGTTCAACTTATAAATGGTCTGACTGAAACCGGTGCTCGCATTGGTGTCTGCCCCAAAGGACAAACCATAGCGTTCAAGGCGTTTTATCATCTCACCTTCGGCAACATTTTTCGATCCGTTGAACGCCATATGCTCAAGAAAATGCGCAATACCTCTCTGCTTTTCAGTCTCATTTAATGACCCTGTAGCCACTCGCATTCGCAGCGCTGCGACACCAGTTGGCGTGCTGTTCTTCATCACTGCATAGCGCAGACCGTTTTCGAGCGTACCGTAGACAACGCGCGAATCTGGTTCCAGATCACTACCATCATGCGCGAAACCGCCCTGGTGGCCTTCGCTGCTGGCCATTGCTGGCATTGTCGCCAATAATATAAAGACCGCAAACAGAGCAGAGGGAAATTGCAACCGAAACGTCTGTCGCATTAAAGAGTCTCCAGAGAACCGGGGGACGGCTGACAATGCTCGCCATGCGGTGATCAGGTCATAATTGCCGAGCTATGAGAGAAGATCAACACCCGCTTTCAAAGAACCAGTGTCGCCAAAAACTGGTTTTGCTCGAAAATTGATCGGCGAGTTAACGCAGCCGCACCATCAATGGGCCTCATCCCAAGACTTGCCCGTACCGATATCGACATCCAACGGAACAGACAGCTTCACCGCCGGTTTTGCTGCATTCGCCATGACCGTTCGGATCAATTCGGATGCGGCCTCGACATCGCTTTCCGGCAGTTCAAACACCAGTTCATCGTGGACCTGCATCAGCATTTTGACTTGCGACAAACCGGCATCCGCCAGCGCCGGGCCGATGCGGGCCATGGCGCGCTTAATGATATCAGCACTGGTACCTTGGATAGGCGCGTTGATCGCGGCACGTTCACTGCCCTGACGCTCAGCCTGGTTCGCAGATTTCAGGCGTTCGAACCAGGTTTTCCGACCGAATAATGTTTCCGTATAGCCGCTCTCACGCGCGGCCTGCAGAGTTTCGGAAATATAGCGATTGATACCAGGGAAGCGCTCAAAATAAGTATCAATCATCTGCTGCGCTTCATCCGGATCCACCTCCAAACGTTTGGCGAGGCCCCAACGGGAAATTCCATAGAGTATAGCAAAATTGATGGTCTTCGCGCGCGCGCGGGTGTCACGATCCACAGTTCCAAACAATTCTTGTGCAGTACGATTATGAATGTCTTCGCCGGCCGCAAAAGCTTCTTTCAGAGTCCCCACATCGGCGATATGCGCGGCAAGGCGCAACTCTATTTGGCTGTAATCGGCGGCGAGGATGACGTTGCCTGGCGCAGCGACAAAGGCTTGGCGGATTTGTCGGCCAATCTCGGTGCGGATCGGAATGTTTTGCAAATTCGGTTCGGTAGAGGATAGCCGCCCGGTTTGCGCGCCACTCAAGCTATAAGACGTATGGACCCTGCCCGTCTTGGTGTTGATCTGCTCCTGAAGCGCGTCCGTGTAAGTCGATTTAAGTTTGGACAACTGGCGCCAGTTTACAACCTTTTGAGCAATCGGTTCACCATCACCCGCAAGCCGCTCTAGAACAGTGACATCGGTTGAATATTGTCCACTTTTGCCTTTCTTCCCACCTTTCAGACCAAGCTTGCCAAACAGGATTTCACCGAGTTGTTTGGGACTGCCGATCGAAAATGGCTCCCCTGCCAATTCATGGATTTCTTTCTCAAGACTCTCCATATTCTCCGCAAAGCTCTGCGAAAGCCGGGACAGTTCTTCACGGTCGACCAGCACGCCTGTTTCTTCCATTTTGGCAATGACCGGGACCAGCGGACGGTCGACCATCTGATAGATCCGCGTTGCCTGCTCCGGTGCCATACGCAAGCGCAATATTTCCCTCAAACGCAACGTAACATCTGCGTCTTCAGCGGCATATTCGGTGGCTTTATCGAGCGACACTTCTGCGAAGCTGATCGCTTTTTTACCTGTGCCGGTCAGCGATTTGAAGCTGATACATTCATGACCGAGATGCAGCTTGCTGAGCTCGTCCATTCCGTGACCATGCAAGCCGGCGTCGAGGTTGAAGCTCATCACCAAAGTATCATCAAATGGTGTGATCCGAACGTCATGTTGGGCCAGCACAGTCATGTCATATTTCAAATTTTGACCAACCTTTAGCACGGCTTCGTCCTGGAGCAGCGGCTTGAGGCGCGCGAGCGCTTCTTCTGTCGGAATCTGTTCAGGCGATTCCGCAAACATATCTCCGCTTCCATGGCCAAGCGGGATATAGCAGGCTTCGTTGGGGCCCGTGGCCATGCAGACACCTACAACCCGCGCAGTGACGCTTTCGAGGCTATCGGTCTCGACATCTACTGCCATTATGCCCTTGGCACGCGCCCGATCAATCCACTTATCCAGCGCGTCGATATCCTGCACACATTCATATGCGCTGCGATCAATCGCCGGTGCTTCGACCGGTTTGGCTGCAGCCGCCGGAGCGCTGTTTCCAATTCCGCCATCAACATCCGGATTTTGTGGCTCGGCCTGCCCGCCACCGAGTTTCTTGAGCAGTGAATTAAACCCGTGATGGGTAAGAAATTCGCGCAGAGGGTCGTCGGGAATATCCTTCAGCAAGAAGCTTTCGAGCGTGTCGGGCAACGGACAATCTTCTTTCAGTGTCACCAACACCCGTGACAGGCGTGCCTGTTCGATATTCTCGAGAATATTCTCCTTCATCTTGGACTTTTTCATATCCGGCGCAGCGGCGAGCACAGCTTCGATATCGCCATATTCGTTGATCAGCTTCGAAGCGGTTTTTGGACCAATGCCAGGCACGCCTGGGATATTATCGGCGCTGTCACCCATCAAGCCTAACACATCACCAAGCTTTTCAGGACCAACCCCGAATTTTTCTTCAACCGCAGCCTTGCCCATGCGAACATTTTTCATGGTGTCGAGCATGTCGACACGGCTATCGTCAAACGGTTCGATCAATTGCATCAAGTCTTTATCAGACGAGACAATCGTGACCTTCCAACCCTGTTCCACTGCGGCTTTAGTATAGCTGGCGATCATATCATCCGCTTCGACATTTTCCTCCTCGATAAGCGGCAGCGAAAACGCGCGGGTCGCATCTCGAATCATCGGAAACTGCGGGCGCAGATCTTCCGGCGGCTCAGGGCGATGCGCCTTGTATTCGCTATAAAGTTCATTGCGAAAGCTTTGCGACGATTTGTCGAGCACGACCGCCATATGCGTAGGACCATCCGCCTTGTGAAGCTCGTCAGCCAGCTTCCAAAGCATCGTTGTATAACCATATACCGCGCCAACCGGTTCACCATGAATGTTGGTCAGAGGTGGCAGGCGATGATAGGCACGGAAAATATAGGCCGAACCATCGACCAGATAGAGATGTTGATCTTTATCGGAGCCATTTTCGGACTGTGGAGCACTCGAAGAATCTGTATCTGTCATGCCGGATAGCACTAGCAGCGGCGGACATGTCCGTCATGACTAAATTATCGAAAATTTGCAGATCAGGCTGCCTGAGTTTTCCGCTCTGATTCAGACTCGAACTTCGATCGGTTGCTGTATGACCCCAGCTTCAAAAAAGGGTCGCGGCTTTTCCCGCATGCCGGGCGTGTAGCGTACACATTGGTTGCGTCCGCGCCTTTTGGCTTCGAAAAGGGCACTGTCGGCATTGCGCATCGGCAAAGCCCGTTCCTCATCGGGTGATATGCTGGTCATACCAATGCTGATAGTGATCCGGTGAGCGACACCTTCCTGAGGCTCAAACAGCGTATTTTCAATTTCAAAGCGGATCATCTCGGCAATTATCTCACCTTCGGCGGCGCTGGTGTCCGGTAACAGAACACCAAATTCTTCACCGCCAATCCGTCCAACCAGATCATCTTTCCGCAAAATTCTCTTGAACACAGACGAGAACAGGATCAACGCCTTGTCACCAACAGGGTGGCCATAGCTATCATTGATGATTTTGAAATGATCGGCATCAATGATCATCAACACACTATCCTGCGACTGCAGACGTCGTCGATCCAGCAGATCCAGAAAATGCTCCCGATTGGCGAGGCCGGTCAGACCATCGATGTTCGCCTTGTGCTTCAGCGCCTTGTTGACATCCTGCAAATGCTGACGGGTCTCCCGCAGGCGATTGGCGAGCTTGACCAGTTTCTCGTTCTGTCGCGCAAGATACCAGCCCAGTGGCACACTAATCGCCCATGGAATGACCAGAGCAATGGTGATTCCATTCCAGAATTCACGGCCGAATCCTATAAAGCTATAGTGCAATATCGCGGCCAATATGACGGACGCGATGGTTGCAATAGCCGTGATGATCGCGGTCTGACGACCGGCTGGTAGCTGAGGGAACGACTTGATCATACCAGGATGATAAACAAGATCGGTTTACATGATGTGCAATTTCATAGTTAAGCTGCAACGAGAAAAAAGACCGCTTTCAAGGCTATTTGCCAGAAATTGGTTAACAGACTGGAGTTAATCCTCCGGCTTCGGCAGCCGTCCGACAAGCGCAGCTTCATTGTCGCGCAATACCGTTTCAGCAAATTCCATAAACGCTCTTACCCGTGCGGTGCCGCGCAAATCATCATGGGTCAATATCCAGATATCGCGCGACGGGGTTGGATCGCGATCAGTCGCACGGACCAGGTCCGGCACGTGGTCCCCTGCAAGACACGGGATCATCACAAGCCCCATTGCTGCCCGCGCCATTTCAATCTGCAGGGATATGCTACCAAAATTCCCCCAGACTGGAACGCGCGCAAATTCGGTATCCTGTGTCCAATCGGGAAACCGGCTTTCCCGATCAGTCCAACCCAACCAACGTGCTTGCTCAGGCTGGTTAACAAAATCATGGCGCGCGAGATAATCGGGGTGCGCAAAAATGGAGGTCGTGTAGGCAAACAGTCTTTTACCGACCAGCGTTTCCGGCGGGTTATTGTCCATGCGAATGGCAATATCAGCCTCTCGCCTAGCGACATCCAGTAAGTCGTAGCTCGTCAAAATCTCCAGCTCGAGACCCGGATAGGCATCACAAAATTCTGGCAGGCGCGCAGCAAACATCGATGTCGCAAAGGGTTCGGCCATGGTCACGCGAATTTTGCCGGTCAGATCATTATCACGGCCAGCAATATGACGCTCGACCGCGATCAGATCATCGGCAAATATGCCCGCTGCACGCGCGAGTTCTTCCCCAGCCGATGTTGGGAAATATCCTTCAGGTCGCCGTTCAAACAACATCACATCGAGTGACTTCTCGAGATGTTCAACTCTTCTGCTGACGGTACTGTGGTGGACACCAAGGTTTTTCGCAGCCGCACGGACGGTGCCGCCGTTCATCACCTCGCGAAACGTCTTGATATCTTCCCAGTCCATATCGCTACCTGTTCATCTGCGCCTTGGTTTTCATATTCTTCCTCTATAGTCGATACTGCAACAGTATGAAAATTACATGGCTCGTTTTTGCACCAGCTATGTGCAATTACTTCTTTGGACATTGGTTTTTTTAGCCAGTAACCAGACTCATAGACGGCTTCAATGGCAGTATTTTTTTCTGGCACCCGCACCAACAAAAGCCGCAGGAGAGACCTATATGACTGCACCAATCATTTCCGCTTATGCGGGCGGCCTTTTAATTATCATGCAAGGAATATTGATGGTCCTTACCGGACTGCACCGGGCCAAGGCCGGTATCAACTTGGGTTTGGGCGATGATCCCGTGATGGAACGCAAGGTCCGAAGACATGGTAATCTGGCCGAAAATGCCGGTATTTTTCTAGCCGCCTTGGCCATTGCTGAAATGACAGTTGTCCCCCAACAAGCGGTCTTGATTATCGCCATCGGATTTGTCTTTGCCCGCTTTTGCCATGCCATAGCGTTATCCACTGAAGCCGGATCACAAGGTGCCGACGACGGTAAGATATTTGTTCTGGCCCGCGTTATCGGGGCTTTCGGAACCTTGATCTGTTTCCTTGCACTGGGTGGATTTCTTCTATTCAACTTAATGTGATACCGCTCACAGCATCACTTCAGACATCATGCAAAATCATTGAGGATCATTAATGACCATAGCCCTTTCCCAAATATTCAAATCCTCCACCGCTCAGGCTTTTCGCGGACTGACAAACATTTTGGAAAAGGCCAAGGCCCATGCCGGAGCGACAGAAGCGTCGGAAGAAGCCTTCATGGAAAATCGGTTATTCCCTGACATGCACGAAATGAAATGGCAGGTGCAGATGATCACCGAATTTGCGGTGCGAGGCGCCGCGCGAATGGAGGGTGTTGCGACGGATGACTTGCCGAACCTGCCGATGGAAGGCGACACGTTTGACGCCCTGATCGCACGCGTCGCTGAATGTGGCGCGACTGTGGCCAAGGCAGATGATGCGACCATCGATGGCAATGAAAGCATGATGATTTCGATGCCCATCGGCCCGGATCAAACCATGGATCTGGACGGCAAAACCTATGTCCTAAGCTTTTACCTCCCCAACCTGTTTTTCCATGTCACCACCGCTTATAACCTATTGCGCATGCAAGGCGTTCCGGTGGGCAAGAAGGATTATATGGGGATGTGATAGAGTCATTGCCGATCTTATACTGACCAAGATTACCACTGACCATCCGATACCATGCTGATAGTTCAGCTGTTTAACGGCGCTCCGAACAGATCATGGGCGTCAGCGTCTTCAATTTCGGCGTCGATTATGTCGCCGACTGTCAGATCGCCGTTCACATTGCGCAGGAAGACATTGCCGTCGATTTCCGGGGCATCAGCTTGGGACCGAGCGGTTGCACCGATGTCGCCATCTTCATCCGGTTCACCGATTTCGTCGATGATAACGGGCAGGACGCGACCGACTTTAGCCTGCAGTCTCGCAGCGCTGATCGCGGCTGTCTTTTCCATCAGGCGCTGATAGCGCTCTTCCTTGACATCCTCCGGTACCGCACCGTCCAACGCATTGGCCGCAGCGCCTTCAACCGGTTCGAAGCGGAAACCACCGACCCGATCGAGTTGCGCTTCTTCCAGCCAATCGAGCAGATATTGGAAGTCCTCTTCGGTCTCACCCGGAAAACCAACCACAAAGGTAGAGCGGATCGTCAGGTCCGGGCAGATATCGCGCCAGCTTTTCACGCGTTGCAAGACCTTGGCCTCATTGGCCGGCCGTTTCATGCGTTTCAGGACATTGGGCGCGGCATGTTGGAACGGAATGTCGAGATAAGGCGTAATCTTGCCTTCAGCCATCAGCGGGATGACCTTGTCGACATGCGGATAGGGGTAGACATAGTGCAGCCGCGTCCACACGCCGAGTTCGCCCAGCGCCACCGCCAGATCTGTCATATGTGCACGCACTTCGCGGCCCTGCCCTATCGGACCATTCCAGATTTGCGGCTTATGCCGGATATCAACGCCATAGGCCGATGTGTCCTGGCTGATCACCAACAATTCCTTGGTGCCATTGGCAACCAGCTTCTCCGCTTCCCGTAAAATCGCGTCGGGCCGCCGTGACACCAGATCGCCGCGCAAGGACGGGATGATGCAGAAAGAGCAGCGATGGTTGCAGCCTTCGGAAATCTTCAAATAGCTATAGTGACGCGGTGTCAGTTTCAGGCCGGCATCGGGGACCAGGTCAACAAACGCGCCGCGCGCTGCCGGAGCCGCTGCATGCACCGCCGTAACGACGTCCTCATATTGATGCGCACCGGTAACGGCCAATACATCCGGGAAGCGCTCCATGATTGTGTCGGCTTCGTTACCCATGCAACCGGTGACGATTACGCGGCCGTTTTCCGCCATCGCTTCGCCAATGGCCTCCAACGACTCTTCCTTAGCGCTGTCGAGAAAGCCGCAGGTATTGACCAGCACAACATCTGCGCCCGCATAATCTGCGGACATTTGATAGCCGTCAGAGCGCAGTTGAGTCAGTATGCGTTCACTGTCGACAAGGGCTTTGGGACAGCCAAGAGACACCATGCCGACTTTAGGTGGAGAAGGAATTGCAGTTGCCATATGCAACGCCGCATAGTCCCATTGCGCGCGCTTGTCATCGATAATGTCCATCGCTATTTCAGACACATGATCATTAGTATCTCCAAGGGATCGGATCGCGATTGGATAAAGATCGAGCGGCAGGATGGTTCGGTGGAGCAAACCACATTTCCCAAAAAGGGAATAATTCCGCACGATGCCGTTCACTATTATGTCGAGCAGAAACTGGCGATGCGCGCAGGTTTCTGGGGCCATGTCGCTGGCGGAACCCACCCAGAGGATATCCAGCATATGGTCAAACGGGCTGGCCATGCCAGCTCCGTCCGGGCTGCCACGCCCGATGCCCACATAATCGAATTGCTCCAGGCCGAGCGGTTGGTGGAATGTTTTGAAGCGGACATGTGGAGCGGTCCGGGCGATAATCCGACGCTGCAAGAGGTTTTTAAAGCTGCTTGCCAGTCTTCTCACATAGATCCTCTGGAGCTATCTGATGACCAGATAAACGCAATCCGCTCTTCGATAAGCACTTTTGCAAAGCAGTGGATAGCCGCTGAAATCGGCGAAACTTTCCAACTCCACTGGAGTTGATGTATATCATTCTGACCAAAAATTTTCTGGGAGGGGAATGATGAATATTTTCGATGTAAATTGGATTGCAGTTGTTGTTGGGGCTTTGGCGGGCTTTCTCGTCGGGGGTATCTGGTATGGACCGATCATGGGCAAGAAATGGATGGGCGCGGTCGGCCTGACCGAGGATGAAATAAAAGAAGGCAATATGGCAGCAATATATGGTGGTGCTTTTGCCTTCAGCCTGGTTGCCTCGTGGACTTTGGCTCATACTTTCGCGAGCTATGGTACAGATTTCTCTTTCACCATTAAGGTGCTGACCGCCTTTGGTGTTGCGCTAGGCTTCATCGTTCCGGCCATAGGCACCAATTATCTGTTCTCACAGAAAAGCAAGACGCTGTTCTTCATCGATGCTGGCTATTGGCTGCTTTTCTATATTGCCATGGGCGCTGTTCACGCCTGGCTCGGATAGACTATTACACCGTTTCGCTGGAGCGCCGACTGACGCTTTCGTAAAGATCGTCGCCGTCGCTCCAGTCGGTAACCTTGCCAGAGAAGAGAAATTCTGGCGGAACAACTTCGGGGCTTTCGCCTGGTCCGGTAGGCGGAGTGTAATAGCCCAGTGCATAGCTGCCCATGCAATAGCCAAGCAGATCGCGCAGTGCCGGGTCGAAATCCTTAGCAATGTGAGGCGGGCAGGAAAGATATTGATTTTCTTCCTGTCGCAGCCAGCCAAGCGCATAGGTGATATTGAGACCCATCCGGTCATGATCGGCCATGTTAGCGCCGCCGCTATGGATGACTGAACCGGAATAGACCAGAACAGAGCCAGCTTTCATCTCGGCATATTGGATTTCGTCGGATTTGGCTTCTCGCCCGGCTTCCCAATTGTTCGAGCCAGGAACAACCTGGGTCGCGCCATTTTCCTGGGTGAATTCAGTGACTGCCCAGATCGTGTTGAACTGCGGTTCGATGCTGTCCTGCAAAAAACCACCCCAGGCCAGCCGGTCACGGTGAAGTGGCTGCCGGACTTGTCCTGGCTGGATACGGATTAACTGTGTCAGATGAAGTTGCACCCGTTCGCAAAAGGGTTTCAGGAAGCTGTTAGCGCCCCCCAATATTAGATCATGCATGACCAGATCACGGCAGGCCTGTGATCGGGCGACCAAAGCACCAGTCCGCGTCGTCTTGCGCCCGGTGAAATCGTCTCGGCCGGGTTCAGTCGCCTCAACATAGGGCATGATTTCCGATCTCAGCTGTTTCAAGGCGGCTGCGTCGAGAACATCTTCAACGATCGCAGCACCATCATCGCGCAGCGCCTGTGCCAGCTTTTCGGGATCGCTGGCGGCGGAAAGTCGTTGCAACAAAGCCATAAATCATCTCCTGTCCAGCAGGGTAATCCGATTGTCCTTTTGTTACAAGTGGCGGTCGGTCAAACTCGTCCTGCCAGCGTATCAGCAATAATCCGCCACACTCTGGGATTAAAGCCAAGCCCGAAATGCCCGCCATCTACTCTAATGTTACGGGCTTGCGGATTGTAAATGTCCTTGGCGATATCCGGCCCGACTATTCCGTCGCGGTTGGAATAAAGGACGGTCAACGGCTGGCTGAAGCCGATGCTGTTGCGCGCATGCACCTCTTCTTCAAACCGATCGAGATTGATCTGGACAGATTTCGCATAGCGCTGGCCAGGGGTTGTATATTTCGGGCCTCCGATAATCGGGGTACCCATGGTAATCACCTCGCGGACCAGATCGGGAGAGAGGCGAGCAAGCTCGCGCGCGATGATCCCTCCGAGCGACCAACCGATCAGAGTCAGTGGCTGTTGATCATTGCCATTATATTGAGCTTCAGCAATGGCGGTAAATCGTTCGATGTCGCGATCGACAGAGCCTTGATTTCTACCGAGCCCCCAATCGGAGACATCATAATCCAGCCCCGACAGAAAGCCTTTCAAAGGCCCCATGGAGAGTTCGCTGCCGCCATAGCCAGGGATCAGGAAGATAGGGCGACCATCACCCTTGGGGGCCGTTACTACCCGCGGCCACTGCAAGCCAAAGCGTAAAAAATCCAGAGGCAGTGCCAACTCGCTAAGCTGAGCCAGACGATTGGGCGGACGGAGACCACTGGGCATCGGTATCGCATTAGCCTGAGTCATCACACGTCTCCCGCCGAATAACAGCTATCTCAACACCAACATAGCATGTTTGTTCGCAGGTGCAACATAAGCAAGCTGATGCGCTTATGCATCTTCCCCGTCTGCACGGTTACCGGATCCGTTTCCCGGTGTAATCTCAACAATGATATCTCCGGCCTCGAGTTTCTTGGCTTCTTCTTCCCAGAACCCGTACATGTTATTGTCACGATAGATACGGACGCCCAGCCCGTCTTTCACGATATCTTTCATCGCCATCCCAACCTCGTCTTCGTCAACGGGCCGCTGGACCAACTTCACCCGTCCGGTTGCGGACGCCAGATCGCTGAGATAATCGGATATCTTCGCACCTTCACAACTGCCTGCAAGTAACAATCCGGCGAAACTCACCGGATTGATAACCGTAGTCGCACCGGCCTGCCGTGCCAGCATTTCATTGTCCGCCGCGCGCACCGACACACTGATCGGCAGATGATAGGCAAGATGGCGCGCCGTCAGCACAATCAAGATGCTGGTATCGTCACGACCCGCCGAGACAATCATCGAGCGGGCCCGGGATATCTTAACGTTCATCAGAGTCACATCACGGGTCGCGTCACCATTAATCACCGCACAGCCCAGTTTCTCCGCCTGTGCCAAAGCCTCGTCAAACGGGTCGACGACGACAATCTCTGCGGGATTTGTGCCGCGTGCAATCAGCTCCTGCACAGCTTCCTTGCCGCTGGTTCCGAAACCGGCGATCACAATGTGATCGTGCAAATTATTCTGGATGATTTTCATGCGCCAATTGTCCCAGGTTCTTTTGAATACAAAATTATAGGCAGTGCCCAAAAATATAAGCACAACGAAGATGCGAATGGGAGTCACAAGCAATGCGTCAAACATTCGCGCGCGCTCGGTTACCGGTGCGATATCGCCATAGCCCGTGGTCGTAATCGAGATCATCGTGAAATAGATGACATCAAGAAAGCTGACATCGCCGTCATAACTGTCCTGCAGACCATTACGATCAAACCAGTGCACAGCAACCGCCGCCCCGATCAGTCCCAAGACAAACAGCACGCGCCAGGCAATATCGAGCCAGATCGGCATATTCGAACGGCGGCGCAGCGTCAGATAATCGGAAATATTACGGGAATAGCGCCTGGACATAAAGGGATCAGGTCCGCTTCGGCAGGTGGGAGACGGGGTTTACCGGTTTACGGTCTTTACGAATTTCAAAATGCAATTGCGGTTCCTGTACATAGCCGCTGTCTCCAGCCTGACCGATGATATCACCTGCTTTGATCTTTTGTCCACGCGTAACATTGAGTTTGTCCGCATGGCCGTAGGCGGTGACCCAGCCATTGCCGTGATTAAGCAGGATCAACCCGCCAAACACATCTATCTCGTCGCCGCTATAGGCAACAACACCGTCGGCGGCGGCACGAATAGGTGTTCCCTTGGCCACTGCAATATTCAACCCGTCATTGACCTTGCCGCCACCCTTGCTGCCAAAGCTGGAGAGCAATTTGCCGTCGACGGGCCAGTTGAACTGGCCGACAAATGTAGTCGGTGCAGCAATGGCCACCGGTGTTTTGACAGATGCAATGGCCTTGCGCCATTCGGATGGCTCTTCCGCAGCCGAATTCTCTGCCAGAGCGGGTTGGCTGCCGGTGACGATATCATCAATATCGAGCTCGAAAGAGGCCGCGCGCTGTTCGATACTCATGGCTTGCGGATCGAAAGGGGTTGCTGCTGGTAGCAAAAGTTTCTGGCCAACCCGAAGGATAAAAGGCTCTTCCAGGCCATTTGACGCCACCACTTCACGCCACGGCACACCGTAAGCGCGGGCAATGGCGATACCCGTTTCCCCGCCATTTACCCGGTGATAGCGACCTCCACTGATCTTCAGTCTCTGGCCCGGCTGAATAATATAGGGGGCAGCGAGGTCATTTTCAGCCGCTATGATTTGCGAGCTGGCTCCGGTTTTGTTGGCGATACCGCGCAAGGTATCACCGGCCTCCACTATATAAATAGCATCCTTGATCGTGGTCGCATTGGGCGCGACTTTTGTCGCCGTCCATGTTGGCGGCGGCGCATCAGCCGGGCTCTGCCCAAAGACCGATGCATCGGTTTCCAGCGTCGGCGGTATATCCTGAACCGCTTCGTTTTGCGGCCAGCCGTAATCACGGCCCGGCGGGATACAGGCAGACACAGAAATGACCAGAAAAAGGAATATAATCTTACGCATAGAACGCCCCGTTCACTCGCTCTCACCCCAATGAGAGGGTTCTTTCTAGCATCAAATCCGTTGGTTACCAGCCCTGCTGGTCACAACATGTGTAAAACAGTCTTTCTCTGCGCCAAGCCAGGAGTTGGTGGGTGCCAGCACAGTACCAAGGATATAAAATTCGTTTGAGATCGAACAAACAAATGGGGTCAATTTCGTGGCGCGGTGATGCACTGAATTGTGGACAGGGTTTCCTGCCGGTTTTACCCTATAGAACAATGTTTCTGCTTTGGGCGCAGAAGCAGATATCCATATCTGCATCCATTACAAGATCTGCCGTAAGCGTCCCATATCGGGACAAAAAAGAAGGCCGGCCCAGCAAAGATGAATATTTAGTTAACAAATTTCATAGATTGCTATAGAGATACTCGGTCTGTGAGTCATTTTGACCAACTTGCAATGTGAGGTTGGAAGATGAACCATTGGTGGAGGGTCGCTAAGTAACAAGGGGTGCTGCTGTCTGCAGCGCTTAGCGGAGATAAAAAAAATGCTGAAATATACTATAGGATCTCTTTGTCTGGTAGGCTTGGCTGTGGCTACGCCCGCCCATGCCGTCATTTTTGACGAAACAATCGCAATTCCGGACTCCGAGGTCATTCTAGATTTTAATGGTACCGGACTCGACTGGGTATATGCTGGACCCATTGCGCCGAACGAATTTGCGCCCGGTAATATCCAACCGGCAACCTTTCGTGCAGCGGAAGGATGGCGCGTTGCCTCCGTTTCCGAATGGGCAGCACGGCCCGACTGGACAGATTTTACAAGGCCGGGTTTTGCAACGCCTGCCGCAAATTCTTTCTTCCAGGACCATTCAGTCTATCGTTTTGCTTCAGAATACTGGAGCGATTTCACGCACGTCGATTTAAACGATTTCGCGGCCGGTAGAGTAACAGATGGTGTTAATGGACAACTCACCGGGGTTCCGGAAACGATCTATGTTCGTTTTAACAATTTTGCTGGTGCAGTTCCTGAGCCGGCAACCTGGGCATTCATGATCTTTGGCTTTGGTGCTATAGGCGGAGCGATGCGCCGTCAGCGCAAAGCGAATGTGAAAGTTAGCTACGCTTAAGCAAAAAACAACAGTTTAACCCTGAAGCCCTGCTGGAGAAATCTGGCGGGGCTTTTGTTTGTGTACGATCTCCTTTTATGTGATGCGATATAGCCATTGAGAACAATCGCCATCCACCCATAAGATTGCGGGAATTGGCAGTACCCAACCGGAACCGCATTCACAAAATATATTGCAATTGCATCAGCGATTTTTAAGCTGAAAAGATGAAGTTTTCTCGCGGTTATCTCATTTCGGTTCTGGTACTTGGACTTATTGCTTTAGGGATATTCACAAATGCCAGCGATCAGGCCGCCAATCCTTCAACTGAATATTCGGACGAAAAAGCCAGTAAATTGCAACTGGACATCATTGCGCAAGTTGGCCCATGGCCCGTTGCATCAAGGCTGATCGGGTATCGCGGAAAATTATGGTTCGCCAATTCGGTCAAGGGCCGCAACCACAATTCGTCTGACATCTGGAGTTTTAATCCCGAAACGGGAGAGACCAGATATGAACGTCATCTCTATAGCCAGGATGCTGGCCATCCATTGGTCTACAAAGGATTGCTTTACTGGCCGTTCGAGGATGCCTTGCAATCCGCCGGCAATGGCGTGGTCGAAGTTACCGATGGCGAGACTTGGCAACCTCTAACTATCTCCAATCCACCCATCTATCACACCAGCCAGCTCCTAGAATGGAACGGTGGTTTGCTCGCAATTACAGGGACACGCAACGCGGGCATGCAACTATCAATGGACGCTGGGCGCGGATGGAAAGAACATTATATCCACCCGACGCCATCGACCCATGTCAGCCGGATCAAGGAGATGCTGGTATTCAAGGGCGAAACATATGCCTCGCTGAAGGACACGAAGACGAAACGGCTCGTCAGATGGACCGGTTCTGGATTCCAAACTGTCGATGGCTGGCCGCTCAACCGCTATTTCAATGGCATGACAATTCACCGGGATGAACTTTTTGGAATTGTGGGGCGTGGGCGGAAGCGCGAGATATGGCGATTTGACGGCTCAAAAACCGTTCGCGTTGACTTTAGAGGGCCTTTTGTCGACCTGACCAGCGATGGTAAGCAGCTGTGGGTTGTTGCAAATGATGGGCGCCTGTGGTCGAGCCTCAATGGCAATGATTGGGAGCGCCACAGCGACCTGAAAAAAGGTCGACCCGTGTCTATTCAAGCGATTGCGGGCGGAATTTACGTTGCTGGTGCAGGAGAAGATCGCCGTGGCATTTTGTGGGGCAGCCGCGATCATGCCATTCCTGTTGGTGAGAAACCACCCAAGCTGATCTCGCAACATCTGACACAAAAGATTGCGATGGATTGGCAGACCGTCGGTCAGAAAATCGATGGCCTATTGGCTGATCCCGCAACATATTCTGGCTCAGGGATAGGAGAAGTTCGCGAATTGATAGACCGCGCATCGGCTAACGGGGCTCCTTTTGGTTTTTTTGCGGAGCGTTTGAAAGTCGGTATACCACCGGCAAAAATTCTGGCGTTCGGCGGAAATATGGAGCTTGATGCAAGAGACATTGCGCACGCGACCGTGTTGGCTGGCATGGAAAGAGCCGGTCATGCAAATGTACCGATCGCATATCTGACCGACCCTTGGAATTCTCCGTCAAACAGCTACGAGAAATATTTTGAGATAGAACTCAGCGCAATGCGTGCGGTAGTCGCGTCGGGCCAGAATGACAGGGATACTGTTGACGCGCTTCTGACCAGACTTGATTTTACGGATGACCCTCTCTGGCTGAAGTCACAAGTGATTGGCACTCTGACCGCTATAAGCGGAAAGCATTTCGGCTATGATATTGCTGCGTGGAAAACATGGGCAAAATCGAAACGAAAATGAAAAGGGCATAGCCTCTACCGAACATACCGACTTTGGGGATATGGCAGAGATAGTGGCTCGAGATGCAGCTCGCAATCGACCGCGGTTATTTGCCTGCTATTGCCTTACTTACGATCCTCCGCATTCGGGATGTAGCGTATCTCATGGCAACGGGCTCCAAACTCTGCTCTTTCCTACAATGTACCAAATAGGTTATATCTATGGGTTTCTCTGATATAAAGGACCATAGCTATGACACAGCAACCCGCTTATGACAGATTCACCGATATCCCTGCAGCTGACGATCTGGCGCGGCCCAGGGCGCGCCATGATGGTTGGTCACCGGACCGGCAGGTGGCGTTTCTCGAAGCTTTGGCGCGGACCGGCAATGTAAGGGCGGCGGCGCGCTATGCAGGATTGTCTCGGGAGAGTGCGTATAAGCTGCGCAGGCGGCCCGATGCACGGGCCTTTGCCCGGGCGTGGGATGCTGCGATCATCCATGCCCGCGATATTTTTCAGGATGAGCTGATGGACAAGGGCCTGAATGGCTGGAGCGAAACGGTCTGGCATCAGGGCGAGGAAGCGGGGACAAGAGAACGCTGGAGCGCGCCTTTGTTTCTGGCGGCGCTGGGACGGCTCGACAGGATGGCCGACGGGCTGGATGTCAAAGGCAATCCGGCACGCATGGCGGCCGAGCGGTTTGATGACTTGTTAGAAGGTATTAGACAGGGCAGCGATTGTGCAGAGCTGGTCGCAGAGATTGAGGCCTCTGGTGAGACGGCCCGTACGGCCAGCAGTTCCCTTACCAATGCGCAGCTCATGAAGGCACTGGAGCTGCAGCATGGCCGCGAGAAGATCCAGGCGATGGCGCCGAAGGATATTGATGTGTCGGATCTGGACGTTGCAGACTGTGAGGAGTGGGATGAACTCGACTGGGAGCGCGCCGATCGCAGCGGCCTTCTGGAACGCAGCGGCTTTTATGAACAGGATGAGGAACTGAAGAGTAGCGTCGAAGGGGTGTGAATAGTGTGAACTTTGGAGATAGGGTAAAGGGGAGAAAGCTATGTGATTTGTGTGAACTTTGAGAGGGAAGAGGAGTTTTTATTGACCTCAAGCGCCGGGCGCGGGCATCCGCCCGCCTGGCTATCCTCGCATAAGCTCGGGCGATGCTCTTAAGGTTGGCGCCGGACGGATAACCACTAGTCTGGCATCGGACCGACGCGCAGCGGAGGCAAGGCCGACCGGCCGCCGCGCCGTATGGCGCGATAGCCAAGGGCACGGATGTGCCCACCCGGCGCTTGAGGTCCAACAAAACACCCTCTCCCGCCTATCTATCGTAAAGCTTGCCCAGAGCATCCATCGATTCATAATGGGTGAGGTCAAGGTGCAGCGGAGTAATCGAAATATAACCGTCCTCGATCGCCTCCAGATCCGTACTGTGCGCGGGGGTCTCTACCATCGGTCCCAGGCCGAACCAGTGATATTCAAAACCGCGCGGATCGCGGTTGCTGACGATTTGCAAACGGCCATAGTCACGGATGCCTTGCGATACCACACGGATACCTTTGACTTCACTGGCCCGCAGCGCCGGAAAGTTGATATTGACCAAAGTGCGGTGATCCATGCTCTGTTTGATCAACGGGCGCAACACACGTTCCCCCCATTGCAAAGCCGCCTCAAACGGAACGTCATCGCCCATATCACCCCGGGCATAGGTCTGGCTCAGTGCAATTGACGGAATTCCCGCCAAAGCGCCTTCCATCGCGGCGGAAACCGTGCCCGAATAGGTCACGTCCTCGCCGAGATTGGCGCCGCGATTGACACCAGAGAGGATCAGATCAGGTGGCCCGTCTTTCATGATCTTCGCCACCGCCATCATCACGCTGTCGGTTGGTGTCCCATCAACCGAATATTGCTGGTCGCCACGCTTGCGGATGCGCAAGGGACGGGTCAGTGTCAGCGAATGGCCGGCTCCGGAATTTTCATCAGATGGCGCGACAATCCAGATATCGTTGGAAAAATGCTGTGCAATGTCGAGCAAGACTTTCATACCCGGGGCATCAAATCCGTCGTCATTGGTCAGCAATATACGCATCATCTTTCCTTTTTTCCGTCATTCCAGCGAAAGCTGGAATCTCCTCAGAGTCCGCGACCAACCAACAAGATCCCAGCATTCGCCGGGATGACGATAGACTAGCCGCCAGCAGGCTCGAGCTTTTCAAGCCCGCCCATATAAGACTTTAACGCTTCCGGAATTATGACACTACCGTCTTCCTGCTGATAATTTTCCAGTATCGCGACCAAGGTCCGTCCGACAGCCAGGCCAGAACCATTGAGCGTATGGACGAACTGCGTGCCCTTTGTCTCACCTTCAGCGCGGAAACGGGCATTCATCCGGCGTGCCTGATAGTCACCGCAGGTCGAGACGCTTGAAATCTCGCGATAGGTATCCTGTCCCGGCAGCCAGACTTCCAGATCATAGGTTTTGCGTGCGGTTGCCCCCATATCGCCGGTGCAGAGCAGCATTTTGCGATAGGGCAATTCCAACGCTTTCAGGATAGATTCCGCCGCTGCAGTCATCCGCAGATGTTCCGCATCACTATGATCGGGATGAACGATCGCAACCATCTCGACTTTCTCAAACTGATGCTGCCGAATTAAACCTTTTGTATCCTTGCCAGCTGAGCCTGCCTCACTGCGGAAACAGGGGGTCAGGGCAGTCAGCCGGATCGGCAATTGTGCCTCGCTCAATATCTGCCCGCGCACACTATTGGTCAAGCTGACCTCCGCTGTCGGGATTAGCCAGCGGCCATCGGTAGTTTGGAATGAGTCTTCGGAAAACTTAGGCAGCTGGCCGGTACCAAACATAGCTTCGTCCCGCACCAGAACGGGCGGCGCGCATTCCTGAAATCCGTTCTCGATGGTCTGCTGATCCAACATATATTGCCCGATCGCGCGCTGCAGTCGAGCCATTTGACCGCGCAGAAATGCAAAGCGCGCACCGGACATTTCCGCTGCAGTCTCAAAATCCAGGCCTAGCGGAACACCAATATCACTATGCTCTCGCGGTTTAAAATCAAAGGTGCGCGGAGTGCCCCAGCGTTCCACTTCGACATTATCATCTTCATCTGCGCCTTCCGGGACATCAGTCTCGGGGAGATTGGGTAACCCGGCCAGAACATCTCGCAATTTACCGGCGACCGCGCGCGCCTGTTCTTCCAGAGCAGGCAAACTGCTTTTGAGTTCCGAAACCTCGGCCATTAGGGCCTGTGCAGCATCCTCATCGCCCTGACCTTTTGCTTTGCCAATCGCTTTGGATGCTTCATTGCGCCGCGCTTGCCCTTCCTGAAGCCGGGTCGCCAGGCTGCGATTCTCTTCGTCCAATGCCAAAATGGTTGCTGCCACAGGCTCGAAACCGCGGCGCGCTAAAGCGGTATCGAAATCGGCCGCGTTTTCTCTGATGGTTTTTAGATCATGCATGGGACAAGCCTATGCCGAGACACGCGCTTTGGTTCAAGTGCAGAGCTTGGCTTGCGCCACAAAAAAAGCGACCGGATCGCTCCAGCCGCTTCTTGAATTTAACAGGTCAGTCTATCGCCTAAGCAGCAACCGCTTTCTTGGCCTTGCGGCTGCGTGCAAACAAGGCTGCTGCCGCTGCGCCGAAGAGCAGCACGACTGGTGGTGCCGGAACCGGTGTTCCGCCAGTGGAGCCGCCAGTTGATCCGCCACTGCTCGCACCCGACGAAGTACTGGAGCTTGAGCTGCTGCTCGAAGAACTAGAACTGGAGGTGCTGTTACCACCAAAGCTCGATGAGGTGCTGCTTGCGCCCGATGACGTGGAAGTCGAACTTGACGATCCGCTGCTTCCCGAAGAACCGCTGCTACCATTGGAGCCGCCGCTGCTCGAGGAAGAGCTGGAGCTGGATGAGCTGGAGCTCGAACTGCTCGATGAACCACCTGACGATCCGCTGCTGCCAGACGAACCTGAACTGCCCGAAGAACCGGAGCCGCCGGACGATCCAGTACTACCATTCGAACCGCCGCTGCTCGAAGAACTTGACGAACTGCTTGATGATGAGCTGGAGCTGCTCGACGAACCGCCGGAAGACCCGCTGCTGCCGGATGAACCTGAGCTACCAGAAGAGCCACTGCTACCTGTGCTGGTATTGCCGCTGCTGGTTGAGGTTCCGGGATGACCGCTAGAGGTCATGCCGCTGGAGGTCATACCGCTCGATGTCATACCGCTCGACGTGTTACCGCTCGAGCTCGATGAACTAGATGAGCTGCTCGATGACGAACTGGAGCTGCTTGACGAGCTCGAAGAACTGCTGCCACCGGTTGAGGTGCTGACTCCGCCAGTGGACGTGCTAACGCCGCCAGTTGAAGTACTAACCCCGCCGGTCGAGGTACTCACTCCACCAGTCGAAGTGCTCACACCACCGGTTGATGTACTGATGCTACCAGACGAGGTGCTCGTGGAGCCGCCCGTTGACGTGCTTGAAAAGCCGCCAGTCGACGTGCTGGTCGAGCCACCAGTACTAGAAAAACCGCCGGTTGAGGTGCTGGTCGAGCCACCACTGGTTGAACTGCCGCCCGAGGAGGTGCTGGTAGAACCGCCGCTACTGGTCGAAGAGATCACCACAGAGCCTCCGCCGGAACCGCCGCCGCCAAAGAAACCGCCGAAGAAACCGCCGCCAAAGCCTCCGCCATATCCTCCGCTGCCGCCGATGACGACAGGAACAGATCCACCGCCGCTTTCAAGCACGGGTATTTCAGGCAGAGGCGCCGGAATATAAGCCGGTGCCGGAAGCGGAACAGGTTGTGGCTGCGCGATAGTCACTACAGTCGGGGCGCAGGCCGTGACTGTCTTTGTTACTGTCCGCCGGGTGCGTTTCACCTTGCGTGCAGATTGCCCCCGCTTCAAAACGCGAGCGCGCACTTTCTTTTTCTTGTCGACCTTTTTGACATAGGGGGCCGCCGGTGCTTCTGAAACATGCACTGCACCGCCACCAATTAACGCTCCGCCGCAAGTGCAGGCGCATAATTTTGCTAAAGCCATTCGAACCGACATAATATCTTCTCTCTTCTGCTCTAGAACCGACAGACTGGCCTGCAACCATATGCTGACCGTCTCTTTCCGGTTCCGACATCCATCAAAAACGCAGATGGAGCGGCTAACCACAATTGCGTTAACCTTGTTTGGACCAAGAAATTCCGAAAAATCCTTATCAACCCCTATCCAAGCACAGTTAATGTCCCGAATTGAGACCATTTTTGTCGAACATCTTTAGGGCCCGAGAGAAAAACTTCGCAAAAATGGTGGTTTAACAAAGATACTGAACCATCAGGACTTGCAGATAAAACCGGTTATTCGCGTGATTCTGTACGCTCAAGAGGCCCGAACAGGATTAATTTTTAACCCGTTGCACATTGCATCTTGTTTCAAACCAAAGCCAAGTTTATAGGCCCGCTCATAGCCGTTCCTTCGCCAACCTCAATTCGGGGTTGGGGGCAAATGTTGGAGAGTATATTTGGCGTCCTCAGCGAAAAATTCATCCGCCTCGGATCGTGGTTCAAAAGGTGAAATCGTGCTCGAAGACGATTATCGCCCCAGTGCCGACGAAGAATTTATGAACGAACGGCAGCTTGCCTATTTCAAACGCGCTTTGGAACATTGGAAGCAAGATATTATCGACGAGTCCAAGGAAACGCTCGCTCACCTGCAGGACGGGCCTATACAGGAAGCCGACTTGAACGATCGTGCATCCAGTGAAACCGATTGGGGCCTGGAACTGCGTACCCGGGATCGTCAACGCAAGTTGACCTCCAAAATTGATGCAGCCCTGCGGCGGATCGAAGAAGGCGAATATGGTTACTGTCAGGTTACCGGCGAACCGATATCACTCGAAAGGCTCGAAGCCCGGCCGATCGCGACGATGAGTGTCGAGGCGCAGGAAGCCCACGAGCGCAATGAAAAAATATCTCGCGATCAATAACTTATCACTAGTCTAACGACTGGATTCAGTTCCCAAATTTCAGATATTTCGTTTAGCGTTAACGCGGCAGACCCTATTGGTTTGCCGGCAAACTATTCGGCTGTGTTTCCGTGGGACGGCCTCGCTGACAATCTCCCTCAGACATTAACCAATTTTCCATCTTTTCCGGCCTATTATCCATCCCAAGGTACATAGTTTTACAAATTATCCGCGGGAAGCACATGAAAGAACCATATGACGAGAATCTGGGCAAAAACGGCCAGACCAGTGGCCTGCCCAAACGCGAGCTTGACCGGGACAGCCTGTTCCTGAAGGCCACGTTGCGTTTCGTTAATGGCGATGACTGTGGCGAGGTACGGATTCGTAACCTGTCCGCAGGCGGGCTGATGGCCGAAGCGCCGGTAATCGCAAAGCGTGGTGACAAGGTAGAACTGGAACTGCGTAATATTGGCCGCGTCACCGGCTATGTTGCCTGGGTTGCGCAAGGCCGTCTGGGAATCGCATTTGATCATCCGATTGATCCAAAATTGGCTCGCAAACCCGTGGGACAATCCAAGCACGAGCTGCCTCACTATCTGAAGCAGCAAAATACCAAGCTGAGACCGCTTGGCCATGGCCAGCGTCCACGCTAGCAACATTCATAAATCTACTTGATTAGAATCCAACGCCTGCATAGGACCGTTTAATCATCTGATTAAACAGGAGCAGGACATGGCTGGGCCACTCGCGGGAATCAATATTGTCGAATTTGCGGGCATAGGCCCGGGACCATTTTGCGGCATGATGCTTGCTGACCAAGGGGCCACGGTCACGGTGCTTCATCGTCCAGGCGGAGCGCCCGATGGGCGTCTTGCGCTCTCCCGCTCACGCAAGCTTGTTGAGGTCAATCTGAAATCCGATGCTGGAATTCAACAAGCCCGTGACTTGCTGAAACAGGCCGATGGGCTGATTGAAGGTTTCCGCCCTGGCGTGATGGAGCGCCTGGGCTTGGGACCGGATGTTCTTTTGGCCGACAATCCCAAGCTGGTCTATGGCCGGATGACCGGTTGGGGACAATATGGATCGCTTGCCCACGCCGCCGGTCATGACATCAACTATATTTCGATTTCCGGCGCGCTCCACGCTTTTGGGCGCGCGGGCGAAAAACCGACCCCCCCGATCAATATGGTCGGTGATTTCGGTGGCGGCGGGATGATGCTGGCACTCGGAATGGTTTCGGCCCTCCTCCATGCCAAAACCGGCGGCGAGGGGCAGGTTGTTGACTGCGCAATGACGGACGGTTCGGCGGCACTGATGGCGATGATTTTCGATTTTCATAATATCGGCCAGTGGCGCGACGAGCGCGGCGTCAATCTTCTCGATACCGGCGCCCATTTTTACGACAGCTATGAAACGTCGGATGGCAAATATATCTCGATCGGGTCGATTGAACCGCAATTTTATGCGCAGCTGCGCAAGGTGGCCGGGCTCGAGGAGGACGCCGAATTTGATGTGCAAATGAACCCAAAATCATGGGAACCGTTAAAGGTAAAGTTGACCACTCTATTCAAATCCAAAAGCCGTGATGAGTGGTGCACCTTGATGGAAGGGACGGATATTTGCTTCGCCCCCGTTCTGTCGCTGGCAGAGGCCAAACAACATCCGCATAATGTAGAGCGCGAAACTTTTGTCGATGTCGGTGGCCATTTGCAGCCAGCACCGGCTCCGCGTTATTCGGTAACGGTTTCCGACAAGCCCAAGCCGCCGTCCTAAACATTTACCGAGTCAATTGCTAAAGGCCGCCATCACTGCCTTGACATAGCTCGGCCCGATCGTGAGCTGTGTGTCGTCGTTTAGCACAACAAATTTTCGGCGCCCTTTGCGGCGGATATCCCGTACAAACTCGCGGCGCACAGCAGTCGAACGGTGGATGCGCACGAACATTCCCGCCGGCAATCTTTCCAATAACGATTGCATGGCTTCATGCACCAGATAGCTATGCCCTGGCGAACACAGGCGCATATAGTCTCGGTCAGCGGCAATCCAGTCGATATCAGCGCTTCTGATCTGGACCGCACTGTTACCATCCTGCACCCAGATCCGGTGACCGTTGGCCTGCGATTGGCCGTTGGATGTCATCTGTCTTTTTCGCATGACCCGCCCAAAGGCCTCTTTGAGAAGGCCTTCCTTAACCGGCTTAAGCAAATAATCAGCCGCATCAAAACGAAACGCTTCAACGGCATAGCGGCTATGAGCGGTCGTAAAAATTATCTCTGGCACCTGGTCAAGGCTTTGGCATTGCTTGGCCACATCGATACCCGACACATCAGGCATGTCGATATCGAGCAATAATATTTCTGGACAGTTTTGAGCAATAATATCCAACGCTTCCCGTCCGCCGCTGGCAATATTTATGCGGTCTATATTGTTCATCCGGCCACATAGCGATTCAATCCGGCTGCGTGCCAAAGGCTCGTCATCGACAATCAGAATGTTCAGCTTGTGATCCTCAATCATAAACAATAGTCCCGAAAAATCTGCTGCTCGTCAGGGATAATGATCGTCGCTGCTACCATTCCCTTTTTGTCATTTCCGGTGAATAGCGCTGCAGAAGGACCATAGAGCGCCGCCAATCGTTCCTTGATATTGGACAAGCCGGTTCCTGTGCCCTTAGCTTTGTCGTTCCCAGCAAGCATTCGGCCATCATTGGCAACTTCCAGTTTCAGGCGCCCGGCGTCCTTGACCGCCGAAATGACGACCCGAACCGGGCCGCAGGATTGCGCAACGCCGTGCTTGATTGCGTTTTCAACCAAGGGTTGAATGATAAGCGCGGGAATTTTCCAGGCGCGAACATCATCGTCTATCTGGACCTCGAACTTAAGGCGTTTGGGAAAACGGACTTGCTCAATTTCCAGATACCGAACTTGCTGTGCAATTTCCTGATCAACGGTAATCATATCATCGCCGTCGTCATTCAGAACCGACCGCATATAATCCGCCAGCCCATCAACCAGATTTTCCGCCGGACCGTTCTTCTTGTCGATGATGAGACTGCTGACGGAATTGAGCGCATTGAAAACAAAATGCGGATTGAGCTGATAACGCAAGGCTCGCATTTCGCTCTCTCGAGTAGCGCGCTCCAGATTTCGGCTGTGAATGAGAGCGACCTGTGTTTTCCGGCTATTGGCCATAGCCAGATAGAGACCGCCCCAACCGACCAATATGAGATAGTCTACAAAGGCTGTATCGAAGAAATGCGACAAAGCCTCACGCGACGGTATATTATGCTCTAGGCTAATATGGTCGAGCATCGGCACAGGATAAGACTGAATCAGGTTGGTGAGATAGGCAACCCCGATAGCCAGGAAGATTGTCGGAATCGTCAATATGAACAATGCTCGCCCGGTGCTGTCACCCATTAAAATCAGCAGCCGATACAATGCCCAGGTTACCGTCACTGAAATGGTTGCAGTGATCAGATAGTCCTCTAGATCATGTGTGTGATCTGGTGCGCCCCATAAAAGAGCGCGCAGTGCATTGACCACGAAATAGGCAGTCCAAACGCCAAAAATGCTTTTCATTGCCAGGTCAATATTGACCGGAAATATCCTATGCCAGAAAGGCGATACCTTTGGTGACAGATTTTCAGGGGCGGGGAGGAATTGCGTGGCCATAATAATCTATTGCGTCTCAGCCTCCTGTTCGTTTGATTTGCCATCATTTGGGGTATTTTCTGTTACCGGTTCGCGGTTCAGGCCACGTTCCGTTCGCCAATAGGTCGCAAAACTAGCCAGCCAGTGACTCCCCGCATAGTGCGGGGTACGGACGGACTTCTCTCCCGCATCACCATGTAACTTGGCCGCGGCCAGTAGCGCTGCCTTACGACGGTCTGCCTCGGGCAAAGCGGTGGCAATGCCTTCCAGCGCCCAGGCACGAGAAAGATTGACACCATCAAGGTGAACCAGCTTGCCATCGCTGGGGTCATTGACAATTCCAACAGCTAGCCAGTCACTGCTGCCATCCACCGGTATATCGGGAAGAAAGGCGGTCAGCCATTCGGCAAATTCCGTAGTGGACAATACGCGCCGCATCAGGTCCGCCTCCATAAGACAGGGCGAGAGAAAATCTTCTCCTGAAGGCTCATAGGAGAGCGGGCAATTGCGGTCGTCGCGGTGGAAGGTCAGGCTTTTGTCCGCGATGAGCTGCTCCATCTGGCTGTCACTGCTCACCTTGGCCCAATCGAGAAACAAGCCAAAGGCAAAGGCCGACTGATTGTGGGTCCCTAGCCGGATTGGATATGCGAGTTTCGGAACCCAGGTTTTGATGCGGTCCGTGATGACCGATTCAAGGGGTGTCAGACGATCCAACCAGACTTGCGCTTGCTGCGCCTTCGCGCCCTCCCCTGCGGAAATTTCCTTCAACTCTGCTGTGAGCTGCAAGAACCAGGCGAGACCGTAAGGCCGTTCAAAAGACGCTCGACCTTCGCCGTCGAAATAGGCCACTTCGCCGGCAATCTTGGCCTCCGTGAAATTGGTTTCCAACGCAGCGGCAATTTCTTCGTCCATCTCCGGAACCGAGCCATTGCCCCACAAGCGAGTCAGTAACCAGTGGCCGTGCACGGCACTATGCCAGTCAAAACAACCGTAAAATACCGGTGTCAGCTTCACCGGCTCCTGCACCTCGACGGCGCTGTTCATAACGTGACTGATCTTGTTCGGATATTGCTTGTTGATACAATCGAGAGCAATCCGGGCATAGGCGTGCTCCGGCTTTCTTGGAGACTGGCTATTGTCGGCCGGATCGGGTGCAACATTTTTGCGCTCGAAATAACCTTGTTCTGATGAATCTCGCTCGCCGTCGTCGCCATTTATCGAGCAAGCCGACACCAAAGTGGCTGCCAAGAACAAGGCATAAAACCGCACACGCATATTTTGCTCCTAAAATGACTGTTTAAGCATAGAGAGGATTTGACCGAATGGCAAAACGCTATAGGGCCCATATTCGATAGAATTTTACTGATTCCACCCAACATATTCAATTTTCAGGATCATATTATCGCGAGCCAGACCGCCATATTTCTAACCGGCAGCCCGATGCGACACATTACCGTTATGACTTTGACGGCAAGCATTGGGCTGCTGACCATGTTCATCGTCGATTTTGTCGATCTGCTGTATATTGCGCAATTGGGCGATAGCGCTCTGACGGCAGCAATGGGATTCGCTGCAACCATCTTGTTTTTCGGTACCGCGTTCAACATCGGTCTCATGATCGCGGCCAGCGCTTTGGCATCGCGGAAAATTGGACAAGGTGATGTTGAATATGCACGTCGGTATCTGACCAATATATTGGTGCTCAGCATGATGCTGATCATTCCGCTCGCGGTCATATTCTTCGTCTTTGCTCCGCAAATATTGGACCTTGCAGGTGCAACGGGAACTGCAAAGGAGGCGGCGACCGGTTATATCCGCATCGTCGCACCTTTCATGCCATTCAGCGTGACAGCAATGGTTTGCTCTGGTTTTCTACGCGCCCATGGCGCGGCGCGGCGGGCGATGAATGTGACTCTGAGCATGGGTATTACCAATGCCATACTCGACCCAATTTTTATCTTTGGTTTTGGTTTGGGTATTGATGGTGCTGCGATAGCAACTGCTTGTGCTGCGATTGTTTCTTCGATTTTGGCGGTTCTCCCGATCATCAAATATTATAGCGGTTTTCAATCGTTCAAGTCGGTCCTGTTCCAAGAGGATTTGAAACCGGTCATGGCAATTCTGTTACCTGCAATCATGACCAATGTCGCCACGCCCGTTGGCGGCTTTATCTCTTATCGCTTCATTGCCAGCTATCCTGACGACGTCATCGCAGGGTTCGCGGTTCTGGGACGGGTGGTACCTGTTGCCTTTTGTTTGCTTTTCTCCCTGTCCGGTGCGGTTGGGCCGATTATCGGTCAGAATTTCGGGGCGCTGAAATTTGACCGGATTCGGTTGACCATCAAGCAGGCCATGGGCTTCGCTCTTGCCTACACGCTTCTCGTCTGGCCGCTCTTGTTCTTGCTCCAGGGCCCGATCAGTGATCTTTTTAATTTGCAGGGCGAAGGGCGCGATGTTTTTTGGCTTTTTGCGGTTTTTCTAACCCCGTTGTTCTTCTTCAACGGCATGTTGTTTATCGCCAATGCCGCATGCAATAATCTGGAGCGTCCGGCGTGGTCGATGATTATGAACTGGTTGCGCAACACGTTAGGAATTTTGCCGTTTCTCTGGATTGGTGGAGCACTCTACGGACTACCAGGCATTGTCATCGGACCCGCAATTGGCGGCATCCTATTTGGTGTCATCGGCTACGCCATTGCCCGCCATCTGGTGACTATTCAGGAGGCGAATCACATAAAACGCTAAACAAGTGTTGGCTGGTTGAGGTGTTCAATCGTCTCTTTTTGCCCTGATATTTGCGCAATTCCCGATTTCTCCGCAGAATTGCAGCGTTAACCATTTAAGGACTAAACACCTCGCGTCCCATCTTGAAACAGCCAATTTTTGATCGGCGAAAGCTCATAAGAAAGACTGTATTTCCAACCCTTTCAGCCCGTTTGGGCCATTTCAGGTGTTTTGGTAAATTTCAGTGCGTGTTCCTCCTCCCTATGTGCCGAAGCTTGGCGGTAGCAGTTCAGCTCTCGCCGGACCGGCGGGATATGTGCTTTCACCATCGCCGGAATCCCGGCCAGATTCGACTTCGGTCCCTCTGGAAATGCCTGTTTCAACCGCAACCACCACCGAAATTCCTGTCTCGGCGGCAGGACCAACCTGGCGTCTGCCGAACTGGCTGATGCTCAATGTTCGTGAACGGATATTGCTGGGGTTATTGCTATTCAGCCTAGCCATGGTGCCAGCAACAATGCCAAAGGCAAGTCTCGACGCGCAGCAATATGATCCCAGTGATCCCGAACTGCAGCCTGTTGAACGAGCAGAGGAAAATTTTGCGGGCTCGGCGTTTTATTTTATCGATCCCGGCTACGCGATTCCGCAAAATTACAGCGAATTGGCTATCGACCCGCTCGCCGAGACCGGTGAAGATGATCTCGGACGCCTGTTAACTAGCAGCGATGGCACGGCAACCGCCCGCCGCGATCAAACAGCCTCGGCGCATCTGATCCGCCCGGTCGCATTCCGGGCCTCGCTGACGGACAATAGTCGCGCGCTGCAATGCTTGACCTCGGCCGTTTACTACGAAGCCGGGCTCGAACCAGATGCCGGGCAACGCGCGGTTGCGCAGGTCGTATTGAACCGGGTCCGTCACCCTAGCTATCCGCGCACCGTTTGCGGCGTGGTTTTTCAGGGTAGCGAGCGAAGCACCGGATGCCAGTTTTCTTACACTTGTGATGGATCGCTGCGCCGCGTGCCATCCAGATATCACTGGAACAGGGCCAAGAAGGTTGCGGCCCTGGCACTGTCCGGCAAGATCGCATCGCCAGTCGGCACCGCGACACATTATCACACAACAGAAATATATCCTTATTGGGCACCCAGCCTGCGATTCCTGGGCACTATAGGCGCGCATCGCTTCTACAGCTGGAAGGGCAGTGCCGGTAAGGCCATCGCATTCAGCCAGAAATATCGCGGCGGTGAGCCAATGCCAGCACCCAAACCACGGAAATATGATTCGCCACCAGCCACTTCGCTAGACCCGATTACCTTGGAAAAAGCCTATGAAGCTGGCCGTCGCAAGGCGCAGGAAGAAGCAGCGCGAGCCGAGAAAGCCGCAGCCATGGCTGCCGATAATGCCCGCCGACACAGCTTGCCGGCACCAGCCATCTCGGTTGGCAAGCCGAAGACTTATCAGGCGCCGAATTACAGCACAGAAGCCGCAAAAAAGGGCGGTGAGAAAGCTTTTGCAGGCCAGAAATTGCCAAATGTCAGCCAAATCAAGCCAAAATATCGTAATGCTGGAACCTGGAAAACAAAACCCGGTAGCTAAGCTCTTTGATAGGATGATTTGTTAGTTTCCAGCGCAACCAAACCGCGCTTTTGCTTGCCATTGCCCTTGAAACGCGCCTAAAGCCACCCGATTTTAAGTGAAAGATATTGGAGTGCGCTTATGGCGACGAACTGGACGCCAAATGGTTGGAGAAATTTCGAAGGGCTGCAAATGCCCGATTACCCGGACGCGAAAAAGCTGTCGGATACCGAACAGCTGCTCGGCACCTATCCCCCGCTGGTTTTTGCTGGCGAAGCGCGCAGCCTGAAGCAGGATCTGGCGGAAGTGGCAGAAGGCAAGGCCTTCCTGTTGCAAGGCGGTGACTGTGCAGAGAGCTTCGCGGAATTTCATCCTAACAATATTCGCGACACTTTCCGGGTCATTTTGCAGATGGCCGTGGTCCTGACATATGCATCGAAAATGCCGGTTGTAAAACTCGGTCGGATGGCGGGGCAATTTGCTAAGCCGCGCTCGGCGCCGACGGAAACGCAAGATGGCGTGCAGATGCCGAGCTATCGTGGCGACATTATCAACGGGATCGAATTTGAAGAAGGCCGCCGTCAGCCGGATCCTGATCGCATGGTCCGCGCCTATAATCAGGCGGCGGCAACGCTGAATCTGCTTCGCGCTTTTTCGACCGGTGGTTATGCCAATCTGCAACAAGTCCATGGCTGGACCCATGACTTCATGAGCCGCAGCCCCTGGGCCAAGAAATTCGAAGAAATGGCCGACCGCATCGGCGAGGCTCTATCCTTCATGGAAGCCTGCGGAATCAATCCCGATACCGTGCCACAACTCAAGGCGACCTCTTTTTATACCAGTCATGAAGCCCTTTTGCTTCCTTATGAGGAAGCGCTGACGCGGCAAGATAGTTTGACTGGTGAGTGGTATGATACCAGTGCCCATTTCCTCTGGATTGGTGACCGGACCCGCTTTGAAGGATCCGCCCATGTCGAGTTTTTGCGAGGGATAGGCAATCCTATCGGCATGAAATGCGGACCGTCACTGAAAGCCGACGATCTGTTGAAAATGCTTGATACCCTGAACCCCGCACGGGAAGCCGGTCGGATCACGCTGATATCACGCTTTGGTCATGACAAGATCGAGAGCGGTCTCGCACCATTGGTTCGCGCTGTAAAACAGGAAGGTCACCCCGTCATCTGGTCCTGTGACCCGATGCACGGCAATGTCATCAAGGCGGATAGCGGCTATAAAACGCGTCCGTTCGAACGCATTCTCGCTGAGGTCCGTGGCTTTTTTGCAGTACACCGCGCCGAAGGCACTTTTGCTGGCGGCATCCATTGCGAAATGACGGGTCAGAATGTTACCGAATGCACCGGCGGTGCTGTTGCAATTACCGATGCGGCGCTCGGAGATCGCTATCATACCCATTGCGATCCGCGCTTGAACGCTGCTCAGTCGCTGGAGCTGGCATTCCTTTTGGCTGAGATGCTCAATCAGGAATTGTCTGATCGTGCGCGTGAGGCGGCATAGAAGATGGCAGAGAAAATCAAGCCGGAACGGATGCGGCCAGAGGATTATGCCGAAGGAGGATCACCGATGAGTCGCGGCGCTACTTATGTTCGTAAAGAAATTGTCAGCAAGGGCGTCGGCTTTGGCAGCGCGCTTGCCATTGCGATTAGTTTTACCACACATAAATCAATTGTCTGGGCGATTATTCACGGCTTCTTTTCCTGGTTCTATGTCATCTATTTCGCTCTGACGCGCTAGATAGCAGATATCACCCTTCTGGGCTTTTGGCCTATTATCGTGACAATTCAAGCCGGTGCTATTAGTGTTACGTTCGGTTACCAACGCGCCAGAGGACTGCTATGCACCGCCTTGTCATCTTGATGATCCCGATATTGGCCGTCACTGCAAGTTGCGGTGGCCCCATTGAAACACGCATTCAGACCGAAGCAGCTGCGGCTCTGCCGGCACAGAAACAATATAGCTTCACCGCGAAGCCGGAGCAGAGCAGCGAAACTTACAACAACGCACGCAATCTGGTCGCTCAGGCACTGACCGGGAAAAATTTTATAGCTGCCGAGTCTGCCTCCGTCATCGTTCATATTGCATTGGCCAACCGCCCGGCATCCATTGCTATGACGACAGGCGAAAAAGAGAATATTGTAAGAATAGCGGATCAAAAAGAACAAAAATTTTTGCAGTCCTGCGAGGATTTTGAGCATCGCCTAACGATCAATATGGTCAATAGCGCGAACGGATCGATACTCTACTCGGGTACGGCTGCGGAATATCACTGCAACGGCACTTTTGACGAATCTCTGCCCCATCTGATTGACGCAGCCCTTTCTGATCTCGGTGACGCTGGCGCAAAGCCGCGCAACAGCAGGATACGCACGCGAACCGGGATTGAATAGCCTGCTATTGCTCAGCTTCCGCTGGATCTGGAGCCAGTGGCAATAAAATCGTAAAGCGCGCGCCGCCCTTCCTCACATTTTCTGCGCTTATTGTTCCGCCATGGCGTTCGATAACGGCGGCGACGAAGTTCAGACCCAATCCGGCCCCTTTGACAA
The DNA here is from genome assembly GCA_947497455.1 of uncultured Sphingomonadaceae bacterium. Classification (GTDB taxonomy): domain Bacteria; phylum Pseudomonadota; class Alphaproteobacteria; order Sphingomonadales; family Sphingomonadaceae; genus Parasphingorhabdus. Next base: position 296,617 of record CANMGU010000001.1, on the reverse strand, counting down.
TCCCTTTGGCCTCTGAATCATCACTGGCAAAGCGCTCAAATAATTGGTCCAGCATATCCGCCGCTATGCCGTCACCTTGATCCGCTATGGTGACCGATACAAACGGCTGTCGATCCAGGTTTATTTTACGCAGCAAGAGGCTGATCTCACCATTGTCAGGACTATATTTTATCGCATTGTCGATGAGATTAACGAACGAGCGATAGAGGCTCGACGGCTCACCAACTATAAAGGCACCATCGGACTGATCATCAACGCGAGATTTAATCCCTCGCTGTTTCGCCAGCGGCCACAAGCTGTCATTCGCCTCGATCACCAGATCGGATAGCAAGATATCCTCACCGGAAAATTCGCTAGACTTGATCCGTGCCAGACCAACAAAATTATCCGCCAACGCCAGTGTCCTGCGCGCATGGTCTTCAATCCTCTTGTTACTGTCCGTTGCATCTTGCCCATCGAGCAAGGCCAAAATTGCCGCCTGAGGCGACCGCATGTCATGTGACAGCAGCTGCAATACCTCTTCCCTTTCTTGTGCGGCATTAGCCACGGCGGTGATATCGGCAAGATAGTGGATATGCCCGCGCAGCTCACCCTCATCGGAAAGAACTCTTGCCCGGCGCATCGCAAATACCTGATCGCTCGTCGACGTAAAGTCGACATAATCATGTTCCCGGGCCTGCTGGTCCAGCGCTAGATAGTCCTTCACATCACCGAGATCAGTCGGCGATACAAAGCGGGCAAGCATATCATTGAGCGCCAAATCCTGTGCACCATCTTCAAAGCCGGTCTGCGCCAACTTGTTCACGAATTTCACCTGTCCATCGAGGCCGGTAATGAACATCGGATCAGGCAGATTTGTCAAAGCATCGGAAATGAATCGGCGTAGATCGCGTACATATTTGATCGCGTGAGCCAGTTCTTCGGCCTGCTCGGTAACCAGATCGACCGGTCCCAGTGGCGCCTGCAGAACCGGTATATCGGGCGTTTCCGACCGATAGTTTTTCAATTCGTCACCCATGAAATCACTTGTCGCCTGCAATCGCCGCCAACCCCATATCGGGTAGACCAGCGCTAGACCGACCAGTGCTGCACCAGGTGCCAGCCAAATTTCAAATGACAAGAGTAACACACTAGTTGCGAATATGATCCCAACTAGCGCAAGGGATACGAAAATTGTGGTCCGGGGACGCCAGCGCCAGAACCCGATCAGCAATATCCAGGTCGGAATGAGCGATAGGATGATATGGAAGGATGGCGATGCTGGTGTGATAAATTGATCTGCCTGGATATCATTGAGCATATTGGCCATGATTTCGACACCAGCCATAGTTCCGCCATCACCGAGTGGAACCGGATGCTGATCTCCCAAACCCTGTGCGGTGGCGCCGACCAGAATGATCTTGTCTTGCAAAAATGCCGCCGGGATCTCACCGTCAACGACAGCTGCATAAGCAATTTGCGAGAACGATCCCCGACTGGCAAAGGGCATAAGCAGAGGTTGTTCACAATTATCTGACCGGTCGTAAACAGCAGAACTCTTGCCAAACGCACTGCGATAGATTTGCTCCATCAAATGCGGCCAGACTATTTCTTTACTATCAGAAGTCTCTTGCGTTCCGACAAAGCAAAGTGTTGTTCGGCGTACGACACCGTCGCGATCAAACTGCAAGTTGACATGGCCAACGTCGGCTACCGATTGCCTCAACGGTAAAATCGGCTCTTTGATATCAAATTCCGCCCCATTGGTTCCCGGGAAAACAAAATGCAGTGGTAGAAAGAGGTTTTCGTTCTTTGCTGCGGCTTCCGCCAACGCCGCGTCCTCGTCAGCATTACCGGGTTCACTCAGCAATATATCAAAAGCCACCGCTTTTGGCTGCGCATCCGCGAGAATATCCAGCAGTTCCGCATGGCGCTGCCTCGACCAGGGCCATTTTCCGAACCGCGCCAGACTGTCTTCATCTATCGCAATAATCAGAATCTCTTCCGATGCTTCGGGTCGATCGACGTCTGAAAGCCGGTCGTACAGGAGATTGTCAAACCCAGACAGACTGTTCCAGTAGATGAGCGCGATCACAACAAGGGAGGCGACCAGAGCAACACCAGCCCATTCGATCCCGAGGCGGCGGCGCAGTTTCATTGTCAGTCAGCTCTCCAGATATAGCCCAGACAAAGACCTGGCTTGGCCTCGGCGCTTAGGCCTCTAGCCAGCCACCGTCAATTTTTCAAAATCGGTCCATTTTTGAAAAACGTCCTGATCTTCAGGATCATCGGAATATTGTGTCACCCCGACGCGCCAGTAATATTCGCCATCGGGAAGATCTGACAAGGTAATCACATCTTGAGTCAGTCCGGCTTCATCAACAATCGGAATATTGTTTTCATCACCGAGAATGAGCTGAAATCGGTAAACGCGTTTACCACTACCCGCTCCACTCCATTTGAACCGGAACCCGAAATCCCCTTCGCCTGCGCTGCCGCTCAGCGTGCTGAGTTGCCGTTTAAACGCATAGGTTGCAGGCATGCCTTCAAAGCCGTCCTGGCCAATAGCGGTGGCCTTGGCAAAATATCGCCCGTCCTCGATAGTTGGAAGGCTTATGGTCGCATCATCGGAAAGCTGCTCTGCAACAATATCTACAAAACCGGCATCAGTTGAAACGATCACACGATGCCCTGCCGCGGCCGGACGCGGCGTAACTGCAAATTCCAATATCTCTTCCGACTGTACTTTTGCAGGATCAACCAATTCCGGCGGAGATAGCAGGTCTGCCTTGGCTATGTCCCCCGTAACGGATGCAGCAGCGCCAGTTCCAGCCGGAACTGCAACTGCCTGGCCATCTTCAAAACTGTCACCGGCGGCAACATCCACTGCACCTTCGACTGTCTCTGAAAAAGCCGTACCAGTAGCCTCATCGACACGGGTACGATAGTCTGTTCCCCGTACAGCCGAAACGGCAACCGGGGTCCGAACCCGATAACGGTCAGCCTTTTTGTCAAATGGCGTAACCTTGGAACGCATCCGGCCGCTATCGACGGCCAATTCATAGTCGACACTGTCGGTCAGTAAGATATGCCGGAGCCGCATAATACGCATTTTGCTGTTAGACGGCATCGAGATACGGGATCCATCTTCAAGCTGAAGCGTGAGGAAACTGCCAGCCGACGTTGAAAGCCTGCTGCCCTCTGCAATCTCAAGGCCTTGAACGGGTCTTATCGCCTGCCCATCGGCGGCAATCGCAACATTGCCTCTAAAAGCAGCCAGATTGGCTTCGCTTCTGCGATATTTTAAAAGACGAAAGGGGATGGATATAATCTTGCCCACCGGGATAAAACGGGGGTTCGTGATGCGGTTAAGCCGTTGAACTGCAACATAGTCTGACCTTTTACGCAGATATTTTGAGGCCAGCGCAATCAACGTATCGCCGCGCTTGAAGGTATAATCGACCCGCGCATTATCTACCGACGTCTGAGCTTGTGCGACAAGAGGTGAGACACAAATGGGGCTGAGTAAAAGAACGGCATAGAGGCGCAAACTGCTAAAGTAGCTACGCTTGGTTGTCCTATATACCATCGTCATACCCCGTTGCTTAGTGTCTCCAATCTATAGCCATAACCGAAAACTGTGAAAATCCGAAACCCGTTCTCAGGCGTCAGAGACAGTTTTGACCGAACTCTGGAAACATGCATATCCAGTGTGCGGGTTGCCAGATGCGCATTTGTCCGCCAAACCGTTTCCATTATGTATCGACGCGACAATGTCCTGTCGCGATTGCGGAACATCAGGTCAGTCAATTCAAACTCTTTTGCGGTCAAAGAAACCTCGGTCTCCTTGTGCCGAACCTTTTGTTCGATACGGTCAAGAATATATTCGCCATATTGCGCAGTAGTTTCCATGGCAACGGCACCGTTGCTACGCCGAAGGATCGCGTTGATCCGCGCAGCAATAACGCCGGGATCTTCCGGTTTGGTAATATAGTCATCGGCACCAGCGTTTAACGCTTCACTGATATCCTGTTTTGCGGTCCGGCTGGTCATCATGATCACGGGTGGACGGTCATCGACCGCTTCTTCCATCCATTCCAATATCTGGATGCCTGTCTTACCCGGCATATTCCAATCAAGGATCACGAGATCAAAAGTGTCTCGCAGCAGCGCAGTGGTCAGAGCGTTGCCTTCGGCAAAACCAACAAAGACATGGCCCTGCCCTTCAACAATATTTCCTAAAAATTCAACGATCGCACTGTCGTCGTCAGCTATTGCTATACGCATACATCTTCCCCGGAAGCGAATGACAAAATCATATTTGCCTTCGCTTGTTGTAATTTCCCTACCCCGGGTATGTTTATCTCTATTTTATTGGACTTTACCAGAACTACGACATGTAATTTACATTCATTTACATAAATCAAGGTGAAATCTGGCAAATCGGCGATGAAATTGAGATTGGTTCGAGGATATTCCTGCAAAGAGGCCTTGAATCGGGACGTCAGCGACAGAATGATTGCAGCTCCGCGATTCGTTTTTAATGTTAGTTTGGTTGGGGTGGCAGGATTCGAACCTGCGCATGGCGGCATCAAAAGCCGCTGCCTTACCACTTGGCGACACCCCAATATCGGCCGCTTCATTCTTCAGCGAAGGGGCCTAATATCCAACTTACCTCAAAGGAGCAAGAGGCAGTTACAGCTATTTTCGGAACATTGAGTTAGAACAGTCGTTTCACCCAACCATGCTGGTCTTCGGCAAGGCCGCGCTGAATGTCTACCAACCGCATCCGCAGTTTTTCGGTCAATTGGCCCGGGCCGCCAACGCCAATGGTAAAATCACCAGATCCAGATCGGACGGTTCCCACAGCGGTCACAACAGCGGCTGTTCCACATGCAAAGGTTTCCAACAGTTTTCCGCTTGCCGCATCTTCGCGCCATTGATCGATAGAATAGGGTTCTTCACTGACGTTCAGGCCTTCTTCACGGGCTAATATCATGATCGATTCCCGCGTGATTCCGGGCAAAATAGTGCCGGTCAGCGGCGGCGTGATCAACCGGCCGTCATCCATCACAAAGAACAGGTTCATGCCTCCCAATTCTTCAACCCAGCGCTGTTCGGCAGCATCAAGAAATACCACTTGATCACAATCCTGCGTGATCGCCTCTGCCTGCGCGACCAAGCTTGCCGCATAATTGCCGCCGCATTTGGCAGCACCAGTGCCCCCAGGTGCGGCCCGGCTGTAATCTTGGGACACCCAGATCGTTATCGCCGATGCGCCCGCCTTGAAATAGGCTCCCGCCGGTGACGCGATCACCATGTAGAGATATTCCTTTGCCGGTCTGACACCCAGAAAAACCTCGCTGGCGAACATAAACGGCCGCAGGTAAAGTGATCCACCTTCGGCCGAAGGAAACCATTCGCGATCGATATCAACCAGCTTCTCAACCGACTGAAGAAACACTGCTTCAGGGAGTTCCGGCATCGCCATCCGCCGAGCAGAGGCCTGAAAGCGCCGGGCATTCTGCTCTGGCCGGAACAAGGCTGTCGTTCCGTCGGCAAGCCGGTACGCTTTCATGCCCTCAAATATTTCCTGGGCATAATGCAGGACCGAGGATGCAGGGTCCATCGGGATCGAACGGCGCGCTTCTATTTTGGCGTCATGCCAGCCCTTGCCTTCCGTATAGCGGATGAGCACCATATGATCGGTAAACAAGTTTCCAAAGCCAGGGTTCTCGAGCATTTTTCTGCGATCGGCATCTGGGACCGGCGCGCTATTGGGTTCCACCAGGATTTCAAGACTGTCGTCGTCGGCCATATCCCGTCACTTTCACTATGCTCGTTGGAAGGATCAATCCCTGATCAGATTATCTTGCAATCCCCAAAGCAGCATGTCAAGATACGTCAACATGGCTGACATATCTCGCCCTTCTGCCTCTCCAGGAGCATCTCCACTCTTCCTCCGCGAAGACGAAATCAGGCGCGGCGTGGAATTGCTCTATTTCGGCTATACCCGCCTGACAAACGCGATTGATCAAGAGCTGGGCAAACAGGGATTGGGACGGGCCCACCACCGGGCACTATATTTTATTGCGCGCCAGCCGGATTTGACGGTTGGAGAATTGTTACGATTACTGGCCATTACCAAACAGTCGCTAGGCCGTGTGCTCAAAGAATTACATGACCGTGATCTAGTGGTAACCAAAACCGGATCATTAGATCGCCGTCAGAAACTGCTGAGGCTGACCGACAAGGGCGCAGTTTTGGAATCCGAACTGTTCGCTCAATTGCGGGAAAGGCTGTCCGCTGCCTATGTTACAGCAGGACAGGAATCGGTGACGGGCTTCTGGCATGTGCTGGAGGGACTAGTTCCGGAAAGTGATCGTCAGATGGTATTTGACCTGCGTAAAGAGAAAAGCTGACACCGAAAAAGCGTTCAGGCCTTCGCCTCTTCGGCCATTTCCCGGTTCCGCTCCATTGCCGCTTTCAGAACATCGTGGAGAAGCGCATTCATCCGGCCATCAGCATCTAGGACATCAAGCCCTTTGCGGGTGACGCCATTGGGGCTGGCCACCTGGTCCGCCAGCGTGCCAGGACCGACATCTGATTCCGCCGCCAATGTCGCAGCCCCGTCGACCATCGCCAACGCGAGACGAGCGGCCTGCGATTCATCCATGCCAAGCTTTGCCGCCGAGACCGCCAGTGCATCAATGAACCGAAACAGGAATGCAGGCCCAGAGCCAGACAGTGCCGTGGCAATGTGCATCTGATCTTCATTCTCCAGCCACTCAGGCTTGCCAAGTGGGGAGAATAGCTGGTTCATGTTTTCTTTCAGATCATCATCGCCGGTCTCGCTGATCAAGATCATCGGGGACTTGGCCACAGTGACGGCCATATTCGGCATCAACCGAATGATTTTACTCGCCTCGGGAAAGGATTGACGCAAAATATCGATCTCTGTTCCGGCAAGCACCGATATGACATGGCTGTTTTTGCCAACTAGCGGCGCGAGTTCGGCCGCGACCTCATCAAGCTGATAAGGCTTCATGACCAACATCACTAGATCCGGCGCTTTACCTTTTGGATAGTCAGACCGCGATTGTAGTCCCCCTGGCAGCGGAGAAGCATGTGGCTTGATCACCGTAACCTTGCCGACATCCAATCCATTGTCGAGCCAGGCTTGCAGGATCGCTCCGCCCATATTGCCGCAGCCGATAAACCAGATGCTGTCAAAACTGTCGGCGATCATGGCTTTCCCCTTTAGGCTTCGCCCTGCGTATCGATCATTGCATGTTCAATCGCATCCTGCGGGCTTTTGTCGCTCCACAAAACAAACTGGAAGACTGGGTAAAAGCGCTCCCACTCATCGATGGCCATATCAACAATTGTCTGAGCCTGATCCAGACCCAGCATACCGTTGCCACCCAGCATGATCGCATGGCGAAACAATAATATGTTATTTGTTGACCAGAGATCAAAATGGCCCAGCCAGAGCTGCTCGTTAATCAGTCCGAGCGACTCATAGATGGCGATTTTCTTGTCGTCGGGAACGCGGATATCGGGAAGCAGCAACAATTGCAGCACATGATCTTCGTTGCGCCAGATCGCCCGCAACTGATAGCTGGTCCAGTTGCCTTTAATCTCAACCGAGATTTCTTCTTCGCTGACATGGTTGACCGACCAACCGCGCGCTTCAAAAAAAGCGACCAGCATATCAACTGGTGGCGCCTCTTCCTGATCAAGCTCAGACCAAATATCGTCAAGCATTACGTTTCCACATCATGTGCATCTTTGCCCCTGCATTAAGCTCGTAGTGGCCCAGCCCATTAGGCAGAGCAAGGTAACGCTATGGCTTTGATCACATTGTTTGTGGGAAGACTGTGGATAATCACGGCCGGCGATCAATCACAAAATCACCGGCCTGTTTTGGCACAACGACTGCTGTAGCCTAGCTTTCAGATTTTGGAGGTGTGGTTTTTTTTGCCGCCGGCTTGCGGGCAGCTGGCTTACGAGCCGCTGGTTTGGCAGCCGCAGTCTTACGCGCTGCAGACTTTGTTGCACTCGCCTTTTCCAGAGCGTCGATGCGTTTTTTTAAGGCATCTGCTTCCGCTCTGGCATTCGACGCCATTTCCTTCACGGCTTCAAATTCCTCGCGCGATACGAAGTCCATACCGCCAACCCATTCCTTTGCTCGTTCCCGTGCGCCGGCCTCGGCTTCACGGCCAACGCCCGCGACGGTTCCAGCAAGGCCGTTCAGCACTTTGGAAAGGTCATCGAAAAATCTGTTCTGGCTTTGCATGTCAATTACTCCGTCTGGGGGTCAAGCTATTCTGTCTTTATATCTGGGTACTGGCGGCGGGCACAACAAGAGTTTCAGCGCCCGGGTTGAGGTCAACAATCTGTTTATTCAAAATCCCCGCGAAGCACAGCCACGCCAGATAGGGGACCATAAGCCAGGCGGCAGCTTTGCGTATCCGCCCGAAAACCAGCGTGGTGACAAACGCTGTCGCAAAAATCGTGATCAGAAGCCAGAACGCGGCAGATATCTGATGCATGCCAAAAAATAGCGGCGACCAGAATAGGTTGAGTGCATATTGGATCAGAAACAGGACAATGGCGAGACCACGCAAAGGCGCTCCGCGCGCGTGCAAAATCATCGCAAGCGCAATTCCCATCATAATGTAAAGGATTGTCCAGGCGACACCGAACATCCAGCCAGGTGGCTGTGCTTCGGGTTTCACTAACGCCTGAAACCAGCGATTTTCCTCGCCTGAACCCGCAACTTGCCCAGAGACAAAGCCCAGCAGAACAATCACCGGAACGATGAATAAGGCCCATCGCAACAGCGACATGCGCAATTGGCCTTTGGATGCAATTTGGTTCACGGTTTCATTTCCTTAAGCCATAATATCCTGTCCGCCATACTCACCGTCCAGAACGAATCACACAGCGGAAAACCGCTATAATAGCTTGGTTTCTTAGGCAATTTCGAGCCGCTTTGCCAGCAACTTGGCAGCGGAGCAAATTTGGTTGCTCCAGGACAGGGGTGGTTGGCATTGCGCGATTAAGCCCTATCTAGAATAGACCGGCTTGATTGCGCGCAGGATACTCGATCCACCAGCACCCGCGATCAGGATTGTGACGTAAGGGTCGGACTGCTAAGGGCTTTTTATGAGTGAAATTACCAATGACAACGCCCCGGAAAAGGAGCAGTCAGACACCGATAAACCCACGGTAAAGAAAATCCGCAATTTGCGGATGGTCTGGGAACGGGCAATCAAATATCCGAAGCAAATAACCTTTGCAGCTATTGCTCTCTTTGTGGCTGCGATGGCCACGCTTGCCATTCCCTTGGGTTTCAAATCAATCGTTGACGACGGATTTGCTTCTTCTGGCGGCGATATTGCACCCTATTTCCAGTCACTATTGGGTATCGTTGCAATTTTGTCGGTAGCCACCGCTTTTCGGTTCTATTTCGTCAGCTGGCTCGGAGAGCGAGTGGTGGCTGACATCAGGCTCGCGGTTCAACGCAACTTGCTTCGGCTTGCTCCCGGTTTTTTTGAAGAAAACCGGCCATCGGAAATTGCTTCGCGCATGACATCCGATACCGCGATAATCGAGCAGATTGTTGGAACCACCGTATCGGTGGCACTGCGCAATATCGTTATTGGTATTGGTGGGATTATATTTCTATTCACACTCGCCCCGACTCTGACGGCCGGACTATTGCTGGGCATCCCGATTGTCATTGTCCCGATTGTATTGATTGGCCGAAAGCTCACCAATGTTTCGCGTTTCAGTCAAGACCGGGTTGCCGACGTAGGCGCAATGGTCTCTGAGACATTGGGCGCAATGAAAATTGTTCAGGCGTTTGGACAAGAAGATCGCGAGCACAAGCGTTTTCAGGGGGCTGTTGAAGACACATTTGATACCGCTAAACGGCGGATCCGGTTGCGGGCCGCCCTCACCGCTGTAGTTATAGCGCTGGTGTTCACAGGCATAACCCTGCTGATGTGGCGCGGAGCCATTGGCGTGTCGGAGGGCGAGATTTCCGGCGGTACAATTGCTGCTTTTGTGCTGATCGGCGGCCTTGTCGCCGGTGCTTTTGGTGCTCTGACCGAAGTTTACGGTGACCTTCTGCGCGGTGCCGGTGCGGCAGGCCGGCTAGCCGAATTGCTCGCGGAAGAACCAGGCATTGCAGCACCTGCATCCCCGATCGCCTTACCGGAACCACCAAGAGGTCAAATCTCCTTTGACAATGTTACCTTCGCCTATCCGACCCGCCCGGAGACCGCCGCACTCAAAAACTTTTCTCTCAAGGTATCACCGGGGGAAACAGTCGCAGTCGTTGGGCCATCAGGCGCCGGTAAATCCACATTATTCCAACTGGCCCAGCGGTTCTATGATCCAGAAGGCGGTAGCGTAAGAATTGATGGCGTCGCCCTGCCTTCTGCCGATCCTGCAGACATCCGTGAACGTATGGCGTTGGTGCCTCAGGATACGGTGTTATTTGCAGCCTCTGCGCGCGATAATCTGCGCTATGGCAAATGGGATGCGACGGACGAGGAAATCTGGGCAGCGGCGCGCGCGGCCAATGCCGAAAAGTTTCTGCTGGATCTCCCAGATGGGCTCGACAGCTTCATGGGAGAAGCAGGAACACGGTTGTCTGGCGGCCAACGCCAGCGTGTTGCCATTGCCCGCGCATTGCTCCGACAGACACCTATCCTGTTGCTTGACGAAGCAACATCGGCCCTGGATGCCGAAAGCGAGAAGCTGGTGCAGGATGCGCTGGAGCGGCTAATGCGAGATCGAACAACAATTGTCATTGCGCATCGCTTGGCAACCATAAGGTCAGCAGATCGTATCATAGTGATGGACGAAGGCCATATCGTCGAGCAGGGCGACCATGACAGTTTGATTGCCCAAAGCGGATTATATGCCAAACTCGCCGAATTGCAGTTTAACGGTGCGGAACAATCAAAGGCTGCGGTGGCCTTTTAACCCAATGAGCTCGCAGGGTTTCCAACCGGCTCACACAGTATTTGGATAGGTCCTTTAACTCACAACCAGAGCTGTTTGCTGCGCTGATAAATCATTCACAATTCACCATAGCTGTATTTATCCGTTCAGATTGACTGGAGAATGACAGATACCGGGTTGATATTATCCTCTGAGACAAAGGGTGCATCCACTCAGCGAAGGCGAACAAAAAGGGGCGGTGAATTGCTTCACCGCCCCTTTTTGAAAATACAAGATGCGTCTTAGTTGGGCAAACGTGAAGCCTTACCAAAACTGCTATATTGTTCGTTACCGACAAAACCAAATTTGCTCACGCCGCTGTCTTTGATTTCCGCAAGCACGCGGTCGACAGTCAAATAGGCGCTGACAGGGTCAGGCTGGAATTGCAGTTCCGGCTCAGGAACCATAGATTTGGTCTGCGCAAGAAACTGTTTAACCTGATTGAGCGAAACGGGTGTATCGTTCCACAAAATCTGGTTGGTCGCTGTAATCCCCAACCGGTTCTTGACAGGGTCAATCGGTGGTGGTGGTGGTGGATTCGGATCATCCACAGGCAGGTCCAGCTTGACCGCGTGGGTTTGGACCGGGATTGTAATGATGAACATGATGAGCAAAACGAGCAAGACGTCGATCAACGGCGTCGTGTTCATTTCCATCATCGGCTCACCATCATCTTTGCCGCCGCTCATGGCCATTAGTGCGTCTCCTTAAATACTCTAAACTTCATGCCGTTTCAGGCTATTCAATTGCAACTGGCGTCGACAAGAACCCAACCTTGGCAAAACCCGCGCGCTGCATTGCGTAAATCGCGCCGCCAATGCACCGATAAGGCGTGTTGATGTCACCACGGATATGCACTTCAGGCATATCTTCTGGCGTCATATTTTCCACACCGCCAAAAGCTTCGATCTGGTTTTCCAGCTGCGTAACCGCACGCTGCACCAGTTCATTCGAGTCTATTGGTGTCGTGTTCCAGTAAATCCGGCAGTTACCGCCTGGATTAGCCCCAGCATAGTCTGGATCACCCGGGTCCCGTCCAGCCGAATCCGTTGTTGTAACGGCCAGCAAAACATTTTCCGGCTTTGTCGTTGTCACCTCAAACTCAAGAACCGGCAGTTCCAATTCAACCGTCTGGATAACCACTGGAACAGCGATCAAGAAAATGATCAGCAAAACGAGCATGACGTCCACCAGCGGGGTCGTGTTAATGTCCGATAGAGGAGTTTCCGCTCCACCGCCGTCCCCAACATTCATCGCCATAAGATTCTATCCTCTTATAATTATACTTTACCGAAAAAGCAGGACGCACCTGCATGTCCGGGAATCAGGGGCAGCCCAGGCCGGATGCGGGAATATTTAGTTCCGGCAAACGGCCAGGGCTAGCGCCTTACTTCTTTGCCGCTGGCTTCGCCGCTGCTGCAGTTGCTGGTTTGGCTTGAGCCGCACCTTTCATTGCAGATGGCTTCACCGCACCGTCAGATGAAATATAGCCAAGAACATCATTAGCAAAATCGCTGAGATCTTCGGCGATACGCTTGTTGCGCCCCTGCAGCCAGTTATAGGCGAGAACAGCAGGCACAGCCACACCAAGACCAAGCGCGGTCATGATCAGCGCTTCACCAACTGGACCAGCAACAGCATCAATAGATGCTTGGCCAGCAATACCAATTTTTATCAGGGCGCGATAAATACCGATAACGGTACCGAACAGGCCAATAAATGGTGATGTTGCGCCAACCGTTGCGAGCCATGGGAGGCCGGTTGCCAACTTGGAGTTGATCAGGCCTTGCGAACGATCAAGCGAACCGTGAAGCCAGTCATGAGCTTCCACAGGGTCAGTCAAGCGAGCGTGATCTTCTTCCGCTTTAATGCCATCATCAACGATCTGACGATAAGCACTATTCTTTTCGAGCTTGGCAGCGCCTTCCTTCAGGCTGTTCGCTTTCCAGAACGACGCACGTGCAGCTTGTCCCTGCTTCATCACCTTATTCTGTTCGAATAGCTTGGAGAACAGGATGTAAAAGGAAGATACTGACATAATTGCCAGAACAGCCAGTGTGAACCAGGCGATGACACCGCCTTGCTCCATTGCTTCCCAAAAGCCAAATTGGTTTTGTGGAGCCGTTGAACCGGCCGCCGATAAGATTTCAATAAACATTATATTTTCCCCTCAAGGATAGATTAAATTTCAAACAGTTTATGTTGCGGATCAGGCAGCCACCCGATCCGCCACGATATTATTATTTCGGTATCTGCCAACGGACCCGGTTTGACCATGTCCCAGTTGTCGGGTTCCCTTGCGCATCAAGCGACGGACGGAAACGCGCCCTGCGTTTGATATTCTTGCAGGTTGCCGCATCCAGATCACTGTGACCACTCGATCCGGTTATTTGACAACTGTCCACTCGACCCCTGGCATTAACGACAACCCTAAAGCTGGTTGTGCCTTCTCGTTCTTCACGCAGTGCACGAGACGGATAGTCGTTAGCATTCGCCCAGTTACCTGGTCTACCGCGCGGCTCAGGATTTGCACGCTGTGGAGGCGGTGGTGGAGGCGGTGGTGGTGGTGGTGCAGCAACGACCGGCGCGACCACTGGTGGCGCTACGGGTTGTTGTGAAATCACCGGTCGTGGTGCCGCAGGCGGTGTCACGATTGGCGGCGGTGTCACCACTGGTGGAGGTTCAATCGGTTGATCCGGCGGCGGTGGAGGGGGCTCCTCAATCTCTTCCGGCGGTTCTTCTTCTTGGATATCGATCATATCAAGCTCTGACGCCACTTTCTTGACCGCGCTATAAGCGAGGCCAGTGACTAGAGCATATCCAAACAGCGCGTGAATCAGAACGACAAGAATAATAGATATTATCTTGCTCGAACTCATTTGTTGTTGGTCAGCATAAGCCATTCAGAAACGTAACTCCTTTTCTTCCCTCAGGAATCCAAACCCAATAACAGGTTAACTTATGAGAACTGTTGGATTTTTACCCACAGCGATCCCTTGGATTCCCCACGACAGCTTTTCGTTTCGGTGAAAGCCGTCTTAAAAATGTTTTAACGCGGTAGTTAGGGACAGGCAATCGCTTTGTTAGTTCAGCATTGATTAAGCTGTCAAAAACACAAAATGAGCGTTATGAATCTGAGCTTCAGATGCGATATTTACAGGAAAATCATGCACAAAAACCTTTTGGTATTCATAACCCTGCTATGGTCAATATCAGCCAATTTTCCGGCTTTTTCGCAGTCAGATACCAATCCGGATCCACTGCAATATGCTGACCTGGCCGATCTGAGTGTCAATGCTCCAATCATTGCAAAGATTACGGTTAAGCAGGCAATTAAAGTCGATCCAGAACGAGCGCCCGATGCTCCTCAGGGAACGCAAAGACACTATATTGTGGCGACAACCAATGCGCTGATTCGGGGTCAGGGGGGAATTCCGGAAACGATTCGCTATGTTATAGATTTGCCTCTCAATGAACGTGGACGAGCGCCCAAAATAAAGAAGAAGACTTTCATTATTTTTGCTCGGAATCTTTTGGCTTCCAACGGCGATATTCAACTTGCTGCGCCGGATGCACAAATCGACTGGACTCCAGCCCGAGATCAGCGGGTCCGCTCGTTGGTACGGGAAGTTGTCGCGCGCAACGCCCCTCCTGCTGTTGTCCGTATTGGCAATGCCTTCCATGTTCCCGGGACGATAATCGGGGAAGGCGAGACACAGATTTTCATGGAAACGAATAGCGGAGATCCAGTATCCATCACCGTGCTGAGTCGTGAAGGCCAGAAAAAGATTTGGGCCGTGTCGCTCAGCGAAATTGTTGACGAGGCTGCGCGAGCACCTGTTCGCAACACATTATTATGGTATCGACTGGCATGCTTCCTGCCACGATCATTGCCTGAAGAATCACTGACCAGCGATTCGGCAACAGATGCGAATCAGGCCCGCCGCGACTATGATCTTGTTGTTCAGGATCTCGGCAATTGTCCGCGCTCTCGTCCGGCAAAATATCGGATACAATAGCCGGACAAAATGAAATCAATGCAGATTGGGTGAAAGACAGGCTGGCATTATAGTATCGCAACGCTATTAAGCGGGGGCTAGTTCCTACAACTTGGCTCTTCAGCCCGAATTCAAGGTTTCCGACATGACAACACCGCTCCGTATCGCTCTGGCTGGACTGGGAACTGTAGGATCTGGAGTTATTCGTCTGATCAACGAAAATGGTGCAATGATAGCGCAGCGCGCCGGTCGACCAATAACCGTCATCGCGGTTTCCGCCCGCGACCGCAATCGAGATCGTGGTATTGACCTGTCGCCCTACAAGTGGGTTGACGACACCGGCGCTCTGGCATCCGATCCCGATGTTGACTGTGTCGTGGAAATGATTGGCGGCTCTGACGGCCCGGCGCTGGAACTGGCCCGAAACAGCTTGAGCGGTGGCAAATCGTTCGTGACTGCAAACAAGGCGATGATCGCTCATCATGGCATGGAACTCGCCCTGCTGGCCGAAAAACATTATCTCGGTTTGAAATATGAGGCCGCGGTGGCGGGCGGTATTCCGGTCATCAAAGGTTTGCGAGATGGTGCGTCAGCCAACCGTATTGAACGGGTATATGGCATTCTCAATGGAACGTGCAATTATATACTCACCACCATGGAAAAGCACGGCAGCGATTTTGGTGCGGTGCTGAAAGATGCTCAGGATCTGGGATATGCAGAAGCCGATCCCAGTTTTGATATCGACGGTGTCGACGCCGCCCACAAGCTGGCGATTTTGGCGGCGTTGTCTTTTGGCACCGCTGTCGATTTTGAAGGTGTCGAAATCGCAGGAATCAGGAATATTATGGCTGCCGATATCGGGCAAGCCAAGGCACTGGGATATCGTATCCGCTTGCTGGGAATGGCCCGGATTGATGGCGGCAAGCTATTTCAACGCGTAAATCCCTATCTGGTGCCTGAAAGTCACCCGCTGGCGCACATTGAGGGATCAACCAATGCCGTGGTCGCCGAGGGGAATTTCTCGGGACGCTTGATGTTTCAAGGAGCCGGTGCGGGCGACGGACCGACGGCCTCCGCCGTAGTCGCCGACTTGATTGATATTGCACGCGGCGATCGCGGTACCGTATTCGCCATGCCCGCCGATCAAATGGTACGAAGCGAACGCGCCGAAAGCGGAAATCGTACCGGCAAAAGCTATATCCGTTTTGTGGTAGCCGACAAGCCTGGCGTGCTCGCAGAAATAACGGCCGCCATGCGCGATGCAAAAGTATCTATCGAAAGCCTTATCCAGACTGAAAAGACAGATGAAGGATCTGTTCTAATAGCTATGGTGACTCACCGTAGCCTCGAACGCGATGTGATCCAAAGTCTCGAAAAATTGTCCGATTCAGACAGCCTTCAGGGCGCGCCGGTTGTGATGCATTTGCTGAGCGACGAAGACTAGCAACCGCCTTACTCCTGCTCAACTGATTTGATTTGCGCGTGCTTCACATAGTCTTCGTCAGGCACAGTCGGCTCAATGGTTTTCCAAAGCCGCCCGGCGGGACCGCTTATACCGCTGCCGCTACCACCGAATGAAACTGTCACAATCGGCAGCCCTTTGAAGCACTGCCGCTCACTGGCATCTATATAGCAACGGCCGGTATTAACATATTCGGCATTGCCCTTGGGTATCGGTTCACGGACGCGATCACCATTGGCGAGCAACTCGGGAAATGGCAGGCGATATTTGCGATTGGCATCAAAAGCTGCACAAACGACGATTTCATTAGGATCACTGTTTTGCAGACAGCCATCAGCGTCCACAGCCACCAACCGATGCGCAGTTTCAACGAGTTGAAGGGTCCGGTCATTGGGCTCCAACTGCGCATGGGCTGTCTCGAAACCCGCGCCGTAGGCCAGGATTAAGGACAAGGTTATAAGGCTTCTCGACATTGTCATATCGCTCCCCTATCGAGAGTTCAAAATCTGCCCCTATAGAAGGACTAGACATTCAAATGCCTAAATCAAGTGATATTCTCGAACGCGTCCTCGTTTTGGAAATGGTGCGTGTTACCGAGGCTGCTGCGGTTTCTGCTGCAAAGTTAATTGGACGCGGAGACGAAAAAGCGGCTGATGCAGCGGCGGTGGAAGCGATGCGCGCGGCACTGAACGGACTGGATGTTTGCGGCACTGTTGTTATCGGAGAGGGTGAACGCGACGAAGCCCCCATGCTGTTTATTGGCGAGAAGGTCGGCCATGGTTGTGCAGGCGAATCGCCAGAGATTGATATCGCGCTGGATCCACTGGAAGGCACGACGATTACCGCCAAAGCTGGCGCTAATGCCCTTGCAGTTCTGGCAATTGCCGAGAAAGGCAACTTGCTGAACGCGCCGGATGTTTACATGGACAAACTTGCTGTCGGACCGGGCTATTCAGACGGGATTATCAATCTCAACAAATCGGTAACTGAGAATGTAACGGCGGTAGCCAATGAAAAAGGCGTTGAACCAGCCGATATCATTGTCTGTGTGCTCGACCGGCCTCGCCATGAGAAAATCATTTCCGAGCTACGCGAAATAGGCTGCGGGATCATGCTGATTCCGGATGGTGATGTCGCCGGTGTTATTGCCACAACCGATGAAGAAACCACTGTCGATATGTATATGGGCAGTGGTGGCGCACCGGAAGGTGTTTTGGCCGCAGCTGCTCTGCGATGCGTTGGTGGGCAGTTCAAGGGTCGGCTGACCTTCCGCAATGATGACGAACGCAAACGTGCTCATAAATGGGGCATCGAAGATCTCGATAAGATTTATGACCTCAAGGAACTTGCCAAAGGCGATGTAATTTTCGCCGCCACCGGGGTTACCGATGGTTCGCTGTTGGAAGGTGTCAAAAGACTGCGCAGCGGAGTAATGACAACCGAGAGTGTCGTAATGCGTGCGTCTTCCGGGACCGTGCGTTGGGTGAAAAGCGAGCATCGCGCCTGATCTATGATCGGCGGTAGCCTCTTGCCGTTAGTGGCCCGCTTAAGACCACTAATACTGGGCTTGCCGCTTCTGGCGGCCGCTTGCATCTCTCCGGTCGATTATGGCGATATTCGACATGCAGACTATGTCGCAAATGCACGCTGTAATCCGCCGTCGGAAGCGGCTGCAGCCAATATCGTCACCAAGCCGGAAATGCCGTTCTTCGTGGTGACCAGCCGGCTACCCGATTGCCGCAATGAGACAATCAAACTGCTCAACCATCGCGGCGACAAGGTTCGCTTTGGCCGGTTTGGCGCAGCGCAAGATATTATCAATGAGAAAGGCAAGGTCGATGGTCGCCATGTTCCCATTGCTATATCCAACGAAGCCCAGTGGTGGGATGACCTATCCAGAACCATGGGCAACCGGGAAGGCCGCGTTTTGGTCTATGTACATGGTTACCGCGAGACCTTTTTTACCAGTTCTCTTGATACCAGCCAGATTGCACGGCTGACCAACTTCACCGGTCCCGTCATCCAATATGCTTGGCCCTCGCAAGGCGAACTTCTGAAATATGCAGTCGATGAAACCAACATGTATTGGGACGAGCGCAATTTCCGGAAATTCCTGACCAAACTGGCACAGCAAAGCTGGACGAAGGAAATTGTCCTCGTCTCCCATTCGCTTGGCGCACGCTTGATATTGCCTGCGGTTGAATTTGTCGACCGGACCACACCTAACGGCGATTCAAGTGTCATTTCTAACATAATCCTCGCTTCCCCTGACATCGACCGGCAAGACTTTGAACGTGATATCGCCGAAGAAATACTGTCCGCACGACGGGTTAATAATGATCGGCGGATTACCGTCTATGCTTCTGCCAAAGACAGCGCCTTGTCGCTGTCAGACGATGTGCACGGCTATCCGCGATTGGGCCATCCGCGCTGTTTCGACCCATTCAAAGCGGCGGAGTTGAAAGAAAAAGGGCTACCCGAACGCTGCTATGCCGCCAAATCGGAATATGATGTCCCGCCTGAGAAAAGCGGCTTGACGATCGTTGATACCACCGCCGTTAGCAAAGGTCGGATTGGTCATGGCGATTATCTGCGTAGTGCCGCCGCTTGCCGTGATTTTGCGTTAGTGGTCAATGGCGCGCGCGGAGCCATAACGGGGCGCGAACCCACTCATTTATCCTATGTATTCGCGCTGGCTGCTCCGTCGGAGGATGAAGAACTCGATCATCTGGCGATTTGTCGCCGTGAAGTCGAGTAGCTTATGGATGGCACGAATAATCTCGACACACTGCTGAAAGACGTTCGCGCTTGCACAATTTGCGACGGTTTGCCGCTTGGTCCCAGCCCGTTATTGCAAGCCGGGTCAAAGTCCAAAATCCTGATCGCTGGCCAGGCGCCTGGCAGCAAGACTCACGAAAAAGGCCGCCCTTTTGACGATCTGAGTGGAAAGCGCCTTCGCACCTGGCTCGGAGTCACTGAAGAGCAGTTTTATGATCCTGCAATATTCGCTATCATCCCAATGGGTTTCTGTTTTCCTGGAACCGGTAAAGGTGGAGATCTTCCACCTCGTCCAGAATGTGCGCCGCAATGGCGCCGTCCGCTACTTGGCCAACTACCCAACATCCAGCTAACTCTCATTCTGGGCCAATATGCACTCGATTGGCATCTCGGTGATGCAAAATCCAGAACACTGACCGGCACAGTCGAGCGATGGGAAGAATTTTGGCCCAATGCCCTGCCCCTGCCTCATCCGAGCCCGAGAAACATCCGTTGGTTCAAAGCAAATCCATGGTTTGAAGCTGATGTCATTCCAGTGCTGCAAAAGCGCGTGACCCAATTGATCAAAAAACGCCCATAGCCAAGCCGGCAGACAGAGTGGCTCCTATTTCGGCGCATTGTGCCTTATCCGTTTCCCCGATCGTCTTGGGTGCTAGAATCGCTTCCTCGGTCTGCGCATGGGTACAGATGATCGGTGTATCGATTACTTTTTTGAGCCGCCATCCGATAGCAATTCGCTCCAGTTGATTGCGCGCATTTTCTCCGTCCGAGCCGGCGCAGATCATCGCAGCATAGGGACGCCCTTCAATTTGCCCCAAAAGCGGATAATAGCAGCGATCGAAAAACGCCTTCATTACTCCGGCAATGGCAGCCAGATTCTCCGGTGTTGCAAAAATATATCCATCTGCACTGAGCATATCGGCTGGCTCGCAGTTTTCAGCGCGCATCAGCAAAATTGTAATATCCTTTTCACCGCCGGCTGCCTCCGCTGCGGCCTCGGCCATCTGTTCGGTACCGCCGGTATAGCTATGGTAGATGATTAGCAGGTTTTTCATGCGCCCTGCCCTAACAGCGATCAAAGCAATTGTCAGCGGACCATGGTTCGCGCATAGCTGCAGGCATGAATGCAGTTTTGAATGTTACCCAATCGTTATCCGGCCAGAGCTGGCAATGGCGCAGTACAAGCGCCGATGCGCGCGACCCCGGTTTTCAGCCGGATGACCTGGTTACGCAGCTATTGCTGGCCCGCGGCGCAACCCGCGAAACGCTGGACATAAACAAGGACCCGACGATCAGGGGCTTCATGCCGGACCCGTCGGTTTTTCAGGATATGGACGCTGCAGCGGAGCGATTGGCACAGGCTGTCTTGAACAACGAGAACATTACGATTTTCGGCGATTATGATGTCGACGGTGCGACCAGTGCGGCCCTGCTCATCCGCCTGCTTCGTGATCTTGGCCTGGAGGCGGGCTATTATATTCCAGACCGCCTGATGGAAGGCTATGGTCCTTCGGGTAAAGCCTTGGTCAAGCTGGGTAAGCAAGGTTCTGATCTCGTAGTCACCGTCGATTGCGGTGCGATGGCATTTGAAGCTCTCGACATGGCTCATGAAGCGGGCGTTGAAGTCATCGTTGTTGATCATCATAAGTGCGCTGCCGAACTACCCAAGGCCAGCGCGCTGGTGAATCCTAACCGCCTGGATGAAAGCGACGCCGGAGCTGAACACGGTCATCTCGCTGCGGTCGGCATGGCTTTTCTATTGGCCGCAGCACTGGTTCGCAATTTACGCGGGAAAGACTTTTTCAAGGACCGTACAGAACCGAGATTGCTGGAATTGCTGGATATTGTTGCGCTTGGTACTGTCGCCGATGTCGCACAATTGCGCGGACTGAACCGCGCTTTCGTAGCGCAGGGTTTGAAAGTGCTGGCAGGCCGAAAAAATATTGGACTGGCCGCCCTGATCGATGCCAGTCGTCTGAAGCGCGCTCCGATTTGCTCGGACCTCGGCTTTGCACTCGGGCCGCGGATCAATGCAGGCGGTCGGGTTGGAAAATCCGACCTGGGCGTCCGCTTACTGACCACCCAAGACCCCGAAGAAGCGCAGAAGATCTCGGCCGAACTGGACCATTTCAACCAGGAGCGCCGGGCGATTGAAGCCCAGGTACTGGAAGAGGCAGAGGCGATGTGTGATTCTCAGCAGAATCAAGCAATCGCTGTCCTGTCCGCAAAAGGGTGGCATCCCGGGGTCATCGGTATAGTTGCCGGACGCATCAAGGAAAAACTGGACCGTCCGGCAATCATCATTGCCGAGGATGAAGAAGGTATTGGCAAAGGATCAGGTCGCTCCATATCGGGCGTTGATCTGGGTGCAGCCATCATCGCGGCAAAAGAGCAAGGCTTGCTCATCGCTGGCGGTGGTCATGCAATGGCGGCAGGTATCACTATCAATGCAACTAAAATCGAGGCGTTCAGCGAATTTCTGAACGATAGGCTGGCTGACACTGTTGGTACTGCGCAGGCTGGGAAGGCCATGCTGCTCGACGCTGTATTGTCTCCCAAAGGCGTCAATCCCTTGTTCGTTGAAGCCATAGATGGCGCTGGCCCCTATGGCATGGGTTGGCCAGCCCCGCGCATCGCCGCCGGGCCAGTGCGGATTATCAAATGCGATATTGTCGGCAAGGATCATGTGAGGATGATTGTCGCAGGTGACGATGGTAGCTCGATCAAAACCATCGCTTTCCGCGCCGCAGAGAGTGAACTGGGTCAGGCGTTACTGAGCGCCCCAAAAAATCGAAAACTTTGGATCGCAGGCCGCGCCAAGATAGACGATTGGGGCAGCCGCCCGGCTGCTGAAATCCATCTCGAAGACGCGGCCTGGGCCGATTAATCTCGATCACTGCCTGCACTACAAAAAATATCCTATAATATGCCTGCAAACCGCCAATAAGGGGTTGACCAAAGCGTCCGATACCCCTAATCGCCCGAATTCGCTGCTTAGCGATGCTATCAGGCATTGGTGCGGCCCCTTCGTCTAGCGGTTAGGACGCGGCCCTTTCACGGCTGAAACACGGGTTCGATTCCCGTAGGGGTCACCACGCAGTTTTCTCTCTGAGATCACTAACAGAGATCAATATTTCTTCAGAATATGATACGCCTGATCCGAAATTTACGATCAGTGAAGCCTTTTGTTTCGAATAAACAGGCGCGACCGCGTGAGACTGCAAACACCGACTGGAACTAATCAATCCAACACAGTGACCGCTCCACCCCGAAAGTGGACATTAGATTCTGTCGATATGAATGTCCGCAATTGGATAGCGAGCCGACAAACTGATTTTGGCAGATCAGTTAAAGATAAAAGCGGACGGTCAGAATAAGAAAACAAGTAAAGGCTTTAACGGATCACACGCGCGGGATTGCCAGCAACATTTGTTTCCGCTGGGACATCGCGCGTTACGACACTTCCAGCTCCGATGATGGCATTATCACCAATCGAAACACCGGGCAGAATAATTGCGTTTCCACCTATCCAGACATTTTTACCAATCGAGATAGGCTTTCCAAACTCAATCCCCGCACGGCGCTCATGAGCCTCGCGCGGATGGTCAGCTGTGTAGATTTGCACACCAGGCCCGATTTGCGTTCGCGCTCCGATCTTTATCTCACAAACATCGAGTAGGACGCAGCCATAGTTCATGAAGACATCATCCTCGATGAAAATATTATATCCATAGTCAACGTAAAAGGGCGCGCGTATCGCAACGCGATCGCCAATCGCGCCGAAATGCTCCATCAGCAATGGGCGCCGGATGTCATCCTCCCCCACGATTGTGCCATTATAAGTCCGTAAGAACCGCTGCGCGCTTGCCCTATCAGCGCAAAGCTCGGGATCGCCGGGATCGTAAAGATCGCCGCCTTGCATCTTTTCTTTTTCAGTTTTCATCAGCTAACCCTTGAGCAACTCTAGCGTCAACGCAAGATTGCGGCCGGTTGTATTCGTATGTAGGGCCAGCAAAACGGCCCGAAATGTTGTTTTGCGCCTTCTGAAAAATAACCATTTTGGTCCGCCTCCAAAACCGGAAACCAAACCTCTCGTTCTCGCCTAATTCGGTCGTTTGAAATTGCCCCTTGCCATCTCGACGTCATGTCTCAATGCACATCCTTCACTGTGGTCATTGATGAGGCCCATTGCCTGCATGAATGCAAAAACGGTCGTTGGTCCGAGAAATTTCCAACCGCGTTTTTTCAGTTCACGAGCCAATTCCACCGAGCTTTTGCTAGTCGATTGGGATTGTGGTGGGCCAAGCTCGTCTGAACTCGGCTCAAATCGCCAGAAAAAGGCGGCAAGCGATTGTTCTGTTTCGACCATCTCCACCGCGCGAGCAGCATTGTTGATGACCGCGGAGATCTTACCTTTGTGCCGCACGATATTCTCGTCGGTCAGCAAGCGGTTTACATCTTCCTCCCCGTACTGCGCGACTATGTTAAAATCAAATCCGTCAAATGCAGCCCGAAACCCATCGCGTTTGTTAAGGATTGTTCGCCAGCTCAATCCGGATTGGAAGCTCTCAAGGCAGAGTTTTTCAAACAGTCGAATATCATCGGCCACCGGGAACCCCCATTCACGGTCATGATAATCCAGGAACTCAGGCGCTGCACCGCACCACCGACAGCGTGGACGGGCGTCGGAACCAACAAACAGGTCGCTCATACAACAGCGTCTTGCAGGAACGATAGTCGCGCATCGGTGCGAGCGGGAACCACCTCTTGAATATGCGGTATGGCAATGCCTTCGCGAACGAAAGGATCAGCAGCAACCCGCTCTGCCACTTGGTTTCGGTCATTCGCAATAGCGATAATCGCGCCCCCAGCTTGAGGTTTAAGGCTGCCCACCACGAGAAATACGCCATCCTCGAAGCCTTGAGCTATCCACTCATTGTGCGCAGCCATGAATTCTTTCGCATTGCTCTTTTTTTCTGTCAGATTGAGAGTGATGATAAACATTATGCTTTCCTTCTAAGTCTTGATCTGCATTCCGTCCGCAATTGCGTCCAGCCAAGCCAGCATTTGTTGGACCTCCTGTTCCAGAAACGGCTCGTCCGGATAAGCATTGGCGAGACTGGCTGCGCCTTGACTTCGCGCCAGGATATGCATGGCCAGAGCATCAGCATCATCGCTCTTTCCCATCGCTTCGAAGCGTCGTTTCAGCCAGACGCGAAAAAGATCATAAAGTTCACGCGCACCAGATTCACCGGGATGGTTCAATTTCGACAATTCTGAAAACAACGTCCCGACAGGACACCCGTAGGATCGGATCTTCTGATTGTTCATAAGCAAAATGCGGATGAAGCTGGCGACGCATTGTTTCGGGGATTGGCCAGCATCGATCCAGCCATCCAGCATTGCGGTTCTTTCCAAGATACGGCGTTCAATCACCGCATCCAGCATCTCGTCCTTTGTCTTGAAATGGTAGTAAAAATTTCCACGCGAGATGCCAACGATTTCCGCTACATCGGCGAAAGACGTAGCCTCGAAACCACGCTCATAATAGAGAGTGTCCAAAGCGGTTATGATTTTCTCCCGTGTTTCAGAGCTTTTCATGTCCTGTTCCTTCAATAATGCGTCGCTTGGTGCCACCAGCCAGTAAAAAGACAAGTGAAGCATCAACATCCAACGTGAGCGGACTTTAACAAAGATCCTTCAAAAAGCCTCTTGCTACTGGATCAACAAAGCCCCGCATCCGCTTATCGAACGATTGATATAATAGGTCAATTGCCCTATTTGTCAATGTAGGTATTTACCTTTAATAAAAGTATCTTGATTAATTAGGTCAATTGTCCTAATTGCATTTTTAGGACAATTGACCGATAAGGAAAACTCATGAATTCTGACCTATTCTCTCGCGGCCAAATCGGTGATCTCAAGCTGTCAAACCGTATGGTAATGGCCCCCCTGTCGCGCAGCAGGGCCACACCAGAAGGTGTGCCGACGGCGTTGATGGCCGAACATTATCAGCAACGCGCTTCTGCGGGCTTGATCATCACGGAATCTGTGCCTGTATCGCATCAGGGCATAGGCTATCCAAACACGCCCGGGATCTTTACCCCGGAGCAAACGGCGGGGTGGTTGCGCGTTGTTAACACGGTTCACTCGCAAGGCGGACTCATCTTCGCCCAACTGCAGCATTGCGGTCGCATTTCTCACAGTAGCCACCAGCCGGACAATGCAATTCCCGTCGCGCCATCGGCCCTCCAGCCGGACGGAGTGGCGTTCACCGCTGAGGGGTACAAACCCTTTGAGACTCCGCGTGCCCTTGAAATTTCTGAAATCAAGGGCATCGTCAAACAATATCGCATGGCCGCTGAAAACTGCTTGCTCGCCGGGTTCGATGGGGTCGAGGTGCATGGTGGGAATGGATATCTAGTTGATCAGTTTCTCAGGGATGGGACCAACCAACGCTGCGACGAATATGGTGGAAATGTTGCAAACCGAATGCGCTTCCTCAACGAAATATTGGACACAGTGACCGAGATCTATCCAGTTGACCGAGTGGGTTTAAGGCTATCGCCGGAAAACCTGTTCAACAGCATGTCAGATTCCGATCCACAGTCGCACTTCGAAAACATTGTTGAACGCTTAGCCCACCGTGGCCTCGGATACCTTCATGTGCTGGAAACAAGTATGGACATTACCGGCCATGTTGTGGGAGCGCCTCGAACAATAGACTATGTTCGGCTGCGCAAGCTTTTCCCGGGAGCCTATATTGCCAATAATGGATATAACAAAGAACGGGCTCAGGACGCCATTCGAAGTGGACATGCCGATTTGATCTCCTTTGGAGCGGCATTCTTGGCCAATCCTGATTTGGTCCGCCGGTTCCAGGAAAATATTCCACTTAACAGAGTCGACAAATCAACTTTCTACGGCGGCGGGGCGACCGGTTACACTGACTATCCGCCATTTAGTCGAGAAGAAGCTCTGGCGGTGTAAAGTGACCTTGGTTCGATGATTGTGTTGCTTTCGAACATGGACGCTACTTCAATCAAATAAACGCATTGTTTATCGCTGCAGGATTCAATCTCCCATCAGTGGGATTGCGATAAAATCTGGTCCCACCGTCTATCCGGCCACCTGTTGACATCGCGCGGCAACAATTTATATATAGCCATATGGCTATACAATATCATTCATCTCTCGACCGGACTTTCCATGCTCTTGGCGATCGAACCCGGCGTGAGATTCTCGCGGTGCTTGCAACCAATGGTGCCAAGTCGGCCAGTGAGCTTTGCCAACCATTCGATGCGGCGCAACCTACGATATCCAAACATCTGAAAGTCTTGGAAACAGCTGGCCTAGTTAAGCGCGATGTTGATGGGCGGACTCACCATTTCGAACTCGTTACTGGACCGATGGATGAAGCCGGTGATTGGATAGTGCGCCACAAAAAATTCTGGGAAGGCACTTTGGATTGTCTTGAGGAATTTTTGGGTGAAGTCGATTCAATGAAAGCGCAAGGAGAACAAGACGATGGCTAACCCGCTGCAATCTGTTTGTGTCCGTCGTCTGATAAAGGGCAGTCCCGCAAGAGTGTTTGACGCGTTTTCTTCTACTGAAGCGCTTTCGCTATGGTTCTCACCAAGTCCGGATATCAGCGTCCAGTTCGAAGAGTTTGCTTTTCGCGAACAAGGAAAATTCCGTCTACTTTACAGAATGCCAGACGGAACTCAGCCGAATGTGAACGGAAAATTCGAAATAGTCGAGCGGCCCAGACAGATCGCATTTTCCTGGAATTGGGAGGAACCGGATCCGCACGCTAACATTCCGACGCTCGTTATCATTAGATTTATTGCAAAACGTGACTGCACAGAGATCAATCTCACACACGAGAAATTGCCACAATCAGCCTGCGAGCGCCATGCTGCAGGATGGGAAAGCACGCTGGACCGGCTCGAACCCTATTTTCTCACGATATCCGTTTCAAATCTCCACACGGAAAAACAAAATGACTGAAATCCCAGTTCTTCCGGTCACCATGACACTGACAGGGTCGCTCCTGTTTTTACTGGTTATTCTCAGTGTCATGGTGACTGCGCGACGCGCTGTTCTTGGCGGTATCCAGTTCGGCGACAACGGCGATGATATTCTGCGCGGCCGTATAAGGGCACACGGCAACTTTGTTGAAATTGCACCCATGGTGATCCTCGGTATCGGACTGATGGAGTATACTGGCGCATCCGGAACTCTGCTTTGGAGCCTTGCTATTGTGTTTTTTCTGGGTCGTCTTTTGCACGCAGCGCGCATGTACATCGGCAACCCATTTATAGGCTTGTTCTCTATCGTTTAGCAGCACGTGATTTGTCTTTGGTCAGGTGGATGGCTGCTCAACCACTATTTTCTATGACTCAGCTTTAGGAGAGGTTATCATGACATCCGCGCTTACTTTGGAACGCCAAGAGACCCTAGATAGGTTTTATCAAGGGGCGACGATCAAAGATGCCGACCAAATTCGGTCGGCTTTGACCGACGACTTCACATTTACAAGCTCCATGGGGAGCCAAGACACACCCGATGCATTCGTGCAATCATTGCTGGAGTTTGATGGCACGGTAACCGATTCCAAGATGATCGCTGAAGGTGATAATTTGGTGCACCTCTACGTGCTCGACATAGGTACAAAAATACCAATGTGCGACGTGATCGAATTTCGCGGCGACAAGCTCGCCTCAATGACCTTGTATACGGATTCCAAGCTATTTGATCCGGGCACAACCCACTGAATAGGATGGAAGATAAAGATGATCCGAGAATACCGAGAAGATGATACTGACGCTTTGGTGGCGATTTGGCGATCCGCAAGTGTAATTGCCCATCCATTTCTTTCACCCCAATTTGTCGAGCAGGAAGCGTCGAACCTACGCAAAATATACCTGCCACATGCACAAACATGGGTGACCGAATGTAACAATAAACCCGTCGGCTTTATCGCGATGATCGACAATGAAATAGGAGGACTATTTCTTGACCCGGATTATCATGGCAGAAGGTTAGGCAAGAACATGGTGGATTATGCAGTCGAAAAGAAAGGCCATCTCCACGTTGAAGTGTTCGAGAAGAACGCGGTAGGAAGGCGCTTCTACGATCGCTACGGTTTCGTCGAGACTGGCCGCTATTTGCACGAAGCCAGTCAAGAAATGACACTCAAACTTGCCATGGGAAAGTAGTGAAAAACGCATCTGGGAGGCAGAAGATAATGATCACCCGGATATTACTCGGTGTTGCATTAGGTGGCCTGCTTGGCGTCCTGATCTCGTATTTTCTTTTCAATGAGACGTTCAGTGGCGTGGGTATAGGCGTCACCATGGGATTGGGAATTGCAGGTGGATTTGTCGGTACCGCCATGAGGGGCGAGTAAGAAAACAGCAAACTGCTAGATAGGTTTCCAGGTCAAGATATTATCGTCGCATCGGAAATGAATCGCCTCTCCAAATTGGCAAACGTACCGCACCAGCCTTCTCCGACACCCAGACGACCCTCTAAGCGCACGATCCGTTCATGCATCAAGCGTACAAACGTATCTTCACCGGACGGTTCGAACGTGATGGAAACTTGGGACGTCTGCGTTGTTTCCACATGGCCATTTTCAAGCGTCCGTTCATGCGCATAACTGAACACAAGGCGCTGTCCCCTTTCGATCTGGAGATACTGACCGAACAGGACATCGCGTCGCCCATTGTCCAAGCCAAAATCAAACCGCCAATTCCCTCCAACGCGAAGATCAATCTCCGCAACTTTCACTCGTCCTGGCCCTGGTCCGAACCATTGTTCAATTTCTCCTTCGTCCGTCCATGCACGAAATACACGGTCTGGCGAGGCTTTGAAAAGTCCAGAAACTAAAACTGGCTCCTCGCCATGTGGTGACTGCAGGAAAGATAGGTTCATTGATCCCGCTCCAGATGTTCGGCGAGATTGGCAAATTGATTGCTCCAGAATTGCTGGTAATGCTCCAGCCATGCAGCAGCATTTTTCATCGGCTCGGCCTGAAGGCTGCAGTAACGCGTTCGGCCTCGTTTTTTTACTTCGACCAAACCGGCGTCAGACAATACTCTTACATGTTTGGAAACGGCGGTCTGAGACATGTCAAATGGTTCCGCCACCTCAGACAGCGGCGTTTCGCCGTTTGCAAGACGTGCGAGAATTGCCCGCCTCGTACCGTCACCAAGCGCAGTAAAAACCACATCGAGTTGCTGCATTTCAATCTCCAGATATTAACTGAACTTAATGGTTGACTATAGACATATTTTTGATTTAGTCAACCAATCAGTTCAGTTAATCCAAAGGAAGAGACAAGATGAAATTATATAATGGTCAATCACCCAATGGTCTCCGTGTCAGTGTATTCCTTGCTGAGAAAGGAATTGAAATTCCAAGCGAGAACATCGATGTTCCTGCAGGTGAAGCTCGGAAAGCTGCGTTTCTGCAGAAAAACTCACTCGGTGAGATACCGGTTCTCGAACTCGATGATGGCACAATTTTAACAGAGAGCCTTGCAATCTGCCGCTATCTCGAGGCGCTTCATCCAGAGGTCCCACTCATGGGAACGGATGCCCTAGAGACCGCAAAAGTAGATATGTGGTCTCGCCGGATGGAGCAGCAGATAATGGGGCCGGTTGGCGAAGTGGGGCGCCACAGCTTTCCGTTTTTCGCCGACAAGTTTGAACAGATCCCCGCCTATGCCGATACACAAAAGCGTCTCCAAAACAAGAGATGGGCATGGCTGGATGCGGAATTGGCAGACGGGCGTACTTATGTTTGTGAAGACAATTTCTCCGTGGCTGACATAACTGGCATGGCAGCTTTAATGATCTGCCAGTTTGCCGAAATGCCGGTTCCGGAAGAATTTGAGAATGTAAAGCGCTGGGAAACTGCACTTCGCGAAAGACCATCATGGCCAGTATAGAGTAAGCAGATCAAGCTCGAAGCGCTTTCCTGCCAGATGCTTGTCTGATTATCATCCGAAACTTGCTGATTGTTCAGTCTGAAAAGGGAAAGCATAAAGCTGCCCAAGACCAGAGAACAATCAGCACTTGCGGATGGACTAATCGGCAACGACTGGCAGCTCCAGAACGCTTGGATACTCAGAGTTGTGATGAAGTTTAATTTGCGCCACACGAGCATCGTCACCGGTTTCAAATCCGAGCTTGCCGCCAGAGTTATAGTTCTTCTGTGCGGAAGGATCATTATAGGGTCCAACAGTAAGACGCAGACGAGTTCCTGCAGGTAACGCCCAAGCATTCCAGAGGAAATTTTCAAATGTGTAGGCCTGCACCTCACCTGGCGTAACCAGCTGCGGTTTTAGGCCATCGCGAAACCTCGCGCGCACAACGTCTCCGCCCAGGTAAAGCGGCTTTCCGTCCGGGAAAATGGCATAAACTGTCACGAAGATATCAGCATCCGGCGTATCCATTTCCAGATAGAGCTTCAGATGCATTTGGCCGGCCAAGGTCAGTCCGTCCACCATGGGAGGTGAGTGAAAAACCAGTGTTTCCGGCATATACGCCGGTGCCGTCGATCGAAGGGCACCATCACGAATAGCATTCCAATCTATATCTGTGAGGTCTGCAGGACTGGTGTCCAAAGGATCGCTTTTGAAACGGTGCGATGTCTCACCGTCGTTTGGGGCATCGACAAGATGCCCCGAACGGAAAACTTCATAAGCTTCATCCGACTTCGCTGAAAGATAAAACATACGTCGCTTGTCAGCAATCTCTTCAAGCTCGTCAGCATATCGCCACTCTTCCGCACCGCCGACATAATAGGCAATCCGGCGTTTCAGGAAATCGGGCTTTGGACTACGACCGAGGCGCCAATCGAACCAGTCCACGTTAAACTGGTCCATATCAAACACTGCTGCCGATCCAAACTCAACACCCTCGCTCAACTTCTGCCTTGGCTCACGCGTTCCGCCATGGCTCCAAGGCCCGATAACCAAATAGTGATTTTTTGCCGCGCTTTGAGAAGCACCTGCTTGATGTTCGCGAAAATAGCGAAGCGCGCCAGGTTGGTCGCCATCATAATGACCAGTAATGGTCAGAATAGGCATCTGCATTCGTTCATAGTCCGTCGGCTTCCATGCTGTGGAAGCCCAAGCTTCCGGCTCCGAAAGCGTTTTCACCCATGCCTGAAAATGCTCGGATGGCATGCCGATAAAGATGTCATAATCATTGAAGGGAATATGGTCACGGTAGGATGCAAGCTCCCGCTCCCGCCAATACTGACTGTCTGTATAGAAATTTGGATTCATCGCAGAACCCGCCACAAAACCGAGCCATCCTGCGATATATTTTTGACTGCGATGGCCAGCGACGATGGGAAAATCATACCCAGGGTAAACAGAGGCAGTGGGGATCATCGCCCCAATCTCACCAGGACATGACCGCGCGGCCATCCATTGGGTCATGCCGCGATAAGAGCCACCTCGCATCAAAACATTGCCGTCTGACCAGGACTGCGCCTTGATCCAAGCAACTGCGTCGCAAATATCTGGACCATGATCGCTAAATGGAAGAAACTCACCTTTCGATCCGCCCCGCCCACGAATATCCAGGCTCGCCATAGCATATCCTCGATCGGCATATTTACGAGCGCGCGGGTGCGCTTCATCGGAAATATAGGGCGTGGCAACCAGCACGGTTGGATAGCGCCGATTGTCCGGTTCAGGTTTCCAGATCGTTATGGCAAGCGGCGTTCCATCTGCAGCGACAACCAATTGATGAAGCAGAACATCAACTGGCTGATGGCCCGCTTCCATCTGTTGTGCACGGAGCCCTTCACTCCAACTGAGTGCGATAGAGATGACTAGGCTCAATATTAGCAATCTATGTTTCATAATGGTCTCGGTTTCCAAAATTGCAAAACCCGCTGACTCACTTTGTTGCGACCCGCACCCCCCGATTGATGCGGGTGATCAGTAAATGACGGATTGGTTAGGAAATCCATGCTTTCACCTGAGCTTCAGATACATTTCCCCCGCAGAGTATTGTTGCTACGTCTTCCTCCGGGATCGCATCGGGATGTTCGATGAGTGCGGCCAATCCGGCTGCTCCCGCTGGCTCAACAAGCAAGCCTAGTTCATTGAAGCAAAGCTGAATGGCTTGGATCATCGATTCATCGCTAACCAGGAGGATATCGTCGGCCAGCTCCTGCATTAAATCAACGGCTTCAGGTACCGGCTCTCTAACGGCGATGCCCTCCGCCACAGTCGATGTTTCAGCTGTTGAAATCGATCTGCCCTCTTTCCAACTCATGGCCATGGCTGGTGCAGCTTGCGAACAAACACCGATAACGCGAATGTCGGGTTGATGCGTTTTTATCCATGAAGCCACGCCATTGAGCAGTGCACCATTTCCCACGGGAACGAATACCGCTCCAAATTTTTCTTTGCCGGCGAGCATTTCCATTCCGATCGTTCCCGCCCCGATAGTGATCGCGGATGCAGCCCCGTCTTCAATAAAAGCATATCCTTTGGCGCAGGCAAAATCTCTGGCGGCAGATTTTGCAGCATCGAAATCGGTACCATATTGGACAACCGTTGCACCAAGCGATCGTATCCGCTCTACCTTTAACGGATTCGCATTATCAGCCAGAAAAACGGTTATCGGCACGTCACGAAAGCGCGCAGCATAGGCCATGCCTTGACCAAAATTTCCTACACTCGCGCAGACCAATGGTACATTTGGTTCTGCGGCATCAACGAGAAGACATGCGCCGCGCCCCTTAAAGGATCTGATTGGATTAATCGTTTCGACCTTTAGTACTGGCGCTCTTCCCAACCGAGGCAGTAAGGCGTCAGCTTTGAACTGCGGCGTGTCCAGAAATACCGAGTCTATCAGGGAACGAGCGGCAAGGATTTGATCTTGAATATTGGCGCCCTTCATTTTCAGTGCAATTTTCCTGCACCAATTGCAGCGCTTTCGGCCGTAAGCTTGAGGACCACAGCTTCCATACCGAATTTGTAGTGGCGCTTTAACTCACGGCTGAGATCATCCAGGTGAGCATCGCGGAGAAGTTCTATGAGTTTTGCATGCTGTTTCACGGATTCTGCAATCAGCGCTGTATCCGACATATAGTAAGTTTCGTAGCGATATACTGTACATCTCAGAGTGCCGATCCAGGACTGAAGTCGATTGTTTCCGCAGCAAGAAATTAGAGTATCATGCCACATAGAATCGATTTGAATACCAGCTGCAATATTCTTTGCCTCTGCTAATTTCTTGTTTAAGCTTATAAGCTTATCGACAATTGTCGGAAGCAGCGGCCCAGATTCTTCAATTGCAATGACTTCGAGACCTGCAATCAAAGGGTAGACCTCGCGCGCCTCTCGTTCCGTCAAGGACGACACTGAAAAACCGGACCCGGATGAGCTGGTTGCGAACCCTTCCTGTTCCAATTTGAACAGCGCTTGCCTAACCGGTGTTCTACTAAATCCAAGGGTTTCTGCCAACCTTGCCTCAACGATAGGCGCACCTGGCTGGATTTCGCCAGCAAGAATCTTATTCAATATAAGTTCGTACGCTTCAGTGCCTCTGGGCTTTCTGAGACTTTCGTTCTGATCTTTCATCATTATACTAGCTTTCTTGGCAACAGCGCATTGAGACGGCTCATGAGCGCATAATGACCGATACCAGCCTGTTTCGCTATTGCTCTCGGTTCGATTTCCTGATGGTCTGGTCCGACCAATGTAGCGATATCACCAAGATTCACATCCGGCTTTTCACTGACATCGATGATCGTATGCGCTGAGCTAATGGAGCCAACAACTGGATAAAGATGATCACCAATCAGAACCTTACAATTATTGACAGCAGAGCTTGGATAACCATCGGTCGATCCAACCGGGAGCAAGGCAAGTGTTGTCGGCTTATCAACGGTGTATTTAGGTCCAAACCCGACCGTTTCGCCGGGCCGAAGTTGCTCCAGTCTGACAATGCGCGCCCGCAATCTCCAAACATATTTCAAGTCCGCCATCGCAACGGCATTCGCGTCCGGATACAATCCGAATAACGCCGTCGCAGTGCGCACGGTATCGAAACGCGCTTCCGGAAGATAAAAAGTAGTATAAGAGGGAGACGCGTGGATTAATCCTAGCGGAATATTTTCCTTCACGGCTTCAGCTATCAGTTGATTAAATCGCACCAACTGCACCTTATCATGCTCAATGTCATGGATGAACATTGTGTAGATGCCAGCGACCTTGATCGATTGCCTTCGCGCTAGATCCTTCATCCATGGTAGTGCCCGGTTGTAGGGCATTCCCTCGCGATTAAGCCCGGTATCGATGAAGAAATGTACTGGAATAGGTTTGCCGAGCCGTTTGGAAACACGATCTAACTTCTCACCCGCATCGTCGAGCCAACATGTGACCTCAATGTCATTCAAGACGAGCTCTTCAATTTCCTCTTCGGTAACTTCACTCATATTCAAGATCGGTTTCTTCACCCCGGCCGCTCGCAGCGCGAGACCCTCTGAAACCCGAACGCAAGCAAGTCTCGACACTTCCGGCATAGAAGCGAGAAGTGGTCCCACGACGGTATCACCCAGCCCATAAGCGTTGTTTTTGACAGGCGCCATAATTGGCGTTCCGCCTGCCATACGCGACACTTCGCGAACGTTATTTCGAAACGCTGCAGCATCGATTTCGATCCAAGGGTCATTGCTATTAAAACTACCCCCTGATCGCAGACGCGAAATATTTGGTACATCAGACAGGGCGCTTTCGCTTCGACGCAATGCCGCGCCATTCGCGCATCCAGTGCTTAAAGCACCCCCGGCACAAACAGCCATGCCCGATAAAAAACTGCGCCTGGTCTTATCCATTGTAAAATACTCCATACGGCCCGTGAGCCCTGACGGCCTGCTTGACTAAACTAGATATGCGCGAAGAATTTGGAGAATGCGTTTTTCAATAATTCTTGGGGTATTACAGCTGCCGTCTCACTAAATTTTACCTCCATGGCGCATCTATTTTCGCTTTCGTAATTCCAAAATCGATTTGTGAACCAAATACCTGTTTCCTTTGCAGCTTCAATTTGAGCTGCTTCGGCGACATGCGGCGGAACTGGCAGAAGAACATGGAAGAAATTCGATTGCGGCGGATTGGGGTAGACCGAATATTGGCTTGTGTGGTCAACAAACGCTGCATAGCTGCGCGTCATTTTCACGAGCCCGTCTATTTCCGCTAGCTTGTTATCAATCAAGCGCAGTGTATCGCAGACAACCGGCCAGTGCTCCGACACAACACCGCCAAGCCGGGATCGCCAAATTCTCGCTGTTTCGATAAACGCCTCATCACCAATAAGAGCAGCGCCACCAAAGGCGCCAATGTCTTTATAGAAAGACACGTACACGGACGAAAACCCATCTGCGATCTCTGCGAAGGATCTCTGATTATAGAACGGTCGACAACTCCAAATCCTGGCGCCGTCCATGTGGAGAGGAACGCCGAACTCGTGGGACTTGTGTTTTAAAGCCTCAAGCTTTTCCCAAGTCGGTAATACCCCGCCACTATGACGCTGCGGCATTTCAACAATCATACATGCTGCCGCTTTGTCCATTGACCCGGCTTCTAAGGGCTCTCGCCAATCCCCAGCAATTGACGGCTCAAATCCATGAGCATGTTTGTACCCCTCTTCTTCGTGGAGAACCAAATGCGATGTTGGGTGCATCTGCAAAACGTTTCTTCCGGTCCTTTCGCCATGGATCCGAATGGCGATACCCTGGGCGAGTGTTCCTGTCGGACACCACAATGCCGATGGTTTACCAAAAAGAGCAGCGACTTTGCGCTCCAATCGAGAGACCGCTTCTCCTTTGCAATAATATTCCTCACTCAAACCCTCGGACCGCATATATTCTTGGATAAGTGGCAACCGATCGGAAAACGACTTTTCGAAATGTTGAAAAGGAAAGGCGAGATCATGCCTAATCGCTAGATCCGCTTTGGTTGTCGCATCACCACTAGTTCCAATTTTATTCGAAGCGCGATCGCCAACAATACCCAAAGGCGCGCTACGACCGGTGGCATATCCAACATTTGCGGCACCACTGGCGCAAACCGCCATTCCTGTCAGTAGATTGCGCCTCGTCTTGTCCACCGCATACACTCCAAGCATCAGTTCAGTGATTGTATTCAATTTAACATGTATTGAATACAATCACTGAACTGAGAGAATGTCAAGCACCGTCACATCGGCTTGCTTTGGGATATCGTTCCATGAACCGGAGCATTTTCCGTCCGTGTTTCGGGAGCATTGGCCAACAATCTGTAAAGTGATGGCATTTCTCATGATAAGTGGAAAATACAGACTATCGCTGCGGGCGCAGATATATTGGAATTCATCAGGCGGATGCATTGATACGATTAAGAATCGCCATATTTCTGCACGCCAATCGGTATCTCCACATGGCGCCGGCAGTAAGACGGCCTCTAATTTTTCTTTGGGGGATTAGCTTTTGTCCACCAGTCATGCATGGCCAAAAACATCTCCTGCAGCTCATGCGCGCGCTTGGTTGCCCGGTACTCCACTCGGGGCGGTACCTCTGCGTAGATCTTGCGCTCAACCAGACCGTCAGCCTCCAGTGCCCGCAATTGTTTTGTCAACATTGTTTGGGTGACACCTTCAATCATTCGGCGCAGTTCATTGAAGCGTTTCATACCGCGGAAAATTAGAATTTGCAGAATGATGAGCTTCCATTTTCCACCAATCAGCTTGGCGATATCGGGCATGGGGCAAAGCCCCTCGTCATCTTCAGTAAACTGTTTGGTCTCTATTGATGTAAGCTTGTTCATTATGCACTCCAAAAATCAATGTAGGTATCATTAATGGTACTATACACACTATTTCTGCCTTCTTGTGAAAGAATACCGAAGCTCTACTTTCTTTGCAATCACCACTAACTAACAAAGAAAGAGCCCCCTATGACCATGACAGTTTATGCAGTATCCGGCGCACCGAGACCTTGGAGGGTGATGGCAGGCCTAACATTCAAAGAACTTGAATATAACATCCGCTATCTGGAGGCCTCAAAAGGAGAACATAAAGCCCCTGAATATCTGAAAATCAATCCCCGCGGAACGGTCCCTTCACTGGTCAAGGGCGACCTTACCCTACGCGACTCCATAGGGATATTGGCTTGGTTGGACCGGGAATATCCAGACAAGCCACTTTTCGGCTCCAATAGCCAAGAGGCTGCCAAAATTTGGCAGAATGTACTGGAGACAGCAGATTATTTGCGTGCTGCCCACAATAGCGTTTTCTTTTCTATTCTCGTGCAGGGTATTTCAGTTGCAGATGCTCCATCGAAAGAGCGAAAGGCAAAAGAAGAAGCCGCGAACCGCTTGCGATCCGAATGTGAACGACTCGAGACGCTGCTGACCCAAAACCGGTATTTATGTGGTGAACGTCCAACCGCAGCAGATGCGGTCGCTTTCCCTGACATCCGGCTTATTCAGCGCGCGATGGAGATCAAACCTGATGAAATGACGATGCTAGGCCTTGATGCCCTGGATGCAGAATTTCCTAAGCTTGAATCCTGGAAGTCCCGCCTCGAAGCTTTGCCCGGGATGCACAAAACCATGCCGCCACATTGGACCGCATGATGTACTCTAACGTCGGACACAATTGCTCTTACTCTCCTTTTCTGAAAGCTTGAAAATGAATATTCCCCCAATGTCCAATTCAATTCTTAAAGACAAAATTGCCGTAATATTTGGTGCAGACGGAAGCCTGGGTTCCGAAGTGACGAAAAAATTTGTCGATATGAGTGCAACAGTTTTCGCCTCAGGACGAACAGCTGCCGCCAGAGTATTGCCACCGGGAGTGCAGGAATTTCGTGCGGTCGATGCTCTTGATGAAGATGCGGTCACCCAATATCTGGATGAGATTGTTGCTACCCATGGCAGGATCGATATTGTCCTGAATCTGGCAACTTCGGATCATGCCGCCTTCAACCACGGTAGACCTGCCAGCGAAACATCGCTTGAAGAACTGCTGATCCCGGCGCGGTCGACAATGGGCCCACAATTTGTGACTGCAAAGGCCGCACAAAAGCACATGGCCAGCCAGCGCTCAGGGGTTATTCTGTTCATCACATCGACCCTCGCTGTGGTGGGATCGCCCTGGAGTGCAGCACTTTCGGCGACACACGCAGGAATTGAAGGCTTGATGAAATCGCTTGCGAGCGAATGGGGACCACAGGGCATACGCGTGCTAGGTGTCCGGTCTGAGGCGATGCCCGACACCCCTACAATTGAATATACATTTCGTACGATGGGAGAAAATCTGGGTCTCTCGCAAACGGAAATGCAAGGCGTTGTCGAACAAAGCAAGGTCGCGCTGGGCCGGCTTCCTTCAAGGTCTGAAACCGCCAATGTCCTGGCTTTTGCTGCTTCAGACCTTGCAAGTTTCATGACCGGTACAATGCTCAATCACTCTGGTGGCCATGTTCTTCAATAATCAACCAAACACATCTTAAACATACAGAGGAAAATCGCTATGAATGCAAATTCTCAACAATTTTTGGATTGGTATGGAGACGGGTCAGATGGCTCTTCTCCAACCAGTGCGCAATGGGCAAGCATTCTCCGGCTTCCGGAAGACAAACCCGTCACATTAATCAACTTCTTCAAATTAAGTCCCCGCGCAAACTATCCAGTGCATACAAGTGGTTTCGACACAAATGTAACAGGGGAAGAGGCGTTCAACCGATATGCCGAAGTGAGTGTCCCGACCATGGACCGCGTTGGTGGAAAGTTTCATCATGTTGGGCCATTTTCAGGCATATTTATTGGCAAAGATGAGGATTGGGACGTCATTGCAATCGGCGCATATCCTGACTTGCATTCCCTCATTTCACTCTACTCAGATGAAGGATATCGGGCGGCCTTTGTAAATCGAACCGCCGCCTGTGAAAGGCAAAAAGTTATCGTCGCCGCGGGATAGGCAGACCGATCATGTCCGCTCCGCTCTTGCCAGTTTCGATCGCTGATTTCTCGAGTGTTTCAGTGGCTTCAAATTTCTGAGACCATTTTCGGAGATTGATCAAACTACACATAGTCATCACAAGGATATCACATCATGACGCAGCAAAACTACACTCGCACGATCACGGTAAATGCTAACGCCGAAAGATCCTATTGGGCATTAACCGAAGGAATGCACAAATGGTGGACGACACCTGACGCCGTGATGAGGGAAATCGGAGATCGGTCAAAGTTCACCTTCCCACCAGGGAACGGTTATTGGACCTTTGAAGCAACCGCCCTTGAACCCGGCAAATATGTCGAAATGATCTGCGTCGAGGCCCTTCATCTGCATGAGGGCATGCCAAAAGCGATCGAGACCGAATGGCTGGGCACTCGCGTTAGATGGGACATTCACACGAACGGCGACAAAACTGACATCACCTTTGAGCATCATGGGTTAGTGCCAGATCTGCACTGTTACGAGATTTGCGAAACCGGGTGGGACATTTTCTTTGTTGATAGCCTGAAGGCTTTTCTCGATACCGGCACAGGAAGTCCCCACCGTGCACCGGTTGAAATCTCAAACGGATAATCCGACTGACGGAACTGAGCTAATAGCGAGGCGTGACATTTGACCGCTAAGCGACGGCCACGAACTCACGCTAACGAAACCGATCACATAACGCATTATATGTCTGATTTGATCGGATAAAGGTCATTTCAGACATATGTGCAATTTGCTACCAGACGAATATGCCGACCAACCATTCCATAGCAGTATTGTTGTTTGACAAGATGAACGCAATCGATGTTGCCGGTCCCGTCGAGGCATTCTCTATTGTCAAAAACGATGATGGCTCAAACCGATATTCCATCCAATTCTGGGGACTGGAAAAACTTGTATTCCAAACAGAGTCTGGCCTGAAAATTTGTGCAGAAAGTATCGCGCCAGTAGAACCGGTTGCGCATACTCTGATCATTCCCGGCGGTGCAGGCGTGCGCCATCCTGAAACATTGAGCTCGCTCGCTCAATGGCTTACCAAATATCAGCATAAATTTACCCGAATTGTTTCGATCTGTACCGGCGCCTATGCATTGGCCGAAGCTGGATTGTTAAACGGACGCGATGTGACCACCCATTGGGCTCATGCGGATGATTTCCAAAAGCGCTTTCCATGCGCGAGGGTTAACGCAAACGCGTTGTTCCTGCGGGACGAGAAATTTTACTCGTCTGGTGGCGTGACAGCTGGAATCGATCTGGCGCTCGAACTCATCCAGGAAGATGTAGGCCAAGCAGAAGCCATGGCGGTCGCACGGGAAATGGTTGTTTTTCTGAGACGCCCCGGCGCGCAGACACAGTTTTCCTTACCCTTGCAGATGCAATCCGTGACCGACGAACGCTTGGGCGATGTATGCCGATGGGCAGCAAGCAATCTGCAAGAAGATTTATCAATTGAAAAAATGGCCGACAGAGCTTGCCTAAGCGCAAGGCAGTTTTCTCGGCGCTTTAGAAGGTCTTTCCGTGTCTCGCCGGCTGCTTACATCAAGAATATCCGCCTCGATCATGGCCGATCACTGCTAAGCAAAGGCGCTAGCATAGCACAAGTCGCAACCATGGTAGGCTTTGCCAGCCCCGACGGATTCCAGCGTGCGTTTACAAAACGATTTGGAGTTCGCCCCAGCGCCTATCAAAAGCATTTCAGTGAAGGTGATATGTGATGAAATTCTCAATGTCCCGTAGAACAGTTGTCACAACGGCCCTTTCGGTTTGTACTTGCTCAAGCCTTATCAGATTTCAGCCGGCACGAGCTGCCGAACAGGAAACTTTTTTCTGTCCTCCCTGCGATTGCGCATTGGATGAGCAGACATTTCAGGCGCCCGGTCGCTGCCCCGATTGCGGCATGATCCTAAAGCCAGTGAAGGAGCAAAATTTGGGGTTCGAGCCGCATCATCTCCCCGCCGGCGCCGGGCATTTCCAGATTTCTGGTGGAATAGGACGAGAAAACCGGCGGATCACCGTGCACTATTACAAGCCGACCGGTTTTACGCCAGAATCCCGCATCTTGGTCGTCATCCCGGGCGCGGGCCGAAATAGTGACGACTATCGAAATGCCTGGCTGGAAGTGGCGGCTCG
Organism: uncultured Sphingomonadaceae bacterium; assembly: GCA_947497455.1. Classification (GTDB taxonomy): domain Bacteria; phylum Pseudomonadota; class Alphaproteobacteria; order Sphingomonadales; family Sphingomonadaceae; genus Parasphingorhabdus. Next base: position 255,230 of record CANMGU010000001.1, on the reverse strand, counting down.
CAAGAGCGTATTGGTGGCTGCACTGGGCTATCCGGAAGAAGCATATGACTTTGCGGCCTATCAGATGGGTGGAGTGGTTAAGGACCTCAAGCTAAACAACCCAAATTTTGTAAGCACGGGACCAAATGCGCGTATTCTCCGGCTAAAAGATGAAGATATCCAAATGAACCCGGAACCCGACAGCAACAATTGGATATTCTCAGATTTCGATCGTACCTTTGATTTATTGGCGAGGATCACAGGGTCCAAACGCACCGGATATGATATTTTTGGTCATTCAGCCGGCGGTCAAATTCTTCACCGGCTGGCTCTGTTTCATCCAGGATCCAAGGCTAACCGTATTGTTGCAGCAAATGCCGGGTTTTATACATTACCCGCATTCAGCACGCCCCCGCCCAGCGGCATGGCCGGCACTGGAATACTCAAAGAACAACTAAGTGAAATATTGAGCAATCAGCTTACAATCCTGCTTGGGGAAGAGGATAATTCCGATACCGCAGGCGGAACGCTGCTGCACACTCCCATGATTGATAAGCAAGGCAAAAATCGCCTAGCACGCGGCAGAAACTTCTTCCGCACAGGTCTAAGTCTAGCAGAAAAGCAAACCACACGGTTTGGCTGGAAGCTTCAAACTGTTCCTCTAGCAGGACATGACTTCGTCAGGATGACAGAGGCGGCTGCGCAACTTCTCTACGAATAATCTGCTTTATTACACCGGAGGAAATCGCGCCTGACAGACAATCAGGCTACGACACTCGCGCCAAGCTACACATGACTATCCCGATACCGCATTTTATAGTGCGGACTAAGCAGTAATTTTAGTCACATTTTGATAGTTCAGCTGGAGTTTTTGGCATAATCTTAGCCAGTTTGAATAACGAAGTTTTTCAAATTCTAGAGTTTCGGAGAGCCGATGTCCGTATATGAGCGAAAACCAATAGATTTTGTGCGATCCAACTGCTGCTGGATCCGCTGTATATCTTGCATTATCGTCGCATCCGTTGCGATATTCAGCATTATCTCCAGTTCAATTGCCAGCGCAATGCCGCCCAATGAAGTGGAACAATGGCGAGAAGATATTGAAACTTATCAGCGAGAACTGACCATCCGGCATATTGACCTATTTCATAGTGTTTCGCCCGAAGAATTCGAGAGCAAACTCAAGCAGCTCAAACGCAGCCTGCCCGATCTGAGCCCCATGGAAGCGGAAGTTGAACTCTGGGCAACTACGCACCTAATCGGCGGCGGCGTTTCCGACGGTCATACATCGATAAGGGCCAACAGAAGCCGATACCGCTGGGCGCCTTTAAGTTTCGGAATATTCGGGAACGAAGTACGAGTGATTGGCGCCAGTGCAGACAATATTGCGTTAAATGGCGCAAAGGTTTTGATGCTTGCGGACACCCCGATTGACGAAGCACGCAATCGCCTAAAAAAGATCGCTCAATATACCGAGAATAAATACTCAGAAGAGGTGTTTATCGAAGCGTTTCTAGGTTGTGCTGATTTACTAGTAGGGCTCGATATTCTTGAAGACGACAAAAAATTTGAAATCACGGTGCTCGACTCCAAAGGAGAAAGTTACCAAATTCCCCTTTTGACTTTCAAATGGGGTGAGCGACCCGAGATCTTGCCAGTTACTGCTGAAGGTCCAGCACTTCTGAAGCGCCCAGCTAACGCTTTTTCCGAAAATCTATGGTTCCGTCACGTTCCGGCATTCAAGACACTGTTTGTCAAGTTCGACAAAATTCCATCAGCTGAAAATATGGCTACATTCGGTGAACAACTCGTCGCTGGGGTTAAAAACAATAAACCCAGAAATCTTATTATTGACCTGCGGGGCAACCGCGGCGGCAACGGGTTTGTTGGGTATCGGCTTGCTGAAGCCGTACTGGATGAAGATGTGATCAACTGGCGGGACGGTGTCTATGTACTAATCGGCCGAAAAACATTCTCCGCTGCGATGATGAACGCTGTACAATTCAGACAGGTTCTGAACGCCCGACTAATTGGATCTCCAACTGGTGGGAATCCAGTAGGCTATCAGGACTCTGATAAGTTCAAACTGCCGAATTCAGGCCTTGAGATTTCTTTCTCCAAGCGACTTTTCAGGCTACAGGATGAAAATTCAATTGGCGTGGTTCCAGACGTCGAAATCGCGACAACATGGGAAGACTTTAAGGCTGGTCGAGACCCTGTTATTGATTGGGTGCTATCGGATATTCAGTCCAGATCGAGAAAACGAGCAGATTAGTTTCTGCGATTCCGTTCTTGCTTCTCAACGACAATTTTGAATCACGTATCTACCTGATTTTGCGACAAGAGGCTCAACTGGAGAAAGAGCCTTCAGAACCAACACGCTCTAAGATATCTATATTGACGGCTCTTTGGACCGCTGCATCACAAGCGATGCCGCTTAACCCGCAACCAGATTTCCAATGCAATTGTACTTGGTATCCAGCATGCCCAAGCTGAAAACGAATAGGCTTCATAATAACTCCAGCTCAAGAACTGCTGCAACACCAACATCTCTAAGCGGAACATAACGCCCGCACAGGTCAACACATATGAACGCATCATCCATTGTTGATGCTGCGAAACATCAACTTGGATCGCCTTGATCGTTGCGATGAGGGTCGCAGACAGCCAGAGCACCGCGAGTATGCCGAAGCCCAACCCGTTAACTGCACCTCCGAAAGTGTAGGGCACCAAAATTAGAGAAGCAGACGCGCTTGTGAAAACACTTGTGATGTAGATCCAGCCACACACCCTATGAATCTGAGGTACATATTTTCGGGATCTGACCGAAAATTGAAACGGTCCTACCATCAAAGCAACAATGGCCGGAGCAATGTGGAGCAATGCAGGGATATGCCTAAGTTCCTGCGGGTCTCTATCTCCGAAAAAGGAAACGTAGCTTTCTGCGACAAAAAGATAGGGCAGAGCGTTGGCTAGTGTGATCGCAAATCCTGCGATGAGCAGGATCGTTCCTATGGTCATAAACAATTGGCGAGCCAGAATATACAGATGACGCATTTCGGGGGAACTCCAGAAAGGTGGCCAATGCGATGGGCCGGCCAATCCAACCGACCCAGTTTTTGCTAAAAACTATATGCAATGCCTAAGACGGCTTCGGCTTCCCACTCTTGATCGATGGCAGGACTATTGCGGATGGACTTATCAAGATAGGTGCCGCCCAAAGAACCGTAGAGCAGGATATGATCACCAATCTGAGCGGTCACCGTAATATCACCACCAAAGTTCCATGCATCGTCGGAAATCTGCGATATTGGTAACAATACATCTCTTTCTTTTTCGATCATTTTTGCACGCTGCTTTGCCGTCACGCCATACATATAGTTGGCTGTTTTTCGATCTAACCAACTCGCCTGCAGAGCCGGCGTGATTGTGAAGCTACCAACGGAAATTGGAAGACTGTAACGGGCAATTGCCTCTCCACCGTTGAATTTATCCGTGACATCGTGTTGATACCCGATGCTGATCGTTCCGTACTGCGACGTCAGAGAGACGCGCGCGCCAGCATCAGCTGTTACTTTTTCGCGATCTTGTCCGTTGGTGAAACGTCCGGCAACGAACACGCTCAGCGCAGGAGTGATTTCATTCCAATCGGCTTCAAGTTCGACACCCGCTTCAGTTCCTTCAAAGTAGAACACGCCTTGCCGAATTGAGATAAGTGGGAGGGGATAGGCTTGCGTCTCAGAATCCAGAAACGGATCCTTTTGAAGAAGTACACCAGCGCCGACCATGATATGGTCGCCATCTTGTGCATTCTCATTTGCTGTAGCCGGATAACTCAAAGTGGAGAAAGTTAAAGCGGCAACAGGGGCAATCGAGAAACGCGAAAAATAAGGCATTGATATATAATCCTACTCATAATTTGGGGGACAACGTCAGCCGAGGGATAAGTTCTGCCAGCGACCAAAATGGTCCTTTGCCTTTGTCACGCGGCAGGACAATCTGGGTTACGTGAAATGATGAAAAACGTTCGCAAAATGAAACAAACGCAGATTCACGTTTCGTGAAAACGCCGAAAAATTACCTGAAATTGAGTATTTCCCGTGAAATTGTCCCGCTGCATTGGTATGTAACATGCTTATGAAATCAACTCCGCGGCCGCTGACACAAACGCCAATGAACATGATAAGACTGCTGAACTACTGGGCCGATCTCAAGTGGCAGGACTATCGAATGCATATAGGTATATATGTCCTGCTTGCCGTCATCTTCTCCTTGCTGGGACCCTTTGGAACCTTTGACGAACCCTCTGTCTGGCGCTTTGTCTATTGGTTCACGATGTTGGGGTTGTTCGGCGGCATTATCTTACCTTTGGCAGCAAGATCCGTGCGAGGGATATCGTTTCTCAAAGACTTGAATATAGTGCCCGGTACAGCACTGTTGGTCTGTCTGAGTGCGCTTCCGATGACCATCATAGTGGCGATAACCGACATCGGTCTTTACAACTTCTTCATGTCAGTGACATGGCTGCCTTTTTATGAAATTTCAGAGATCAGGAGCGATATTGACCCACCGGTATCCCTCGTTTTGACCGAAGTTGTAAAACTATATGCTAGCGTTCTAACCATTGTTCTGATCAGCGCCGGCTTGGTTTCTCTGATTGTCGCTTATCGGTACAAAGATATCCCTCAATCCAGTATCCTGGCTGTTACTCCGGGCGCGGCATTTTTCTCCCGCTTACCAGATCGGATCGGCACTGACCTCATCTATCTGCAAATGGAGGATCACTATCTGCGAGTTGTCACGCAAGCAGGTGAAGATTTAATCTTAATGCGGTTTCGCGACGCGATTAGGGAACTGGAAACATATGGAGGCTTACAAGTGCATCGATCTTGGTGGGTTGTCAGCACCGAAATCAAAAGGCTCTCGCGCTCGGGTCGAAAGACATTCCTGATCATGTCAAACGGATCAAAAGTACCAGTTTCATCGAGCTTCAAGAAAACAGTTGAAGATCTATTGTCGGTCCCAGAAACCAAAATTTCACGCGCATCCCTTTTGTGATTTGACCACCTATACCTAGCTGGGCCCGGGTTCCCAGTCTGGCGGAGCCATTTCAAAATTGGCGAAATCAAAACCAGGGGCAACCGTACACCCAACAAGTGTCCAATGCCCCAGACACCTTGCCATTTGCCAGCATCCTGCAGGCACAACAACCATCGGTTTTTCGTTTTTTTCAAAACGCAGGCCCAAATGATGCTTTTCGATCTCACTGCCATCCGATGAAAGCATGAGCTGCAAGGCATCTCCTGCATAATGGTGCCAGAGCTCCGCGCTGCCATGTACACGGTGCCAGTGGGAATATTCGCCCTCCTCCAGCAAGAAGTAAATTGCCGTCGAGGCATCGTCGCGGAAGGTTTCAACATAGTGGCCGCCCTCGGGGTGCGGCTTCATATCCAGTTGTCTGATAATATCAGCCGCGCGCATCTGGTTCATAAGACTTGTCCTTTTCGGGGAATTGGTTCGGCCATCTTGTGATTGACCTCTTCAACAGTACCAGCAATCGTGACAGATATTTCTGGCTTGAGCAAATTGGTAGATAACGGAATCCTTAAAGCGCTCCTTCATTCGGTTGAAAAGATCTACTCGTGCGCAAAAACAGCATTTCTCTTATCATGTCTATCGAAAGCCAAAATAGAATTCCGGCTTTCGATAACGACTTGCAACCGTTTTCAGGCGTCTGAAACTACATTTCCATTTTTGATGCCCACCGACCTAATAGGTTATCAACCACGGTGGCGAACATCGGCACCATAGCCATCATGAACATACCACCTTTCAATCCTCTCTTCGGCTGCAAGCGCATCCGCATTGCCACTTCGGACTTGTTCGGCGCGATTTCCTCCACTGACCAGATCGCGTTCAATGACTCCAATGGATATGGATAATTTGGGTCCTTGGTGTCGATGATGAAACCATACCGACTGCCTTCATCCCAGATATGGGCATGTTCAGTCCATGTCTCACCCTTGTTTCCTGTGCAACGGCGCTCCATCCCCCGGCCCATTTTCTTGTCGCCGAGGATTTCGACATTCGCGATGTTATCCGCAACGTCTGAATAACGTTCATGGTCAACCATCACATTCCAAGCCCGCTCCGAACTGGCATTCACCTTGCGGCTTGCGGTCATGACGACAAAATCACCATCTTGATCTACGGTGACTTTGCTGTTGCCCTGATAGAGAAATTTTAGACCAAGAAATTGGTTAAAGGCAAAAGTGAGAACCACCAGTGCCACGACGATGATGATCGCGGTCCCCCAGCCGGTAATAAAGCCCACTCCCATGAATAGGCCAGCACCGCTGAAAACCACCCAGGCCAAGTCGTTGTAGATTATGAATTGAACTCCAGGTTTCGAGATCCGCTTGCGAAGGGTGAAAAATAGAACCAATAACCCAAATAGCAGCAACGCCAGTCCAAGACCGAACAATAATCTACCCGCAGTCAAACCAAACCAGACCATTGGGCCTGTGAACATAGCTTCAGCAATCCCGTCAGAATTGCTCAACAGCAACAGCGCGCATATGGTTGAGAAGATAAAATTTGCCGCCAGCGAGCGGCGAACAAGGCTGGTATGAGCTTGAAATTCCATCAGTGTACCTCCTTTGGTTTGGAGGACAGTCTGCTTTGTTCGGGAATAGTTTCAATTACATTATAGGTAATTGAATGAGGACCGGAAAACTGTGAACAAGGGGAATGAACAAAGCGATATTATCTCAAAACCGCTTCTCCGATATCCTGCGCCAATGGCGGCGGGGCGTAGGCGTCAGCCAATTGGAACTAGCCCTGCGCAGCGGTTCTTCTCAAAAGCATATCAGTTTTCTTGAATCCGGAAGGTCGAACCCAAGCAGGATGATGATCGTAGCGCTCAGCGACGCTTTGGATATTCCGCTTCGCGATCGTAATGAGTTGATGCTGGCCGCAGGATTTGCACCCCGATATAATGAAAGCAACCTGACTGACCCTGAACTGGCCCCAGTTCAGCAAGCAATCGATCAAATTCTAGATGGTCAGATGCCCTATCCGGTATTGGTGTTTGATCGCTTTCACAATAGTTTGGCAGCCAATGGGAATGCGGTTAAGTTTCTTTCCTGGCTCTTTGATACAAATGATTTGGCAAACGTACCAATCGCATCAAATGTGGTTAAAGGCTTGCTACATCCGGACGGGTATCGGCGCCATATAAGCAATTGGGAATTGGTCGCCTCTATAATGTTAAGACGATTGCGTGCCGAAATACTCGCGACTGGTCCGACGACACATTCGGAAGAGTTGTTCAAAGAAGTATCGGAATATGAAGGTATTCCAGCTGACTGGCGCACGCGGGGAGAAGATAGCTGGCGTCTGCCGATGCTCACAATCAACATCAAAAAAGATGGAAAGGCTTTCAGTCTTTTTTCCACGCTGACATCTCTTGGTGCCGCCTTTGATGTAACCTTGCAGGAAATCCGGATCGAAAGCTTCTTTCCCGCAGATGAAGCAGCAAAAGCTTTTTTTGAGCAGCTTTGATTGTTGATCAGAATCAATCACTCGCCTTTCCGCATACGCTCAACTGTATCTTGGAACCCCCACATAAAGGCCCGTTCATATTGGGGAGGAAATTTTGGCTGTTCCTGAAGTTCGAAAGCAGCGCGCCAGACCCATCTCGGATCGAGAAGCATAGCTCTGGCCAGGCAAACCGCATCAGCGGAACCATTGTCCAATATCTGTTCCGCTTGCTTTGGGCTGACAATGGTCCCGACCGAAAAAACCGGAACATCAACCACCTGCTTTATGGTCTTTGCCAAATATACCTGAAATCCTGGATCGTCCTTCGGCACATCTTGATTGGGCGAGAGATATCCACTTGAAACATCAATATAGTCACATCCACGCGCGGTAAGGGCTCGCGAGAACAACAATGCATCCTCAAGCTTCCAAGCGTTCTCTGCTTTGCCGTGATCGGTGCCTGAGACGCGTGCGCCGATAGGTTTATGGTCCGGCCACACCTCACGCACTGCTTCAAATACTTCTAACGGAAAGCGCATCCTATTCTCAATTTCACCGCCATATTCATCAGTGCGGTGATTGCTGACCTCGGACAGAAAAGAATGGAGTAAATATCCATGGGCGTAGTGCAGTTCTATCGTATCAATTCCTGCTCGCGCCGCTCGCGCCGCTGCATTGACAAACGATGCTTTAATTCGGTTCAAGTGATCTTTTGAGGCTTCAATCGGCATCGGATATTTTTTGTCAAACTGTTGAGTAGATGGGGCATAGCAATCCCATCCTCCATCCTTGCTAGACAAAGTCGTTCCACTATTGCCATCCGGATCGACATCCCAAGGCCGCCGCTGACTCCCTTTTCGGCCAGAGTGAAATAGCTGCATGCCAAGCTTCGATCCGCTATGGTTGTGCACAAACTGCGTGAGGCGCTCGATCGCAGCTTCTTGATGATCGTTGAATAAGCAAAGGTCGCCTTCAGAAATTCTGCCATTGGCTTCCACGGCCGTTCCTTCAAGCATGATCAGCCCGGGATTCGCCATAGCAAATTGGCCAATATGCATAATATGCCAGTCATGTGCGCATCCATTTTCCGCACTATATTGGCACATTGGCGATACAATGATCCTGTTTTGCAGTTCAAGCTGATCAAGAAGCAGTGGTTGAAACAGACGCGTTGCCATCAAATTGTTCTCCATTGGTTTGCGATACAAGATAGAGCGCCAGCCAGCTTTGAAAATTACGCGGCAGGAATGATGAAAATTCCAAGTGCTGGCCTCTATTACCTCTCTGGAAATTGCGCTCTGCAAAGCATTGCTGAATTGTTGGGATGCCAGTGACCTTCTGGCCCCAAAGAAGCAGTCATGCGTCAGCACTTGAACTTCAATAATTTGGAGAGAATATTCTCATGAAACTCTATTCCGCCCCAGTCAGTATGTTCGGTGCAAAAGTCGAAATCGCGATCATCGAAAAGCAAGTTGATATTCAAGTCGAATTCGTACCGTTTTCCATGAAAACAATCTACGAGCCCAAACCGGATCTCACTTGGCAAAGCAATCCCAAAGGAGAAGTGCCGTATCTCATTGATGGCGATCTGACGTTGTTCGATTCAACGCTTCTATTTGAATTTCTGGAAGATCTTTCACCAGATGTTCCGTTGTGGCCGGGCGATGCCCGACAAAGGGCAATCGCGCGTTTGTTGGAATGCAAATCCGATGAAGTTTTCTTTCCGCACGTGACCCAGTTCATGCCTAAACGGCGCGCTAACGCGAGTAAAGAAGACCTGCAAACTGCCCGCACTTCAATGCGGGATTTTTATGTAGAACTTGACCGCATCCTTACCAAGAAGGAATTTTTGGTGTACGATTTCTCATACGCAGATATTGCATGTTATACCTCGCAATTCTTCGCCGGTTTCCTGGGAGAGGGCCCGAACCCCGAAGAGTTTCCGGTGCTCGCAAGTTGGAAGCACCGGATGGAGCAACGCGACAGCATTCGGAAAGTGCTCGGTAAGATGGCTCTATTTCTTCGAAACCATGATATGCGTGTCCCGGATCTATTAGATTAAGGCCATTTCGATTTGCAAAGCGAGATTGGCATTTATCGAAACAAAGCAGCCTCTTTTTGGGAGTAAGATTGTGAAGTATTGGATTGTCGTTATTTTCTTTTTGTCTGGATTCAGCCAACCGGCAACGGCCAACGATTTGGCTGATATTATGGGTAGCGGCCCGGAATCGGACCGTATTGCGGTTCTCCAGACTCTAAATACTTATCTTCTTGTAACCGATGAAAAGGACCATTCAGCAATCAAGGAATCTTTTCACCCCACGGCGTTACTGATGTCGGTTAGCAGCAAGGGCGCGTTGCGATCCCTGACACAGGATTTTTGGTGGGAGCGTGTGTCTCAAATTCCCGAAGACCAACCGTCGAGAACCAGCCGAGTTTTGATTATTGATGTTTCTGGACATGCAGCGATCGCCAGAATCGATATTACAAATGGTGGTGATGGCACAACGAGTACCGACTATTTCAATCTGCAGAAAACATCTGTTGGATGGCGGATAGTCAACAAGACACTTTCACAGCCAATATAAGTCGACCTGACCCTGAGGCACGCTTATCAAACATCAAGTTGGCCGCTCTGGTCGCAAAAAACCATATCATTACCGAAGATCACTGGCCCCGATACTAAACTCTCGCCGTCCGCTGATCGTCGAAAGAAAAGCGGTGATTCTTAATGGTATCAATTTACACACCCGACAGAATTCAAAATATCTAAACCTTTAACAATAAAGTATTTTTCTATTGTGTAATGAGAATTCTCACCATTTGCAGGTCGTTGGTCGAAATTTCTGAAACACAGGCCGAAAAGGCCACAGTTGCCCAAAAAATAACTCTAAACAACCCAATGGAGTGGTGCTTGACAAGCTCTCAAATCAATGATTGTATCCTATAACTAGCATATTGAATACAATTATCAACATGGTGCCGGAAGTGTTTGCCGTAGATAAGACGAGATCCGATTTGCTGACAGGAACAGCAGGCAACGCCCATAAAAAGATGACCCAATGAAGCCCTCTTGGAGATTGATATGACTACCCGATCGCAGTTTCAGAATCTCATAGCGGCCAGTTTATTTGTCAGTTTAGGTAGCGTTGCAGCAGCTAAGGGAAATGCCAAAGAAAGCGATAGCCTCGCGCCCGAGGCCACAGCTGCCGAAATCGAGCTCTCCTTCAGAGATGTTCCGGATCTGGAAAGAGCCTTTATCGACACAGCGCCAGCGGACAGGAAAGATTCCATTGTCGTCGGTAAATTGGGCGTCGATGGCGGCAACAAGGACATCGTCACCAAGTTGGCGCAGGAGATCGCTGAGGGCAAGCACGGCAGTTACGATAGCCTGCTCATTGCACACAAAGGCAAGCTCTTGTTTGAATCTTACTACGCCCGCGGACGAGTTGATCTATCCCACTATCAAGCTTCAACGACCAAGGCTTACACAAGTTTGGCGATCGGCCGCGCAATCCAGATGGGCTATCTGACAATGGCGGATCTCAACAAACCTCTTGTCAGCTTTTTAGACAATCTGGACGCCACGAGATTTGTCGAAGACGCTGATAAGATTACCCTTCACAAGGCGATGACTATGCGCTCTGGTCTGCGCATTTCTGAAGAACAGCGGGAAGAACTCAACCAAGATCCCGACCAGCTAGCTGGCCAAGGTCAGGTTCAAGCATATCTAGAGCGCAGCGCACCTATCTCTTCGGATTCTCAGAGCTTTCTTTATCAAGGACGTGACCCGCAATTGGTCATGCAAGTCCTCGACGCCGTGGTACCAGGCACGGCCAAAGACTTTATCAAGACCGAGCTTTTGGACAAGGTCGGCATCGCAGATCATGGCTGGCGCACGGATGTTAGCGGATTGCCTAGTGGACCTTCCGGCGCAAGAATGACGTCGCGCGATATGATCAAGTGGGGATTGCTGACCAAAAATAAGGGCAAATGGAATGGCGAGCAGCTTATTCCAGAAAGGTTTATCGCTAGGTCAACAAACAGCATTGTCCGCATTGGTAATGATGACATCTTCTTCACCGGAAACAATGTCTCCAACCCCGGTTATGGTTATTATTGGTGGCAGGCAGAAATGAAAGTCGGTGACAGGATCTACTTCACCAGATCTGCGCAAGGCGGCGGCGGCCAATATATCATTTTGATTGATGCGCTTGATCTTATGGTCGTTACCACCGGTCATGAAAGAGATGACAAAACCATGCAGATCACGGCAGATCGGATTCTGCCTGCCTTTACCAATCAAACCGCCAAGTCACGTGAAGGTTTGGCGAATTCTGAATCTGCAGAAATGAGGGGGCCGTATCTCGGGCAAACGCCCCCAGGTTCAACACCAGAGGTTTTTGCTCCCGGAATTGTCTCGACAGAGCATCGTGATTTTAGCCCCTTTTTCTCTCGGGATATGAAAGAATTCTATTTTACGAGGAAGAATCTCGGTTCTGACAAATGGTTGCTCATTTCTTACAGATCAGAAAATAATCGATGGCGGGAATCTGTAATTAGGCCAAGAGTGTGGCGCCCGAACATATCGCCAGATGGCAAGACCATGCATTTGGGTAGATATTTCATGGAGCGTACTGACGATGGCTGGTCAGAAATAAAGAGCCTTGGCCCCATGTTTGACCGGGAAGACTTAGGTATCATGCGTTTATCAGCATCCGCCAGTGGCACCTATGTGCTTGACGACTACAAAGGAGACAATGTCATTCGCATTTCCACGCTCAAGGATGGCAAACGCGAAGAACCCAGACCGCTTGGCAAAGAGATAAATACCGGACAGTTGAATGCCCACCCCTTTATCGCGCCCGACGATTCCTACATAATCTGGGATGGGGAAAGAGATAAGGGAGTTGGCGGGATCGACCTCTGGATTAGTTTCAAGCAGGAAGATGGCTCTTGGGGAGAAGCTATCAACATGGGGCCAACGATAAATACCGAAGGCCGGGAAGCCAGTGCATATGTAACCCCAGATGGAAAATATCTTTTTTTCAATCGCACTGTAAGCCCTGACGAAGGAGATATATTCTGGGTCGACGCTCAGATCATCGAAAACCTCAGGCCCAAATAAACTGGACTGGTTGTGGGTGACTATTTAGTCGGCCTGGACTGGATCCTTACGGCAGCATAGGTTTACCAGGAGATATTGATGCTCCGACAAAATTTGATTTTCACTGATGCTCTAGTCGCGGTAAATATCAAATATGTAAGCTGAGCCTGCAGCAATGCCGTTATCATCATTGCGAGTGGCTGCTATAAGGGCAGCATTCTTTGAGAGCGCAACGCTCCAACCAAATAGATCACCTGCCGCTCCATCGGCAGCAGTATGCTTAGCCTGAAGTTTCCAGTCGTTACCGGAGCGTTTAAACACATAAGCTGAGCCGGAGTTAATACCCCGATCGTCTCGATGCATAGCGCCAATTAATGCTGTATCCCCAGAGAGACCAATATCACGACCAAATCTATCATCCGCTTTCCCGTCAGGGGCAGTGAGCTTTGACTGCTGGCGCCAGATGTTGCCAGTTCGAGTGAAAATATAAGCTGAACCGGCATCAACGCCAATCGCTTCGTGATCGTCTCGGCGAGCCGAGATTAAGGCGGTATCGCCGGACAGCGCCACTCTTACGCCGAAAATATCGGTTTGTGCGCCATCTGCTGCGGTAAGCTTGGCCTGCTGGTTCCAGCTGTCTCCTGACCGAGTAAAAACATATGCAGCGCCTGCATCAATGGCTTTTTCGTCATTCAAATCCGCGCCAACAAGGATCGTATTTTGAGAAAGGGCCACGCTAATTCCAAAAAGATCACCATCCGCACCATCCTCGGCGGTTAGTTTTGCTTGTTGGTTCCAAGTAGTTCCGGAACGTGTGAAGACATAGACCGAACCAGAGCCATTACCTTTATCATCATCATGTGGAGCACCAATAACAAGGGTATCGCCAAAAAGGGCAATGCTCTGGCCAAATGCATCGCCCTCAGCACCATCTGCTGCAGTGAGTTTCATTTGCTGGCTCCAAGTCGTCCCGGAACGAGTGAACACATAAGCGGCGCCTGAATTAGCGCCATTCTGATCATGGCCAATCGCTCCAGCTACTGCCGTTTCTCCCGAAATCGCGACGTTACCTCCCAGCGTGTCGTTTGCTGCCCCGTCACTGGCGGTGAGCTTGGCCTGTTGCTGCCACGTGGTTTCGTCACGGGAGAAAATATAGGCTGCACCGACATCCACGCCGATATTTTCATCGTCAGCTCTGAATGCCCCAACCATTGCCGTATCACCCGAGATCGCTACGCTGAAGCCGAAAAAATCCTCCGATGCACCATCGTCAGCGAGCAGTTTTTGTTGCTCTGCCGGCTTCGCTGCTGTTCCTGAGGCATACAGCAAAAAAAACAGCGTCATGAAGACCATCACACCGCGATTTATATTCCAGTTGTGAGTTACATTGGCAGTCATATTCTGGTTCCCATATATCATATTGACCAGCTCCTAAATCATCGGACCGGCTCTTGAACACCATTAGCTCACGTCGCCGTCATCAAAGCGTATGTCTTACCGTTGCTGCAGCACCAATTACTCCAACAGCGATCATCAACAAACTCGAAATGCGTTGTAAGTGCACTTGAACCGGCCATTGGGCGAGCGAGTTGAACAAGACGGCGGCCGACACCATCCATAGGCTGAGTGTGAATGCCGCTATAGTCAAAAATGCCCCGCTTAGTAAGGCCACTTGGGTGAGAAGATTGTTTTCCAAGACAAGGAATTGGGGAAAGAAGGCGGCGTAAAAAACAAGCGCTCCAGGGTGAAATGCCGCGAGGCCGAAAGCCGTTAGGAAGAGCGCCCGTGATCCTGTCCGAGACGGTGGATCGAAATCGATATTGTACTTCCGCAATCCTCGAATCCCGATCCAGATTAAAAAAGCTGCACCAAGGATTTTGACCGCTGTAGCTATGCTAGGTGCAGCTTGAAGTAAGATACCAAGACCTGAGAGCGAGAGAATCATGATGATTGCATCTCCAAGGATGATTGCCGGAATCAGGATAATACCAACACTGAGCCCATGAGCTTGTACTGACTGAATCGCGAACAAGACAATCGGGCCAGGAGAAGCCGTGATCAAAAAACTGGTGACGCAATATGCGATCCATAGATCAATACTCATGATCACTCTTTCAGAGGAGTTTAGGGCTATTTCACTATTTTTTATCAATATTGACTATATGTTATATAGGTAAGTAAAGGTAATATTTCGATTTTCCCTTGGATCCAAAGGTTATCAATGAAACGACAAAGACATCAGACAGGCCCTTTGGACGCGACGGATGCTCAAATCCTTGAACTGCTTGTTGGTGATGCGCGACTAAGCTTAGCGGAACTTGCACGAAAAGTAGGGCTTTCCGCCCCAAGTGTCTCTGAACGATTAAAACGACTGGAAGAAGAGGAAGTCATCCAGAGCTACACAGCGATTATGAACCCCACTGCCATAGGACTATCAGTTTCGGCCTATATTCGAATTCAGCCCGTGCCTGGAAAGATGAAAAAGGTCTTAGCCATTGTTCAAGGTTTGGAAGAAATTGTCCGTTGCGACCGTGTTACCGGTGGCGATTGCTATATCGCGCGTGCACATGTTCAGTCTGTTGGTGATCTGGAAGCGCTTGTTGATGAGCTATCTCCTTTCGCAATGACTGATACATCGGTCATTCAATCAACGCCGGTTCCGTATCGGCTGCCTGCTTTTCCTATAGATCGGTAGACTCTAAAGATCATCTACCGTCGTTTGCCAGTTTTTATCTTTAGGGTTATGAAAAGCTTCAAAATCGATGTCGCCGCGCTGTTGATATTCTCGCCAAATTTTGATCTTTCCATGTTCTAGTTTGATCACTGCAACACCATGCACGGCGGTTTTGCGACCGCCATTTTTGAAGGAATATTCACCGGCGCCGTAGCCGGCATCCGAATTGAACCAGATGTTTTGCCAGATCATCTTTGCGCCAGGCGTTATCCTGTCGAAAAAGACACGAAGCTCATCTGTGCCTTGGTATATCTGACGATCCGGCGGCTCTGTGTATAAGGCGTCATCAGCAAATGCGCTGAGGGCGAGTTCCGTATTCTTCGTGTTCCAACCATCCGATACTTTTGTTAGCACTTGTTCAAATTTCTTTTGATCCATGGTTATCGATTGTTGCTTCATCGGCGTCGCGGCGCTGGCCGTACATGCCAGCAGGATTGCACCAAAAAAAGTTGTCATACGCCGCACAATGCATCTCCTTTCTTTGCAGAGCATCAAGGATACTGAGCAAATTTTGGAAAGAACATCTGATAACGAAGGTAAAAAACCATGACTGCCTTCGAATGATGAAACGACCACGTTGTGCGCCTCCGGTGACCAAGATGAAGTTATCACGTCCTCAAAACACGTCACGTTCATGCACCGTGATTGCTTGGTCAGACCAAGTTTACGAGCGTTCATATCAACAGTGAGAAATAAAGAAGATTGCAAACTTGCCGGCTTTTCATCAGAAGTTGCTGAAATTGTTTGGACCTTCTCTCCGAATATGGGGATACCAATTGACCGATCTTAATCGCGAACTACCTCGGGTGGCAGACCTTTATGGCGAACTGCAACTCGCCGAGCCTTCTGACAAGAAGACGCTCGGCTCCTATTTTCCCGGCTTGGCGCTGGTGTCAGTGGTTGCGTGTGCGGCCTTGTGGCTGAGCGAACATTATGGGCCTCCAGCGATTATCATGGGACTGTTAATCGGCTTGGCGCTAAATTTTGTGAGCGCAGACAAGCGATTGTCTGTCGGACTAGATTTCTCATCACAGACGCTATTGCGCATTGGTATTGTTCTGATTGGCATACGCATTAGCTTTGCAGAGATTTCCAGTCTTGGTCTCCTGCCGTTCATTGCGCTTGTCGGAATCATGTCTTCCGTAATCGTTACGGGTCTGTTGGCCGCCCGGCTTTTTAAACAAGATGTACTTTTCGGTTTGCTGGCAGGCGGTGCAACTGCGATATGCGGCGCTTCGGCAGCTTTGGCCTTGTGGAGCATTATTGGCAAAGACCGGATCAGCCAGTCTCGTTTCACCATCATATTGCTCGGAACTACAGTCGCCAGTGCCTGCGCCATGACTTTCTATCCAGCCATTGCAGGATTTCTTGGGCTGAGTGACAAACAGGCTGGCTTTCTGATCGGAGCCTCTGTGCATGATGTCGCACAGGCAATAGGTGGCGGATTTTCCTATTCTGCTGAGGCTGGTGAAGTCGCCACGGTCGTGAAATTATCCCGTGTGACTTTGCTTGCTCCGGTGCTGATAATAGTGGCTTTCATCTTGCAGAGATCAACGACAGAACGCGCTCAGCATAGCGGCCAGAGTGTCAGTTTGAGGCAAGGACTGCCATGGTTTATCATTGGCTTCGTTCTATTGGTAATATTCAACAGCATGGTTGCTCTGCCAGAGACCGTAGTTGCGTTCGGCAGTCAGGCAGCAAAGACGCTCCTTCTCTTCGCGGTCATAGCAGCCGCGATGAAATCCAATCTTGCTGGCCTGATGTCTCACGGTTGGCGCTCATTTGGGCCCGTGGTCATGACAACGTTTATGGCATTTGTGCTATCCCTGCTCTTTGTACAGATGCTCTGAGCATAAGAAGCAGACCGCATTCGATCATAGCACTAGAATATTTTTCTGCCTTACTCTCGATAGATAGAAATATTATCTATTTTTCGGATTTTTCACCACATCTTCGATGAAGATTTTTCAACAATCCTCTGTATTTCTAACCATGACTATTGAGGAGATATGATGAGACTTTTTACCGACCATCCACGGGAAGTGGGCGAGACCTATGGCGAACATTTTGCCATGGCTTCCAGCTTTGGTATCCCAATGATTCTGGCCGGCTTTGCTTGTCTGCTGCACGGCTTCTTTCCATTCCTATTCGAAAAAACCGGAAGCAACCTGGTGCGGAAGCTGTACGGCCGCATGGTAACACATAGGGTTAAGCAACCAGAAGGCCAGTCCCCGGAAGTGGAACTGGAATGGTGCATTTGAAACACGTATCGCAATCGCGACCACCTCTCGACTCAGGTAGCAACATCGGCAGAACGGTAACCGTGATATCTTTTGCAAACATAACCTCATCCATTCGACGGCACATTATGTGCAACTGCCAAAGAATATTGGAACTGATGGCGCAAAAAATGACCGCCTCAACCTGAAGCCTAAGGCAGATCGATAATTGCGGGTATGATATGCCCACCGACGATCTCGTTACGCCAACGCCCCCAAATTCCGCCCATGCGATAGTTGCCGCCGGTAAAGCCAACGACCAAATCCAGTTCTGGTATTATGAACAGGAGTTGGCCCCCGTTTCCGCTCGCCTCATATGACATATAGCGCCGTTCGCCAACGGCAACCGTACCCACCCCCCAGATATAGGCTTGGGATCCGCCAAAATAACTGTTCCGGAAGGTCTCAGGGGTCATGCCGGTTGTCTTTGTGGAAATCTCAACCTTTGCGGTTGTTGACTCGCTGACCCAGTTTTTTTCAATAACCTGCTTGTCATTCCATATACCGCCGGCCGCGAACATCGCACCGATCTTTAGAATGTCACGTGGCCGCATATAGGCACCACCGCCAAGATAGCCCTCACCATTCGGTGCCAGAGCCCAATGATAGGGTCCAAATTTCAAAGGCCTAGCGATCAGACGATTGAACAACTCATGGACCGATGCACCGCCAACCGATCTCAGGCTGGCTCCCACAAGATTTGCGCTACCAGAACAATAAGCATAGCGCTCACCTGGATCGTGAAGCATTCGAAGTCCAGCCGTATAGAGCCAATAATCTTTCTCTTCCTGCTGTTCCCACATGCGCAGTTCCGAACCGGCGGAATCGGAATTCACGTCACAGTCCAGACCACTGGTGTAGGTCATAAGATGTCCGAGAGAAATATCTGCCTTTCTCGGATCATCAATCGGTCGACCAGCGCGTTTCAAGAGGTCGGGGATGGGACGGAGCGAGGCGTCTATTGAATATCCCTGTTGTTGCAGCGCCCCGATCATCACCGATCCAAAGACCTTTCCAAGTGACCGCACATCGTGCCGGGCTTCTCGATCATGTCCAAAGAAATACTCCTCGAAAACCAGTTTCCCCTTACGCGCCACCAGCAAGGAATGAATCATTCGGGGGCGCCGGTCTCGTGTATCGGCATTCGCTAGCTTTGCTGTTAAGGCCTGTAGTGCAGCGGGATCGAAGCCGACGTCTTCCGGCGCAGAGACCTTCCATCCATCATCAAGCCGGGGCGGCGGCTCAGAACGTCGCAACAATTCGCCATTTTGGCGGCTGTAATAGCCTGCTGCAATTTTCTCGGTTGCCGGTTTAAGCGGTATCGGTTCGTCAAAACGATCATAGTCAAGCAGAAGTTGCCCGCCGACACCTGCATCCAGATGATGCCGTTTTTCTCGCTCGCCGCGGCCAGACATCAAGGCCCAACCGTCATTTTCATCTGATATTAACCGGAACTGTGTTGCGCCCAGAATATTATTGCCTTCCGGGTTTCGAATAACCGCAGAAATCTCCGAACCCTTGTTCTGGAATATGTCCAGAAATATTCGATATGGTCGCGACTGGATGGCAAACTCAGCCTGCCATTTTCCGCTAGTGACGGCTGATAGGACGACCGGAGTCGCCACAAATTGATAGTCAAGAGGAGAAGGAGGCTGAAACCAATGGCCGCGAATTTCCGACTTGTCGGCTGTCAGCTTGCCGACAAACTTATGACCGTCGGATCTCCTCACGGAAATCAACCCGTCATCCCGCACCGCCTCTGCCTTCGCTCCATCGACCGTCACGCTCCAATCATTGTCTGTTATCTCAACGGACATCGACACATGACTGCCGACCTCGTCCGCACTCCACACCCATAGACCCAGCGGTGGCTCGATAGTCGACACATCAGCTTGGGCGCGCCCAGACTGCGTGGAAGACATTGCAAGTAAACCTGCACCAAATACCGTAGCACTCAATTTTCTTTTCATTCCGTTTCCCTTTGATAGCGGCCCGAGAGACATGGCTGCCGCCGCTCTGCACGTCACTTGAAGAAACTTGAAAATTCTTGAAGCATGGGATTTCAAAGTCGTTTAGGCTGGCAGCATGCAGTACGTTTTGAAAGATTTGCTGATTGACACCGAGACACGTGCCGTTCGTCGCGATGACGTCGAAATTAGGCTACCCGATTTGAGCTTTGACGCATTAGTCAAGCTTATTGAGACGGCTCCAGAACCACTAAATATTGCAGGATTTTCCAGTGCTGTCTGGCACGTCGAGCATGTCAGCGACGAAACTGTGGCTCAGCGCATCGCCCTTTTACGAAAAGCACTTGGCGACGATACTAAAGAGCCATCTTATATCCGCACCGTACGCGGTTCGGGATATGCGATCGTGGGATCGGTTGAACGCCTGGACAATCGCGCCACGCCGGAGCGCTTTTCATTTCTGGACCACCGCAAATCTATCGCAGCGGCATCGTGCTTGGTTATCTTGCTTCTCGTTGGAGCTTTGTTCTGGAGCACTAGCAATCCTGGTTCTCACCCAGCAACGGCGGTGGCGAATTCTGCGCCAGCATCATCGATCACCACTCTCATTACACGCGCGAAGGAGCAGCTTGGCCTTCATCAGGCACGAGAGACTGACCGCGCTATCACAATGTTACGTGAAGCCCTGGCGCAAGACCCCAATGATTTCGACGCTCGCATGACCCTGAGCTTCGCGCTCTCGACAAAGGCCACTAAATTCGGAGGTGGCAAAAGCCAGAAAAAGGAAGCTGAGGCGCTTGCACGCGCTTTGATCAGTGAGCGGCCCGATAACAGCAATGCCTGGTCCGCCCTGGGCTATACGCTTGGTTCCCAAGGACGCATGAACGAGAGCCTGTCCGCCTTTCAATATGCATATCAACTTAATCCCAAAAATGCGCCCGCGGTCTCGAGTGCCGCCTATGTGCATCTCATTCGCGGAGAACTACATCAGGCTTTAAGCCTCGAATTTCAGGCCAGACAGGCGGGTGGAATGTCGCGCTATGCTGAGATCCAAATTGCACAAAGTCTTGAACTTCTAGGGAATCCGGCCGCATCGAAATGGTATGCAAAAGCCTTTTCCCTCAACCCTGGCCAGGTTGTTGTTTTGAGTGAAATCGCGCGATCCCATCTGCGTCATGGCCGTCCGAACGCCGCGCTTAAGACACTCGCGCAAGCGCAAGATGATGACCAGTCAGCGCCACAGTTGATACAATTGCGGGCACGCGCCAATATAGTGCTCGGGCGTATTGAGGAAGCCCGAAAGCTGCTGAAAACTGCAGGTTGGAGAGGTCATTACGAACTTGCGGCGCTTGACGCTGTTTCCGGTGATCGGAAGCAGGCGGAGAATTTTTTTCTGCCATCGAAACGTGCTGATCTTGAATCTGATCCTGACCCGGACATGCGTATTCAACTTGCCGAGGTGTCGGCAGCTTTGGGGCAAGAGAAAGAAGCCATGCAACTTGTCGCGCAAGCTATCAATCTGGGTTGGCGGGATATCAACTGGCTAAAACAATCGCCATTTCTTGCTGCGCTTATGGCTTCAAACAAAGGACGCCAGTTGGAAAACCGAATGGTGCGAGAGCTAGATGCGCAACGTAAACTCGTTGAGGGAACGGAAGGACTGATGCTCGCAATTAGCGGCAAAGTCTATTCTCTCTAAAAGCGTTTCGAGTCTTTATCTCCGTTCAAAACTTGTCGAAGCCTGTTGATGCTGCCAAATAACGACTGCGGTATCTTTTTTCACCAATGGCTTTCAGAACTCCCACTGAGCAAGCGCAAAAGCCTTTGATTCACTTTCATTGTTCAGCCCAACAGCACCACCCAGACCGATCGAAATATCGTTTGCAAACTCGTAGGTGATGCCAAAAGACAGCAGTTGCTCCACTTCTGTTTCGGTGAACCCGTTTTGTTTTTCCCGTTCCTTCGCCCAAAGATATTCGGTGATTAAATACAGATCATCAATCGGTGCATAGGCAAATCCAGCACCAAAGCCATATTCGCGCAATGAAAGGTCTGCACCATCCTGACGCGCATCGGGCACCGCTTCGTATTCGGCCAAACCATGAATGAAAATACCGGAAGCCAGCGCCTTGCTGATCCGTGCGCTTAACTGATAGCCGAAACCGCCCATTCCCGGCCCATTGTTGTTATCTCCCGTAGGCAGAACAATAGCCGCCCCGACTGTAAGTTCTGGGGTTTTTCCGCCTGTATCTTTCAATAGTGCATAATCGAGACCGATTTCAGGATCACCAATACCGCCAGTGTGATTGGCGCTATCAACGACTGGTAATTCGACGAAAAGCTGCAGGCGGTCGGTAATCCCATATTCCACCTCCAGCTCCCATGCTCTTTCATCTGCCCCCTCCAGACTTTGGTTGAGTGAAGCGCCGATCTGCCATTCACCTTTTTCCTGCGTATAAGCCTCCTCCAACAGGAAAAGAATTTCCTGTCCTTCAAACTCGTTTTCCGCATCCGATGCAGTGGCTTTTTGTGGTACAAACGCGGCTACACCGAGAAGTCCAAAAGAGACGCAGATGCCAGGCCAGCGACGGCATCGAGACAGGATTTCGGGCATGGAAATTCCTTTGCTTCGTTTATCGGATGGTTTTTGAAAGAGCTTAGTCGTGCGGTTTGGAAAGCCGATAGCCTCGACCGCGTACCGTTTCGATAAGCGGTTCTTCGCGACACTTGTCTATTTTCTTTCGCAATTTGGCAATATAGACATCAACCACGTTGGTAAGCGGATCGGTATGCATTCCCCAGACATTGCTCAATATCCTCTCGCGGCTGAACAGGTTACCCGGCTCGCGCATCAGCAATTCCAAAATGGCAAGCTCCTTATCTGTCAGGGTCAGTTCCTCTCCACAACACCATACGCGCACCGCTTTGAGGTCATATTTCAGATCAGCAATCTCAAGCACACTATCGCCTTGACGATAATCAATTGAGCGTCGGCCCAGAGCCTCTAACCTTGCCACCAGTTCGTCGAAGGAAAAAGGCTTGGTCATGTAGTCATCCGCGCCCATGCGCAGGCCGGTAATCTTGTCGTTCATCGAATCCATTGCGGTCAGCATCATGATCGGCGTCGCCTGCCCTTCGCTGCGCAAGGCCTGACAGATCTGTGTACCAGACATATCTGGAAGCATCAGGTCCAAAATTACGACATCATAGTCATTCGCCTGCGCTTCCCGATAGCCGGCTGCGCCGTTATCGATCAGGGTAACGGCATAGCCTTCGGAACGGAGGCCACGGCCGATAAAATCGCCAACGCGTGGATCATCTTCAACAATCAATAGCCTCATGACACAATCCTCATTTGTTTTTCCGCCGCCAGAATTACGGTGGCCGATATAATATCCCTGTCCTTTCGAGCGATCCCAATCGATCCGTCATGGGCCTCTACAATGGCTTTCGCGACGGGCAAACCAAGTCCGGTTCCATCATCCAATTGCCCGGAATTATCTCCCCGATAGAAGCGGTTGAATATGTGACGCAGATCATCATCGCTGACAGCTTCAGATACATTGTCGACGGTGACTGCAACACCAGCAGACGCGCTGTTCAAATAGACCGATATCGTGGTATCCGCCGGCGCGTAGCGGATCGCATTGTCAAGCAGGATCGCGAACACCTGACCCAATCGTCCGCGGTCGCCAACGACAACCATATCCGAAACATTTTTTTCGGTGACGATCTCAATATTTTTCTTTGTCGCCAACGCTTCAAAAGCCTTGCGTTTCTCTGCAACCAATGCCGCTATATCGACAGGCTTTTTTAACAGTTTCAATTCGCCGGCCTGCGAGCGCGCAACAAACAGCAGATCATCAATCAACCGAGCTGTATGGATGGCTTGATCCGCGATGAGCTTTAAGCTTGATTCATATTCTTCAGGTTTCTTCTTTTTGCCACGCAGACTGATTTCCGCCTCTCCTCGGATAACCGTCAGCGGGGTACGCAATTCATGACTAATATCGGCGAACAGCCTTTTACGTCCTTCGTCTTTCTCGACCAACGCCTTGTTCGCTTCCTCCAGTTCTTTGGTGCGGGATGAAACTGTCTCTTCCAGACCCGCATTTGCAGACATCAGCCGCTTCTGTGCTGAACCTATTTGTTCCGCCATGTGGTTAAACCGGTGTCCCAAATAGTCAAATTCGCGCGCTGGCAATTCGGGAATACTATAGTCAAACTTATTTTGCCCGTAGTGGTCCAGACCATCTTGCAACTCTGTCATTGACCGATTGAAAATGTGGGACAGGCGCAAGACAGCGGGCGAAACAAACAACAGAGCCAGAACAATGATCACGCCGGCGAAGACGGTCAGCTGTCGGCCAAGAAATTGAATGTTGCGCTGCGCTTCTTCAATCTCTGATCGTTCTTCGGCCAACAGCGCGTTGATCGATTCAGAGAATTGACCGTCAATCTGCTCGGACACAACGGCAAGGAACCGTTCACGTGCCATTTCGACCTGTCCAGAATCGCGCAACAGCAAAATTTCGTCAAACTGGTTTATCGCTCCGCCGATCAGTCGTTCCAATGCAGCCAGTTCTTCAAGCTCTGCGGCTTCATCTTCAATTTTGCCGACCAGTTCAACCTCGCGTGCAATATTCTGGCGAGCGGTATCGAGCTGCTCCTGGATCTGCATTTTAACTTCGTTGAAGGCGGTCATCGAACTGTTTGGCGGTTGATTGACGGCCACGTTCATTTTTTTCACCAGGCGTTCGGTAAGCATGGCAGCTTCGCTGTAGCTGTGGACCACGTTGTTTGCGAGTTGGTTGCGTTCAAACAGCATGTTAGATCTGGTAGTTCCATAGAAATTGGCAACGCTGGCACAAATCGCCAATATCAGCAGTGCCCCCAGCGTCGTGAACAGCCGGGTGCGAAAGGATATTGTACCCGCAGCAGGCCCGAATAGCATTTGCCAGATTTTCTCACTCCATGATCTGATCATAAATACTCCTTGCGGGTGCCTAAAACGCCAATTGAACGCGGGTCGCGACAGCATCGACAGATTCAGAGAAACCAAAACGGCCGGGGTCTGCCTCCGCGTGAATATAGTTCAGCGCGATTTTGATGTTTCTCCCAATATACCAATTGGCCCCAGCTGTGAAATTTTTCTCCGTCCCGCCAGTAACTGATCCATCCTCCAAATCCAGAAAACTGACCCTTGCAGCAATTTCCACGGCACCCCATTTCCCGGTTGGCCGGACAGCTCCAAAACTGCCGGAAGCAAGGTTGAAGCGCTGTCTCTCACCGGTCAGCACATAGGCTGCCTCTATTGATCCACCGGAAAATTCGGGATCCCCGAGAGCTGCAGCGTTGTTGAAGCGGCGCAGATATTGGCCGTTTATGGCAAGCGGGCCATCGGCATAGCCCGCCTCAATAGCGAGGTTAACATAACTTTTGACGTCGTCGAGATTACCGGTATCCACCAGGCGGGCAAAGCTAAGGCCAAATTCCGGTGTTGATCGCACTCGTGTTTCCGCGCCTGCGTTGAGATCGCGTCGATCGATAGCGGCTGCGACAAATACGGTCCGCCCTTTTTCCTTCCTCGGCGCCCAGACGATTTTCCCGACGAAGCTATTGCCATCTTCGCGTGGTTGCCGATCATCATCGGCGTCAATCGGATTTTCAACATAGGCGGCCGTCAATGCGATATTATCACCACTATATGTCACCGCACCGCCAGCCCGAAACCCGGGAGCCAATGCTGCGGCTAATGAGCGTTCCAAAAACTTAAGATGATTGGAACTTTTCTGACGCTCACCCGAAAAGGGAGTGGTCAGATTGCCGACGCGTAAGGTGATATCATCGATGCCTTTATAGGCCAGCCAAACATTGCGGAGGCCAGTCGAAATGCCGCCGATATCGGCGTCAAATTTGGCCGTCCAATCATCACCCACATCGACGGTCGCATCAACGCGCAAGCGCCGGAGATTCATCTCATCCTCGATCGCCGTCACGTCATCGTCCGAAGCCACCGCATCGAGATGGATGCGGCCGCCCAAGGTCAGACGAACGTCATCGGTTTGCACGACAATCCCTTCCGATCCTGCGGTGATATCCTGCGCCAGAGCGGTGCAGGAAAGACCAGACACTAGTCCGGTTCCCAAAATCCAGAAATATCGGGTCAAAGATCTAACGCTCCCGGCTTACGTTCTGCGACAACAGGTCAAGCAACAGATGATCGAAGACAAGTTGGCCGTAGCCCTTTTTTTCGAAGTTCTTCCTGAAACCATGTCGCAAGCCTTTGAGCAGTTGTAACTTTATCTGGTTATCGAAAGGCAAACTGGCGTTCATGGTCCGGGTCCAATTTTGCGCTCGTGCTACACGTGTCCGACCTTGTGCCAGATCGATATCTTCATGTTTGTTCAGTGAGTCATTGCGGCCGATGTCCTTATCACCAACCAACACCAACACGTCCGCTTTGCGAAATCCTTCGAGGGATAGCGACCGGTCGCCAAGGGCTGGTGATTGCCCCAGTCCTAGCGGATAGGGATAGGCGCGATCAGGCATTGTATACCAACCAGGCGCAAACAGCACCAACCGGTCGATCAAATCTGGCTGTAACATTGCCAAACGATGCAAAAATTGCCCACCTCCGGAATAACCGACTGCACGGATCGTCGAGAGGTCAAACGCGTTGGTTACCTCCAAATCCTGTATCAGTTCCATAAAAGCGATGTTAGGGCACGCTCCATTCCGATGCGGACGGACCTGTTGATATCGGCGGAACTCCCGCTTGGTAAAATGGGGCACAACAATAGCAACACCCTTTTCCTCAGCATAATCCTGCAAGACAAACATGTGCTGCAGGGCATTGCGGGTATAGCCGTGAATGGAGAAGACAACTTGCTCCCGGTCTTTTCTATGGCGCGGGCGATAGATAAAATAGGATAGTTTACTCGGCCCTTGCGTCACCGCCGACGATATACGCCCCCTTACTTGTAGCGGATTTTCCGTTTCAGACGATTGATGTGGATCGTCACAAGAAGTGATATTTTCTGCATAAGACATTCTGGATCCTTAATTTACATTGCGCTGGTCAAAACCCGTGAGATGCTGACCGCTTCTATTGTGAATGAGGGAGAGGGCCGGCTGATAACCGGCCCCAAGGGCCCAGATGTCATCAGCCATTGCCAAAAAGCCCGGATCATGCGTCACCATGACAACTGTTCCTGAAAAAGTGCTGATAGTCCGGCGCAATGCGGCCATTCCCAATTCATCAAGATTTTGCTCTGGTTCATCGAGCAACAAGATTTTCGGTTTGCTGACCAACGCGCGTGCCAAGACAACCCGGGCACGTTCACCGGCGCTCAGATTTGTGCCTTGTTCATGCACCGCGCGATCGGCGTGCAACGCAGCATGCGGATTGTTGATCATAATCCCGGCAATCCGAGCGGCATCCTGAATATCGTTATGCGATGCCTTCGCACAGCCATATGCGATGTTAGACCAGATTGTTCCGCGCATCAGCGGCATCAGTGAAGACGCAAGCGAGATTACTCGGCGCAATTCGCCCGTGCGGACAGACAAAATGTCACGGCCATCCAAATATATGGTGCCTTTGTCTGGATCAATCAGCCGCTGTGCCAGACGCAACAATGTCGTCTTACCAATACCGCTACGCCCTTTGATCGCGATCACGGCGCCAGGTGCGGCGCAAGCACTGAAATTTTTGATAACCGAACCAGAACTGACATTGTCAAAACGCAATTCACCGCGGATCCGACCCAGGGCCTTTCGGCTTGTTGAAGCCGCAAGAGCAGGGCCTTTGTGAAAGATCGAACCGATTTTTTCGCGCGCAACGTCGGCGTTTTTCCAATATTCAAACAGGCGGCCAAATCCGTTCAGGGCTGGCGCCGCCAGCGAAACGATACCAAAAGCAGCCACGATCTCGCCCGTGGTAGCGACGCCATTATGGATAGCATAGGCACCCACGCCCATCGCTGCGACCAATGTCATGCTGGCCACAAGATAACTGAGCGCGCGGACCAGTCCGGTTGCTGATGCACGGTTTATCATGGCTTTTTGCAAGCTTTTGGATTGGCGGCGAAGTTTCTTGCGTTCCGTCCGGCGCTGTCCAAATGCCTGGATCATAACCATGTTGCCTAGTTTTTCGGCGATATTGCCCGCGATGTTTCCGCGGCGGCGTCTGGCTTCGCGGATGGTGTGATCAACCCGTTTGCCAAGCAGCAGGATCGCCACCGCTCCGACACTCATTACGGCTAGCGCAGCTGCACCAATCATCGGGTTGATGACGGTCAGAAAAATCAGCGCGCCGATCAATATCGTCAATGCAACGATCCCGCTGGCGATACCCATGCTGATCCATTGACGCAAAGCGGTAAGATCATTCACAAAACGCAGCATGACGACACCCTTGCGCAGTTCTTCTATCCCGTGGGCAGACATGCCGTTGATGTGACTGAATATCCGCATCCGGGTTTCAAACACATAATCCTGACCTAGCCGTTCCATATCGATGCGCTCCCGCCATTTAAGAATGGCGATCATCATGGCTAGACCGGCCATGATGATCGCAGGGGAAACCAGGATGGTGAGATTGCTATTGGCAGCAGCTTGCATGGCATCAAATTGCGATTTTAACGCCAGACCAATGCCGCCAATAGCGACCGCTTGTGCGAAACCGTTCAGAACCAGCTGGCAGAGTATGGTTCCGCGCGTGCGATTAAATAATTGCGGCAAACTGCTCATGGGAAAAGTCCTTTGCAAGTCCAAGACCAGTCTTGATGCCGACTGGTGCAGCCGCTTTGGTTGGTTTCGCCGGCTTCATAATCAGGCTGAGAACTTTCTCGTTCTTCTCGAATTCTGAAAGCGTCAAAGCTGGCAAGCCTGTCGCTGCAGCCGCTTCCCTAGCGGCCAGATTCGATGCGGTAAGTGCACCAGAAACTGCGCTTGGGGTCAGTCCCAAAGCTCTTAGGTGACGCACACCGGCGAGGGCACCCATGGGATCACCGCTAGCGAACAGGACACTGTCAACCATGTTCTGAAATCGCGGTGATTTCATCAATAGGTCGGTTTCAGTCTGAAACAGGCCATCGGCAATTTCTGCAATTATGATATCGCAGGATTTTGCGGCCTCGGCATAAAGCGTGTCAGCAATATTCTGTAGTTGCGACAGATTGAGGCCAACCGTTGCAGCATGGCCTGCATCGGTGAAATCAATTGTCACCTTGGCGCCTGAGTCCTTGTAGAACCAGAGATCGCCGCCTGCGCCCGTGCCGGTTATCTTAATCGCACCGACTTTAAGGCCTGCGCGTTTGGCAACTCGGACAATGGCAGCAACGGTCGTGGTCTTCCCAGCATTCATGCCTGATCCAACTACCAAAGCCATATGGGGCCGGACGGTACGGTCGATGGCAGCTTTTGGTAGCGCATAATCCATCACATTGATTGCACTGCCATCTTCCCGGCATAATATGCCGAGCGGTTCGATCGCCGTTGGTTTTTTTGTACTGCTGTGGCGCGACAATAAGGTCGCAGCAATACCGCCGGCGGCGACAAGCGAACATGGCTCGACCTCTTCAGGCACTTTGCCTTCAAATTGATCGGTCGCGTAACGATTGGAATAGGCGACGATGATGAGGTCACCCGGGAACATCCGTGCGCGGCGGCCATCGGTCTGTTCAATTCTTTGATGATGACCAAGCTGTTTCACCCGAGCAACGCAAAGATCGCCGTTGCGTGGTTTCAAGTCGCTCCGAAATCCTTTCGCGTCCTTGATGTTAACATTGCGGGTAACAAAAGCCCGCTTCACGGCCTTGAAGTTCAGTGTCTCTACTTTATCGAATGTCATCTCTCTAACCCTTCTTGTAATGCAATCCGCTTTGATCCTCCTGCGATCACAGCTCGGTAACTGCCCCGCCACCAGATCGCGGCAAACGGACCAGGCTGTAAACCGGATCAGGCGCTCTTTAAGCGCAACTTCATTGTGGATTCACACGATCTTCATGTTGATGACAGCCACCTGAACAATTGCGTTAATCGCCGATGAACCGGGGCTTTTTGGTTCATCTGATTGCAATATTGCGCAAGTGAATATGACAGCATCTGTCAGCCAGTGTTCGATTCGGGAACGGCTCGACGAGATCACTTCAGCCGCCGTACCGCCACAAGCTGAAAAACGAATTTCTAGATGTAGCGTTGCTGGTGTTTCAGCCTTGGCTGAGGAACTTCTTCATGCTCCGTGCGGCTTGACGAATACGCTGTTCGTTTTCGACCAGCGCAAGACGGACATAGCCCTCGCCCTCGTCACCGAAGCCAGTGCCAGGCGCAACTGCGACGCCCGCTTCTGCAATAAGGCGTTTCGCAAATTCCATCGAACCGAGTTCGCGAAATTGTTCCGGGACTGGCGCCCAAGCAAACATGCTGGCTTCTGGTGGCGGAATATCCCAACCGGCGCGGCCAAAGCTCTCAACCATGACGTCGCGGCGCTTTTTATAAAGCGCCCGGTTTTCGTCGATAATATCTTGCGGACCATTCAACGCTGCTGTGGCTGCAACCTGTATGGGTGTGAAGGCACCATAGTCGAGATAGCTCTTTACCCGCGTGAGGGCGCCGATCAGCTTCTGGTTCCCGACAGCAAAGCCCATGCGCCAGCCGGGCATCGAATAGGTTTTCGACATGCTGGTAAACTCAACCACGCAATCCTTCGCCCCGTCAATCTGAAGCATCGATGGCGTGGGTACATCACCATAGTAGATTTCAGCATAAGCAAGATCGCTGATCACCCAAAGCTTGTGCTCGCGCGCGAAATCAACAACCTTTTGGTAAAAATCAAGATCGGCGACATAGGCAGTCGGGTTGGATGGATAGCCCATAACCAATACTGATGGTTTGGGCACGCTATAGCTCATCGCATATTCCAGCCGAGTAAAAAAATCGGGACCGGGGGCAGCGGGAATAGAACGGATCGCTGCGCCCGCGATAATGAAACCGAACGTATGAATTGGATAAGACGGATTGGGGGCCAGCACAACATCGCCGGGCGCCGTGATAGCCTGTGCAAGATTGGCAAGGCCTTCCTTCGAGCCAAGCGTTACAATAACTTCACTTTCCGGATCGAGATCCACATCAAAGCGACGCTTGTAATAATTCGACTGTGCCAGACGCAATCCCTTGATACCTTTGGAGGCACTGTAGCGGTGGGCCGTCGGGTCATTGGCGGTTTCGCAGAGTTTATCGATGACATGCTGCGCGGGGGCGCCATCCGGATTTCCCATGCCTAAGTCGATAATATCTTCACCACGCGCGCGCGCTTCCGCCTTCATCGCGTTCACTTCGGCGAACACGTAAGGCGGTAGGCGTTTGATGCGGTAAAATTCTTCAGACATGGCTTCTTTCATTCCGGTGTATCGTTTTACGGAACCGCTGCTTTGCGCAACTTTGATAGGAATGTCGAGGGCTTCAGGACAAATAGTTGTTACAAATTGCCTAGACCGCCAAACTCCGTTGCCCTCGCATCACAGTGCGGCTTTCGCTACCCTTCATCGTCGTGGACTTTGCCCGTATGGTATCAAGGAAATGCCAGGTTGAAGTGGCCTTTTCCGGGGTCAGCGAAACCGTCATATAGCCGCGGTTGGATGTATCACACCATTGCAGCTGGTTGTTGGTTTCCTGCACGGCGCGAGCCGCCGTCGCGGGATCCGCTCCGGACAGATAGGATTCCAGTCCAGGTGAGGTCACGCTGTGCCCCCCGAATTCGACGCCAGCAGCTCCGCTGCTGGTCTCAAGATTAAACGCCCAGCCATTATGGCTGTCGCCAGACAGCACGATCAGATCAGCATCGGCCTCCTGCGCACCCAGCAACGCCCTTTCCCGCGCTTTGGGATAGCCATCCCAGCTGTCGAGATTGATTGGCAGGCCAACTTTGGCCGCGAGAGCGCCAATCGCAACCCGCGCTTTCGCAAAAGCGGGTGCGTCGTCTGCCAACCAATTCACTGCTTCTTGCGGCAAACGAAGATTGCCCATGACGCATTGTTGGCCCCAAACCTGCCACTTGGTACCTGACGTGCGCGATTTGCGCATTGCGTCAGCCAACCAGCTTTCCTGCACGGCGCCGAGCATCTGACGTTCTGGGTCTTGCCAGACCGTGTCACGGAATGTCTTCAGGGCAGTTTCGATATCTTCCTGTCCTTGCAATGCCGCCGCTAGATCTGCAGGTTCGCTGCGGCCGCCAATCCGACTTTCGGTCAAAAATAAAGTGGCAAGGTCGCCGATCTGATATTCACTCCAGCGACCAGTACCAACGTCGAGATCTCGTACCGGCATCCATTCGCGATAAACCTGTTCGGCGATCTTTTTACGCACTTCCCAATCACCCTCGGTCTTGGGCTGATGATTTTGTGCACCGCTCATATGGGCATCATTGGTAAATTCGTGATCATCCCACATCGCGACCATTGGATAGAGCTGATGAATGCGTTGCAGATCCGGATCGCTGCGATAGGCTGCGTAGCGCAGACGATAATCGGCGAGCTGGACAATTTCATGCCCTGGATCGATCATTCGGCCGTCTAGTGCCACTTTTTTCGAAGGATAGGTGCCAACTGGATATTCGTAAAGATAATCGCCCGTGTGCATCACCATGTCGAGATCACGACGCTCGGCGGCATGGGCATAAGCGTTGAAATAGCCAAATGGCAGATTGGAACAACCGAAGACGCCAAGATTAAACTTCTGTGTCATGCCCTGTGGCAAAGTCCTCGTCCGGCCAATGCTCGATTTTGATCCATCCGGCGCGATGAAACGGTAAAAATACCATTGGCCGGGCGCCAGATCCCCAATAACAATTTTGGCGATATGATCTCGACTAGCAAGCGCGGTCACTTCTCCAGCCATTTTTGCTTTGGAAAAATCAGCCGTCTTTGCCATTTCCACCATGAGCTTACTTTCACCGCCACCAACATAGCGGGTCCAAAGCAGCACGGAATTCTGAGAGGGCTCGCCACTTGCAACGCCGTGGGTAAATCCGCGCGCGTGAGCCATAGAAGCATATGCGGGTGCAGACATTGCACCGAGACCAAATGTACCCAGAGCCATCAACTGGCGGCGATCTATCTTTATGGTCATATGTTATCCTAAAATGCCGACTGCGAACAAAATGGCGAAAAACAATGTCATGCTGATGACAGTGAAGACAAGCAAGGCCGAAAGTCTCAACAGGGTCTCGATCCGGGAGAGTTTATAGGCATGCCGTAACTGCCGGTACATGTGAAATGGTGGATAAAAGACAAGCAAAAGGCCCCATATAGCTTGCGAAACGCCAACCGCAGCCAGAATGGCACAAGTGATAAACAGCAAAGACATGAAGCTGATTGAATAAGTTGTAAAAACAGCGTGATCGTAGAAATGATAGCCGCGACGGCCGATCAGAGTTAGCCAGACGAAAGGCAGCGAAATCGGGATCAGCAACCAAGCAAATTTATAGCCATTGGTCTTAAGCTTGTAGAGCAACAGATCCGGATTTTCGTTTACTCTTTTAATTCCGTCCAAGATCGTCTTGTCCATTTCCTTCGAGCCCGTCGTCACGCTGCTGCCATCGTTCAGAACATTGCCCTCCTGAATATCATCAAGGCCGGTTTGCAATTGATCGATCTCTTCTTGAGAAAAATTACCCAGTTCAATAGCGCCGTCACCCAGCTTGACATCTGGATATGGCATGTCCTCTCCGGTCATTGTCGCCAGAAGATTGCGACCTTTCTTCAAACCAAGAAGATCCTGTTGCAATTTGGTCTGATCCGCCACACTGGCCGATTCCAACTCGGCTTCCTTTTCTGCAATCTGTCGTTCGATATCGTCCGATTGCATTACAATGCCTGTATTGAATTCCTTGTTGTTCTCAGATCCCATGCCGCCCGAAAAGGGATCGCTGAGGAAGGAAAAGACTGCGAACATCATGAAAACCGAAAACAGAAACAGCGCCATTGGAGAGATAAACCGGGCGCGTTGGCCGTGAATATACCGCCTGGTCAAATCACCCGGTTTCCATGCGAGAAGCGGCAGAGTTCGCCAGAATTTACCTTCGAAATGCAGAACGCTATGCAGAATATCGTGCCAAAATGCGCCAATTGAACGATGGATGTGCAGCGGCTGCCCACATTGATTACAATAGCTGCCGGTAACGACAGAATTACAATTCAGACATTTGCCGGCACTCTTTCCGGTCGCATCACCAGCCTCGCTCTCGATCGCTTTCGCAATCAAGGCACCTTCAATGGCCGTTCCGGCTGCATCAAATTCCCCCGACATGACAAAGAGTTTTCGCCAATTTTGTCAATAAGGCAAGTGGAAATAGCGCCGTGAATGCCAGTTGCACCACAACAGGCATCTGAAGATCAGCAGCCTTTTTGTAGATTTATAACAATAGCCCGCTCAAACGGCTGCAGCCATATAGGTCGCTTGATTTATTGCTGCTTTTGCATCCAGCTCCATAGCCTCATAGGCGCCGCCAACCAGTTCAGCCTTCACACCTTCCGCACTCAGGTCATCATACAAATCCCGCAACGGGTCCTGCCCCGCACAAATAATGATCGTATCGACCTCAAGCAGCTGCGGTTGCCCATTTTGCAGGATATGCAAGCCGCTATCGTCAATTTTGACATATTCGACGCCGTTCATCATGCCCACTCCCCGGCGCGTAAGAGTGATCCGATGTGTCCAGCCGGTGGTTTTACCAAGTCCGGCTCCGACACGGCTTTCCTTGCGCTGCAGCAGGGTTATTTCCCGATCTGATTTTGTGACCCTTGGTTCCACGCCGGTTACGCCCCCGCGCGGATGGTTTTCGAAATCAACACCCCATTCAGCTGCAAAGACATCGTGATCGACTGCACCGGACGGGCCAGCATGGCTAATCAATTCACACACATCAAAGCCAATGCCGCCGGCACCGATAATCGCAACCTTCTGACCAACCGGTTTTGCGCCAGTAATCACATCGATATAGCTGACGACCTTAGGGTGATTGATACCCTCGATATCCGGGGTCCGCGGCTTGATACCCGTGGACACAATGACGTGATCAAATCCTTCTCTCTTTAACGATTCTGCATCAGCCCTGGTTTCAAGTCTGAGATCAATGGAATGCAGTTCGATCATCCGATTATAATAGCGAATGGTTTCGTAAAACTCTTCTTTGCCGGGAATCGTCTTGGCCAGATTAAACTGACCACCAATTTCGGAGGATGCTTCGAATAGAGAGACATGATGCCCACGCTCGGCAGCCACGGTAGCATAAGATAGACCGGCAGGTCCTGCTCCAACAACCGCAATCCGCTTCGCATCGTTTACAGGGTCATAGTTCAAAATGGTTTCATGACAGGCGCGGGGATTGACCAGACAGGTCGTCAATTTTCCGGAAAATGTATGATCCAGGCAAGCCTGATTGCAGGCGATGCAAGTATTGATCTCATCTTCGCGCCCTTCAATAGCTTTGCGCATAAATGCACTATCAGCCAAAAGCGGGCGCGCCATGGAGACCAGATCAGCATCCCCGCGCGCAAGTACCTCTTCTGCCACATCCGGCATATTGATGCGGTTCGATGTAATAACCGGCACGCTGACTTCTTTTCTTAGCCGACCTGTCACCGACGTAAACGCGGCTCTGGGCACCATTGTTGCAATTGTTGGCACCGCACTCTCATGCCAGGTAAAATGGGTCGAGATAATCGTCACACCCGCTTTCTCCAGCGCTTTGCCAAGAGATATAATCTCATCCCAGCTCATACCGCCTTCCAGCATATCCATCGCAGCGATCCGAAAAATGAGGATGAAGTCCTCTCCGACGGCAGCACGTGTTTGCTCTACTATTTCAAGCGCAAAACGCATCCGATTTTCGTACGAGCCGCCATATTCATCGTCCCGCAGATTGGTTTTTTGGACCAAGAACGTTGAAATCAGATATCCGGCTGAACCAATTATCTCGACACCATCATATCCCGCCTTTTGTGCCATCAGAGCGCATTGGACATGATCATCGATCTGTTTTTGAATTCCCGCCTTGTCGAGTTCATTCGGAACATGCCGGGCAATTCTTGATTTCACGGCCGATGGGGCTACCATTTGCGGATTGTTCGCAAGCGGCCCCGGATGCAAAATTTGCATGCAGATTTTCACATCAGGATCTGCCTGATGCACCGCGTCTGTGACCAGACGATGCTTGGAAGCCTCTTCCTCATTCGACATTCGGGCGCCGTGTGGAGAAGATTCTTCGTTTGGCGCGATACCGCCGGTTATGATCATTCCGATATTATTGGCGGCTCTTTCGGCAAAATAGGCAGCCATACGTTCAAACCCGCCATCCATTTCCTCCAGGCCAGTGTGCATGGAGCCCATGATCGAGCGATTTTTGATGGTGGTGAAGCCAAGATCGAGTGGCTCAAGCAGCTTAGGATATTTCATAGACTTCTCTTTAATGCCATTTCACCGATATCCTATTATCCTATCTGTTAGCCGGAAAAGATCGGCACTACTCAATCCAATCCAATCCGATGATGCTTAAAAATACCAATCACCAGAATCTGGTCGCCAAGCCTGTGGCGTTCGGTATTATGGATCAATGTGCATCGTATCCTTCGCTTGGAAGGCGCATCCGCGCTGGAAACTCATTGCCATTGGCAATCGAGATGAAATGCACGCACGACCGGCCGAAGCACTTGGTCGGTGGGAAAAGCCGGCCCATATGCTGGCCGGACGAGACACTTTGGCTGGTGGCACCTGGCTGGGCCTTTCGGAACAGGGACGCTTTGCTGTTATCACCAATCTCAGCGGCTATGGCACGCCGGATGCAAATCGGGTTTCGCGTGGAGACCTTCTGAAAGATTTCTTGTCCGGTGAAGGCCGTTATCCTGACCTCTCCTGCAGTCAGTTTGCCGATTTCAATCCGTTTAATCTCATCACAGTTGCCAGAGACGAGGCCTTTATTCATTCCAACCGACCGGAATCTGCTAGCAATGTTCTTGCACCTGGAATTCACGGTTTGTCCAATGGACCACTGAACGGGCCTTGGCCCAAATCCGCGCATCTCAATGCGGCATTGGTTGAATGGATCGAGAGAGAAGATCGCGATCCAGCGGATTTGTTAGATACATTATTGGATGAAACAACGTTTCAACCAAAAACACTGACAAATATCGGAAACGAAATACCTCTGGAGCCAAGAGGCTCGGCGATATTCATCCGCAACCCCGTCTATGGAACCCGCTGCAGCACTGTGGTAGCGGTCGATAATCACGGTCAGGGAACTGCAATCGAACGGCGTTTTGATCATACCGGTGAATCGACAGGTGAAACTGTCATCTCTTTTACATGGCCGGCCTAGGGTCTTTCCCTAAGCTTATGACACCGATCTAAAGCATATGGGCTGCCGCTTCATCGCGATGTTTCTTGAGATATTTCATAAAGGGCGTTCCACCTGTTCCGACATCGGATGTATTACCAGCGCCGCCCTTGGATTGCTTGTTGATATAGCTGGCGGCATATTCCAGATGCCGGGTCCGGAACCGTGTCAGGTTCTCCACACACGCATTATAAAGACCGCTTAGCACTGGGGAATCAACCGACTGGATGAACGGCCGCAATATACTGTTCATACGAATATCATCGATGAATTTGCGATGTTCGGGCGGCCGATAAATATGCAGCTGATCAAGATAGGCGCGAAGCGGATCGCCGGCATGATCGATGCCAAGAAAAGCATCCATTGATGGCACGATTGAGGATTGCGATCCTGTTTGCCCTCGAAAGGCTTGTGGTTTCCCATTTGTTTCCTCGACACCTTCATAGATCAAGCCCTCACCGAGAGCTGGATTGTCTTTCCATCCATGAATCCAGGGTCTCACCCGATGAAAATAGACATAGGGATCGCAGCGCTCTGGCATCTGGTCGAAAATATCGTTCATGTCCTCCCAAACGGTTGTCATCGCCGATAAACCAGATTCCAATGTCTCAAGATCCTGATCCCGGCACGCCTGAAGGAGCGCAGGCAGGGTAGCCAGCATCTCTCCGGCCCTGGCTTCGATCGCCACATGGATCAGGACAAACCACGCTTCATCCTGTCCACCGAGGAACGGCTGGATCATATATATATTGGACAGGTCAATCGGGCCGGCGTCATCAATTCGTCCCCAATTATCCAGCACATAGCTGGAATAGGTAAGCAAAGGGGGTTGCTCGATTGAGGCACCGAGTTGCCAGATCGGTAGAGCAAGGCATTTGGGTAGAAGCTGGGGTGACTCGGCTTCGCCCCAGACATAGGCCTGAACCAAAAACGAATAGTGAACCATGGCCATCCGCCGCTCAGCAAGGCTGGCCGATGCACAAAAGTCCGTCAGATCAACGAACGGCAGTGCCTCAATATGTTGACGCAAGTGGCCGGACAGAATTGTACGGGGCAGCGCCATTGCGGCATCCCGGATCGACAGAAGCGAATTTGGCAAAATTGTCTTATCGGAATCGAAGTTTGATAAGAATCCGCGTTCTGGAGTTATATTATATTCGGTGAGATTGGCCGCCATTTCATGTTCCACTGGATTGAGAATATTTGCACAATAATATCCCAAAATTGACGCAATTTCCTTGCCTTATCATCCTTATGCTATCATTCTATGCAATATATGATGGAGCTTGACGATATAGGCCGCAATATCTTGCGCCAACTGGAACATGATGGTCGAATCAGCAATAGTGATCTGGCCAATAAAATCGGGCTGTCCGCATCGGCATGTTTGCGACGTGTACAAGATATGGAACGCAATGGTCTGATTAAAGGCTATCGTGCGATACTGGATCCCGCCGTTCGCGGGGCTGCCATTACTATTTTTGTCATGGTCGGACTATCGGAGCATTTGAAAAAGGATGCACAAGCCTTTGAACAAGCAGTCGCAAAAGCATCAGAAGTACGCGAATGTCACAACATTACGGGGTCAGTTGAATATCTGCTGCGCGTGGAAGTATCGGACCTTGCCGCCTATAAAAAATTTCATGCCGATATACTCGGGACGCTGCCGCAAGTTAGCAGTATAACATCGCATATTTGCCTGGGCTCTCCGACCGACAAGCGCGCTTAGAACGCGGCGGCTAATCGGGCGAAGAGGGAGTCTCTATGGCTATCGGTGGTCAGGCCTTTTGATACTGTTCACGGCGCTCCTGCAGATGGGTGACTCGCAATCCCGGCATACCAGCTCTCTCTATCGCCTGTTGCCAGGAAACAAACTCTTCCAGTGACAGATTATACCGGTCGCAAGCCTCGTCGGTGGTCAGCATCCCGCCATTAACCGCAGCGACGACCTCCGCTTTACGGCGCACCACCCATCTCGTAGTCATGGGGCATGGCAGATCATCTTTGGTCATCGCCTCACCTAAAGGGCCAATAACAATAGCTGGTCGTGGACGTTTGTTCTCAATCATAATAACCTCATACATGCCGTTCGGCATCGCTTTGTTCGTACCCCGCAAACAGAAAATGCCTTGCGGAGCTAAACCAACTTGGAATGTTTAAGGTTAACAGAATCGCGTTAATCGTAACCCGTTTCTGGTTGAACAGTTGCGCCGTTTGAGCGCGATGAATACAGACCTGACCGAACGGCAATTGCTCCCAGACGGCCAGGTTCAAATAACAATATCAACCGCGCAAAATCTCATAAGTTGCGTCCACCAGAGATTGGCCACGTTCATTCAGCAATAATCCCATGCCCATCTGGTTCATCGTATATCCAAATGCCAAACCATGGTCGGGGTCAGCAAAACCGATAGATCCACCGGCGCCGACATGTCCGAATGCTGCGTTACCGATAACCGCTGACATCTGATCACCACCCGGATAAGCACGATTATCCATCGACTTCATAAAGCCTGAGGCAAAACGGGTCGGCGCCAATAATGTTGCGTCAATCTGGGTTGCAACGGAAACCTCACCCATATGAGCAAGCCGCTCGGGTGACACCAGCTTAACACCCTTATGGGATCCACCCAAAGCCAGCGGCTCATACATAGCGACTTGACCGCGTGCATTGGACAAGCCGCCAGCACCTCCAATCTCCGCTTTATGTGCGGCAGGGTCATTTTGATTCCAGCCGCCATTGTTCAGAAAAGAAAGCGCTTGAATTGAATTCGGGTCGGTAAGCAGATTCTTTGTAAAAGAGTTCATCACTGCCGATGGATCAGGCGTAGCTAGCAGGATAGGGGCAATCGGACGGGTGACGTCATCAGGCAAGCCGATCCAGAAATCCGCACTTAAAGGATCGGCGACTTCATCCCGAAAAAACTGACCCAGCGACTTACCGGATACCCGGCGGACCAGTTCGCCAACGGTCCAGCCGAAATTCACCATATGATAACCGTTTCGAGTTCCCGGCTCCCAGAATGCTTCCTCGTCTTCAAGGCGTTTAATCATATAGCCCCAGTCCAGAAAACCGCCTGGCTTTACCGGATCACGAAAGGCAGGAACTGCACTTTCGTGGTTCAGCATCATCTGGACAGTGGTAGCTTCCTTTCCGTTCTTGGCGAATTCGGGCCAATATTCAGCAACCGGTGCGTGAAGTGCAAGCAATCCGCGGTCGACAAGCATATGGGCGCATAAGGCCGTCGCCGCCTTTGTGCAGGAAAAAACAATTGAAATTGTGTCCCGCTCCCACGGCTCGTCAGTCTTGGGATCAGCCACACCACCCCACAAATCAACCACTCTCTCGCCATTCACACTGATGCAGACCGACGCCCCGACTTCTCCGCGCTCAGCAAAATTGCGAGCAAACTCATCGCGAATACGCTCAAACTTCCCTGCTGCCGTGCCATCGATATTTGCTGTCATATTGATCAAACTCCCGTGAACGTGGTTTTAGACTGGCCTGATAAACCAGTGGAAAGCATAAGTGCCGGGCCCGACGCAATATTCGGGCAACGCATCGGGACCGCAAGCGCCTGTGCCAACACCGCGCATAGCGGCATCAATATGCACTTCGATGCGATCCTGGCGGACGAGGTCCGCGATGGTTGTTGCACGGGTCATATCTGAGTCATGATGATGACGTGCGGAAAAACTGAGATTGGGCAGAGTAACGGCGAATCCCTGACCGCTATTGTCTTGAAGAACGAAGGACCGCGTCTGTTCATGAGCACCATGCTCCTGGGGTAGGACATAGGCGTGATATTGATCAGCAACACTTGATTCCCAGCGTCCGACAGTCTGCGCACCAATCCTATCGGGATAAGACTCGTCGGGACCAAGCCCTAACCAGGTTAACTGCTCCAGTTCTGCAGGTATTGAGAATCGGATTCCTACCCGTGGCACATCGGCCCAAGCGTCCGGCACTATGATCTCTTCATCAATACGAGCGCCATTTGCATTCAACGTCCATCGCGATCGATGGGTTGCTTTCTGACCATCGGTCCCAATCATCTCTCGGCTAAGACAAAGCAGCGTTTGATCTTTCTGCTCTTTGACTTGAGCGGGTGATGCAATAATCTGAAGGTTATCAAGCCCGTGGTTCACCCATTCCATGCGCTTACTCGGACGTTCCTCACGCCAACCGATTTTACCGCCATCATTGTCCATCGGCGCACGCCAAAGGCTTGCGGTAATATCGCCTTCAATTGCTATACGACCACCGACATTCACTGTTGATATTTTGCCTTTTTCATCAAACTTAATCTCAACCGGACCAGATTGCAGAGAGCCGGCAACCGGCAGGCTACCGGGCAGATCAAATGCCCGTAAGGTTGCAGATTCAGGAATGGCTGTGCCTCCGAGAGCAAATTGATCCCAGGCCAACAGATGCCCGGCTTCAGCCCAATCCGATGCTCCGCGCAGTCGCCACTGGGTTAGCAGATGCCACTCGTCATCAGTGTTTAATTCTGTCCGATAGGGAATAGATATGGTCTCGCTCTCGCCTGCTGGAATGTTTGGAAGCAGGGTTCCGCTTTCCACTACCACCCCATTTTTCTGCAGCAACCAGGTTAGCTCAAGATCATCGGTGCTGATAAAAGTACGCCGGTTGGTAAAACAGACTTCTTGTCGACTGACCAGTTTCCCTCGCACAGGGCGCGCGGCCCACTGATATTCGCGCAGTCCCGGATGCGGTGTCAGATCCGGTCCAACCAGCCCGTCACAGCAAAAATTGACATCATTTGGATCGTCCCCGAAATGGCCGCCATAGGCCCAGAAGAACCGGCCTTGCTCATCGGTCTCCGCGAATCCATGATCGCGCCATTCCCAAACGAAACCCCCACCCAGTGCAGGTGCTTCAAAAAACGCATCCACATAGTCCACTATTGATCCGTTGGAATTTCCCATTGCGTGAGAAAATTCGCATAGGATCATCGGACGGTCATCAAGCTTGGTTTCCTCGGCCCATTTTGCCCAACCTACAATAAATTCAATCGACGGATACATGGGACAGATCAAATCCGTGGTCATGCGCTCCCGTATATCGGGCGCATTGCGGGACGTTTCTGTGGGATCACCCATCAATGTCTGGAACCGATGAAATATCGCGCCCTCATAGTGCAAGAAGCGCGTGTCATCCATCCGCCGAACCATCGCCGCGGCAGCGTCATGAGCGGGACCAAGCCCAGATTCATTGCCCAAGGACCAGCCAATTACGCTCGCATGATTGCGGTCGCGCTGAACCATGCGCATAACCCGTTCAATAATAGCTTTCTGATAACGTGGATCATTGGATACTGCCTGCCAGCGCGCATGGCATTCCACATTGGCTTCATCGATAACGTAAAAACCCAATTCATCGCATAGATCTAGTAAACGGTGATCATTGGGATAGTGGGCGGTGCGGATTGCATTAATGTTATGCTGACGCATCAATAGCAATTCGGCCCGCATTTCTTGAACCGTCAATGTCTTCCCGGTTTCAGGGTGGTGATCATGGCGATTCACGCCAATGATAGTGATCGGCCGGTTGTTAACCAGCAATCGGCGATCCTTAACTTCAACGCGGCGGAACCCGACGGTCACCTTATTGGCTTCGACAATATTGCCTTGGTCATCAAGCAGCTCTGTAACCAATTGATATAAAGCGGGTTGTTCCGCAGACCATGGTTGAACGTCCGAGATGGTTGTCTCCAAAACCGCACGGGTTTCAACGAAATGATAAGCGGCAGTATATTGCTCAAAGACATTACCCTCCGGAAACTGAACAACTGCACTTTCCGGTAGTGTGAGGACATGATCCCCCTGCGGTCCGAAAAGCTGTGCGCGCACCGTCCAGCCCGAGGAGTTTCCGTTGATCTTCACGGAACAATGAAGCTTCCCTTCACTGCTTTCAGAATCAAAATCAGCAGTGATATTCTGGTCCGCAATATGCGTCTTACCGCGCGACTCGATATGAACTGAGCGGTGCAGGCCGCCATGATACCAGTGATCCTGATCCTCGATCCAAGTCGCATCCGACCATTTGATCACCATTATAGCAATCAGGTTAGTGCCTTCATGCAAATAAGGCGACAGATCAAACTCACTCGGCAAGCGCGAGTCCTTGCCCATGCCCACAAACTCACCGTTGCACCAAACAAGCGCAACACTCTCAAACCCGCCAATGTGGAGAATGGTCTGCCGCACATGCCAGCCAGAAGGCAGATTAAATTGCGTGCGATAAAGACCAGTGGGGTTCTCATCTGGTATTTGGGGTGCGGCTCTACAATCAAACGGCATCTGCACATTGGTATATTGCGGCAAATCGCTTGTATTCTGTCGGGTCCAACTGCCCGGAACGGTGATGGAACGCCAATGATCATCTTTATAAACAGGCTGTTCCCAACCATCAGGAGAAGCCGTTGGCCGGTCTACCAAAGAAAATTGCCACTCGCCATCCAATGACAATTGAAACGTAGACTGCCTATCTGCGTCCATTGCCGCCTCAGCATTCGCAAAAGACGTGAAGGATGTCCGCGCCGGCAGACGGTTAAGTTCCGTCAGTTCGGGTTGCATTATATCATTGAAATTCAGCTGCATGCTTCCTGCCTACAGCAAGAAAACATGAAACAACATATCTGTATTGTGGAACTTGTCAGTCTGAAAGAAAATAAGCGGATAGTGAGAGCCGGCGAGCCTGCTCAAGCACCAAACATATGGTTTTTCGGCTATGGAGCTTCAGTTTCGGCAACGGGCTGCCGGTCATCGATAGCGACCATCAGCAAACCTTCCATAACCGCACAAGCGACCATATGGGTGCGATTTTTCGCCCGCAATTTCA
The DNA here is from genome assembly GCA_947497455.1 of uncultured Sphingomonadaceae bacterium. GTDB lineage: Bacteria > Pseudomonadota > Alphaproteobacteria > Sphingomonadales > Sphingomonadaceae > Parasphingorhabdus. The sequence continues at coordinate 211,362 of CANMGU010000001.1, read as the reverse complement.
GACGTACATTCTCGACATGACGATCCACGGTGCGTGGTGCTATATCAATATGCTGCGCCACTTCTTTGGTCGACATGCCCTGAGCAATAAATTCCAATATCTCATGCTCCCTCAGCGTGAGCACTGGACCGCTGGTCAAACTCTTTTGCTGTAACATCACGAGGCCTACCTTTTAAAACACCGACAAGCCAAAAAACTTGCCGATCACAAATGCCCCCATTTGTTCCGGTCTTGTGCTCTCAAACGACACCATCGCTGCGAGCTATCACTGCGCACAACATTGAACAGCCTATCGGGCTGCCTAATCTGACTGTTGGTGGTTCCCTCCCCAACAAATCGTCTTAACTGTGACATCGCAGTGACTATGCCGTCCTGCGATAGTTAATCTTTTACTCGTGTACTACATGTTTGTGATAGGACAAAAACGTCCATGCCAACTGACTGAATTTACAGTAATTTACATCAGTCTGTCAATCTAGTAGGTAAAATCCCCTAGTAAAAACCCGCAGGCAGAATGACTTGGTTTTCCAAACAGGCGAATCACTGGATAGACGATTTACACCCTCCTGCCCTACATAATCACCACAAAACAACAAAAGGTCGCATCTGAGGCCGCGACGATATTCTGGGAGTATCGTTACGGAATGAACAACAAAGGGTCGTGCTGAAAGTCCAGAGGAGACAGCACGGATGCAATCGCTAATGACCGCTCCTGCAATCATGCAGGGGCTAAACTCGAACTTGCGCTCTACCACATTACGGTTTCGCGCAGGACAACTCATATTTGATGAAGGACAAAGAGCCAGTCGCTGGTACGAAGTGGTGCACGGGACCGTGCGCACATGTCGTTTCCATATGGACGGGCATCGGCACCTAACCGGGTTTTTCTTTAGTGGCGACGTTTTTGGGGCCGACTATGGCACCTATGGAACGGCGGCTGAAGCGGTTACCGACGTCGTGGTTCGGTGTTACCGAGTTGGGGATATCACCGACGACTCTACGCCCAAAAAGCAACTCGATGAAGCCGTTACGATTCTGTTTCGCGCAATGTCGACGGCTCAGCGCTATTTGTTCATCATGGGACACCGGACCGCAACTGAGAAGCTTGCGGCATTCCTGCTGTGCCTGAAACAACAGGCGGATGGTGACTCCTGTATCAGGATCCCAATGTCGCGTAGCGATATAGCCGATTTCCTGGGCCTCACTGTACACACGGTTAGCCGGACTTTTACTGACCTGGCCCGTCGTGGGTTGATCAGGATTGACGGACGACATTCGGTCATCATTACCGATAACCCCGGCCTTTGCAGTATCGCCGGCGAATATCATGACAGCTTGGCAGCCGAACCCGAAACCGACATTCATCCCGCAGCCGGCCTTTGCCTTGGCGAACTATCCGCTGCCTGACATCTGCATGCCTTGGCATGCCTGGAGACATCTTATGACCAGCACAAAATCAAACCCCCTAACCTATTTAGTCGCCCTTCCCGCTGCCACCTTGTTCGGTGGATTAGCGGATGCTGCGACACCGTCAACAATCGAAAAAGAAAATGTCAGCCCAGCACAACGCTTTACTGCTGCAGAAGCCGAAGCGGAGTCGGCCAGAATCATGGCACGATTACAAGCTGTGCAGTCCAAAAGTCAGTCGCGAGCGGCAGAACCGACGACGGTACCAGCGGAGCCTTCGCCCGCACCGATAATGCAAGCGGCCGCTCCTATGCCCAAACCGGTGACAAAGAAGCCCCAAGCGAAAGTCATGGATCAGGAAACAACTAACATCACTTCTGCTTTGCAAGCGATACAATCCGAACTGTCGGAGCAAAAGCAACTGATCGCCAGCCAGAACGCACTGATCCAGTCTCAAAATGACAAGATCAAACAGCTCGAGCTGCATAATCAACTGGTCCGCGCCGCTGCTCCCGTGGAGACACCGTTTGCCCTTTCGCAGATGCGCGGTACCGGTATTCAGCGAAGCCAAGTAGAGACAGCCGCAGTGCAAATCGGGACGAGCCCGGATGATGAACTGACCATGCCGGAAGGCCCGGTTGGCGAAGCTCCGCCGGAAGCGAATAATATCGAACAGAAGGTTGAAGCCGTGCCGGAAGGGCAAGGAGTGCTGACGCCACGCGGACAGTTCGTGCTTGATCCTTCCATTGAATATACACGCTCATCCACCAACCGGTTGGTTTTCCGTGGAATCGAGCTGATTCCGGGTATCCAGATTGGAGCGATTGAGGCCAGCGACGCGGACCGCGACACCATCATCGGAACTTTCGCCATGCGCTACGGCCTGACCAACAGGCTGGAGATCGAGGGCCGCGTTCCCCTACTCTATCGCAAGGATAGAATTCAGGTTGTTCAGCAACGCGATGAACAGATTACCCGGGAAGTTGGTTTAGAGGAAACCGGGATAGGCGACGCCGAAATTTCGCTACGCTATCAACTCAACCGACCCAAATCGCAAAGTCCTATTTGGGTCGCCGGCCTTCGCGTCAAAACCGATACCGGCACCAGTCCCTATGAGATTCCGTTTGACGAGTTTGGCGTTGCCACCGGCCTTGCCACTGGATCGGGCTTCTGGGGCGTACAACCCAGCATTAGCTTCCTGCTGCCCTCTGACCCTGTCGTCATCTATGGCGGAACTGGTTACTTGTGGAATATTGAACGCAATATCGACCGCGTGGTCGGCGATGTTTTTGTCGGAAAAGTCGATCCGGGTGATGCAATAAACGCGAGCGTCGGTTTTGGCTTTGCACTCAACCCGCGCTTTTCTTTCTCGCTGGGATATCGCCACAACTATATTTTCTCGACCAAAACCCAGCTCGGCGACACATTGCAAGAGAGTAATGATATTCAGGTTGGATCACTCAACTTTGGCATGTCCTATCGCCTCAGTGAAAAGCAATCTATGAATCTCGGCTTCCAGTTTGGCGTGACCGAGGACGCCCCGGACGTCAGCATTGTTGCGCGCATACCCTTCCGCTTTTAGATTATCAAATGACCGCGTTGACCGGCGAAACGGGCAAGAAGCATCGACAATCACACCGTGTCCGAGCGCTTTTGCAACCCGTTTTACCGGCGACGCAGCAACAGCTACAAATATCCTTTTGCGAAAAGGTGGATGATCATCTCAGTTCTTTCGGGCGATGAAGAGCTTTGGGATCATAGTCGTCAGTCTCGTTCCATAGATAACGTGCTGAGGACAAATTGTCGCGCACCCATCTTGCTCAGTCCTGATATCACGACCCCGCACCGGTCGATCAGGTTAGGCTTAAGGATCTGTCGAGTCCGTAAAAAAAGCGCCGCGAACCTGCGTGAGGGTTCACAGCGCTTCAGTTCAAGACCGGCAGGATTGGCGGCCAGTCATTTCCCATCAGTTCCCCAGAGCCCCAATTGCGGCGTGACCCGCTACATCATCCAGGGCGCTGCCCAGTCGATCCATCATCAGATTGCTATTGAAATTTTCATAACCAGAAAGACTGAGCGTTGCGTCCACTTCCTGCACGGCTTCAAAGCCGTTAGCCGTGTTGATCAACATATTCTGGACACCATTGGTGGTCTCATGAACAATCGCTGTTTGGCCATTGTTCAGCAAGTATACTGGTGTATCTCCAACCTTCATCCGGATATTTCCGTTGGACAAAACACCATTTTCAAGCGCAGAGACATCAACCGGGCTTAGTCCGGCAGCGGCCGTCTGGGTTGTATGCGCACCCTCATCATTCAGGTTCAGAACTGTCTGCAGAAGCAACTCGCCATTAACATAGGTCCGGATGTCAGCCCCAAAATTTATGCCTAGCCCGGACACGACAAACCCGCCACGCAGCTTGTCCAGCTCTTCGTCTGAAACAAGTGCGGGCAGATCAACCGCCGTCACCGTGGGGTCGGCTTTGGCGATTTGGGGCATGAGCATCGCTGTGAAGGACGCGATGCAGGCGACCGTGGCGAAATATCTATGTCTGTAGTTCATGGTCTGTCTCTCATCTGACGGTACCAACCCGCACGTCGAGAAGAAATTCTGGCGTGATCTGGTACAGGGGGGGAAGGTGGGTGGTTAAATTTCCAATTGCAGCAGTTTCAGACACCTGATCGGTCGGCGCAGTGGACCAGGGATTCCAGTCGCCGGCAAGATTATAGACGGGCCGTTTGGTAATCGGTCCATCAACGATGGCCAACGCAATCCCGTTCCAATATTTATGAAAATCCTCATAGGAATATTTGTTGATGCCGAGCACGGAATCGCCGACCAATACTTGATCTTCGGTCTGCCCTTTAACCACAACAAAATGTTTAAAACCGTCAATGTCCAGCAGCACAATGACAGGTCGCTTTACTTGGATGAGCTGCCCTGGCTTCAATTTGAAACCCTCGGCGCGATAGCCGATGGATTGCAGATAGCTGCGCATGTCGAGCATCGAAAAGCCGACTTTTTTGATTTCTTCTTTGTTTCCCAGATCCCACATCGCCTTGAATGGCGTGCGCTCGCTTGTGGGCCGGTCATAGTGATAGGTGAGCAATGTTGCGATCGCAGCGGAACCGCAGCTGAAATCATAGCGCTGGCGAATAACTGAACGAAACGGAATATCCCACCAAGTCATCACGCCAACATAATAGTCTCCACCGGTTGATTCTCGCGCCAAACGGACTTCGGCTTGCGTGGCGGAACTACAAATCAGACTGGCACCGGTCAGGGCCAGCAGTCCGCCCTTCAAGAAAGTTCTCAAGCCGCTCTTGAAGGGCGGAAAGGCTGGGCGTAGGCCATTTTTGATGGGGGGAGTGAGGGTCATGGCCTATACCTTACCTAGTCGGTAATATTGATCGTCACCGCCAGGCCTGCCTGGAGTGCCGACTGAGCGCCGGTGTTGATCACAATATTACCAAGACCGTTAAAGCTGGACAGTGAGTTGTCCGACAGGTTCACATCACCAGCGGTAAAATCGCCGTTGATCGTGTTGCCGGTATTGTCTGAGTTAAAGGTCTGTTCGTTAATCGCTATTTGTGTGCCGCCACGGAGCTCGCCGAGCTCTTCCAACGACATTAGCGGGGACTCAGATTGCTGCTCGGTAGTCGCGGGTGCCTGAGGCGCAGCATTCTGATCTGCTACCTGAGCGCTCGCGTGGGATGCGGTCATGGCCAGAGGGGCTGTCATAAGAAGCCAAAAATGCTTTTTCATCGTCTTTACTCCCGTTTGGGATGCGGATGTTTGGAGGATGGAGGGGCCGGTTCCATCGGCTGAAACCGGCCCACCCTTCATCAAGTCAGCGAGGGACGATTAATCGCCGCCACCGCCGCCTGCTGCTGCTTCACCAGCGCCATCACCGAAGTTGATGGAACCTTGTGCCGCAATGTTGGTTGCAGCCTGGTTGTTGTTGTTGACGCCGGTATTCCATGATTGGTTCAGGATACCTGCGAAAGCTGCGAAGGCATTGCCGCGAACATAGTTATCGCCGCTGTTATAACCGACTGGAGCCGGTGTACCATCTTCACCATCAAGATCGATGAGTTCATCCATCTGAGAGTTGGTGTTATATGCGGTCAGCGTTTGCGTAGCGATAACAAGATCGTTGTTGTTGTTGTTATTGCTGTTGATGTCATCCAACGTGTTCGTTGTGCTTGCGTCTGCTGCCAAATATACATCGAGCAGGTCATTGACCACTACAGCACCGTTGTTGGTGTCTGTGACATCGTTATTTTGGTTTTGCTGAGCCATGGCAGGGGCGCCAACGGCCAAAGCAACCACTGCAGCTGATGCCGCCATTACTTTAGTCATTTTCATCGGTATTCTCCTTAGGGTCTAAGGCTTCTCATCGTTCCCAGATCAAACAAGGAAGGGGGTAAAGAGGCCCTGTTATATGCCGCTTCATGCGACAACCCCTTGTTAGAGCGATTCGCAATTTCGCTTGTTGCGATTTGGCAATTGCCCGTAGAATTTTCGATTTTTGGCGCGAATCCGGCCGTTTTTGTCAAACGCCGAATGATCTACTTGCTTCTGGAATCTGGATAGCGCGTATCGGATGTCTAGAATTTAACGTCAAAACCAATTCGAATTGTGCGCGGACGGAGCGGGGTGATCTGTTCACCGAAGATCAAAGTAAACGGCGATCCCAGCGCAAAGCGATTACCGGTTGCATTGAATATATTGGATGCCTCGAGCCAGATTGAACGCGAGCCGAGGTCAAGACTTGCCGACAGCCCAGTATCGATATAGTCGCCCTGTTTCACGCCCAGTATCGGGCCAACACCAAGCCGGGACTCTCCGGTATAACGAGCCCAGGCGGCCAGGGAGATCGTTTCGTCGTCGGATAGTGGCGCAGAATAGCTGATTCCCAGTCTGCCCGAAAAATCGGCAACATTGGGTAGGTTGTCACTGTCAACGACCACCGTTCCTTCGGCAACATCGCCGACAAATTCAGTTCCAGAATCATTGACCAAAATGGTCTCCGCTGGTTGACTAAGGCGGCTATCGGCCCAGATTGCGCTCGCCTCAATCAAAAACCCACGTAGCGGTCGCCAGTTTATGGTCGCATCAGCGGTCCATATACGTCCGCTACCGATATTGTCGGTAACTGGTAGACCGTTGGTATCAATGAGGTCAGCCTGAATATCATTCCACTGCGTATGGGCAACGGTAAAAGATGCATCAAAACCGGTCTCACCCCTGCTGCTATAGCTAAACCCACCTTCAATTGACTCAACATCATCATGGCGAAACCGCTCAACCATGTCATCGCGGACCGCGATACCGCCTGCGCGAAAGCCCTCTTGATATCGGATATGTCCAGTGAGCCCTTCAACCAACCGGTAATACACTCCAACTGAAGGCAGAAATGCAGTTTGGTTGTGCTCCGCCTCATCTTCGGGCTCCGAAAGCCTGACAAAAGTGGAAGCGTTGAGGGTCTTGCCCTGCAACCATACATGGCTTATCCGCCCGCCGACATTCACCGTCAACCTTTTGGATAGCGGCCAGGTAAGCTCACCAAAACCGGTCGCCTCACTCACCTCATTTTCTATGCCAGCAATATTGGTGGTAAAAAAACGGCTCTCGATTACGCGCCGAATTCGATAGCGGTTATTGATCAGACTAGCTCCCAAGATCCACCGCCCGCCGTTATCCAGCGACCGGGATAAGCGAGTTTCCGATGTCAGCAGCCGGATATCACCGCGCTGACGGAACAGCGCAAGCAATTCAGGATAAAAGGGTTCATTGGCAGGCAGGGACAGATCGAATGTCTCTGAGACTTTCTGGTCGACTAGATTGACCGCGGTCATCAACTCCATACTGTCCCATTGTTTTCGGATTTTCAGCTGGCCTAGCGCAAACCGATTGCGATAGGGTTGGGCAAACGGAGCTGCGCGATCAAGGCTGTCACCAAGGCGATCGGAATACTGACCATCGCGGCCGTCAATCTCCTGTCCAGCCGCCATCAGATCAATCGACCAACCAGCACCCGGGTCTGCCCGCAGCATGAAGCGTCCGCCAAGTGTGTCTACTCGATTGACATCGTTTAGATCACGTCGCCGGTCATCAATATAGCCGCCATCTCGGCCGCCATAGACTGATGCCCGGATACCAACCGATCCAGCAATCAACGGCACGTTCACGGTCGCATTTCCATCTACAGACGGGTCACCGTCTTGCGTTGCAGCAAGCGCGATAGAAGCTTTGCCTCCAAACTCATCCAGCCGAACCGCATTAGGAATTAGGCGGATAACACCACCCAACGTCCCTGCCCCAAAGCGCGTTCCTTGCGGTCCTTGATGAATCTCGATTGCACTCAGATCGATCAACCGCAAATCCGGATCTGGCGCATTATAGTTCAGCCGAGCATCGCCAAGATATTGCCCTGATACCGCCTGGTTGGGTCCGTTAAAGCTGGAATCGGCAATACCTCGGATGAAAAGGCGATTGCGCCCCGGACCCAGTTGGGTCGAGCTGATGCTCGGCAATGTGTCGATAAGCGCATCGGTTCCCCGTATCTCTGCTGCAGGGCCAATCTCGTCCAGTGTTAGTGTCCGCAAACTGCCGCTCGGCTCCATTGCGAAATCGTTGCGGATGGGTCGTGCGGTGACCACAATATCCGGATAAGTAATCGGTGCTTTTATCGGCCTTGACTTAGCAAACCGGCGGGCGATCCCTGTTCGCTTGGATGGCGTAATCATCGGTACGATGCGCCAGTGGCGGGCATCAACACGCTGGGGTTTGGCACGGCTACCCGCGAGAAGACGGATAAGCGCCTGGTAGGACGTCATCCGGCCTTTAACCGGTGGTACGCGTTCTGCGCCCAGTTGCGGATCGGAAAGGCCGATACTGATATCGGCCTGTTCACCAAGTGCAAAAATCGCAGAGTCGAGACGACCTGCGGCAATATCCACTTCCACCTGGTTTTCGGCATGAGCAGGAGCAACAATTGCGACACCCAGCACAGCGGCCGCTATGCTATTATGGTACTGCATCGTCCCCTGTCAAAATCCAACCCTTACCTTGCTTCTGCACGCTCACGCCCAACAAAGCTGCAATCGGCTCCAAATTCTCCGGATCGCGATCCTTTAACTGGATCACGCCGCTAAACCGTTGTCCAGCAATCGCCTCGTTTACAGAAATACCAATTCCCAGATTGCGCTGAAGTGCATCGGTCACTTGTGCCAGCGTTGCTCCTGTAAAGCTGAGACGCCCTGTCCGCCAGCTACCGATCTGCCCAATCGCGATGTCCGAAACCGTTACCCTATTTCTGGCCGCCTCGCGATGGAGACGCTTGCCAGCGGGCAGGCTGATATTTTCGCGTGCGGGATTATAAATAACCACGCCTTCGGACACCGCAACATCGAGCGTTTCATCATCTTTGACTACATTAAACTCTGTTCCGGCATCGACCAGACGAGTATTTCCGGTATCGACAATGAACGGGTCAGCATCTCTATGTATGACGGTAAACAGCGCCTCGCCGCGATCGAGCACGGCATGGCGTGGTTTCTTGTGGTCCAGAGTGATCTTTGAATCGCCGTTGATTGTTATCCGGCTGCCGTCAGGGAGAGAAACAACTTGCCGCTCACCAGGACCAGTTATCACATCATAGGGTTGCGGCATTTGTGTCCAGATACCCGCACTCACCGCAACAACCAACGACGCTGCCAAGGCACCAAACATGATGCGGCGGCGGTTTGTCGCAGCTCCAAGCAAGTCCGGTGTATCATTTGCTGGTAACGGAACCTTACGCCCATGATCCGTCACACGATTTATCGTCTCAGCCAGCTCGACAAATCTATCCTCGGCCGTCAACGCCTGCTCATAAACGATATTGTGTTGCGGATCTTCTTCCAGCCAAAGCGTAAAGGCTTCCCAGTCAGCAAAATCAGCATCCTGTGTACGGATCACCCAGGCAATCGCCTGGTGCCGGATCATATCATTTGCCTCAGTCATAAAATCTGTCCTGATACACAGACGTCACCACTTTTCTGATCCCGCAGACTATTGGGCATTTTCATTCTCTCGCCACTCCGCCAATGCCCGATAGGCTTTTTGCAAATCCTTCTCCACGCTACTCAAACTGATGCCCAGTTCAGCAGCAATTTGACGCTGCCCGACACCGTCGACACGAAAGCGACGAAAAACCTCAAAAATGCGAGGACCTTCTTTGCTAATGCGAGCCTCAACCTGGTTCAGCTGCTGACGCGCGATCAGCGCCCGATCGGGAAGCGGGAGATCCGAGGCTTCCCCAGTTCCTCTCTCAATATCGCTCCATTCGCTATCACGACGCCGTGAGCGCTGGTTGGAACGATGGCGATCATGCATGATATTATTGGCAGCGCGATACAGATAGGCCGCCGGGCTGACGATGGTGCTCTCATCCAGATCTGCCAGACGCAGCCAAAGATCCTGCAAGATATCTTCGGCATTATCAACGGCGCCGCGTGCTCGCAAAAACCGCAACATAGCATCTCGTTGACTAAGGAAAACGGCTTGAAGTTCGTGTTGCTTCATAAGCTGACGAATCTCTGCATCTGGGGGGTGTGGGCCTTACTGAACGGATTAATATCTTTCAGCAAGCCTGGAGAGGTGCGATTCTTGGATCAATAATACCGTTTTTTGCAATCGTGTCATGAAGTAATTTTACACATTGATACAGCATGTTTCAGGACCTCCGAAAATAATCGGAAAAAACTTTGCGGGTTTTAGCGGTGGATGGCGTCTTAAACATCGGACCCATCCCGAACCCTGCGGGTCCTCTGTCCGGATCTTTCCCCGAAGATCGGACCGACCCGGGGGAAGGCTCAGATTGACCTTTCCCCCGGGCTACTATGGGCGACAAGATCGACAGGAGGCCGCAAGTGAACCGCATAGCAATGCTGATGCTGCTATTGGCGCTAGCTAGCTGCACCTCCGGTGACATCAAAACAGGGCAGATCGATGTATCGCGGATGATATTCGTGCCTCCCGTCGATGTCTACGAGACGACCCATTGCATCGCATTGCAGCAGGTCCGTTCCACGAGGGTCATTGATCGCGTCGGTATTGCCTATGAAATGCCCAACCGCAAGATTTGGTTCAATCGCCCAAAATGGGGGGCTTCCTTGCTGCAGGATGATCTTGTTATGGTGAGCCAGACGACGAGTAATATGCTCTGTTCCGGCGATATTGTTCGTTTTGTAGATAGCTCACCGGCAGGAATTCGTACTTCTATCGCGTTGGGGCCGTTTATTCGCTATTCTGCCGCACCATAAACGCCTATCCTAGTCGGATGGTGATTCCACTACATAACAACGACATAGCATTGATTATTGATCCGCAACGCGGAGGCGGAATATTGCGATTTGACTGGCGCGATCAGCCTATATTTCACCCCGCCCGAATGAATGAAGAAGGGCCATTGGCCCTCGCAAATTTTGTAATGGTGCCATTTTCCAACCGGATTGCGAACGGACAGTTTTCGTTCAACGGCCAGTCCGTCACCCTGGTACCAAACTATCCGGCCGCGTCAGCGCAACATCCCATTCACGGGCACGGTTGGACCGGGCAATGGCAGATCGTCGCCAAGAGCGAAGACACGCTTCATCTCCGCTACGAACATCCAGGTGGTCGCTGGCCATGGCTCTATGTCTGTGATCAAATCATGACACTTACGCCAGACGGCTATCTCCACCGCGTGTCGATTACCAATACCGGCGAAATAACCATGCCTGCAGGGCTTGGATTTCATCCATATTTTCCGCGATCTAAAGCGAAATTGCACACGTCTTTTGATGGGTTTTGGCAAACCTCAGGGGATGGATTGCCAACCCGTTGGATCTCCAAGGTGGGCCCCTATTGCCTTTCTGATGATGATCCGGTCGACACCGTTTTTACCGGCAGAAAATCTCCGTTGCTAATCGATTGGCCGCAGCATCAACTCATTATAGAGCCCGATTTTGACTTACCTGAAACCCATATTTTTGCCCCGGCCGGTGAGGATTATTTTTGCATTGAGCCGGTTAGCCACATCACCGATGCCATCAATCGTGGTGGCTTGCGTACGGTAGAAGCTGGCGAAACATGGTCCACTCAAGTCCAATTTTGCGTTACCGAAAAAGATCCACAGCGCTAGAACGCAGCTGCTGTTTGCGCCAGCTGTTTGATTTTTTCAAAATCGGTGAAACCTTTTGGAACGATCCAGCTGCCTCCCACACAAAGTACAGCTTCCAAAGCCAGCCAGTCGGGTGCTGTCTGCGAATTTATTCCACCTGTGGGACAGAATTTGCAGTCCTTAAAAGGCGCTGCAACAGCCTTTAGGGCAGATAATCCACCAGATGCTTCGGCTGGGAAAAATTTAAAATGTTCCAATCCCATATCCATACCGCGCATGATGTCGCTGGCTGATGAAATACCAGGCAGCAGCGGAACATCGTGGGCCAAAGCCGCGTCGACCAAGCCTTCAGTCAATCCGGGAGACACGATAAACTCAGAACCAGCGTCAATCGCGGATCTTAAATGATCACCGTTCAAAACCGTGCCCGCACCGACAATCGCGCCTTCGACCTGTTTCATCTCTGCGATTGCTTCAAGTGCACAGTCCGTGCGCAGCGTTACCTCTAATATCGGTAAACCACCACTTACCAGCGCTTCGGCTACCGGCCGCGCGCTGGCGACATCGTCAATGACCAATACCGGGATCACGGGCGCGGTCCGCATTATTGTTTCAATTGGTTTCAAACATCATGCTCCTGCAAAAAGGCTGCAGCCGCTCCGAAGAGACCCGGCTGCGGGTGCCGCAGTAATTTAACCGGAATATTTTGCATAACGGCCTCAAATCGCCCCTTGGCGACAAAGCGCTGACAGAAACCGGACTGGGGCAAAATATCGGCGATCCTTGCGCCGATTCCACCGCCGATCACGACAGCTTTGGCTCCTTGCGCCAAGGCCAGATCACCCGCCACCGCACCAAGACTGAGGCAAAAGCGATCAAGCGCCGCTGCAGCAAGACTATCTTTTCCTTCCAGTGCCATTTCCCACAACTCGCGATCATCAACTGGTACAGCCGCCCGGCCTTCAAGGTTGGACAGAACCTCATGAATGGCGACCAGACCAGGGCCGGAAACAATTCGTTCCACAGAGACCCGACGGTATTTTTGCCGCAATTTCTGCAAAATCTGGTCTTCAATGCTGTCGAGAGGCGCGAAATCGGTATGACCACCTTCGGTTTCGATTACGTGATAACTATCGGAAGTCCGCAGCAACTGCACGGCGCCGAGGCCAGTGCCGGGACCAAATATCGATATTGGCCCAATCGCAGGCAGTGGTTTGGCAGGACCGCAGCAATGCACAAGACTATCGCCATTGAGATGAGCCACAGCATGGGCTACGGCGCCAAAATCGTTGATCAAGGTAAATCGGTCAAGCCCCAGCTTGGTAGGGATTGCGTGAGGCCGAACAATCCAAGGATTGTTAGTAAAACGCAAAAGCTCGCCGCCAACCGGACCGGCAACCGCAATGGCCCCGTCTTTCGGCAGAGCACGGCCAATCTGATCCGCGTAAAATTCCCACGCTGTTTGCAGACTGGCGTGATCAGCGCTTTTCATTACCACCTGATCCGTCAGTGCCTCAACATGATGACCCTCCACCTGGGCAATGGCAAAACGGGCATGGGTGCCGCCAATATCAGCTGTCACAATTTCCTGAGTCAAAACTACAATCCCGCCTGGTTGAGCATGGCTGACGCCCCTGCTTCTGCATGATCAGATAGGTTACGCATGACGGCAAAAAGTTCCCGCCCAGTTCCAGCGCACTCCACTGGTGTGTCGGCCACCGCTCTTTGCTGCCAATCCGCTTCGTCGACCAGGGCCGCCAGCTCGCCCGTCTTGGCGCAGATGCGAACGATATCGCCATCTTGCAACTTTGCTAAGGGCCCGCCGTCTTTCGCCTCTGGCCAGCAGTGGATTGCAGCCGGGACCTTACCGCTGGCCCCAGACATACGCCCGTCAGTCAGCAGCGCGACCTTGAAACCGCGATCTTGCAATACGCCCATTGGCGGGGTGAGTTTGTGCAGCTCTGGCATGCCATTGGCGCGAGGACCCTGAAAACGCACAACGATAATAACATCTTGGTCGAGTTCGCCAGCATCAAAGGCAGTCTTCACATCATTCTGATCGGCAAAAACCCGAACCGGTGCTTCGACAGTCTGTCGGCTAGGATCAACTGCACTGGTTTTGATCGCCGCTCGCCCCAGATTACCGGTGAGCAGTCTCATGCCGCCATCCGGAGAGAAAGGATCAGATACAGGTCGAAGGATATCGGAGTTGCGGCTTTCCAACGGCGCAGCATTCCAGGCAGGCTTGTCGCCATCAAGTACAGCCTCCTTAGCATAGTCATACATGTCCATACCCGCGACGGTCATGATGTCACCATGCAATAACCCGGCATCCAGAAGTTCGCGGATGACGAACGCCATACCGCCAGCCGCATGGAAATGATTTACATCAGCGGAGCCGTTAGGATAGATACGCGTCACCAGAGGAACTATTGCCGACAAAGCATCAAAATCTTCCCAGTCAATAATAACGCCGGCTGCTCGTGCAATGGCCGGCAAATGAATCAGATGATTGGTTGAACCGCCAGTGGTCAAAAGACCAACCGCGGCGTTCACGATCGCCTTTTCATCAATGCAACGGCCCAGCGGGCGATAGTCATTTCCGGCTTTGCTGATGCTTGGCAATTGGCGCACTGCCGCGCGGGTCAGTTCTTGACGCAGCTTGGTGCCTGGATTGACAAAAGCTGCCCCGGGAATATGCAGGCCCATCATTTCCATCATCATCTGATTGGAGTTGGCGGTACCATAAAAGGTGCATGTACCGGCGCCGTGATAGCTTGCGGCTTCGGCTTCCAGCAGTTCATCCTTAGTCGCCTTGCCTTCTGCATAGAGCTGACGCACGCGCTGCTTTTCCTTGTTAGCAAGGCCTGATGGCATTGGTCCGGCGGGAATCAATATGGTCGGCAAATGACCGAAGCGCAGTGCGCCGATCAGCAAGCCCGGGACAATCTTGTCACAGATGCCGAGTAGCAACGTACCTTCGAACATCCCGTGGCTTAATCCGATCGCTGTTCCCATCGCAATATTGTCGCGGCTGAACAGGCTGAGCTCCATGCCCAACTGGCCCTGAGTCACCCCGTCGCACATTGCCGGAACGCCGCCCGCAACCTGTGCGGTGGCACCAGCTTCGCGCGCGAAAATTTTTATTTGCTCGGGATAGCGGCCATAGGGCTGATGCGCCGACAGCATATCATTATAGGCCGTAACGATACCAATATTCATTGCCGCACCCGAACGGATGGCAGACTTATCATCGCCACTGGCGGCAAAGCCGTGCGCGAGATTGCCGCAGGACAGCTTGGGTCGATGGACGCCCTTGTCACCTTCGCGATCAATCAGATCGAGATACGCCGCGCGCGATGTCTCGCTGCGCTTGATGATGCGGCTGGTTACCGCTTCCAGGGTCGGGTGCAGGCTTATGTCTCGCTCCAAAAAACTGTTATCGGGCAAGTAGCGGTTCTGATGAGCTTCGCAATCGGCAAATCATGTGCTCCCTCTATTGCCTGTTGCAATATAGTTTTCTTGTCGGCTCCACGCACGACGATAATGATTTCATTGGTATCCAGAAGCGCTGCCATATTGAGACTGAGCCGCGCGAAAGGCGCTTCTGACGGCAAGGGTTCAGGCACCGTACGAATAACTAGTGGACCGGATTCATCGCCCGTTACCGGTGCTTTCATATCCGGAAACAAGGAAGCAATATGCCCATCCGTACCCATTCCAATCCAGACGAGATCAGCACGCGGCGGGACCATGTCGTCGGTCAGATCGATGAGTTTTGCTTTACTGTTTGCGAAGGCTTTTGAGAGCTTACCAAAATTACTGGCTTCATGATCTTTCGCTACGATACGATCGTCGGTGAGTATAAAGGAAAGCACATCCCACGGTAAGTTCATGGTGGACAATATGTCAAATATCGCCACTGGCGTATTGCCACCGGGAACTGCCAACAGCCGGGCACTGTGTTGCTCAATCGCTTTCGCCAGATGCGCAGCCACAGCGCCTGCATCGGCATGGTTCGCCCAAGTGACTTTTCCAGACACCACGGCCTCATTCATGCCAGCTCACTCCATCCCGCTCGGTCAGGGCAATTGCGGCGGACGGTCCCCAGCTTCCGGCGCCATAGCTTTTCGGCACCACTGCATGATCGCTCCATATCTTTCGGATGGCATCGACCCATGACCACTGGGCCTCGACCTCATCGCGACGGACGAACAGCGTCTGATCACCTTCGATCAGGTCCAGTAACAATCGTTCATAAGCGATCCGGCGACGGGCACTGGCAAAGGCCTGTGTAAGCGAGAGGTCGAGAGGCACCTCACGGAGGACGATACCATCACGGTCGAGCCCCGGTTCTTTCGCCATTACCTGCAGACGGACATATTCTTCCGGCTGCAATCGAATGACGAGCCGGTTGGCTATGGGTTTGCCTGAGCGTTCTCCGAAAATACTGTGCGGTACATCCTTAAACTGGATAACAACTTCACTTCGCCGCTCGGCCAAACGTTTGCCGGTGCGCAGGTAGAAGGGCACACCTTGCCAACGCCAATTGTCGACATGGGCCTTCAGGGCGACAAAGGTTTCAGTATGCGATTGGTCACCCAAATCGCTCTGATATCCGTCAACAGCGGCGCCATTCACAGCGCCGGCGTCATATTGACCCGTGACGACTTCCGCCGGGTCCAGCGCGCGAAGCGAGCGCAGCACTTTGACCTTCTCATCACGAATAGCAGTTGCATCATAATTGGCCGGCGGCTCCATCGCGGTAATCGCCAAAAGCTGCAACATGTGGTTCTGAACCATATCCCGCAAGGCGCCTGTATCATTATAAAAGCCATGCCGCCCTTCCAGGCCAACAACTTCTGACACGGTGATCTGAACATGATCAATACCACCCGCATTCCAAAGCGGTTCGAACATCATGTTGGCGAAACGCAGTGCCAGAATATTCTGGACCGTTTCCTTACCGAGATAGTGGTCGATCCGGAAAATTCGTTCTTCCGGGAAAGCGGCGGCTACCGCATCATTGATCTCGGTCGAAGACGCGAAGTCATTGCCTAATGGTTTTTCCAGTCCGATGCGGACATTATCTCCGGCGAGGCCGGCGGATTGCAAACCCTTTATCGTCGGTTCGAAAAGGAAAGGTGCCGTTGAAAGGAAGATGGATAGACCCGATGCAATATCGCCAAGCTTCGCGGCAAGATCGGCAAAGCCTTCCGTCTGCGAAGCGTCAAGCGGCTGATAGTAAAGCCGTTCCAGAAACTGATCAATATCGCCAGAATTTTTGCGTTCTTCGGGAAGAAACTCGTGCAACGCCTTGCCAATTATTTGCCGATATTCTTCGTCGCTAAGCCCGCTGCGGGCAGTACCAAATATTCGTAGATCCTTGGCAATCAGGCCATCAGCATGCAACGCATAAAGAGAAGGAAGCAGCATACGCCGAGCCAAGTCACCCGTAGCCCCGAAAAGGAGCAATGTGTTGGAAGGATGGGAATGCATCAAATTTCTATCATCCGTTTTGGAGCAATATTTCTCATACTAATCTAGCGCTCATAAAAAGCTCTTTGAAGCGAGACTGACGAGCCATTTCTTTTAATCGGCAACGACATGCTGTCAACGTTGTCTCGCTTGCAAAAACTATAGTTTGATGACTGAATTCGTATACAGAGGCTGCGGTCCGAAACCAGACCGCAGCTTACGCTGTACAGAATAGATCAGCCTTCCATTTCCTCCAGTTCCTTGCCGCGAGTTTCCTTGACCATCTTGTAGACAAAGAAGACCGAGATTGCGGCACAAAGGGCATAGAAGCCATATGCTCCGGCCAGACCAATGCTGACCAGCATGATGGGAAACGCCATGGTGATACCGAAGTTGGATAGCCACTGCGCCAGACCACTGACGGCCAAGCCAGATCCGCGTATCTGGTTCGGGAACATTTCGCCCAGCATAACCCACATGACTGGTCCCCAGCTAAAGTTGAACAAGGCCGCGTAGGCATTGGCACTGATCAGGGCTATCGTGCCGGCATTGTCAGACAATACCAGTTGGCCATTGACGATCGACCCGCTCGAAAAGGCTGCAGCCATGATACCCAGAGTCAGCGCCATTCCAGCAGAACCAATAATCAACAAGGGCTTGCGGCCGATCTTGTCAATCAGGGCAATTGCCGCGAGGCAGGCAATGATCGACAATGTTCCGCTTAATATATTAATCAATAGTGCGTCATTCTCGCTGAACCCAACTGCCTGCCAAAGGACCGCTCCATAATAGAAAACAATATTGATCCCGACCAGTTGCTGGAAAGTTGCAAGGCCGATACCTACCCACACGATAGTCCGAACCTTGCCGGTCGTTTTGTCCATCAAATCAGAGAATTTTGGCGCATGGTCGTCAGCAAGCGTAGTCCTGATTTCTTTGACTTTCGATGCCGCCGTGTCACCTCCAAACAGGCGGGTAAGTACGCTTTCGGCTTGCGCATCGCGTCCTTTCACGACCAGGAACCGAGGACTTTCCGGAATAGCGAGAAGCGCCAGCAAAAAAATCGTTGCCGGAATAATTTCAATCCAGAACATCCAGCGCCAGGCCTCGTAACCCATCCAGAAGATATTGGTTGAGGCTCCAGCTGAAGCAGCCAGTAGATAATTCGAAAGAAAAGCAGCCGTCAGACCGATAATAATCATGATCTGCTGAATACTGGACAAGCGACCACGCATCGAAGCCGGGGTGACTTCGCTGACATAGGCTGGTGCAGTCACACTGGCGGCACCAACGGCGAGGCCCCCGAGGATGCGATAAATAACAAATTCGATCGATGATCCGGCAATACCCGATCCAAACGCGCTGACGATGAAGAATAGGGCTGCTACCAATAAGAGGTTCCGGCGACCGAACATGTCGGACAACTTACCAGCTGCAAAAGCACCGGCCGCACAACCGAGCAGCATCGATGCCACGTTGAAGCCTGTACCTACGCTGTCAGAATTAAAAGCGGCTCTGAGACCATCGACCGTGCCGTTGATAACACCGCTATCATAGCCAAACAGAAATCCGCCAATCGTCGCGATCGACACGATTAGCGCTATGAACCCCATATTGGTCTGTTCATTTTCATGCGTTTGCATGGATTAATCCTCCCCTTCTCAAAAATAGACAACGTTGACTTTCAAATATGCACGTCGTCGCGATCCTATTCATTATGTCCTGAATGCTATGCTGAAACTTTTGCTTTTGCGGGCCCGGCAGACTCACGCTTAACCAGGTGATGATCTAGAAATATCGGCTTGGGCCGATCACCGGATTGAAATGTCTGATCGGTCAACAGCCCAACTGCTTCCGAGACCAGATCGGCAATAGGCTGGTTTACCGTCGTCAGCTGCGGACTGATCACCGCAGCGACTTGCGTATTGTCAAACCCAACCACTGACAAGTCATTGGGCACGTGAATGTTCCGACGATAGGCAGCCGCTATAACGGCTGCAGCCATATCATCGTTGCTGGCAAAAACCGCGCTCGGTGGATCTGGTAAATCAAGAAGTCTCTCGGCGCATGCAAGACCAGACGCCCATGAAAACTCTCCCTGCTGGATAAGCTCTGAATCTATAGCAATATCAGCCGACACCATCGCCTTTGAATAGCCATCATAGCGCTTTGCCGAAACACTATGATCCGGATGCCCCTTGATAAAGCCGATGCGCGTATGCCCGAGGGACAGAAGATGCTCGGTCATTTCCTGGGCCGCGATCTCATCATTGATGTTGATCGATGCCTGTGCTGCACTCGGATTACGCGGCGCAATTAGCACATAGCGGATCTTTTTCGCATCAAGCATTTTTATGAGATCGGGATTGTCGCACAAAGGCGGCGTTACCACCACACCAACTGGTGATGTGTTGTTGATCATCGATTCAATCTCGGCCAGACCATCTTCACATTCTTCCATGATCAGATGCATACCGGTTTTGTGGCAGCGCTGCAGCGCGCCGAGGTGAACGCTTTCAATATAGCTGCGGCTAGGGTTTTGCACCAGAAGCGCAATGATTTGGGGGCCGCCGACGCGCAGACTACGCGCCGCCACGTTCAGCTTATAGTCCAGTCTTTCCGCAGCACTCATGACAAGTCGGCGTGTTTCTTCCCGAACATTGCTTTCGCCATTAAGTACCCGAGACACGGTTTTGAACGATACGCCGGCGTCCTTGGCCACGTCGATCATGGTCGCGCGTTGGTGCGGCCTCTCGCTCGTCCTGTTCTCCAAACCTCATCCCTTTCGGCGCAAGCCGTTGATCCTCTGGACCTTGCTTAGAATCAAATTGGCACAAGAACAAGGTTTTGACAAGGTTGTCATTACTCAAAACCTCACTTAAAAGGATGGTTGATTCATAAACATACGAATGCACGAGTCAGAAGTTACGGAGAGATAGCAAGATGACAAGCCGGAATGCGCCGGATATTGCCTTGGCCACCAGGCTGGTTAGACGCGAAATTGGTGACCGGTTAGCCCCATGAATCCACACCTATATCTCGGCATTGATCTGGGTACCTCCGGAGTCAAATCGGTCATCGTTGATGGCAGCGATACCGTGTTGGCAGAGGCAAATAGCTCTTTGGAGGTCCAGCGCCCTCACCCCTTGCAATGCGAACAAGATCCGGAAGACTGGATGGAAGCCGTCGATTTGGCGATCCGGCAACTAC
This sequence comes from uncultured Sphingomonadaceae bacterium, assembly GCA_947497455.1. GTDB lineage: Bacteria > Pseudomonadota > Alphaproteobacteria > Sphingomonadales > Sphingomonadaceae > Parasphingorhabdus. The sequence goes on along the minus strand of CANMGU010000001.1, from coordinate 191,116 downwards.
CCGACGACTTGCGCAGTCAAATTTCAGCAATCGGCATCGCAGGGCAGATGCACGGCGCGGTTTTGATGGGGGCAGATGACAGCATATTGCGCCCGGCGATTTTGTGGAACGACGGACGCAGCCATAAAGAATGCAATGCGTTGAAAATCGCAGTTCCGCAATTGGCAGATATTACTGGCAACACGGCAATGCCAGGCTTCACAGCACCTAAAATATTATGGGTGCAGAAACACGAGCCGGACATCTTCTCTAGAATTACCAAGATATTATTGCCGAAGGACTGGCTGCGCTACAAGCTTTCTGGCGCAATGGTTTCCGATATGTCGGATGCTGCTGGAACATTATGGCTCGATACCGGCAAACGGCAATGGTCAGAACAAATGCTGCAGGCCACTGGCCTGGATCTGTCGCATATGCCGGAACTGGTCGAGGGCCCGGATGAAAGCGCTTTCTTGTCAGCGGAACTGGCTTCGCGCTGGGGCATGAAATCGGTTCCTATAGCAGCAGGCGGCGGCGACAATGCAGCAGGCGCGGTGGGGTCCGGTGTTGCTGGAGCGGGCGAAACCATGTTGTCCATCGGCACGTCCGGAGTGATTTTTCATGTTGACGATCAATATCGTCCCAATCCGACAGATGGCGTCCATACCTTTTGCCACGCCTTACCGGACCTGTGGCACCAGATGTCGGTCATGCTGAGTGCTGCCAGCGCCGTGGATTGGGTAGCAAGAACTGTCGGCTTTCGTGATACACCAGCCCTATTTGCCGCCGCCGAAATGCGGGGGTGCCCGACCAAGGGTGAAATTTTTCTACCTTACCTTTCCGGAGAACGCACGCCTCATAATGACCCGCACGCGACCGGCGCCTTTTACGGCCTGACCCATGAAACCGATCCGACGGCGTTGGGGCAAGCCGCGCTTGAGGGTATCGCCTTTGCTTATGCAGATGGCGCGGATGCCATCGCGGCTTGCGGTAATCAGATCAAACAACTTAACGTCATCGGCGGCGGGTCGCGCTCGCGCTATTGGGGCCGAATTCTGGCTTCAGCGATTGGCAAACCGCTAGTCTATCGCAAAGGCGCCGACAGGGGTGCCGCTTTTGGAGCGGCCCGACTCGCGCGTATCATGATTGAAGGGATGGATACGCCGGACATTCTTGCGGCTCCAGAGATCATCGAAGCGATTGAACCTGATCCGCAGCTTGTCGATGCACTTTACGAGAAACGCATTATTTTCAAAAACTTATATACGAATACCCGTCAGGGTTAAGGAGCAGCTTTCATGACTGAACATCCCAATTCCGCTTCCGGCGAATATTTCAAATCCCTGCCCCAAGCCCGCTATGAAGGGCAGGACAGCACCAGTGACTTCGCCTATCGCTATTATGACAAAAGCCGGATGGTAATGGGCAAAACAATGGAGGAGCAGTTAAGGCTCTCTGTATGTTTCTGGCATACATTCTGCTGGGACGGCTCGGATGTTTTCGGCGCTGGTGGGTTTAACCGGCCATGGCATCAAATGGATGACCCTCAAGCTGCGGCAGCTGCGAAGCGGGAAGCGGCATTTGATCTTTTCAATGTCCTCGACCTGCCTTTTTACAGCTTTCACGACGTTGACGTGATGGCGCCAGCAGAAACGGCGCAAGAGCATGTAACAAGCCTCAACGAGGCAGTGGATCATCTTGAAGCATTGATGGCTAGTTCAGGGCGCAAACTGCTTTGGGGCACAGCCAATAATTTCTCTCATCCACGCTACATGGCCGGGGCATCAACCAATCCCGATCCCGAAATTGCGGCTTTCGCGGCGTTGCAGGTACGCGAGGCGCTCAATGCAACCCACCGATTGGGCGGTTCTAACTATGTACTATGGGGTGGCCGCGAAGGCTATGACACAATCCTCAACACCGATATTGGTCAGGAATTGGATCAGCTTGGCAGATTTTTAAGCCTTGTGGTCGATCATAAACACAAGATTGGATTCACCGGTGATATCCTGATCGAGCCCAAGCCGCATGAGCCAACCAAACATCAGTATGACAGTACCGTGCAGACCGTCCATGCGTTCTTGCAGCGCTATGGCCTGGAACGCGAAGTGCGCGTCAATATCGAAGCCAATCACGCGACACTCGCCGGACTCAGTTTTGAACATGAAGTGGACATGGCCTTCGCGCTGGATATTTTCGGATCGCTCGACCTCAATCGTGGCGACCCGCAAAATGGCTGGGATACCGATCAGTTTCCCAATGATCTGCGAGAAGTCACGCTGGTACTGAAGTCGATTCTGTCAGCCGGAGGCCTGCGGAATGGAGGTTTGAATTTCGATGCTAAGGTTCGTCGGCAAAGTATCACGGCGGAAGATGTTGCCCAAGCTCATATCGGTTCAGTTGACCTCATGGCCCGCGCACTGCTCAATGCCGAAGAGATGATCAAGGATGGCCGCCTCGACCAGTTCAAAGAACAACGATATGCGGGATGGCGAGGCGGTATCGGCGCCAAGATGCTGTCAGGCAATGTCAATCTCGACGAGGTTGCGGAATTTGCGCTAGCCAGCAACCGTGCACCGGCTCCGGTTTCCGGTAGGCAGGAATGGCTCGAAAATGTTGTGACACAGCTCGTACGATGATCGGTCACCAGGAACGAAACCGACCGAGCCGCCATCGAAAATCACTCACTTTCATAAACTTGAAAGCTCATTGGCAATGCTATCAAATATTTCATGATCATCGAGGCTGCGCGCAACGATCATAGCGCCTTCTAAGGTCGCTATGATATGAAGAGCCCGGACACGTAAATCCGATGCGGGATTGGAAACATTGGTTTGCGACAGAACTGCAACCAGCCATTTTATATTTCTTTCAAAAAACTGCCTGGCCTCTGCACCCACTATCGGCGGCAACGCTTCGACTTCAGCGCCCATGATGCCGCACAGGCACATCAGGCCATCATCAACAAGGGCATTGCGATACAAGCCAATATAATCGGCGATCGCTGATTCGGATGATTCGACACTCTCAGGATCACCAAGTGCATCCAGAAACCTGTCTGTATAGCGCCGAACGACAGCCGCACCCAGATCATCCTTAGTCGGAAAATGATAGTGCACGCTGGACGATTTCACGTCGACAGCTTTGGCGATCTCGCGAAAACTAAAATTATTATAACCACCTTGTCGCGCCATTTTCTCCGCAACATCAAGGATTTCGTTCGCTTTTTCGGATCGCTTCATCTGCAAAATTCCTATTTTTATCTACCTTTCGATAGATAGAGGTTGACTCTTGATTGTTCAAGCCTATTTATGACTCATCGTTAACTACCTACCGTTAGATAGATTGGATAAAAACATGATTGATCAAACTGCAAAGCAAACAAACCAATTGGCCGTAATCATCGGAGGATCCAGCGGCATGGGTCTTGCCACCGCGCAGCGCCTACGCAATCGCGGAGTCGATCTGTTGCTGGTCTCAAGCAATGCCGAAAAGCTGGAGCGCGCAAAAGCCCAGCTCGAGGAAAATGGCTCGGGAACTATTCAGATCGAAGTGATAAATCTGTACAATGAAACCGAGGTTGATCGCTTCGTTGATGCAATCCAGTCAGAAACACGGCCGATTGATTATCTCGTCAACGCTGCCGGCGCCTTTAAACCAACCCCGTTTCTGGAGCATGACAAGGCAGAATATGACAAATATCATGACTTGAACCGGGCGACCTTTTTCATCACTCAGGCGGTGGCCAGCAAAATGAAAACCGAAGGTCGCGGCGCGATCGTGAACGTCGGTTCAATGTGGGCGAAACAGGCGATCAAAGCCACACCGTCTTCAGCCTATTCGATGGCCAAAGCCGGTCTTCATGCCCTTACCCAGCATTTGGCAATGGAACTCGGGGAATTCGGCATTCGCGTCAATGCGGTCTCACCTGCCGTTGTCGTTACACCAATTTATGGCGCGTTTATCAACGAAGATGAAATCGAACAAACCATCACAGATGCATTTGACGCTTTCCATCCCATTGGACGGGTCGGTCAGGCTGAAGATGTCGCCGCGACCATCGACTTTTTGCTCGAAGACACATCTGCGTGGGTCACCGGTGCCATCTGGGATGTTGATGGCGGCGTGATGGCCGGCCGCAATTGATCCACGTCGCAACCACCTCATCTCTGACAAAAAAGACAAAGGAGCAAGTATCATGCATATCAATTCTGACTTTTCAAAGCCCGTGGTCATTAGGCCTGGCGATATCGACTGGGTCCCCTCACCAGCCGCCGGAGTGGATCGCATGATGCTTGACCGTATTGGTAGTGAAGTGGCGCGCGCAACTAGCATCGTCCGTTACGCACCAAATTCATCTTTCCCAAGTCATACCCATGATGGCGGCGAAGAATATTTGGTGCTTGAAGGAACTTTTTCGGATGAATCAGGCGACTACACCGCCGGCACATATGTCCGAAATCCCATTGGATCCAGCCATGCGCCTTATACAAAAAATGGGGCAACGATTCTGGTCAAGCTGCATCAGTTTGATACCGCAGACCGGGAACAATTGGTCATCGACACCAGGATGCAGAATTTCGTACCGGGACCATCGCCGGGATTGACCGTATTGCCACTGCATAGTTTTGGTACCCGGCATACGGCTCTTGTGAAATGGAATCCAGGCGCAAGACATGGTTGGCATCGCCATTGGGGCGGAGAAGAGATTTTCGTTTTGGATGGTGTCTTCTCTGATGAGTTTGGCAACTATCCGAAGGGAAGTTGGCTACGAAATCCACATCTCTCTTCACATCGACCATTTTCAAACGAAGGCGCGCTGATCCTTGTCAAAACAGGCCATTTGCCACCAGCCATTCAATCCGATTCTGAAGGCTCGCAAGCACTGGAACTAGTTGCGTCATAACATGCATAACCATTTAATAATAAACACTAATTACCGAGAAAGGAACATATCATGCGAAAACTACTATCCCTAATATTTCTCTACAGCGTCATGACTGTATCACAAGTTAATGCTGCCTGGGCATCGCAAACACCCACCTATGGTTATGAGACGGTTGAGCAGACCAAGATATTCTTTCGTGAAGCAGGTGACCCTTCAAAACCAACTCTGGTTTTGTTGCACGGTTTTCCAAGCTCTTCGCATCAGTACCGGGAACTCATCCGCAAATTGAGTGACGATTATCATCTAATTGCACCAGATTATCCCGGGTTCGGTGCGAGTGATTTTCCCGATGCTGATATTTATGAATATTCGTTCGACAATATTGCCCGCACGATCGACAAATTCCTGGAACAGCGTGGGATCGAAAAATACTCTCTGTTCATCCACGACTATGGCGCTCCGATTGGATATCGCATAGCAACCGCGCATCCTGAGCGCGTGCAATCCTTGATTGTTCAAAATGGCAATACTTATGAGGAAGGCCTCAATAAGGAAGCCTGGGGTCCGATCATGAAAATGTGGGAGCAAGGGCGAGGCAACACAGAGCTCGAATCCGCCATTGCATCGTCGGTTTTTGGACTAGACGGACTGCGTTGGCAATATACTCACGGCACACGCAAGCCGGACACGATTTTGCCAGATAACTGGCTGTTGGATTATCAGAGTCTCTCGCGCCCCGGTCAGCACGACATGCAGCTCGGATTATTTTACGACTACCGGAATAATGTTGCGAAATATCCCGAATGGCAGGCCTATCTGCGCACTTACCAACCACCGGTATTACTGGTTTGGGCTAAGAATGACGCCTTTTTTCCAGTGTCAGGCGCTGAAGGTTACAAGCGCGATGTCAAAGATCTGGATTATAATCTTCTCGAAACCGGGCATTTTGCACTCGAAGAAGATGCTTCCCTTATAGCGAAGAAGATCCGGGCCTTCTTGATCAAACGGGAAATCAAATAATCGTCTGTAGTCAGACTTAACTCAGCTTCAGGAGCAGGCGAGCATTGGGTTCGCCTGCTCTTAGATTATCAATCCTCCCCATCAAAGCGTGCAGCTCGCTTCCCCGCTATTCTCAACAATGGTTATTTTCGACAAGGAGACCGAAAACGCTCCTTCGCTACGCAATGTAAAGGGTGAAGCAATGCGGCTCATGTCAGCGCCGACTTCACTCATGCAGCTCAGTTTGATATTGGCAGTTTTCCAACCTTTTCCCGCGGCGGCCTTCATATTATCTGTCACGTCGATCAATCCGTCGCAAGGTTCATCCTCTTTGCATGTCCCGCCAATCACGACCGTTCCTTGCGGCGCGCTTTCCACCCGATAATCAAACTGCACAGCCATATCACCATTGGCTTGCCGCGAGATATCGACCGGATTGGTGGAAATCAGGAAATCAGCTGGACCAGACCAGGTCAATTGCCGCACATCTTCCTGCGCTGTGCGGTCGGTCGCAATAATATCCAACGTTTCGGCCAGCGACTTGCCGCGACTATCCCCAAGCGCGCGATAACCTCGGACATCTGTCACACCCATTACCCAGGGCGATTGCGCAACGCCCGCCATCATCATTGATGTAATGTCGGACTTGGTAGCGCCAGCTAGCTCTTCATCCTCGCTCAACGTGCCTACATTTCCGGGCTCTGCGTAGCTAAGGCCGTAGCCATAGGCAAAGAGCGGTGCATCGTCATCATCGCCCTTGTTCACGCCGGTCTGATAGGACGATCCAGGCCAGGAAAAGCTGAGCCGCCCTTTGAAATCATGCGCTGCTTTGCCATCAGGACCGGCGACCAAAACATCAGCTACGCCCTGCCCTGCCGAACCAGGAAGCCAGGCAGCGACGAAGGCGTCAGCAGCATTCAATTCGGGATTCACCCACATCGGCCGGCCGGACAAAAACACCGCCACAGTCGGAATGCCCGCTGCCTTATAGTTTTTGAGCTGTTCCAGCGACTCGGTTGGTTCGAAATCAACATGCGGGCGGTCTCCCTGGAATTCGGCATAAGGATCCTCACCAAAGACCACGATCACGACATCTGGCCGCGACGGGTAAGTCCCGTCTTTACTTAGTGAGGCCTCACCGCCTGATGCTTCAATTGCTTGCTTCAAGCCGGCATAGATTGAATGCCCTTTTGGAAAATGGCTATTATCATTCCCGGTGCCTTGCCAGCTTAATGTCCAGCCGCCAGATTGTTTTCCAATATTATCCGCACCATCGCCGGTTACCAAAACCTTCGCGCCCGCTTTGATAGGCAAAACACTACCTTCATTTTTAAGCAAAACCAGAGATTCACGAACGGCTTGCCGGGCAATATCCATGCTCGAATCAGAGCCCAACCGATCCCACTTGCCGGCCAGCGCCCGCGTCGATGGACGGCCCGCTTCGAACAATCCAGAGCGTAATTTCACCCGCAAAATCCGGGCAACCGCTTCGTCGAGACGCGCCGCACCAATTTCTCCAGACTTCGCCTGTGCGAGAGTATTCTTGTAAAGCTCTTTCCAAGTATCCGGCGCCATGAACATATCGAGGCCGGCATTGAAAGAGGCCGCACAACTGGTCGGCTTGCAGCCAGCGACTTGGCCGTGACCATTCCAGTCGCCAACGACAAACCCGTCAAAGCCCATCCGTCCGCGAAGCACATCGGTCAGCATCGGTTTGAAACCGTGCATCTTCTCACCATGCCAACTGTTGTAGGACGCCATGACAACTTGCACCCCTGCCTCAATGGCCGGGACATAACCGGATGCCTGCAGATCGCGTAGATCCGCTTCGCTCATCAGGTTATCGCCTTGATCTTTACCGGCCACGGTCCCACCATCGCCGACAAAATGCTTTACCGTAGCCACCAGATTGGCTCCGGTCAGGAAGTCATTGTCATCGGGCCGCCCTTGAATTCCTGCTACAAGGCGTGGCGCAAAGGTAGCGACAATTTCCGGGTCTTCCGAATAGCTTTCATAGGTCCTGCCCCAACGATCATCGCGGACAACCGCAATCGTCGGCGCGAAGGTCCAGTCTTGCCCAGTGATACGGATTTCCTCGGCAGTCACCCTGCCGATTTCCTCCATCAGGTCCGGATTGTTAGCCGCACCCAGTCCGATATTGTGCGGGAAGATCGTCGCTCCGATAATATTATTGTGCCCATGGACTGCATCCGTTCCCCAAAGCACGGGAATGCCAAGGCCACCATCGCTTGTATCGATCGATGCATCCCAAAATTCGTCGGCCAGTGCCAGCCATGCCTGCGGTGTCGTCCGATTGTCGCCGCCCGGCGCGCTATTGCCGCCGTTCAATACCGAGCCAAGATTATATTTCTTCACGTCCGACGGGGTAACTGAACCGATATCGGCTTGAATGACCTGCCCGACCTTTTCTTCCAGCGTCAATTTCGACAGCAGATCAGCGATGCGTCCCTCTATGGCTGGGTTGACCGCGATCGGGGACTCGCTTTTCGGCCAGTTCTCGGGATTTATGGTTGGTTTATTTGCCACCTCAGGCGCAGGTTCTACCTGTGCGATGCTTTCGGCATTGGCGGCACAGCCCGCGAGCACGATTGACGAAATGGACAGAACCGAACGTGCAAATATCATCGGACTGGTGCTCCGATCCTTTGGTTCAGTGGATAGAGTATCAGCCATAATTGCTCCTTCGATCAATCGATGTCGCTTATCAAATTTTCAGATCATGACCAGCGCGAATGTGAGACCCCTTAGGAGTAGGCGGGGTCTCACATTTCGCGCGGGTGACTCTGCTCGCCTAAAAACTAAAGCGAGCAATAAATGTAAAGCGTCGATCATTGGAGAAATAAGAGCGCGGTGTCAGCACACGATCCCCAAATCCAGACCCTTCCGGCGCATCGACTTGCGCTCGGGTAACCGTCGTTTCATTCAGCAGATTAACAGCCTGCACACCGATTTTCACATTTTCATTGATCGTGTAAAAAATCGAACCATCAAGCTGCCCTGAAGCGTCCTGCCAGATTGGCGAGAATGGGAAGATCACATCTCGTGTTGTGAGCAGGTAACGCGACCGCCAGCTGTAAGCCAAACGCGCCGAGATGCCATATTTGTCATAAAGCAGGGCGGCATTGAAGTTATGTTTCGACAATCCCTGCAACGGCAGATTGTTGATCGTCGGTGCAGGTTGCACACCATTAACAGCAGTAGGATTCAAGTTTGAATTCGGAATATCCGAGGAATCAATATAGGTATAGTTACCTTGGAATCCGAACCCAGATAAAGGTCCGGGCAGGAAGTCATAAAATTGGTTGTAAGCCAATTCAAACCCCTTAACCGTACCGCTGCCGTTATTGAACGGCCCTGAAACCAGCACATCGGTTGTCACACCGGCACTATTTGTCGCCGAAACAATTTCACTACCCGATGTTATCACATTTTTTAAATCTTTAAGGAAAAGTGACGCAGTAACGGAACCGGTATCGTTGAAATAATATTCCGCCGACAGATCCCAGTTGGTTGCCTCAACCGGGCGTAAATTGGGATTACCAACGTCCGCCTTGAACAATGGACCATTGGCTAAATCGCCACCGCCAACGACCAGATCAGTGATATTCTGCTGCGCGACGAAGAAGTTTCGGGTCAAGCCCAATTCCGGACGGCTGATCCCTTTTGATACACCGAAACGGAAAATCAGTTCATCGGTAACGCCCAGTTTCAGGTTGAGACTAGGCAACCAGTTGGTGAAAGAACTTTGTTGCGTGTCTGGTATTGCAACACCATCGGCAAAAGCAAATGCGAGCGCCTGTCGTTCTGGTGAAAGAAGGCAGAATTCATCAGGTGCTGGTGTCGGAATGGAACAGTCACCGGAAAAAACATCCCCTTGTGTTGGCGTCTGGAATGCGCCGCGTGTCTGGAACTTGGTGTTCACATAGCGCAAGCCGATATTACCATCTAACCGCATTCCGCCAAAAATATCATCGGAACCAAAGTCCAGGCGCAAGTAGGTCGCGAATGTGTCTTCCCGGGTCTCGTTGATTTCACCTTGAGTGAACGGTCCACCGTCAACGATATTACCACGCTGCGCCAATGGTCTCCAGCCAGGATTGGTCCACAAATCATTGATGCTAATCAAATCCGCAATGGTCGACCCGTCACGATATCCCGAGATAATGTCACCGCCATAGTATAGTGCGGCACTTGGCTGACTAACATCACCTCGCTGAAAGTTCGGGAACGCGAAGGTTTCTACGGGACTTCCAGTTACATCGCCAAAGAAAACAGGTCCGGTTGACCCGTTCCAGATCTCACTCAACACACCCCAATTGTAGACGGAGAAACGTGTTGTCTGATCACGGGTAGAGAAACGACCGCCAGCGCTGATTTTGCGCAAGAAACTGTCGTCATCAAATTCATAATCGACATCTCCGCGGAATGCGAATTCGTCGCCTTCACTATCCTCCAAATGATCCATGGCTGCACGATAATAACTGTGTGTAGGATCAGCGAAATAATCTGCAATTTCGGAACCGTCTGGTGTTGGAGCGCTGAATCGAACATCTGGAATGCCGCCCGCATTGATATCAATGGCAGCGTTGGCAAAAGTACTGCCAAAAATTGAAAGGTCGAGATTCTCGGTTGTCGATTCGATATATTGAGCATCGAAATTAAACGACAATCGATCAGTGGGATAGAATTTCAAATTTAGCGAAATATCCTGAGTGGTTGTCTCTTGATCGACTGAACGACGCCCAGTGGTATGTTGAAATCCGTTCAAAGGAATACAATTGTCGAATTGACCTGCCGGACAGTTGGCTGCTGAGCGCCAACCGGCCGTATCGGTTAGGAAGCCATCCGTAAACTGCCCGGTTTCATCGAAACCAAATGTTGTTCCTGGAACCGGACGCGTTGTGAAAGATTGATCCGCAGCGGTTTCAAAAGTGCGTTCAGTCCATGCCTGCTTTGCTTCAACCCGCAGAAACTCAAACGTCGCCTGAGCATCGCCGGCATTGCTTTCCCATTGCAGAGCGCCCCCATAGGATTGCCGTTCCCGATCAAAATCCTGAGATCGCACGCCTGCGCCGCGCGGTACCAGCACCGTACGCGTAGGGTCGAGGTCATCACGGAACGTGTAGTCCGTTACCTGGGTGCCATTATTACGTGAAAATAGCTCTGAACGCGAATAGTTGAGCATCAGGCCGATGTCGCCAATACCACTACTCCATACGTTGCTTGCAAAAATGGAATAGGTCGGTGACCATTTTTTGCGCAGATCACCATAATTGCCTTCGATAGAGCCTGACAGCACCAGTTCGCGCTTATCAAACGGCTTGCGTGTCCGCAGATCCACCGAACCGGCAAGACCGCCTTCGATCATATCTGCGGTTTGCTGCTTAAACACATTAACAGCACCAAGAAGCTCAGGTGAAACATCATTGAATCCAAGCGCTCGGCCATTGTTCGCCGAGAAAGTATCCCGACCATTTAATTCTGAACGCACAAATGTCAGTCCGCGAATAACAACGCCGGCACCTTCGACAGAGAAATGATCCGGATCGTCCGCAGCAGCGAACCGGCTAATTGAGATACCGGGAATACGCTGCAGGGTTTCTGTTACCGAACGGTCAGGCAGTTGACCGATATCCTCAGCAGTAATCGAATCAACAAACGTGTCAGCCGTTCGCTTGATTTCTTGAGAGGACTTGATGCTTTGCCGAATACCGGTGACAATAATCTCATCATCAGCTCCATCCTGCTGCTCTGCGCCGGCATCTTGCGCCAATACCGGCTGCGTCGCCACACAACAAAGCGCAATGGCGGAAACCGATGACAGGATTTTTCCTGGCCGCATCGCACCCGCATTCGCCTCAACAGCTATAAATTTTTTCAAAATACCCTCCCCATCTACAACCCCGGATCGACTTTTTAGCGATCAATTCCGGCGGCTTTGGCACTTATTACACCGTGCTCGAATCTTTATGACAAGCTTGTCATTTGCTGTCTTCTCTCGAAATGACAAGCTTGTCAATGGCGGAATGTAAGGATATTCATAAAAATGTAATGGATAAGAACGAACGTTGCCATTCGGCAACAATTGCTTCTATGTTGCCGTTGTTGGATGATCGGGGCCTATGCAAGTCTTCCTGATGCGTCGTTTAAGCGAAAGAAAATGCAGTGCAACATGAGGCAGGACAGGCGATTGAGAATATTGTTGTCGTCGGTGGCGGTACAGCTGGCTGGATGACTGCAGCAGCTCTTGCTCACAAGCTGTCAGGGACCGGTACATCCATTACTTTGATCGAATCTGCCGAAATTGGAACTGTTGGTGTCGGCGAAGCAACCTTGCCGCATATCCGCTTTTTCAATCAAACCCTGGGCATTGATGAACCCACTTTAATGGCCCGAACCAGTGCAACATTTAAGCTCGGCATCGAATTTTGTGACTGGGGTAAGATTGGCGATCGTTATATCCACCCCTTTGGGGATTATGGCGAACAAATTGGTCCAGCAGCTTTTCACCATTATTGGACCCGCATGCGTGCGTCCGGCGAGCGGCATAAACTGGATGACTATTGCTATCCGGTGCGCGCTGCCGAAAATGATCGCTTCATGCTGCCTGATCCCGATCCGAGCTCGATCTTCTCAACCTTCTCTTATGCGTTTCAGTTTGATGCCAGCCAATATGCGGCGTTCCTTTCAGACTTTGCAAAAAACAAAGGGGTTCGAAGGATTGAAGGAAAAATTGTTAGTACCGAAACTGACGGATTAACCGGCAATATCGCCTCTGTAACCCTAGAAAACGGCACTGCTATTAAGGGTGATCTGTTCGTCGACTGTTCGGGTTTTCGAGGTCTGTTGATCGAGCAGAAATTGCAGACCGGCTACGATGATTGGAGCCATTATCTGCCCTGCAATCGTGCCGTTGCGGTACCTTGCGAAGCCGCTGATTCAATCGGTCCCTATACTAGAGCTACGGCGCGAACCGCAGGTTGGCAGTGGCGAATTCCGCTTCAGCATCGCATCGGCAACGGCCATGTCTATTGCGATCAATATGTTAGTGATGATGAGGCTACCTCGCAGCTGATGGACAATCTGGAAGGCAAGGCATTAGCTGATCCTCGTCAATTATTTTTCAAGACGGGCAAGCGTCGGAAATTGTGGAACAAGAACTGCGTAGCTATTGGTTTGTCGGGCGGTTTTCTTGAACCATTGGAATCAACCAGCATCCATTTGATCCAGAGCGGTATTACCTATCTGATCGAGCTGTTTCCCGAGAAGCAATGCGCCCGTTCAGATGTCGATGAATATAATCGGGTGATGGATCTGGAATTCGAGCGCATCCGTGATTTTCTGGTGCTTCACTACGTTGCCAATCAACGTGACGATGCACCAATGTGGCGAGACTTGCGTAATATGGAATGGCCTGAAAGCCTGAAACAGAAGATTGACGCTTTTAAGCGGCGCGGAATTATACCGGAATATGCTCACGGACTGTTTCTTCCGGCCAGTTGGTTGGCCGTATTTGCAGGTCAGAATATCATTCCTGATGCCTATGACCCCCGAGTGGACAAGATGTCAGCAGAAGAGATCGCAGCGCGATTCAGTTTGCTTCGAGAAAAGATATCCAACGCTGTCGACAATACAGGAGAGCATCTGAACTTCATTCAGTCTTATGGTGCTGCAATAAACGGCGGATCAGAAACGAACATGTTGTGACTGAAAAAAGTTCCATTTCCAGCATTGCCCTCATTGGATCTGGTGTCTGCATCTGGTCGATGGCAGTCTTGCTCGCGAGCATATTGCCGCCAGATATCAGTCTTGTGGTTATCGAAGATGAGCAAAATTCGGATATCGAACCGGCCGGTCACGCGATAACTATCGATTGTGAAAGCATCTTTCACAAAATGATCGGATTGAGTGACTTAGAGCTCATATTGAGCTGTGATGGCAATCTGTCTTTGGGAACCCAATTCTCCGGTTGGCAAGGCGATGAAAGCCATTTTTTATCGGCCCCTTCGGGCAAATTACCGGGTATAAACGGTGTCGCTTTTCACCATATCGTCTTGCGCGCTGCGATGGCGAGAGGCGAACCGGAAAAGCTGCCGGAAATATTTTCTTCCTTTCGCTTTGCTGCCCAGGCAGCCTCTGCCGGAAAATTGACCCATGGGTCGAGCGATCCGCAATCACCGCGGACAATGTTGCGACCGCGCATGAGCCTGGATGCGGGACTCTATACCAGATTGCTAAAAGAAAAAGCTCTGGCAGCGATGACTTTCGAGCATCATCAAGCGCAGATAACTGGGATCAAAACGGCCCATGATAGTGACCATATTCGCCAAGTGGTTTTGTCTTCAGGCCAACAGTTAGAAGCAAATCTGTTTGTCGACGTGAGTGGAGCGCTCGCTTCGAAATCATCCGATGACCATAGTGTATCGATATTGCCCTTCGATCGAATGATAAGCGGGCAGTCTCAGCGATCAGATAAAGACTATCATCCAGTGCCCATTGCGCGAGCCCTTAGCGACGAAGTTGTTTTTGAAACAGCTCTCCGTAACAGCGATTGCAAGACCCTAGTTTATGACTCGACACGACTAAACGATCAACAGGCGAGAGCGCGCTTTGGTGATCAAGGCGCATCGCTCCTGTTGTCGCACCTCAGTCAGCACCGCATACTCAAACCTTGGTCGGCCAATATTGTTCGTGCTGGTCTGGCAGCCGGTTCACTCGGCCCTCATCTTTCTGCCGATATCCGTTTGCTACACCAGCAGGCGATAACCTTGTCCGGACTGATCCCGATTTCCGAAAATATGAATGTGGAGGCAGACGAGTATAATCGGCTGAATGCGATAGCCTTTGATCAGTTGCGCGATTTCTACTTACTTCCCTTTGTCTTGAACAAACGGCCTGATGATCTTTGGAAAAAAATGCGAGATGTCGATTTACCTGAAAGCATGCAAATCCGTCTCGCTCAATTTGAAAGTCGAGGCCGGTTCGTAACCTTCGATGGAGAGGCTTTTGAAGAACAGGAGTGGGTCGACATGATGATCGGTTTTGGCCGAATCCCCGGGCGCCACGATCCAATGGCTCAGACGATTGATATGGCACAAGTCGGGCAATCTCTGGGTCGGATGGTCGATGCCTTCAAACAAACCATTGATGCGATGCCTACACATAGGGCCTATATGGACCAACTTGTGACCGTCGCGACCAAGGACCAACAATCAGGAAATTCCACTTCATGAATACCCAGCTATGACGGATAGTCGCATCAGAAAAGTCGTCATTGTCGGCGGCGGCACAGCCGGTTGGATGGCTGCTGCAGCGATCGCCCACGTCCTGAAAAACGGTTATGCCGATGTTACGCTGGTGGAGTCCGAGGCGATTGGCACAGTTGGCGTTGGCGAAGCGACCATCCCACAAATTGTCAATTTCCAGACTATGCTGGGTCTGGACGAGAATGAGTTTGTTGCTCGCACCAATGCGACCTTCAAACTGGGGATCGAATTCGTCAACTGGTCAAGCCCCGGCAGCCGCTATATCCACCCCTTTGGCAGCTATGGTATCGAGATGGAGGGTATTGCTTTCCATCATTTCTGGCTAAAGCAGCGCAATATCCAGCGTGCACGTGGTGAAGCCGTCACACCACTTGCGGATTACTGTCTGCAGGCCGTTGCAGCCAAACGCAATCTGTTCATGCGTCCCGTGCAAGCACCCAATTCACCGCTGGAAAAAATTGCCTATGCCTTTCAGTTTGATGCCCTGCTCTATGCCAAATACCTGCGCGAAATTGCTGAGACCAAGGGCGTCAAACGTGTCGAAGGACGGGTTGTTGATACCAAGCTGCGCAGCAACGACGGATATATCGACAAACTGGAGCTTGATGATGGACGAGAATTAGAAGGTGATTTGTTTATCGATTGCTCCGGATTTCGTGGGCTGTTGATCGAGGAAGCACTGCAAACCGGCTATGAAGAATGGAGTCACTGGCTACCCTGTGACCGGGCGGTTGCAGCGCCATGCGAAAGCATCGGTGATCCGGAACCCTATACCCGTTCCACTGCCCATGCAGCGGGTTGGCAATGGCGTATCCCGTTACAACATCGGATTGGCAACGGGCATGTATTCTCCTCTCCATTCATGTCAGACCAAGATGCTACAGATATCTTGATGCGAAATCTGGACGGCAAGCCGCTAGCCGATCCGCGCATATTGAAGTTCGTCACTGGTCGACGGAAGAAATTCTGGAACAAGAATTGTGTCGCGGTAGGTCTCGCCGCCGGGTTCATGGAACCACTCGAATCGACAAGCATTCACCTGGCCCAATCGGCGATCGCCAAGCTGCTCGCCTTTTTCCCACAACAGGAAATCAAATCCGTGGATGTCGATATGTTCAACGCGATGACGGTCACGGAATATGAACAGATCCGCGACTTCCTAATCCTGCATTACCATCAAACGAAACGGACAGATTCGGATTTCTGGAATCATGTACGGACAATGGACGTCCCGGACAATCTGAAACAGAAAATGGAACTTTACCGCGAAACCGGGCGAATTTTCCGTGAGAATGACGAGCTTTTCACCGACACCAGCTGGCTAGCGGTCATGGAAGGACAGGAACTGGAAACCACCGCCTACCACCCGGTTGTCGACGCTATTGGTGAAGAGCAATTACAGGCACGCCTGAAAAATGTCCGCGATGTGATCATGAATTCAGCTAATGTAATGCCCACCCATCAGAAATTTATCGACGAAAATTGCAAGGCCACCATCCATGCCGGCTAAACCCATTGAAAAGATCGTCATCGTTGGCGGCGGCACAGCCGGATGGATGACTGCCGCCGCTTTGTCCAACGTCTTTCGCGGATCGAGGATGCAGATTGATCTGATTGAATCCGAAGAGATTGGAACGGTCGGCGTGGGCGAAGCCACTATCCCCGAAATCATGAAATTCAATGGTCTGCTTGGCGTCGATGAAAATGAATTCATGCGTGCAACACAGGCCACCTTCAAACTGGGTATAGAATTCCAGGACTGGCACAAACCAGGAGAGCGCTATTTCCATCCCTTTGGTGTCTATGGTCTCGACATGGAGGGAATTAGTTTTCACCATTTCTGGCTACGTGCCAAGGCCTCCGGCGATACGTCAGAATTGGAAGACTATTGTCTGGCTTGGCAAGCCGGCAAGGAAGGCCGGTTTGCACGACCGTCGGGGCCGCCCAACTCACCCCTGTCGGGCATAAGATATGCCTATCATTTTGACGCGGTACTTTATGCTGGGTTCCTCCGCCAATATGCCGAAGAGCGCGGCGTCAGGCGCACTGAGGGAAAAGTCACCTCGGTCCAGCAGCGAAGCAGTGATGGATTTATCGAATCCGTCACATTGGAAAACGGCCAGATCAAAGATGGGCAATTGTTCATCGACTGCACCGGTTTTTTCGGGTTACTGATCGAGAAGACGTTGCAAAGCGGCTACGATGACTGGTCGCACTGGCTGCCTTGCGACAGCGCTATTGCCGCACCTTGTGAGCGGACAGGAAACCTCACCCCCTATACCCGGTCCACGGCGCGGAAAGCCGGATGGCAATGGCGCATTCCGCTGCAACACCGGGTTGGCAATGGCTATGTCTATTCCAGCCAATATACCAGCGATGAGGAAGCCCGTCAGACTTTGATCGACAATCTGGAAGGGCCTGCGCTGGCCGAGCCCCGCCAATTGCGCTTCACCACAGGCAAACGCCGTGAGATCTGGAAAAATAACTGCGTTGCTATTGGTCTATCCAGTGGGTTTCTTGAACCTTTGGAGTCGACCAGTATCCATCTGATACAGAGTGCCATATCGAAACTGATTTCGCTCTTCCCCACTGGTGATTTCAGTCCAGTCGACCGGCAAAAATTTAATGCGCTTATCGATCAGGAATTTGAAACGATCCGCGATTTCCTGATCTTGCATTATAATGCCACTGAGCGGTCCGATTCCGAATTCTGGAACCATGTCCGCACGATGGACATTCCTGAATTTCTGGCTGGTAAACTGAAGCTGTTCCGGCAAGCGGGTCGCATTTTTCGCGACGAAAATGAGATTTTTGCCGAACCCAGTTGGCTAGCCGTGATGACGGGGCAAGGTATTTTTCCGGATGAATATCATCCGGTAGCCGGCGTGATTAGCGCCGAAGAAACCAAGCAGCGGCTCAACGCTATAAAGGATGTAATTTGTCGCGCGGCGGCGAGCTTGCCAAGCCATGAAGCTTTTATCGAACAGCATTGCAGCGCTCAAATGGCGCAAAAGACAGCTCCGGTGCAGCAAGCCAGGCCGGCTCGGGAAGAAGATCCGTTTAAACTATGAGGCGCCCATATCGAGCACATAGACCTGCCCGATCTCAATCGTCTGTTTAGCACCCGCCAGCTGAAATCCAGCCACGGCTTGCCCAGCAGCCACTGTCATGGTCGCGCGCATTTTTGCTTCATATAGCTTCCACTTGGTGCCGATTTTTACATCCTGATCGCCAAAGCCGTCATAGGGCGCTTTGTCTTCATTGATCCGCACGCCAACTACGCCGTTGCCGTCAGCCGTGTCGGCTTTCACCGCACGTGCCCAAAATGCAATCGTGATAATATTTCCTGATGTGATGCCCGTTCTGATCGGTACGTTCACACCCATGTCATATTTTTGCGCGCCCTTTTTGACCACTTTAAGCTGCATCGCGAATTGGCCTGGCGTTTCCGGCGCGCTGACTTGTTTGGGCTTCTTGCTGTTACCGTAAACAACCCAATCCACGACCGTCGGATCATTGATCAATGTGCCTGGCAAAGCATCATCAATTGCCTGCAGAACGGCATTTGGTTGTTTCGCAATGGCCGTACCTGCCATTAGCGATATTGCCGAAAGGGCAATTATGGATTTGCGAATGATCATGACTTAACTCCCCTGCATGATTTCATATTCTCAGCTTCCTGAAAAACCGACCTTCCCGATTACATTGGCGCCTGGTGCCACACTGCCCGGCTGACCCGATCCGATGCTATATTCGATCGTGCCCTCATAAGCTTTGCGCAATCCGTCACTATCCACGAAGCGCAGCTTGTCGGGTGCAATGGTGAATGAAACTTTTTGCGATCCCCCGGCTGGCACATTGACGCGGTCAAATTCCACTAGAGTGCGAAGCGGTGCATCTGCTTCGCCATTTCGGCGGGAAGCATAGACCTGAACCACTTCATCAGAATCCATCTTGCCCTGATTTGTCAAAGTCGCACTCAGGGTTAGCGGCATCGAAGGATCATGTGTTTCCGGTGCCACCAGATTTGAATATGCAAAGCGCGTGTAGCTTAGCCCATGGCCAAAGGGATAGACTGGGGTTCCCGTAAAATATTTATAGGTCCGGTTTTTCATGGAATAGTCATTGAGCGGCAACATTCCCCGGACATCCTTGTAGAAAGTTACCGGTAAACGACCTGCAGGGCTATAATCCCCGAGCAACAGTTCAGACACCGCCAGTCCGGTCGCTTCTCCTGGATAGAAGCCTTGCACCACAGCAGGCAGATTTTCATCTGCCCAAGACAGGTTGACCGCACTACCGGAGAAATTGACCAGAACAATCGGCTTACCCGTCGCCTGCAGTTTTTTGAGCAGTGCCGTCTGTTCCGCTGGCAAGTCGAGAGAGGTTCGGTCTCCACCGACGAAGCCGGGGACATCAACTGACATTTCTTCACCTTCAAGCTTTGCAGAGAGGCCGGAGAAAAACAGGATCACATCAGATTTGTCAGCTGCGATCATGGCTTCAGCCGTCAGGTCACGGTTAAGATCAAGCCATTCCAACCGCGCCATCGGTTCGATTGCATTGTTGTGCCATACGGGGGCCTTGGACAGACTAACCTTGATCGCGTGTCGTTCACCCTTGGTAAGTTCGACACCATCCGCTTCAACTGGTTTGCCGTCAATTTCGACCGTCAGATCTGGCCCGAACCGATAGCGGCTGGTGCTCGCGGGACTAATATAGCCCTCCCAGACTGCGGTGAAGGCTTCATCAATCGCGTCCGTCGCTGGAGGTCCTTTCCATTCGAGATCGATAGTTTTTTCAACGACTTCCCGGGCAGGCTCACCTTGTGCTTCTTCGCCTTTATAGTAGCTTGCCTTAATACCAGGCGCGAAACTATCGCCATCGCGATGTGACAGAGCGGCGGCCGGGACAGTCTCATAATGCGTGAACATGGTGCCGCCGAGCGAACTGCCTGGCGCATAAGCAACATTGCCATTCCCGAACCGGGCGCGCAATCCTTCAAGAGCAGTGACAGGGCGTACCGGTTTGCCATGATAGTTTCCGATCAGAACATCAAAATTGTCGGCATTGGGCCCGATAACCGCGACCTTCTGATCGGTTTTCAACGGCAGAACGCCGTTATTCTTCAAAAGAACAAGCGACTTGCGCGCTGCTTCTTTAGTAAGTGCAAGATGCTTATCGGATCCCACCACATTCATCGGGATAGCCGCATAGCTTATCTTCTCTGGGTCATCGAACATGCCCAGTCTAAAGCGTGCCGTAAAGATACGCTTCAGCGCCTTGTCAATCGTCGCCTCGTCGATCAATCCTTTTTCAACCGCTTCGGGTAAAGCCGCATAAACGCTGCCCTCCCCGTCGCCGCAAACCAATTCCGTACCCGCTTTGACGGAGATCGCTGCGGCCTCAGCCTTGGTCTTCACATAGTCATGATGCTGCGGCCTGTGGATATTACCAATCGCTCCGCAATCCGAAACAACAAAACCGGAAAAGCCCAGCTCGTCGCGCAAGATGTCCTGCATTAGAAACTCACTGGCACATCCAGGAATACCGCGCACAGCGTTATAGACGCACATTGCCGAGGCCGGATTGGCATCAGCAATTGCGGCGGCGAAAGCAGGTAAATAGGTTTCGTACAGATCTTTGTCGGTTGGATCATAGTCATCTGTATGTCGCGTAGTTTCAGGACCACTATGCACGGCATAATGTTTCACGGTCGCAACCGTTTTGAGATATTTGGGATCATCCCCTTGCAGACCATTCACAAAATTGACCGCCATTCGCCCGGTCAAATAGGGATCCTCGCCATATGTCTCTTGCCCACGGCCCCAGCGCGGGTCACGGAATATATTGATGTTCGGTGACCAAAAGGTCAGACCGGTATAGATTGACGCATTACCGCGTTTCAGAAAATCATGGTGCTTGGCGCGACCTTCATCGGAAATGGTGGTTGCGATACGCAACATCAGCGCCTCGTCAAAAGTAGCAGCCATGCCGATAGCTTGCGGAAAAACGGTTGCCTCCCCCGCTCGCGCAACACCGTGAAGCGCCTCGTTCCAATAGACATAGTCGGGTACACCAAGCCGCTCAATCGCAGGCGCCTTGTCGTACATTTGCGCCGCTTTTTCTTCTAACGTCATGCGCGACACCAAGTCGTCAACGCGTTCTTCAATCGACAATGACTGGTCTTGAAATGGAAATTCGGCGCTAAAATTCACCGCAGATGAATCACTGATCTGACACCCTGTCAAACACAAGCCAAGTGCGATTGCGCCGATAAATCTCTTCATCCATCCATCCTAATCTGACATTTTCTCTTCTTATGTCATCGTTGTCATTCGGGAGTCAAAGAAATTTTTCGAGCCGACTTTCCAGCGCACAAATCGGTCAGATATCGTTTAGGCCACCAATCAGAAATGCCGCTATTTTACGGTCTCGTTCCGGTGAGCTTGGGCCCAGCACACCTTGGATGTGCTCAGGAAGATGGTCCGCCGCCCTGCTCGCTTCATCGCTGAAAACATAATGATCGAACAGCGCTCGCCACGCCTGTTTTTCATTGGCCGGGAGGTCACGGATGCTAAGCAGTCCGTGTGCCACTGCCGCAAGACCAGCACCAGCTGTTTCATTGGCCCACCAATAGTTGACCAATACATTGAATGGTTCAAAAGACTGGACAAAATGCCACCAAAGCGACGGAATATAGATCGCATCCCCTGGCTCCAATTCAGCGATAAACGCTTGGTTCATCGCCTCGCGATATTTGGGATAACACTCAAGATCGGGTGCTGTTGGATCCACCATACTGGCAGGCGGGCCAGCCATCGTCACTTCGAAAGGTCCTATGTAGAGATTCTTTACTTGGTCCGGTGGGAACAATAAGAATCGGCGGCGCGCCCGGACGGCAACTGCGATATTTTCCGATGCATCAAAATGCGGCGCGACACGAGCGGCATTTCCGATCCACACCCGCGGCGTGACGGCAGAATCGAGCAATGGCATTGGATTGGCAGCGGCAAATTGCGGAAACAGATCGGCCGACTGACCGGCACCAGCATAGATATGCATGGGCGAGGGGTCGTCTTTAATGTCGAGTAGCTTTGCGATAACCTTCTTGATGGCAATTTCACGCCGCTCGAAATTGAAACCGCGCATGTCCTCACGATAAAAAAATCGTCCGGCCATCTCGGGCTTGCCGAGATAGGTCATAACCGAAGCATCGCTCGCCAGCCTTGTCAGATAGGAGGCAATATCATCACTGGACCGCATAGCTGCCTGAGTGGCTGGCCAATCCGCAGCCAGCCCCTTCAATATCAATGGCTTACCGGCTGGTCGAATGTCCGTATCGAATATCTGCCGTGTCACCGACTCGCGCGATTTCAACCCCTTGGGCGCGACCAACTCAACCATTGAAAGCCCTTTCCGCATGATCCTTGCTAGCATCTAAATCTGACCCGCAAAGGTCTAGCAGTTCAATCATGGAAGTAAAAGACAACGTTGACATTATTCTTCATGCCGTCCTATCTTCGTGATTGCGGCCGCCGTTTCCTTCCGATCCGGCGCTTAAGGCAAACGCCAATGCCGACGAATGGAGAGAACCTGCCAACCCATGGAACCTGCCAGGCAAAGACTGCGATACCTAATCATGCTGGTGGCTATTTTGCTGCCATCTTGCACTCAGCCGCAGCCTGTCATGTCCTTGTCTGCACCCCATACGCACCCTCACATCAGCCACGCCGCACAGCTTTATACGGTCCGTCACGAGTTGCAGTCGGATTTTGCTGGGACGCTGCAGCAAGTGGCCGCACTCGGCTATCGGGAGATCGAGCTGGCCGGGCTTTTCGACCACGATCCTGCTTATGTGCGTTCCATTGCTGACTCCCTGGATCTGCATATTCTGGGATCGCATATCAGCTGGAAGCGTCTGCGGGATGATCCGAATGGACTCATCGAGGAAACGCGCATTCTGGGCGCCGATTATATGATTCTTGCGTGGCTGCCAGTTGAGGAGCGGCAAACGTTGGCCCAGTGGGAAACCTGGATCGAGATCATCAACAATGTTGCCCGGCGCGCCCATCAGCAGGGTATCCGTTTTGCCTATCACAACCATGCATTCGAGTTTGAACCGATCGATGGTGTCGAACCTTATGACTTGCTGCTCGCCGGCGTCGACCGCCGCTTTGTTGTATTCGAGCTCGACCTCTATTGGTTGACGGTCGCGGAGCGTTCTCCCGAACGGTATTTTCGAGCTTATCCCGGCGGATTTCCGTTGATACACGCAAAAGACATGCATCTGCAGACCACCGCCATGGTCGATGCCGGAGATGGGCGCATCGATTTCCCGGCCGTGCTGCGCCAATCGAAATTAGCCGGCATCACGCATCTTGTTGCAGAGCATGATGTGTCTTCCCGACCGTTTCAAACGTTACAGCGCAGTCTTGCCTATTTTCAATCCCTTCATCCCCCATCGAACCCTGATCAAAGGAAGAAATGATGAACCTCAAAAAGCTAGCAACCGCAGCCGCCTGCGCTGCCCTCACGTTCAGTCCCGCACTCGCGGAGGCCCAAACCGATAGCCTGCCCGTTGGCCGCTGTGTCAATATGGGCAATCATCTCGAACCGCCACAAGAGGGAGATTGGGGTCGCAAGATAGCTGATGATGATTTTCAGGTCATCGCCGCCGCGGGCTTTGACACGATCCGCCTGCCTGCCCGCTGGTCAGCGCATGCTGATGAGAAGCCCCCCTATACAATCCAGGAACCCTTCATGAATCGCGTCAAGCATATCGTCTTCTTGGCTCGTGAAGCCGGACTCAATGTGATCTTGGACGACCATCATTATGAGGAGCTCTACAAGCAACCGGCCAAACATGCACCACGTCTAGCGGGATTATGGACACAGATTGCCACGGCTTTCGCTAATGAACCCACTGAGCATCTCTGGTTCGAGATTGAGAACGAACCACATGATCAGCTAACCCATAAAAACCTGCTCGCCACGCTGCAGCCTGCTTTGGCAGCCATTCGCGATACCAATCCTGATCGACCGGTCATTATCGGCGGGGAGCTTTGGAGCGGCATCAATTCCCTAGCCACATTGCCACTGCCCGATGATCCGCACATCGTGCCAACCTTCCACTATTACGACCCTTTTCCTTTCACCCATCAGGGCGCAACCTGGGTCGATACGCCGCCGCCACTAGGCCGTAAATATGGTAGCGAGGAAGACAAAAAAGCGCTTGATGACGATGTTCAGAAGATACGCGATTATATCGCTCGCACCGGAAAAACACCGTTTATGGGCGAGTTTGGAGCGATAGACCTTATCCCGGTGACCGAGCGGGTCCAGTATCAAAAAGCGGTCCGGACTGCATTTGACGCCGTCGGCATCGGCATGTGTGCCTGGGCTTATACCAATACATTTCCACTCTATGACAGCAATACAAGGGAGTGGTTGCCAGGCATGCTCGACGCCATGGGCTTGAAAGACAAATAGTTTTCCGGATCAGCAAACCTAATTAGCCCCATCGACGACAGACCTGTAACCGGTTATGCCTTAGCTGCGAACCATAGAAAATCATCCTATTCAGGGGGCTAAGGAAAAACCGGTATGGCGAAGAAATTACTACTACTAGCCGTCATTGTGGCGGCGATATTTGCGTTTTTTCACTATGATCTCGGTTCGCAGCTGACGCTCGAAAACCTGAAGGCACAGCAAGATGCAATAGATGCGCAATACCGCGCCAATCCGCTGCTCATCATTGGTGGGTTTTTTCTGATCTATGTCGCCGTGACAGCCCTTTCCATTCCAGGCGCTGCGGTGATGACACTGGCTGCCGGCGCCCTGTTTGGCGTCGTTGTGGGCACGATTATCGTGTCCTTTGCATCCACCATTGGCGCGACCATCGCCTTTCTCACCTCCCGTTATTTGCTGGGCGACTGGGTCGAAAGCAAATTTGGCCAGCGACTCAAAAATATCAATGAAGGAATAAAGCGCGACGGCATTTTTTACCTGATCTCCATCAGACTGGTTCCCGCCTTTCCGTTTTTTGTCGTAAACCTGCTGATGGGACTAACCAAGATGCGGGTCTGGAAATATTTCGTCGCCAGTCAGATCGGAATGCTCGCAGGCACTATCGTCTATGTGAATGCCGGCACCCAACTATCCCAGGTGAACTCTGTAGGCGAGGTCTTCTCCCTCTCGGTCATCGGTTCCTTTGTCCTGCTCGCGATATTCCCCTGGATTGCCAAAGGGATTATCGGTTTTGTCAAAAACCGGAAGATCTACAAAGGCTGGACCAGGCCGAAGAAATTTGATCGCAATCTGATCGTCATTGGCGCCGGTTCCGGCGGGCTGGTATCCTCGCTCATTGCTGCGACAATCAATGCGAAGGTCACTTTGATCGAGTCCGGAAAAATGGGTGGCGACTGCCTGAACTATGGCTGTGTTCCATCCAAAGCGCTGATCAAAAGCGCCAAGATCGCCGAGCAAATGCAACATGCCGATCGCTATGGCCTCACCGCCACCAAGCCGGTCATAAACTTTAAAAATGTGATTGCCCGGGTTGAAGACATCATCAAAACCATCGAACCGCATGACAGTGTCGAACGGTTTGAAGGCCTGGGCGTTGATGTCGTGCAGGGCTATGCCCGACTGACCGATCCCTGGACCGTGGAGATTGAACGCAACGACGGTGGCTCCCAGACGCTGACCGGCAAGGCGATCGTTCTCGCGACTGGTGCGCGGCCCTTTGTTCCGCCATTGGCTGGGTTGGACGATACCGGATTTCTGACCAGCGATACGCTTTGGGAAGAAATGGCCAAGCGCGATAACGTGCCGGAAAAGATGGTCGTTCTCGGTGGCGGACCGATTGGTTGTGAGTTGTCGCAATCTTTCGCGCGTCTGGGCAGCAAAGTCACGCTAATCGAGATGGCGGACAGGGTTATGGGGATCGAGGACGAGGATGTGTCCGAAATCGCCTCCAAAGCGCTGGCTGATTCCGGTGTCACATTACTCTGCGGCCACAAGGCTCTGCGCACCGAAATGCAGAATGGCGCCAAAATGATCATTGTCGAGAATGATAGCGGTGAACAATCCCTTCCGTTTGACGATTTGCTCATAGCCGTAGGCCGGGCGGCACGGCTTGAGGGATTCGGTCTTGAAGAGCTTGGGGTTGAAACTGATCGTACACTGGTGACCAACGAGCATCTTCAGGCCACTTTCCCGCATATCTATGCTGCAGGCGATGTTGCTGGCCCCTATCAGCTAACCCATAATGCCTCGCATCAGGCCTGGTTCGCAACCGTTAATGCTTTGTTCGGGCGGTACAAGAAGTTCAAGCCGAGTTATGAATTTCTGCCGTGGACGACTTTTCTCGATCCAGAGATCGCGCATGTCGGCCTCAACGAACAGCAGGCTGAGAAAGAAGGCATCGCATATGAGGTCACCAAATACGGCCTTGACGATCTTGACCGCGCGATTGCCGAAAGCGCCACAGAAGGCTTTGTCAAAGTGCTGACGCCGCCAGGCAAAGATCGGATATTGGGCGTCACCATTGTCGGCCAGAATGCCGGTGAATTGCTCACCGAATATGTCCTGGCAATGAAACACGGACTAGGCCTTGGCAAGATCCTCGGCACAATTCACACCTATCCTACGATGGCAGAAGCGAATAAATTTGCCGCTGGCGAATGGCGCAAGAAGCATAAGCCCGAATGGGCACTGAAATGGCTGGAACGCTATTTCAACTGGGCGCGTAGCTAGAACGCCCGGATACAAAGTTTACAATGTGCCGTATGTAGGAAAGCGGATAGTTCATTATTAGGTTCTAACCACGAAAACTAAGCCACGCCAAAACTGTCCGTTGCAATACTGTCATCACGCATAGTCCAGCAAATATGTAAGCTAGCATTGCGAAATGCATCGGGAACAAGCACATGATCAGGAAGAAAGCGATCGTCTCTCCCCCCTCCGCAATGCCGGTGCTGTAGAAGAAACTCTTCTCGCCATGAGCGCTGGTTTCCGCTCCTTGCTCGCCAGCGGTAACGGCAAAAGCCAGAAAACTGATTCCGGTAATTGTGAACGCGGCTACCAGCACCAGGGCAGGCAGTAAATTACCTGGATCAGCAATCCCAAAAGCCAGCGGAATCGACACGTAAAAGATGAAATCGCAGACGATATCCAGATAGCCTCCAAAAGCCGTCTTCTCCGTTGCTCTCGCAACAGCACCGTCAAGACCGTCCAATAGCCGGCTCACCACCACCAGTGCCAGGGCCCAGCCATATTGCCCCTGTGAAACGGCAAAAGCCCCACCCAAGCCAAGACCGAGGCCCAACAGGGTTATGCTGTTGGCCGTAAAACCGATCCGAGCCAAGCCCCGACCAACTGCATTAAGCGGAGGATCAATCAGCGGGCGGATCTTGGCATCAAACATTGCAAGCAAACCTCATACCCATGTGATAATCCCGATCACCGCGCCGGTCATCGCGGTGGCACAATTGCCGGCAAACCAGCTTTTCATGCCCAATCCTGCCACTTCTGCGCGGCGTTCAGGGCATAGCGTGCCGATGGTGGAAATGATCAGGCCGACACTTGCCAGATTAGCGACACCGCACAATGCATAGGTGACGATCAATAATCCTTTGGCGCTAAAAGTATCGGCCGGCAGCGCCGCCAGCTCCAGATAAGCGACATATTCATTGAGGATTGCTTTCGTTCCCATCAACGATCCCGCCGCGGCCGACTCTTCCCAAGGTACCCCAATCATCCACATTAGTGGCGCGAATATCCAGCCGAAAATCCGTTTCAAGGTCAGCGCTTCGCCGCCAATCAAGGGCAAAACAGAGAGTATCTGGTCGATCAGCGCAACGAACGCGAAGATCACTATGATCACCGCTATAACCGCCAGGAAAAGCTGTACGCCATCCATTGTACCCTTGATGATGGCGTCAAAGCTGTTGTCATATTTCAGGCCGGGTTCCTCCCGGTCTACCTTGGTGTCCGACCGTCCGGGCACCATTAGCCGCGCTAGCAGGATGGCCGCTGGCAGAGAGATCAGCGAGGCGGAAATCATATGCCCCACCGCATTGGGCACGGTCCTTTCCAAAGTGGTTGCATAAAGCACCAGTATTGCGCCGGATATTGTCGACATGGCTAGCACCATGATCGTGAACAGCTCAGCCCGGCTCATCCTTTCAAAATAGGCGCGTACGGCCAAGGGTGACTCGACGACACCTAGGAAGATATTCGCACCGCCGCTGAGGCCCACGACGCCGCTAACGCCCAGCGTTTTTTGCAAAGCCCAGGAAAGGCCTTTGACGATCATCTGCAAAACCCGCCAATGCCAAAGCAAGGCCGCCAGAGCCGAGAACACAATGACCAGCGGCAATATTTGAAATGCGATAATCAGCGGCGGGGCCGCACCTTCTTTCAGAACAAAGGGCAGTTCCGCGCCACCGACATAACCAAACATATAGCTGGAACCGGCCAGGGTTGCTTGTTCGATGGCCTGTACACCCTGATTGGCGAGGCCGATAATATCCCAGATGCCAGGAATGCGAACAATCGCAACGGCGAGGATGAACTGGATGGCAATCGCCCCTGCAATCCAGCGCCAGCTAGGCCGATCCTTACGATTTTCCGACAATATCCAGGCAACCATCAGAATAAAGGCAATCCCGATAACGCCCTGTAACTGGCTAATTATGTCTAGCAATAGCGATCTTCCCCGTGCCGATGCATCTGT
Organism: uncultured Sphingomonadaceae bacterium; assembly: GCA_947497455.1. Lineage (GTDB taxonomy): Bacteria > Pseudomonadota > Alphaproteobacteria > Sphingomonadales > Sphingomonadaceae > Parasphingorhabdus. Next base: position 162,222 of record CANMGU010000001.1, on the reverse strand, counting down.
GCACCTTCATGGCGGAAAATTACCAGAGCGCCAACCGGCTTTTACACCATCAGCTGTTGGCGGCAGCGACAGCCCCCATCATCAATTCCTGATCCTTGCGCGTTGGATTGCCGCGCAAGCACAGACCGCCATTGACCTGCAGATTTTCGCCGGTCATGTAGCACTCGTCGCTGGCAAGGAAAACAGTGGCCGCTGCAATATCTTCACTGGTGCCGATACGGCCCAGCGGATACCGCGCTTCAAAGGACTCCACCAAGCCGGGCACCTGATCAACGCCAGCCGTCATAGGTGTGCGGGTGAGGCCTGGTGAAATGCTGTTGGCTCTTATACCGCGCTCGCCAAATTCATGTGCAATGCAACGGATGATATGATCAGTTGCCGCCTTGGTACCCATATAGGCCGCATGGTCATTCAGCATGATCGTCGCTGTCGCGGAGCTTATCTGAATGATCGAACCACCATCTGTCATCGCGTTGATCATCGCTTGATAGAACTGAAACGGGCCGACCAATTGCAGCGCCGACATCATCTCCAGCTCTTCTCTGGTATTTTCCAGAAACGGCTTCAGGAAACCAAGACCGGTTGCGTTAACCGCAATATCCACGCCGCCCATTTTGCTGGTCGCGGTTTCTGCAAGCGCATTGACTTCGTCTTCGTTCGTCAGATCACACAGCGCATAATGGCCGCCCAACTCTCCCGCAAAGCGTTTCAGTTCGTCTTCCTTTCGGCCAGCGACCAGTATATCGGCGCCTTCATCGCGCAAACGTTGAGCAATCACCTGCCCCATATTGCCTGCGCCCGCCGCGCCCAATACAATGGCTTTTTTTCCTTCAAGACGTCCCATGTTTCGCTCCTCAACCTATATGATTTTTACTGATCCAATATTACCCGGACACCGTCCCGCCACCACTCTCAATATGGCTATCCTCGCCTAAACCATCGACCAAAGAAAAGGCCGGGAACAGCCCCCCAGCTGCCCCGGCCTCTTGTGATCAACGGGAGAGTTGATCAGAACTTGAAGCTGGCCTCCACAAAGACCTGGCGGCCGCGGTTCTGGGTTACGACAAGATCATCGCCGACGCCTGGCTCAAGGAACGGACGGCCGCCGCTGGTATTGACCCAGATTTCGTCGGTCAGATTCACGCCGACCAGTGACAATTTCCAAGCCCCATCTGGATCACCAACTGAGATTGAACCATCGATCGAAACATAGCTGTCTTGCTTTAGGTCAGTCAGTGAGTCCTCGTTGGTGAAATAGGAACCGCTATATTGCAGGTTGCCGTTCAACCCCAATTCAAAGGCATCACTCATTGGGATCGACCAGTCAAAGGCAGCGTTGGCTGCAAATTTCGGAGCGCGTGCCGCTGCCCGACCATTGATATCTTCACCCGATGTGGTCACGAACGGAGCCGAGAATTCAGCATCAGTATAAGCAATGGAACCAGAGAGATTCAGACCATCAACGGGTGTCCGCCATGCCCATTCCACATCAACACCCTGGCTGGTCAGCTGACTGGCATTGAAAGTTTGGAACTGAATGGTCGTAGCATCAAAATTCTGCACCTGCAGATCATCAAATACATAATAGAACACGGAGGTATTCAATGTAATTGTGCGATCAGCAAATTGCGCTTTGACACCAACTTCACCGCCGAGGCCGGTTTCTGAATCATAGATCAGTGCACCGAAATCGCCTGATAACGCTGCTGCACTCAAAGAACTGGAAGGCAGAGCACTATTGTCAATGCCCCCAGATTTGAAGCCAGTTTTGAATGCGGCATAGATGTTGATATCATCCGTAGCTTGATATTTCAGGGAAACTTCAGGTGAGAAGTTGCTGTCACTAAACTTAATCGGTCCTGAGAAGAAGCCGCTATTAATAAATGCCGGGCCAGCCGCAAGGAATGCATGAACATAAGGAACAGAAATCGTATTTACTTTCTGCTCATCAGTCCAACGAATACCGCCTGACAATTCCAGTTGATCAGTCAGATCCAAAGTCACGCTACCAAAGAAAGACAGGGCTTCCGTCTTGGTGTTATGCTTTTTGAACCAATCAAAGGTATTACCAGTGACGGGGTCCGGCGCAACAAAACCGATATTGACCCCGAGTTGAGACGTATCGAAATCAATTTCACGGCTTTCATAGAACGCGCCGACCATGAAGTTGAACATACCGTCATAATCACTGGCAATACGAAGTTCTTGCGTAAATTGCTCTGACCGGTTCCGCGGATCACTACAGCCTACGCCGCCTGGTGCTCCGCCCGGGAATACACCAACATAGCCATAACAATCCGTATCAACCGCATCCAAGTTCAAATAGCCAGTGACCGAAGAAAGGGTAAGGGAATCGGAGACATCCAAATCCCATTTCAACCGGCCAAAGAAAATTTCCGTTTCACCATAAGGAATACCATTGTCGAAACGCCCTTCCCCTGCAGATCCTGCTGGAACCTGTCCAACCACGGCAGGAGCACCATCCGCATGGTGATATAGTCCATCACTATCATTACAGTCTGCATTGGAAGGGATTACAACGCCACCACCTAACAAGAATATTGAATCCGCGACACCATTGGGCCCACAATTAATATCGGAATGCGCGATCCCGCCATCATTCTCATTTTTGATATAGTTGAGTTTCAAATTGGCGTTGAAATTATCAAACGGATCCCATTGGAAAGTAACGCGACTAACAAAATTTTGCAGACCACGGCTTGTTCGGCGCGAACCATTTGGATTAAACGCCGGTGTGCCTGGCGCCAAATCGACATAATCTTCAATATTGTTGAACTGGGCTGCCACTCTAACGCCCAATGCATCAGAGATTGGACCGGATATATATCCACCGATCGTAGTGCCATTTTCTTCAAATTCTTGAGAAACTTTAACACCGACTTCCCAATCAGGCGTTGGATTGGCCGAACGGACGGCGAAAACACCGGCCGACGCACTTTTACCAAAGAACAACGATTGTGGACCTTTAAGAACGTCAATCTGCTCAACGTCAAAGAAGCCAGCTTGTACAATCCGCATCGTACTGACCTGAACACCGTCAAAGTCAAACGCAACGGCGGAGTCGAACGACGCGGAGATATTGGATGAGCCCACACCGCGCAAACTGATCTGGCCACCAGAACCGGAACCACCAACCTGAACGTTCAGTGCAGGAACCCGGCTCACAACATCAGCAATTTCATTGACCTGGAAGTTTTCAAGCGTATCGCCGCCAATAGCAGTCACCGTCACTGGAACTTCCTGCAATGTCTCTGTCTGTTTACGCGCAATGACCGTGATGACATTGCTGTCATCATCTTCAGCAGCATCCTGCGCATGAGCCGGAGCAGCAACACCGGCGAAAGCCAGGCTTGCCGCAGAACCCATAAGCAATCCGCGCATGGTTTTTGTCGCAAAGATACTATTGTGGCGTTTAGATTGTTCAGTCATCACTCTCTCCCAAAATTCCCGGGTCGCAGACCTGGGCCTCATCCAAATTAAGTGGCGGTTTTTCCGCCTTATTTATGGGGTCATCTTAAGCAGGAGTTTCGTGGCGCTCTGCTAGCCAATTTGATAGCAAATATGCAAAACTGTGATATTCGCGCAACATATGTTCCGTGGGCGTTGAAAATCCCTTACGGAAACTAACGATATTGGGGATTGCTATCATGGGCGGATTCAAAGCCTATGCGATCAACAATACAGCTTTACAGGGAGGATTTATGGGCCGGCTAGAAGGTAAAATTGCGATTGTGACGGGTGCTGGATCGGGTCTTGGTAAAGCGATCAGCGAGTCTTTTGTTGCCGAAGGCGCGAAGGTTGTTCTCACCGATATGAATACCGAAAGCGTCGAGGCAGTCGCCGCCGCAATTGGCAACAACGCGATGGCTCTACATCAGGATGTTGTGGAGCCGAAACGCTGGGAGGAAGTGTTTGAAGAAACCGCGGAAAACTTCGGAACCCCGCATATATTGGTCAATAATGCTGGGCTAGTCATTCCAGCCACCATTGAAGATTGTACACTGGAGCAATTTCGATTGACCAATGCAGTGATGCTCGAAGGGGTTTTCCTTGGGTGCCAGACCGCGGTGCGGGCGATGAAATCTAATGCACATCCCAGCTCGATCATCAATATGAGCTCCATGGCTGCGCTACAGGGTTACTCGCCGTTCCTGGCATACGCGGCGGCCAAAGGCGGTGTGCGGTCAATGACCAAATCGGTAGCGCTGCATTGCAAGGAGCAAAATTACCCGATCCGCTGCAACAGCCTGCACCCGGCAGGTATTGATACCCCCATGGTGCGGCAGGCCGCTGTTGGTGCAGAGGGCGATCCGACCCCGGACACAGGCATGATCCCGCTCGGTGGATTGGGCCATCCCAAAGATGTGGCTGAGCTATGTATCTATCTGGCCAGCGACGCGTCGCGCTTTATGACCGCGGGCGAATATCCGGTGGATAACGGGACGCTTTATCAACCGAGTTGAACAATCAGGCAGTGCCCGCGCCCATCACCCGCGCCATTTCATTCTGAAATTCGGCGAGATCAAAATAGTCCCGCCATTTGGCGATCTTGTCATTTTCAATCTCAAACGTGCCCATCACCCGAATGGCGATCCATTGGCCGTTGATCCGGAATTTATCGGTCCGTTCGGTTAAAACGATATTCTCGTTGGTGGCAATATGATGGGTTATCCATTCCGCTCCATCCGAACCCATACCAGAGCCTTCGAAAAAGGCACGCACCGCTTCAATTCCTACGCAGGGTTCCATCGGGATGTTGTGATAGAAAACATCATCCGCCATCGCTGCATAGATGGAATCATAGTCCATGCGGTTCCAGCTTTCGATAAAGTCGAGGACGATTTGTTCAGCAGCATTTGACATAGTGAAACTCCTTACGCCTCAGGCGAAACGTCTAAAATCAGCTTACCTTGATTGCCGCCGGAGAACAGCTTCATGAAAGCATCATAGCTGTTCTCAATGCCTTTCTCGATATCCTCGTCATGCTTGATCTTACCCTCGGCGAGCCACTGTCCCATTTGCGTAATGCCCTCGGGAAAGCGCGGCGGATAGTCACGGACCAGAAAGCCTTTGATCGACGCCTGACGCGAGATGAGATACCACAAGTTGCGCGTGCCCACAGGCTCTGGGCTATTATATTCGCTGATCAAGCCGCAAAGCACCATTCGGCCATATTCGTTGATCGACGCGATGCCAGCGTCCATGATTATGCCCCCGACATTCTCCCAGATAATGTCGACACCGTCAGGCGCAGCCGCGGCAATTTCAGCCTCCAGCTCAGCCTGGCTCTTGCCGCGATAATCAATCGCAGCGTCAAAGCCATAATCATCCACAAGCTTGGCACATTTATCGGCACCGCCAGCGATACCAACGACCCGGCAACCCTTGATCTTGCCAATCTGTCCGACCAGCGATCCGACTGCGCCTGCTGCGCCCGTGACCAGCAACGTATCGCCCTCTTTAGGCTTGCCGTCGTCGATCATCCCGAAATAGGCGGTCATCCCGACAGCGCCGAGCACCGAAAGGAAGTTGGTTGGTGATGGCACCAATGAAGCATCGACCGGAGCAGTAAACCCGCCCGCCTCAACCACCGAATATTCTTCCATCGCGGCCAATCCGACAACCCATTGTCCAACCGGAAAGTCGGGATTTTTGGAGGCATGGACGCGGCCCACGGCGCTGGCGCGCACGGCATCGCCCAAGGGGATGGGCGGCATGTAGCTTTCAGCGTCACTCATCCATCCACGCTGCGCAGGATCGAGCGAGATATAATGATTGCGGACGAGGAAAGAACCATCCTCCAGTTCCGGCAAGTCTTCCTCAACCAGCGCGAAATCGCTCGGCTTGGGTTCGCCATCAGGGCGACTGACAAGAGTGAATTTGCGGTTCTTGGTCATGGAATTTCCTCTGTTTAAACCTTTCGGGATTTCTTAATCTTCTTGGCCAGTGACCATTTATGAACTTCGGTCGGGCCGTCATAAACACGGAAAGCGCGGACTTCGCGAAAGACCTGCTCAACGACGGTGTCCTGACTGAGGCCGGTGCCGCCCATAACCTGCACGCATTTATCAGCGATACGGAACAGAGCTTCGGACACCGCGACCTTGGTCATCGAACTTTCGGTCGTGCCAATATCGCCGGTGTCGAGCACTCGCGCGCACCAGTCGATCATCAGCTCCGCCTGTTTCAGGTCAATCTGGTTTTCCGCCAACATGAAGCCGACGCCTTCATGATCAACCAACGGCTTGCCAAAGGCCATTCGTTTGCAAGCATAGTCGGTGGCTATTTCCTGCGCCCGGTCACAGCAGCCGAGCCAGCGCATACAATGGGTGAGCCGCGCTGGCGCCAGACGGACCTGCGCATATTTGAATCCCTCACCGCTTTCGCCAAGCATTTGGTCAGCAGGCACGCGCAAGTTATCGATATTCACCACCGAATGGCTGCCGGGCATGGAACTGTCGATCGTATCAAGAACCCGTTCGATGGTAATTGCCGGATCGGGTAGATCGACAAGGAACATGCAGGCACCATCATCAGACTTCGCCATGACGATCCCGACCGTTGCACCTTTGGCTCCGGTGATGAAGGTCTTGCGACCATTGATGACCCAGTGGTTGCCGTCTGGCTTGGCAGTGGTCTGCATCATCATCGGGTCAGAGCCGGCACCATTTTCACTGGCCGGTTCGGTCATGAAGAAGGCTGATCGGGTAACGCCTTCCACCAGCGGTTTGAGGAAATGCTCTTTCTGTTCCGGTGAAGCGCATTTGCCGAGCAGGTACATATTGCCTTCATCCGGTGCGAAAGTGTTGACCGCCAGCGGACCGAGCGGCGACAGGCCGGACTTGCGTAATACCAAAGCCGTTTCGAGATGAGTCAGATGGCTGCCATCTTCACGAATATGCGGCGTCAGGACACCGGCCTCTTTAGCCAAGGCCCGCATCTCCTGTACCAGTTCATCGGTCGGTCCGTGGTCTTCGCAGCGTGGATCTTTCTCGTAGGCGAATATTTTATCGCGGACGAAGGCTTCGACTTTATCGGCGATCGTCCGAGCTTCGGCGCTGATTTCGTGGTTCAAGAAATGGTCCTTTCAGAGTTTCGTCATCCTGAACTCGATTCAGGATCTCAGCCGGTATAATCTAAACTCTCTGGAGATACTGAAACAAGTTCAGCATGACGAAATTAGTAAAATTCAACGCTGCAAAATCGTCACAGCCGAGACACCCGGTGCGCCATAGACCTGCGTGTAAGCAGTTTTCGGGTCACCGGGAACTTGCCTTTCGCCTGCGGTGCCACGCAGTTGAGCGACATTTTCATAGACTTGCCGCAGGCCGGAAGCACCAATGGGCTCACCACATGCCAGACAGCCGCCATCGGTATTAACCGGCAAGGCCCCGTTTATCTCGGTCCGGCCCTCGATCAGCCATTTTTCCTGATCACCATGGGGGCAAAAGCCATTTTCCGCCATGTGCATGATTTCGGCGCCGGACTCGGTATCCTGGAGCTGGGCGACATCAATATCTTCCGGGCCCATTCCTGCCTGTTCGAAGGCCGCTTTGGCTGCGATTTCTGTCGCAGTCCCGCCGCGCTCATTGTCGATGGAAGCCGCAAAAACCTCAAAAGATCCCGGAGGCCGCGTGCGCATGACAGATGTTTTCAGCCGGATCATCGGTCCGCCCAGTTCCTTCGCTTTTTTCTCGCTTGCGAGGATCAGAGCCACAGCACCCTCAGCGGGCGAACAGAACATATATTTGTTCAGCGGGTCACTGATCATCGGCGCATTCATGATAGTTTCGAGATCCACTTCGCTGCGCCGCCAGGCATGGTCGGTCTTGGCACCATTGCGGAACGCTTTTTCCGAAACCCGTCCCAATGCTTCCCGGCTCAAACCATTCTCATGCAGATAGCGCATGATCTTCGCGCCAAAAAATTGCGTTGTTAGCATATAGCCGGCTTCACCATACCAGTTGGGCAGGCCATAGGCGGACGGGTCCGCGTTAAACGCGCCGCGGGGATGCTTGTCAAAGCCAACCGCCATACCGATCTCATACTCACCCGATTTGATTGCACTGGCCGCCGCATTAAGAGCCGAGCCCCCGGTTGCGCAGCCATTGGAAACATTGATAAACTGAATGCCGGTCAACCCCAGCTTCGACACCATGGTATCAGCAGCGCCAGAGGCAGCCGAGCCGCCAAAAGCAAACTCAACATCTTCCCAGGCTATGCCAGTATCGGCCAAGGCCTGCTTTACGGCGTAGACGCCCTGGTCCATACCATCACGGCCTTCGGTCCGGCCAAAGGGATGAATACCCGCGCCTACTATACATACGTCGCTCATCTCAATATCTCCTCAAACTGGCTGGAAAGCGTGGATCATAACTCGCTCATCGACGGGAGCATCCGGGTCCAGCGGGATTGCGGTCAGCTCTACTTCCATTCCGATTTCGACATCTTCCGGCTCTATGCCGGTCAACCGCGATTCCACCATGGTTTGTCCCGGAAGAGAGACGTAGGCCACGATATAGGGCTTAAAATTCTCAGGATCTGCCGGTCCCGCATAAGGTGTTTTGGGCGGAAACCGCTGCACGGTATAGGTCCAAACGGTTCCCCGGCTCGCCAGAGCTATCGGCTCGATATTCTCATTTGGCGTTAGCGGCAGCGGGAAAGATATATGTCCCGTCTGCTTGTTCCGCGCGCCGACCAGTGCGGTCATATTGTCGTCAGTGAACAGATTATCTGCAATTGGCTGCGCGTTCATTCACCCTCTCCTTTATTGCTGGCGACATTAGGCCAAAGCATCCGGCTCAATAACTGGCAAAACGGCTAGGTTGGTAGTTTAATAGCCGGGATGAACAGCGAGCATACCCCCGTCGACCAGCAAGTCGCTACCGGTCACGAAAGCCGCATCTTCGCTGGCCAGATAGACCGCTGCCCCGGCCATGTCTGCGCCTTCGCCCATGCGGTTCATAGGTGACATGGCGGCGACCCGGTCATAAATATCCGGTACGACCTGTTTGGCGGCATCGATAATCCCGGTATGGGTCCCGCCCGGAACGATATTGTTGCAGCGAATGTTGAGTCCGGATTGCGCGCAGTGCACAGCCACTGATCGCGTCAACATTCGAACAGCACTTTTGGAAGCAGTGTAAGTTACGTCTCCCGGAAGTGCAGTAAAAGCAGATGTCGAGGCGATATTTATGATCGAACCGGATGACCCATCTGGATTTTGCTTCATCGCCTTGATCGCATTCTGACAGCCCAGCATCACGCCGGTCAGATTGATGCCCAGCAAATGGTGCCAGCTTTCCAGATCAATATCCTCAATCGACTTAGCCGCAACGATTCCCGCATTATTGACAAGGATATCGAGACGACCAAATTCTGATTGTGCCTTAGCCACCACCTGCTGCCAACCTGATTCTTCCGAGACATCCTGCTCAACGAAAAGCGCGCCGGCCTCATCGGCAACCTTTTGGCCGAGATCCACCTGGACGTCGGTAGAGAGTATTTTCGCGCCCTCTTCTGCAAAGCGCTTCACCATAGCAGCGCCGATGCCGGATGCACCGCCGGTGATAATCGCCGTTTTCCCTTGCAGCCGCCTTGTCATATCATCTCTCCTCAAATCCCTATCAAATTAGGGAGACGCCGGTTTGTGCCGCACGCCTCTATTATTCATCTTGTTCTTCAGAAAGGAAGCCCGATGCCAACACCCGAACATATAACCGATATCGTCAACCGCTATCTGACGGCGATTAATGCCGGTGACATGCATGCAGTGATGGATCTTTATGCGGGGAATGCCGCGGTGGAGGATCCTGCTGGCACCGAACCAAAAACGGGCAACGATATCCTGACCTTTTATCAAAATGCTTTTTCTGGCGGTGCGAAAGTTGAACTGACCGACAGTATTAGAATAAGCGCAAAGACGGCGGCCTTTCCTTTTCGTGCTGAGATTGGTCAAGGGGATGGCAAAGTCCTGATCGTCGAAGTGATCGATATTTTTGAATTTGATGAAGCCGGTAAAGTAGAAAAAATGACGGCGCATTTTGGCCCATCCAATATTATAATGAGCGAAGGTTAGATCGCTCCTTAATCACTCAATAGCCGGAGCGCTTCGCCAACCGATCCGCATGGAAACCAGCGTCGCCAAACATTTGCTGCGCGACATGTACACGCTTGAAATAGAGCCCAACATCATATTCGTCGGTTACGCCAATGCCACCATGCATCTGAATTGCTTCTTGAGTGGACAGCTGGGCGGTCATACCCGATTTGGCTTTCGCCATGGAGCAGGTGGCCGATGCGCTTTCGAAATCATCGTCGAGCAATTGGAGCGATTTCAGGACCGCCGATTTGGTCATCTCGATCTCAGTCGCGAGATGGGCCGCGCGGTGCTGTAGCCCCTGGAACGAACCGATTTTCTGGCCAAATTGCTCACGCTCTTTCAGATAGTCAGTGGTAATCGCAAAAGCCTGTTGCGACGATCCTGACATTTCGGCACCCAATACGGCGCGCCCTGCTGACAATATGCCTTCAAGCGCTTCATAGCCGCCATCAACCTCACCCAATATATCATCACCGGTGACCTCCAGGCCATCAACCTTGATATTGGCAGCATTGCGACTGTCGATCATGGGGGTGTGAGCACGCTCAATCTCTTCGGCATCTGCATCGACCAGGAACAATGTAATACCCGATGGGTCATTGGCTTCACCCGATGTGCGGGCCGCGATAATCAGTTTATTGGCGACATGACCATCAGCAACAAAGGTCTTGGTACCGGATAACTTGTAGCCGTTACCATGCGGCGTAGCGGCAAACTCGATATGCTCAGGCCGGTGGCGCGGCCCTTCGTCGACGGCCAATGCGAAGAGAGTGGAACCATCACAAATCGAACCCAGATGCTGCTCTTTCTGCTTGTCTGTGCCATAACGCTGAACCGCGGTCGCACCCAAAACAGAAGTCGAGAAAAACGGAGATGCGGTGAGGTTTCGACCCATCTGCTCGGCGAGAACGCCCGCGCCGACATAACCAAATTCGCTGCCGCCAAACTCCTCATTCACAATGATTCCGGCCCAGCCCATATCGGCCATTTCTTTCCACAAATCCCTACAAAAGCCATCTGGATTCTTACTATCCCTGATCTCACGAAACGCAGTAACGGGTGCATTTTCAGTCAAAAAACCGTTGGCCGCATCTTGCAGCATTTCCTGTTCTTCGGTGAGAATTAGGGACATATCTATCTCGCCTTTTATGCGCTGGGCAATTCCAAGACGCGCTTGGAAATGATGTTGAGTTGAACCTCGGTCGTGCCGCCAAGGATGGAATAAGCGCGGTTATAGAGCCACGTATTGGCCAGGCTGCCATATTCGATGCCATCAGGCCCAATGGTCGCGGCATCGGTTCCGGCAATATCCATGCGCAGCTGACTGCCCTTCTTGGTCAGTTCAGACGCCGTATATTTCAACATGGACGATTTTGCGCCCAATCCATTTCCGGCATTGGCCTCGTCATTCAAACGTTCGACTGTCAGGTTATAGGCCCAGTCATCAATTTCGGCTTGCGCAATCTTTTGCCGCAAGGATGGGTCATCCAAACGCCCAGTTGCATCGACGCCGATTTCGCCTGCAGCATAACCGCCCAGATTTTCGGGCCCGGTAGCGCCCCGCAGCGGCGACATCGTACCCAACATACCCCGCTCATGAACCAGCAGGTTTTTCGCCACATCCCAGCCGCGATTAACCTCGCCAACAACCGAGAGATTATCGTCGCCGTAAGCTTTCGGTACTTTCACATCGTCAAAGAAAGTCTCGCAAAAGGGCGAATGCCCCGAGATAAGGATGATCGGCTTTACGCTAATCCCCTCAGTCGCCATATCGATCAGGATGAAGGTAATGCCCTTATGTTTCGGAGCATCAAAATCGGTGCGAACCAGACAGAAGATCCAGTCAGAAATATCGGCATTGGACGTCCAGATTTTCTGGCCGTTGATGAGCCAGTGATCGCCCTTATCTTCACATTTGGTCTTAAGCGAAGCCAGGTCGGATCCAGCACCCGGTTCCGAATAGCCCTGGCACCAACGAATTTCGCCGCGTGCAATAGCCCCCAAATGCATTAATTTTTGTTCGTGTGTACCAAAAGCTAGCAAAGCAGGGCCGAGCATCGATATACCGAAATTGCTCAGCGGCTTACGCGCATTGATCCGATCACGCTCTTCCGTTAGGATTTTCGCCTCGTCCGCTGATAACCCAGCACCGCCATATTCCTTGGGCCAGGTAGGAACCGTATAGCCTTTAGCTAACGCAGCTTCGAACCAGCGTTTCTGGGCATCGGACTGGAACTCCCATTGACGGCCACCCCAGCATTGATTCTCTGCTGTAATGTCACCGTCACGCATCTCTTCCGGGCAGTTTTCTGCCAACCAAGCCCGTGTTTCAGCGCGAAATTGTTCCAGATCGCTCATAATTTGCCTCTCGTAATCAAACAGTCATATTGCAGACGGCGAAGCGCTGGCACTGCGCAATTAGTTAGCCTGAAAGAAGAACCAGCCCAATAGCGCCTCAATCCAGTCGCAGCATTTGCTTACCGAAATTCTGGCCGGCAAATAGCCGCTTCAATGTATCGGGGATATTGTCAAAACCCTCCTGAATATCTTCTTTGAAAGTGATTTTGCCTTCCTTGATCCACTGACGCATCCGTTTTTGCGCTTCGGGATATTCGCTCATATAATCAAGGACGATAAATCCCGACATCGTTCCGCGCTTGAAGATCAGATTGAAATAATTTTCCGGTCCAGCTGGCATATCGCCTTTTTCATAGCGAGAAATACCGCCGCAAATCACGACGCGTGCATGCATCGCGATATGCGATAGTGCATCATTCAATATGCTGCCGCCAACATTGTCGTAAAAGACATTGATCGACTGGTTGCAAAGCTCTTTCAACTTCGCGCGGACATCTTCATTTTTATAATCAATTGCATGATCATAGCCGACATCCCGGGTTAACCAGTCGCATTTTTCCTTGCCGCCAGCGATACCAATAGTGCGGCATCCGGCAATCTTACCAATCTGCCCGACCATCGAGCCGGTTGCACCTGCGGCACCCGAAACCACCAATGTGTCGCCTGGCTGAGGTCGGCCATGCTTCAATAGGCCGAAATACGCAGTCATCCCGGTTGTTCCGAGCGCACCGAGGTTCGCGCCCAGCAGTTCATCATCGGGAACTTTGTTCAGTTCGTTGCCCGGAACCATGGCATAGTCTTGCCAACGCAGCATGCCCATGACCTTGTCGCCAGCCGCAAATTTCGGATCGCGAGATTCGACCACCGTGCCAACACCACTCCCCCGCATAACTTCGCCAATTTCAGTTGGTGCAACATAGCCACCAATATTTTCCATCCAACCTTTTTGCGCGGGATCGAAGCCCAGAATCTCATTCTTGACCAGCACATGACCTTCGGCAACTTCTGGAACCGGTGTCACGACTTTCTTGAAGTCATCATCGACCAGCCCGCGGCCCTTTGGGCGTCCATTGATCAGCCACTGTCTGTTGTCGGTCATTATCTTCTCCCGTTTCGCAATATGAGCCGTCTGATAGATCACCGATGGTCCATGAGATAACTGGCAGCTTTGATAGCAGCCAAGGGGGTAGCGAATTTCCGATTCTGTGGCATATCGGTTCCATGAAGAAATTTCTCACCTTCGCAGTCTTGCTGATCCTGCTGCTTATCGGAGGCGGTTTTCTGGCTCGCGCCTCTCTCGGCTGGAATGACGGAATGCGCGAAGCGCGTTCGGAAATCCACGCAACAACGCTTAATGGAAAACTCTACGTCGCCGGTGGTATCGGACTATTCCGAGTATTGGACAGTTGCGAAGCGTTAGACCTGGAGTCCAACAGCTGGTCGGACTGTGGCAAACTTCCGCGGACGTTGCATCATGTGGCAATCGCCGCAGATGACCAGCATATCTATGCATCGGGGGGCTATGTTGCGCTGCCGTTTGAGGCGGATAAAGCGGCCGGTCTCTTTCGTCATGATCCAAAGACTGGCATCTGGGCCGAAATCAGCAAGCTGCCTCATCCCATTGGTCAACATGCAATGACCCATTTTGGTGGCGCGCTTTATCTGGTCGGCGGCCAAGATGACGGGCAGGACCTCGACACTTTATGGCGATACGATATCGCGGCTGACACATGGTCAGCCTTGCAGCCAATGCCAACGGCGCGCCACTCCCATGCCATTGCCCGCGCCGGAACGCTACTTTATGTGACCGGCGGCCGTAGCGCCAAATTTGGTAGCGAAATGGCGCGGATCGATGTTTATCATCTGACCGAAGACCGTTGGACGAAATTACCAGATATGCCGCGTGGGCGCGGTGGGCATGGTGCTTTTGTCATCGACAACAAATTGCACATATTTGGCGGAGAATCGCTCAGTGCGGGCAAAGTACTTGCTGATCACCACATTTTGGATCTTGAAACACTACAATGGTCTCCCGGAGAGCCGATGAATCAACCTCGTCATGGCTTCGCGGTCAGCGACAAAGAAGTTTCGAGCGGCTTGCCTGTTGTCGGCGGTGGTGCGCGACCAGGATTGGAGACTATTTTTTCCGTGACCGGAACATCGCAAATCCTAAGGATTCATCCGTCCATAGAATCATCCGGTCTTACTGATAACTAGTGCAAGGGAAAGACTTTTATGAGAACCAGTAATGATGAAGGCGTATTGCTCTACGCCTTTACCTGCGGGTATATTACCCTGCCGATGAGCTTCTTTCTGGATGGAGAACCCGGAAAGGCGAAAGTCCCTGCCTGCGTCTTCCTGATAGATCATCCCAACGGTCTGGTTCTGTTCGATACCGGTTTCAGCGACCGGTTTGTTGGACTGGAAAAGGGACTCGGCAAAATTGTCGATATGCCCGAGGGGGAAAGCGTTGCTGACCGGTTACGCGCCCTGGAAATTGATCCGGCGCGGATCGACTATGTAGTCAACTCGCATCTCCATATTGATCATGCCGGTGGCAATGCGCTGATTCCCAACGCGACAATCATCGTGCAAGGACCTGAATGGGATTTTGGAATGTCTGGCGAAGACACGGCTTATGACTTACAGGATTTTGACACGGGTCAGCCGGTCAAGCGCATCGCCGGAGAACACGATCTATTTGGGGACGGCACCGTTACAATTTTTCCAACAGCCGGCCATACACCTGGCCATCAATCGGTGCGGGTAAAGACAGCCACCGGCGAAGCGGTGCTCGCCGCCGATTGTTGTAATATGCGACGTTCGCTGGATGAGATGCACCTCCCCGATCACTGCTATAATGTGGATCAATATCGTGGATCGCTGGCGAAACTCTCGCAGTTAAGGCGGGACGGAGCACGGATTTTCTATGGTCACGATCCGGAATTCTGGGCCACAATTCCGCAAGCGCAAGCGCTTGATCTGAGCGGCCCGAGTGTAATCTGATTCCTGCCCTACTCCCTATAACAATAGTGGCGAGTAACCCTGCCTGCGCTATGTAGATTTCAGAGTAAATTCCCCGTCAGAGGGTATTTTTAAAGGAGCAAAGCCTTGAGCGACACACAGATGGCAGACAAAGATGTCATGATCGATATCTTCACTCGTGCAGACTTGATCATGCAGTCGGATATCAAATTTCGCAAAATGATCGGTGCCGGACAGTTGCAGATTGTCTATTATCCTGTGCGCGGACAGGAAGTGGTCTCCGCTGCAATGATGGCAGCAGTCAATCAGGATGATTATCTCGTCACCATCTATCGTGGATTGCATGACCAATTGGCCAAAGGCATTCCATCCAAAGATCTGTGGGCAGAATTTGCCGGCAAAATGGCGGGAACCTGCAAAGGCAAAGGCGGCCCAATGCATATCACACATCCCGAAACCGGCGTGATGGTGACGACCGGCATTGTCGGATCGGGCATTCCAATTGCCAACGGCTTGGGTCTGGCCAGCCAGTTGGAGAAAGATGGCAAGGTCACAGTCTGCTGCTTCGGTGATGGCGCCTCCAATATTGGTGCGTTTCATGAGGGCCTCAATATGGCGCAGGTCTGGAAATTACCGGTGATCTTCCTTTGCCAGAACAATCTCTATTCCGAACATACGCCGATGGCCTTTGCCACCAGCTCCGAAACCATCAAGCAGCGCGGCGATGGTCTGGGTATGCGGTCGGTCCGGGTCAATGGCAATGATGCCAGCGAAATGTATGCTGCGGCAAAAGAGGCTGTCGAATATGCACGCGCCGGAAACGGGCCGACGTTGATCGAAGCAATGACCTTCCGCTTCCACGGACATTTGCTCGGCGACACAGGGCATTATATCCCCGAAGCAGAGATGGAGCAGGCGCTGAAAGATGATCCGATGCCAATCTTGCGTCAGCAGTTGCTCGACATGCAGATCAGCGAAGCGGATATCGCAGCCATTGAGGCAAAAAATGCTGCGACCATCGAAGAGGCCGCGCAATTTGCACTCGACGCACCTTATCCTCCCGGGGATGAATATCGTATCGATGTTCTCGACGAGGAGATTGCAGCATGAGCGACAAGGAAAAAAGCGACGCCCCAGCGGAAATCATGTTCGCGCAGGCCTGTAATATGGCCATGGCCAAAGCGATGGCCGATGATCCCAAGGTCATACTGATGGGCGAAGATATTGCCGATGATCAAGGCGGGGGTGTGTTCAAAGTGACCGCTGGCCTGTCAGCGCAATATGGCACGGATCGCGTCCGATCAACGCCGATTTCAGAGCAAGCGATTGTAGGAGCGGCAGTTGGTTCGGCATTGGTCGGTTATAGACCCGTTGCCGAGATTATGTTGATGAACTTCATTACGGTAGCGATGGACCAGATTGTCAATCATGCTGCCAAGCTGCGGTTCATGTCCGGCGGCCAGACCAGCGTACCGCTCACCATTCGCACCACCACCGGTGCCGGCACCGGTCTTGGCGGTCAGCATAGCGATATGTTGGAAGCATGGCTGGCCCACGTCCCTGGATTGAAAGTGGTCGCCGCATCCAATCCTGCCGATGCCTATGGCCTGCTCTATTCCTCGATCATGGATGATAATCCGGTGATCTTCATCGAAAATACGCCAACCTATTTCACCAAGGGTCCAGCGCCTGCGCCAGATCATGTCGTGCCACTGGGCAAGGCGTCCGTGCCGCGGGAAGGTTCAGACATCAGTCTGATCACCTACAGCCGCGGCGTCGGTGCCTGCCACGCAGTGGCAGAAAAACTCGCTGGTGAGGGCATTTCATGCGAGGTGGTTGATCTGCGCACCATTGCGCCGTTTGACGAAGAAACGGTCCTCAAGAGCGTCGCCAAGACTAAGGCAGCAGTAGTTGTGCATGAAGCTGTGAAAAACTTTGGCACGGGCGCGGAAATCTCCTCGCGTATCCATGAAGAACTATTCTCTGAACTTAAAGGGCCCGTTGGCCGCGTCGGATCAGGCTATGCGCCAGTTCCCTTCTCGCCCGCCATTGAAAAGGCATGGATGTTCAGCGAGGACGATATTGAACGCGAAATCCGCAAAATACTGGGGTAATAATGGCTACTGAAATACGCATACCAAAACTGGGATTCAGCATGGAAGTCGGGACGCTGGCCGAGTGGCTTGTACCCGATGGTGCGGATGTCACCGAAGGGCAGGAAATCTATGCCTTGGAAAATGATAAATCCACCCAAGAGGTTGAATCTCCTGCAACGGGGAAACTGAAGATAATTGTCGACATAACCGGGGAAGAATATCCGGTTGGAGAGCTCATCGGGACCATAGAATAGCCCGAACGAAAGCGGCTATCCAAAGTCCTATCAACATTATTAGTAATGTTTGGTTGACTGCAAAACCAAACAACGCGACAAGTGGCGCAAGTCGAGGGTCCGTATACAAGGGCTCCGTGGAGGATAAGCGCTACTATGGCAGAAAATTTCGTTGCAGAAATCCCTGACGTTTCAAAGGCCACTTTTCGTCGCAATGTGGACAGCGTGACCATCACCAATGCTGCGGAAATCCGACCTGCGGCGGAAGCGATCCACCAAATTGCGCAATCCTATGGCTTTCGCATCGCTGTCAGCGCCGACATCTCATCAAAGGCTCATTTGGTTGATGCCGAAGGGGAGCTGATCAACAAGGATATTTTTGGCTGGGTCGCAGAAGGCGAACGCTGGTGGGAGGATACCAGGCTGGCACTGAGCTCGCCTCTTCCTCGCGCCTGTCGCTACGAAAGCGAGCCCATCTGGTGCAATGCTGATGGTTTTCATGGCCATTGGCAAAATGAATATCTCGATGAGATCGACCTAACAGAATTTTACGACAATGGTGCCACCGCAAAATCAGCAATATTAATCCCGGTCCATTTGCCATTCGGCCAGATCGCTGCGGTCAGCTTCACGCCTAAAGATTATGATGTGACCGATTTGAGTGAGCCCTACCGGCTTTATTCCGATTTCCTGGCGATCGTGACTAGCCGTTTTGTGACAGGCTATGTCCTCGCGATGCGCAAGAAGCACCGGATGCCAGCCAATTGCATCCTTTCCAAACGAGAAGCCGAATGTCTGCACTGGGCTGCTATCGGAAAGACCGATAAGGAGATCAGCATGATCCTCTCGCTCAGTCACGCGACGATCCGCTATCACGTTAATCGTGCTGGCCAGAAATTGAATAGTGTCAATCGCGGTCAGACGATTTTCAAGGCTGGCCAGCTCGGCTATCTCGGAGCGACTGACTAGTCTGCTATTTCCGCAGCAGGGCGAAAACCCCGGTCATCGTCATCAACAATCGCTCACCGGCAACAATTTCGCCATGACAATAGGCGGTCCTCTTTCCCTTGCGGTCGATATGCGCATGAGCCACGACCCAATCGTCCAGTTTTGCGCCGCTCAGGAAATTGGTACTGAGATTGATAGTGGCGATGGGTAAGCGCGGCTTCTCGCTTACAAATAGTTGGTAGCTAAGCGCCACATCGGCCAGAGTGGTAAGCACCCCGCCATGCGCAACCTGGATGCCATTCATATGCCCTTCTGATATTCGGATACCGACTGCAATATGGTCGGCCTCCTTACGCGTGAAATACGGCCCGGCGACATCCAGAAAACCGCTGGAAAATGTCGCCGGCGCAAATCCTTCCGGTACGGAGTCCAAGACGTTATTCAGCCGCTTGCAGCTTAGGGCTTTTTGGCGGTTCCTTGCTTGTCAGCCATTTCTCCAATGTCTCATGGAAGTGGCGGATTTTACTTTCCTGATATTGGGCAAAAATCGAAACGCCGTGCGGCTGGTTTTTCACGCCCTTTTGCATGGCCTTGTGATTGATGTAATCCTGATTGAATACCTTGTTCAAATAACTGCCAAACTCGGTCGCCTCGGTATAATCATCATGCAAGTCAAGGAACGTGCATTTCGCTGGCTCAGGGCGTTCAGCACCTTCTGGTAGTGCGACCATGAACATCACTTCATGCAGTGATTGCTCCGGATTATCGCCATCGGGACGGAAACGATAAAAGATCGGATTAAAGTCTGCCCAGGGACTCATATTGGGGAACACGCTATAGAAGATCGCGTCGGTCAGATCGGCGTCACTAATCTTGTCGACATCATCGCCCCATGTCGGACGCATTTCTTCGCGCCGGGCCTGCGCTGCCTCGTCCCGCATCATATGTGCAGAGACGTCGGTGAACACCATCGGCATATCTTCTTCTTCGGGAGCAATCTTGCCGCCGATCCAATTGCACATATGGGGATCGGCTGACTTCAAATCGCCTTCAATATAATTGGCTTCCATGTCGAAAATGCCGCTTTTTCCATTGGGCAATGAGACCTCGACCCGGTTTTCTTCCAGCCGTTTGAACGTGTGTTTGCTAATCGGATGGATAAAGCTTTGAAAAGCCTTCTGATCAGGAAAGGCCGTCGGATCAGGATTTTCAAGATCTGTATGCGGACTTGGCGCACCGTGCGCGGACATAGCGCGCGACACATTGTTCCAAACGTCATATTTGCTGTTCGCATCAGCAAAGGCTGGCATCAGTTCCGGATGCGTACCGACCACATGATAGGATTCCATGAAGGCTTCCTGCGCGATCTTCCAATTGCACGGCAGACGCTTGATCATATGTGCGGCTTTGTATCGACGTTCGAATGGGATTTGGAAATGCCGATCGAGATCACCAAGAAAATCTTCCAGCGGCTCGCAATTGGGATCGGGATTGATAAAGACAAATCCCCCCCATTCGCCAACGCTTATTTCTTTCAGGCTATGGGTTTCTTCGCTGACCGTGGGGAAATCCCATTGGCAGGGCACTTCCTTCAACTTGCCATCAAGTTCCCATGACCAGCCATGGAAAGGGCAACGCAAGGCTTTCTGACCCTTTTTGTGATTGTCACAAATGGCACGACCCCGATGCATGCAGCTATTGGGATAGGCTTTGATTTCGTCTTCAGAAACGCGCACGACGATGAAAGACAATCCGGCAATATCATAGACATGGGTATCACCGACATCCTTGATGTCATCTTTGTGGCAAGCCATTTGCCAGACCCGTTTCCAGAGCATTTCAACTTCGCGGTCATGCTCTTCCTTCGTCCAATAACGACTGACTTCAACTTCCGTCAGACCAGGCTCCATCGGCGACTCTTCAAAATATACCTCCGGAGCGCGCACTTTGTCGCCTTCCAACAACTCGGTATAAGAAATGCCGTTTGACCGATTGTGACCCGTTAACGTCTCGACCATTATCTTCTCCTGAAAACTGAACTTATTGGCGGGCAGACTACCGCAAGAACTGGCAAACTCCACTAGTGAATCTGGCAGCCATAGGCTTGTCCACTTTAATTTTTTGCAAGGTAAAACCAACGATATAACCTAGTGCTTTTGAGAGGACCGTTCGATCCGCTTACCTGTGTATCTTGCCCAGCAAGAAGCAGGTTTTGAGTCTGCCAAAAAAAGGAGAGCAAACCCGTGAAACTCTATTCCAGCCTTGGGCCTAATCCTCGGCTCGTTCGTATGTTTCTGGTTGAAAAGGGTATTGAGGTGGAACGAATCCATCTTGATATCATCACAGGTGAAAACCGCAGCGACGACTATGCCCAGAAAAATGTCATGCAGACCACGCCGACGCTGGAACTAGATGATGGGACATTACTGAGTGAATCGACGGTGATCTGCGAGTATCTAGAGGAGACAAAACCGGATCCCGTACTCATCGGATCAACCGCCAAAGAGCGCGCGGAAACCCGGCGGTGGGCACGGCGTATCGATCAGGAGATTGCAGTTCCGATGACTCTTGGTTTCCGCGGCGGCGGCGGTCGCCCGATGTTCGAGCCGCGGATGAATGTGGTCAGCACCGAATCCGCTGCCGAATTGTCGGTCATGTCCGATAAGCACTGGATTTGGCTGGACGGTCAGTTGGGTGACAAAAATCATATCTGCCACGGCAAATTGACACTGGCCGACCTTGTCGCATTCTGCTTCATCAAATTTGGTGGTACGGTGGGATGGACATTGCCGGAAGGCACCGACAACCTGGCACGCTTTGCAGCCATGATGGAAGAACGGCCCTCAGCCGAAATTTGGCGCGGCGAAGAATGACCGGAAACCCCGCCACTCTCGCCAAGCTCGGCACTATTATGCAGATCAGCTATGTGCCGGAAGATTATGACGCTGCGCTTGACTATTGGACGCAGAAAATGGGCGCTGGTCCGTTTTTCCACACCGAGGGGGTGCAGGTCGAGAATGTCAAATATCGCGGCGAGCCTTCGGACATCCAGTTTTCCATGGCCATCGGTTATTGGGGCGATGTGCAGGTCGAACTGATTCGGCCCGACAATGATGCGCCCTCTATGTTCAAGGACTGGCGCGCAAAGGGCTTGCAGGGTGTTCAGCATCTTTGCATCATCGTCGACGATCTGGCCGAAGCCCGGAAAATCACCGATAACAAGGGTGGAAATGTCATCCAGGAAGTCAGCCTTCCAGGCGGTGTCGGCGGCGCTTTCTATGCTGATTATGGCGGTGGACCCGGCACCATCATCGAGTATCTGCAAATCCCACAAGCAGGCCTCGACGGCTTCGCGGCCATGCGGCAAGCCCATCTCGATTGGGATGGCGTGACCAATCCGGTAATAGGAAAAGAATAGAATATGAGTGAAACTCCACCAGAGCGCCGGCCCGACCAGAAACCGATCAAATGCGTATTGGTCGCTGCTGGCAAATATCATGATATCGATTTTGCCCGGCTCGAAATATTAAAACTGCTCGCCGAAGATGATCGTATCCGTGTGCGGATATTTGAAGATTATGAAAATCTCGAAGCAATTAAACATGCTGATGTCCTGATCAGTTATACCTGCGATTTGTTACCCAGTGAAGCGGCGCAAAAGAACATTCAGGCTTTCGTCAAGGGCGGCGGGCAGTATTTCGCGCTGCACGGAACCAACAGCGTATTGAAGTTCCTGGAAGACGGCCGGGTCGATGCGCCCGACGACATGCCGACATTTGTCGACACATTGGGCAGCCGCTTTCTGTCCCATCCACCGATCATCCCGTTTACAGTCGACAATGCCCAACCGGATCATCCGCTGGTCAAGGACATTCCCAGCTTTGAAACAACCGACGAGCAATATCTGGTCGAGACCCGCGCCGAGATCGACGTGCTGCTCGACACGGAATATAATGGCGAAGACGACATTAGCGGCTTTGTCCACAGCGACATCAAAAAGAGCCGCCACCCGGTCTTCTACATTCGCAAGATGGGTGAAGGCGCCGTGCTTTATCTAACCATGGGCCATTGTCGCGGCCATTATGATATGGATCCAGTCCTCGACTGGTGGCCCGAAGTAGACCGTTCCGGTTGGCAGCAACCGATTATCTATGACCTGCTGCGCCGCGGCATCAAATGGTGCTGTCAGCCTGCGATCGCAAAATTCTAAACACAAGACCCAAACCCCAATTTTTAAAGGAGAGCAAAATGGATTTAGGACTGAAGGGCAAAAAAGTTATTCTCACCGGCGGTAGCCGCGGACTAGGTCGCGCAGCTTTGGAGCATTTCGCCAAAGAAGGCGCGGATGTCGCGTTTTTCTCTCGCAATGCCGAGCAAGTGGCTGCAGCCAAAAGCGAATTGGAAGCGCACGGCGGCAAAGTCTTTGCCGAAGCTTTTGATATGACTGATGCCGAAGGCTATCCCAAGTGGCTTGAAAAGGCCGCAGGCGAACTCGGTGGTTGCGATATTTTCATCCACAATGTCAGCTCGTCCGGCGCCGGAGCGACCGGTGATTGGGAAGTCACGTTCCAAACCGATATTATCGGCGCTGTGAAGGCTCTTGAAGTGCTCGAACCGCATCTCGAAAAATCGGATGATGGCTCGGTGATCTTCATGTCATCGACTGCTGCGTTTGAAACGTTCGTTGCGCCGCAGGCATTTAACGCGATGAAAGCGGCATTGATCACCTATGGCAGCCAGCTTAGCCAAGCACTTGGCCCCAAAGGCATCAGGGTGAACATGGTTTCCCCGGGTCCGATCAAATTCCCTGGTGGCAACTGGTCGCAGATCGAAGCGGGCATGCCGGAATTCTATGAAATGACCAAAGCGGGCTTTGCCCTTGGTGATTTTGGCGGAGCGGATGATGTCGCACGCAGTGTGGTCTTCCTCGCCAGTCCGGCCTCAAGCTATACCACAGGCGCCCATTTGGTGATTGACGGCGGCTTTACCAAGCGCGTTCAATTCTAATGTGTCGGGTCCCGGCTACGGTCGGGATCCGAAACTTTCAGCTCAGCGATCCCGCAACACCTGTATCGTCAGCCTAAGCGCTACTTTTTGGTGAAAGCTGAAATTCGGTCATGCATATCGGGACCATGACCTTCTGTTTCCATCACTTCCCATTGCAGTCCGGCATCAAGCGGACCGCCATCGGTCGCCTCCAGAAGCCGCTTGTTCGCAGCATGAGAAAATCCGGAGTTCGACACAATTTTCTGAGCTAGCTGCGCAATCTCATCATCAAATTGCTCGAGCGGCACAGAATATTCAGCCAGACCGATCCGTACAGCCTCCTCTGTGCCGATCATATCTGCCGTGAACATCAACCGCTTGGCCGTTGCGATACCAACCCGGCGCGGCAGGCGCTGACTCATACCCCATATTGGGGTTAATGCCCATTTCGCATGGGTATCTCCAAAACGCGCGCTATCGGCCGCCAGTATGAAGTCTGCTGCGAGCGCCACCTCCAGTGCTCCGGTATAGCAATGGCCGTGCACCGCCGCGATTACCGGTTTCGGAAGCTTTTCCAGCAAACGAAGGGTTTCGGAATGCCAGCCGCGCGATGGCACCTCTTCACCCTCAGCAATATCGCTCAGATCATGCCCTGCGGAAAAACACTTGCCGGCACCCCGAATGACAACGCAGCCAATCGCATCGTCCTTGCGCAAGTCCCCAACATGCCTTCGCAATTCGCGAAACATCTCGACGGTCAGAGCATTGAGCTTGTCAGGCCTGTTCAGTGTCAGCATCGACCATCCATCATGGTCTGTCCGTAATACAGAATCCGTCAAAGCAAGTTCTCCTCGGCTATTAGTATCTAATTGACCGCCCGGTCTTTGCCATCCCAATAAGGCGCACGCAATTCGCGGCGGAGAATCTTACCCGATGGATTGCGCGGTAATTCAGGGATGAAATCGACCGATTTCGGGCATTTGAAACCGGCGATATTGGTCCGCGCATGGGCAATTAAATCAGCCTCATCTATCTCCGCTCCCGCTTTCAACACGACACAGGCCTTGACCGCCTCTCCCCATTTTTCATCCGGCACGCCAATGACCGCGACATCGGCAATAGCAGGGTGTCCATAGATCGCATTTTCCACCTCGGCGGGATAGATATTCTCCCCACCGGAGATGATCATATCCTTCACCCGGTCATGAATATAGAGATAGCCGTCTTCGTCAAAATATCCGGCATCACCCGTGCGGAGCCAACCATCGCTATCGATTGTCGCCGCGGTGGCATCAGCCATATTCCAATAGCCCTTCATATTGAAGGAAGAGCGAGTGGCAATCTCACCCACTTCGCGCGCGGGCAAGATGTCACCATCCTCATCGATGATCTTCACTTCTACACCGTGCAACGGTTTGCCGACCGAGCGCATCTTGTCATTGCCGTTCGGATCATGATCCTCGGGAGGTAGCGCGACAATCGTCCCTGATGTCTCGGTCATCCCGTACATCTGCACAAATTCGCAGCCGAACATGTCAATGCTCTGCTTCATCATTTCCAGTGGGATGGGCGAAGCGCCGTAGGTGATATAATTCAATTTCGAGAAATCAACCTCTCCGACCCTGGGATGATTGAGCAATATCTGAATGGCAGCGGGAACCATGAATATCTTGCTGATCCCATATTGCTCAATGAAATCCAGCGCTTGTGCCGGGTCATATTCCCGCACAATAATGGCATGACCGCCACTATACATGTTACCGAGCCCGGATCCGGTACCACCAATATGGAAACAGGGCATGGCAAGCAGCATAGTCTCGCCCGGCTGAGATTTTTGCCAATCGGCGAGATCGTCTTCAGTTAATTTGGAGCGCGCGCCAAAAATGGAATAGCCGGTCATGATAGCGCCCTTGGGGTGACCAGTAGTACCGGACGTGTATAGCTGCAGCGCATCGTCATCCGGAGCGCAGGTGACCATCGGATCGACATCAGAAAACCCATCACGCCAATCCGGATAGCCATCAAATTCTGCGGTTGCCTCTTCAGAGCAAATAATGGTTTCGACATATTCGAACTGCGGCCTGATCTGCTTCACAAGATCGACAAATTCAGGGCCAATGAAAAGGATTTTGGCCTGACAATTATTCACGATATAGGCGACTTCCGGCCCCGCCAGCCGCCAGTTGACCGGCGTCATCACCGCGCCAATCTTCGCTGCTCCCAGCAATATCTCGAAGTAGAGATGCGAGTTTTTGCCCATATAGGCAATCCGGTCACCCTTTTTGACACCCATTGAAGCAAGCCCGTTGGCGGCCCGGCTGCTGCCTACATCAAGCTGGGCGTAGGTCATCTCGTCCCCTTCAAAGGTGAACACCAGCCCCTCACCCTGATCTTTGGCTTGTTGCCGGATCACGTCCGCTATTGTTATAATATCTTCTTTCAGCATGGTCCTGTCCTGTTCTCGTGGCCCTCCGTTCGGACCGATTCTCAATACTCTATCTAAAGGGCGCGGCGCCGCGCACAGCCTAACATATTGACTAGCCTAACGGTCCTGTCTGCACCAAATGCATAGGTGCAATCGCATCGGCTTGGACTAGGATTAACCAATGCAAGACTTAGCTCTCCATCAAATTACCATGACGCAAGGCGGTCCAGTTGGACTAGTCCGGTTTGCGGCCGAGGCTGGTCTCAGCAGAGTCTGCCTGTTCACCGCTACGCCATCGACACCGGATGGCAGGGATATGTTTCCAATTGTTAGACCTTCAGACAGGACAGAATTTCAAACCGTCCTTGCCGATAACGGTGTTTCGATCATCAACGCCGAATATTTCCCGATCACGCCAAATACTGATGTGAGTCAATATGCCTCAGAGCTGGGACTTGCAGCAGAATTGGGCGCCAAGCGCGCAGTCACCCATATTCACGAGGTTGACGTGTCTCGTATTTCCAATCAACTGGGCAAGCTTTGCGAAATGGCCGGCCATTTGGGTATGGAAATCGGATTGGAATTTACCGGTTTTGCAAGGGGTTGCGACAGTCTAGAAAAAGCAGTCAGGCTGCATCAGAAAATGCGCCAACCTAATCTGAAAATAGCTATTGATGCGCTGCATCTTTTTCGAACTGGCGGTTCTCTGGATCAGCTCAAGTCCATCGACCCTGAAATCATAGGCTATGCTCAGCTATGCGATGGCCCGCATTTTCGGAGATCAGATGACTATGTCGAGGAAGCGATGAACCGGATGATTCCCGGTGAAGGGATGTTCCCGCTTTCGGCTTTGATCGAACTTTTTGGAAGTCATGTCGACCTGGATATAGAAGTACCGCATTATGCAGCTGCACCACATTTTGACCCGGAAAACTGGGCGCGTGAAGCGATAGTGGCGAGCAGAGCGTTACTGGAATGATTGGAGACGATGATGACACATGACGAGTTGATCGACAGGGCAAAGATCACGGATCATGTGCTGAACTATGCCACCGGCATCGATCGGCACCAATGGGATTTATATCGCTCGATCTTTGCTGACGAAATCACGCTGGATTTCTCAAGCTGGTCCGGTGATCCGGCCAGTACCATGCCGGCCAATGATTGGGTTGCCGGTGTCCGCACCGCGCTGGAGCCGTTTGACGCAACCCAACATGTGTTGACCAATTTCAGCATTGACCTTGACGGAAATCGGGCAATTTGCACCTGCTATATGGCCGCTCATCATCATCTCATCGTCGAAGGCGATCGTCAGATGCATTCCATTGGCGGCTATTATATCCATGAGCTGGAACGTGAAGGAGACGGTTGGCTGATTCATAAAACCCAACTCAACGTGACTTGGGAAATGGGTGATCGCGGCTTGTTCGAACTGGCGGCCAGACGCGAAGCGGGCTCGATAGTCTAATGCTGTTGCGTCCCGCATAATTAATGCTAAGTTGTCCGGACAAATTATTTGTGAAGGATCCGTTCTATGTCTCTCACCAGCCTCTCTATCCTGGCACTCGCAGCCGGATCGCAAAGCGCCGTAACGCTGGATCAGCAACTACCCGGCATCTACACAAATGAGGAGCAGGCCTATTTTGAGAAAGATGCGGGCCGTACACCGCCCCCTTGGATCGCTCTGAAAATTGAGAGCCAGGACAATGGGCTGACCATCACTCGCACCGATGCTTTCGGTAAACCGGTCGCTTCCCCTCAAAGTGGACTTGTTACATCGGGAGCAGAACGAGATAGCCTGACAGTCGACAATTGTACTCGCAATTTTGATCGTACAGATGCGGGCTGGACTTACAGCGCCATGCAAAACAGAATGCTGTGCAACCAAGATTATCAGATAATCGGGGTCAGCGCCGACGGATTGAAACTGCGCTTTGCAGATGGCACCGAGACTCAACTGAAACGGGCTCGCCCTGTCGAATGCTGGGCAGCTGCCAAGAAGACCGAGCCCAAGGCAGATGGTAGCCCGGATTGGCTTTTCGTGCGGAAACTGAGTCTGCACGATCAGGGCGGACGGGTAATGATTGGCGGTGAGGAGAGCGGGACCAAACCGCTAATCCTGCGCATGCGGGCTGTTTATTGGCCCAAGCCCAGCACCAACCGTCCAAGCATGGTTCTTTATGTGCACACCCCCGATAACCCAGATCGCGCAGTCAGCTATAGCTGGGCCGACATCGACGCCAGTCGTGTGGGACTTAATTTACGCTGGATGCAGGCAAGTTGCACAATAAAGGGTGCAGAACGAGCTTCTGATGTAACAGCCAGCAATTTTCGCGGCTGATCATTTGGACGGCGGCGTGAACAAAGCTTCGTCAATCTCCGCATTCACTCTGGTCTTGGTCCAGAACACTTCATTGGATTTGCGCCCGTCATAATAGAGCGTGACATGGCGCGCCTGCAGCCAACGCGGGTCTGCCAGCATCACGAAGTCATCATAGACCCGAAGATGCCAACCTCTTGGCGTTCGGAAACCCATGGTGCGGATTGCGTGGCTCTGCTGATCAACACCGAACAGGGTCTTGCCACCCTTTGGATCGGTCAACTCCACCATATAGAGCGCATGACCCGCAATATCATCATCTGGCAAACGGGTAGCAATAAAACCCGGCTTGTCAGCCTGCCGTATAATCCCGAAGCCAAAATTGCTCGCCCAGAATTTGTCTGCCTCTGCCTTGGGCGTAATCCCGCGCTCCGTCCAAGTTATAGCCCCGTCATAACCAACCTCGAAAATCAGCTTGTCCGCATTTTTTGCAATGATGCGAACCTTGCCGTCCGCTCCATGGGCCGCTTTGCGGTTGGGATCAAATACGCGCCACATCCGGTAATCGCTCGCCTTGGTGCGCGGTTTGTGGCCTAGGGGTCCGTAGAAAACGGCGTGACCCGACAATGCCAAAGTCCGAGCATTGGCCCAATCATCACCACCCGCCGCTTCCCTGGCCATAGCCAATATAGCGGCACCCTCCAACGAATCGTCTGCTGCTTCGACAGGAAACGCGATTGTCGTCAACATCATCGCTATCAAATAGAGGAGATATCTGCTCATGCGGGCACCTGTTTATTTGTCCGGACAAATTTACCTTGCCTTGGTCTGGTGGTTTCTGTCAACATGCGTACATGAAACGAGGCAATAGATATTCGATAAATGGGCGGACACTCAGCCGGCGCGCATTTATCGGGGGTGCCAGCGCGTCTCTGGTGGCCTGCGCAACGCCGCGTCAAAGTTGGAGCAAAACCACCGCAGATGTCATTGTGGTCGGCGCTGGGCTGGCTGGATTACATGCAACCTGGCAGCTGGAAAAGGCCGGGCTGAAAGTAATGTTATTGGAAGGCAACAACAGAACTGGCGGACGACTACATACGCTCGACAACCTGCCCGGAACGCCCGATGCTGGCGGGGTCCAGGTTGGGGCAGCCTATAAACGCTTTAATGCCATTGCGGATCGATTGGGCGTCGAGCGCTATCTGCCCGAAAGCGGTCGGGGCGGATATCTGTACAATATCCGAGGACAGAATTTCCAGAAAGACCAATGGCCAAGCTTACCACAAAATATGCTCACCGATCATGAGAAAGAGACAACCCCAGATGCGTTGTTTTTCTCTTATTTGCGCAAACTGCCAGCGCTCGAAACCACCGCAGCCTGGATGTCTCCAAAAATTACGGCAAAAGATATCTCGCTTGCCAGCTGGTTGAAGGCGCAGGGCGCGTCGGATGAAGCGATGCGCTTCATGAACGCCAATCTCAACGGTCGTACGCTTGAAGAAATGTCGATGCTCCATATGCAGCGGACACTTTCCATGTTCACAACTGCGCGCAAGACCGACCCCGGACCGACCAAATTTATCCGCGGTGGTTCGCAGCGTATGACGGACGCGATGGCCAGCGCGCTAAACTCCGATATCATATTAAACGCTCCGGTTTCCGCAATTGTCGACGAGGGTGATGGTATGGAGGTCAGCCTGATCGATGGACGAAAATTTGGCGCGCGTCAGGTGATTTGCACAGCCCCTTTCAGCACCGTCAAAAACATGAAAATCGAAGCGCTCATGCCGCCAGTTCTGCGAAACACCATCCAGCAGCTACCCTATACAAAGGCTAGTTTTGTCTTCCTGCGCGCGACCCATGCTTTTTGGAAAGAGGATGGCCTGCCAGAATATATCTGGAGTGACGATCCGCTAATCGGGCGGGTCTTCACGTTAAACAGCAGCCCGCCGCTGCTCAAGGTGTGGGTCAATGGGCCTGCGGCAGAAGCGCTCGACAAAATGGACCCGCAGCAGGCGGCTGCCGAAATGATCACGCGTATTGAGAAAGTCAGGCCATCAGCAAAGGGAAAATTGTCCTATCTCAATAGTTTCAGCTGGCAAAAGGAGCCTTTTGCACGCGGAATCTATCATCATATTGGAACGGGTCTCGGTGCTGCCCTTGCCAGAACTGTGCAGCATCAGGGCCAACGCCTCCATTTTGCCGGTGAACATATGACACAAAACTGGCCGGGCATGGAAGGCGCGCTCGAAACCGCTGAAAGAGCGGCAACCAGAGTGCTAGCCCTCGTTTAGCGGAGAAATAGAAAGCCATGAACGACAGTTCTAGAATATTGACCAGCCGTCGTGAATTTGTCGCTGGGGTGGCCGCGACAAGTCTTACTGCTTCGACAGCAGTCAAAGCCCGATCCCATGCTGACCAGGAGGGCGAGATCTACCGTAAAAGTGCCAAAACCTTCGTGCTTGTTCACGGCGCCTGGCATGGCGGCTGGTGCTGGCGCGATGTCCGGTCACAACTGGCAGAACTGGGGCACCGAGTATTTACGCCCTCCCTCACCGGGCTTGCCGAACGCGCGCATTTGCTATCGGTGGAAATCGGGCTGGACACGCATATCACCGATATAACGTCGCTGATCGACTATTATGACCTGAAAGACATAGTGCTGGTTGGCCATAGCTATGGTGGCATGGTGATTACGGGCGTTGCCGATGCTATGAAAGAGCGGATCAGCGAGATTGTCTATCTCGATGCCGCCTTACCGAGAAATGGCGAAACAATGATTGCGCAGGGTCCGAAGCGGAGCCCGGCGATCATCGAACAGACCCGCAAGGCGTTGACAGGCCTGGCTCCGGACGGCATCGGCATGGCGGCCTTCCCGCCAGATATTCTGGGCATTCCCAAAGAACATCCCGACTATAACTGGGTCGCTGAAAAACTAACACCGCATCCACTCAAAACATGGCTAGACCCGATCTCTTTGGAAAATGGTGGGTCGCAAGGATTGAAGCGCAGCTATATTCACTGCACTGCGCCGACTTTGCCCAATAGCAGCTTTCCCTACCACGCGGAACAGGTGCGAGCAGACCCGAGCTGGGCCTACCATGCGCTTGCGACAGGCCATGACGCGATGGTGACGGCACCCGACGCGATCGTCGCGATATTGACGGCATAGCGGGAGCGCGGCATCCGCCGCTGCAAATCACTCTATCAATCCAGTGAAAAAGCATAAAAAAGGCGCCTTCTAAGAGACGCCTTTTTAAGTGTGGAGTTTGCCGTTCTATTTGAACGTATATTTCAATTTGACGCCAAACTGCCGCTTGTCACGCAGGCCGACACGGTCGCCCTCGCGGCTAAAGTTGAAGAAGCCACCAGGGAGAGCACGGGTGCCAAAACTCGTATCCGCAAAGTTGAAGGCGGTTGTTGGAGCGTCTTCATTCAAGAGATTGGTGACGAAGAATTCGATGCCCGCATTCGGGCCGGTTAGACCCAGGCGCAGATTGACATCGGTTGCTTCCTCGACCTTGGCAACATTGGCATTACTGTCAAAATAATCGCCCGTAAAATAGAGGTCGCTACGCAAATACCAGCTTTCGAAAAAGTCACCAAATCCGTTGAAATCGTCTTCATAGGTTGCGCCTAACGATAGCGTCAAAGGTGGAAAGCGCGGGGCCCGTTGTCCAGAGATATCAGCATCGGGACCAAAGATATCGCCAAAGTCTCCGGTGCCGCCCTCGGCAGGAAAGGATGAGATCGTTGCATCAATATAAGCAAAAGATCCCTGCATCGACAGATTCTCGCTGACGTTCACTGTCGCATCAAATTCCACACCATAGATATTGGTACTTGCCCCATTGGAGGTGAAGTTGACCGTACGAACCGGATTGGGTGCTCCCGGATCAGTATCGGTAATCACCTCAATGGAGCTAAAAATTTCATCACTCCGTTTCATGTAGAAAGCCGCGAGGTTGAACGCGAAAACACCGCTTGGGTGCTGTTGCTTCCAGCCGAATTCATAGTTGGTCAGCTGCTCCTCACCAAAGAGCACGCTGGCATCGGGTGCCAACGCGGCCAGCTCGGCAAGTTGTAGTGCATCTAATCCAGCGATCTGAGGATTGAAGCCGCCTGGTAGGTTGCCTTCGCTGTAGGTTGCATAAAATGTTGTGTAATTTGACGGCTGATATCGCAAGGTACCGCGCGGCAGGAAGCTGTTAATTTCACCTGGCGAGATCGGCGTTGCGAGACCGTCATTGACCTCAGGGTTGCTGAACTCATCTTTCTGAAAACGGCCTTCGAGTGTGATCGAGAGCTGGTCTGTAATTTGGTAATCTAGCGAACCAAAAAAGCCGAGAGTTTCAGCACCCGAAACAAAGGGATCCGACCTGAAAATATCGCCGAAGAATATCGGCGGGCCAAAGAAACTCGCCGTTCCACCCAGCTCGTCAATATCGATTTTTACATAGCTCGCGCCTGCCGAGATGTTGAGGCTATCATCAAACAAAGACGCGGACAGGCGCCCTTCGACCGTCAAATCTTCCGTTTCACGCGCGGTAAAGCTGGTGAAACTATTGTCCGGGGTTGAATCGAAATCGGTGTAAAAACCAAATCTCTCCTTATTATACCCGGCCAAGAAACTGAACTCGATATTGTCGGTCAGATCCGCAGAACCAAGCGCGCTAAGACGCAATGAATCCAGATTCAAACCGAAATCATCCACGGTGGTTGGATTATATTTAAAATCAAATATCGCGTCGCTGGGATCGGAACGCCCATCATTCAGAAAACCCAGAAACGCCTGAAGGTTTTCAGGCGCTGTGTTCAGTCCTATGCGATCAGCTGGAGGCTGCGTGATCCGTCCACGGAAGACCGATTCACCGCGACTACCACCGGGCGAAGGCACAACGGAATCGGTTTGATCTGCAATGCCGTTGACGATCTCGAAACCGCCAAAATTGTGCTGGCTGGTACCAAAGTACAAAACAGAAGCCGCCGGGCCGTCATCAATTTCCTGATAAGAGCCTCTCAATTTAAGACGGAGGCCATCGCTTGGTTCGATCAGCAACGTACCAGCAATGGACCATTGTGACTCATCACCCAGGCGCTGACCAGGAACGGCCACATTGTCAAAATGACCATCTTTCGAATCATAATTGCCGCTCAAGCGGAAAGAAAGGCCGTCCATAATTGGCCCTTCTATCCCTGCGGCAAAATTATATTCGTCTCGGGTTGCAGCAGTAACGCTGAGATCGACCTGAAACTCGTCACTGGGATCCTTGGTGACATAGTTGATCGCGCCAGCGAAAGTATTGCGACCGAATAGCGCAGATTGCGGCCCCTTGATAATCTCCACGCGCTGCAATTCGTTAATGCCGATCGTTTGCGCGCCGCCGCTCAGGAATACGCCGTCAAGAAAGACGGTTGCAGTCTGTTGCAAACGGTTGCCGCTGATCAGTGTGATGCCGCGAAATCGGGGCGTTGAGTTAATGCGCGCTGTGCCATTGGTATTGTCACCGAAAGGTTCGACGAAAGCGCCCGGAGCCGCCTTGGTGACTTCTGTTATGTCATTGAACCCAGCACCCTCCAGCTCCGCCTCGCCAATGACGGTGACCGCCAAAGGAGCATCCAACAGAGTCTCTTCTTTCTTGCGTGCAGTCACGATGATCACATCGGAATTGTCATCAACGCCTTCTGAGGCGTTATCTTGCGCAAACACTGGTGCGCTGCCCAAAATGGTGGCCGACAATAGCGCAGCCTTTAATATCACTCGCATCCCCACATCTCCCCTGGAATTATTTGTCTGGACAAATTTATTGCGACCCAAATCCCATTGATCTTGTAATTTGTCCAGACAAATTTTTAAATCCAACGGAATTTTTAGCTTTGGCGCAATATTTGTGCCCAAATTGCATCAGAAGAATGAGAAAAGACCCACTGCCAAATTTTTGGCAGCGGGTCTGGCGGGGAGTAAGCCGACTAGTATTTGGCTGAAAGGATTAGCCCGAAACGACGGCCAGGACGTAGGCCAGCGATGAAGCTACGCCGGAAGTTGTCACTGGAATCGGCGTACCGAATGATCTGTGCCACAGCATCTTCATCGGTAAAGTTCTTCACATAGGCCTGGATCTTGAAATTCTCATTTTCAAATCCCAGCCGGGCATCTGCCACAACCGAACCTCCGGTTTCGGCCAGATTATGCACTTGTGCAAAGCTGGTGGAAACCATTGTGACATTGGCTCCGGCGAAAAATTCCCAATCGCCCGCCCCTATCGGCATCCGATAATCTGCATCAACAAAAAACTGATGTACCGGTGCACGTGGTATGCGTTTGCCATCAATGGAACCGAATACAGCTTTGGCATTGGTGCACGAACCAAGTTCCGGGAATTGGAAGCCAGTCGAACAATTGTTCAATCCATCGTCGGCGACGTCGTTTAGGACACCTTGATTCTCATCAACACCTGACGTGAACTTGCTGTCTGCAAGCGCATAGTTAGCGGTGAACGTCCAATTTGGATTGGGACGCGCGAGCAATTCCAATTCAAGGCCAACCACTCGGGCATCGCCGGCATTGACGATCGCGGAAACCGCATTTGCCGCTGACTGGACATTCTGGGTCAATTGGTAACCCGTTATGTCATTGTAGAAAGCCGCAGCGTTAAAGATGAGTTTTCCATCAGCGAAGGTGTTTTTTGTACCGACTTCAAATGCATCAACCTCTTCTTCTTCATAGGAAGGCACGCCCGCATTAATGGCAGTCACACCGTTGAACCCCCCGGGCTTTTGTCCTTGCCCAAAGTCGGCATAGATCAAGTTATCCGGACTGAGTTTATAGTCCAGCGTGATACGCGGGGAGAATTTCTTGAACGTCTCACTAACCGCCACGGGTACGGGGAATGGATCACCATCATCGCGATCAATAGTCGACTGACGAACCCGCTCTGATGCATAACGTCCTTCAACACCCAAGGTCAGCCTGTCGGTTATTTCGAAGCTGGCCGATCCGAAAATTGCCCAGTTACGAATATTCTCGCTGTTCAAATCACGCGAATTGGGCGTGGAGGGACCAAAAAGCGGGAACACAAATCCGCAATTGGGATTGGCTGTACAAATTGCCTGTTCATTAGCCACCGCTGCCCCAAAGCTTGCACCCGCACGAGCGGCTGCATCAGCGGGCACCACGCGGATATCCTGGCTGTCGCTGTCCTGATCGAAATAATAACCACCTAGCAAGAAATCAAAGCGGTCACCATCGTAAGACAGACGCAATTCCTGTGACCAATCCTCGGTCAGACTGTTGTTGGAGAACGAAAAATCAACCGTGGTACCGACAAAGCCAAATGGGAAAATCGGACCGGCCGGACCAAAACCAATGGGTGCACCAGCTGGGAAGCGAGCAAATACCGCTGTTTCAAAACTGGTTGGTGAATAATCACCGTCGGTATTCAGAATTTCCCTGCGATAGTTATAACCAGTCAGAGAGGTCAACGTGACCTGATCGCTAATCTCATAGTCCATCCGGAAAGCAGCATTGAAGGTCTTGGCCTCCAAGCCGACATCGCCAGCATTCACAAATTGCCGCGTATAGTCTGTATTGATGGGCTGCGGCTGAATGGTCCCACAGAAATAGCGTCCACCACCACCATAAAGTGCACCATTATCGGTAAAGCAATTATTGGCGCTTGTATCCTGCGCAAAAATGGCCGGCTGACCATCATCGGTGCGATTATAATAGGTCCGCAACGACGCAGTGAATGGGCCATCATTGTCAAATTGGAAAGCACCGGAGAAAGAATAAGATGACTGATCGCCAACTTTCTCGCCGTCAAACAAATTGGTATATTCTCCGCCAAAATCGTAGAAACGAGCGGAAACCGCACCACTAATCGAATCTGTAATCGGCCCGCGGATACCGCCGGTCACCTCGTACCGGTCGTTCTCCGAGATATCGAGAGTAATATTGCCCTCAAGCTGATCAGCTGGCCCTTTGGAGATGATATTTATCGCACCGGAATAGGTGTTACGACCGTAGAGTGCACTTTGCGGGCCTTTAACAACCTCAATACGTTCAATATTGTCGACATTATAGTCGCCTATCGAGCCACTGAAATAGATTCCGTCGATAAACACGGCAACACCGGAATCGCCGAGAATATTTGCCTGGCCACGGATCACCGGACGATTGGAGTCACGACCGAAACTGTCGTCAAATGTTAGTCCTGCAGTCAACCGGGAAATATCAGCTACGCTGTCGAGCGCCAGATCCTCAATTGAGTCGGAACTGACAACAGCAATGGTCGACGGGACTTCCTGCAAGTTTTCGGACATTTTTCGGGCCGTCACGATAATGACATTAGAGTCACCTTCCACGGCGTCATCGCTGGCACCAGTATTTTGTGCATATGCCGAAACCGGAATAGTAGCGGTTGCTGCCAAAAGCGCAGCCTTGAACATCGTTTTCATTTTTTCCTCCCTGAAACCAGCGAATGCCAGTTGTATCGACCTCCACAATTAGACTTTCATTCTCCAGATAATTTGTCCAGACAAATTTTATCAAACGTCACTCGAGGCTAGAAACTGTCACAAAAATGCAACGCCCATTGGTCGCTTCAGATGGAAGAAAAGTCCCTTGTGGGTTCGGTTAAATAATTTGTCCGGACATTTCGTCCATTTTCTGGTAATCACGCCAAAAAAGCTGCTGAGGGAGATTTGATGCGACTGTATCAAGGTCATGTTTTTCTGTTGTATTTAATGATGTTGACGACGTTCCTGAATACCCAGGACAGCGCTGCTCAATCTCATTCACCTACAAAAACTGAAGCTTCTTCGATAAGAATAGAACGAGATTTTATCCCCGGTCCGTTCGGTCAGGTTCATGTTCGCACCGCCCGCTCCGAGTCAGAAACTCAATTGCCCCCGCTGGTCCTGTTTCATCCGACACCCTATTCCAGCGACTATTTCCTGAAGTTCATGCGGCTCATGGCAAGCGATCGGGTGGTCATTGCCATCGACACGCCTGGCTATGGTGATTCCGACCGACCAAGAGAATTACAATCGATCGGCGGCTATGCCGGATCCGCAGCAACGGTCCTAATGGCGTTGGGTTATGGCGCCGATCTTGGACGGCCGGTCGACGTACTCGGCTATCATACAGGCACATTGATCGCGACCGAATTGGCAATTCGCCATCCGGACCTTGTTCGTCGATTGGTTCTCCCTGGGCTACCCTTTTTTACCGGCGAAGCACGCAAAAAAGCCTATCAGGCCAATGTTCAACCGGAGCCGGTTGCGCCTGATGGATCGCATCTCGCGAAGAAATGGGACTTCGCCATAGCAGCAACGGAGGCCGGCATGCCCTTAGAGCGGGCACAAGAGCATTTTGGTGACATGATGCAATGCTACCCGCATTGCTGGGAAGCCTATCACGGCGTTTTCACCTACCCTTCGGAAGACCGGTTCCGAGCTGTCCAACAGCCAGTCTTACTCATCACCAACGACGGCAGCCTGAAGCAGGAAACGGAGGCGGCTCTGCCGCTGTTCCGCAACGCCCAACTGACGCACATTAGTGGCATGACGCTGGGCGGTTTCGATCTTGCACCAGAAAAATATATCGCGGTCATCCGTCCCTTTCTGGACGGCGACTCGGCGATGAGGATGGATAGCGGAAAGGAAATGGACGATGGACGAAAATGATGGCGTGTCGCGGCGCAGCCTATTTACGGCGGGCGCAGGACTGGCCGCCGGTGCCGCTTTAAGCTGGACCGATTTTGCTGAAGCCACCATCAAGGGCGGACCGGACAAGCTCAGCATCACACCGGATGGTCGCTACGAAACTGTTCCGCTGGCAAAAGACACGATATCGCTTGGTGTGGCCCAGGCCCGTGTTGTTCCCGTCGAGCTAAACAATCTCAAACAAACGCGCCGCGCCAATGTGCAACACATGATGGATTTGATCGATGCTGCTAATGGCTTTTCCGGACCCAAAGACCTGATCTTTTTCCATGAATTTCCCATTACCGGTTATTACCACAAATGGAATATCAACGACGCGCGAAAAGTGGCAATTGAAATTCCTGGCGAGGAGACAGAGATGCTCGCCCGCAAGGCGCGCGAATATGGCTGCTGGCTCGTTTTCGGTTCCTATGTCCGCGATCCGGACTGGCCCGAAAGCCTGCTCTCCATCACCACGATCATGAACGGCAAGGGCGAAATCGTCGACAAGCACTGGAAGGCCCGGAACATCAAGGGCTTTTTCGGTGGTGATTTCGAACTGTTCACCACCACTATTTATGATGTGCTGGACCGCTATGTCGAAATGTACGGAGCCGATGCGGTCCTCCCCGTCACGCGCACACCGATCGGCAATATTGCGACCAGCTCGGTGCAGCGCGAACCGGAGCTTTTCCGCGCCTTTGCGATGAAAGGGGCGGAGATCATTTTGCGCACTGCAACCGGCGGTTTCAACCCGATCGATATGCAGGCCACGAGTCTTTACAACGGCGTTTATACCGCTGTAGCGAATAACGCTGCGTCGCCGGAAAACCCCTATTATTTTGCCGATGCGGGTGGTGGCGGTTCCGCCATTTACGCCCCGGATGGCGAAGTCATGAACATAGCCAAAACCGCTTTTGAAACACTTGTTTCCGCTCGCATCCCGATCGCCAGTTTCCGCGCCCGCAACCGCCAGCCGATTGTCCATAGCGAGCTGTTCATGCCCGTGTTCGAACAATATCGCTCTCGCTATGGCCCCAATCTTTTTGCAGAATATCAACCCAAAGACACCAGGGATTCCGGGCGCTATTTGCGCGACAAAGCCAGATGGCCGCAGTAGCTGTAAAATAGCGGTTGCAATCAGCCGCCTCTCGCGTAATTTGTCCGGACAACTTTTTAAGAGGACTCACCTATGCCCGCCTATATGATTGTTACCGCCAAGATTGCAGACCGCGAAAAATTCATCGCCGGTTATGGCGCTGCTGCCGGTGCTCTGGTTGAAAAATTCGGCGGACGTTATGTTTTGCGCGGCCCCGGCGCAGAGCTTCTCGAAGGCGATTTTGGGGATGGTGCTTCCATGGTCATTTCCGAATGGCCCGATAAGGCGGCCGTTCACAAATTCTGGAACAGCCCGGAATATCAGGAAGCCAAGAAACTGCGCGCCGATATTGCCGATTGTCAGGTTCTTGTTATCGAAAGCCCCAAAATCGTATGACTGACATAATCAAACGCACAACCCTGATGGTTCGCGACGGCGACGCTGCGTCCAACTGGTACGAAACTGTCTTTGGCATGACCAAATGGATGGACACGCCATTTACCTTGTCGGGTACACAACTAGCTGCCGGCAAGAAAGGCGACCAGACCCGCTTGATCATCCTGAAATGCGAGCATGACATGATTGGCATGATCGGCCTGCTCGAATGGCTCGATCCCAAGCAGGATGCGCCGGAAGAGCTGCCCACCGAAATCAAATTTGGCGCACCGGTTTTTGTTGTCGCATCGGAAGATGCCAAAGGTGCGGTAGAACGAGCCCGCGCACTTGGCTCGCGCATCCACAGCGAACCGCGAGAATGGAGCGTTACCGGCGCTGATGGCAAGCAAAAGGATATGATCGGCTGTTCCTTCTGGGATCTGGACGGTTATTTCTTTGAAGTGAACCAGGTTGTGAAGGTTCATGACTGAGTGACCGCCGCCGGTTCCTCTCTTACCGATTTTGATGCCCTGTCTGCGGGCAAGCAGATTGACGATAACGCCAACTACCAATGGCGCGTTGCGGCTCGGCCAGTTGGTAATGTTATCCCGTCAGATTTTGAATGGGCGATCACCGACATACCGGAACCCGGCGAAGGCGAAGTACTGCTCAAGACCTATTATCTCGGCCTCGCTCCCGTCATGCGCTTTTATATGCAGGGCACCGGTGCAGCCGGAGAACGCGTGCTTGAACCCGGTGATGTCATTCATGGCCGCGGTGTGGCGCAGATCGTTAAATCTCGCCACCCAGATTGGCGCGAAGGTGAGATGGTACAGGGCCAGATGGGTTGGCAGACTAACAAAGTCTCGAAAATGACGCCGCAGGAGAAATTTTTCCGGATGCCGCCCAACGGTTTGCCCGCAGCGCTGGGTTCCGGAGTGTTGGGTATGACGGGCCTCTCGGCTCATGCCGGATTATTTGCCTGTGGCGATCCGAGAGAAGGTGACCGCATGGTGTTGTCCGGAGCCGCTGGCGGGGTCGGATCAATGGTTAGTCAGATGGCAGCCAATGTCGTTGGCTGTGATGTTGTTGGTATGGCTGGCGGGGCCGAAAAATGCGCGTTCATTCTCGACCACGGTTGCTCCCATGCGATTGACTATAAATCCGAGAATATTGAGGTACGGCTGGACAAGCTCCGTCCCGAGGGCATTGACCTGTATTTCGATAATGTCGGCGGCGAAACGCTAGAAGCCTGTCTGGAGCGGCTGCGGCTCCACAGCCGCGTTGTTCTTTGCGGATCGATCAGCGAATATACGCGAGACGAGCCGTTCAAGCTATCCAACTACACTCGGCTGCGCGCTACCGAGACGCGAATGCAAGGCTTCTTCGTCTATAATCATCTGGACCGCTGGGAGGCCGTCATGGATGATCTGGCGGGATGGATACATGATGACAAACTGAAGCCAGTGCAGGATGTAGAACAAGGTTTTCAGCATATGCCTCGCGCGCTGGCCAATCTTTACTACGGTCAAAATGTCGGCGTGCAATGCTGCTCGGTCCGAGATGAACCGGATGAATGGATTTGAGGGAGAATGATTGTGAGTGAGAAACAACAGACACGGTTCCAGCGCGGCAATTTTGTCGTTGCCGATATCGATCGGTCGTTGACCTTCTATCGCGATGTGCTCGGTTTTGAAGAAACCTTTCGCAAGGGTCATAATCCCGACAGCTATTCCTTTCCAGTATTCGAAATTCCCAAAGAGGCCGAGATCGGCTTTTCGATCCTTTCATTGCCGGGTCAGCCGCGAGTCATGGCTCTGTCAGAGGTCAAGAATATCCCCCTCGCCCCAGTACCGCATCCCCGGCGCGGCGCGATCGTGCTGGACGTTGCTGATCCAGATGCCGTGATGAAAGGTGCGCGAGAACTGGGCCTGCAAGTCTATGAAGAAGGCCGCCTGGAAACCCATGATGGGCGGATCGGGCGTGAAATTGGCATTGTTGATTTTGATGACAATCTGGTGGTTATCTATCTCATTCCGGATACGCAATAATGGCCAGTCAGGCAGAAACACCCGCAGCGGCCGATGTGCCTGCAAAACCTTATCCCAGCGCCGCAGCCGGCTGGTTTCTAGTGGTCATGCTGACCATCGCCTATATTTTCAGTTTTGTGGACCGCTATATCCTGGGCCTTCTGATTGAACCGATCAAGGCGGAGTTTGATCTGTCCGACCGACAAATCGGCTGGCTGCTTAGCGCATTCACATTGGTCTATGGCTTTGTCGGCATTTTCATGGGCTGGCTGATTGATCGTGGTAAACGCATCTGGATTGTATCCGTTGGCGTGGCCCTATGGTCTGCTGCAACTGTCGCGACCGGTATGGCAAAAAACTTCTTCCAATTGTTCGCCGCGCGCATGGGCGTCGGCGTCGGTGAAGCGACTCTTAGCCCCGCGACATTTTCAATGATCGGCGACAGTTTCCCCACTGAGAAACGCGGCAAACCGATAGCTTTTTACTCTTCTGCTCTTCCGATTGGTGCGGGTCTTGCTTCCCTATTGAGCGGCGCCATCATCGCCTGGACCGCGGCGAGTGGCAGCCAGTCCCTGCCCTTTTTCGGTGAATTGTCACCATGGCGTTTCACGCTGATAATCGTCGGCCTTCCCGGCATGATTTTTGCGCTCTTCTTCCTGTTTATGAAGGAACCGGCACGCCGACCGGTAGAAGCCTCAGCTGAGGTAATCAGCGGCAGCGGTTTTTTCGACGCCCTCAAATATATCTGGCGCAACAAGACACTGTATATCGGCTTCGTGCTGATCATCTGCACCATGACGACCATCGCCTATAGTCAGGGATTTCTGGCTCCCACGTTTGAACGAACCTGGGGATGGTCGGCGCAGAAATATGCGTTTGTCAACGGTGTGGCCTTACTGATTATCGGTCCGGCCAACATGATGATCATGGGCACCATTTCCGACTGGTGGACAAAGAAGGGCGTGCAGGACGCATCTTTGCGCATCCTCTATATCGGCTTTTTCATCATGGTTCCGACGGCCGCCATTCCCCTGTTCATGCCCAGCGCGGAACTGGCCTTTGCGATATTGTGCATAAATACCGTCGGCATAGGAATTGTCTCGGCGATCGGTGTCACATCCTTACTGGTGATCACACCAGCACAAATCCGGGGTCAGGTGGTCGCGCTCTATTATCTGGCGATCAGTTGGTTCGGCTCACTAGGTCCCATCGCAGTCGGTGAATTGTCGAGCAGCGTTTTTGGCGAAGATAATCTCCGCTATGCCGTCGCAGCGGTTCCCCTGATCTTTGGTCTCGTGCCGTTTGTGATGATGCCACTGACGCGGCGACTCTATCGGGAACAAATGGTGCGCCTGGGCGCCGCCAGCGAATGATCCGCAAGGGTTATAGCGATGGCCCATTCGGTCAAGTGCACTGGCGGATGCTGGAGCCGGAAGGACCGTTGACCCAACCCGATCTATATTGCCTGCACCCGGCCCCGTTCAGCGGACTAGCCTTTACCATCATCATGCCGCATCTCGCGCAAGACCGCCGT
Source organism: uncultured Sphingomonadaceae bacterium (assembly GCA_947497455.1). Classification (GTDB taxonomy): domain Bacteria; phylum Pseudomonadota; class Alphaproteobacteria; order Sphingomonadales; family Sphingomonadaceae; genus Parasphingorhabdus. The sequence continues at coordinate 119,005 of CANMGU010000001.1, read as the reverse complement.
GTTTTTGCGCCGGATTATCCCGGCCATGGTGGATCAGATGCTTTCAAAGAGGAACCGACAATAGAGGAATATGCTGCAGCGATAGCCGCGGTGGTTGATGAACAATCGGACAGTGGTCCAGTCGACCTAATGGGCTTTCACACCGGCAATCTTGTAGCCACCGAAATGGCACTCACCGCTCCAGGAAAGATACGGCGGTTGGCGCTTATCGACGTGCCAGCCTTTGATACCGAAACGAGCGCCAAGTATCGCGGCGCAAGCGCCAAGACATTCGAAATCACTTCCGAACTCTCGTGCCTTGAAGGACCCTGGGAACGGGGAATGACCAAGCGCATCGAAAGCCAGACGCTGGACCGTAGCTTTGAAATGTTTACCGAACAATTGCGGCCCGGACGACTCATGAACAAGGCCTTCCATGCGGCATTCAGCTATGATGTGGATGCAAAACTACCGAAGGTTTCTCATGAGACGTTGATAGTGGCAACACAGTCGGGCTTACTGAATGCAACCCGTCATGCGGCAGAAATTATGCCGGATGCATCATTCATCCAGCGGCTCGATATCAAACGCGCCGTCCTTGACGAAGCGGCAGAAATAACGGCAGCTGAAACCCTGAAATTTCTGGATAGGACATCATCATGAAAGCCTTTGCCATCTATTGCACCGACAAACCGAATACCGAACAGAAACGTCTCGACGCACGCGGCGCGCATTTTGCCCATATCGAAAAGACGATCGACAATCTGTTTGTCGCCGGACCCTTTAAAAATGCGCAAGGCGATACGATTGGATCGCTGTTGATCGTTAAGGCCGAGACAGCCGAAGAAGCCCGCGCGCAGCTCGAAGCCGACCCCTATTTTCATGCGGACATCTGGGGCGATATTCGCCTAAATGAGTTTACCGCTGCCGCTGGTGACTGGATTGGTGGCAAGATATGGTAGGCTTTCATATTCCTTGAGGAGAGCAGAAAATGACTCGCATCACGCCACTGACCATGGATGAACTGCCGGACGAGACACAGGCTGCATTGAAATTTTCGGAAAACCTGATGGGCTATGTCCCCAATTCGGTGATGACCATGGCCCACTGGCCGGAATTGCTCGGCGCGTTTCGCGGGCTGGTCAGCGTGATCTATGGCGAAAGCGCTATCGATAATGGCCTGAAGCGTTTGATCGGTGCAGTTGTCAGCGCGGCGGCAGGTTGTCAATATTGCAAAGCGCACACCACATTGGGTGCCCGCGATGTCGGCGTAGACGAGGAAAAAGTGAAAGCGGTCTGGGACTATCAGTCCAGCGACCTGTTCACAGAAGCCGAGCAGGCTGCTCTCGACCTTGCCTTTGCCGCCGGACAGGTACCTAATGCAGCGACTGACCAACATTTCAAAGCGCTGGATGCCTATTATGACCAGCGCCAGAAAACCGAGATCATGGCAGTAATAAGTATGTTCGGTTTTCTCAATCGCTGGAACGACAGTCTGGCGACGGAACTTGAAGATAAACCATTTGATTCTGCAAATGCACTGTACAGGCCAGATCAATGGCAAGCAGGACAGCATCGGCACAACCCATGATCAAGACCGTAATGTTAGTGTCAGCGATATTCGCATTGTCGTTCCCGGCCTCGCCAACTTGGGCGGCGGCCCCGCATGTACAAACCAGATTGACCGATGAGCAGAAAATCGCACGCTGGAGCAAGCACTGGAAACAGTATTTTGAGGCTGGCGACACGGATCAGCTGCGTGAAATGTATGAACCCGATGCAGTCTTAATGACCCACGGTACGCCCGCCGTTCGCGGCGTTGAAGCGATTCTCACTTTCCTCGGCCGCAATATAAAAGCGGGCAACAAAGTCCGCATCGATTTTGCCAATGAAGAGATCATCATCGATGGAGATCGCGGCTATCTCACCGCAAAATATTGGATGACCATCAAGATGTCCGACGGCGATCCTGTCGAGATAATGGGGCGCTCTTTTCTGGTCTTCAAAAAAGGATCAAATGGTGCATGGCGATTGTGGCGTGACATGGATAATCAGGCCCCGGATGTGCTGACCGAAGAGCGGCCTGCCCATTAGCTGATCTCGACCAGTTCCAAGAGCTCACCAGCCGGACCAAGTGCCGTCGCCGTTCGGCGATCCCGATAAAGTGCGCCCGCCCGCATCCGTGGCGGCACGATCCAGTCAATTGCGATCGCATCCAGATCGTCGACGGCGAGCGTTACCAGCGCGTTGCCCGGTGGCAACATGCCGTCATGCGTTGGCCGCCGCGTCGCCTCTTCCGGATAATCATCCACTTCGACAATCGGCAAGCGATCATTTTGAACCATGGTCAGATCAGATACCGTGCCCGCTGGTTTTCCGAACGCGTCGTTGATCATGCTATATTCCAGCGTATAGGTATCGCCCACAGTCAGATGCAGCTGGTCGCGATACCAGTCCACGGTCCCCGCACGATCCGGTGTCGCCAATATGACGATAAAGATATGGTCGGTTAGCGACTGTGCTTTGGGAAGATCCGTTGAAGGCGTGTTTTCGCGCACCTCATTGAGATAGACCATTTCCCGCCCGGTCCCAAGCACTTGCATCGGCACGAAAAAGGGCAATCCTTCTAGCTCCTTCGGAGGACCGATGATATCAAAGCCGCTGCCTTGCAGCCTGTCAGGCCAACCAAACACATCCTCGACAGTCAGCTCGTAAGCCGCCCAGCCATAGGAAGTGGTTGGTTTGAAATCCGGATGATCAGGCTGTTCGATCAGACGAATGAAGCAATCGGCTCCGCTTGCTGGTTGCAGCACCGCCATTGGCGCGCCGGCGCTGCCCCGGCTGTTCCAACTTTGCGCCAGATCATCGTCCAGCGAACCGCTCTCCACAACTTGCATGCCGAGCACATCCCGGTAATCCTTCAGCGCCGGTTCCAGATTGGGCACGGTTGCTACGCCACCGAGTATCGAACCATGTTGCAAGGCATGTGTCATATCAGAATTCCGGCTTTCTCTTTTCCATGAAGGCACTGACGCCTTCCTTGAAATCATCACTTTCAAACGCGGAGTCGAACAACGCCGACGTCTCGGCATCATCATCAGCCTGTCCGTCTAATATACGTTTTATGATCGACTTGCTCATGGTCTGGCTGTGTGAAGAGACCGACGCCATGGTAGCCGCCAATGCTTCAGCCTCTGCATAGGGGTCGTCAGCCAACAGGGTGATCAAACCGATATCCAGCGCTTGCTGCGCCAATAGCAACTGGCCAGTGAACAATATCCGCTTGGCCTGCGAAGGACCAACCAGATCGACAAGCAATTTGGTGTCGTGCAGCGGATAGACCAGCCCCAGTTTCGAAGGCGTAATCCCGAAACGCGCCCGTGGCGCAGCAACCCGCATGTCACAGGCCAGCGCGATGCCGCATCCGCCGCCCACACAATCACCATCAATAATCGCAACGGTTGGCTTGGGGGCCTGTGCCAGTTCATGCTGGACCCGTCCGATTGCCGCCTGATTGCGCGCGCGCCATTTCGGATCATTCGAACCGGTCGCAAATTCGCCGATATCAGCGCCAGCGCAAAAGGCGCTGTCTTTGCGGCTGGCATGCAGCATCAAAACACGGATCGCATCATCTGCCATCGCATCGGCGAGCAATTCGGGAAGCAGCTCCCACATCGCTTGATTAAACGCATTGCGCTTTTCTGGTCGGTCAATGAGCAGATGCGCGATCTTACCCTCTTTCTCAAGCCGGAGAGTCATAAGGGGTCAACCTTCGCAAGATGCTGGGCAATTTGATGCCGGGTCGTCACCCAGACATCTTTCTTTGAACGCACGTGCTTGAGGAATTCCTCAAAGGCCCAGATACGCCCCGGACGGCCAATGATGCGCAAATGCAGGCCAAGTGACATCATTTTCGGATTACCCTCTTCACCTTCGCGGTAAACCTGGTCAAAATTACGCTTGGCGTAATCCAGCCATTGCTGCGGCGTCATCGCAGGGTCGGTCCACATTTTCATATCATTGCTATCAAGTTGATAGGGCACAATCGCAATCGGTTTTTCCGGCACCGTGCCCTTGTCCCAAAAGGGAATATCGCCGGAATAATCGTCCATATGATAGGCAAAACCCTCTTCGATCAACAAACGCCGCGTATTGTCGGTATGGAAATAGCGCGACAACCAACCATAAGGCCGCGTGCCAGTGGTCTTTTCAATCGACGTGACAGCCTTGCGGATAAACGCGCGCTCTTTTTCCTCATCCATCTTGAACTGGTGAACCCAGCGATAGCCATGGCTGACCGGCTCATGACCCATATCCGCAATAGCCGCACCAATTTCCGGATGGTTTTCCAGACTCATCGCCGCAACAGTCCAGCTGGCCATGATTTCATATTCCTTGAGCAGCTTGATGATGCGCGGGGCACCGGCCTTGATGCCGTAAAGATAATTGCTCTCATTGCCATAATTGCGGATCGGTGATTTGATATGGATGCCCAGCTCATCCACCGGCTCCATCCCGCGATCACCGCGCGCCACGGTCATCTCACTGCCTTCCTCGACATTGACGACAATGCTCAGCGCCAATTTCGCGCCATCGGGCCAGTCCATCCGTTCTTCCTGCATATCAGATTGTGTCCTTAATCATGGCTGGTGTCCAACCCTTGGCACGGCGGTCGAGACGTGAATCCAGTATTTCCCCATCGAAATCGATTGGTGCAGCCTGATCGAGAAAAACCGCGCTTTGTTCAAGACAGTTGACACGAACCACACCGAGCAATTTTCCTTCAGTTTCTGCAACAACTGCTGGCACGACGCCGCAAGTTGTGCAGAAAAGAAAATCGGCCGTTTTCGTCCCGAAGCGGTATCGGGAAACCGGGCCGGACAGCGTCACTTCCACTCGTCCTTGGGGATCAGATGTCCACGAACCGCCATGTTTCTGACAAAAGGAGCATTGGCAGGTTCGCGCACCGAGTTCCGCGGGCGATTTTTCGCTGCGAAATTCCAGCGTCAACGCGCCGCAATGACAGGACCCGGAATATTGCGCCATCAATGCATTTCCTCTCCGCCGGATACGTTAATGGCTTCTCCGGTCACATAAAAGGCATCATCACTCGCCAGCCACGCACATGCAGCAGCCGTATCGGATGGCAGGCCGGGCCGGCCCATCGGATTGCTCTTGCTCATATTGGCCAGATAAGCCTCAACGCTGTCAAAGCCGAGCAGTTTGGAAAAATATTCATTCTGCTGGGCACCCAGACCGGTCGTCACATGGTTAGGACAAACCGCGTTGACGGTAATCCCATGTGCGCCGAGTTCAACAGCGCTCGCCCGAGTAAGGCCCACCATGCCATGCTTTGAACTGACATAGGCGGGCAGATGCGGGAAGCCCGTTTTGGCGGCTTGAGATGCGATATTGATGATGCGCCCACCATTGCCGGCAGCAACCATCGCTTTGGCGGCCGCCTGGGTACAGTAAAAGGCGCCGGACAGGTTCACGCCGATAACCTGATCCCATTCTTTCGCTGTGTCGACTTCCAAAAGCGGTTTCATCATAAAACCGATACCGGCATTGTTGACGAAAATATCAACCGCGCCAAAAGCGTCCACACTTTGATCGACGAGAGTCTGACATTGCGCCGCATTGCTGACATCACAGGCGATGGTCGCGACTTTGGCACCGCGCCCGCGCAATTCTTCGGCCACGCCTTCTTCCTGATCACCGATGGCGAGGTCCGACACGACGCAGTTGGCTCCTTCATCGGCGAAGCGCTGCAATATGCCCTGCCCAAGCCCTTTTTCCTTGCCGGAACCGGTAACAACGATAGTTTTCCCTACAAACCGGCCAGACATCAAAGGTCTTCTGTCAGTATGAATTGCGGACCATCAGCATAGTCCTGAAACGGCGCCGCCATCGCTTGAAATTCAGGATCTGATACATCGGCGACAAATTCATCCATGCCGGTAATGTCGATAATCTCGAAATATTCATAAGGGGACGGATCATCCGAACCAAACAGACCCGTCGCCTTATGGATGGTGAAGGACGTTACCGAGCTCAGCGCGCTGGCCGTCGGGATATCCCGTGTTTTCGCCCATTCTTCATATTCGGCAATATCAACACCTTCTTTCAGGTTAAACAATACAATGATGCGCATAGTTTCTCTCCTCTTATATGATTTCCAAATAGGCTTCGGGGCGACGATAACCGCGTAACTTCTCGTCGAGCTTCCGCGCCAGAGCAAATAGATCCGCTTCACATCCTTTTGGCGCTAAAATCTGAAGCCCCAAAGGCATAGCATTGTCGTTAAAGCCGGACGGAATGGTAATCGCGGGAAGGTCTGCAATATTGGCAAGACAGGTATAATCAGCCTGATTGGCCGGCGCATCTTCGCTATGCGGAAAGGCACCTTGGGGGGCGGTCGGTAAGATACAAAACCCGTGTTTTGCAACCAGCGTCTGCATCGTTTCAGAGGTCTGTTCGAGAATCGCCTGATCGTCGTTCCAATCGGCAGCGCTGCGTTTCGGGCCATAGGTTAGCAATTTTTTAAAATTGTCGGAAAGCTTGCTTTGATCTTCGTCCACAAAACGTGCAGCCATGGCTTTCGATGTTTTAATAAATCCAGCAAAACGGATGCGCGACAATGGATGTTTCAGCTGAGCCACGGCAATGGTTTCCCCCGCCCAGCGCATGATATCACGGAAATTTTCGATGACTTCCAATTCGCAATCAACACCGGTTTCGACCAGTGTCGCCAGCGATCCTGTCTTAGCTTTGTCCTCACCGAAATCGCTAATGACCCGTGCGACCTTTTCCAACAGATCCAAATTCCGGGCCAGCGGTCCGATGCAGTCCAGTGATTGTTCCGCCAGCTCGAGACCATCTTGGCTAATCGCCGATTGTGCGGGTTTAAATCCGTACACTCCGCAATAAGCAGCTGGTATACGCACAGACCCCATTGTGTCCGTGCCCAACGCGACATCGCATAGACCCGCCGCAACCGCAGCGCCGCTTCCGCCAGATGAACCACCGGGCGTATAGTCTTTCTTGTGCGGATTATATGTTTTGCCGAACCATGGATTGTCGGTCTTTGCGCCCAGCGCGGCCTCCTCCATATTCAGCATTCCGATCATGGTCCCACCAGCCGCCCGAAGCGCTGCAACCACCGCGGCATCTTCGCTTGCAACACGATCACGATAGAGTTCGCAGCCAGCGGTCCAGGGCATGTCTCTAACCGCGATATTGCCCTTTACGCCGACGGTGACCCCGGCAAGAGGTCCGGTACCACCCGTCGCGGTTCGATCAAAATCGGTAAAAGCATTTAACGGCCTGTTCGCCGTTTCCAAGGCATCCCAGTCGATCATAAACCTCGCTCATCAATCAGGCGAATGGGTTTCTGGCGCGTGTCAATTTGCGTATCCTTTGCAGTCCCGCCGGCATCAACCAATGCCACGCCAACTTCAATACCAATGCCTTTACGAAGCAGTTCCACCAACTCCGCCTGGCTGCTGCTGCCTTTGCTTTCAAGCGTGACATGCATCTCGTCCCGTCCGGCATCGTCCCGTGTTACGCGGCAAACATACTCGCCCGTCAGATCACTCCGCCCTTCGATAATGGCCCCAATGGCATGTGGAAATATATTGATACCCCGCAGCTTGACCATATTGTCGCTGCGCCCCTTGAAACCGGTAATTCGCTTGAACACCATACCGGTGGCATTGCTGTCGATGCGTTCCTCGGTGATATCATGCGTATTGAACCGGATGCAGGGTGCTATATCGTCCTTGAACAAGCAGGTTACGACCATATCACCGGTTTCTCCAGGTGCCACTGGCGCACCAGTATCGACATCCAGCAATTCGAGATATTGCGCGTCTTCCCATACATACATGCCATCACGCTCTGGCCCTTCACCCGCAATGCTGCCGGTATCGCCGACACCATACCAGTCATAGGCCTTCGCCCCTTGCCAGGCCGCTTCTGTCGAGGCTCGATCTTCCGTTCCGAGATGGCCGATAATCATCTTTAAATTGATCCGATCAAACAATTCCTCTGCCGCAGCGACATCAGCGAGCTTGCGGATATAGTCGACGAAACCAACCATGCAGCTGACGTTGAAGTCCGCCATTAAATTAACCTGATTGATCGATCGGGTTTCTATGCCGGTACCAGCGCTGAGGAACAGGGCATTGGTAAAATGCGTCACCGCCTCGCGAATATAATGCCCGCCATTGATCATGCCGTGACCATAGACGGACTGCACCACATCATCGCGCTCCAGGCCCATCCAGCGATACATCCGTCCGACCAATAAATTGGTGATTTCCCGCCCCTTTGGCCCAAACATAAGTGGTTGCGGACGGCCCGTTGTTCCCGATGTCGTATGGAAGACCACTGGCCCATCACCGCGCCCGTCAAAATCACCATAAGGCGGATAGTCGTTGACCGATGCCATGAGATCGCTCTTGTCGTAAACCGGAAGCTTAGTGATATCCTCCAGCCCCTTGATATCGCCCGCTTCTACTCCCTGATTGCCCCACAGCCGCCGGTAAAAGGGAATTTCCCATCCGCGCTGCATGAGCTTCAAAAACTGCCGGTTCTGAATAGCAAAGAGTTCATCGCGAGACATGCCAATGTAGCGCGCGGTGAAAGCGTCACCGACTGGATAGTCGGCGAGCATTTGCTTGGCGTCAAAGGCTTCAAAATAGGTCGGAAAAGTCATTGGAGCTCCGTGGCATAAGCTAAGGGGTCATCAAATATTCTGGGGTCACAATCATCGCTCGTAAGCGAACGGGCGAGATCGCGTTTGGACTGTGTCTGGGCGTCCGACATCGGCGCTGTCGGGCTGCCAAGATTATCTGTTATGGTGTGCTCGATCATGCTGCCATCTGCGAGTGTGATGTTCAGCTTTTGCGGCGCCAGCGCATTGTGATCAGGATTGTCGTCGATACGGACAACAACCTTGCTACCGAGCTCCATCATGTCAGGATTGGCAAATTCCTTCGCATGGAAGCAGCGCGGATCAATAATCCGGTCACGCAACATTAACGGCAGCAGAAAGGGAAGGCATAGCCGTGCATAGCTGGGCGTCATGTCAGATTTGTAAGGACGCCCGACCAATCGGTGGATCAATGGCGGTGCAGCCACTTCAACCGACTCTACCATTGTCGGGGCCAGTGATCCGTTCCGCATCATGCCGTCAATCGCGCCCAATATTCCATGACTGGCCCGGCCAGACGGAAAGGGTTTTGTGCTGACTTCCTCAATCAGCCAGCGATTTCCGATGTTATCGGTATAGCGCGTCAGGTCGCCGGGCTCGAACAGCTTGAAATAGCCAAATGGTCCCTCAAGTGCATCATGCGGACCATCCATACCCGCCTTCGCCAGATCAACAGCCGTAATCGCAGCGCGCGAAGCGTTGGCGATCTGCAAAGGCAGAGCGATGGAGGCCTCAACATGGGCCTGCATCGTGCCTGCGGCTTGAGAGTAGGCTAATCCCATTATGTCGACATATTTTTCGGTCGGAATGCTTTCCAGTCGTGCCACGGCCAAAGCCGCACCGATGATGCCAGCTGTCGCCGGACGGAAAAACTGCATGGCACCAGTCGCCGCCACACCGATACCGCTGGCGATATCCACACCGACTGCCAAAGCGGTTAAAAACTGCTCAGCTTCGCATCCACCCGCCCGATCCGCGCTAGCGAGCAAAGCCGCGGTCACGACCGACATGGCATGGACAACTGCGGGTTCATGCACGGCATCCCATTCCAGGCAATGGATGGCAAAGCCGTTAAACCACGCGGCCGATGGGGCCGGCAGCCGATCTGTGAGACCAAGCAATCGGGCGCCATCCCCGGCACCCCATGCGCGCACGGCGGCCATCATGGCTTGCGCTTCCCCGGACGATGCGCCAGCCGCGCCGCCAGCCAATGTGTCGCCGAGCAACCGAAGGGCCGCCGTCCTGGTGCTGTCAGGCAGGACATGTGTGGCAGTGGAGAAATCCAAAATTTGCTGGGTCGCGCTCATGATAACCACTCTGATAGCATCTCATGGATCGCTGTTGGATCATCACCGTTTAGCGCCAGATCAATCGCTCGATCTGCTTCTTTTCCGGGCAGTCCGCCCCAGGCAATGAGCGCCCGTGCTTTTTCGATAATACCTTCTTTCGACAATGGTCGTTCCGGATCACCTAGCGTATCAACCAGTTCAACACTCTCTCCACCACATGTAATACGCGCACCGTAATGTTCGGGATAGCGCGCCGTTATCTCGCTGGCTTCCGAAACCGTGACACGGGACCGAGCATCGGCCAGAGCTGCAATGGCATTGGGTTCAAAATCCGCCAATTGCGGCACATCACGTTCGACTACCACTGCCACTGCATGCTGAAGCGAGAATTTCGCGTCGATAACGGTCTGCGGATCGGGGCGGTCGCAAAAGCTGATGGCATCGGCATAGGTTTCGACATGGACATCGCCATCAAGCGACCCCAGCTTGGCCTTGAGTTCCAGCGCGGCATCAATCGCCGGATGGGCATGGCGGCAAGCACCCCAAGGCTTGAAACTGACTTCGTGAATGCGCCAATGGTCTGGAAAGGTCATGGGCTTGGGGTCTTTGCAGGTGGCGGCATATAGACCTTGTGGACCTTCGAGAATGAAACGGGGGCCAACCACACCATCCAAAGCATAAAGCGATGCCGTGACCCCTGTGTCATGGGCATGACAGATATGCCATTGTTTCGCATGACTTTCTTCATGCCTCATTTGCCAGAGACCTCCAGCAACGGAACCAACTAAGCCCAACGCGGAGACGAGGTGAGAAATATCTTTAGATATCAAGGTGGTACTGGCCGTGGCAGCACCAAATATCCCGGCTGTCGTTGTGTTGTGGAAAAAGGAATAATGACTGGCATCAAAGGTGGATCCAATAGCAATCGTCGCCTCATAACCCCGAATTGCTGCATCCAGCCTGTCGTTCATCGATGACTTGTCACAATCCAAGACTGAGGGCCAAACAATGGGTCCAGGATGAAGAATTGAAGCACGATGAACATCATCCATTTCAAGAATATTTCCATACCAGACAAGCAAATCCGTAGGCGTATCTTTCGAAAAGGTTATGGGAAGCTTTCCAACATCACTGTCAAATGCTCCAACTACACAACCAAGCCAGTCCAGCAAATGCAGCCGCGCCCGCTGTCGCGTCGCTTCGTCGATGGGTCGCATCAAATGAGTGGCCAATTTCTCGGTCAGGCTCTCTTGCGTCATAGCGGCGCCCGTCCTAAGACGGCCCCATGTCCGGGAGAGAAAAATTGGCTGCCAAAGCGCCCGCTAAATCGAAAAACGCGTCCAAGAAGAAGCCGCGCTATCTGGAATTGGCTGATGAGCTGCGCGAAGCGGTATTGCGTGGCGACTATCCCGATCCCGGTGATTTTCCAACCGAATCTGTCCTGTGCAAAAAATATGATGTCAGCCGCTTCACAGTGCGGGAGGCTTTGCGCAAACTGACCGCTGAAGGCTTGATTACACGCAAGCGCGGCTCGGGTACGGTGGTTCAGCCCGCCACCGCGCGTGCTGGCGCCTTGCACCAGCCGCTGAGCAATGTCGGCGAGATTTTGCAATATGCGCGCGATACCACGATCGCCTTTGAAAAGAAAAAAGCCGGTGCCATTCCCAAAGATGTTGCGGAACAAATTGGCGCGAAAGCTGATGGCGACTGGTTCGCGTTTCGAGGCAAGCGGATGAAGCCTGGACGCAAGCGGCCGATTGCGGTGACCGAGGCCTGGGTTCACCCCGAACTGGCCGAAGCTGTCGCGCAGATCGACGTCAACGCTACAACTTTGTTTGGGCAGATTGAAACGCTCGGCGAAGTCAGTGTTGCCCGGGTGACGCAGGATATCCAAGCGATTAAGGGTACCAAAGACATTCTCTCGGAGCTTGGCCTGGAAAAGGGTGATCCGGTGCTGCGCATCCTGCGCTGCTATTTTGACGAAAGCGACCGGATGTTTGAAATTTCGGCGAGCTATCATCCCGGCGAACGCTTTGCCTATTCGATGCATATCGAGGTGGACTAGGGCCGGCGTCATTGTGGCTCATCCAAGGTTGGCGCATCTTTCGCCTGCCAATCAGTTTCCGAAGCAAATCGAAAAGACGGGCCGATTTGATGACTGCCATGAGCCTCAATCAGCAGGCCGCGTTCATGCAGGAAATCCTGATCAAGCGCGTCACGAAAATCGAGAACAGGGGAGAATGCGACGTCCTTGTCGGCAAACCACTCGACCCATTGATCGCGCGTTTTGGTCGCGAAAGTTTCCCGCAGAAATGCCACCAATGGTGCTTGCCCTTCGCCCGGTTCCGCCTCGGCGAGCGGCAACAAGTCGAGCCGATCAAGCGCGGTCAGCAGATTGCGCGCAAATTTAAGCTCCCGGGCACCCAACACAACATGCCCGTCATCTGCAGTCTTGTAGACATTGTAAAAAGCCGCGCCGCCCAATGAACGCTGCGATTGTGAACGGGGCGAGGCGCCTCCAGCAATTGCCGATCCAGCAATATGCGCGCACCAAGGCAGCATGGAATCAAACATCGCGATATCGATATAGTCACCCTCGCCCGAATTCTCGCGCCCAATCAGCGCCATCAGCACCGCCGATAATCCGTTCAATCCCGCGGCCATATCGGCCGACGGCACGCCAGGCACTACCGGCATCCCATCAGCACCATCATTGACCGAGAGAAAACCGGACAACGCCTGCACCGCTAAATCATGTGCCGGATGATGGGCCATTTCGCCCTCCTGCCCAAAGGCGGAAATCGAACAATAAACAATCCGGGGGAAACGCGCCGATACCGTGTCATAGTCAAAACCGAGCCGCTTCATCACACCAGGGCGAAAGCCCTCGATCATCACGTCGGCATCGGCCAGCAGTTCCCATAGCTGTGCCCGTCCTTCGTCGGATTTCAGGTCGAGTGCCAGTGCCTGCTTGCCGCGATTGAGATTGCGGAACCAGACCGACTGGTCGACCTCCATTGGTTCCATTTCCCGCGCCGGATCACCGGTCGGCGGTTCAACCTTGATCACCTCTGCGCCATGATCGGCCATCATCATGCTGAGCATCGGGCCCGGCAGAAAAAGCGAAAGGTCGACGACCTTGATACTCGTCAGCTTGGCCATAAGCGTGTCAGACTATTCCCTTCGCGCGCAAATTGGCAATCGCATCCCTATCATAGCCCGCCTCGGCAAGCACGGCATCGCTATCCTCACCAAGCAGCGGACCCGCACGGTTTGGCAAACGCTCGCCATTCAATTTGATGGGGCTGGACAGCACATTCATATCCGCACGGTCGGGATGGTTCACTGTGTCACGCATGCCGATGGTTTTTAGCCATGGGCTGTCGAGCGCCTGGTCCAGATCATAGACGGGAGCGACCGGCATCAGGCCCTGTAGCAGATCGAGCCAGTGGGCCACAGGATGGGATGCGAATATCTCGCTCAACAGGTCCGATAACGCATCGCGATTGGTCAGACGGTTGGCTGGTGTATCAAAGCGCGGATCTGCCATCAGCTCCTCATGACCAATGCGTTCGCATAATATCGCCCAGAATTTCGGCAGCTGCGCCATGACGAACATCCAGCCGTCGGCAGCCTTGAACATCTGGCTGGGCGTTGCGGACGGATGCGCGCCATAAGGTGCGCGGCCCGTCACGTCTTCCTCGTTCATATACCAGAGCGCGGGATAGCTGGTCTGGTGCACGGCGGCGGACAGAAGATCGACATCCACATCACAGCCTTCGCCGGATCGTTGCGAGTCCAGCAAGGCCGCAAGCAAGCCGACGGCCGCCATCGTGCCGGTCATAAAATCGACCATCGACAGACCAAAGCGCACCGGCGGCCCGTCCGGATCGCCGGTCAGCGCACAAAACCCGGCCTCGGCCTGCATCAGATAATCATAGCCCGGCCATTTCGACCGCTCATTGCCTCGTCCGTATGCAGAAATATGGGCACAGACGATCGCCGGATTGACTGCCTTGAGCGCATCATAATTGAGGCCGACCTTGTCCGGCACATCACCGCGCAGATTATTCGCCACGACATGCGCGTCCTTGGCGAGAGTATGCAGCACCTGCTGCCCTTCGTCAGTGCGCAGATCGAGGGTAAGCGAGCGCTTGTTCAGGTTGAAGCTCTGAAAATAGAGACTTTCCTGTTCGCGGAGCCAATGCGGCCCGACATGGCGCGCCGTATCACCGCCTTTTGGCGGCTCGATCTTGATCACATCCGCGCCCATTTGGGCTAGGAACATAGTGCCATAAGGGCCAGCACCATATTGCTCGGCGGAGAGGACACGAAAGCCCTTCAGAGGTTGTTTTACAGTCACGCTATGTCGTCATTCCAGCGCAAGCTAGAATCTCCTGGAGATTTCTTAAGGCCTTGAGCAGATCCCAGCTTGCGCTGGGATGACGGATTTATTGAAGCCAAACCCATCAAGCAGGGTTCCTCTTGACCCATTGTTTCGAAATAATCATCCGTTGCATCTCGTTGGTCCCCTCACCAATACACATCAACAAAGAATCGCGATAATAGCGCTCGATTTCATATTCCTTGGAATAGGCATAGCCGCCATGCACACGCATGGATTCCTCCGAATTGCGCACCGCTGCTTCCGAGGCAAAATATTTTGCCATGCCCGCTTCCAGATCACAACGCTCCCCGCGGTCGTAAGCTTCCGCCGCATCGAGGGTCAGCAAGCGCGCCGCTCTTGCGCGGGTTACCATTTCACCAAGTTTCAACTGGATCGCCTGATGTTCGGATATTGGCTTGCCCATGGTCTCGCGCAGCTGCGCATATTCGGTCGCCAGCCGGAGCGAACCCTCGGCAAGACCAACACCTCGCGCCGCGACATTGATGCGACCCAGTTCCAGACCACCAGTGGCCTGAAAGAAGCCTTGCCCTTCAACACCGCCAATCAGATTTTCTGCCGGGATACGATAATTGTCGAACACCAGTTCCGCGCTGTCGATACTGTTATAGCCGAGCTTTTTGAACTTCTTGCCGACCGTAAAGCCCTCGCCTTTTGGCGCGATCATAAGGCTCATGCCTTTATAACGTGGGTCTGCCTTAGGGTCGGTTTTAACCAGCAGTGCAAAGCAGCTTCCGTTAATCCCGTTGGAAATCCAGGTCTTGGTCCCGTTGATGACATATTCATCGCCGTCCCGGACTGCCGTGGTGCGGATCGCCTGTAGATCGGTTCCGGCATTGGGCTCGGTCAGCGCGAGCCCGCCGCGAATCTCACCGCTGGCAAATTTAGGCAACCATTTGGCTTTCTGTTCTGTGGTACCAAACCGCTCGACTGCACAGGCCATGATCAAGTGTGAATTGAATATTCCG
Source organism: uncultured Sphingomonadaceae bacterium (assembly GCA_947497455.1). GTDB lineage: Bacteria > Pseudomonadota > Alphaproteobacteria > Sphingomonadales > Sphingomonadaceae > Parasphingorhabdus. Next base: position 103,648 of record CANMGU010000001.1, on the reverse strand, counting down.
GTTATCGCCATCCAGTGCGACGCTATTTCGGCAACGATTTTCGCATAGCTGGTCGCTGGCAGTCCGAGACCGCCATATTCCTCGCCTATGGTCGCGCCGAACAGCCCCATGTCGGCCATTTCGCCAACCAGTTGCTCCGGCCATTTATCCTCATGATCATGTTCCATGACCACCGGTTTCACCGACCGATCAATCCATTTCTGGATCGCGTCCATGAAAGCCTGTTCTTCTTCCGGATCAATCATATGCTGTGCATTATCAATTGCCGTTGCCATTATTGTCGCTCCTGAATGTCTTAAAACTGGGGTCCCCTCCCCCTTTTTATCTAGTCGTCTGCGCCGCCAAAACCGCGCTTCCAGATGAGCATGGTACGTTCAAACGTACACACAACTTTATCGTCTTGGTTCTTCCCAATGGTTTTGATGGTTACGATGCCTTGTTCCGGTCGTGACGCGGATTCCTTTTTGTTCAGCACTTCGCTCTCGGCGTAAAGTGTGTCGCCGGGAAACAGCGGATGGGTCAGGCGGATTTTATCCCAGCCCAGATTGGCCACTGCTTTCTGGCTGGTGTCCGAAACACTCATCCCAACCATCAATGCGACCGTCAGCGGAGAACAGACCAGCGGCTTTTCGAATTCGGTTTTCTTGGCAAATTCATAGTCGAAATGTGCCGGATGGGTGTTCATTGTCAGCAGGGTGAAATGCACATTGTCAGTATCGGTGATCGTCCGGCCCGGACGATGCTCATAGATATGCCCCACCTCAAAATCCTCAAAATAGCGTCCGAACGTCTCACGGAATCGTCCTGGGCTAACTTCAATCACTCCATCACGCATGTATTTGTCCTTGTTGATTAAACATCTTGATCTTCTGTTCTATCCGGCTGCTGCCGCGATATGCCGGTATCGTTGCATAACCGGCGCTTCTAACATACGCCCATTATGACTAATCACTTTGCCGCCGGCCGCATCAAAAGCATTGATTGCGTCTATCGCTTCGGCCACCTCGGCCTCCGTCGGTTTCATGGCCTTGGCGATGAGAGCGATCTGCTTGGGATGGATGGCAGCCTTGGCGTGAAAACCCATTGCTTTTGCTTTTGCCGATTCTTCTTCCAGACCGGCGTCATTGTTCATGTTGATATAAGGGACATCAATCGCTGCAACGGCGGCCGATGCGCAGCACAAAATGAAAGCGCCGCGTGCCGCGAGCAGCGGTTCCCATTCCAACTTCGTACCCAGCTCCGCCGAAAAATCGCCTCCACCGAACATCATTCCGGTGACGCCTGCACCGCCAGCAATGGCATCACCGGCGCGCAGCCCTTTGACGGTTTCGATCAGCGGAATCAAGCCGTCGACTCGATCTCCCAAAATGCTATGCGCAATCTCTACCTCCGCCGCACTTTCGACCATCGGCAGAAAAAGCAGCGCCGGAAGATGTTCGGTGGCCGACAGAGCGAGCAGATCGGCTAGGCCAGCAGCCGTCTTGAGGCCATTGATTCGTACCGCCGTTTTTGTCCGGTCGAGCGTTTTCAGGGCATCCAGCACAGATTCGCGTGCGCTGTCTTTTTGCTCTGCCGGCACCGAATCTTCCAGATCGATACAGATTAGATCCGCACCACTATTCGCCGCTTTCTCAAAGCGTTCAGGCCGATTGGCAGGTACAAAAAGGAAGTTGGTAAAACCGGTCATTGGGTCCAATATCATGTTCGATCAATATTACCTCTTCACAATTTGTCCGGACAAATCTAAAGTCAACTAGAAAGTGAAATTATTTCCAGGATCACTTGGCACAATTTTTAGGGAGAAGCGTGAAATGAATCGATTTTTTAGGCAGACTGCTTTGGCGACGATGGTGGCATCTTTTGCTCTTGCCAGCTCTTCTTCTGCACGGACCCTTGATCCGAAAAAGCCCGAAGACGCCCTGGAAATCATGAAGCGAACACAATGCGGTACAGCTGATGGTGTGCCTGCCGTCTATCACTGGTCTGGCAAAGTCTATTCTCGTGTTCAGGGGGAGCCAGATCGGCATTTATATAATGGCGAAGGCATGAATATCCGGCAATGTGTGCGGATCGAAGACCCCAAACGCGGTGTCGGCTATCGGCAGGTCAGCCGCGAAGTGATGTTCTATCTTGATCCTAAGACTAACGAAGTCTTGCGCACTTGGGACAATCCATGGACGGGTGAGACGGTCAAGGTCATGCAAATAGCCAATGATCCCGTGAATAGCCGTCCCAATTATCCTTACCGCGCCGATGGCACCCCTTATACGTTGCCCAATATCCGGCAACAGGGCCCCTGGATGTTCATGCCGATTGAAGTGCCGCTCTTTTACCACAATGTGCTGGCGGGCGATTATCAGGACTATGTCGGCAACAAATATCATGCGATGGAGATTTTCGACTTCACCATGCTCGCCGACGAGATTCTCGATACCAATAATCCAACCGCCTATCCGGCGATTAGCTGGGTACGCATTTCCGACTGGATGCCGTGGATGAAAATGCGCGGACGACAGGGGCAGATGGTCTTCAACGCCATGGGCACGAAGCTAAAAAGCTATGACGAGTTGCCCGACGTGATCAAGGATGAGATTGCACTCAACTATCCTGAATATACCGCGCCGCCACCTGGCGATGATCCGCGCAGAAACGAAACCACCTGGACGGTGTTCAAAAAAATGATCGACGCAGAGCGGGCAGCGGAAAAAGACAAGAAATAACGCCTCGCGTCAAAGTTTTCTCCCTGGGGGTCGGCCATATTGGTCGGCCTCTTTTTTTGACCTAGAACGGCTTGATATTGCCGAGAAACGCGGTCGCAAGCAGCAATAGATAAACAATCCACACCCAGATACGAGTTAAGTCCATCGTCTTGCGTAGCGGTATCTCGGTCTCATCCGACGATCCTTCAGCGATTAGCTTGCCAAGTTGCGGTCCGACCGGCTTGAATGCGACATCAATCATGATGGCGGCAGCAAAGATCAGGCCGAACATAAGCGCCTTGGTTGCCAGCCATATCGGGATCAGTGGTTCGCCTTGCACCAGAGAGATAATCCCCAGGCCGAGATAGAATATGGTCAAGCCGATTTTCAGCACGAACTCGATTTTCCGATCCCGCGCGGCCCGTTCGGTCTGGTCATGGATATGCGCATCCCAGACCAACCATAGCCAGACAGCGCCAACCACCCACGAGAGTGCCACACCCCAGACCGGTACATCCCACCAACCGCCAGCATCGACCATCGTGATGGTCAGCGGCACCATCAAGGCCCAGGCGGTACGGGGCGTCATGTCGAGATTGACGAGCAGTTGCAGCAGGACCAATCGCTGCGGAAGGTCATATTTTTCCCGTTTGCGAAAATGCTGACCCAGCATGAACACACCAACATCTGCGCCCAGCCACAGGACGAACAGAATGATATGGATGAAGACCAGCAGTTGGTAAAAGGAAAAATTGAGTAGCTCTGTCATCGCGCCGGACCCCCGTTTGTTACCTGATCACCCCATGATCATATATGTCCGGACAAATTGCAATGCCGATCCGCAGGCCCCAACAGATTGGTTAGTCGGTTACCCGATGCTCGTCGCACAGGGTGCGCTTGAACAATTGCCCGTCCTTGAACCAGTGCCACGTCCGTGCTCGGTGGTTGCCATCGTTGCCGAGACAGATAATCTCATAGAAATTCGCACCCGGATCATCCTTGCGATTGAGGTTCAGCAGAATCAGGCCAAAGTCCGTCTCCCAGCCACAACCTTCGAAATTCTCGTTGTCCCACCACAGTTTGCCATCACGCAGCACGCCGTTCAGGGTAGAGCGATATTCCCGGCCACCTTCCCACTGGAACAGGTTCTCCTGAATATAGGCATAGGGACCATCATGCGGAAATATGCACTCCACGCGGGCCTTGTGCTGATCGACCAATTGATTGTCCATGTCGACATGGCGATAGATCCCAGTCCAGATGCCTTCATGCTTCATCATTCCGGGCATGAGATCCGTCAGCATCGCTTTACTCTTCACCGTCACGGCCATCCGCCCCTATTTGCTGCGTAAAATTTCGCATTCGTTAGGCGACGTGATAATGGGCTGCTAACAACCTTTTTTGGTTTTTGCACAGCCGTTGATTGTAATAGGCTTGAAGAGGAAATATGGATGACCCAGCCCGACTTGCGCCAACGCTTCATCAAGCCATCAATGGACCCGCAGAAATTACAGCATTTCCTGTCGGTTTACGACACGGGGAGCTTCTCTCGTGCTGCCAGCAATAATGATGTCAGCCAGCAAGCCGTTTCTAAAAGCGTCGCGAAGCTTGAAGAAACACTTGGCGTGCGATTGTTCGAACGAGGGGCATTCGGTGCAGAGCCCACACAATTTGGCCATGCCCTGGCGCGCCGGGCCAAGGTCATCACCGCCGAAAGCCGACTCGCAGCTGCAGAAATCAGCGCTCTGCGTGGCGCTGACAAAGGCTATGTACGGATCGGCCTCGGCTGGTCATTCCTCACCCGCATCGCCCCAATGGTCATCAATCGGTTCAGTGAAAAACAACCGGGTGTGACGCTTAGCATCACGTCAGGAGACACCAAAACCCTTTACGAGAAGCTGTTGCGCGGCGAGGTGGAGTTTGTTGCCAGCGCGCCGCCAACCGATCTCGATATCGACAATGCAATCGACGCGACAGAGATGTTCGAAGACCGCGACGTCATCATGATGCGCCGCGATCATCCGCTGGCATCCAAATCCGATATAACGCTGGAAGATCTGGCTTCACAGACTTGGCTGGTATCCATGCAACTGCAGATGCAATGGCAGCGCATCTGCAATGTGTTTCTTGCCGCCGGGCTTTCCCCGCCGGCCAAATATGTCGATATGGATTCCGTCATTCTCGCAAAATCGACCTTGCTGCAAAGTGATGCGGTCATGCTGCTTGCCAAGGAATTGTTCGCCACCGAAGAAGAACGTGCACAATATCATATCGTCGAAGGTACCGAGTTTCCCGTTGCGCGAACTGCCTATTTCGCCATACGCCGCAATTCGGTTCTGCAACCGGCGGCCCAGAGCCTGAAAAACGAACTGATCGCCGCCTGCCGTGCCGTGGTTGGCATCAATCAACTGCGCGGTATCACTGTGGCGGAAAAACCATAAATTTTCGGAAAGTCCGCCTGGTTGTAGGCTCAACCCAATTGGTTGTTAGCATTTCCCCTATCAAGAAGATTAGCCAAGACTCCTAAAATTTGTCTGGACAACTTAGAGGTGAATCACGCATTCTCAACTTGTCGGGAACCAGGGAGTCAAAAAAATGATATCGCGCAAAGCAACATTTAGAAATTCAACCATTTTCGGTCTGGCATTGGCTTCACTAGCTGGTGCTCCAGCCTATGCACAATCATCAGCAGATCAGGAAGCCTCAGAAGAAGGCGGACTGAATGTCATTGTGGTGACCGCACAACGCCGGGAAGAAAGCGTTCAGGATATCCCTATCGCGATCAGTGCCTTTTCTGCCGAGGAACTGGAAACCCGCGGCGTATCCAATGCGTTGGAAGTGACACAATTTGTGCCCAATCTGGTTGGACTCAACAATACCGGCCTGGGCACCGCCAACTCCTATTTCCTTCGCGGAATCGGTAATACGGAATCTATCGCCACATTTGACCCGCCTATCGGTACCTATGTCGATGATATCTACATGTCGCGGCAAAATGCCAATAACTTGTCCTTTTTCGATGTCGAGCGACTGGAAGTTCTTCGCGGTCCCCAGGGCACATTATTTGGCCGGAATACAACCGGCGGCGCCATCAATGTGATTCTAAAAGAACCCGGCGACGAGTTTGCCGGCTATGTGGAAGCGGGATATGGTAGCTATGAACGCTATCTCGTCCGCGCATCGGTTGATGTACCACTGGCGGACAGCTTCGCGGTCAAAGTGTCTGGCTATTTTCAGGATGATGAAGGCTATGCCCAGAACACGACCACCGGAGAACGCACCAATGAAAGCGATGGCTGGGGCGTGCGCCTGGGCTTCCGCGGGGAATTATCTGACTCCGTTCGCTGGACCGGTTCCTATATGCATACCTATGCCGATGCCGGGAACATATTGAACTTTGATTGCGACCCTGCAGATCCGAGTAATTGTTCCGGTCGGTTTGTTACCACGGGTCTGACCAAGGACAGCAACTTCAATGGTATTTTAACCGGCCCAAAGAGCGATTTCGGGCTGGGCAACGAAGTCGAGATGGATTTCGTTTCTTCCAATCTTGAAATTGGTCTGGGTGATTTCACGGTCAATCTGATTACCGGTTTCATTGATTTAAGACAGGATTTTGCGCTGGACTTTGCCGATGGGCGCGGATTGCCAAGCACTTCAACGCCAATTCCACCGGTCATCGGTTTCACCAACGGCGGGTTCACGATCGCCAATCAGGGTGAACATGACCAGTTCACGCAGGAAATCAAGATTACCGGTTCGCTGGCCGATGGTCTGATCGATTTTGTCGGTGGCGTCTATTATTTTGAGGAGAATAACCGCACCGACTTTGGTGACATTTTCTCTCTCGCCTTCCCGCCTCTGCCGGCTGGATTCCCGCTGGTTCTTGCAGATCGGGAAATTCGCAATGAAACGACGGCGTGGGCCGGCTATTTGCAAGCCGATCTCAATGTAACCGACGCACTGAAGCTGACTGCCGGTATCCGTTACACGGATGAGGAAAAAACCTTTGCGGTGCGCGACAATCGACCGATTGTTGGAACAAATGCCCTGGGTCAGAATACCTGCTTCGGCCCTTTCCAATTCGCTCCAAGTACCTGTATCGACAGCGCCAATCTGGTTGCCAATAACGGAGCTGCGATTCCGCAGGAGCAAAATGTCAAAATCTGGACCCCGCGCTTTGCGATAAACTATGACGTCTCAGATGATATCCTGCTATTTGCCTCTGCCACCCGTGGCTTCAAATCAGGCGGGTGGAACGCTCGCGGGACATCGCCCGGAGAGCTTCTGCCCTTCGGTCCCGAAAAGGCATGGAGCTACGAAGCTGGTTTCAAATCGGAATTTTTCGACCGCCGCGTCCGGTTGAATGTGACCGCCTTCCAGCTCGATATTGATGGCTTACAAACCCCTTCCGCCTTTATCCGTCCCGATGGATCCTTGGCCTTCATCACCCGGAATTTTGCGGATTACCGGAACCGCGGGCTGGAAGTCGAGCTGAACACCGCGCTTTATGATGGACTGAATATCTTTGCATCGCTGGGTTATCAGGACGATAATTACCGTATTGATCGTAACGCAGCGGCGCTCGATGCCTTTGGCGTGCAGTCCGTCAACGCCCAGCAAGCAGCCTGTCAGGCCCAGCTGGCTGGCGGATTGATTCCCAACGCAGCCGGAGCAGACACCGCGGCATCTTGCGGCGTTGGTATTGTTGCACCGGATGGCAGCATCGCCGAACCTGTCAGGACTCCTGATTTCACCATTGCGATTGGCGCAAGCTATACCGCAGAATTTGGTGGCGGATTGTCGCTTGTTCCTTCGATCAACGCTAACTGGCGCAGCGACAGTGAAACCGGCACCAGCGAAGTCACTTTATTTGATCAACCAGTAACCGGCCCTTCCGGAGCCGTTTTCCCGTCAAACACGCTCGGCAATGGCGATGTCATAACCGGCAGTTTTTCGGAAGACCGGTGGATCGTCAATGCCGGACTGGCGCTGAAAAGCGATACTGGCTGGTCGATTACGGCAGAGTGCAAAAACTGCTTCGATGAGGAGTCGGTGGAATCCACATTGGCCAATTACAGCTATCTGAATCCACCACGGACTTTCCTGATTAAAGGACGCTTTGATTTTTAATGACAAAAGGAAGCTAGGTCCAAAATATCCTTTTCCGCTGGCATCGTGCGCAAACCCGGTGCCAGCGGAATATTTAAATTCAGGCGATAGGCCGGGTGCTATGCACGCAAATCACGTCGGCGCACATGTCCGGACCAATCATATCTTGCCTGTCATCCATCGGAGAGGCACAATCGCGCAATGAGTATGTCACAACCACCAGTGAACGATCCCGAACGGAGTGAATTTGCCATGGGCTGGAAGGTCCTGCTGGCAGGTGTCCTTGGGGTGGCTTGCGGGGCATCACCGATACCGTTTAATGTCATTGGCTTCACGGTCGAACCACTGATTGAAGAATTTGGCTGGACCCGGACCCAAATATTATTTCCGATCACGATTTTCGGCATTATCGCCTCTTTGCTGGCCCCTTTCTTCGGATCGCTGGCGGACAAATATGGCGTGCGGAAAGTCGCGCTTTATTCGCTGCTGGCCTTTGGTCTGTCTTTCGCTGCCATTTCCTTCACGCCAACCGCGCAGGTCACATCCACGCTCTATATTTACTATGCTTTATGGGTGTTGGTTGGTCTCATCGGCATTGGTTCGACGCCGGTCAGCTGGAGCCGCGCAATCAATTTATGGTTTTACAAAAATCGCGGCCTCGCGCTTGGTATATTGCTGCTAGGCACCAGTCTCGCCGCGATTACCGTTCCTAAGCTCGCTGTTTGGGGCATCGAAAACTATGGCTGGCGGGCGATGTTTGCCATTGTTGCTGCTCTGCCGCTATTTGTCGCTCTTCCGCTAGGCTATTTCCTGTTTCGCGAACCACGCCCGGAAGAACGACCCAAGGCAATATTGAGCGACAGCGGCAACTTGACTGGTGTGACACTGGGTGTTGCGCTGAAGGACTATCGGTTCTGGCTGATCTGGTTATCGATCGCCGTGATTGCAACTGCCTTTGGCGGCGCGTTTATCAATTTGCCCACGATGCTTGGCGATCGCGAACTAGATGCCCAAACCGCAGCCACCGTCATGGGTGTTTTGGGTATTGGCATATTGTTGGGCCGGATCATCACTGGCGCACTTCTCGACCGTTTCTGGCAAGGTTTTGTGGCTTTCCCCCTGCTCTGTCTTCCTGCCATTTCATGTTACATTCTGCTCGGCGACAGCATCACCTTTCCGCTGGCCGCACTGGCCGCATTTCTGCTCGGCTTTGCAGCCGGCGCTGAAAGCGACTTGATTGCCTATCTTACCGGACGCTATTTCGGCATGGCCAATTATGGTAAAATCTACGGCATGCTCTATATGCCCTTCGGTTTTTTCTCGGCTCTGTCACCGATCATTTACGCGAGTGTGCGCGACAATATGGGTAGCTATGATCCGATCCTGAGCGTGGCGATTTTCGGTTTCGTGATTGGCGGTGGCTTGCTGCTGCTGCTCGGGCGCTATCCCGAGAGTCTGCCGGAAACCGACCCATCCCCCACCGATAAGTTAGCAATGGAGTCAAGCTGATGGCCACGAAAGCCAATCCGACCGCTATTGAATATATATCCGAAACCGGTGTCGAAGTTCTGACCGACGCCAATACACTCAATTTCTATGCCCATGATGTTTATCAGCGCGGTGCAGATCTGTTGGCAGTTGTTCGCCCGAAAAATACCGACGAGCTGTCAGCCGCTATTGCCGCAACAACGACACAGAATATTCCAGTAATCCCGCGCGGTGGCGGGATGAGCTATACCGGTGGCTATACTACGGATAAGGCTGGTGCGGTGCTTTTTGATCTGGCGGCGATGGACAGGATACTGGAGATTAACGAGACCGATATGACAGTCACGGTGGAAGCTGGCTGCACTTGGGCAAAGCTTTATGAAACGCTTGCGCCCAAGGGATTGCGCACGCCCTTTTGGGGAACGCTGTCTGGTCTGAAAGCCTCCATTGGCGGCGGCATGAGCCAAAATTGCCTGTTCTGGGGATCGGGGCGCTATGGCACTGCGGCGCAAAGCTGTATCGCCATGGACATCGTCCTCGCTGATGGTACCATCCTGAAAACCGGCGCGAATTTTACACGGCCTTATGGCCCGGACCTGACCGGCCTGTTCCTCGCCGATACAGGTGCGCTTGGAATGAAAGCGACGATCACCTTGCGGATGATCCCAGAGGCCGAAGCGCATGCCTATGCCAGCTTCACTTTCGAAAATCATGCAGACATTCTTGCGGCAATGGGAGCCATTGAACGATCGGGTGTGTCAACAGAATGTTTCGGTTTTGACCCGAGTCTGAACGCCATTCGCATGCAACGCGACAGCCTAGGCAGCGACGCCAAGGCGCTCGGTCAGATGATGAAGAAGCAGGGCAGTGTCTGGGGGGCGCTCAAGGAAGGCGCAAAGGTTGTGGCTGCGGGCCGGGACTTTATGGACGAGGCGAAATTCTCGCTCCACGTGCTGACCGAGGCGCGCATACAGGCAGCGGCGGATGATGATCTGGAACGGGCACGCAAAATCGCTCTGGATAATGGTGCGACGGAGACCGAGAACACGATACCCAAGATCATCCGTGCCAATCCGTTCGGGCCGCTCAACAGTATGTTGGGACCGCAGGGCGAACGCTGGGCACCGGTTCATGGTTTGCTGCCGCATAGCCGGGCGGTTGCTTGTTATGACGCAATCCTCGCATTGTTTGAAGAGCATCATAAAGAGATGGACCAGCATGGCATTTTCACTGGCATCCTGGTGTCGGCGGTCAGCGGTTCCGGCGCTATTATCGAGCCCTGCCTTTACTGGCCGGATGCATCGAACCCGGTTCATGAGGCGATAATAGAATCTGCACATTTCGCTAAGCTACCGGCACTGGATAGCAATAGCGCTGCATGGGAACTGACCCAGAAGCTGAAACAGGCGCTGGTTGACCTGTTCCATGATCAGGGCGCAGCGCATCTGCAGATCGGGAGAACATATCGCTACCGCGACAGCCTCGATCCAGCCGCAGATAACTTGCTGCAGGATTTGAAAAAAACCGTTGATCCAAAGGGGCTTATGAATCCGGGATCGCTCGGTTTATAGAGTGAAGCTGAGATGGATTTTGACCGCAGACAGATGATGGCCGCAGCACTCTGTGCCACCGTCACACCGCCTGTTTTCGCCGCTACCGGGAAATATGATAAAGATAACATTATGACCGAAACCCAAAATTACGCTGCCGTCGCCATGCAACTGGCCGCGCGTTCGATTGAAAAAACGCCCGACAAGGCCACTGCCCGCGCGCAGATGCTGGCGATGATCGGTGAGATCGAGACGAAGATCCGCTCTGCGACGATTTTCATTCAGCAATATGCCGGCAGTCCGGTCAAGCTGGCGGTGCTGCCCGAATATCTGCTGACCAGCTATCCGGGACGCATTTCTATTCCCGACTTTGCTGACAAGGCAGCTCTGGAAGTGGATGGCCCGGAATATGAAGCGCTGGGCGCAATGGCGCAGCGGTTGAAGATGTTCATTGCCGGCAATGCCTACGAAGTGGATACAAATTTTCCCGGTATCTATTTCCAGACCAGTTTCGTAGTCGCGCCGTCCGGTGATGTGGTGCTGCGCTATCGCCGACTGAATTCCATGTTCGCGCCAACGCCGCATGATGTCTGGACGAAATATCTCGATATCTATGGCCTTGACGGGGTGTTTCCTGTGGCCAGGACCGAAATCGGTAATCTCGCCGCTATTGCATCAGAAGAGATACTTTATCCCGAGATCGCCCGCGCCCATGCGCTGCGCGGTGCCGAGATTTTCGTCCATAGTTCTTCGGAAATCGGCTCCCCGCTCGACACACCCAAGGATATTGGCAAGCGCGCGCGGGCGCAGGAAAATATGGCTTATGTCGTCTCTGCCAATACCGCCGGTATAGAGAACACGACCCTGCCGCTCGCATCGGCCGATGGCAACAGCATGGTCGTGGACTATAAGGGCAGGGTCATGGCGGAATCAAACAGCGGCGAGACTTTCACCGCTTTTGCCGATATCGATATCGGTGCCTTGCGCGCGGCGCGGCGCAAACCAGCCATGACCAATTTCCTTGCGCGCCAGCGGCTAGAGCTTTTTGCCGCCACTTATGGTAATTTGTCCGTACAAAAAGCCAATGGTTTGATCGAGGTCAATGAACTTAAAACCCCTGATCGCGAATATTTCCTGCGCACACAGGAAGAAACGATAGAGCGCATGATAAAGGAGGGCTTGATATGAGCAGTAGCACAACGCCTGAACAGAAGGTGACCGACCAGAAGCTGGACGTCGCGCCACCCTATAATGCAGTGGCACGCCACGGCGTATCCCCCACACCGTCGCATGACGAAGTGGCGCGCTTTGATTTCCTCGCCAATTTCAATAAATTCCTTTCGGGCTCCCTCGGCGCGGGAAACCAGCTGACCTATGACAGACGCGTCCTCCCGGCTTTTCTGAAAGAACATGGCCGGGAACCGCAAGACCGGTTTGAAATCCGTCACGCGATGAACGACGATCCGTTCCACAAATTTTGGTCCGCGCTCAAGCGCAACTCGATGGAAATGCGTCAGCAAAATGGCCGGTCGATGGTGCTGCGCCAAATTGATGAGCTCAATGCCAAGGCACGGCAATATAATGAGGGACGCGATACACTGGAGCTAAACCCCGAAATCGACGTGCCGCGCTACCAAAGCGCTGTCGATATCCACTGCATGCCGGGCAGCTATCATGGTGAAGAACTGTCTGGAGATGTATCGGCCGGTGCCAACTATGATTGCGGTATCTTTGCGACCACAGCGGGTGGACTTGGAGCGCTTTCAGACGGCGGCGGTCAAGCTCTTGTCGACTGGATCAAAAAAGAACGCCCTGGCTGGCAGCCACGCCGGATGCTCGATATCGGCACCACTGTCGGTCATAATATCGTGCCGCTAGCGCTCGCTTTTCCCGATTGCGAATTTATCGCGATCGACACCGCCGCACCGATTTTGCGCTATGCCCACGCGCGCGCGCAATCGCTCGGCGCAACCAATATCCGTTTCATTCAGGCCAATGCCGAAGATCTTTCCCGCTGGGACAATGGAACATTCGACTGGGTACAGACCACGATGTTCCTCCATGAAACGAGCGGCAAGGCGCTACCGAAAATCATCGCAGAGGGGTACCGGGTGCTGGCTGATAACGGCTTGATGCTTCACCTCGAACAGCCGGAATATTCTGATGCCATGCCATTATTTGAGCAGTTTCTGCGCGACTGGGATGCGTTTAACAACAATGAACCCTTCTGGTCCTCCATGCATGCGCTGGATATGAAAGAGGAGATGGTCAAAGCCGGCTTTGATCGCGAAGAGCTGTTCGAAACCGGTGTCCGCGCGGTTGTGGATCAGGAAATTTTCCCTGAGGCGCCAACCGGCGAGGATGAAGATCATGGCCGCGCGGCTTATTGGCATGCTTATGGCGCTTGGAAAAACGCCGACCAGATTTAGGAGGCTGCAGAATGACGGACACCCCTTTTGACTGGATGGCTGCGGCCAATAAAAAGGCCAAGGGCAAGCGCCCGGAATATTTTGACGATCCTGAGGACGAACGGATGCTCTCAATTCTGATGGCTGTGGTCGGCGAAGTGTCGGTGCTGCGCGAACGCATGGATACGGTCGAACGGCTGCTCGATGCCAAGGGTACAATCAACCGCGATGACATTGAGCGTTACACACCCGACAAACAGGCGGCCTATGAGCGCGGTGCGATGATCCGCGAATATATCTACCGGGTGATGCGCGGACCGCACCAGATGGTGGAGGAATTGCAGCAAACCGAACCGCCTGTCGAAGAAGTCAGCCGAGAGCTGAAGGAAATCTAATTCGGCTTTGCTTCCGTTGGCAGCAGCTCATAAATCTCCAACACATGACCGCTTGGGGATCGCAAGTACATTTGCTTAAATCTTCCAGAGCGAGACAAACCCAATGGTTTCAAAACAGCTCCTGCTGCAAGTGCGCGTTTGTGCAGTGCTTCTATATCTTTTGCGACATGCACAAAAATCACACTGCCATGAGCATTAGGGTATTTTTCCAATTCCAGATCTGGAAATCCGGGTTGCTTAATTTCCATGAGACCGATGCCTGCACCGTCCGGAGATTGCAGGCGAGCAAATGTTAGTACGGCATCTTTTGTCCATCCCAAATATTCGTTCTCGAGCGGGGGTAACTGCCGAGGCTCGAAAAGCAGATCAAATTGCATCACGTGACGCCAAAAAACCAGTGATTGCTCCATATCCTTGACGATCAACGAAGCCCGGTCAAATCGGGCGGTACCCGACGTTTCCGCTTGAACAGGTGAAGCGGAAACCAGAAAAGTCGCGACCAACGATATGATCAATTGACGGTATTTGCGCACAAAAAAATGCCCTCCAAACCAATGATCAGAACGGCTTGACGGCCCCCAGAAAGCACACACCGGCAATCGTGATCCAGTAGATATAAGCGGCGATCCGTGCTTGTCCTATTTCTCGTTCGAGCGCATTTTCTTCGGCTGCATCCGGCCCCTCGGCCAACTTTCGAAACCGCACGGTCCAGCGGCGCATGACCACCCGCAGGAAAAGGCCGATACACAGAGCAAAGGCATAAAGACCGATTTTGGCGGGATACCAGTGATTGCCATCCCCAGAGGTAATCGGTCCGCTACCTTCCAGCGCCATGAAGGTGATGACAAACAGGGTAGCGATGAGAGGATAGCGGAGCATCTCCTCGATTTTAGTCACCTTAACGCCGATATCGGTTTCACGCTTGATAAAGGCGGTCCAGGTCATCGCCAGCCAGATCGCAAAGAACAGCCACATCCACCAGATTCCCGAACCATCGAGCAAAGGCACAAAACCATATAGCTTGCCCATATGCAGACCAAGCGGAAGCAACAGAACAATGCCGGTGCGCGCCAATATGTCGATCCGATACGCCGTTTCCATATGACGGCGCCGTTCTTCCAGCGACAGATTGCGGTTCGTGACATTGTAGCTGGTCTGGAAAACACCCCATTCGCCGCCCAGCCAGTAAACCATCGCCAGGATATGAATCCAACGCAATATGCTCAATTCATTTGCCGTGAGAAATTCCATTACCAACGCCCTCCCAGACCGTGTAAATAGCTATATGTAATTTGTCCGGACAAATTCCTCTTGGCAAGAGAAAAATGCACTGGCATGAAGAAAAGCGAGGAGAAAAAAGGATGAAGCATCGCATTATCGAAGGCCGTCTGGAATATACGTCGCGAAAACCGGAAATGGAGGGACAGAATCGCGGTTTCGAAACCTTCATGTTCACTCATCATAGCGATGGCAAAGTGACGATGCGGGCGCATTGTGAAATTTACGAGCCTGAACCGACCGTGATGCGCGATATCATCTACGCCATGGACGAGCATAAGCAGCCGATGGACTGCCATGTCCGGCTCACTGTCGGCGATGCATTTATGGGATCTGGCTGGATGCGGTTTGACGGATCGCATATCGAGATGGAATCCTATGGCCCTTCGATCGGTCGCCTGTCCCAGCGTGTCCCGGCGGAACTGCCGCTCGACGGCTTTGGCACCCATCCGATTGTTTCAGACGGCTATATGCTGTCGACCAAGGACTGGGACAAGGAAACCAAGCGCTTACTTAATTGCTATCTCCCCTCGCCCGATCACCGCGGGGCGACCCCGCCACAAATTGCACAAGTCAAGATCGGCGCGATCTATATTGGCAAGGAAGAGGTCACCGTGCCTGCCGGCACTTTCCAGTGCAAACATCTGCAATTTATTGATGATGCCAGCATTGTGCCGGGAACCGGCGGCATGGCGGGCGAGCATCCCGCCTATGATGTCTGGATTACCGATGATGAGGATGGCATATTCGTACAGGGCGGCGTCGGCGGTTATATGATGACCTGGTACGAGCTGGTCGAACTTAAACGGTAATCATAACCTTCCCCATATGGCTGCCGCTCTCCAGATGCGTGAAAGCTGCAGGCGCATCATCGAAACCGAACAGGCTTTCGACCAACAGTTCGATATTATTCTGCGCCACCACATTCAGTGCCTGTTGCAGCATCTCTCGATTTCCAGAGGCGATACCCTTGATCGCGATATTCTTACCAATAAGCGCACCCTGACTGGCGCTCGATTGATCTTGCGGTGTTCCAGAAAGCGCGCCCAAAGATCCGATGCGCGCATTGACCCCGCATGCTGCTACAGTTTCGCCCAGCGCGGGAAAGCCCAGCGTATCCACGACCACATCTGCGCCGCGACCGTCAGTGGCTTCCAGCAAGGCCGTTCCCCAGTCTGATCGATCACGATAATTGATTCCATAATCCGCGCCCATTTCTTTTGCGCGTGACAGTTTTTCCTCGCTAGACGAGGTGATTGCGAAATCCATGCCCATCGCCTTGGCCAGCTGTAACGTGAAAATCGATACACCGCCGGTGCCTTGCGCGAGCACAAGATCGCCCGGCTTGGCGTCGCCAAACGCCATCATCGCATGCCAGACCGTGCTACCGACAACCGAGAAAGTTGCTGCGCTGTTGTCACTGACATTCTCCGGCACCACGATAGCGGCATTTGCGGGAAGAGTAATTTTCTCGGCGAGCCAGCCATTAGCCGTCACCCCAAGATCCCTGCCAAAGACAGCAAAGCTATAGGCACCGTCAAGCCATGTGGCGAAATGCGGCGCCATCACGCGCGCACCGACTTCCAGTCCAGAAACATCAGCACCAACGGCCTCGATCACGCCGACACCATCGGACAAGGGTACGCGATCTTCGGGCAAATCCGTCCCATAATCGCCGCGTAGCACCATCAGATCGCGATAGTTGAGACCAGCGGCTGTGACCTTGACTAGAATTTCATCCGGACCCGGTTCCGGATCGGGATGATCGGCAAGCTGCAGCCCACCAATGCCGGTTCTCGGTCCGATTTGCCATGCCTTCATGCCTGATCACTCCCTTGTTCGCGCAGCGGCGCAAAAATGCGGTCAATAAACTCTTTCAGTTTTGCTTCACGATCCGCTTCCGATGCTTTCAGTCCTTCGAGCGCCATTAATCGCTCTTCCTGCACCCACATTTCCTGCGCTATGTTCATCGCCACCGCAACAAAACGGTCCATGCCGGGGTCATCGAAAAATTGTGGTTTGCCATCCGGGCCGTAAATTTCCTTTGGCGTATCATCGGGTTTGAACGCGGGACCAGGACTTGTGGTTTTGCCGCTCATCTTTTCCACGCGCCGAAACCGAACCACATGATACCTTCAGCCAGCCGCCCGGTGGTTTCGCTGTCGACCGCATTGGCGGTCTCGTCTGCTATGGCTTGCGCCACCGCCTCCTCGCCATAGATACCAATGCTGGGGACGACGAACTGGAAATAATCGTCTGCGGCAAAGCCGCCTACCTGGCACAATTCTGCTGGGTTTTCATCGCGATACCCTTTGTAGAAGGGTTCCGAATTATACCAGCTATCCCAATCGAGATAAAAGCCGTCAAAGGCATTCATCTGGTCATTGGGCGGCAATTCCATATGGAGCAGCAGACCGCCGGGTTTCAACACCCGATAAGCTTCCTCGAATGCCGCGGCGCGCGCCTTCTTCGACAATTCATGGAGGAACATGGAGGAAAAGACGAGGTCAAAACTGGCATCTGGATAGTCCAACGCATCGGCGGACATTTGTGCGAAACGGACATCCTGCCCCTGCATTTTCGCACGTGCGGAAGCATAGCGCAGGCCGCCGGCCGCGGCGTCAATCGCTTCGACCTTGGCGTCGGGATAGGTCTGTTTCCACGGTAAAGTATTGTGTCCGATGGTACAGCCCGTATCGAGAATGCTCTGCGGGTTGAAGTTCGGAAACTTGCCCTTAACATAAGCCGCCATGGACAAGCCGATATCATCAAGATTGGCGCCCATCAGACCCATAGAAAACACAGCCAGACCTTGATCATAGACCGCTCCAGCCTCTAGCGTTTCACCGCCGCGCGTATAGCTGCCCGGCATCAGATGCACTTCGATCGCATCGACATTGCGCGGGATGTCGAGATCAGGGTTCAGTGTCACAGAACCGGGTCGGTCTGCGACATTTGCCGCCTCGGCCTCCAACCGTTCCAGATCGCGGGCGACCACGTCGCCGGACGCATGCCAGACCATTTTTTGCGCCTGCACCCGCATGGCCGAATAGATATTGAACGCCGGGTCGCCGCGCAGCGCCTGATGCGCCTCATTGCTGGTTTCCGGCGCACGGCCCTGCTCACGGACGAAGGCTGGTGCGGCCCGCTTGTCATAAGCGGTGCGCAAATCACCAGCGAGATCGTTGAGGATGAACGCCCTGATGCCAGACACAAAACGCCCGCGCGCGGCCTCTTCCACCGTAAGTTCGGGTTTCATCGGATGCTGTAATTCCACGCCCATCAGAAATTCTCCTCTGCAAAAGCTTCTATCCGCGCCGCTTCGCCCGATTGCCGGATCAGCGCCTTCTTGCGGAAAAAGCGCAGCAATCCACTGGCACCCATCCGCGATGCACCAAGGCCGGAATAGCCGAAGCTCGATTTTTCGGCTTCCCAGACCATCGACGTCAGTGAACCATCATTGATTGACACCGCGCCGGCTTTCAGACGAACAGCAATCTGTTCTACCTCTGTCACTGATCCGCCAATAACTGCAGCAGACAATCCGAAGATACTGTCATTCGCTTGCACAATCGCCTGTTCAATCTGATCATAAAGCACCACCGGAATAACGGGTCCAAAGTTTTCCTCGCGCATGATGTCGGCGTCCGGCGGGACATCGGTGAGAACCGTGGGCCTGAGATAGAGCCCGCCGCCGAGATTTTCGACCGTACCGCCGGTGATCAGTTTCGCGCCTTTTTGGACAGCATCATCAATCTGACTCTGTGCAATTTTCGCTTGTTTTTCAAAGATAAACGGACCGATATGTCCCCGGTTGATATCAGGAAAGTTAAGCTGCACCACCTCTGCTTGAGCTGTCAGACTGGCGAGAAACCGTTCAGCAATCTCCCGCGCCACATAGACTCGCTCGATCGACTGGCAGGCCTGACCCGTATTGACAATACTGGCTCTAAGCGCTGTGGCAGCTGCCTTTTCGGGATCGGCACTGGCAAGAATAATCATCGGATCTTTACCCCCGAGCTCCAGACTTGCTGGAATAAAAGCTTTTGCCGCTGCCTCGCCGACCTTTCGTCCAGTGGCGACCGATCCTGTGAAGCAGATGTAGTCGACCTGGTCGACCATTGCCGAACCCGTCGCGCCATCGCCTTCGATAATCGACAGCACAGCAGCCAAATCCGGGATTTTCCGCACGGTTTCCATCAGCGGTTTGATAAAACGGGGGGTCACTTCGGATGGTTTAACCAGCACAGCTGATCCCGCCAATAACGCTGGAATCGCATCGATCAGCGCGAGGGTCATCGGGAAATTCCACGGGCTGATCACACCGACCAATTGATAAGGCACCAATTGTGTCGAAGTAGTAACCGTCGGGATCGATGTTGGTTGTTCGACAGGTTGTCCTTCGGCAATCAGCTGCGGCGCTGTGGTCGCCCATCGCCTAATTTGCCCGGGCACTCCAGCCGCTTCGATTTTCGAAATCCCGCCGCGTCCTGTGTCGGCCGTCAGGG
This sequence comes from uncultured Sphingomonadaceae bacterium, assembly GCA_947497455.1. GTDB lineage: Bacteria > Pseudomonadota > Alphaproteobacteria > Sphingomonadales > Sphingomonadaceae > Parasphingorhabdus. The sequence continues at coordinate 84,210 of CANMGU010000001.1, read as the reverse complement.
CCGGAATGATGGCACCAAGGTCAGCTTCTATCGCCTCCGCCCATTGCAGCAATATGGCGCCGCGCTCTTCAGGCTTTTTTGTCGCCCAATCACTTTGCGCTCCACGTAATCGATTCGCCTCTTCTTCGACTGCATTGCTGTTAATCGGTGCGATCTCATAGTCTGCCTGACCAGTGCGCGGATTGCGTATCTTCATTGTTGCGCCTTCCAGCTGTCGAGTATCGAATCACCCCGAGCGAACCCGATATTCTTTTGCTTGGCAAAACCCGCGATCAAAGTCTCAAAACCGCTGATACGATAAGGTAACCCCATGATATAAGGTGTCAAATGCATAGGCAGCATCCGACCTCCATATGGCTCGGTTTCCATCAGCAACCAATCAGCAGCATCGCGCATCTGCTGAGCATAGCTATCAATCGATTGCTGTTGGACGTTGATAATCTGGCGGTCTGAAAGTTCATGATTGAGCGGAATATTAGTGATCGCTCCACCGTCGGTCTGAAATCCATAAGGCAATTCGTCATTGACCCAGTCACACATATATTCAACGCCCGCCTCCGCAAGGAGTTTTGCAGTATTAAAACTCTGCGAACGCGCTATCGACAGCCACCCACGAGGCCGCTTTCCGATTGACCTTTCGAGCGTCGAAAGTGCATCCTCTATCAAGGCCCTCTCGTCCGCTTCATCCATACCGCTAGCAATTGTGCCGTTCATGTCCGTGCTATGCGCGATAATCTCATGACCAGCGGAGATAATTTCCTTAATCAACTGTGGGTAGCGATCGGCAATGACGCTGTTGGCCGCCACCGAAACCGTCGCCCCCACTTTTTCAAACGCGCCTAGCAACCGGTAGATTCCAATCCGCGTGCCATACTCCCGCGCGGTATAATGGCGATAATCGGGATATGCCGTCTGCATGTGTCCTGGCGCGCGGAAGGGGTCATCATTCGGCACCATCGGAAAATATTCCAGGCTGATGACGGGCCAGATGAGCAATTTTTTGTCATCGGCCCACTGCAACGGTTCGCGATCAAACAAGCTGTTATATGGATAATAACCGTGGTCCATCCCGCGACCACGCTTCGGATATTCAAGATAATCTGGATCAAGACTCATGATGCGCCTCCGGTCTGTTGACGGAAGGCGTCCACAATGTTCCCGGCCTTGGTAATCCAAGCCCGGCCATCGGCAGCAATATGTTCGAGCACGGCTTCAAACGGCCCAATACGGTGGGGTTGACCAATCAGATAGCTGTGCAACGGTATGCACATCACAGTTCCCGATTGTGTGCCTTCTTCCGCCAGCCTGTCATATTGCCGGATCAGCGTATCGGCATATTCCCGCGGCGACATATTATAAATGAAGAAGCCGTAATGATCATTGACCTCAAGGCTATAGGGAATCGCTGTTAACTGACCGGATTTCACGTTCACATTGGTCGGCTGATCATCATGATACAGATCGCAAGTATAATCCAAGCCATATTCGGCGAGCAGATCGAGCGTCCTAGGTGTATGGGTTAGCGCCGGAGCAAGCCATCCGCGAATCCGTTGACCCGTGGCGCGTTCGACGGTCGTGATGGAGTCCTCAATAATTGCACGTTCCTGTGCTTCATCCATGCCATAAGAGTAACGCGTATTGTAAATACCGTGGCTGAAAAATTCCCAACCACGCTGGCTAGCATCCTCGACAACTTCAGGAATATGGTCACACAGCGCTACCGATAAGCTCACCGATCCCGGAAAGCCGTGCTTGGTCATCATCTCCGCCATACGCCAATGAGACACGCGATTGGCATGATCGCGATGGCTATAACCGACCACATCGGGATGCGGCTTAGGCCAGCTTTTCCGATGAGGATTAACTGCCGGGTCCAGTTCATAAAATTCCAGATTGGGCGCGACCCAGACCGCGCAGGTCTTGCGATCCGGCCATTCGATTTTCGGGCGACCGCGATAAGGCAGATAGTCATATAATCCGGGATCGGATTTCTGTGCTTCAGACACTAGCGCTTCTCCAGCCAGTCAATTACGGCTTGGACCGGTTCCACATCTGCATATTTCAACTGCAAGTCGGTCAAGTTGGCAAAATGATAGCTTTCATGTTTATCGGCACACGTTTCGATTGGCACGATAGTGCGATATCCATGACTCAGCGCATCCACGGCCGTGGCCCGAACACAGCCAGATGTAGAGCCGCCAGTCACCACCACCGTATCGACCTTATGCCAGGTCAAATAGCTCGCCAGCGGCGTTTCAAAAAAGGCACTGGGCATACGTTTGGTATATTGCAGATCATCCCCACTCAAATCACAGCGCGGATCCAGCAAATGGCGCTCGCTGTCATATTTGATATTCTGTAGCGAATCTTCGGTATCCGTTCGCGTGCCCCAAACACCGGCATCTCCAGCGTCGCCCTTATAGGCCACTCTGCTCCAGATAACCGGCATGGCTTTGGCCCGTGCCAGTGACGAAATCCGATTAATATAGTCAATCTGATTCGGATCGGTCTCATAGGCGGTCTTGAACATGTCGGTCCGCGTATAAGATTGCTGGACATCGACATTGACGATGGCGAGCTTATCGCCGAAACCGAATTTCTTTCGTGCGGGGTTGCCAATGACTTCTTCAAAGATCTCCCGCGCCGTGCGGCTATCGGAAACCATTTTTGTGCCGACAAGCGTCATAATATTTCTCTCCGGATTCGATAAAAATACAATAATCTGCAAAAAAGACTTGTCGAGACAAATTTGTCCGGACAAATTAGAAAAATGATTACACGTCACTTTATAGACATTGACCAAGGCGGCAACATACGTCGCGTCCACTATCGCAAGGTCGGTAGCGGCCCTCCGCTGTTGATGGTGCATCAAAGCCCTCGCAGCTCGAAAGAATATGAAACACTGATGGAAAAATGGGCAGCGCATTTCACCTGTATTGCCCCTGATACCCCGGGTTTTGGTCAATCTGATCCACTCCCAGGACATCCAGAAATCGCCGAATATGCAGATGCGGTAGTCGATTTTCTTGACGCGCTGGGCATCAAAAAATGTGCCGCTTACGGTTTCCATTCCGGCGGAATCATTTTGGTAACAGCGGTCAAGCGTCATCCGAGTCGAATCACAACCTTGGCGGTCGGCGGCTATGCAATTTGGACGCCCGAGGAAATGGCGCTTTTCAGCGATCGCTATCTACCCGAGTTTCACCCCTCAGATTATGGTGAACATCTGACATGGTTGTGGAACCGCATTCTGGAACAAAGCTGGTTCTTCCCATGGTTTGCAACTGATGGTGCCCATCGACTTTCCGTTGCCAATGATGACCCCGCCCGAGTTGACGCAATTGTCCGAGAAATGCTTGATGCCGGTAATGCTTATCAGGCTGGTTATGGCGCCGTACTTCGCGCGCCGCGTGATATTCCAGCCGTGGACGCTGATGTCCCGCCCTGCCTGATCAGCGCATATGATGGTGATCCCCTGCAGGAGCATATCGATCGTCTGGGAGATATGCCTGCCAGCTGGAAAGCACAAAAAGTTGTGACGCCAGCAGATCATCAAGCAGTCAGTCTCTCCCATCTGCTCGCCACAGAAACGCCCATGGTTGATCATTTGCCTGAGGCTGACGATGAAGGCTTTGTGACGATCCATACAGAAGGTTTTGACGGCCTAATTCACTGGCGCGGCGATCGTATTGGCAACACGCTTGCCCTACACGCCCCATCTTATGCTGCGACAGGAAACCAGCCCGCAGGACAGATTGCCATTGATCTGCCTGGCCACGGCCTGTCGGACAATTGGCCTGATGATTCGCCAGTCGCCTGGGCTTCCTGGGATGCAGTCATCGCTGCTATCGCCGGTGAGCTCGGCACCAGCGAAACCATTTATCCCAGGCCAACCGACGGCGAACCAGAGAAACTCTATCCTGATTTATCACCTGACCGCTTTGGTAATTATCTCATCACCGCATGGCAGATTGTGCGTGCCCGTCACATGTTCGCACCCTGGTACATAGTCGATATCGATCACGCCATTGCTTTCGATGAAAAGCATCTAGAGCCTCGCAATCTTGCCGCGGAGCATCTTGCTCTGATCAACGGCCACAGCGCCAGACAATATCATATTGCCCTCCAATCAAGACAAAAGGAAAACTAATGGGAATCAGAGAAGACATGCCACTTTTGGCCCGCCACGAGGGCGTCTGGGATGGCACCTACACCTATTTCAATGCGCAGAATGAGAAAATCGATGAGCATGCCTCGCGCTTGCTCTGTCGGTTTCCGGACGAGGGTGATGTGCCTTATCATCAGACCAACCATTATACCTGGGCTGATGGCAAGACCGAGATACGCGAGTTTCCAGCAGAATATCGAGACAAGCGCGTGTGGTGGGACAATGAACTCATCAAGGGCTGGGCTGCAGAAGTGCCGCTGGACGAATATAATCGCACTGTAATGTTATATTGGCAGAGGCAAGGCGATCCGTCGCTATATCTCTACGAACAGATCCAGATTTCCGACGATGGCCAGAATCGTTGCCGAACCTGGCACTGGATTAGAAACGGCTTGTTGGAAACGCGGACCGCGATACAGGAGACTTTTGTGACCAAGGACTGGCGCAGTGTTGATGCCCAAATGGAGGCTGCTTCTGCCTGAACCATCCACCCTGTTTGATTCATTATGGGATAGCCATGTGATCTCTACCTTGCCTGGTGGGGGTGCATTGCTGGCGATTGATCGAGTGTTTCTGCACGAACGCACCGGCGCGTCCGCATTGAACGCACTAGCTGAAGCAGGACGGGCCGTAGCCGACCCTGCGCGCGTCTTTGCTGTGACCGACCATATTGTCGACACGCGCCCAGGGCGGACAGATCAGACGCTTATGCCTGGAGGGCAGGCATTCATTACCGAGACCAGAACTGCCGCGAATGCCGCTGGGATTACCTTGTTTGATGTAGACGATCCTGATCAAGGCATTGTCCACGTGATTTCACCGGAAATGGGCATCGTGTTACCAGGATGTACATTGGTGGCGCCGGACAGCCATACCTGCACCCAGGGGGCCTTTGGAGCACTCGCATGGGGAATCGGCTCGTCCGAAGCAGAACATGCGATGGCAACCGGAACGTTGCGATTGAACAAGCCAAAATCCATGCGGGTTCGGTTTTCTGGTACGTTGTCAAAGGGCGTCACGCCCAAGGACATGATAATGACTTTGATCGCCCGGCATGGCGCTGCCGGTGGCAAGGGGCACGCGGTCGAATTTGCAGGAGAGGCGGTGCGAGCCCTGGATATGGAAGGACGGATGACCCTGTGTAATATGACGACCGAATTTTCCGCCATGTCCGGGTTTGTTGCTCCTGATGCCAAAACTTTCGCATATCTTGAGGATCGTCGCTATGCGCCCAAGGGGTCAGATTGGAAGCAAGCAGTTGAGCATTGGAAAAAACTGACAAGTGATACAAACGCTGTTTTCGACGCCGAAATTGGAGTCGATGCCAGTGACATAACTCCAATGGTGAGTTGGGGGACCAGTCCAGAGCATAGTATCGGCATAAATCGGTCTATCCCGAACGACGCAAGCCAGCAACCGCTCGACTATATGGCATTGCAAAAGGGACAAAGCCTTGCCGGAACACCAATTGACGCCGCCTTCATTGGGAGCTGCACCAACAGCCGCCTCTCCGATCTGCGGCGCGCGAGCGCTTTGCTGAAAGGCAAAAAAATCGCCAATCAGATCAAAGCCATCTGTGTCCCGGGCTCATCCCGCGTTAAACGCGAAGCGGAGGCAGAGGGGATAGATACGATTTTCCGTGATGCCGGATTTGAATGGCGGGAAAGTGGCTGTTCTATGTGTTTCTATGCTGGTGGCGAGAGTTTTGCTGCCGGTGCGCGAGTCATATCAACAACCAACCGCAATTTTGAAAGCCGCCAGGGACCGGGTGTCAAAACCCATATTGCTAGCCCAGAGACCGTTGTAGCAAGCGCTCTTGCCGGCATGGTTGCTGATCCGCGGGAGCTGTTATGATGGCAGAGCCTTTCACCACCCTCACCTCTCTACCAATGCCGCTGATCCGCAACAATATAGATACGGATCAGATTATCCCTTCGCGTGAGATGAAAAGTACAGGCAAGACCGGTCTTGCTGATGGTCTGTTTGCAGGATGGCGCTATGATACGATTGGCGGCCGCAATTCTAATCCGGACTTTGTACTCAACAATCTCCGCTATGCGGATAGCCAGATCATTCTCGGTGGATCAAATTTCGGCTGTGGGTCGAGCCGTGAACACGCAGTCTGGGCACTTGCGGAATATGGCTTTCGCGCCGTGATAGCGCCAAGTTTTGCTCCGATTTTTGTAGGCAATTGTTTTCGCAACGGTATTTTGCCTGCAGTGATTGATCCCGCCGCTATTGCAACGATTGAAAAAGCGGATTGTGCCATCACGATTAACTTATCAGACCAAAAGATCAGCCTTGATCGCCAAAGCTGGTTCTTCTCGATCGATGATGAAGCCAAGGCAATGTTGCTGGAGGGACTGGACGCGATCGACCTCAGTTTGAAAATGGCCGAAGATATTGCCAGTTGGCAAAAAGCTGATCGTGCAAAGCGACCATGGATTTACCTAGGAGCCAATCAATGACAACTTCCGTAACGATCAGCGAAGTGGGACCGCGCGACGGCTTGCAAAGCGTGGATGCTGTTATGCCGACTGAATCCAAAAAGGCCTGGGTCAAGGCAGAAGCCGAGGCCGGTGTCAGCGAAATTGAGGTGGGCAGCTTCGTGCCGCCCGCCCTGCTCCCCCAAATGGCCGATACGGCAGAAATTGTCGCTTATGCCAAGACGCTTCCCAACCTTGATGTCGTCACCCTAATCCCGAACCTGAAAGGGGCAGAACGAGCCATCGCCGTTGGTGTCGACAAAATGTCGATCCCCTTTTCCATGTCCGAGACCCATAGCATCAAGAATGTGCGCAAGGATCATCAAGCAATGCTCGCCGAAATTCAGGCCATTGCGGAGCTGGTCGCCGGTCAGCCGGATGGACAGCGCCCTCATTTTGAAGTGGGCCTTTCCACGGCTTTTGGCTGCACGATAGAAGGACCTGTAAGCGAAGACCGAGTTACGCGGCTTGCAGAAGCAGCCATGGAGGCAGGCGTAGCCGAGGTCGGCTTGTCCGATACCACTGGCTATGCCAATCCAGCACAGGTCACGCGCATGGTGCGGCAGATCAAAGCAGCGATTGGCAGCGACAAGCTCAACACGCTGCATTTACACAACACCCGCGGCCTCGGACTCGCTAATGTCATGGCAGGTCTATCAGAGGGCATCACCACCTTCGATGCTTCCCTGGGCGGCTTGGGCGGTTGCCCGTTCGCACCCGGCGCGTCGGGCAATATTGTCACCGAGGATCTGGTTTTCATGCTTGAAGCAATGGGCATTGATACCGGGATCAATCTCGACAAGTTATTGAAAGTAAGAGATATCATTGCAGAAGCCCTGCCCGGCGAACCACTTTATGGATTCACGCCAGACGCCGGTCTTCCGCTGGGATTTGGGAGCGCGGCGGCATGAGCGCTCCCACACCACTAGCCGGCCTGAAGGTCATTGAGTTTACCCATATGGTTATGGGACCAGCGGTCGGTGCGATATTGGCATCCCTCGGCGCAAAGGTGACCCGGGTCGAACCCATTGGCGGCGACCGTACGCGCAATCTGGTAGGCTCCGGTTCTGGCTATTTCCCGATGTATAACAGACATAAACAAAGCATATCACTCAACCTGAAAGATCCGGACGGGCTTGGTATCGCGAAGCAGCTTGTCGATAGCGCGGATATTTTGGTGGAAAACTACCGGCCCGGTGCGATGGACCGGTTGGGTCTTGGTTATGAGAAGCTCGCCAGGAGCAATGAGCGGCTAATCTACGCCTCGGAAAAAGGCTTCCTCCCAGGCCCGTATGAAAATCGCACTGCCCTTGATGAGGTGGCTCAAATGATGGGCGGCCTGGCCTATATGACCGGACCCCCCGGACAACCGCTACGTGCAGGGTCCAGTGTCATCGACGTAGCTGGTGGAATGTTCGGGGTAATCGCGATACTGGCAGCGGTCGAAGAACGCCACCGCACTGGCAAAGGGCAGAAGGTACAAAGCTCCCTTTTTGAAACAACCGTCTATTTGATCGGACAGCATATGGCGCAACTGGCAGTGACCGGCAAAGCGGCTGATCCCATGCCTGCTCGGATTTCCGCCTGGGCGATTTATGATGTGTTTCAGACAAAAGACGAACCGATCTTCATCGGCGTGGTCACGGATGCTTTATGGGAAAAATTCTGCAAGCTGTTCGGACTAGATGATCTGTGGGCCGATAAAAGTATCCGTGAAAATAACAACCGCGTTGCAGCACGCGACCGGATCATGCCGGAGATTCGCGATCTTGTCGCTGGCTTTGGCCGTGATGAACTAATAGCAAAACTTGAGGGCACAGGCCTACCTTTTGCGCCGATCGCACGTCCTGAAGATATGTTTGACGATCCGCACCTCAATGCATCCGGAGGACTGGAGCCTGTAACACTGGCAAGTGGTGGGCAAACCAAGCTGCCATCGCTACCTATCGAAATGAATGGATCTCGGCCATCTTCTCCCGCCAGCCTTTCGGAAGTGGGAGAACATAGCGATAGCATTTTGACTGAACTCGGGTTGGATACAAAAGATATCCGTGCACTGAGAGACGCAGGTACCGTCGAATAGCACAGCATTTTTAGATCAAAACTAACAGTGGCCCGGTCGGGGCTATCTCCCTTATCTTCTGCTTCAATAGGGGAGAAAAAGAACGATGACCACGGATGTCCTCATCATCGGTGCTGGCGCGGCAGGATTGAGTGCAGCGCTGGCTGCTCATGAATCAGGCGCCAGCGTTACAATCATCGAAAAGCAGCCGAAGCTCGGCGGCACTGCAGCCATATCCGGCGGGATAGTCTGGGTACCAGGCAACCGGCAGATGCGCGTTCATGGCATTGAAGACAGTTCGGCAGATGCGCTCGACTATTTCCGTTCCCTCGATCAGGGCGATATTGATGATGCCACCTTGTCCGCTTTTGTCGAAGAAGGCCCTCGCGCGCTTGCTTTTCTTGAAGATCTTGATGCCGCCCGCCTGAGCCTGCTCGAAGGCTATCCTGACTATTATCTTGATCGGCCCGGGGCCAAGCCAGATGGCGGCCGCGCGCTCGACAATGATCTGTTCGATTTTTCAGCGCTGGGTGATTGGGCAAGCAAGATTTTTGAACATGGGCCAGCGCCCCGAATGATGTTGCGAGAAACGCCGCTGGGCGGAGGCACAGGTCAAGTCGATCCTGCTGAGATGGCGCGCCGTGAATCCGGCGACCTACGTGGCTGGGGTCAAGCTTTGATTGGACGCTTGTTAAAGGCGTGCCTCGACCGGGATATCGAACCGTTGCTGGATGCTAGTGGTTACCGTCTGATTGTAGAAAATGATCGGGTAACCGGAGCAACGGTGCATCAGCAGGATAAAGAGATCACCATCCATGCATCACAGGGTGTCATCATCGCCACCGGTGGCTTCGAATGGAATGAAGAGCTGAGGCAGACTTTTCTCCGCGGTCCTCTGGATGCCCCGGCTTCTCCACCGGGAAATCAGGGTGATGGCCTGAAAATGGCAATGGCTGCGGGCGCAAGTCTCGGAAATATGACCAGCGCATGGTGGATGCCCACTCTGTCTATACCCGACGCGAAATGGGAAACAGGAGAGCAGCGCGCGATGCCGGTGCTGATTGAACGTACCTTACCGCATACGATCCTGGTCAACTGTTCCGGTCAACGTTTTTGCAATGAGGCCAATAACTATTCCGCTTTGGCTGGTGCTTTCCATGAGTTCGATCCGGCAACTTACTCTCGCCCCAATCTGCCAGCATATCTGATTTTTGATCAGCAATACCTGTCTCGCTATCCACTCGCCTCGGTCATGCCGGGCGACCCCGTCCCGGATTGGATCGCAAGCGCCGAAACCGTCCAAGACCTGGCGGAGAAAATCGGTGTAGACAGCGTAGAACTGGAGCAAACCGTGACCAGATTCAACGCCCACGCCATAAAGGGCCATGATCCCGATTTTGGTCGCGGTGAAAGTGACTATGACCGGTTCTATGGCGACCGATCAAGGGAAGGAGCATCCGCGACACTAGGTCCAATCACCACCGGACCATTTTATGCAGTCGAAATCCGCATGGGAACACTCGGCACCAATGGCGGAGCAAAAACTGACGGATCGGCGCAAATACTCGATCACAACGGAGAACCGATTCCCGGACTGTTCGGCGCCGGCAATGTGATCAGCTGTCCGACTGGCGGAATCTACGCAGGGGCTGGTGGAACACTCGGGCCAGCACTGACCTTTGGATATATAGCCGGGCGCGCTGCGGCGCGGCGTTCCAACAGCTGAACGGAATCAAAGAAACGTGAGAAGAGGATAGGACTATTAAGATATTGACCATCGGCGCAACTGGCGACCAGGGACACCCTTTACTTCAACGACTGTTGGAAGCGGGCATGCATCCTGTCGCAGCTTTGCGTAATCCGGCAGCACTTGCCAACACATTATTTGCTGATGTCGAAACCGTATTTGCCGATCTATATGACAAGCAGTCCTTGATCGCCGCAGCGCAGGGCATGGATGCCATTGCCATGCACCTGCCGTTTGTCTTTGACCTGGAAAAGGCCACCCAATTGGGCCGAAACGTCGCCGCTGCCGCCAAAGATAGCAGTGTCCAAAAAATTGTTTTCAACACAAGTTGTTATGTCGCCGATGAAGATAATGGCAATCCAGCCCATGATGGGCGCCGGGCGATTGAACAGGCAATTATCGAAAGCGGCGTGGAATATGCCATTTTTGAAACCAAGGTCTTCATGGACAATATAATCCGCAGTTGGAACAAACCCTCGATCGTTAACAGTTCAATATTTGCCTATCCGGCGAAACCGGATTTGAAGATTTCATGGATCTGCCTCGACGACGTTGCCGCCTTCATGGTCGAAGCCCTGCAAAATGATGATTTGCCAAGCGGGCGCTATGCTATTGGCGGACCACAAGCCTTGATCGGTGACGAGGTTGCCGAGATTCTGAGCGAAGTGGCTGGCAAACCAATCACTTTTAAAAGCATGTCACCGGATGAGTTTGCGTCGGCCATGAGCCTGTTGGTTACTGGTTCAGCGACGGTCGAACCCAAATCCATTTATAGCGGCATGGCCAGCTTTTACAGCTTCTACAATGAGCAACCGGTATCGCCGCTCATTGCCAATACCGATGAAATGGCAAGATTTTTCAGGACCCGGCCAACATCGCTGGCGGAGTGGGCGTCAAAGCAGGATTGGACCGATCCTGTCGATCCAGCGCTTAAGATTAGAATGGCCGGGATGCAAACAACTACCTAGTGGGCGGACCGATTATTCTGCTCCAAAAATCTGTTGCTTGAGTGATCAGAGCCTCAACCCGTCCAGATATTCGATGATCTTTGCGCTTGGCATAACATCGGCATATTTTGCCTGCATATCAAACAAATTGGCTTTGTGAGGAGCCTCATGCCGATCGCCCACCGCATCCTCGGCGATGATCGGAATGAAACCATGCGAACAACAATCGACGCAGCTGGCACGCACACAGCCGCTGGTCGACAAGCCGGTAATGATCAGGCTGTCATTGCCGTTGGCAGTGAGAGTGGACGCCAGCGATGTGCCGAAAAATGCACTGGGATAATGTTTGGTGATCACCAATTCATTATCTGCAGGCTCCAGCCCGCTGGGCCAGGCACCCATTGGATGACCGACAACAAAATTCTCTAACGGCGGGACTTTCTGCGCAAACCGGCCGCCCTCAATCATCGATTGGGTGTAGCTAACATTAGTATAGATAATAAGGAGTCCCGCCTGACGCGCTGCATTTCGGAGTTTCAACGCGTTTTGCAGCGCATCCTCAACCCCAGCGTAAAGCGCGCAGGACTGATCAAAATAGGCTTCGACGAAATCAATAAGTATCAGTGCAGGTTTTGCACCAAATCCCATTGATCCGTCGAAGACCCCCCCGTAATTATCCGCCGGACCACCTGTCATCGATCAGAATTTATACCCGACTTCAACTCCAAAGCGCCGCAGATTACCCGGTGACAGGAATGACCCGCCAAATTCAATCGCAGGAATAACTTCGTTGAGATATTTGCGGTTGAGCAGATTGTCAGCAAAGGCCGTGACATTCCAGTTGTCTCCTTCAAGACCAAAGCGCAGGTCGAGTACACCGAAAGCCTCCCGTTCGGTTATCGAATAGTCCGCATCACCAACAAAGGCTGGAAGTGCCAGGGCAGAACCAGGCAGTAGCCCGCTAAACAGGGTCGGGCTGGTGTTGTTCTGAACAGAGTGGAACCATGTCGGACCGGTAATCCGATAATCCGCACGCATGACAAGATCAAAGTCATTCGCAATCGGAGCGACAACCTGTGTTCCGATATTTATCGTATAGTCCGCAGTGTAAGGCGATTTGTTGCCGACGGTGTTAGGACGCGAGGCATTGGCTTTGATCTCGCTCTCGGTCACGTTGACTGCACCGAATATGTCCCAGCCTTCCACGATTTCGGCATTTGCGTTGAATTCCAAACCGTACAACTCGACTTCATCGATATTGGAAACCACACGCAAAAGACCGAAACCGCCGACGAAGAACTCGAAAAACTGCATGTCATCGACATCGGTATAATAGCCTGCCAAATCAAAGGTAATCCGGCCATTGGCAATTGACCCTTTAAAGCCGGCCTCAAACGCACTGGACGTTTCCTTGCGGAAGATATCGTTGATCAGAACATTTGTACCAATGAATTGGTTGAAATTCTGATCCACAATTGCAGCTGAACCCTGATTGTTGAAACCGCCAGATTTAAATCCAATGCCCCAGTTAGCATAGAAATTGATATCATCGGTCAGCCCGTACCGTAGCGATAATTTGGGCTGAAGCTGCTTGAATGTTTCCGACTGGTCAGGAATGGCGCCAAAGGCCTGACCCGGGTTAATCGGCGTTCCTGTAATCGGGTCAGTAGCAAGCGGAACCTGACTTGAGACCTCACGGTCTTCAATGTCGTATCGCAAGGCCAATCCGATATCGAAATTGTCCGCGACCTCATAGTCCAGTGAACCAAATACAGCATAAACATTGGTGTTAAAGTTATCAGCGAATAATTGGGATGTCGGATTTGCACTATTGGGGTCGTTGAACAGCTCGCGGATCACGCCCTGCCCCAGATCTGCACCCAAGCTGACTCCAACATCGCGGTCGATATTCAGGAAATAGCCGCCAATCTGCCAACCGAGCGGGCCATCGCCATTGGACGCCAGGCGAACTTCGGCACTGATATCGGTCTGTTCGCGTATCTGGAACTGGGTGCCGTCGCAAGTTGTCGGACTATATGGCCCAAATGTCGAACCATTGGCCGGATCAAAAATGAACGGTACCGGGCTCGTGCCGATAAACCCGGGCTGATTGACCGGAAAGCCCGTCAGCGCTGCTGTCGAACCGAAGCAATTGTTAGAGGCATCGATCGAAGCCTGTGTCGCGCCAGGGAAAGTATATCGTGCGAAATCAGCAGACGTACCATCGGCGGTCAGCGCTTGATCGACATCGGCATAAAGCGCCCAAGCCGTCAATGTCGCAAAATCAAATTCATGGGTGAGTTTTACAGAGGCCTCAAATGTCTGCTGTTCATTGGTCGGGCGAATATTGGAATAATAGTTGAACGGGTGATCGTTCACGTCCTCAAAGAAAGCCGGGTTAGTCGCTGCGAAGTTAGGCAGATGAAAGGCGGCGTTAAAATTGATCGACGCGCCTGAGAGATCCGCATAGCGGGCCTTCACATCCACTTCCGTGTCGGGACCGAGTTCAGCAACAAAGCGTCCGTCAATCGACCAAGTCTCCTGATCATCAACGACTTTCCGGTTATCAAGGAAGCTGTTCCGGTAAAAACCGTCTGTGGTATTATAGGAGCCAGAAAGCACAAAACCTGCACTGTCTCCAACGGGTGCGGAGACATAAGCGGATGCTTTATAGGTATTGTCTTCTGCGGCGCTCAATCGAACCCCACCTTCCAATTCATCACCCGGTTTCAAGGTCTGAATGACAATCGCACCGGCCGCCGCATTGCGACCGTAAAGCGCACCTTGCGGACCTTTCAATATTTCGATCTGGCGCAAGGTGCCCTGATCCTGATTAAGCTGCGCAGTATTGGTTTTCAGGATACCATCCACCACAAGAGCAACCGAGCTTTCGGCGTCGCGCGCGCCGTTAATGCCACGAATATTAATCTGAGTATCACCGGCCTCTGCGGTGCCACTGACGATGGTGACACCAGCAGTTAGTTGAACAAACTCGTCGGCTTGCTCGATACCAGTCCGTTCAAGCGTTTCGGCCGTGAACACCGTAATTGACGCAGGCACCTCGGCCAGCAACTCATCCTGTCGCCGAGCCGTGACGATAATGACATTGCTGTCATCGCCTTCGCTCGCCGCCTGATCGTTAGCTGATTGGGCCAGAGCCGGATTGAAGCTCACCAGAGCAGCAAATCCTGCTGAAAGTGAAAGAGCTGTTTTGAAGCGATACATGTTGTTTTTCCTTCCCTGAATGGAATGATGTGCAGATCTTTTGACCCGTCACATTGATTTTATACGAGGACGTTCTCTCCGCTCATGTAGACATAGACTTCCTGAAATTTACCTTCGCGCATACGCCAGAAATTGGTGTTGTTGAGCAATGTGACATTGCCGTCCGCGTCGGTTAGCTCCGCGACAAAGCTGCCGGCAATCCGTCCATTGGCTTCATCCACGGTGCAGGTAAAATCGCGGTGGATGATGGTTTCGTAAGCACCGAAGAAATCCTCGAACATCCGCTTGATTTCGGCTTTCCCGGCATGACGGGTAAAGCTGGTCTGAACGCAGAAAAGGGCCTCATCATGAAAACAGGCGAGCGTGGCATCCATGTTCTTTGCATCAACATTGCCAAAATAGGATTTTGTAGCGAATTCAATCAGCTCTGCGCGGGAAAGGCCGGGTTCATATTGCATCAGGCGTCTCCCTCTTTGAGCAGATTGTCACCGCTCATATAGACAAAAACATGCTGGAACAGCCGGTCCTTGCAGTAGAAACGGTTGCAATTTTCGTAGCGCAATTGCTCACCGCCATTGGGGGTGATCAAAACCGTGAACTGTGAACAGACCGCGTTGGTATCGGGGTCAGCTATATGGACGAAATTGCCATGCCAAATCGACTCAAAATCCGCGAACAGCTTTTCGAACATCGCGCGGATCGCATCGCGACCTTCGTGGATTGTGTTGGAAGTCGCTTCATGCAAGATCGCGTCCGGCGCGAAACAGTTCAACACTTGTGTCATGTTCTTGTTATCGACACCGTCGAAATAGCGCTTTGTCACAATATCGATGTAAAAGGGATAAGGCAGCGGAACCTGCCCTGCCATGCCTGGAGTCCAGTCAGCCATCAATACCATCCTTTTCTGATATCATCATCTTTGGGCACTTCAGGTGCCGGAAATGCCTTTTTGCTGTGAGTCAGGCCGAGTTCGATCAGCGTCTCGAGAAACTTATAGGCAACCTGTCCCGGATTCAGCACCGGTATAGGCAGGTTGTCATCGAGATATTTTGCCGACTGATGCATGGTTGTGGAACCCAGCACGATGACATCCGCGCCGTCCTCTTCCATCGCGGCCGTAGCCTCGGCTTTCAACTTGTCGAATATCACTTCTTCCTTGCCTGCAAGCAACTCAGTAACATCCGGGCGAGTTTCAATTGATCGCAGTGATGCGACCCGTTCCCACCAGCCATATTCGGTCAGTGTTTTCTCATAGAGAGGGAACCATTCTGGCCACATCGTTAGCACTGTGAATTTCTTGCCCAGCATCATCGCGGCAGCAAATGCCGCTTCACCAGGACCAACGACAGGAATTGAAAGCCGGGAACGCAAGGCCCGCATCCCACTGTCGCTGACCGTATCAATCAGAACACCAGCATAGCCTTCCTCTTCCGCTTTTATACCGGCCTGAAAAACGGTCCAATCCATCAACATCGTATCATGATAGCTGTCACCCAGTGCGGCACCCCATGGAACGGCCACGAATTCAGGTGCGAAGCCGTCGCGGACAAAATCAGAGGGCAATTGTTCAGCGCGGGCAGCAACACCGGCTTCATCCATCGGGATCGGAACGATGACTTTGATGCGTTTCGGATCAGGCATAGGTTGACAAATCTCCCTATTGCACTTCTATTGTATACAAAATCGCTCCGTCAAGCAGAAACTGTTCGCGCTACGACTAAGACTAGTCCAACCCTTCAACAAATATGATTGATCCCATGATGCCTGCTTCCGAAACTGCTTATCAAAAGATCCGTACTTTCATCCTGCAAGGCCAGGCTATCCCGGGCATGCAATTGACCGAAGAGAAGTTGTCAGAGATATCTGGTGTATCGCGGACTCCGGTGCGCGATGCGGTGCGGCGGTTGGAAAACGAAATGCTGGTTGTTCGCAGCGCATCCAAAAGATTGTTTGTAGCCGACTGGTCCGAAGGTGAAGTCGATGAGATGTTTACTCTGCGCGCCATGTTGGAAGCCCATGCCGCTGCACGGGCAGCGCGCCGGATTAACGACGAGACACTGGAGCTTTTGCGCAACATCAACACCGAACTGAAGGACGCCGTCAACCAGTCTCCACCTGATATAACGTCTTTTCTGGAGGCCAACAGACGCTTTCACGATCTGATTTTGGAATGTGCGCAATCGCCACGCCTAAGCAAGTTAATGCCGGCACTGGTCGAGCAGCCCGTGGTCCGGCAAACGGCACATCAATATACAAAGATTCAGCTCAACCAGTCTGCTGTTGATCATGACGAGCTGATTGCCGCCTTTACCGCCAAAGATGAAGATTGGGCCAAATCAGTGATGACGAGTCATATCCGACGAGCATTTCATTCGTTCAGCATGACGGCGGTATCGAAACCCCAATAAGTCAGATGATGCCGCGATCTTGCAGATCCGCCATTTTGTTGCTGTCCATACCCAGCAACTCACCATAAATCGCTTCATTATGAGCTCCCAATTTGGGACCGATGGTCTCGATTTTTCCTGGCGTGTCAGACAATTTTGGAGCCACATTCTGCATCACGAAATTTTCATGTTGTGGGTGATCCATCGTGACCAATGCGTCCCGCGCCTTGAAATGCGGATCCGCCAGCATTTCAGGGGCGCGATATATATTACCCGCAGGGACTCCATTTTTTTCACATAAATCAAGTACTTCCTGACTGGTAAGCGTTTTGGTCCAGTTGTTGACGATCACATCGAGCTCGGTCTGGTGTTCACCGCGCGCCACATGTGTAGCATAGCGAGAATCGTCACCCAGCTCCGGCTGCCCCATCATCGCTGACATACGCTTCCAGACGCTGTCCTGGTTGCCGCCGATCAGGACACTGCCGTCTTTGGTTTCATAGACGTTTGACGGCGCGATTTTCGGAAGGATCGAGCCGGTGCGCTCGCGAATATGGCCGGCAACTGTATATTCGGCGACCGTGGATTCCATATTGGCGAGCACAGCTTCGTAGATAGCGGAATCAACCACTTGCCCCTTGCCGGTTACATGCCGGTGATGCAGCGCCATCATTGCGCCAAGACAGGCATAGGTTGCGGCTAGCGAGTCGCCAATAGACAGGCCTGCTCGGCTTGGCGGGCGGTCTGGCTCACCGGCGATATAGCGCATTCCGCCCATGGCTTCGCCGATAGAGCCATAGCCAGCGCGTGAGGCGTAAGGACCGGTCTGGCCATAGCCAGAGACGCGAATCATGATCAGCGCCTGATTGATTGCGCTTAACGCATCATAGCCAAGGCCCCATTTTTCCATCGTACCGGGGCGGAAATTTTCGAGCAAAAAATCACTTTTCTCGACCAGCTTTTTGACAATTTCCTGCCCTTCTTTCTCGCGCAGATTAAGAGTGATTGACTTCTTATTCCGCCCGACGACAGAGAACCAAAGTGGTATTCCCTGCCCCCAACTGCGCATCGCATCGCCGACCTTGGGCGGTTCAATTTTAATGACCTCTGCGCCATGGTCACCCATTAGCTGACCACAAAAGGGACCGGCAATAAGTTGTCCCATTTCGATCAACCGGAGTCCGGTAAGTGCCCCTTGCGCCATTAAAAAACCTCCTGCATGATGCTTTTGCTATACAAAGCACAACATGGATTGTATACAATTTCTATGGCACATGAAAACCCCATATCTGTCGATATCGTCGAAGTTGGTCCGCGTGACGGGCTACAGAACGAGCCAGATATCATATCCACTGCCGACAAGCTGGGTCTGATCAATCACATGATCGATGCCGGAATCCGTCGCATGGAGGTAGCAAGTTTTGTTCATCCTAAGCGCGTTCCGCAAATGGCAGATGCTGAAGCCGTCATCGCCGGGCTGCCTGACCGCGAGGACATGTCCTATATTGGGCTATGCCTCAACAAACGCGGCGTCTTGCGAGGACTTGCCACGAAGGAAGGTGGTAGGCGCGGTATTGACGAAGCCGGCTGTGTGATTGTCGCCAGCGATACATTCGGTGAGAAGAATCAAGGCCAGACGATTGAACAAGGTATAAGGGAAAATCGCGAGATGATCCGCTTTGCCAAGGTAGAGGGCTTAAAAGCACAGGTCACCATCTCTGCCGCCTTTGGCTGTCCTTTTGAAGGTCATGTCCCACCCGAGACCGTATTGAACATCGCACGCGAAATGGCAGAAGAAGAGCCGCTCGAAATCGCACTCGCTGATACGATCGGCGTCGGTGTCCCCGGACAGGTTGAGGATTTGTTCGGGCGTCTCAGCGAAATTTTACCCGACAACATCACCATGCGCGCGCATTTCCATGATACGCGCAATACCGGCATAGCCAATGCATGGGCCGCTGTGCGCTCTGGCGTATCGACACTGGACGCAAGCCTTGGAGGCCTTGGTGGCTGTCCGTTTGCTCCTAACGCAACAGGCAATATCGCAACCGAGGACCTGATCAATTTGCTTGACCGTTCGGCAATCAATCATGGTGTCGATCTGGCAAAAGCCATCTCTACCAATCAATGGTTCGAAACGATAATGAAACGCCCCTTGCCGTCGCTTGTTGCAAGGGCCGAAGCCTAAATGGATAAATTATAAGAGAGAGAATGATATATGGGGTATCGACTAGGCGTTGATGTCGGGGGAACCTTTACCGATCTATTGCTGTTTAACGACAAAACCGGACAATTCTGGCGCACCAAAACACCGTCCACGCCCCATGATAGTTCCGAAGGCATATTAAATGGTGTGAACGCGATTTGTGCCGATGCAGATGTAAAAGCCAATGAAATCGAATATTTTCTGCACGGAACGACCGTCGCCACCAATGCGGTGTTGGAAGGCAAAGGCGCAAAAGTCGGCCTGATCACAACTGAGGGCTATCGCGATATCATGCAGATTGCGCGAAGCTTCGTACCTGGCGGTCTTGCCGCCTGGATTATCTGGCCCAAGCCTCAGCCATTGGCAGCGCTGGAAGATACAGTAACCGTCAAAGAGCGTATGGATGCTGATGGCAATGAGGTGCGGCCTTTGGATGAAGCCAGCGTCACAACCGCGATTGCATATCTCAAGAAACAGGGCGTGGAAGCAGTCACGGTCTCGTTGATGAACGCCTATACCAATGGTGCCCATGAAAGCCGGACCGGCGAGATGGTCGCTGCGGAAATGCCTGATGTTCCCTATTCGCTGAGTCATGAAGTTCTTCCCGAAATGCAGGAATATGAGCGGACGCTGACAACGGTTGCTAACGCTGCTGTGCGGCCAGTGGTAGGCCACTATGTCTCCAATCTGCGCGCGAAGTTGGCTGATGCCGGCATGGCGGGGCGCTTCTCGTTGCTGCGCTCTGATGGCGGCTTGATGTCGTCGCAAAAAGCGGAAGAGCATCCGGTCAACATCCTGATGTCCGGTCCTGCGGGCGGCGTCACCGGAGCGGTCTGGGTAGCGAAAAATGCGGGGCTGAAAAATATCCTGACGCTCGATGTTGGCGGGACCTCGACCGACGTGGCGTTGATTGAAAATCTTGAGCCACGGCGGGTTCGGACAACCGAGGTCGGTCATCTGTCCGTGCGTGCTTCTTCGCTGGACGTTAAAACAGTAGGCGCTGGCGGCGGTTCGATTGCCTATGTGCCGGAACTGACCGGAGCCTTGCGCGTTGGCCCACAATCGGCGGGCGCAGTACCGGGGCCGGTAGCTTATGGCAAAGGCGGTGAAGAACCGACCGTAACGGACGCCAATGTCGTGCTGGGCTATCTTCCGGAAAACCTGCTCGGCGGCTCTTTCCAGCTCGATCGTGAAGGCGCAAAAAAATCGGTCCAGAAAATTGCGGACGCATTGGGTATCGATCTGATGGCGGCGGCGCGCGGTATCATTGATATTGTAAACGAAAATATGTTCGGGGCATTGCGGATGATCTCCGTTCAGCAAGGCTATGACCCGCGGCACTTTGCCCTCATGGGCTTTGGCGGGGCCGGGCCATTGCATGTCAACGCAGTGGCCAGACTTATGGGCAGCTGGCCAGCCGTATCGCCTGTTTCACCCGGTGTGCTTTGCGCCTTAGGTGATGCGACAACGCGGATGCGCACGGAGACGGCGCGGTCCTTCTCAAAGTTAGCCGCGAATACGGATGCGTCTGAATTGATCGGTATTTTGAAAGAGATGGCCGACCAGACTCGTGCAGAATTGCTGTCAGACGGTGTCGCAGAAGAGGATATTACCAGCGAATTTGAAGTCGATGTCCGCTATGCTGGGCAGGCTTTTGAAGTGCCTCTCACGATCACGCCCGAAGTTCTCGAACAGGATGGTATCGAAGGCATATTGGCTCGCTTCGATGAAGAGCATCATCGATTATTTACCTTCAACATGGACACACCGCACGAAATTGTGAACCTGCGTGCTGTAGCGATGGGGCAGTCACTCAATCTGCCCGCTGCAGAACTACCTAAGGGTGATGGCGATCCATCAGATGCCAAAATTCGGGACCACAAATTGTGGATGGATGGCGCAGAACAGGATGGTGCGATTTATGATCGCGCCAAACTCAAACAAGGTGATGTCATTATAGGCCCAGCCATCGTGGTGGAAATGGACTCCACCACGCTCATCGAAACAGGTTGTGTCGGTGAAGTCGATGCAGTCGGCAATATCCTCATCAATCTGGCGGAGGGACAGTAAAATGCCTGCAACAATCATTGAAACCAATGCAACGCCGTTCGAGAAAATCGACATTGATCCGGTCACGCTGGATATTATTGAAAACGCCCTGCGCAACGCACGGATCGAGATGGATGCGACACTTGTTCGGACCGCCATGTCTCCCGGCATCCGGGAACAGGGTGATGCCTTCCCGCTGATTGCTGATCACACAGGGAAGATGATCGTCGGTCAGTTTGGTAGTTTTATTGGCGGCTTTCTGGAACAGTTTGATGGCACATTGGAAGATGGCGACATGATTTTCCTGTCCGATCCCTACAGCTGCGAAGGTGCGGTCAGCCACAATAATGATTGGCTCATATTGCTGCCGATATTCAAGGATGGTCGGTTAATAGCCTATACTGCTATGTTCGGGCACCAGTCTGACATTGGCGGCAAGGTTGTCGGCTCCATGCCAATAGATGCCAAATCCATCTTTGAAGAAGGCGTGCGCATTCCGCCCGTAAAGATTTGGAAAAAGGGCGAATATAATGAGGACTTGATGAAGCTTGTCATGCACCAGACAAGAAAACCGGATTGGTGTCAGGCCGATCTCAATGCACTCATAGCATCCTGCCGCGTCGCCGCGCGTCGGGTCATTGAAATGGCAGAGCGATTTGGCGACGATGTTTATGTTTCAGCAACGCAGGAGCTACTCGCACGCAATCATCGCGCGATGAAAACTCTCATTGGTCAAGCGATTGGCGAGGAGCCGGTCAGCTTTGAAGACTATATCTGCGACGATGGCATTGGTGCTGGTCCTTACAAGATAAAATGTACGATGCGCCGTGAGGGCGACAAGGTCATCCTGGATTTCGAGGGGACCGATCCACAAAGTGGCGCTTCCATAAACTTCTTCCTGAACGAGAATATGTTCAAGATGTTTTTCGGTATCTACATGATCATGGTTTTCGACCCACAGATCCTGTTCAATGACGGGTTCTATGACCTGATCGAAGTGAAAATTCCCGAAGGATCGCTGCTCAAACCGAAATTCCCAGCGGCTCTTTCTGGCCGTACTCACGCGCTGGGGCGTATTTTTGATATTTTGGGTGGACTGCTTGGTCAGAAGACGCCGGAATTCCTGAACGCAGCAGGCTTCTCATCCTCGCCGCACCTCTTCTATTCCGGCAATGATAAAAAAGGCGACTGGTTTCAGCTGTTCCAAATTGGTTTTGGCGGCATACCGGGACGACCATTGGGCGATGGGCCGGATGGTCATTCGCTATGGCCCGGCTTTACCAATGTGCCGAACGAGTTTCTGGAACGCTATTTCCCGCTGCGCATCGAACGCTATGAGACCGCACCGGATAGCGGCGGTGCCGGACTACATCGGGGTGGCAATGGCATATATCTTACCTATCGTTTTCTCGCCGCTGGCACGATCTCAATCCATGATGACCGCTGGTTTGTTCCGCCTTGGGGAGTGAACGGGGGTGAACCCGGCAAGCGTGCCCGCAAAATTCTCGAAAAAGCAGACGGCACACGTTCAATCGTCAGCAACAAGGTAGAAGACGTCACTGTAGCAGAGGGAGATCAGTTGCACTTCATCACCTGGGGTGGCGGTGGATGGGGCAGCCCGCTGGAACGCGATCCCGAGCTGGTCGCCCTGGAAATCCGCCAGGGACTGGTCACGATTGACGGCGCGCGCGAATATGGCGTGGTGATTACGGACAATGGCGAAGTTGACACTGGCGCTACTGAACGTTTGCGCGCCGATATGGCAAGCCAGATCACCGAAACCGACAGTCCGTTTAACTTCGGACCGGATATCGAGACCTTGCGCGCCAATTGCTTGGAAGAAACAGGACTGCCAGCGCCCGTGCAACCGGGACATGCTGCCGCCTAGCCAACCGCTGCCTAACCACCAGTGCTTCTGTTAGTGGACTTCCCCTTTGCTGCCGATCATCACGGCGGCAAGGGAGAATTTTGCACATGAGCATCTTAGACAATTTTAAACTGGAGGGCGACGTTGCGGTCGTCACCGGCGCGGGCAAAGGCATTGGTCGCGCGATCGCGCTGGGCTTAGCAGAAGCCGGCGCGGACGTGGCGCTCGCCGCCCGCACAGCAGGTGATCTGGAAGCCGTCGCCGAGGAAATCCGCGCGCTCGGTCGCCGAGCGATAACCGTCGCCACCGATGTTACCGATATGGAGGCACTCGAACTTCTCGCAGAGCGCACCGTTGCAGAACTCGGCAAGCTCAGCATCTGGGTCAGCAATGCCGGCGGATTGCCAGACGGCACGCCGCGCTATCTGACCAAAACGCCGGAAGCCAATTGGGACGCGCAGATTGACCTTAATCTCAAAAGCGTCTGGATGGGCGCTGTCGTCGCAGCCAAGCATATGAAGGATGATGGCGGCGTGATCATCAACACTTCATCCCGCGCCTCCTTTGGCGGGCAGATTAAAAACGGCCCCTATGGCGCATCCAAAGCAGCCGTGAACAGCCTTACCAGCACCTTGTCTCTCGAACTCGCGCCAAAAATCCGGGTCAATGCGGTGGCACCCGGCCCGATCCCAACCGAGAATTTCGACGAGTCCATGGGAATAGAATCGGAAGAGGACCGCGAGAAGCTGCTCAAGCACATTGGCATCCCGCTGCAACGCTATGGCACCGAAGAAGATATTGCCGCAGCCGTGATCTATATGGCTTCACCGGCGGCCAGCTGGGTGACTGGCCAATGCCTGTTCGTGACCGGGGGGCGCTAAACGAAAGATTGCAGGCATCATCCAAACTGGGCTAGCATCTATCAAACAATAGATTGCGGCGCGCTTGAACAATATATTTCCAATATTCCAGTTTCTGAAAGACAAGACCGATGCCGGTCTCGATTGCGCCCTGGTGACATTGACGGCGGTTACAGGCGCCTCCACCCGCAATCCCGGTGCCCATATGGCGGTCGCAGCGGATGGCAGTGCGGCAGGGTCCTTTTCCGGCGGTTGTATCGAAACTGCGGTCATCGCGGAGGCGGTGGATTGCATCAGCGCAAATGCAACCCGCGAAGTCCGCTTTGGCGCCGGATCACCCTATCTCGACATACGCCTTCCCTGCGGGGGCGGAATCGATTTGTTGTTTACGCCTCTGGCCGATGCGCAAGTCGCTGCAGAATTGTTTGATGCGGTTATGCAAAGACAGCCCTTCACCATCAGCATGGATCGCGAGACGGGAACGCTAAGCTGTACGCCAGCCGAACAGGCGCGAGCCGTTATCAGCGCAGGATCATGGGTTCATGTCAATCATGTCCCTCCCGCAAAAATCGTTATCCTTGGCCATGGTGCGGTGGTGGAAAATCTCGCCAATCTCACGGCATCCTATGGACTCGACTGCGAGATATTGACGCCTGATGCAGATATAGTGGCGCGTGTCACCGAACAGGACGGGACCGTCAGTCTGCTCAAGACACCAGCAGCAACCGATCTCTATCAGGCCGATCCATGGACCGCCTGTGTCTTCTATTTTCATGACCATGATTGGGAGGCAGAGTTAATGAAGCAGGCGCTGGCTTCACCAGCCTTTTACATCGGCGCAATGGGCAGTTTCAAAACCCACGATACGCGCAAGGCCTTACTGAGCGCCATTGGCGTTAGCGACGAAAATATCAAACGCATGAAAGCACCCATTGGTATCATCCCGTCCACGCGTGATCCAGCGACGCTAGCCCTTTCCACGCTAACCGAGATTATCGAAACCTATCACAGCAAGTTCAGCCGAATGCATGAGCAAATCGCGCTATAGAAACGGTTTCAAAGCGATTGGCCGTCATCCACAACCATATCCGAGCCCGTCACCGGTTTGGACGCATCGGATGAAAAATAGAGCATCATTGCATCAAGCGACACCATGTCCTGTAAGCGGCGGCGATGAAATCCGGCAATCTGGGCCTTGCCGCCCGCGGTCTGATACCAGTCGCCCTGAATTTCGGTGGCGATATAGCCGGGATGGATAATGTTCACATTGATCCCCTGCCGCACCCATTCGCGCGCCATATTGCGCCCCAAATGGGTCACGCCTGCTTTGGTCGCGGCATAGGCGCTGTCGCCATTGGCGGTTAGCCGTGATGTTATCGAACCAACGATAGTGATGCGTCCGTTTTCCCGTTCACGGCTACCGCTGGCGATCAAACGCTTGGCCCCTTCGCGGGCCGCCACATAAACGCCCATGAAATTGGTGTTCACCAGCCGCTGCACGTCAGCCAACGGCAGTTCGGTTGTTCGCCCCGGTTCACTGAACCCGGCATTGGCGACAATCGAATCCACGACGCCAAATTCGGCCTCTGCGGCATCATAGGCTGCGATAACAGATGCCTCATCGGTCACATCCAGCGGCACCGCCAGCGCCTTGCCGCCTGCTGCCGCAATTTTGCCCGCTACTTCAGCCGTGCGATCCGTACGCCGCGCACCCAGCACCACATTGGCCCCGGCCGCGCCGAAAAGTTCCGCAAAATGGGCACCCAGCCCCGAAGATGCTCCGGCGATAAGCGCGGTCCGGCCCGCAAGTGAAAAGGGTATGTCCATATCTGTCCTCTGAATTTTGCGTTATCACAATAGGCTCTAGACCATCGCCTTCGGCTCGGCCAATATCGCTTTGCATAGGGGTAAAAGAAGAGGATAGACATGATCGACGCATCTTTGAATTATGAAGGCAAAATAGTATCCGTCATTGGCGGCTCTAGCGGCATTGGCAATGCCACAGCTCAAGCCTTTCGCGGATGCGGTGCAACGGTCCATGTCACGGGTACGCGCGCGGGACTGGATGATTATTCGAAGGACGAAGGTTCCGATCTGGAAGGCCTGCATTATGCACAGGTGGATGCTGCCGATGACGCGGCTATTGCGGCCTATCGCCAGACGTTTGACAAGCTGGATGTACTGATCTGTTCGCAAGGCATGGTGCTTTACAAGAGGCAGGAATTTGAGCCCGAAAATTTTGCCAAGGTGATCCAGGTCAATCTCAACAGCCTGATGACTTTTGCGGGGCAGTTTCATGATCTGTTGAAAGAAGCCAAGGGCGCACTCATCATCATCAGCTCCACCGCTGCTTTCCACGCAACCGTTGGCAATCCGGCCTATAATGCGTCGAAAACCGGAGCGATGGGGTTAACCCGGACGCTCGGTAAAGCATGGGCACCTGATGGCATAAGAGTAAACGGCATTGCACCGGGCCTGATCGCTACGAAGATGACCGCTGTCACTACGGAAAATCCCAAACGTCGGGACGCCACGATCCGAAATATTCCGGTTGGCCGCATTGGTGATCCCGAAGATATGGCTGGACTATCACTATTTCTCGCCTCACCATTGGCAAGCTATGTTGTCGGGCAGACATTGATCGCAGATGGTGGGCTATTGTTGTGAGGGTTGGCCGCAAAAACTTGATTAGCGGGTCGGCCCTTCTCTCGCTCATGATCGCTGCGCCAGGACAAGCGGCAAACAGTGAAGGTTATCGCTACGACAAATATACCGCCTCAACCGATTGTGGAGACCGCAAGCCGCTTTCCGAAAAAGAGCAAATGGGGTTGTCGCAATCTGGCGATATATTCCGCATTCTGACCATGACCGGCACCCAAGCTGAGAAGAACGAAACAGCCCATTGGATGGTGTTGCTTGTCGATGACACACCGCTAAACAAAGCGATGGATTTTCCACCAGAACGATGCGCCAGTGCCGCCGCGCTGCAAATGTCTGATGGCAAAGAGTATCGCGGTCTGCTGGAATATGTAGACACGTCGGATGAGATTGAACATCGCGGGCGTGCCTATCGGATTCTCTTTGAACCAGACAGTCCCATTCCCGAATTGCGCTATGATTATGGCGGCTATCGGATTGATGGACATCTTAGCTATCCGGAACATGGCGAAAAGCCGCGACCTTTCGCCGGTTGGTGGATCATGGTTGAACGCTGATCAAGAGGCGTCAGTCGGTCTGCCGGGAACGGCTCTCGCGGCATAGAGATAAGC
Organism: uncultured Sphingomonadaceae bacterium; assembly: GCA_947497455.1. GTDB lineage: Bacteria > Pseudomonadota > Alphaproteobacteria > Sphingomonadales > Sphingomonadaceae > Parasphingorhabdus. The sequence continues at coordinate 56,937 of CANMGU010000001.1, read as the reverse complement.
CAAAATCGCCAGGGTCAGGCTCAATATCGTAATACCGATCACAGCATAGTTGAGCGATAATGTGCCATGGTCCGGAGCCAAACTATCACTAATCGCTCCGGCCACGGCGGGGCCAATGAAATAGCCGAGAAAAGTCGCGGACAAGCTGGCGATCGAAGAGGCGGTGCCCCGTTCGGTTGGTGATACCGAAGATTGCATCATCGCTATGGCAGGCCCTTGCGTGGACGAATGCACGCCATAACCAACGGCATAAAGGACGAGCGCCAGGATCAGATTGTCGGTCAGCAGACACAGACATAAGAGCGGCAACGCCACCAGCACGACAATGGCGCAATACCATGCCCGCCATTTCGGATTTTTGAGGGCCAGCTTGTCCGTCACATAGCCACCAATGATCATGCCAGGCACTCCGCCGGCAATCCAGACAATCCCGAGATAGATACCCACTTGCGATACCGGAATCTCAAAATTGCGGATCAGGATCGGTGCCAGCCAGATCGCAAAAGCATAAGAGGCCGTGACCGCTAAGGCATTGGCTAAAGCGACGCGCATGAAGATTCGGTTGCGCCAAAGCGAAGACATGGTTGTAGCAAAAGGCTCCTGTGTCGTCGCTTTCGCTGTTTCTTCTCCCGCTGCTGAAAATTGGCTGCGATCCGGTTCCCTGACCGTCAGATAGATCAGCACCCCGAGCAGGACACCCGGCAGGCCGAGAATGATGAACGTCCACCGCCAACCGTAAGCCTCTGCCAGCAACCCACCCGCAACAAAGCCGATCACGGGACCAAGCACCGCGCCGACCGAGAAAACCCCCATCGCTCGCGACAGCTCATGAGACTGGAAATAATTGGTCAGGATGGAAATGGCTGGAGGATTGCCGCCGGCCTCTCCGACACCGACACCAAGGCGGGCGAGAAACAGCGTCCAGAACCCTGTCGCAACTCCGCACAGCGCCGTCATCAGGCTCCAAAGACTCACCGCAATCGAAACCATTTTCTTGCGATTGGTCCGATCCGCCAATCGGCCAGCTGGTATCCCGAGCAGGACATAGAAAAGCGTGAAGGCCGTTCCAGCCAACAAACCGATCTGGGTGTCGGTCAGGACAAAGTCTGCCTTAATATCCTCAATCAGAATCGACATGACCATGCGATCGGTGATGTTGAACATATAAGTCAGCATCATCACAAACAGGATATAATAACGGTATATATTGCCCGTCGTTTTACCCGGCACCGCGGCAGATTGCTGATCCATCCTCATCCCCTCCCTGGAGAGAAAGAGAGATAACGCGAAAAAGGGGGCACAGCCAGTCCGGCCGCACCCCCTTTTGTGATAGGGTTATGACGTTTGAGTTACTGGACGTCTGTCTTATTGGGCAGCGGTCAGTTTGACGTGCCGGCGCATGTGATGATCGACGCTGCCAAACTCGCTTTCGATAATCGACAGCCGCTTGAAATAGCTACCGACGGCCGTTTCATCGGTCACGCCCATTCCGCCATGAGTCTGTACAGCCGACTGGCCGACAAAACGCGCAGATTGTCCGACGCGGACTTTGGCCGAAGAGACCGCATGTTTGCGGGTCGCTTCGTCTTCGTCGAGTTTAATCGTGGCGAGATAGGACATGGATATCGACTGCTCATATTCCATGAACATGTCGACCATGCGGTGCTGGAGCACCTGAAAGCTGCTGATCGGTACGCCGAATTGCTTGCGCTGCTTGGCATATTCCAGCGTCATCGCGTGGGTCACCTGCATCGCACCGGTGGCTTCCGCACAAACCGCTGCTGTGGCTTCATCAACAACTGACTCGATCAGCGGCAGGCCGTTATCCAATTCACCGATTAGGGCATCAGCCGACACGGAGACATTCTCGAAATAAACTTCCGAGGCGCGGCGACCATCGACGGTTGCATAATCGCGCAGGCTGACACCGTCGGCATCCTTCGCAACGATAAACACCGATACGCCACCCGTATCTGATTGTCCGCCGGAGGTACGCGCCGTCACCACGAAATGGCTGGCCCAAGGCGCGCCGATCACGACCGCTTTGTGGCCGTTGAGCGAGTAACCGTCGCCCTCTTTCTTGGCTGTGGTCGTCAGGTTGGCCAGATCATAGCGGCCTTGTGGCTCGGCATAGGCAAAGGCAAAAACCTTCTCGCCGGCAATGATTGCGCTGAGATATTCTTCCTTCTGCGCTGCGGTCCCAGCATGTTTCAGGAAACCGCCGGCACAGACCACACTGGGAATAAACGGTTCGACTACCAGGCCTTTGCCAAATTCTTCCATGATCAGCATGGTTTCGACTGCGCCACCGCCAAAGCCGCCATCTTCTTCCGAGAAGGGAGCCGCCAGCATGCCCAATTCAGCAAGCTGCGCCCAGAATTCCGGACGCCAGCCAGATTCACTGGCTATCACGGCACGCCGCGTATCCCAGTCATATTGTTCCCGAACCAGTCGTGAAATACCGTCACGAACCATATTCTGTTCGTCAGAAAAGTTGAAATCCATAGTTTCGCTTTCTTATTATGTTTGCGGGTTGGATCTAAAGTCCGAGAACCATCTTTGTGATGATGTTACGCTGAATCTCATTCGATCCGCCGTAAATCGATGTCTTGCGCATGTTGAAGTAGGTCGGTGCCGCGCTGTGGGCATAATCCGGACCGATCGGGAAATCATTGGAGCCATCCGCTGGGAAGCTGCGGAAATCAGGCGTACCATAATGGCCAACGGCTTCCAGCGTCAATTCGGTCAGGCGCTGCTGGATTTCCGTGCCCTTCACTTTCAACAACGAACTCTCAGGCCCGGGCCCTTTGCCCGCCTGCTCGCCGGCCAATGTTCTGAGTTCGGTAATTTCGAGGGCCGCCAGATCAATTTCCAGCTGGCTGATCTTGGTCGCAAAACCCATGTCCTGAAGCAGCGGCTCGCCATCGAGCATCTCATGTGTGGCAATCTCTTTCAGTTGCTCGACACCGCGTTTCGAACGCGCCACGCCAGCAATGCCGGAGCGCTCATGCGCCAGCAGGAATTTCGCGTAGGTCCAGCCTTTATTCTCTTCGCCAATCAAGTTTTCCGCTGGCACGCGCACATCGGTGAGCCACACTTCGTTGACCTCGTATCCGCCATCAATCAGCTTGATCGGACGGACTTCGATACCTGGTGTGTTCATGTCCACAAGAATGAAGCTGATGCCTTGTTGCGGCTTTGGTGCATCCGGATCCGTGCGGCACAGGAAAAAGCCCCAGTCCGCATGCTGCGCCAGCGTCGTCCAGGTTTTCTGACCATTGATGATATAGTCATCACCATCACGCACGGCGGTTGTTTTCAGCGATGCAAGATCTGAACCAGCGCCAGGCTCGGAATAACCCTGACACCACCACACATCGCCGCTGCGGATGCCGGGCAGATGCTTGGCTTTCTGTTCTTCATTGCCGAATGTGTAGATAACCGGGCCAACCATGGCGACGCCGAAAGGCAGCGGCATGACTGCATTGACGCGCGCATTTTCCTCCGACCAGATATAGCGCTGTGTCGGGGTCCAGCCGGTTCCGCCATATTGTTCAGGCCAAGCCGGAACAGACCATCCTTTTTCACCCAGAATTTTGTGCCATGCAGTCATGTCGTCAGGGCTCATGTCATCCTGAACCGCCGCACGTTCGATATTTTGCGGGTAATTATTCTCGATAAAATTGCGCACTTCGTCGCGAAAAGCTTTTTCTTCTGCAGTGAACTCTAGGTTCATGACCGACTCTCCAATGATGAATTTGGCGCCAACATAGGCCAAAAACTGCAGAAAACAAGCTGGTCGAAAGACCGTAGCAGATGACGCTACGGCAAGCGCGGCTTGCGCCCGCTATTCAGCCCACAAAGCCTGCGCATAGATTTAACCGACTCATTAAATATCGGCGGAGAACTTGTCCTTGCGGCGTTTTCCGAAACGCATGCCGCGTTCTAGCTTGGCTCGCAGCGCCGTGTAATAGGCCTCCAGAAAATTCCGCTCATCCCCGACGCCGGGCTCCCATCCGATTTTATTGCATATCGAACTGGTCACGGTCAGCAAGGCTTCATCGGTTCCCGTTCGCAGCACGCTCTCCAATGTTTGTAACTCATATTCCCCATAGACGGCGAGGTCGGCATCGGAAAATTCGTAGCGACTGGTCTCTTTTCCATTTGCAGGGTCGATACTGACCTCCGACGAAGGCGCCACCACCCCGTCCAGATTGCGCTTCACATTCTGGATCACCCATGTCCCGGCGATCAGATCTCCGCAGCGCAGCCGATCCTTGTTGAACAATGGAAAGAGCAGGAACATCAACACCCAAAGAAAGCCTGCCCAGGCAGTGAACTCGGTCATATTTCCACTGGCCTCACCAGACGACAGAAAGACAAGAGGCAGGAACAGTTCAATATCGCGAATGATGTTGCGCGCAATCACTGCTTCTGCGGTCAGTCGCCCGCCATCGCGGGCGGCAACCCGGATACCAACCGCCCGTTTGCCCCAGGTGGCCGCACGCTCGCCCAATTCAAAGTAAAGAAAATAGGCGTTGCGGAACAGGAAGACAGCAATGATCCAAAGCACCGCAACGACATTCAGGGGCCCACTTTGCTCCAGCGACGCGCCGCCGCCGAAAGCCGATTCAAAGGCCCAAAGGATCAGCAAGCCGATCAACGATACGCCAAGAATGAGGCCCATAATGATGATGATGTCCAGTGTCAGCGCTCCGGCGCGTGCTCCCGCGGTCGCAACCGTAACATTGAGCGGAACACCTTCCGGTGAAACCATCACCCGGTCAAGCTTGGGATTGGCCGATCGCCGGATCCAGGGCTCGGTCGCTGCGTTGCTCATGACGTCATCCCGCTGTTCATCGCATCTGCTTTTCTGCGGCCAAATAGGAAGAAATAAGTCAGCCAGAAGGTCAGCATCGCGCCGCCGACCAGATAGCGCAAGCCGGTATCGTTGATCAGTTGCCGCGCAAATCCTTCGAGCAATCCTGCACAGATAAGCATGATTACGACACCGGCCATCACCAGAGCAGCGCGCTTGCCCGCGTCACTGGCCGCAGTCAGATGGGATTTGGTTCCGGGGAAGGCAATCGAACGGCCAACATGAATACCGGCAGCACCGGCCAAAAGGATCGCGAATAATTCTGTGGTGCCGTGAATCGACAACCAGCCGACAAACTCGACCGTAAGCCCGCGTTGGGCAAAAACCCACAGCATCGCGCCCAGCAGCGCCATGTTATGAATGAGCAGCAATATACTCGGTATCGCGAAGGCAAATCCGAGAGCGAACGCAAGTATCGCAACCTGCGCATTGTTGCTGAACAGATAGGCAGCGAATACGCCCAATCCGTCCTGGTTTTCGGTGCCAAAAAGCGTGCCCCGGAGCGCCGCTTCGCTTGCACCGGGTACGCGAACATCGGCAAAATTACCCGGTACCAGCGCATAATACCAGTCGCTGTCGCCAGCAACCAGGGCATAACCAATCAGCGTACCTGCGATCATTACAAAAAGTGCGATCCAGATATCCAGTTTTATATCCCGAACCGCCTGGCTCCATCCACCTCCGAAAAAGCCCTTAAACCAGCGCCCAAAGCTTGTTTGGGTTCCGTAGACCATGAAATAGGACCGCAAGGCGAGACCTTCGAGATAGTCGATCATTCCTGCATCAAGTGAGCTTTCGCGAGCAATGGATAGGCTGGACAGCAGGGTTCGATACAAGGTCGGAAGCGCAAGCACATCGTCATCACTCAGGCGCCGCGTTTTCCCTTTTTCCATTTTGGTAACAATTTCGTCGAGCCGGATCCAGTCGGCCTCCCGCTCCAGACGAAAACGATCGCTTTTCAATGCGGCAGTTTCAATCGCCTGCTGCGCGGCAAGATCGGTCGCAACACTCGCCATCAGATCTGCCCCCGCCGTTTGATCTTGAGATAACTATTGATCAGCTGAGTTCCGATATTCTGATGCGCGCCTTCGATCACATCGATGCCCATATGCTGTAGGCGAGTAACCACCAATCTTTTCTGATCAAGCAGACTCTGTGCGGTAACGCTGCGCGCCACATCCTCGGCACTTTCCGGTTCCTTGTTGATAAACTCGGATAACTCCTCATCTTCCAGCACCACAAACAGCACCAGATGCTTGTCGATCAATCGTCCTGCGGCCTCGAGCATCAGATCTGCACTGGTCGGGTCAGTAAAATCGGTAAAGATAATGATCAGTGAACGCCGTTGCAGACGATTAGACAAGGCCGACAGGGCCAACGTATAATTGCTTTCCTGGTGCCGGTAATCGATCGTCGCTGCATCCTGCTGCAGGCGATAGAAGTTGCGGCTTCCAGACAAAAAGGGTGTGGAAAGTTCTGGCTTTGCGGCGAAACTGAACAGGCTTGTTTTGTCACCGGATTTCAATGTGATATAGGCAGTCAGTAGAGCCGCTGACACGGCTCGGTCAATGCGCGGCAAGCCGTCGATAGGTTCACACATTGCCGACCCGCAATCCAGCGCAAATATGATCTGGTTATTACGTTCAGTATCATATTCTTTGGCCAGCAATTTGCTGTGCCGTGCCGACCCTTTCCAGTCGATACTGCGGCGATCCATGCCCGGTTGATATTCGGCCAGCGCCTCAAACTCGCTGCCTTCTCCGCGAAATTTGCGGGCCAGCAAGCCAAAGACGGAATCCCGCAAGAACATCTGGACGGTTGGGCTACGGACAGCGGATATATTGGGCATGACCGCAATGGTCTGATCGCTCTGTTTCGATGTCTGACGCCATGCCAGACCCAACGGCCCTTTCCAGCGTAGCCAGAGATTGCCAAGCTCTCCGGTGCCACGCCGAGCCGGCGTTGTCGTGGCCGCGCCGCTATAGTCCTTCGCTGTCGCTCCGTGGCGATACAGGGTGAACTCCATCCGGCCGTTTGCAGAGATGCGGTCGTCCACGCCGAGATTGCCGCTCACCTGGCGTGGGGCCATCAGCCCCGCAAATTTAGCCTGCACGGCAAGCTCCAGCGGCGCCCCGATTTCTGATGACTTGGGCACCGCCAACTGGACCTCGTTCACCTTGGCCGCGATTAAACCGTCAATGACCAAAAGCAACAGCAGCATCACTGCCCAGGCGATTCCGATCGCCCACAAATTGGGCATAAGCGCCGCCAGCACCGCTGCAATAGGCGCGCCTATCGCGATCAGAAAAACGGCCTTGGCAGTGGGATAGATCAACGTGGTGCTTCCGTCCGTTCAACCAGGGCTTCAATGATTGTATCGACCTGGCGTCCTTCGATCTCCGCTGCGGGCGACAACAAGGTCCGGTGGCGCAAGACAGAGGGCGCAAGCGTTTTTACATCGTCCGGCACGACATAGTCTCTCCCCGATATGGCGGCGCGCGCGCGTGCCGCGGTTGCGAGCATTATCGCAGCTCTCGGGCTGGCACCATTTTCAAGATCAGCGGTTTCACGGGTCGCCCGCACCAGACGGACAATATAGTCAGTTACGTCTTCCACCAGCTTTACGGATTTCACTGCTTCAGCGGCCGCAATCAAGGTTTTTTCATCAGCCTGAGTTGAGATCCCAAAATCTTCTGGCCCAGGCGCTCCGGTACGCTCACCATATTGCGCGACAATTTTTTTCTCTTCATCCGCATCGGGATAAGCAATCAGCAGCTTGAACAAAAACCGGTCCAGCTGTGCTTCTGGCAGCGGATATACGCCTTGCTGTTCAATCGGGTTCTGGGTTGCAACGACCATGAAACGGGAAGACAGGCCATGGGTCTCACCATCGATGGTCACTGCGCGCTCCTGCATCGCTTCGAGCATCGCGGCCTGAGTTTTCGGAGGGGTACGGTTAATTTCATCGGCCAGCAACAGATCGCAAAAAATCGGGCCGCGAGTCAGCGTGAACGTGCTGGTCTGGAAATTGAACAGGTTGGAACCGACAATATCACCGGGCATGAGATCGGGAGTGAATTGGATCCGGCCAAAATCAAGGCTGAGCGTTGCGGAAAAACACTGCGCGAGAAAGGTTTTGGCGGTTCCCGGAGGCCCTTCGAGCAGCACATGGCCGGAGGAGAATAGAGCGATCAGCAGATGATCGACAATCTCTTCCTGTCCGATAATCGCTTTGGCCACTTCAGTGCGGATATTGTCCGCCAGCGTTTTCAATTCCCCGATTTTCATCCAATGATTTCCTTTTTCCAATTATAGAGCGCCGCAGCATGTTCCGCCGTTTCATGCGAATTCTCAGCGTGATTGAGATTGTTTAGCAAAGCCGTAAAGCGGCTACCGTTTACTTCGCCAAGCATATCCAGCTTGCGATTTAACTCTTCGCGATCAGCAGTTGGCGAAAGACCAATAGCCTGGATTGCAGCGCTCCGGATCATCTCGCCATAAGGATCAGCAACCAGATAGCCGCGCTGCATGCGGTGGATGAAACCAGCACTATTGTTGACCAATGCGGTCTTGCCAAAACCAATGCTGCGCTGTTCGCGCGCTGCCGGGCCGAAACGGTTAAACGCCATCCAGGCTGCCGCAAGCGCCGCGATGATCAAACAGATTGTTGCCGATAAAAACGGCGGCTGGAAAGCCAGCGTTAACAGGTTTTCCGTTGTTCCAAGGCCGTTGAAGGTGAGATCGAAAGTCACCGTACCACCTGCCGATATGCCAGTTGCGGCGATCAAGGCGAGCGCATGCTCGGCGGTCTGCTTGTCCGCCATGCCAGTATTGTTCATGAGATCGGCATCGGCAACCAACACCACCGGAAAATAGGATGAATCAATATCCTCTTCATCGGTAATTTGCGACTCATCCAGGCTGTCCAGTTGTGCATATACCCCGCCATCATCGAGATAAGCAATCAGAGCACCCTGCCCCTCCGGTCCGGGCAATATGGTACGGACATAGTCACCGGTCATGGCAACCGGGGTTTCTGGGATTTTTACGGGCCCGCCCACGGCAGAAACAGTCAAAGGCTGCTTTTCCGATGGCGTTGCAGCCTTTTCGGGATCCATTGGAGCGACATTGACTTCAACATCGACAATTTCCTTCAGCATCGACTGACCGGAATCGCCGCCCAAAATTCCAATGCGCTGGACCCATCCTTTTTTCAGACGCGGATCGGGAACCGCCATCACTTGCCATTTGGGCAAGATGATCATCGTCGGCCCCACATAGGCACGGTCTTGCATGACCTGGTCCAGATCTTCTGCATCCGCAAAGGGATTGGGGGTCAGGATCAGCAGACCTGGATTGTCCATTCCGGCAGCCGACCGGGAATATTGCACCTCCGTACCGGTCTTGCGCAAGATATCGGCGAGAGCCTTATACCCAACAAGACTGTTTGAAGCACCATGCGCCTGGCCATTTTTGCCCGATGCCAGCCGATCGCCAGTACCCAATCCATAAAGGAGCGCAACAAAGGCTGCAAAGCCGATTGCGAACATGATGATAATCGTCGTGCGTTTAAACGGATTGGCCTGAACACTCATCGGAACATACTCATTTCAGTCCGGACTTTGGCTTGCGCCAGCTCTCTGTCAGGGCGAATTCACCATAGGCATTGCGCGATGCGGTCCAGCCTTCCTCGCCAATTGGTGTTGCCGCGAAAATTCCGCGTTCGACATGACCAGCGATCACAGAAAACATTGACCGGGCTTTCTCGGGCAAGCTGTCGAACCGCTCAATCTCACGAGATGTGTTGGACGGGCGCAGCAGATCAGGACGGCGCTTTTCAATATCTTCGATGCTGCGAAACAGTAGAAGATGGGCGGCTTCATCAAACTGACCCTTGCCTGCCAGCGCATCGGCCTCCTCAAGCAGGCGTCTTGCCACGTTCTGATCCGGTCGCCATTCTTCTTCCAGCTTCGGCTTGCGTCTCCGCCAGTCCTCGAGATAGGGCGACAGAATCACCCATAGTAAAGCCAATATCCCAATCGCCAGTAGCACCAGCAGAACAATTCTGAGCGCGGGCCAGGCCGCAGCTATTCCTTCGGCTGCCGGCGCCAGCGCATCGCTTAACCATTCGAGAAAATCTGTCCACCATTGCGGTGGCTCTTCGGGAGGCTTAGGCGCGATGTTGGTGAATTGGATATCCTCATCCGCACGCACGTCTTTCCACGCGGCGTCAAAAGAAGCGTTTCCATCATTACCCTGTTCTACTGCGTCTTCTGCCACAGGTCCGATGTTGCAGAAACCGCTGGCAGGGGCAAGCGTGAAGATCGTCCGGGCCAACAGCTTTCGATGGCGCTTGCTATCTGCCATGAGCTCGCGGCTCAATTGACAGCGGCGGCCGGAACAGGAATATACTCCCTTCGACATAAGGGGCGCCAACATAATGACATTCGATATCGGCCGCGTAATGAGCGCAACCTTTGCTGTAATTGCCCGCCACCCCGTAGTTTTTCTGGGCCTGTCTCTGATCGTCGCGGGACTACCATATGGCCTGACCCAATATTTCGCCCTGAGTCCTGGCCTCTGGATGTCGGTATTTAGCGAGGAATTGATTGCCAGCTCGGGACTGGAAAATGCCTGGGTTGGCTGGATTCTGGGCGGCACAACCATCTTCATATTCTATTTTATCTTGATGGTTCTACTACAGGCGATGCTGATCGTTGCGACCATTCGCGACATGCGCAGTCAGGACGTAGACATAGGTCTGTGTTTTGCGGAGGCGCTTCGGCGGTTTCTTCCCCTGATCGGTCTGGCGCTTGTTTCATTGCTGGGAATTATCTTAGGCTTCATGCTTCTGGTCGTGCCGGGCGTCATACTGTCACTGATGTGGATGATAGCAGCACCGGTCATGGTCGTGGAAGACCGCGGGATTATAGATTCATTGGGACGCAGTGTAGAACTGACAGACGGGTCGAAGGGGATGATGTTCTTACTGGTAATCATCTTTCTTCTGGCATCGGGTACGTTATCCGGCATGGCAGAGGCGCTCGGCCTTTTCAGCGTCACGGCCTCGGTTCTCATCACCATAGTCGCCGAAACGGCTATCGCAGCCGTGCAGGCCGCTGGAATCGCCGCCGTTTATATAGAATTGCGCACGGTCAAAGAAGGCCCGCTGACCGATGCGTTGGAGGATATCTTCGCATAAACAGGCCCTGTCCCATCGTACCTCTTTGCTAAATCCGCTACCTGCGGTATAGGTTGCAAATTGATATTCAATATTAGGGTGAGGCTGCCATGGTTACATTGAACGTTAACGGTCAGGTGAAGGAGCTCGATGTCGATCCCGCAACGCCGATCCTTTGGGTTGTGCGCGAAAACTTGAAAATGACGGGAACAAAATTTGGCTGTGGCGTCGCCCTTTGCGGTGCCTGCACTGTCCATCTCGACGGTAAGCCGGTTCGCTCCTGTTCGACCCCAGTTTCCGAAGCCGACGGCAAAGCGATTACCACCATCGAAGGTCTCGCCGAGGAAGATGGCACATTCAGTAAGATCCAGCAGGCCTGGGTCGATCAGCAAGTGGCACAATGCGGCTATTGCCAGTCAGGCCAGATCATGTCGGCGACCGCTTTGCTCAAGAATAACCCCAATCCCAGTGATGAACAGATTGATGCCGCCATGGCGGGCAATATCTGTCGATGTGGAACCTACGTGCGGATACGCAAAGCGATCAAAACCGCCGCGGGTGCATCCTCTGAAACGCAGGAGGCTTGACCATGGCGGACAAACAGATTTCTGAAACAGCGCCCAAGAAGGGCAAATGGACACGCCGCGCCTTCATTGGCGCCGGTGTAGTCGCTGGCGGCGCCCTGCTTGTTGGCGTTGCGGTTCGCCCAGACAATCCGGTTGAGCGGCTCAGCCCAATGGTCGCCAAGGGCAAAGGCGAGCAGTTGATCAATGCATGGGTCAAGATTGACGCCGACAATATTGTCACGGCCATCATTCCCCATGTCGAAATGGGCCAGGGTATTTTCACCTCGCTGGCACAGATGCTCGCCGACGAGCTGGATGCGGACTGGAGCAAGGTCCGGATTCTGGAGGCGCCGGCAGACGCAAAATATGTCTCCCATGACATTGGTCGCGAATTTCTTGCCCCCAATCTCGAAGTCCCAGCCATATTGGAGCCAACGGTTGGCGGAACCTTTTTGCAACTTGCAACGGCAATGAACTTGCAGATAACCGGCGGCAGTTTCTCGGTTCGCGGAACCGGTCAGCGTGCCATGCGGGTGGCCGGAGCGGCTGCGAAAGAAATGCTAATCGCGGCAGCAGCGGAGGAATGGGATGTTCCCGCTGGTGAATTGCGTGCAGAAAACAGTATGATCCTGCACGATAAGAGCAGTAAATCCGCCCCGTTTGCAGACTTTGCCGCCGCTGCGGCGGACCAAGGCCTTCCCAACAAGCCCAAGCTGAAATCACCCAAAGATTATAAGCTGATGGGCAAAGCGATGGCACGTCACGATATTCCTGACAAATCCAATGGCACCGCGCTATTTGGCATTGATGCGGATTTGCCAGGCATGAAATATGCCGCTGTTCGCGCCGCGCCCGTCGTCGGCGCTACGGTCGAATCCATGAATGTCGATTCTGCAAAGGCCATGCCCGGTGTCCTGCAAATCCTGAACATGGGTGATTTTATCGCTGTGGTTGCCGATGGTTATTGGCAGGCCGAGCAGGCGCTCGGTACGATAGACGCTAAATATTCCAAAACTGAGGGCGATAAACTCAATCAGGATGCCCTGTTTGCGCGCTACGCGTCCGTACTGGATGAAGCTGGCGATGATGGCGGTGATGTCGAGACCGAGCAAGGCGATGTGACCGACGCATTTGCCAATGCCGCAACCAAAGTCGAAGCCGAATATAAGGTTCCTTTCCTCGCCCATGCGACGATGGAGCCGATGAACTGCACCGCTTGGGTACGGGACGGAAAGTGCGATGTCTGGTCTGGACACCAGGCTCCACTAATGGCTCGTAAAGCGGCAGCGGACACGCTTGGCATTGATACGGATGATGTGACCTATCACAATGCCTATCTTGGCGGCGGTTTCGGACGGCGATCAGAAAATGACGTGATTATCATGGCCACCCGCATAGCCAAGGCGGTTCCCTATCCGGTGAAGATGATCTGGTCGCGCGAAGAAGACACCATGCAGGATCATTATCGTCCATCGGCCACCAGCCGGTTCCAGGCCGGTCTCGACAAGGACGGCAAGGCGGTAAGCTGGAGCAATATCCATACGCATCTGTTCGATCCGCAAGAAGCGCCCACCGTACCTTATTATAATATTGCCAATCACAAGATTCGCAAAATTGATGTGCCGACCCATTTGCGCTTTGGTCCATGGCGGTCTGTGGATCATAGCCAGCATGGCTATTTCATCGAAAGCTTCGTTGACGAATTGGCTCATGCTGCCGGCAAGGATGGCTATGCCTATCGCCGCGAATTGCTCGCTGGATCGGCCCGCCATCTGGCGGTTCTCGATAAGGCGGCGGAAATGTCCGGCTGGGACACACCCATGCCTGAAGGCCATGGCAGGGGTATTGCCTTTGTGCCTTCATTCGGCACCATTGTTGCGGAAGTGGCGGAAGTAGACATGACCGGTGCGAAACCGAAGGTGAAGAAAATCTACGTGGCAGCCGACCCCGGTTTTGCCGTCAATCCTGATGGCTTTGCGGCACAGATGGAAAGCAGCATTGCTTACGGTCTCACCGCCACGCTCTATGGCGAAATCTCGGTCAAGGATGGCGCTGTCCAGCAGAGCAATTTCCATGACTATCCAATTTTACGCATCAACGAGATGCCGGAAGTGGAAGTGGGGATTATCAATGGCGATCACAAGCGTTTGGGTGGTGCCGGTGAGCCGGGATTGCCTCCATTGGCGCCGGCCGTTACCAATGCGATATTCGCAGCCACTGGCAAACGCGTTCGCGAACTGCCATTAAGCAAAGCGAACTTCGCCTAAAGCCACTCGTGCTTACATTTATAAGGATAGATACATGAAAGCAGTGTTTCGCGCATCCGCTCCCGTTCTGGTCGTCGCATTGGCGGCATGTGGATCGGACCCCGCACCAGAGCCGACAGAACAGATTGTTGTTCGCGAACCCGGTGCCGATAGTGATAGCAGTGCGGATGGTGCTGCCCCGGAACCGGCTGGCGAAGCCACGGATGGTCTGATAGCCGCGGGTAAATCTGCGTTCAACACATGCATTGCCTGTCATGTCATCGACAAAGGTGGAGCGAACCGCATCGGCCCTAATCTTCATGGCATTATCGGGCAAGCCGCTGCCAGTGTAGATGGATTTAAATATTCTGATGCCATGGCCTCATCTGGTATTACCTGGACCAAAGAAGAACTGGACAGCTATCTTTCCAACCCGGCCGCCAAAGTGCCAGGCACCACCATGATGGCGGGCGCCATTACCGATGCCGGAAGACGCGAGGCGATCATCGCCTATATTGAAGACGCTTCCGCCAATTGAGCAAAGCCGCTGGCAATGGAATCATGCTGGCTCTGCTTGCAGCAGGCCAGTCCCGGCGTTTTGGAAATAATGACAAGCTGACTGCCTTGTTACACAGCAAGATGCTGGGACTGCACGCTGCAGCGACGCTCGCCCAGCTGCCTTTTAATCATCGCATCGTGATTGCGTCCGATAGCAATCATCCCTGTGCAGCCGACTGGTCGGTTCTCGGCTATGATATCATTGTCAATGAACGGGCCGATCGGGGACAAGCGACATCCGTACAATGCGCTGTCGAACAGGCCCTAGCATCCGGCGTCACCGCGCTCTGCCTGTGCCTGGCCGACATGCCCTATATGACCGGCCAACATATAAAAATGCTTTTGCAAAGCTTTGAAGTTTTTGATCGCAAGCAGATTGTTGCTTCAACCTGCGATGGCAATGCCATGCCACCTGCCATCTTTCCAGTCGATCAATTTGAAGCCATGCAACACTTGCAGGGCGATCAGGGCGCTCGAAAGCTTCTGAAAACTGCCCATCTTGTCAGAGCGGAACAGGATATTTTGCTGGATATCGATACAGTTGAAATGCTGGAGATTGAAAACCGTAAAAGCCCGGGAACCTAGTCGTCGAACAAAGCAGCGGCGCTGATTAGCTGAATATCATCACGCTTCTGCAACTGCTCGAGGAACCAATATTTATGCCAGGCACCATATAGAATGAGGATCCGCTTTTTCTGTCCCTTCAACTCGTCCAGCGCAGCGGCAATTTTCGTATAATGGGCAGCATTGATATTCTTCCAGCCACCCGGCCCCAGATCTTTGCCGAACAGCTTTTCATAAGTTTCCTGCCGCAATTTTACCGCTTGATCGTAAACCTCATTATGAATGAACAATGGATCATCGGAACGCCCGCTCACCGTCTGACTATACGCTCGGTTGGCCGCTTGATGCGCTGACCAGTCGCGGCTGCGCGCAGGATCCTTCTCTAGCCGTGCGGTTGCGGCGCGCCGGTCATCAGCTATTTTCTGTGTCCAGGCCGCCACCGGAATCATCTGATAACCCATGTCTTTTTGCAGCGGAAAAACGACTTCGACCAATTCGGGAAAGTCGTCAGCACGGCTCTCTCTGACTTCACCAAATTTTTCGTAATTTGCTGATGCCTTGGCAAAACGCTCGGGAGGCAATTCAACCATGATTATATCTGGATCAAATTTGACGATTGCTGCCCGCAAGACCGCCAGCGAATAAGTCTCGCTACGGCGATGCTGACCATGGATCGCTCCGACTATCGTGACAATATTGCCATCTGGGGGCAGTGCGGATTGCTCCGCAGGCGCTGAGCAGGCGGCAATCAAGGCCAGGCAGCCGAAAAATGGCCATGTGAGTAAGGAGAGCCGAAAAACCGTCACTCTGCATCAAGTCGTTTGGCCATCCGCACGATGCCATAGATTAGTGGCGGCACGAATACCGCCGACAATATCACCTTGGCTAACAATTGCCCCGGCATGATTTTCAAAAGCGGCGCAACACCGTAAAAGGCGACCGTGATGAAGATCACGGTATCGACGGCCTGACTCACAACGCCAGCAATCATACTGCGAAGCCACAGCAGCTTGCCGCTTTCCCCCTTCAGCCGGGTAATGATAAAAACGTTCAGCAGCTGGGACGTGCCATAGGCGATGATCCCGGCAAACATCAGCCGGGTCGACTGGTTCAATATGATGTCAAAGGCCAAACGCTTTTCTTCCTCCCAAAAGGAAGCGGGCGGCAAGGCCAGGACTAGCTGGATTAGGATCATCGACACGATGATCGGAACGAATCCAAAAACAACTATTCGGTTTGCCGTGGCCCGGCCATACACTTCGGCTACCGCTCCTGCGAGCACCACCAGCAGGATGAAAGCGAATATGCCCGCTTCGACCGCCAATGGCCCTAGTGCCACCAGTTTATTACCCAAAATTCCCGCCAGACTGGCCATTCCGCCATAAAGAACGCAAATGATAAAGAGTCCGCGTGGGATGTGCTTTGTTTCTGAAATCGCTGTCATCTTCATTGCCTAGCGCGGTCGCGACGGAAAAAAAAGCACCAAAAACAAACAGGAAAAAAGGAATCGTGACTCTCCGCGATTTTCCTCTAGGGAGGAATCAATAGAGTTCTGGTTTAGCTAGCCAGACGTATCTGGGGGCAAAGTTCGGTCCAAAGGGGAATTTGTGCAAAGACTAGCGGTTTATTGTGGCGCGAGCGCTGGGGGGGACCCTGTTTTCGCCGAGACAGCAAAAAAATTAGGCCAGACCATGGCTCAACGTAACATCGATCTGGTATTTGGCGGCGGTCGCTTGGGCCTGATGGGTATTATTGCCGACGCCGTGCTCGATGGTGGCGGGAAAGTCTATGGCGTTATCCCTGAAATGCTGAAAGACCATGAGGTCGCCCATACCGGTCTGACCGAACTGCATGTCGTCACCTCCATGCATGAGCGCAAGGCAAAAATGACAGAGCTGACTGACGGTTTTGTGGCGATACCCGGCGGTATCGGGACGTTGGACGAACTGTTTGAAGCTTGGACCTGGAAAGCCCTCGGCTACCATGGCAAGCCAATTGGGTTGCTCAATGTCGATGGCTATTGGGATTCGCTCACTGCTTTTCTGGACAATGTCGCAGGGCATGGCTTCATGTCAGAGGCCCGCAGGAAGCAGCTTATCCTGAGCGAAGACATTGGCGACATATTGGACCAGCTGACATCTGAATTTACCGGATCCGAGGGGGAAGTGACATGGTAGTAAAAGTCGGGACACTGCGGATATGATCTCTATTCTGACAAGCATCGCTGGCATGGCGGTTATATTGCTGCTCGCCTTTACCCTTTCAACCGGACGGAAGAATATCCGTCTTCGGGTCGTAGCAGCGGCCTTCGCCCTGCAGGCCAGTATTGCGATACTGGTGCTCTATGTGCCGTGGGGCAAAAGGGTTATCAGCGCCATGTCGACTGGCGTATCGCAATTGCTAAGCTATTCGAGCGAGGGAACAAAATTCATTTTCGGCCCACTGGCCGATGCCGATCTCGGCGGTGCCAGCTTTGCCATCTCTGCGCTACCAGTCATTATCTTCTTCTCCGCGCTTATTTCGATCCTTTATTATCTCGGGGTGATGCAATTCATCATCAAATGGGTTGGCGGTGGAATCCAAAAAGTCACCGGTATATCCAAGGTCGAGTCCCTGTGCGCCGCTGCAAATATATTTGTCGGCCAGTCGGAATCCCCTTTGGTCATTCGCCCTTATCTAGCAAAACTCACTGAATCCCAGCTGTTTACAGTGATGAGCGTCGGCATGGCCGGTGTCGCGGGAACGATATTGGCTGCTTATGCATCCATGGGCATCAAGATCGACTATCTTCTGGCGGCGGCGTTCATGTCAGCACCCGGCGGCATCTTGATGGCCAAGATTATAATGCCCGACGATCCCGATTCCGAAGCACCGGAAGAGCTGGTCGTCTCTGTGGATTATGAGGAAGAAAAACCGGCCAATATAATTATGGCGGCCTCCATGGGCGCGCAGACCGGCGTAAAAATTGCCGTTGCGGTCGGCGCAATGGTTTTAGCCTTTGTTGCGCTAGTTGCGCTTGCCAATGGCATTTTGGGCGGTATCGGCGGTTGGTTTGGCCAACCCGAACTCAGCTTCCAGCAAATTATCGGCTATATCTTCGCTCCGATCATGTTCCTGCTGGGCGTACCGTGGGATGAAGCTTTCGCTGCCGGCGGCCTGTTCGGTACCAAAGTTGTTATCAATGAGTTTGTTGCCTTTAGCGATCTTGGTGGCATGGGCGGAGAGCTGTCTCCGCTTACGGTCGCTATCGTGACCTTTGCCTTGTGCGGTTTTGCCAATTTCCTTTCGATCGCTATTCAATTGGCCGTCACTGGTGGATTGGCGCCCAATCAGCGTCCCGTTATTGCACGGCTTGGCATTAGAGCATTGGCCGCCGGATCGCTGGCTAACCTGATGAGCGCGGCTCTGGCCGGCCTGCTGTTAAGCCTCGGTTGACCCGATAGATTGACAAAACGGATAAGCAGAGCATCATAGAGTCATGTCAGACACCAACAATACATTGTCATCAATTTCTCTGGCCTTGGCCGATCAGGACAAGGATGCATTTGCGGCCAGCATCGGTCGATCCTTCTCCGATTGGGGGTTTGCCATTGTTGCGGATCACGGAATATCGGATGATCTGATCGATAAGGCCGAAAAAATGTCACGGGCCTTTTTTGCACTTCCCGATGATGTGAAACGAAAATATCATGTTCCTGGCGGCGGTGGCGCCCGGGGTTACACACCCTTTGGCACGGAGGCCGCGAAGGATTCCGACATTCATGACCTGAAGGAATTCTGGCATATTGGGCGACAACTGCCAAGCGGCCATACGTTTGAACCCTTTATGAGTACAAATATCTGGCCCGATGAATTGGACGGCTTTCGTGATTGTTATCTCGATCTTTTCGCCGCCTTTGACCGGGCCGGTCAACGGATCCTGGAGGGCATTGCCCGTTATCTGAAAATGGACCCTGATTTTTTTGATGACACGGTCCGCGATGGCAATAGCATATTACGTCTGATTCACTATCCGCCTGTTCCGGCAGACTCGCCAGCAGTGCGGGCTGCAGCTCATGAAGATATCAACACCATCACACTGCTGATCGGGGCGGAGGAGGCAGGACTGGAGTTGCTCGACAAGCAAGGCAATTGGCGTGCCGTGACACCGAAGCCGGGGGAACTGGCAGTTAATATCGGTGACATGCTGCAGCGGTTGACCAACAACCGGTTACCATCGACGACCCACAGGGTGGTCAATCCGGCACCGGAACGCCGCGGCCATTCACGCTATTCAATGCCGTTTTTCTTGCATTTCCGGCCAGACTATCTGATCGAGACCCTGCCAGAATGTGTCGATGAAAAACATCCGGATCTCTATCCAGAACCGATTACTGCGCATGACTATTTGATGGAACGCCTACGCGAAATCGGATTGGCATGACTCCAAAAATAGTGGGCATTAGCGGCGGCAGCTGTTCGGGCAAATCGACGCTCGCCGCCCATGTCTTTGGAACATTGGGTCCCGAACAGTGTGTGATCTTGCCACAGGACGATTACTTCTTTGGCTATGGCGAGGCACCCGAAGGGAAAGGTGGACCCAATTTCGATCACCCCGATGCTGTCGACTTTGACAAGATGTGCATCCAATTGGCGATGCTCAAACAGGGCCGACCCATCCATCGCCCTCTTTATGATTTTCCTACTCATATGCCAAAGGCAGAAACAGCGCTGACGGAGCCACGACCTGTCATCTTGGTCGATGGCATATTGATCCTGCATCATGCGCCTTTGCGTCAGCTATTCGATTTGTCCGTCTTTGTCCGTTGCGAAAGTAGCACCCGTTTTGAAAGGCGCCTGGAACGCGATGTCAGGGAAAGAGGACGTACCGCCGACTCGGTCCGGGAAGTCTTTGCCAATCAGGTCGACCCAATGCACGACAAGTATGTCGAACCTTCACAGACCCATGCAGATATAGTGATATATTCACAACAGTCAGAAAACATGATTTCTGACGATTTTACAATGGTCGCAGAAGCAATAAACAAGATAATTCAATAAGATAGAACTCCATAAATTTGCAATTAGCAGAATATCAAGGCGATTTTCCAAGCCCTTGATAAATTGTGGATAAAAACTAATTGCTGCAATGCAAAATAAAGTGGTTGCGGTTGAGACAAAACTGTCATTTTAGCCTCCTAAGAGCAATTCGTGCGGATGGTTGGGATCGCAGAGGGCGCTGTTCCAATCATGAGTTGTCAAAAATTCGAAGACCACCATGGGGAATGTGATCATGAAAATTAAATATCTCTTGGCTGCCAGTGTTGTCAGCCTTTCCACTGCAGGCTTGATGGCCACGCCAGCTTCGGCGCAACAAATTACATCTGGTATCGAAGGCCAGGTCAGAGATGATGCCGGAAACGCCATTGACGGCGCTTCGGTGACCATTACCGATACGCGTACCGGTCAGTCCCGGACGGTTACCACTTCCAGCAATGGCCAGTTTCGTTCGGCATCTTTGGTACCAGGCGGACCATATACAATTACAGCTACGGCACCTGATTTCGAAGGCCAGACCGTAGAAGACGTGTTTATCAACCTTCAAGGTGACACCGAATTCACTTTTGAACTGGCTTCAGGCGGTTCCGACCAAGTAATCGTTGTGACTGGCACACGCGCTAACGTTACGCAGCTTGCGGTTGGCCCTGGTCAGTCCTTTGGCGTGGATACGCTGGAAGCGTTTCCGAGCATCTCTCGCGACGTTCGCGATATCATTCGTATCGACCCCCGCGTCAGCCTTGACCGCGCCAATGAAGTCGATCGTATCAGCTGCTTGGGCGGCAATGATCGCTCTAACACATTCACTGTCGATGGTATCGTTCAAGCGGATACATTTGGTTTGAACGGCACACCTTTCGCAGCACGTAATGCCTTGCCACTGCCATTTGATGCCATTCGTGAAACCTCGGTTGAATTTGCGCCATTTGATGTTGAATATTCCGACTTTACCGGTTGTGCCGTTAACGTGGTCACCAAATCGGGCCAAAATCAATTCCACGGCAGCGCTTTCTTCACCTTCCGTGACGAAGGTCTGCGCGGCGACACAGCTGGCGGCGAATCATTCGTTCCCGCGGCGTTCCAGGAGAAACGCTGGGGTGCAACCCTTTCTGGTCCAATCATTCCGGATCGTCTGTTCTTCTTCGCAGGCTATGAAGAAACCGATCTTGGCGATTCCAACGACTTCGGCCCGACCGGCTCTGGATTTCCCAACGAAGCAGATTTCGTAACCCAGGGTCAGTTCGACCAATTCGCCCAGATTGCGCAAAGCGTTTATGGTATTGATGTTGGCGGCTATCCTCGTGCGCTGCCAGAATCCAGCGTTCGCTATTTCGGTCGTCTGGATGCTTATATTACCCAAGACCACCGTCTGGAAGCGACCTATCAGCGTCTCGAAGAAACCAATGTAGAAACCGATTTTGGTGGGCAGGAACTTACGGGTCTTAACAGCTTTGAAGATGAAGGCACGGTCTCAGACTATTATTCTCTCCGTCTGTTCTCGGATTGGACAGATAATATTTCAACGGAATTGCGTCTTTCCCGTTCCGAAGTTGGTGATGTTCAGGGCCCTGTCGGCGGCGGTGAAGCGCAATCGGACAACCCGATTGTACGTCTCTCAGTTGGCGTAACCCCAGTTGCTGGACAGACCACTGAAAATGGCCGCCTCTCAACGGGCCCGGGCATTTTTCGTTCCGCAAACCAGCTGGATCAAACGGTCGATCAGTATAAATTCCAAATGAATATTGACGCAGGCGATCACCGCTTCAAACTGGGCGCTGAGCTCAACGATCTGGAAGTATTCAACCTGTTCGCAATCAATGCGACCGGAACGATCTTCTTCCGCAACCTCACTGACTTTCAGAACGGTGACGTAGCAAGCGGCGGGTTCTCGAGCGTGTTTGCAGGATCTGATGATTTAATCAGCGGCGCACTGGGTGGCGCAACCATTCGTTCAACACCATCTGGCGATATTAATGAAGCGGCGGCCTTGTTCGGCCGGCAGATCTACTCGTTCTATGCTCAGGATGAGTGGCAAGCAACAGATCAGCTTAATGTGACGGCGGGCATCCGGGTTCAGCTTTATGATGGCGACGCACCTCGTGCCAATCCATCCTTCCTGCAGCGCTTTGGTATTACAAATGCCAGCCCTTTCAGCAGCATCGATACGGTCATCTTGCCACGTCTGGCGGCGACATATGATTTGGACAATGACGGCTTCTTCCGGAACACCTCGATCACCGGCGGCATTGGCTGGTTCTCTGGCGGCGATCCCGTTGTCTTCTTCTCCAACGCCTTCTCGAACAACGGTTTCTCTTCGGTGGATGGTAATACATTCAGCGCGGAATGTGCTGGCCTGGTAAACCCGGATGGCAGCTTCAATGTTCTCGACGGCGGCGGCCAATTCACCGGCTTCCCGCAGTGCGCAGTGCAGGCTGCTTCAAATCGAGCTGCAGCAGGCGGTGGTGATGTGCAGTCGACCAGTCCTGATCTTGATGTGCCAACGGTGTTTCGTGCCAACTTGGGTCTATCGACACAATTTGGTACCGATGGCGGCTTTTTCTCAGACTGGAATCTGAACCTCGATTACATCTACTCGCGGTTCAATGACCCGCTGAACTTTGTGGATCTGGTGCAGGTGGTCAATCCAAATGTCGGGCTGAACGGATTTACCGTCGATGGCCGGCCAATTTACGATGCGATAGACCCGCTCAACGCTGGGTGTAACGCGCAATTGCAAGATGGCGGAGGAACACCTCCAACATATACCGGTATTGTCCCAGGCGACACCTGCTTCAATACTGGTCTGGATGACTTTATCCAGCTGACCAACGGTCGCTCCTATGACAGCCACGTTTTCTCTGTGGCACTGTCCAAGCGCTTCAATGAAGGCATCTTTACGGATGGTGGCAGCGTGTCAATCAACATGGGTTATGCGTTTACGGAATCAAACAACTTCCGCAACGTCGGCAGCTCGACCGCAACATCAAACTTTGATGTGACGGCCGCATTCGACCGGCAGAACCCTGCTACCTCAACCTCCAATTTCCAGACACGGCACAACTTCACGTTTGCCACGACGTTTGAGGAGCAGTTCATCGATGACTTCGACACGCAATTGGCGATGTTCTTCACCGCACGATCCGGTCGGCCTTACAGCTTGACCTTTGATGGCGGCAGCGTCTTCAACGATCGCGCATCGGGCACGGACAACGCATTGCTTTACATCCCATCTGGTGTGAGCGACGCAAATGTATCACCTTCCAGTGATCCTGCCGCTGTTCAGTCCCTGATTGACTATGTGAACGGCACAAATTGTGGTTTCACACCTGGTCAGTCCATCCGCCGCAATACCTGCCGTAATGACTGGACCTTCGACATGGACATGCGCCTCAGCCAGGAGATCCCTGGTCCAGGCCGCCTGTTCGGTGTTGAAGACAAAATTGAGCTGTTTGCCGATTTTGACAATGTCCTCAACCTTATCGACGGTGAGTGGAACGAAGCGCGGAGCCGCGGCGATCTCGTTGACGTCGTTGACGGTGGCGTAGACGCGCAAGGACGTTACATCATCACCGGCTTCAATCCGGATGATGACAATGACGTAACCGTGTCCAGCTCGGCATGGCGGATCCAGCTCGGCGTTCGTTACGAATTCTGATGCAAATTCTTACAGGCCGGGTTTAGTCGGCCAAAAAAAACGGCGGTGCTGAGAAGCGCCGCCGTTTTTCTTTTGGTTGTTGCGAGAAGACTAGCTTAGCTGTCCGATACCGCCACCACATTGTCATCGCTGTTGCGGTCCACATATTTGTTATAGGGGTCGACACCAACAAATTTCGGCTCTTTGGTGGAGACTATGCGGATCACCTGATCACCGGATTTAATCCGTTTGCGCTCCATGCTAATCACGTCCTCTTTGCCAAATGCGCCAATTCCAGGACGGGCGGTAAACAGGCCCACATCAATATCATCCATCAATACCGATGCCGTTTCCTTGCCCTTGCCATCGGCATAATATTTGGACGCTGCCACCTTCAGGGTAGTTTCATAGCGCCCGTTAGCCAATTTCTTCACAGTCGCCTCTTCAGCCTTCAGGTCGTAGACGGTTATCCGCTCCAGCAGGTCGCTGACCAGTTGCCGTTCGGCATCGTTGCGTGCCAGAGATTTGAAACCCTCGACCAGATCGGTTGAGCTCGCATAAGGCTGGCTCTTGAAGCGGTAACGGTCGAGCAGACCAGAAAGCATTACATTGACGCGATCCTCCCCCAACCGATCCTGCAAGAGATACATGACCACAGCGCCCTTGCGGTAGTGGATATAGCCTTGATTCTCGACCCGGTTGAGCGGCAATTCCTCAATGACCTCGCTGCCCCGAGCACTGAGATAGCGGTCCAGTTCATATTTCAGGAACCGGCGAATCTTATCCTCGCCATATATCTGCTTCATCACCATCAATGCTGAATATTGCGCCATGGTTTCTACCAGCAAGGTTCCGCCCTGTTGATTGGCACTGATCAGTTGATGGGCCCAATATTGATGGCCAAATTCATGCGCAGTCACGTAGGTGACATAGTCAATTTCATCCGGATCGCTATTATCGGCAATGAAGCCGATGCGTTCGGAGAAAGGGATGGTTCCGGCAAAGGCCTGTGCGAAAGTGGCATAACCAGGAAACTCTATAATCCGGGCATAATCAAACTGATAAGGCCCAAAATTCTTTTTGAAATAGGCCAACGATTTCTCCGTCGCATCGAGCATCGTATCAACATTGAAATCATGGGTCGGATGATAATAGACCGCCATATCCACGCCATCTGCCGACCGTTCCTTCACTGCATATCTGGCCGACTGTATCGAGAAAAATCCCAATATCGGTTTTTCGGAAACAAATCGCGCAATGCGCCGCTCACCCTTGACCTCGTCAGAAACTTTGCTGCCTGGTGCAATAGGTGTTTGATCCTTGCTGGTGCTGACCGTGATATCCGACATCACCCAGTCAACATTACCGACATAGTTTTGCTCCCGTGCAGATTCGTCTTCCAGCTTGGGCAGACGCAGTTCGGATGGAAGATCATATTCACGGCGGGTTTGACGGTCCGTAAGCAAGCCGTTCCTATTCATACCCAATTGCGGTGCAAATTCCGAATTGTTCAGGAAAGTTCCGTTCTGAACTAGTCGGGTATCATTGCCACTGGCCCGAAAGCCCTTTTGCTCCCGCGATGATCTAAAGCTGATGGTTCTTTTCTCATCGACCAGCATCGGGCTGTCAAAACGGTAGATACGATATTTCATCCGCTCGTCATCCATTTCGAGCGCCGCACCGGGAATATCGACGGCTTCAATCTTTACATCAGGATCCTGAAAACGAAGGTGCAGCACTTCAACCGGCGCGCCCGTATCGTTGATGATCTGCATCGTGCCACTGGCCACCAAATTCTGCTTTTCCGGATAGATGGCGATGTCTAGCGTGATATCGGTGAAGGACGGCTGTTTTAGACCTTCATATTTGAGATATTTCTTTTCATAGTCCGCAAGCTGCTTTTCCTGATCATCCTGCGTTACATAGTCGTTCAGGACATTCATATTGTAGAAGATGTAGGCTCCACTGCCCATCGCGACCACTGCAGCGAGAGTCAGCAAAGCACCGGCCGAGCTCAGCATTCGGCGCGGCAGCTGGCGCAATCGCGGCATCAGACTCACTTCTGTTCCACGGCGCCATAGGAAATGCGCGAGCACCGCCAATATCACTGCAACAGCTCCCCAATAGAGCCGCAGCCACCAGCCGGCAGCGCCATTGACCTCATTGCCATTCAGATCGGAAAATTGCGGAAAGGGCGTATCGCCATATTGATAAAGCGGGTGTTCGAAACCGATATTGTTTAGCGTCAGGGTTCCGACAAAATAGATAACCATGATACCCCAGCCGACATATTTGTTCGGACTGAGGGCCTGAACAAACACCGCCAATATGGCCAGAATCACCATATCAACGGCCAGAGGCAGCAAATACCATAGGAAATACTGATCAATCGCAATATCCGTAAAACCGCGCATCAGCTGGATCAAAATAGATGCAACAACCGAAATCAACAAGGTTGCAAACAAAACCCCAGTAACCGCAATGGTTTTGGGCACCATATATGCCCAATTGGGTAGCGGCGTCGCATCAATGATTTCATGCATCTTGCGATCGCGATCCCGCCAGACAAGCTCTCCAGCATAATAGATAGCAATAATGATCGGAATGATCCCGAACGATCCCATCAGGGTCAACAGCAATGTAGAGGTCAGCGGAAGCGCCGGTGTACCATAAATTTCATTGCCAAAGGCAAGCCCCCCGCTGGCATTGAACAGGCCGATAAGCAGAAGCACAATAAAGGCAGGACTTTTGAACACCTGGGCCATTTCAAAGCGGGTTCGTGATACCAGGCGGCTCCATGCCGCACCCCGTTCACTTGTCTCGGGCAGAATATCGACAATCTGCGGGTCCACCGTTGCCAGCTTAGCCGCCTTTTTGGCTTGACGCTGCGCCTTGCGAACCGAGACACCGCGATCAGCGAAACTGAACCACCGAAAGGCCAAGGCCAGAGCACTGATCGAGACACCGATCCAGATCAACCTGTTCCAGACAAGTGCACCTTCAATAGCCGGCAACAAACTGTTGGATTCTGATGCGGTCCAATAGCGAATAACATTGTTAAACGTCGCGAATCCGAAGGGATCCGCGTAGCCCGTAAATGCGCGCAGCTCCGGCATATTGTCGGTACTGATATTGAATATGATGTAGAGCACCAACAATACGACAACGCCCAGATAGCTGTACATCATCGACCGGGTGAGGGTCGCCACCGCAAAGAATATGCAGGAGGTCAGGAATATCCCCGGCAGAGCCATTAGGAAATAGGCATAAGCATAATATTGCAGCTGGTTCGGTCCCAGAGTTTCCTGGTCCAACCAAGGCATCAGAGATCCCAGCCAGATCGCAAATGGTACCGACAGAAACGCAATTCCGGCAGCCAGAAAAGCGCCGGTAAAGCGGCCAAAGAGATAGTCGAATTTTCTCACCCGCGTCGAACGCACCATCGGTCCGAAGCCACTTTCGTCATCACGCACGATGACATTTGCGACAAAAGCAGTGGTTACGAACATGAAGAACAGGGTCAGGATCAAATGGATCTGTACAATCGCAACCGGGCTATTGGCATTTACATTGCCACCGCTACCGATTGAGATTCCATCGACCGTCATTGCCCCAAACGTAAGCAAGAAGAACAATATCGAAACCACCCAGAATACCGGGTTTCTGAACTGGTAGCGCAGCTCGAATGCAGCAATTTTTGCAAACATGTCTGTCTCCTTGCTCAGGCAGCTTGTGATGCGGTGGCGGGTTTGCGACGCGTCGCAGCGAGGGTGGAGAAATAGACGTCTTCTAAACCCCCATCTACGGCGGCAAATCCATTATCGGGATTGTCCGACGACAATATGTGAATGATCGTAGAACCGGCAAAAAGGCGGGTTGATATGACTTCATATTTTGCTCGGTAATCGTCGAGCTCTTCGCGCTTGATGGTTTTGGACCAGATTGTCCCTTTGGTCTTGCCAATCAAATCCAGTGGTGCGCCTTCCAGTTGAATCCGGCCATTGGCGATTACCGCCATATTCGGACAAAGATCCGCAACGTCCTCGACAATGTGGGTCGACAGGATGATGACAACATTCTCCCCGATTTCCGCAAGCAAATTTAGAAATCGGTTGCGTTCCTCAGGATCCAGACCGGCTGTAGGCTCATCGACAATGATCAATTCAGGATTGCCAATAAGCGCCTGAGCGATCCCGAAGCGCTGACGCATACCACCCGAGAAACCGGCAATGGCTTTTTTCCGGACGTCCCATAAATTGGTCTGGTTCAGCAAGGTTTCGACAGTTACCTTGCGATCAGCAGCAGACGCAACGCCTTTGAGCACCGCCATATGATCGAGCATGTCATAGGCTGACACCCGTGGATAAACACCAAAGTCCTGTGGCAAATAGCCAAGCCGCTCTCTCAAGCTTTCCGGGTCTGCCAGTATATCAATATCGCCAAAGCGGATTTCGCCCTGCGTCGGCGTCTGCAAGGTCGCCACAGTCCGCATCAAGGTCGACTTGCCCGCGCCATTTGGGCCGAGCAGCCCAAACATGCCCTTTGGTATCGAGAGCGTCACGTCCTCCAGCGCTCTGGTCCCATTGGGATAGACATGAGTGACCTTGTTCAGTTGCAGCATCCGAATTCTCCAGTTGTTTTATGTGTGGTATATTACTAATACACCTAGTGCAATAGAGAACTTAAGGATCGTAATTTTGAAAATAGCCGGGCGCCTAACCATCAAGGCGCTGATGTCCTGATGGTTGCTAGTATTTTTCAGCACTTGAAAATATCTGGTGCCCAGAAGAGGACTCGAACCTCCACATCCTTGCGAATACTAGCACCTGAAGCTAGCGCGTCTACCAATTCCGCCATCTGGGCACGGGGTAGGCGATGCGCTTAGCGGTAATTCAAGACGCTTGTCAATGCCGGTTTGCTGCTCTTTTCAACCAAATTTTCACTTGGTATTTGTCCAAAGACCAAGCCCCTGCAATCAAGCCGATTTCTTTCAATCAGCTGGCCGCAATTTGGGTCAAATTGTCTGATAGGCTCCTTGGGTGAGGCGGAAATCCGGTGCAAACCAAAGTACAAACAAAAAACCCCGCACGAGGCGGGGCTTGTCGTTGGTTGCGGGAGTAGGATTTGAACCTACGACCTTCAGGTTATGAGCGCTGCTAAAATTTCTACTAACCAGTTCTTTTTATTACGCTATTTCCCGCATTTACACCGCGCTCGCTTGACTGTGAGAAGCTATTGATCCTGTGTGTCTACGCAGGTTTTCGCAGCAATGCTCACCCCCTTGCTTACTATTTGCTTACCGTAAGCGCTGCGATGACCCCACTGGTAACAGAAGGGATTACAATGACTAAACTAACCAAGAGCAAAATCGATGCTTTGGAGATAAAGTCAAAGGATTATTTCATATGGGATAGCGAGCTTCCTGGCTTTGGCATCCGGGTGTTTCCATCCGGCCGGAAGAAGTTTGTTCTGCAATACCGACATAGCCGCAAATCAAGACGAATGATGATCGGAAGACATGGTGCCATCACATTAGATCAAGCCCGGAAGCTAGCGATACAAGCGCTTGCCAAAATCGGCCAAGATATTGATCCGCTGCAAGAGCGAGCTGAACGACGCGATGCCCTGACGGTGAAGGAACTAGCTGATCGATTTGAGGCAGAGCATATCGCAGTACATCTCAAAGCGACCACTGCAAAAGAATATCGGAGGAACCTGAAGCTGTTCATTCTACCGGCAATCGGCCGAATGCGGATCACCGATGTAACCCGTGCTGATGTTGCCAAGTTCCATCATGATTACAGGCACAAGCCCTATCAGGCTAATCGCAATATCGAGATTATCTCAAAGATGTTCAATCTGGCCGAGCTTTGGGGGTTAAGACCAGACGGCACAAATCCGCGCCGCCACATCAAGAAATACCCTGAAAAGAAACGCGAACGTTATTACTCCCCAGCCGAGCTGCAATCCATCGGCCGGGTGCTGCGGGAGATGGAAGCGGAAGGCCTTGAATATCAATCCGCAATTAATGCCATCCGGCTTCTTCTGTTTACCGGTTGCCGCCTCAATGAAATCATGAAACTCGAATGGGAGTGGGTTGATCTCGACAATGCTGCTCTCCACCTGCCTGACTCCAAGACTGGGGCAAAGACAGTGCATCTGGGACAAGCAGCAGTGAACATCCTGCGCAACGTCGAGAAGCTGCTCGGTAATCCCTACGTCATTACCGGCAAGAACCCTGGACAGCGTCTCACCGATCTCCAACCCTTCTGGCAGCGTGTAAGAGCTCGAGCAGGCCTGAAAGATGCTCGCATTCATGATCTGCGCCACACGTTTGCCTCGATCGCCGTTAGCAATGGCAAGAGCTTGCCGATGATCGGCAAACTTCTCGGTCACTCACAAGTCCAAACAACCGCGCGCTACGCGCATTTGGCGGTTAGTCCTGTTATTGATGCGGCCAATGACGTGACGGCACTCATTGAGAACCAACTAGGCGGTAGCTAACTCCCCTCCCCCTTGAACTTAGCGCTTGAACTCAAACGCTTCTTCATCAATGTTCCAGCTGCTCTCGAGAGATGCGAGAGTGGGGCATTGGAAAACCCCTCTACTACAAACCGGTAACAGCAATTCTGGGGCCGGATGGCGTGCACGTATGTCCAACCGGCTTGCCGGCAAAGGTGTATGCCCTGTGTAGTAGCAGGTTTTCCAACATCCGGCTTAGGCCGTCGCCCCGAACGAAAAACGGGGCGACTGAGGATGTGATCCAAACATCGCCTGAATTTGAAAGGCGAGTGTAAACATGAAAGATATCAAATGGTGGCAGTGGGCATTAATAGCCTTTGTCGGCTTCTCGGTCTTGACCAACATCATTGCTCCGCGATCCGAACAAGAAAAAGCTGAGCCCACCAGCAGCGATGCGAATGCAAAATTTATAGCCCTTTCTGATGATCGTATCTTTGCGATGACGGTCAATCCCAAAGTGGATCCCGCTCTCTTACCTGAAATCGCAAGAGAACATTGTGCCAGCCGGGGTTACTGCAATGTCTTGGGCTGGATTGATCCGAAACTGGTAGCTAAAGGTTTCCCAATGACCCCAAGGGAAACTCGAGAGATTAAATTCCAATATCTCATCAATCGATCAACTGGGTTTGAGCAATCGTTATGGGATTGCAGAATTTGGAAACAGGCTGATGAAGCCTTGTGCTTGCCGATTGATTGATTGCGAAGATGGAAGATGTGTCCGCTCTGGGCGCAAAAAGCGGGCATTAGGAATGCAGAAGTTGTTGGTTGGATAAGCTCCCCAATTCAAGACGTAGGCACACAAATTCTTAGTCCCTGAAAGCGGACATTCTTCGTGGCCATTCCGGCCAAGAAGAAAGAAAATGACATACTCACAATTCGATACCAGCAGCGCAGAATAGAGTGCCTTGGAACTTTGGAGCCAAGATTGGTCCTAAGCAACCGTTCAATCAGAAACATATTTGGGCAATACGGTTCTTCCTCGATCGAGAGAAACGCGTTCGAGATCGGGCGCTCTTCGACCTAGCAATCAACAGCAAACCCAGGAGCTGTGATCTGGTTGAGCTCAAGATCTGCGATCTCGTTAATGGACCTGAGACGCGAAAGTGAGCAGCTGATCACTTGACCTACGGTGGCTACTCTCATCAATGAGACGCGATTTCGAGGCTAGAATCATCAGTGCCCCCCGTTCAAACTAATATTTTTGATTTATTCAAACCAAAGAGTTCATTCTGACTTTCCGATGTCAATGCCGATTACGGGTCGGCAATCTAATCGTCGTCACTTTGCCTGAAACTTGGAATTAATTGGCCGTTCTAACAAAGTTTGAGATATTTCAGTGAGGCTGCACGAGTCTCGAGAGTTCCTCGGATAGATAGGTGTACTCAGATTTGTCAGCCCAAGTCCGATCCGGATGGTGAGTTTCGATATCCTTAAGAATGGACAAAAAACTATCGAGATTAGTCGGGGTGGGCTCTAAGATCGTAGTGGCACATTGAATGTATGCTTCCGCGCTAAATGGGGGGGTGATGTCTCCCTTTAGTTCATCAAGTGCATCGCGTAAGGATTTAATTTGATCTCTGATCTGAGACTGTGATGGCGGTTTTTTTGATATCTTGAGTAGATGATCAAATACAAAACTCGCCAGGAGATTTATCTCACCTTGCAAACTGACAATAAGCGAATCTTGAACTTTGTTTCCAAACATGAAATCGTTTTTTATGATTTCCAACGCTTCCGTGGTCTCTTCGATTGCATAGCCATATTCACTCTGGATCTTTTCATTATCCAGGAAATAGATCTCACCTGGCGAGTCTGAAAGTTCTACCCGCTCTGCATCTAATTTTTGCACGACACATGCTGTAAAGGTAAGTGCCGCCCGTTCTAACTTGTCTCGGAAATATGGGAGATCTCGATGCGCTTCAGCCATATTGTCTCCCAGCAGGGTGCGAGCCTGAGTATATTCATCTCTTGATCGAAGCGTCATTCTCAAAGCAAGAGCACTGGCATAACGTGCTTCTCTCATCCAAGACTCTTTCATGCGCCCCTCTTCGCGCAAGCGATCAATACAAAAATCTGCGCAGTTTTTGGCTGAATTCCAAGCGCCAACTGAAAAGTAAATGGCTGACGCCACTAGATAATTGGCGGCCGCAAGCTGCGGCTTGTCCCAAGCAGATTTCAAACTTGTTGTTGCTACATGAGCAAAATCGTCTTCACCGCTACCAGGTATTTTGTGACCAAGTTTATCTAAAAATGCTCCTAGAGAATCAATTGACAACAAACGCGGGTCTCGTGCAGCCTTGAGCGATGTGAGAATATCAATTCCGATAAACCTCAGCGGAGCTCGCCGTTGTCGTTTGGGATATTTTTTACTTTCCATCGCTTTACTGATGCGATGAGACAATTGATCAATTGCCACACTGGTGATCTGGCGGGTGTGATCTGCACGGATAGAAGCAATTCTTTCTGAGAGGAGGTTTCCAATCTCTGAAATCACACTGGTACTCTCAAAAAACTCAGCCAACTCCTGGGCATCCGTATTTTCCGGATTGAAATCCTCTTTAAAGTACTCCGCACCAACAATAGCAATTAGTTCGGCGATGGCAGACCACCGGTTCACATTTTGATGAAAATCAATCTGATTACGGCTCCACGATGATAAATTTTCTAACCGATCAACAAACGTAAGAGCTGAGTCCACCGCTGACTTGACGTCGCTCACCATTTTTCGGGAATTGTCTCGAACTTCATGATTGTCAAAAATCTTGTCGTGAAGATAGTCGTAGTTGATAAATGGCATATAAGTCACAGGCGATCGAAGAAACATTGGTATGTCTTCGCTTTCTAGCCTGCCCTTTTGCTCATTTACGACATCCATCAGCAATCTATCACTGGTTATCAGCAAAAACTTTTTGGTTGGTCTAACTCCGGTAGATTCAGGTGTTTCACGATACATCGCTTGCATCGCAGCCAACGTCATTGCATCATTGTCGATTGTTCTGGGATCGTGCTTTTGGTGGCTACTCTCCCAACTAGCTCGCTTAGCATCATGTGCTTTCCTGGTGGTTCGAATTTTTCCTTGCCAAAACTTAAAATCTTGGTGACGGATATGATCAGCTGAGTATGTCCACAATTCGGTGATATTGCCACTCGCTATTCTCGTTTCCCGTTGATTGTCCCGCTCTCCCCAAAGGTTGCGACAGCGTTTCTCCAACGTAGCCAAGCTAGCAAGTTGCCGCAATATCTCAGAAACACCACTGGCATCAGCCTGCTTCAGTAGATTTACAGGATCGTTTCGATACTTCCTGAGATTTTCAATGATACGTTCCACTTTCTTGAGCTCGGGAACAATCCTCTTGTGATCCCGATTGAGCCGATCGAGGATTCGAATGGTTTCATTCCAGTGGGGTGGACTGAGATAGATGCTTTTTCCATTTTGCCCAGGCAAATGTCCTTCGAACAAGAAGCGAGCTGATAATCGATCAATAGTTTTCCCTGCAGAACTCCTGAACAGTCCGCGCAAGGACAGTTCTCCAGATTGCAACGGTTGCTCGGTATCCAGATAGGAGACGCAAACGTTTGTATCAAAAAAATAGGTTATCTCGGCATCTTGCTTGCTGGCGAACTTATTGTCCAAACGGTTGAGTTCAATAGCTTTCTGTAGCGACGCAGTGGATCGAAAATACTGATCGAGATCTGGAAGCGGATCTTGTGCGCTCATGACAACGCGCCTGCAAGAATTGTACTAGATTCTTTGTCATCGTAGGTAAGCAACTCCGCTTCACGGGATTCAATTTGTTCAACCTCGTTGCTTCTACTTTGCGACAAAAGTAGCACTTTTTTTGCCAGATCCACAGCTTCACCGGCCTTCTTGGCAAGTGGCACAAGAGACCAAAGCCGGTTTACGAGGGCTTGTCCTTTAGAAGTTTCTTGAGACAAAATGGCAGCGACATCTTCCGTATGACGATCGACAAACACGAACCAACACTCCAGAATTTGACCTGATTCAAGACCAAATTTTTTGACTTCAATCTGCTCGCCAATCCAGCAATTCATAAGAAGTTCAAAATATCGATCTCGCCAAAAAGGCGTCTCCAATTTCAGCCATTCAAAAAACCTTACTTGAGTTCCGCTAAAGGGTCTGCAAGCCGACACCGTGAGCGTCACTGAATCTATCAAATTATCTGGAATTTCTTCTGAAGAAAAGCCGAGCAATATCTCCAGATAACCGCGAGCTGTGCTGGCTAATCGCCCGTGAGGCTGAATTCGCGCTATCATCATCCACAAATGAGTGTGAAAGGCCAAATCATCTTTGTTCGGCTTCAGTCGATAAGACTCTAGCATTAATTGCGTTGCGCGAAGCAACCGTTCAGGCCAACTCAATCCGATATTTTTTGCGATCAAAAATGCAAATGCAAATTGATCGGACGGATCGCCTCCTGGCAATAGATTGATTGGAGCAAAGGCTCTAACGTGGCTGGCATAACCTTTTGTAGTCGCCTCAAACCCATGACTTACCCAGTTGATGAAGTCTGCAGATGACCAACCTTTAGAATAGTCCTCCATAGCATATAGATCTCGTGTGTCTGCTTCCGAGAAATCGGCTTGTTCAAGCTCATCTTCCAGGCTACCTTGGATTTCTGAAAAGAAACGCTCGACACCCAGTTCGAATGCCTGTCCAAGTTCTTTTGCTCTTGATGGATTACTTTCGGCCGTTTCAAAATCTGATCTAGCAGATTCGATTTCCTTGATTAGTTTGTCTTGTGTTTCGCTAGACAAAGAGGCGCGGTCTATCTCGACAATAAGATCTTCCGCTTCACGATTGAACGCCAGATATCTCAATGACGAAACTGACTTAGGAGCTGTAACCCCGCTAACCCATCCTCGCACGGCAGCTTCAGGATCAGTATCCAGAAGTTTCTTGGCTTCTGCAAAACTCAATCTCAACGGAAGGTTATCAGTGTTTTTCAAATTCAACCTTTCTAACTAGCCTGTACTTTCGCTAGCAATCCATGCTTCTGCAAGTTCAGCGGCCAAGATTTGCTCTTTGGATTCTGGGAATGCAATATTCATCGCGGCTTCCACGCGAGAATTCGACTGCTTACTAACTGCCCAAGACCGCTCCACTTCTTCTCTGGAGATAAGACCCAATGCCTCCATTTGAAATTCAAGAGGTTGTAGATCTTGAATCCAATTTTTTGGCTGTCCCCTGGAACCTAATGCAAATCCAATCTGCGCCAATTTCAGATTAGCCATGATTCCGCACAGTTGGGCCCGTACATTGTTTTCGAATTGGCGTTGTGGTTCATACTCATCTAGCGAATCCAGATTAACGAACACCCTGATTTTGCTTGATAGTTTCTGCTGATAGTCATCCAGCGCATCAGTGAACAGCGCAGTCAGTCCACCCTCAAACCGCTCATTCAACCGACCATGAGATAGAATATGTCGTCTGGTGCGCGCTGATCTTTTACGAGCAATTTTCTCAATCTCTTCAGCCCATTTCGTTGCTAGAGCTTCATAAGTGGTTGATGAAGCCGCATCCGCACCTTCTTGGAGCATAGCCAACACAAGGTCTGCAATTTCATCGCTATCAATGAGGTTCGCCGTTGTTGCGCCAATCAATAACTTAGGCACTGTCAGGAGAATACGTTTTCGAATTTTCTGATAAACTGAACGACTGAGCTCCGGTTCAGCATCCGAAACCGAGGCAGGTAAATAGTAGGTAACCAGCCATCCTCCGAGCAAAAAATCGAAATCCTTGAAAAACTTATGCGACGACTTGTACCCACACTGATTAGCAAATTCGATCAATTGATTGCGAAGCTCGACTAATATGAGTGGTAGCTCTTGCCGTCCAACCGCACTGAAATCCAAAATCGCCACTTGCCGTTCTGCCGCACTGTTCTGGATCATTCTCATCTGCGGCAACAACAACGAAAACTCATCCATAGTTCTCGTAACACCACAGCCCGCTTCATCGCCAGCGATGATCAACGGCTGTTCTATGCAAACATCAATGGTATCTTTCAACAAGTCATGGGCACGTCGCCGCATAATATACGGCGGGTCATTCCGCCTACGAGCGGATCCAAGATGATTTCTGGCCATTTCAGCTAGTTGCCCCGTCTATTGCCATATTTATTGTGCTTATTTTATGGATACTGCAACATTTTATTCAATTAATCTCAAAAAAAAATAGCCAAAATGGATTCGTTTACTGCGCTAGCTATAGTTCATTGTTTATTTGTATAGAATGAGACATTGTTCCAATCCAATACAGAACCCCCCGAGGGCCAAACTTCTTCTCACAATTGGCAAAGTGAGTAACACAATAGCATTAAAAGTTAGCCGTCCGACTGCTGTCTAGTTCAATCAATTCGAGTCAAGGCGGCAACCGGGTCGATTGCTGATGGACTGTTTACACAAAGTTGACGTCCGCTTTTGCGCCCATAGCGGACGGAGAGCAATGCGCCCCAGTTTCAGACGTTCCGAGGCATTCTGCTCAATCCCGAAATCAGACGCTAAAGAACAGCTTGAGCATCCATCGGTATCAGCAAAAAAGAAAGGCGTCCTCGATGACAAGAACGCCTTCCAGGGGGTCGGGACTGTTGATCAGTTTTGAATAGACGCGCCAATTGCCTTGACGGCCTCGTCATCAACTACCGGGGTAATGTCGACGTCCATTGTGGTGCTCCAGGCGATGCTCCAGCGGGCGATCGCCGCCGGGTCATCGGATTCGAAAATCGCCACACCGGTGGTTCCGTCCAGGCCGTGCCAGCGACCGACAAGTTTTAGGCCCTCTCCGCCATCGCCTACCTCATCACCCGCAGGCATTTTTGCAAAGGCCTGCAGGTTGCTGTGACGATATTCTGGGTGGGTTGCCCATTTGGTCATGAATAACATAGTGATTTCCTGTTGATCCGGGATTGGGGGGGGGATGCGGGAAGCAATGTTTTTCACTCCCCGCATCATGTCAGTTCAGATTAGCGATACCACTGACCGGTCCCGGTTGCCTGGCCGTTTAGGGAATAATTGGTGAGCGTTCCGCGACGTCCGGCATAGGCGCCGCTTTTACCGTAAAGACCGCCGATGCAGCTATAATGACCGGTAGCTATATCGATTATGGTGCAGCCCATGGTGACACTGTATTTGCCGGTGTTGTCGGTCGCGTCGCAAAGCATATGCATGTCAAACAGCTTGCCATTTGGCGGCTGGGTCATCGCCACGCAGGTAAAGTTACCGCGCGTTTTCTGACCGGTTGACCGGATATTTTCAAAAGTACCGTCCAAATGCATGCCGGTATAATCGTTACCAACCGAGGCATTGCCACCAACTATAGTTGGTTGTCCGGATTTTGTGGTAAAAGTGAAATTATCAGCCGCTGGCTGAGCTTGAATACTGGAGGTTGCAAAAAGTGCGGCCACAGCAAATCCGATAGCTTTGGATGAATGTTTGATAGTCATGTCTTTATCCTCTGTTTGTTTCTTGATTGGCGCGGCATCTGCAAATCCTCCCCAAAGATGCGTTGCCGGGTTTGTTGGACACGCGATCTGCGCAGCCGTTTGGTTTTGGGGAAAAAGGGTTGCTGACCAGGGCGGGATTAGGAATTGCCCTGGTCAGCCAAATTGCACGGACATCAGCGGGTGATGACTTGCGCAGTTTGAACAGGTGCATCATCACCAATGTGCAGCGCGATCATTTCGCGATTGCCGCTGGCTTTTACCGCAGCATCAAGCAATTCGCTGCGGCATTCGCGGCTGGCTTTGCGCGATGATGTCAAAGCCGTAACCGTCAGGTCTTTACGGCAGGTTTGACGCACCTGCTTTTTGAAAGCCTTGTAGTTGTCGGCAACGGAAACATTATTGTCATAGCTCAGAGCGACGCTGACCTGCTGCACGGTTTCTGCGGCGGCGGGAGCAGCGGCAAAACCAAGAGCTGCGGTTGTGAAAGCGATTAATGTAATGGTCTTTTTCATGGGTTATCTCCTAAATGTTGGTGCAGCGTTCTTGCTGTGAGAACTGCTATGACCCGGACCGGCCAAAGAAGTCCTGTGGGAGAGTTTTGGAAGTTCTGATGTTTTTCTTAGGGAAAGCTGTGACGGCGCGTAAAACTGTGTATAAAGCCTATGAATCAGGGGTTTGCGGGGTATTTGACTGACTATGGACCGGGTGCAGATTGGAGATGCGAAGGTGGATTTCGACCGTCTGGTGATCGAAGGGCCGGCCGGGCGCTATACCGTTGAACCCCGGGTACTGGACGTTTTGCGAGCTTTGCTGGATCGGCAAGGCGAAGTTGTCACCCGCGATCAACTGATCGATACGGTTTGGGGCGTCGAATTTGGCGGTGACGAGCGCCTATCCCGCGCCATATCGCTGCTTCGCAAGGCGCTGGGCGACAAGCGCGGTGACCATAAGCATATCGAGACCATCCCCAAGCGAGGATATCGACTGCGCGGTAAAGCGGCAAATGCTGCTCCTGTCGCTACGCCTGTCGTTCAATCAGACAACACACTGGCGATCCTGCCTTTTGCCAATATCGGCGGAGAGGATGACAACGCCTTTCTGGCCAGCGGGCTGTGCCTCGACCTGACCAATCTGCTTTCCCGAGTACCGGAACAAAAGGTCGCCCCGCATAGCTCGGCCATACGATACCGGGACAGCGAGCAATCGCCGATTGAGATCGGACAAGAACTTGGCGCGCGTTACATTGTGAGCGGTGCCGTCCAGCGGAATGGTCAAGACATCCGCTTACGCATTCAGTTGACCGATGTGACCAGCGGTGCGGCTATATGGTCGAACAAATATGACACCGAACTCGATGCCTTTTTCGAGCTGCAGGACGATATCATTCGGTCGATCGCGACCACAATCAACAGCGCGCTAAGCGCTTCTGCTTTCAAGGCGGTTCTGAAGCGACCGGATTTCAACCTGACCGTCTATGAACATGTTCAGGCAGCAGAGGCCGAACGATGGACATATAATCGGGAAGCGGCCGAGCGTATCGTGACGCATCTGAGACAAGCTCTCGATATAGAACCCGAAAATGTAATGGTACTCGCCGGACTGATTGGGCAGCTTTCACAAAACCTAGCCAGCTTCTGGGCAGATGATCCCATTGCCACCGCTGCAGAGACCCAAGAGCTTTTGAAGAAAGCGCAGGCCATTGATCCTAACCATCCGGAAGTTTTGTTGGCAGCTGGCATAATGGCGACCATGTCGGGCCGTTCTGACAATGCTTTACCCTATCTGGAGCGGGCTGTAGAGCTTGACCCCAACAACCCGCATGCCCGGGCGCTACTTGGCTTTCAGCGTTGCACGCTCAACAAGGATCCCGCTTCCATTGACCTTATTCGTTCAGCCGAACGGGATGCACCTCATCACCCACGCTATGCCATCTGGGCCTATTATCGAGGGCACGCCGAGTTTACGGCTGGGAATTTCGAGGCTTCACTCGCCGCATTGGAAGAAAGTCGGATTCGTAATCCCAACTATTTCCTCAATCATATCGTGTGCGCATATCCGCTGATATTTATGGGGCGACTGGATGAAGCTACCTCAAAAATCACCGAGGGTCTTGATCTAGAGCCTGGCCTTACTTGCGACCAAGGTATTGCCAGCGTCGAACGTTTTACTTTTCTAATTCCGCAAGGCTGGACCATGGAGGAGTTTACCGCCCTCTTGCGCGAGGCTTGGCCGAAATAGTGCTGATAGGATGATAAGGTAAACTTCCATGGATCAGATGCAGATTGGCGATGCGAAGGTCGATTTCGACCGTCTGGTGATCGAAGGATCGGCCGGGCGCTATACCGTTGAACCCCGTGTGCTGGACGTATTGCGCGCTTTGCTGGATCGTCAGGGCGAAGTTGTTACCCGCGAGGAGTTGATTGATACGGTTTG
This sequence comes from uncultured Sphingomonadaceae bacterium, assembly GCA_947497455.1. Taxonomy (GTDB): domain Bacteria; phylum Pseudomonadota; class Alphaproteobacteria; order Sphingomonadales; family Sphingomonadaceae; genus Parasphingorhabdus. The sequence goes on along the minus strand of CANMGU010000001.1, from coordinate 16,854 downwards.
GGGCGTCGAGTTTGGCGGTGACGAACGCCTGTCCCGCGCCATATCACTGCTCCGCAAGGCACTGGGCGACAAGCGCGGCGATCACAAGCATATCGAGACTATTCCGAAGCGTGGCTACCGGCTGCGCGGCAAAGCGGCGAATGCCGCCCCCGCCGCTGCTCCCGTCGTTCAGTCGGACAATATGCTGGCTATCCTGCCTTTTGCGAATATCAGTGCAGACACCGAAAACGCCTTTCTGGCCGACGGGCTCTGCCTTGATCTGACCAACCTGTTGTCCCGCGTACCCGAACAGAAGGTCGCACCGCATAGTTCGGCGATTCGATACAGGGGAAGCGAGCAATCACCGATGGAGATCGGGCAGGAACTAGGCGTGCGTTATGTGGTGAGCGGCGCCATCCAGCGGAGCGGTCATGATATCCGCCTGCGTATCCAGTTGACCGACGCCACGACCGGCGCGGCAATCTGGTCAAACAAATATGATGCTAAGCTCGATGATTTTTTCGAATTGCAGGATGATATCATTCGGTCGATCTCGACAACCATTAACAGTGAACTCAACGCTTCAGCATTTAAAGCGGTTCTGGCACGACCAGATTTTAACCTGACTGTCTATGAACATGTTCAGGCAGCAGAAGCCGAGCGCTGGACATATAACCGGGCAGCAGCCGGTCGGATCGTTGCCCATTTGCGCGCTGCACATGAGATGGAACCCGACAATGTGATGGTACTCGCGGGACTAATTGGGCAGCTTTCACAGAACGTCATGAGCAACTGGACGAATGATCCGGCAGGTACGATGACAGAGGTTCAAGGCCTTTTAAATAAAGCGCAGGCCATTGATCCCAATCACCCTGATATATTGCTGGCTGCAGGGATAACTGCCACGATGTCGGGTCGTGCGGATCAAGCCGTCCCTTATCTGGAGCGTGCAGCAGAACTGGATCCCAATAACCCGCATACAAGGGCATTGCTGGGATGGATGCATTGTGCGCTTAACAAGGATCCTGCGTCCATCGACTTTATCCGTTCAGCGGAACGGGATGCACCGCATCACCCGCGCTTTTCGATTTGGGCAAATTATCGGGGTCACGCCGAATTTGCCATTGGTAACTTTGAAGCCTCGTTGGAAGCACTGGAAGAAAGCTGCGTTCGCAACCCCAACTATTTTCACTGCCATCTTGCGCGCGCGCACCCTCTGAATTTTATGGGACGTATGGATGAAGCGCGCACCAAAATTGAGGAGGCGCTTGATCTGGAACCCGACTTTTCATGTGATCAAGCCATTGCAGCTGTTGAGCGACAGAGATTTTTGATACCTGAAGGCTGGACCATGGATGAAGTCACCGAGCTCTTTCGCGAGGCGTGGCCGAAATAGGGCTTCGCTCATCACATGTGGATAGAGTAATCGAAATTCCGCAAGATATGTGTAAGAAATCACTGACGAAAATGGACAATTCCGAATGTCCGCTTGTGCGCTCCGAGCAGCCAAAACCAGACAGTCCGCAAACGGCCCAATTGCCGTCATCCAAAGTCGTTTGTGCAAAATCCGAAAGCGGCCATTCGCCCGCTCAAGTAAGACATGAGCAATCCAGCCGCGCCAGATAGCGTTTTTGCGTTTGTGTACTGCCACTCCCCTGACCTTACTTGGCAAACCGCCACGCTCAGTCTTTCTCCGTCGTTTCAAGCTTGCCGCCTACTTGTCGCAGCCTAATAATTGCGAAACTGCGCCGGCAAATGGTCTCTCGCCTCCGTCCTTAGCGACGCGCTTCGCGCAGAATCTTTTCAAGTTCGCTAGGGGCTTCACCAAATCCAAAGATATCGCGCATCGCGGTGTGCAGGTCGGAGAGCATTTCCAGCCTCGTTTGCTTATCGAGTGCATCGATGGCTCGGGATATGCACATCGACTCTTCGAGGCTTTCCTCTCTGTCTGGCCAAAGGTCTTTGGGCCAGCAAACACCGTCAAGGTGTGTAATCCCGCCCATAATGCGAAATGGGCCTTGTGCTTCGAACAGTGAGTAAAAAATCTCTGCTTGCCGGAGAAAGCGAGACCAGCATTCCACGACATAGTGAGTAGCAAGGGTTGCCCGACCCTGATCATCGTCAAATGTGATCTTGCCATCGAAACCCCACAGTTCACCAGTCAGGTTGAACCATTGAGTTGCAGAATTACTGATGACGTTTTGTTCATCACGTTCCTGCGCGCGATAAGAGATAATGCCTCCTCTGGTGCGACCTTTGGATCTACCCATTCCGTCACCTAGAGGTTCAAAGTCGGCATTATGCTCCTCCATTACGCGAGAAGCACCAATATTTGGCCACACTGTGGGAATGACTCTCAAATAACTACGAGGCCCTTCAGAAAAACGAATGTGGTCAGCCCCGAAGGACGTGGCGCTATTGACGACGAACGTCGTTCCTTCCGCAAACCACACGGATGGATCGTTTTCGCGTGGTTCGACGCCGATTGCCTCCCTTTTAGACTTCTCTCTCGCTATTGAGTTGTTCGACAGGCTGGCTAATAGCGCGCCTTTCAAGGGCGAGACCAAGCTGCTCTTGGCCTTTACAATCTCTTCTGATGAAGCGGCCTCATCCAACGAATATGTGAATGGCATACGGCGATGGCGAAGATCGAAAGGCAAGTCTTCTGGGTTGCAACCACCCCAAGCAGCATTCCAGATTAGGATAATCTGGGATGGTCCAAGGGATTTCTTGGCATATCCAAGTTCTATAAGAACGTTGGGGTTAGCAACGAAGCGACCCTCAGGCGATTGAGCGACTGGGGTTAAGTCCGCAACGAATACATCGGCGGCGTCAATTTTCGCCAATATGCTGTCGGGAATCGAAACCAGTCCGGCTTCGCCCTTGGTATCGTGGTCGAGGCTTGGCCTGTCGCTCTCATTAAGATCAAGGTCCTGTCCAGCTTGCAGAAGTGCGTCCTCCAATACTCCTTTCAGGAAATGTCGTGATATTTTGCCCGGCTTATCGCTCTGCCATGACCAAAAAACCGTCGTACTCATCTCAGTTTCGATCCTCAATAAGCGGTTGCGTAGAATGCCGTTATGGCACGAACTCCAATAGGAGCCGAGAGGTCTTCGGTCGAGTCAGCAATACTTTGAAAAGGTAGCCGATGGCGTTGCAGGAAGTTCTAGACACAAAGCTGCCTCAGTGCCAGATGCTCGCTGATTAAGAGTATGCTGCGCACAATGGCCGCTTTCGCCGATTCCAGCTCTAAATCCACAAGTCTTCAATCGGCCCAGTTGTTGCCATCCAACAAGGTTAAAGTTGGAGTCCGCTTTCGGGATAAAGCATTCATTCGTTGCTCTTAGTCAAAATCATCCTCATCATCGTCAGGTTGATCCAGAAATCCGATCTTGGTGCGAGCGCTAGGAGTAAAACCAAACTCACCTTCTAGGCGCAACAAGATGTCCGCCTGCCGGTTCATTATGCCGAGCCAAGGATTGTGGGCAGGAGACCCGTTAGGATAACGAATGACAAGGCTTGAGTCCTTTATTGACTGCTTGGCTTCATCATAGATCGAAAGGGCAGTTACATATCGTTTCAACGCAAACGTATCGATTGCCTTTAGGAGCTGATAGGGAGCGTCCCGGTTGATCTTTCTCCAAAGCTTCTTTTGCCCTTCCGTCAAGTCAGATGGAGCACGAAGTCCGGTTGGAACATGACGCTTCTTGGTTGGCACTGGTCGCTTCCCTGGATTGCCACCGACAATCTTCAAATGTGCCGGTATTGGTTTGCGTCCTCTTGCCATTTTCAAGTTCCAATCCTCGATGTTTGCCGAACGCGCTGATCGGCCTACAAATTAGACTGACCGGCTTGGACAAAATGGTCAATCGGGGCCGGGGCTGATGAGGGCCAATGCGCAAAAAAAGGTAATCATCCCGAACAGAGCTTCGCCAAAATCCTCGAAATTCATACCTAGAAAGCGATTTAGAAGCTCGTTTGGATGCCGAAAATGAAAATTATCCAACATGCTAATCGAGTCGATTCAGCAAGTTACCTAATTTGCCCCCCACCTCTAATTTCGCGGTCACATAAAATTTTGACCCATGCCGGCTTCCTTTTGAGAGATTTTAGAGTTTTTGATACCCCCCCCCCCCCAAGAGTCACCTTTCAATTGTTATTCTGTCCGAAATTTTGAGATCACCCTGCTGGCCGCCTTTCCCACGTGATCGCCTTGGCTAGTCGCTCGCTCTCTTTGACGGAACGACTTGGTTCCAGAATTGTTTGAGAGTTCTTTTGCATCATCTGACCTGTTAAACTTCGACCGCTGGCCAGGTCCTATTCCAGGTTTGGAGATCGATTCGAGCGAGGTCCAACCGTTTAATATGCATTGCCTCAGCTTATCGTTGGGGTCTTTTCCAACTTCGATCAATCCTTGTAATTGCTCGATTAATATCCCCAATGCGGTGTTTGTATTGGGCGCGTCTTTCTGTAGTCGAACTTCCATAAAACCCAAAAACAATTCTAAACTTATCTCGCTTGGAATCGATCGAGTTAATTCTGATCCACAAACTTTCAACAATCGACTTCTGATAGCATCTGCTTTTTCTTTTTCTGGTGTTCTTGGATTCACTGAACCTAGTTCATGATAACCTGAATGAGGTTCAGTATAGTTTGTAATGGATCCCGAACCCGATTCAGGCACTATCACATGAATAACGCTACCATGAGGGCCAGAATTGAACCGGGTAATCAATTCGGATTGCTCCAGTGCGTTTAAAGCCTTGTGAATTGCCCTGGGTGTAAACCCGGTGACCAGCGCGAGAGATTTACCACCCTTTTGTTTAGCCTCAATCGGGAACTTTACGACGCCCAGATCATCCGTTAGGCCGGCAAGCGCCATGTAGACAGATTTCTGGGTTGGGTTTTTGATATAGATCCAACGGGATGCGTTATAAATTTTTATGGACATGGCAAGGTGATTTCAGAAGAATCGGGCGACTTATGACACTGGCGATGCCCCATTGCTTCCAAAGCCATTATATCATCAATGTGGTAGAGAACCCGGCCGTTCAAACGATAGTAGTCAGGCTTGGTGCCTTCATAGCGCCATCGCTCAAGTGTGCGAGGGCTAACCAACCAACGGCGAGCCAATTGCTCGGTGTTGAGATACGGTGAGTTATTATTGTGAGACATTTGCGTTGCTCCTGAGAACCAATGCAAATTGAATAGCGTCAATGCGTATGCTTTAATTCAAGCAAAATATCGGCCCCCAATTAAATCTCATGATCCCGCTTATCTCTAGCCTTCTTTCGGCCAGCCTTTGAAAACTCAACTAGGCCAGCATGCTCTAAGAGCAGGGACCGGCTTTTTTGAGGAATCTTAATCTGCAAAAGCGCTTCCACTTTTTTGAACAGATCTGCTTGAGTGTTCGTAACTGGATCGAAATCAAGAGCACTTATCTGCAAGGCATTTACAATTTTATCGACTCTGCTGGGCACTAAGACTGGCTTGAAGGTAAGGTCTTGAATTGAGGTTCCTCGAATTGTGAGGACTTCCGGTTGTGTTTCCAATCGGGCATCACTCAAATTCCGAGAATCGATTTCCTGATAAGTGAGACCAGCCGTCCGACCTTCCAGTATCCAGTCACCATCCGGACCGCACTCTTTTCGTATGTGATCCAAGATAATCGCATTTATGTTTTGTCGCTCTTGCCAATTTGGGTTTGTAATATTGTTGATTAGTCGACCTTTGATCCTTTTCGGTGGCAGATACACATTTTCGTTCAACACTGATCGCAAGCGCTTCCATTCCGCATTCGTCAAACACTCGCGAGTAAAGTCCATCAAGGATAGGTTAGATTGATTGCGTCGATTGTTCATTTTTCATCTCTTAGCTTAAAGCCATGTCTAAAACCATCGGGCTACGACTCCATTCCGAAGCAAACGAAGTAGACTCTGCGCCATCCTCGAGCGATCTTGATTACAACGACACCACTGCACAACGTCCAAACGAATAAAGGAAGACTAGAGGCAGCGGAAATAACTTTGTATCTCGCTCTATTATCATAACCAAACTGCAGATAGAATCGCGAAACGGAAGCAATTTTTGCTTTCCAGTTATTGAAATAAAAAGAGCCGCCCGCTCGCTAAACTTTAATCACCAAGGCTCGATACCGAATTTGGGGGGGAGGTTTGTAGGCACGTATGCCCCGGCATTCATTCGGTCGATTGTTGACTGATGAATTATAGCACCTTCGCCAATAAACCTCGGAGATCGCTGATAGGCTTTCCATTTTATCTGATAATCGTCGCTTGGGTCTTTATAGGGTTTTGGAATGTACTCGAGAATTCGCCAATAGAACTTTTCCAACTCATCATGCATTCTTGGCGCATTAATGTCTCGATTGTAGCCAGTAAATATTTTGTTCTTCTCAGCCTGATCCAAATTCAACTCACAACAATGCTTCAACATCCACTCAAGCGAGATCAATGAAAGGCCTGACTCTGGTGGAGGATAGCCTCCGCCGATGTCCGCGTGAACGCCAGGAAACCAAACTTGCTTAAATGATTGATGTGGCTTCTCTTGATCCAGAATATGTTGCCGGAAATGGGCGCGTTTCTCGTCAATCGATATAGCGTGGACTAAATTTCTAATTGAAGCATTAGACCGTGTAAAATCGAGCGCAAGAAAATCCCAAAATCTGCCAACCGATTTAACGCAGTCCCACAAGCCGATGAATTGGATTTGTATCTTCCGACCAAACATCTGCCTAAAGCCTCGATGACGGCTCCAATCACGTTCATATCGAAATACTCTCATCGCATAGGGGAGCAGATTTTCATTTCCTTTGTCTAACAATCCACATTTTTCAATCATAGCAGCAACAGCCAATGCTGAGTAAGCCCCCCTGCTAAAGCCAAACAAATATATTGAATCGCCTTCATCGTAGTTTTCCATCAGGAAACGATAAGCTTCCTCTATATTCAAAAACAAACCTGCCCCTATAGCCTGCCCCTTAAACAGGCTCCATTTTGCAGACAGCTTGCTTCTTGCTGTAGGTGCTGCAAGTGTACCTACTCCGGGATCATAATATGTCAGTTGATCTGTGCTTTTTTCTAGCATTGAATAAAGATTCAAAACGTTGGTATTATTGTTTCCAAACTGGTTGGCCGTTCCATCCAAGCATATCACTATTTTTTTTGGCATTTTTGATCTCTCAAATTCTAGTGCTAGGAACTTCCTATAGTAATTGGGTGACCTATAGTTCGATTCGACAATGAAGACCGTCAATGTTAACAGGTGTTTAAAAGAAAAGTAACGCTTAATTGTTTTCGTCTCGATAGGGGGTCAGATGCTTCTCTTCTTTAATTTTGTCCTGAATCTAAGTTCAAAAACCCAAGCTTGGTGCGGAGCTAGCAAGGTCTTGGTTTTTCGAAGTTCTGATCCAAGCTACATCCATGCAACTCATTCTGAGACTGTCGAAAGACACCAAAATAGCCTTCTTATTGAATCGCTTACAGGATCCGTATCGAATTGGCTCCAGGATATCGAACAGACCTGCTTCGAATAGCGTTTCAAGCGGATTATAAAAATATCAAGGGGGAAGAATGGTGCTGAATGCAAAACAATCAGAATTTATCCACATGCTTATGTACGAAACGCCTGGCGGGCTTCGTTTTACACAGGATAGTCCAATACTGCCAAGCGTATGGATGGCATTTGCCGAAGCTCCTCACAGCCAACAAGAGCTCATTCTAACAATGCGGCACAATCAAGGATCTTCAAAAGCAGCGGCTGTGCTAAGAAACATGCTAACGCATCTTCGGAAGCAAATGCGGACTGCTGACGAGCAACGTGGATTCCAACGGGAGAATGCAAGAGTTTCATATATTCCGGGTCAAATTGCAGTCCGATTGCACTTTGACGAGATGATGCGTGTTGTTTTACCACTAACCCCTTGGTGGCATGACACCTACGATGCTTTGCGCAAACTTGAACGTGAGTTTGGACCGGAGATCTCTGCCCACTGGCTCCCATTCCCTCAACCCCATAACCCATTGGATCAAAAATCAGAATTTGCATGGAAGTATAAGCGATCTGACGATTTAGCGGAAGCCATGATGCTAATGCGGCACAAGACGTCCTATGAACAACAGGAAGAGCTTAAGAAAAATCAGAAAGCCGGCGCAGTTGAACAACTGAGACAAAACTATCTCAACGCAATCCCGTCTGACTTAGCATGGATGGCACGTGTCGGCGGAATAATGGCAGACGCCTTTTTCAATCCAGATTATCAAGGCTTCTTAACAGATGAAAACTCCCTTTCCGCAAATATGGCTAAAGAATTTGCGAATCGAGAGTTATCGGCCATTGAGAGCTTTGATAAGAAGACTGCTCGGCAAAAATCTAGGGTTGAACAATTAGCTCCCGGGGAATTGCGAGGCAAAATTGCCGAGGCATTCGTAAGCCTTTACAAAGACTGGGCACCGGCCGAGAAGTTTCCTGGTCAACGTATGATTTGGCAAATCACCAAAAACCGCCCCGTCTTCCTAGCGGTCGAGAACTCATCTAAAACTGTCAAGGCCGACGCAGCCGCGCAAGTGTTCGATATCTCGTGTAAGAACATAACTTGGGCGGTGCTAGATAGCGGGATTGATCGAAATCACAGGGCGTTCAAACTGACTACGCAAGAACATGAAACAAATGTTAGGAGAAAACATGGGAAAGATGGAAAGCCATGTGCGGAACTTTCTGTAGATAAACTCGATAGCCGGATCGTCAAAACTCTTGATTTCACTCGCCTGCGAGAGCTTTTGGACTTTGGTATTGAGATCAACGTGCGATCCCGCAAGCTTTCCCAGCATCGCGACGATATTGTTTCTCGGATTGCGAAAAATATAGCTGACCGAGAGGGTATTCCAAAGCGGACCGCCAAAACAAAAGCCAAAAATTTAATTATCAATCTACGGCAACGAATTCATGATGGACAACAAATTGATTGGCAGGATTTAGAGCCTGCCATTGTCATTGAAAAGCCGGACCCTCCTACAAATGACCACGGCACACATGTCGCCGGGATTTTGGCGGCCGATTGGATAGAAGATATCGAAACAGAGACAATACGGAAGCTTCCGCTTCACGATCGCGTGAGAAGGATGCGTGGGATTTGTCCTGATATCAACTTAATTGACGTCAGAGTTTTTCGGGAAGACGGGCTTACCGATGAATTTGAGCTGTTAGCAGCGATCCAATATTTGCGCTGGATGAACATGCGAGCGGGAACGATGCAGGTTCACGGCGCGAACTTAAGCCTTTCTCTCATACATGAAGTCAGGCGATTTGCCTGTGGCCAGACGCCTGTTTGCAAAGAATGTGATGAAGCATCCGCGCATGGCATGGTAATGGTCGCAGCAGCAGGAAATCATGGTTATCAAATGGATAGCGCAGGCGGTATTTCTGCAGATGATCAATATAGAACAGTTTCAATTACCGATCCAGGAAACGCGCAAAAAGTAATCACCGTAGGCGCGACACATCGAAAGCGACCGCATGAATATGGAGTGAGTTACTTTTCCAGCCGAGGTCCAACCGGCGATGGAAGAATGAAACCAGACCTCGTTGCACCAGGAGAGAAAATTAGTGGGCCTGTTCTAAATGGGAGGGCTGGCTTCAAAGATGGTACCAGCATGGCTGCGCCGCATGTCAGCGGTGTTGCAGCTATGCTCATGGCGAGATATTCGGAGCTCATAGCAAAACCTGATCAAATCAAAGATATCCTTTGCGATACAGCAACCGATTTAGGGCGAGAGAGATATTTTCAAGGACACGGGTTGGTCGATGCCCTCCGTGCAATGCAGTCAATTTAGGAGAATAATCATGGCGGATGTCACATTGCGCGCAGTTCGGGCGAAACACGGTGATGCGTTGATCTTGTTTACAGAAAACTCGGTCATGCTAATCGATGGAGGACCGTCCGGAGTCTATCGTCAGTTCCTGAGAAAGGAGCTAAAAAAGCTGAAAGATGAGCGCTCACCCGAGCATGCCTTACCGATTGATCTAATGATGGTTAGCCACATTGATGCAGATCATATCGACGGTATTCTTGACCTAACCGATGAACTGATCGAAGCCCAGGACGAGGAGCGAACACCTTTAGTTAAGGTTTCTAAGCTCTGGCACAACAGTTTTGCAGATTTCGTACTGGGGTCGTCCGATACCGCCGACAAGTCGACAAGTGTGGCTGGAGTTTTCGAGGATAATTTTAGCAACATCTTGCAGGATGAAGGGTCACAGTTAGTGCTCGCAAGTGTAGCGCAAGGCCGCCAACTAAGATTGGATGCCGAGCGGTTAGGAATTCTGCAGAATGTGGAATTTGACGGGAAAATCGCCAAATCGGGACACGATGCTAGAGAATTTGGTGATTTTTCCGTTCGGGTCATTGGACCTGGCGAAGAAGAAATTGAGGATCTTCGTGAAAAATGGAAGAGCGAGCTCCCTAAAATTCTTCAGCGAGAAGCCGAGGCAGAGACCGCCGCTGCATCTTTGGATAAATCTGTTTCAAATCTTGCGAGTATTGTTGCCGTTATCGATACGAACGGTAAATCCATTTTAACGATGGGAGATGCTCGCGCGGATATGACATATCAGTGGCTTGGCAACGCAGGACTTTTGGATGAGAACGGCAAGGTTCATTTTGATCTCATTAAACTTGGTCATCACGGCAGCGTTAGAAACATCGATAAGGAATTCATCGCGAATGTAACTGCAAACCACTATGTGATCAGTGGGGATGGTGGCCATGGGAACCCAGACCCGAAAACACTCGATATGATTTTTGCCGAACGGGGCGATAGTGGAGGTGAATACAAAATTCATCTCACCTACAGTCCCGATGAGATCAAGGGCCATAAAACTTACATCAGAAAGGACAAGCTTAGAAAACTGGATAGTGTCCTTGATCATCAGACCAGCCGAAGGTCTAAACTAAATTTCCCACACGCAAATCACAACTATCTTGATATTGTTTTGAATTGATTTGAACCAAACTATCTATCGAATTTGATGCACCTTGAAGGCGTTTTGAAAAAGATCACCCCACTAACGTCTCTCTATCCCAGATTTAGGAGCACCCTATTGGCACCATCTAACTGTGTACAATCAAGATTTGTTTTGGTGCTTCCTTTGTCATTGAGCATTAGCTTATCTACGGAGGCAGCAAGGCGCACGGCTTTAGACTTGTCGTCAATTTTGCAATAGGTAACTGTATCTTCACCACCTCTATTTGCGCGTCTCCTGCTATCCAAAATTTCATACCCGATATTCTTCAATCCGTTCTCAAGAGCATTCCATTTTTCCTTCTTCCACGAGTATCGTATACTTACATCCGGGAAATTGGTTGGACGGACCATTACATTGATCCAATATTGATCGCGATATTTTAGCGGCTTATCGAGCGCCATCACCGTCGTTCCGTATGTAGCAACACCTACACCTTTAATTTTTTTACCAGGCTCGGGAAAATCATTTCTAACAATGATATTTGAACAAACCACAAACCTCTGGTTTTTCTTGACAGTTTCCGGGCGGATTTTTCTCAACTTACAACTCTCCAGATCATACGCGATTTCCGGCCTCGCTTGGGTTCCGATCCAGATATAGTATCGAGATTCTAAATTAGGATCGAATATAGTAACAGTTGCATCCTGTTTCTTTAGTTCTTCCCCTAGCGTCCCTTCAATGGATTCCATCTTGCCTACGTCCAATTGGTTTACAGATAGATTCTCGTCCCGTGAATTGACGGTATCCTGAAGAAATGCCCCAAATACCTTATCAGATTCAATGAGCTCATCTTGTTTTTCGATTTTTGTGTTGGCAAGATCTTTAATAGATACATCTGCACTTGTTTGGGCCGTTATCGCCCAGTACGCCAATGCTCCAGCAACTATTGGAAACGCTGCTGCAAGGCCCCATTTTCTTTTCTTAGCGTTTTCCATTCGGCGGTAGCTAGCATCCATGAAGCTGCTCACCTGCTCCCACTCGGGTTCCTCATCAGCATTTTCAAATTCTTGCGCATGCTGAAAATAGCGCCGAGCCCGTTCCGGTAACCGCTGCAAAGGATCGTACCAAGGCCAACGAAATTCGGTAATTGCTGGCGGCAACAATGAACCATCGTTCTCCGCATGATCCTGTGCTGACAAAGCAAAGTATCTCCAGAGATCTTGAGCTTGTCGTTCAAGGCTCAACCAACCTAATTTGTCACCAGAATTGCTATCATGCATCCGCCACCAGTTTCGGATCAATGCCTCATGACTGATATCGACAATGATAGAATCTCTATCAACCCCTGAATTTGAGGTCTTTAAAAAACTACAACCTGGGGCTGAGAACTCTTCAACAATTTTCAATAACAAAGTACGATCTAGGCCGGTAACTAGATTCAATTGATATAGATTTCTCGGCCGCCTGCGACCCACCCCCCCAGCATCATTTTCTACCAAGGCACGGAAAAACCAACTGATTCCGCTTTCCATTTCTGCGCCATTCTGGTCGATTAAGCGATTATATATTTGGTCTGCGTGCATTGAAATTGCAGAGTCTAAGCCGCCAATTTCTTCCAGGTCTTCGGTTGACATTTCCCATTCGCAATCATCCTGGAAATTTGTATCGGCCATCCTCATCAATGCATGTTGCAGCACTGGCAATGGATCTTGACCACCTTGAACAGCGTACCTCAATTTATCGGCAAGCTCAGAAGAAACACTTCCCTCGAAGATTTTCGCGGGCTCCGTTATTGCTTTATAAACTCCACGGTCGTCCAAATTTGGTAAAAAATACTGACAATCATTGATAAGCTTGTTTAGGCCAGGGAACTGTACACATCGGCCCAGGAAATCCGAGCGCATCGTTAAAAGCACGAATAGGCTTTTGGACTTATTCTCTCTAGAGCCGATTTCAGCTAACAAGTTGATAAGGAGTTGCGCATCATGTTTGCTGATTTCATCCGCCCAAGCGAATATTTCCTCGAATTGGTCAATTACTAAGCAAAAACTTTCCAATCCCTTTGACTCAATTTGCCGTTCAATAACGTCGACAATGTTATCTCCGACCACTAATTGATTAACCCACCAAACAAAAGGATCATCGCCTGTTGGGGAACCAAGGTGATCAGCCAAAATCTTGGCCATTCCATCAATAGGGCCTTTAAATGGTCGATAAACTCCATAATCGAAAGACAGGTTTGCAAGTGTGTGATCCCGCAACAAAGTTGGAATGACGCCCGCATTTACGATCGACGATTTTCCACAACCAGAACCGCCATGCACAATTATTAGATTTCGTTCGCCCATTTTAGCGATAAGTTCAAAAATAGTGAGCTCACGCCCAAAAAATATAGCAGACTCCTGCTCATTAAACGGTCGCAAGCCTGGATAGGGTTTTTCAGGAATCTGCTCGAGTTGAGTTTCAGTCAACATCGGTCATCAACGCATCAACCACTTTTTTCGGCCACTCTGAACCCTCAACTTTAACCCTAGGTATGTTCAATTGAGGTGGCAGGTCTGGTGGTTGATCAATCACATGATCTATTAGCACCCATGGCAATCGAATTCCTTCCAACGACTCCAGTGCTTCAAGGTCCTGAGACCCGGCAGATGCCATTGAACGGATAGGATCATCGCCAGATTTTCGGACTATCGCTAGCCCATGACAATCAGCTAGGCCAACCATCCGTCGTTCTTTAAAGGTAGATATCAATCCTGGCTTTGGTGCTTCATCCATTTCATCGGGATTTACGATGACAAAAGTATCCAGAGCCTGTTTAGTGCTATTCCAAATCTGAATATCAGCATGTCGCTGCAAGTATACAAAGTGATTTTTTCCTGTAACCTTTGGAGGTGCAGCAGACGTTGCCGCTACTGTTGCCCGAAAAGACGTCAGCTTTTCAACAGCCTCTTTTAGGAGATCCAAACCCACAAGCTGTTTTTCATTTGCAGTCGTCAAAGGTGTTTTCGTGACTGGGTCATAAAACGGCATACCGGATTTTCTCGGCTCACCGGATTTACCCAACAGTGGCGCTGGCCAAGAACTTATTGGCGGGCGATGTTCCGTTCTACTTATTTGTCTTATGATAAAGTGTTCTTTTGGTCTCCCATCGTCACGAATTTTTGCGTCGAAAAGTTCAACCTCTCTGTTGCACCATCGACTTTCGCAATAATATGGCGACATCAGAACTATCATGTAGGCAGAAGAGCGAACAGCTTCCTCTAGTTCCTCATCCAAATCCGCACCCGAATTGCGCTCTGATCGATGATCAAAAAAGAACGTGAAATCATCAGAACCCGGTACAGTCTTACAAGCCATTCGCAATTGCTGTACGAGAGAATCAACTAATTCCTTTACCCAATCGCGAGTGAAATTATTGGTTTCAAAAGCCGAGTCTACTGCTTTCTGTCCCCAACAATACGAAATGAAAACATCATATTTAAATGGTCCTCCGACAAACGACATAATCCCCCCAATAATAGCCCATTAAATTCTCTAAACGGAGACAGCTCAATAGATAATTTAACCCACAAAGACTTACTTACTCCAATTTTCCGAATCTCACCAACTAATTGCCAGAGGCCTTCTTTACCAAGTCTCCGACGCCGTTTACCAATTCACTCACGGTCTTTATTTTATCTGTCAGTTTTTTGGCCTTTCTATATGCTTTTTCAACCTCTTCCTTGGCCAATTTTGCTTGTGCGAATGCCGCCTCAACATTTGCACCATTGGCATCGAGCGCATTTCGTGCCGCCTGTAGATACGCTGATTCTAGCCCATCAACGTTTTTTGCAATGGCCTTCGCTTGCTTCAGCGTTGTGGCTTTTTGCCAATCTTTCGCCCTCCGTTCGTAAGCATTTCGATAGCTCTCGTAAACGAGAATCAGTCGCTCCTCAGGTGTAGTTGGCATGCCTCAACCTCCCGTTTGATCTTCGAGTGCAGCATTCAATGCAGAAATGTTACTGTTGATATCTGAGAGGCTTAAACCTCGATCATTCAAAATTTTACTGTGAGCGACAAGCAATGAATCCAATGTGGAAAGCGCTGCGTCATATTTACGTTTAGTATTTTGCAGATCTGCTCTCGATTGAGCTTCGATCACTGCCTCAACTGAAGTCTTAGTTGCATTTGATTTTGCTATTATCGAATCTGCATTTTTGACGAGCGTCATATCCAATCTCTTAGCCATTGGCATCAATACGCTAGACCTCGAAACCAAACCGGCATCCAAGAGAGCTAACCTCGCTTCTTTTCGATGTAGCGCCAAATAGTCTTCAATTGATACAAATGCATATTTTTCTGCTGCAAGCGCATCACGAAATCTTTTGGTTGCATTCTCAATTAGTCTGTTCGCCTCTAAGATTCTCGATTTTTGCTGACTGCCAGCAAAGAAACCAGCACCTGCGCTGAAAACAGCCGCAATTGGCTGCGAAATAACCGCTGCCAGTGGGGCCGGCGCTAGCGGCGCAATTGAGCTAGCGAAACTATTTACTGCATTAATGGCATCCGATGTGGTCCCCTCAAGATCTTCACGCGCATCATAGTTTGCCTCGTTCTCCAACGCTCGATAGGCATTTTTGAGCGCAGATAGGGCTTGTGCACGGAGAGCTATAGATTGAACTAATTGCCGCCTCTTCGCATAGTTGGCATTTGAGGGAACCATAACCGAACAAATTCCAGGATTTTGGCATAGTTGCCAAGTCGCTGTAAACGCTTCAGTCACGTCCACATATTCCAGTTTAGCAACTGTATCCCGAACGTCCCTTTCAAGCGCGGAAGTAGAGTTAATTCCTGCTTCAGCTAAAGAAGCCGCAGATCCGCGATCTGCAGAAGCGCATCCTGCTAATGCGACTGTCACCACACAAAATACTGTAGATTCAATGATCCTTCCCATGCGTTAACTGCCCCTCATCCCATCTTCGACTCAATTAAAGCATTGAATTAATATAAAGCTGTTCCTTACGGTTATTTGAGTCAATTGCATTCGATGAAAACTATATCCAAAATGGGTGTAGTTTTTGAGGCACAAAAATACCGGGTATCCGTCTTGTTGGGTTAGATTGGGTTATTTGTTCGATACCGGTAAGGGTGTCGCAGTCAACAAAGTGGAGGCTATGCGCTGTTATAGAATGGCTTGGCGCAATCAAGATGCCTGCGCTGCCGTTAATATTGCTACTCTCTATAAAGAACAGGGAAAACGCCGAGCAATGTTTCAATGGTACGAAAGAGCCGCTAGCACTGGAGATGGTAGTGCTCATCTAGACATCGCGAAGTGCTATCTTGATGGAGTTGGGGTTCGTCGATCCACCCCGTTGGCGCTCCGTCATTTAACCATAACGTTAGATTCGGAAGATCTAACGCCCGCAGAACAAGAAGAGGCAATCAGTCTTTTTAACGAGTTGCAGCCTCGTTCCATATAGATGTTCCAGTAGCAAAATTTGTAGTGTCCGCTTTTGCGCCCTTAGCGGACACTAACGTCGCGACTGCAATTAGCCCGAAAGCGGACACTAGCTGGCTAATTCCCGAACGACTGAAATTGGGGTGAAAGCTGACGTTGGCCTTGATCAGAAAGCCAGACAAGAATGACTTCCAAAGTGTATTCTTAATTAGAACCTGCCGCAGCTTCAGCTTGTTGAAGCCAACGCTCGTAAAGTTCGACCATTGGCGAGTCCGCGTCCAACAATGAAATTGCTTTTGGCATGGCCTTTAACGCGTTTGCGCTAGGGGCGTTGAGAAAGATGATGACGCCGTCTTTTGACTGCGTATCGAAATAGGCCAGCGCTAGCTCGTGCCAATCACTGCCTCCATGGGAAACAATCTTGCGGTCTCCAAAGTCAAGTACTTCCCATCCCA